>JAIXOQ010000003.1 GCA_027486675.1 Pseudomonadota bacterium
AATGGAATCACGTATCTGAAGTTCAATTAAATCCAACAAAAGAAATGAGGGAATCACTCCAAAATGCCGAACAATCCGCTGCCTAAAAAGCACGCGACATCTTTCTTGAAAAATTCCGGCTATATAGCTTATTGAACCAGCTCCATGGCGAGACGTGTATCCATACGTCTTGCTCGAATCGAAATCATTCCCTGATCCAAAAAAACGAGACATCAAACCAGGGCCTTTCTGCGCATTGCGCGGAAGAAAAAGGAGCGATCGATGGAGAAGAGCATATTCAGAAAGCAGCGTAGGGCTCCAAACAAGCGAGCACTGCAAAAGACGAATGAGATTCGCGCAGCATTCTATATTCGGGTTTCGACGGAAGAACAGGCGGAGAATCCAGAGGGATCGATCAAGAATCAGGAAGAGCGTTTAAACTTTGCCCTTCAGATGCGTAGTTCTGACGTAATGCAGTGGCATAAGATCGGCGTCTACTGCGACGCGGGTAAATCCGGAAAGGACATGAACCGTTCAGAACTCAGACGGCTATTAGACGACATTGAGTCAGGGAAGATCAATATGCTGATGGTGAGCGAGCTGTCCCGACTCACCCGCTCCACTAAGGACTTTTCGGAACTCTGGGAATTCTTGCAGGCGAATCGGTGTGGGTTCTTAAGCCTACGGGAAAACTTCGACACCTCTACTGCTGCGGGCGAAATGATGCTCTATCAGATAGCGAACTTCGCTCAGTTTGAACGGAAGCAAACCTCTGAACGCGTGTCGGCGAACTTTGAAGCCCGCGCAAAACGGGGGCTTTGGAATGGGGGCGTTATCCCGTTGGGATATGAGGTGGACCCAGAGAATCGCGGATGCCTGCGAATCTGCGAGGAAGAAGCAGCGTCCGTTCGCGCAGCCTTTCAGGCGGTGATCATCCAAGGAACCTTAACGAGTGCCGCGCGCTGGCTCAATGAAAGCGGCATCCCTTACTGTGGAAGCAATCCTAGACGCACCTTCCGTCCGAGGCTAAAACACTTCGTATCCGATAACCTAAGACGCCTCATCATCAACCAGCACTACATTGGAATCCGGCGTTTTAAGACGAAGGAAGGTTTCAAAGAAGTGAAGGGCGCATGGACGCCCATCATCGATCAAAAGACCTTTGAACACGCGAATCAGATCCTTGCCGCAGTTCCGATCACCCACCCGAATATGCGGAATCGGTATCCGTATCTCCTTTCGGCGCTTGTGTACTGCGAGCAATGCGGGCAGGTCCTGATCGGAAGGACGGCTACGAGTGAAAGCGGAAAGAAGATTGGCTATTACGAACACTCCACCCAGATCAGGCGCGAAAGTACTCTAGCCGTGAAATCTCCGAAGTGTGCAACTCACCGCATACCCGCGAAGAAGATCGAAGAACGCACCTGGAATGAAATCTTGGATCTCCTAAAAGGTGAAAACAGACACCGAATGCTTCAGGCGATCCAAGCTCTGAACGACCAGTCACCAGAAAGAAAGCACACCTCGCGCATTGAAAAGGAGCGAGATGCCACAACATTAAAGCTTCGTGTCCTTGCGGAACGGTTGGCCGAACTACCGGAAGGAATTCCGACGGATGCGATCTACGCGGAAATGAAACGACTTCAGGAGGCAAAGGTGCGCTTGGAGGAGGAGGTCCTGGCCAGTCTACGGGAGACTCCAACCCATGAACCCGTCACGCCGGACCGGTATGCGAAGCTCCTCAATAGCCTCGCGCACACGATGAGTCAGGAACCACTCATCATCGGCTTTGAGTCCAAACGCAGGATCATTCAGGCGCTCATTCACAAGGCGGTCGTGTTTAAGTCAGGACTGAAGCTGATGTTCTATGCGGGATCTGAACAAATGAGAAAGGGGGAGGCGTTGGCCTCCCCCTTGGAATCATTCAAGAATTTGTTTTCTACACAAAGTTCGATTTTGGGGTTGAATGGTGGGCGATGAGAGGCTCGAACTCCCGACCTTGACGGTGTAAACATCCTGCTCTACCAACTGAGCTAATCGCCCTAACCTGAGAAAAATTTTGAACCTTCGGGAAGAGAGAAGCTCAGATCCCGAAGGTTCGTAAATATAATACTACAAAGTGGCCTGTGTGCCTTCTGTAATTGTTGAAGCCATCGAATCAGAAATCCCGGCATCCTCAGTCACTTTCGCAACGAGGTTACGGTATTTAGCCAACCCGGTTCCAGCTGGAATCAAGCGACCCATGATGACGTTCTCTTTGAGACCTTTTAGGTAATCCGTCTTCCCAGAGATTGCAGCCTCGGTGAGCACCTTTGTCGTTTCCTGGAAGGATGCAGCCGAAATGAAGCTCTCCGTGGTCAAGCTGGCTTTTGTGATCCCTAAGAGAAGAGGCTCAACCGTACACGCCGTGCCACCACCTGCGCGGATACGATCGTTCTCGGCTTCAAGAGTCCAACGGTCTACTTGTTCACCACTCAAGAAGCGAGTATCGCCGACGTCTCTGACCTTCACCTTACGCAACATCTGACGAACGATCGTTTCAATGTGCTTGTCGTTAATGCGGACGCCTTGAAGACGATAGACCTCTTGAACTTCATCCACGAGGTATTTCGCAAGAGCCTTGTCACCTAGTACGCGAAGAATATCGTGTGGATTGACTGGGCCATCCATCAACGGCTCACCCGCTTTGAGATAATCCCCTTCGTTCACAGCCAAGTGACGGCCTTTACCGATGAGATATTCGCGAGCTTCGCCACCTTCTGGGGTAACCACAATCTTACGTTTCCCTTTGGTGTCTTTCCCGAATGAGACGACGCCATCGATTTCCGTAACAACTGCTGAATCCTTCGGTTTACGAGCTTCAAAGAGTTCCGCGACGCGAGGCAAGCCCCCCGTGATGTCCTTCGTTTTCGAAGTTTCACGGTGAATCTTTGCGATCACATCCCCAGGCTTCAGCTCACTGCCGTCGCTGACCACAAGGTTAGCGCCGACTGGGAGCATGTAACGTGCAACACGTTGTGATCCAGGAATGACGATTGGATTGCCTTTAGCATCCATGATCAACAACTTCGGACGCTTGTCAGTCGATTTGGACTCAATGATGACTTTATGGGAGAGACCGGTAACAGCATCAAACTGTTCAGTCATGGTCACACCCTCTTCAAGATCATCGAATGCGACAGTTCCGCCGACTTCGCTAATCATTGGAGTGGAATATGGATCCCATTCGGCAATCAAGGTTCCGCGTTCTACTGAATCATTTTCTTTCAGTAGAAGTTTTGCGCCGTAAACAAGCTGGTAACGCTCTCTTTCACGGTTGGTTTGATCGTAGACGGAAAGTTCACCGTTCCGGGTCATGACGATCAAGAAACCCTCGCGGTTTTTGACTGTCGTTACGTTATGGAACTTAATCGTGCCTTTGGTTTTCGCCTGAAGGTTAGATTGTTCAGCACTTCTGGATGCTGCACCACCGATGTGGAAGGTACGCATCGTGAGCTGAGTTCCTGGTTCTCCGATCGATTGGGCAGCGATCACACCGACTGCTTCACCGATGCTTGCCTCACGTCCGCGACCTAAGTCACGGCCGTAACACTTGGAGCAAATACCCCAACGTGTGCGGCAAGTCAGTACCGAGCGAATCTTCAAGCGGTCAACACCAGCATCTTCGATCTTACGAACGAGAGCTTCATCCAGCTCTGTCGTCGCAGGAACAAGAACCACTGAGTTCACAGGATCTAGGATGTCTTCGAGTGTGACGCGACCTAAGGCACGGATTGCAAGTGATTCAATCACTTCCCCGCCTTCGATCAACGCGCCGACTTCGATGCCATCTTTAGTACCGCAATCAACTTCGGTCACGATCACGTCCTGAGCAACGTCCACAAGACGGCGCGTCAGGTAACCCGAGTTCGCTGTCTTCAGAGCGGTATCGGCCAAGCCTTTACGTGCTCCGTGAGTGGATACGAAATACTGAAGAACAGATAGCCCTTCGCGGAAGTTTGCGATAATCGGTGTTTCGATAATCTCGCCGGATGGTTTCGCCATCAAGCCGCGCATCCCAGCAAGCTGCCGGATTTGTGCGTTCGAGCCCCGAGCTCCGGAGTCCGCCATAATAAAGATGGAGTTAAAAGCAGGACCTACGACGGTCTTCTCTTTTCCTGCCCATCCTTCTGGTGCGGTATAAGTCTGCGTCGACAAGTTCTTCATCATCGCATTGGTGACTTTTTCCCCAGTTTGCGCCCAAATATCGATCACCTTGTTGTAGCGCTCGCCATCAGTGATCAGACCCTCTACGTATTGGTTCTCAATTTCTTGAACCTGCGCGTAGGCGGCATCAACGAGTTGTTTTTTCTCGTTCGGTATCATCATGTCGTGGATCGAGATCGAAATCCCTGCTTTCATCGCCTGACGGAAACCCGTCTGCATGATGTTGTCAGCAAGAAGGACCGTTTTCTTATTTCCGGTTTTACGGAAACAGATATCGATCAATTCGGCGAGTTCCTTCTTACCCAAAACTTTATTGTAAGCTTTGAATTCGATTTCCTCAGGAACGATATCGCTGAGCAACGCACGACCAACTGTGGTCTCCGCTAATACGCCTGCGATACGGCATTTAATTTTTGCTTGAAGATCTACAACGCCACTTTCGAATGCGAATCGCACTTCATTGACGTTAGAGAAAATCTTGCCTTCGCCACGAGCAAACGGACGTTCGCGCGTCATGTAATACATCCCAAGAACAATATCTTGAGATGGAACGATGATCGGCTTTCCGTGTGCTGGGGAAAGAATGTTGTTCGTGGACATCATGAGTACGCGTGCTTCGATCTGAGCTTCGATCGAGAGAGGTACGTGCACGGCCATTTGGTCACCGTCGAAGTCAGCATTGAATGCCGTACAAACGAGCGGGTGAAGCTGAATTGCTTTCCCTTCGATGAGTACTGGTTCAAATGCTTGAATCCCAAGGCGGTGAAGCGTTGGAGCGCGGTTCAAGAGCACTGGGTGTTCTTTAACCACTTCTTCCAAGATATCCCAAACTTCTTGGCGTTGAAGCTCGACCATCTTCTTAGCAGATTTGATCGTGGTGACGAATCCGTACTCGATCAACTTGCTGTAGATGAACGGCTTAAAGAGCTCAAGTGCCATCACCTTTGGAAGACCGCATTGATGGAGTCTCAATTCAGGTCCAACGACGATTACGGAACGACCCGAATAGTCGACGCGTTTTCCTAGTAAGTTCTGACGGAAACGGCCCTGCTTCCCTTTGAGCATGTCAGAGAGGGAGCGCAATGGACGCTTGTTAGGACCAGTGAATACCTTTCCGCGACGACCGTTGTCGAAGAGTGCATCTACCGCTTCTTGAAGCATGCGCTTCTCGTTGCGGATGATGATCTCTGGAGCATTGAGCTCCACGAGACGGCGAAGACGGTTGTTCCTGTTGATCACGCGACGGTAGAGGTCGTTGAGATCGGAAGTCGCAAACCGACCACCATCAAGTGGCACGAGCGGACGTAGTTCCGGTGGAATCACAGGAATCACATCCAGCATCATCCACTCAGGGCGATTGGTTCCGCTGGTTTTCAGGGACTCAACAACGGTCAGACGTTTTGTAAGCTTCGTGCGCTGAGCTTCAGATACGGTTTCCTTAAGATCTCGCCGCAATTGGCGTCCGAGAAGCTCGAGGTCGATCTTCTTCAGCAACTCACGAATCGCTTCACCGCCCAAGCCGGCTTGGAAAATGGCGGTTTCTTTGATGAGTTGGTTGTACTTTTCTTCCGAAAGCACCGTGCCCACTTCGAGGCCAGTATTACCGGCATCGATCAGGACATAGGCTTCGCAATAAAGAACCTTTTCAAGATCTTTAAGGCTCAGGTCTAAGAGAGCGCCGATCCGAGAAGGCAAGGAGCGCAAGAACCAGATGTGTGCAACTGGAGTAGCGAGTTCGATGTGCCCAAGACGTTCACGGCGAACTTTGGATTGAATGACTTCAACACCGCACTTTTCGCACACAACACCGCGGTGTTTCATGCGCTTGTACTTACCGCAGTTACATTCGTAATCCTTCACTGGTCCGAAGATCTTCGCGCAGAAGAGACCGTCACGTTCCGGCTTAAATGTCCGGTAGTTGATGGTTTCTGGCTTCTTCACTTCGCCAAAGCTCCATTCACGGATTTTTTCCGGTGATGCGAGCGAGATGCGAATACCGCGGAAGGACAGCGGATCTTTCGGCTTATCGAAAAAGTTCAATAGATCTTTCATCGTGTCCCCTTAGAGCAGATCTGCTTTTAGTTCTTTAGTTTCATCGGACTCAATGAGTTCGACGTTGAGCGCTAAGCTCTGAAGTTCTTTGACTAATACGTTGAAGGACTCAGGCAAGCCTGGTTCTAGGATCTGTTCGCCTTTTACGATCGCTTCATACATCCGGTTCCTACCTGTGACGTCATCCGACTTCACAGTGAGGAATTCCTGAAGTGCATAAGCTGCACCGTAGGCTTCAAGTGCCCAGACTTCCATCTCTCCAAGACGCTGGCCCCCAAACTGCGCTTTACCGCCGAGTGGTTGTTGGGTCACGAGGCTGTATGGCCCGATGCTTCGCGCATGGATCTTTTCTTCGACCAAGTGGTGGAGTTTCAGCATGTACATAATGCCGATCGTCACTTCCTCAGCAAAAGGTTCGCCCGTCACACCGTCAAACAAGGTGGTCTTTCCAAGATTTGGAAGATCCGCAAGTTTCAACATGTTGTGAATGTCAGCTTCATCAGCACCATCAAAGACAGGAGATGCAAAGTGAACACCATCTTTCAGGTGCGATGCCATTTCCAAAACGTCTTTGTCTGAGGCTTTAGCCAAATAGTCTTGAACACTCTTGTCCGTGTAAGTCGCCTTAAACAGCTTACGAAGAGGCTCGACTTGTTGACGCTCCACCAAGCCAGTGATCTGGTCACCCAAACCACGAGCGGCCCAGCCCATCGTGATTTCAAGCAACTGACCAATGTTCATCCTGGATGGAACACCGAGTGGGTTCAGAACCATATCCACAGGGCGACCGTCTGCCGCATACGGCATGTCTTCCTGAGGCATGATTCGGCTGATCACCCCTTTGTTTCCGTGACGGCCGGCCATTTTATCGCCGACTTGCAACTTACGTTTGATCGCAATTTGCACCTTCACCATTTTGATCACGCCTGGAGCAAGTTCGTCCCCACGCTTTAATTTTTCAGTCTTTTCACGGAACACAAAACGAATCGCTTCGATGCGCTGTTTTGCTGTCTTCATGACTTGGGTGACTTCGGCTTCGAGGTCGCTCTTCACTGGGATGAAGCCGATCAGCTCGAAAGGAATTCCTTCGATTGCGGCAGCATCCAGTTTTTGACCCTTGGCTAGAAGCTCTTCGGATCCATCTTCAGAAAGCAACTTTCCCGTAGTTGCGGAACCTTCAAGAGCCTTAATCGCACGGTCCAGAGCTGTCCTTTTGACAGCATCAACCTCAATTTTCTCATCGCGGCGGATTTTTGCTACCGCGTCTTCAAGGATCTGTTTGGATCGATCATCAAGCTCAGTGCCTTCACGTGCAAACACTTGCGCATTGATGATGGTTCCGTAAACACCAGATGAAGCGCGAAGAGATGTATCCCGCACGTCGCCGGCTTTTTCGCCGAAGATCGCTCTTAAGAGCTTCTCTTCAGGAGAAAGTTGCGTTTCACCCTTAGGTGTCACCTTACCGACAAGAATGTCGCCAGGTTTCACTTCGGCACCGATGCGAATGATCCCGCTCTCGTCGAGGTCTTTCAGTGCCTCTTCGCCAACGTTTGGAATATCGCGGGTGATCTCTTCTTTCCCGAGCTTCGTATCGCGGGCAACACATTCATATTCTTCGATGTGGATCGAAGTAAAAGTGTCATCCTTGATCAAACGCTCAGAGATCAGGATCGAATCCTCGAAGTTGTATCCGCCCCATGGCATCAGAGCAACGAGGATGTTTTGGCCAAGAGCCAATTCGCCAGCATCTGTGCTTGGACCGTCTGCCAGAACGTCGCCGGCAGAAACTTTCGCTCCAACGTGAACAACCACGCGCTGATTGATGCAGGTGTTTTGGTTCGAACGTTGGTACTTCGTCAGGTTGTAAATATCTACGCCTGATTCATCTTCGCTAAAGTCATCGGTCCTGCGAACGACAATCTTGCCGCCGTCGACAAGGCTCACTTCACCATCGTGCTTGGCGACGATGACATGACCGCTGTCGCGGGCAACAACGCGTTCGATCCCGGTCCCGATGAACGGAGCCTTCGACCGAAGCAGAGGCACAGCTTGACGCTGCATGTTCGAGCCCATGAGTGCGCGGTTAGCGTCGTCATGTTCAAGAAATGGAATCAGGGAAGCGGCGATAGACACCAACTGATTGGCAGAAACGTCCATCAGCTCGATATCGTCCGGGTTCACCATCGCAAATTCGCCTTTTTTACGGGCAGGAGCGAACTCACCGTCGAAGGACTTTTTACCAAGAGCCTCGGCGTTTGCTTGAGCGATGATCTTGTTTTCTTCTTCGGTTGCGGTGAAGAAGTTGATTTCATTTGAAACCTTACGGTCCCGGATCACGCGATATGGGGTTTCGATAAATCCAAACTCGTTCACGCGAGCAAAGGTTGAAAGACTGGCGATCAAGCCGATGTTTGGTCCTTCAGGAGTCTCGATCGGACAAATCCGACCATAGTGAGTCGAGTGAACGTCGCGGACTTCAAAGCCTGCGCGATCACGAGTCAGACCACCGGGTCCAAGGGCAGAAAGACGACGTTTGTGAGTCACTTCTGACAATGGATTGGTCTGGTCCATGAACTGCGACAATTGGCTAGAACCGAAGAACTCTTTCACCACCGCAGACACTGGTTTCTGGTTGATGAGGTCGTGCGGCATGAGCGTTTCAATTTCTTGAATGCCCATTCGCTCTTTAACCGCGCGCTCCATACGCACAAGGCCGATACGGAACTGGTTCTCTACGAGTTCGCCCACTGCACGAACACGACGGTTCCCGAGGTGATCGATATCATCGATCGTCCCGCGGCCGTTGTTCAGTTCACAGAGATAGAACAAGGTGCTCAGCACGTCTTCTTTCGTAAGAACAGTGGAATCCTTGCTTTTAGTATTATTTGGGAATTTGTAGTTCAACTTCAAACGGCCAACGATCGAAAGATCGTAACGGTCTGTATTGAAGAACAGATTTTCCCACAAGACTTTTGAAGCATCGAGCGTCGGTGGATCACCTGGTCGCATGCGTTTGTAGATGTCGATCAATGCCTCTTCGGGGCTGTTGATCTTGTCGATGAGCAACGTATCACGCACGAAAGATCCGTTAGTGAGGTTGTCGGTATAGATTACCTTCACTTCTTTGACTTTCTTGACGATCAGATCCTTAAGCTTGGTTTCAGTAAGGTCCTCGTTAGCTTCGCAAAGAACCTCGCCGGTCTTCTGATCCACGTGGTCTTCACAGATTACCCGACCAACGACTGCTTCCATCGGCACTTCAATGCGCTTAATGTTGGCTTCAGCAACACGGGCAAGGACCTGCTTCGTGAACTTACGGTTCTTCTTAACGATGACTTCCTTAGTCTTAGGATCAAGGATGTCCTCTTCAGCACGCTGACCTGCGAGAATGTCGAGGTCTACGACCTTAAAGAAGCGTGCCCCTTTGCCATCGGCTTCAATCTGGATGTGCTCAGTTTTGTAGAAATGAGCCAAGATTTCAGTGACGGTAAGTCCAAGGGCCTTGAGCAGTGTTGTCGCAGGAAGTTTTCTCTTGCGATCAATACGGGCGTAAACAAGGTCTTTGTGATCGAACTCAAAATCGAGCCAAGATCCACGGTGAGGAATGATACGAGCCGAGTAAAGAATCTTCCCAGACGAGTGGGTCTTCCCGTGATCGTGGGTAAAGATAACCCCTGGTGAGCGATGGAGCTGAGAAACGATAACTCGCTCAGTACCGTTAATAATAAAGGAACCACTCTCAGTCATGAGAGGGATCTCGCCCATGTAGACTTCTTGTTCTTTGATGTCGCGAATGCTGCGGTTGCCGCTTGCTTCATCGACTTCATACACAATCAAACGAACAGTAATTTTTAGAGGCGCAGCATAGGTCATGCCCCGCTGACGGCACTCTTGCACGTCGTACTTTGGAGTCTCAAGATTGTAAGACTCGTACTCAAGAGCAGCAGTCTTATCAAAGTCCTCGATAGGAAAGATGGACTTAAATACGGCTTGGAGCCCGATGTTCGCGCGCTTTTCCGGCGGAACGTCCGCTTGCAGAAACTTGTCATAGGAGCGTCGCTGCAAGTCGATGAGATTCGGGATCTCGATCGGGGTTTTGATCTTCGAAAATTCTCTACGGACGCGTTGGCCTTCTGTAAAAGGTGCGATCATTGCTTCTCCTTAGGACGGACACGATCATGCGAGCGATCAAAGTGCGTTAGGCGTGAAGCCAGAACCTGGCCCCACGCCCCACAAAAACTATTTAAATGAAGAACAACTGAGAGAGGTCAATGACCTATTTCAGTTCAGCTTTGCCGCCGGCAGCAGCAAGTTTCTTCACGATCTCTTCAGCATCTTTCTTTGCGATGCCTTCTTTAACTGCCTTTGGTGCGCCTTCGACTAGGTCTTTAGCTTCTTTCAAGCCAAGGCCTGTGATCGCACGCACTTCTTTAATCACGTTGATTTTGTTATCGCCACCGGAGGTCAACATGACTGTGAACTCGGTTTGCTCTGCCGCTGCAGCGCCTGCTGCTGGGCCAGCCATCATCATTGCTGCTGGGGCAGCTGCTGATACGCCGAATTTCTCTTCAAGCTCTTTTACGAGTTTGGAAAGATCCAATACGGACATGGTTTCGATAAACGACACAACTTGTTCTTTTGTTACTGCAGACATTTTTTTCTACCTTCCAAAGGTTTGAACCGTGCTTCCTCTCGGCCAAACCTTAAAATTTTGCTTCCGGCATCCTACCATCCGCTGAATTGAACGAAATTTTCCTCAGGACTAAGGAGCTTCAGTTCCGGCCTCTACTGCAGGAGCAGACTCCGACTTCTTCTTCTCAATCTGAGACAACACCGTCACGAAACCGCGGGGTACCGCAGCTAATACACTGACAAAGCTCTTGGCTGGACCATTGAGTACGCCAAGAAGCTGAGCCAAGAGAACTTCTCTTGAGGGAAGATCAGCAAGCTGAGTGACTTCAGCCGACCGAAGAAGCGTTTTCCCAAAGAGACTCTCTTTAATTTTGAGTGCCTCGTGATCCTTCGCGAATTGATTGATCACTTTAGCCGTCGCAGCAGGATCGCCATAAGAGAACGCTACAAGTGTCGGCCCCACTAGCCGATCCATCACGCCTTGAGCATCCGCCCCTAACGAACCATCTTTTGTAATCAAGCGGCCGATATTGTTCTTAAGAACCTTCACTTCACATTTCTGTGAGCGAAGAGCACGTCGGAAATCATCCGCCTCTGAAGCCTTCAACCCCTTGTAGTCAGCAAAAATTGCGACTGAGGCTTTCGAGAATTTTGTTTTTAGCTCTTCCGCTAATTTTACTTTTGTTGCCTTTTCCATCGTTAAGTCCTTTCTACAATCACGCTGCACCGAACGACACAGCGTCCGAGATGTCGAGGCGAAGTCCTGGGCCCATCGTTGAAGACAGAGTGACTGACTTCACATAGTTGCCTTTGGAGGTTTGTGGTTTTGCACGCAACACTGCGGACATAACCGCACTAAAGTTGTCCTTGAGTTTGTCCGGACCGAATGACTTCTTGCCAATCTTCACGTGAACGATACCGGCTTTCTCTGCGCGGTATTCAACCTTACCCTTGCGCTGTTCATTGATCGCTTTTGACAAATCAACCGTCACAGTGCCGAGCTTTGGGTTCGGCATCAAATCTTTAGGACCAAGAATCTTACCGACTTTAGAGATCGCAACCATCATGTCAGGAGTCGCGATTAACTTATCGAAATCAAGAAATCCCCCTTGGATCCGCTCAATAAGGTCATCCGAACCGACGATGTCTGCACCAGCGGCGACAGCTTCTTTAGCCTTGTCCCCTTTTGCAACAACCGCGATACGAACCGACTTACCGGTTCCGTGGGGCAGAACGACTGCGCCGCGGACTTGCTGATCACCTTGTTTGGTATCAACACCGAGATTGAAGGCCAAATCGATGGTTTCATCGAATTTCGCGAAGGATAGCTTGCAGGCTAATTCCAAGGCTTCTTTGACTGTGTATTGTTTTAAACGATCAACCTGAGTTGCCGCAGCACGATATTTCTTGCCGCCCACGCCAGGGGTTCTTTCAACTGCCATCTTCTCTCCCTCTTGGTGCAAACGCTCCAGGCCCCATGCCTGAAAGCTCCCAAAAAATTTTATTAACCTTGAATCGTAATTCCGCAGCTCTTTGCAGTTCCTTCGATCGAGTGCATCGCTGTTTCAACAGAACCTGCGTTAAGATCTGGCATTTTCAAACGCGCAATCTCTTCAAGCTGCTTCTTTGTGACAGAACCTACTTTTTTCTTGTTTGGCTCGCCTGATCCCTTTTCGATCTTTGCCGCTTTAATCAACAGCACAGCAGCAGGAGGAGTTTTTGTTATGAACGTAAAAGAACGATCCGAATACACAGTGATAATCACCGGAATCGTCATCCCTTTTTGATCCTGCGTTTTTGCGTTGAATGCCTTACAAAACTCCATGATGTTAACACCGCGCTGACCGAGCGCTGGACCAACAGGGGGAGCGGGGTTTGCACCACCGCCTGGAATTTGGAGTTTAATCTGACCTGTAACTTTCTTTGCCATAAGTGCCCTATTCTAGTGTTTTACTCAGGTCTTTTCAACCTGAATGAAGTCGAGTTCAACCGGTGTTGATCGACCAAAAATACTTACCAATACCTTTACTTTACCTTTGTCCTGATTCACTTCTTCAACTAAACCGCTAAAGTTAGCAAACGGACCATCCACTACCTTAACGCTTTCTCCCTCTTGGAAGGAGACTTTTGGACGCGGCTTAGCTTGCCCTTCCACAATCCGGTTCGTCATTTTCTGAATTTCGGATTCTGGAACTGGGTGTGGGCGAAGCTTATCTCCAACGAATCCCGTTACCTTCGGAGTATTCTTTACAATGTGCCAAGTCTCATCGGTGAGATGCATCTTGACGAGGATATAGCCGGGGAAGAAACGACGCTTCGTGGTGCGCTTCTGACCCTTCACCAACTCGACTACGTTCTCTTCTGGGACGACGACCTCAGTAAAGAATGCCTCTTTTTTGTTGTTCCTGATGCGCTCCTCTAAAGAGAGCTTCACCTTATGCTCGTAGCCACTGTACGTGTGAACCACGTACCACGACATTTCGTGTCCAGTTGCTGCTGTTTCTGCGGTATTCGATACGTCAGACATTGCAAGCCACCTTTATCTAGAAAATCTGCTGCATGACCCAGGTCATGAGCGAATCAAAGCCACCAAGGACAACACCGGAAATCATCACCATAATCACAACAAGGAAAGTCGCCCGAGTCGTGTCTTGCCGAGTGGGCCAGGTCACACGCCCCATTTCAAGTACGACCTCATTCATAAAGGCATTTGAACGATCGTTGAAATAAAGCCCAAATCCAGTAATGAGAGCCGCCGCAAGGGCCGCTCCTCTCACGACTAAGTCTGACCTGCGGATCCGGACTTCCAGTCCATAGGCAGCAAAAATCTTTGTTAAACCCACGAAGAAAACGAGCCCAACAAGAGCACCGCAACCGAGGAAAATGAGATTAACCCACTTTTGACGCTGATTTTCCACTTCTTGATCCCTTTCTGGCAGGCCGGGAGGGATTCGAACCCACAACCCGCGGATTTGGAATCCGCTGCTCTACCGTTGGAGCTACCGACCTCCAAAAGAGAGGCCGGGGCGGAGAAACTCTCCAGCACCGGCCTCCAAAAATCTAAGTTTCAGAGTTACTCGATGATTTCCGAAACAACACCTGCGCCTACAGTTCTGCCGCCCTCACGGATAGCAAAACGTAGTTCCTTTTCCATCGCGATAGGAGTGATGAGTTCAACTTCCATCGAAATGTTGTCCCCAGGCATTACCATTTCTACGTTCTCTGGAAGAGTGACAACACCAGTCACGTCCGTTGTACGGAAGTAAAACTGTGGGCGATAACCTTTAAAGAATGGAGTGTGACGGCCACCTTCCTCTTTTGTGAGGATGTAAGCAGCACCTTTGAATTTTTTGTGCGGAGTGATCGAACCTGGCTTCGCAAGAACTTGGCCACGTTCCACGTCTTCTTTTTTAGTACCACGAAGAAGTGCGCCGATGTTGTCGCCAGCTTCGCCGGAATCCAACAACTTACGGAACATCTCAATCCCGGTAACGACAGTTTTTGTCGTTGGGCGAAGACCGATGATTTCGATCTCATCATTGACACGCAGAACGCCGCGCTCAATACGGCCTGTAACAACGGTTCCACGACCAGAGATCGAGAAAACGTCTTCAACCGGCATCAAGAATGGACGATCCAAAGCACGAGTTGGCTGTGGGATCGCTGCGTCTACTGCGTCCATAAGCTTCATGATTGCTTTTTCGCCAAGATCACCAGCATCACCTTCGGAAGCTTTCAAAGCTGAACCGCGGATGAATGGGATTGTGTCTGCAGGGAAACTGTATTTTTTCAGAAGATCTTTCACTTCTTCTTCGACGAGCTCGATCAGATCCGGGTCATCGACCATGTCGCACTTGTTCAAGAAAACAACAATCGCTGGAACACCGACTTGGCGAGCAAGAAGAATGTGTTCACGTGTTTGCGGCATTGGACCGTCTGCTGCAGAAACAACAAGAATAGCGCCGTCCATTTGAGCAGCACCTGTGATCATGTTCTTCACATAGTCAGCGTGACCAGGACAGTCCACGTGAGCGTAGTGACGTTTTTCAGTCTCGTACTCAACGTGCGTTGTATTGATCGTAATCCCGCGCTCTTTTTCTTCTGGGGATTTATCAATGCTCGCATAGTCCATGGCTTTTGCGCGGCCTGCTTTAGCTAAAACTTTCGTAATCGCAGAAGTCAGCGTTGTTTTTCCGTGATCGACGTGGCCGATCGTTCCAATGTTGCAATGGGGCTTATTCCGCTCAAACTTTTCTTTCGACATATACCTACCATCCCTTTCCGATGACAAATTCCAGTGACAAAAAATGACGAACAATTTTTCCGACTCGCGATTTGGGTCGCGTTTCGGAATTTCACTCAAAACCAGCGAGAGAGTGATTCAGGGCCGAAGAATACACCAAACAGTGAACCAAATGCTATAGCCGAAGTGGAGCTCTTGACGGGACTTGAACCCGTGACCTCTCCCTTACCAAGGGAGTGCTCTACCGCTGAGCTACAAGAGCGCTACCACTTTCGTTAACTAACACAATCCACTCTGTTTAAAGTGGAGCGGGAGACGGGTCTCGAACCCGCAACCCTCAGCTTGGAAGGCTGATACTCTAGCCAATTGAGCTACTCCCGCCCGACAAAATAATGGTGGAGAGGGAAGGAATCGAACCTTCGAAGGCTGACGCCGCCAGATTTACAGTCTGGTCCGTTTGACCGCTCCGGAACCTCTCCACACAAAATACCTAAAGAAACATGGAGCTGAAGATCGGATTCGAACCGATGACCTGCTGTTTACAAAACAGCTGCTCTACCAACTGAGCTACTTCAGCCTTTTCTCTTTTCGATAGGTACCCATGTTTTTCTGTCGGATCCGCCTTTGTCAATCCGAATTGCCGTCATTCCGCAACTGGGGGCACTTGTGTGACTGGAAACTGCATCAGGGAGCCCATCACCCCTACAGATGCATCATTTCCGTTCACATCCGCAGGCAAGACCCGCACTTTTGCTTCCCCGACGGTCGGAGAGAGCTCAATTTGAGTCACAGATTCCGTTTCAGAAAGAGTATGTGGATTCACGTGCTCGGTAGAATTTTGGATACAGGTGAAGAAGGGAGACGACACTGGACGCGTTTCCCAAACACTAGGCACCAATAAACTTGGGCGTATGCGGCAGTTTGAATCTGGGAGGCAGCTATATTCTGTGCCCACAGCTATTTGAACCTCACCCGTGAATGTTGGCATGCTGAACGCTTGGTTCGTGCGGACACGAGAGCAGTAAGACTGACAATCGGTGACTTCGACAGTTTGGGTTGTGCGCTCTTGCGGCCTCAAAAGACTTAACTCCTCCTGATCGAGCTTCGCATAAACGTTGAAATAGGCATTGTTTTGATCTGTTTCTATAAATTCTGGATAGACCGGAAACACCTCGTCACTTGCACCTTCGGACTGAGTGACGCTTCCTCCACATCCTTGATTCCCTACAGTCACCGTTTGTCTCCTGATGAAAGGGCGTGCAGTACCGATCGCTTCAGTGCCGAAAGAAAAATTAAAAGTTTTCCCTGATTGATTGCGCTGTAGAGCAAGCCGTCCCAGCACTACGCGTTGAAGCGCTCCTTCAGCTTGCACCTCGGGCCCGATATTGGGCGGCGCTAACTGAGCTGCGATTAAGCCAGGAACCCAATTGAGAATGAGATTTGGAATTTGCTTTTTCCACAGAGGAATACCATCGGTGACCGTGCCCACTGCCCCTTGGACTTGAACGGGCGCGAGTGGGTTTCCCTTCGAATCTAGTCCGGACAGCTCTACGCCAGACGCGCTACTTGGAAGGATCAGGGTGCGTGCAGTTCCTGGCAGCTCTTCGGTCCGCGATCCGGCACGCGCGGTAAACTTTGCAGGATTTTCCTCTGATACCTGCTGTTGTCCTTGATCCTGAACGACATCCACTAGGCTTTGGTTGCGCTTCGAACCACACCCAAAAAGCAGACAAGGAAGTAGTAACCCTAAGAATGAAAGTTTCTTTGACATACAATGCTCCTTTTTGGGGAGCATTCATGCGGGGATCATGCCAATCGGCCAGAAAGCGCGTTAGCTACCTGATAGGGCGAGAGCCGCTTTGCGAGTAGTTCCTTAAGAAGCTCCTGTCCACTGGCGGAAGTCATCGATGCTGCGAAAGAAATCCTGAGCTGTTCAGATAGAACATCAAAAACTTCTTCGGCTAAAAATTCTGTCTGTTTCTCAGCCAAGAGTCCTGATTCCAGAATATGTTTTCCATGACTTAAGCACGCGTCGACCAAAGCCTCCACCCCTTGACTACGAACCGCTTCCATTTTTAGGACTGGCGGTGTGTATCCCCGACGCGACTTGTTCTCCGCCAGGCCAATCATGAGCATGAGCTCACGCACGAGTTTGTCTGCCTCAGGACGATCCGCTTTATTGACTGCGAAAACATCCGCGATTTCCATAAGTCCAGCCTTCATCACTTGAATGCTGTCTCCACTTTCTGGAACGAGCAAAACACATACAGTGTGCGCCAACTTGAGAATATCGAGTTCCGTCTGACCCACTCCTGCTGTTTCAACGAGAATGAAGTCAAAACCCGTTGCGTCTAAGGCCATAACGACTTCTTTAGTCGCGTGAGATAAACCTCCGTGGCGACCCCGAGTCGCAAGGCTTCGAATATATACCCCAGAATCAGAAGCATGCTGCTGCATGCGAATGCGATCTCCAAGAATTGCCCCACCGGTAAATGGGCTGGATGGATCGATTGCAACTACCGCAACAGAATGTCCCCGCGCGCGTAAAATGTGAATCACCTGGTCCACTGCGGTAGATTTTCCGGCACCGGGCGGGCCTGTGAATCCCCACACTTTCGCTGTCCCAGTATGCGAAAAGAGTGCACTGATCAGCTCTTCGGTATCGAGACTTCGGCGCTCAATTTTGGAGATCAGTCGTGCGAGTGCCGCCCTATTCCCTTGTCTGGCTTGCTGAATGAGTTCGGCATGCGAAGTCGTCCCTAGATCAACTGCCATTGGACTTTGCTGCAGCCTTTTCACTCATACGCTGCTTAATTTTTTGTTTAATATATTCTTTGGAATGCTGGCAGTCAGAGGTGAGCTCTTTCTCTTTTTCGCTCAAACACTGAAATACTTTCTCAGTCGATTTTTGTTCTATTTTGGAACAATGGGAGTCCATGTCTATTCGGCACGCTGAATCTAAAAAGGGGTTCTCTGCAAAACACTGTGTGAGCGTAATCAATAACCAAATCACAATATCATTCCCTCTAATGAGAGATATTAGCACAGCCAGAGCAACGTCCGCAGTTCCCCTGAGAATCTGGCGATTTGGAGTCAAAATACTTCTCTAGAATATGGATCTTGCAAGCGCGGGACCGGTACCAAGCCTCGGCCTCCGCGAGCATCCGGCCTCGTCGTTCCGAGCCCTCCGCTATCCAACTGAGGCGGCCGAAATCATCGGAATCCCAAAAGGCGTAGACTTTTGCAGAATCCCCCGTCCTCCCGACTCGCCCGATCGCCTGTGCCAATGCAAGTAAAGAAACAGTCGGTTGCAAGATGATCCCATGACGTAAATGCGAAATATCCATACCCATTCCAAAAGCTGAGGTAGCGATCATGAAGCGCGTCTTCCGTGATCTAAAGTTTGATTCAATGGCCTTACGTTCCTCTGGACTCAACCCTGCGTGGTAGTAAGCAGTAGAAGAATATTCGGCTTGGAGAGCGCTGTAGACACGCTCCGCCAATTGGCGAGTAGAGACAAAAATCACACATGCATCCTTCGCGTCTGTACTGAGGACTTCCCTCACTCGGCCTAATCTTTTATGCAGCGACTCATGCATCACTCGAATCTGAATCGAGGACGGAACGGAAAATTGTCCAACAATGTGGAGAGGTAGATTTTCCAGGCCCTCACGTAAAAACCGAACCCCTAAGCTAGGGATAGTAGCGGTCGCCCAATATGAAGAACGAAGCGATGACAACTGACACACGTCAAAAACGGACAAAAATTCGGGCCGAAAGTCGTCGGCCCAGTCCCAAACACAGTGGGCTTCATCGACAAAGAGAAATTCTGGCAGCCATCTTCGAGTGACTTCTAACCGATTGGACAGGACCTCCGGACTCACGATCCAGATTCCTTTCTCACCCTTTGCCGGCGACCTAGCGCTGCCACCAAAACCCTCAATCGTCTCAAAGCCCTTGTTTGCTAGGTTTTGCGCCAATTGGCGAGCGAGTGCCACGAGTGGAACAACAGCAATCACGCGGTCAAATTGGCGAGCATGCAGCTCAAAGACAAGAGTCTTGCCCGATCCAGTGGGCGCAATGAGAAGAACGTGTTGGTGATCTGCTAAAGCCTTAAGGGCCTCGGTTTGCGACGCGCGTAAGATTTGGTTTTGGTTATTGGGGCTGGTGTCCATCACCAGATGAATGTTCAACAACCGTGCCGACTTTAACGGGACGAAGCACGTATATCACCCCACCCAATACACCCACCACGACCTGGGTCAGGACAATCCAGTTAAAAACGTCCACGCCAATATCAAGACCAACCATCTGAAACAGAAAATAAAATGCCGCATGCCCTGTGCCAATACCGGCCGGAAGAATGGGAATGGCGGTAAACAACATCCCTACCGGCACAATGATCGCAAGTAACCCAAGAGAAGGGGGCGCGGGCGCCAACACAGTCGCGACCAAAAACGCAATCGACACCAAAATTGCGTGAATCAATAGAGAAATTGCCGCCGCCCTGACCAGAGTTCTACGTTCCTCCCGAAAGGAAAGGATAGATTGGTACACACGAGCAAGAGATCCCATCTTTGGAAACCGGTGTGCAAAAGCGTGAAACATCTTGCCCAAGGGGTCCGATTTACGGTGAGACAAAACGTAGGAAAAAAATCCAATCACACCGAGTCCAGAGAAAAGTATTGATGCCAGAAGAGACCGCGGAAATTGAAACCCATGGCTATCAATCACGTTTAAGAGTGTCGCCATACAAGCCACTGCGACTAACGCACTCATGCCTAAGATGCGATCTATAAGGATGCTTCCAAAGGCATTGGAACGTCTACCCTCTGCAACCCTCACTACGAGTACAGCCTTAACGACATCACCACTCACCGCCCCAGGCAGGGCAATATTAAAAAAAGCACCGATGAGGTTGAGATGAAGTACTTTCGACCAACCCAGAACAATCCCCTGAGCAGCGAGCAACATCTTCCAACGCCAAGTGCCTAAGAGCGTATTTATAATCAATAAAACGACGATCGCCGCACAGATCGGCTGGTTATCGACAACGGCAGCGAAAGCGCCTTGTGAAATCAGACCGCGTTTTTGCAAAAAGTAAAAGAGTGCAGCTACCGCCACAAACTTTAAAAGTGGAACTGCAAAACGCTTAGGATTTTCCAATTTTCTCCAAGAAGTTGCCGAAGATAATTTCTGGGACTCGCACGTCATATAACTCTGCACTACGATTCGGTTCCATCAAAAGTGGACCATTCCCCCGAGATCTATGCATTTCAAAAAATTTTTCTGTCTCATGGACCCGGTACTCAGGATGAAATTGAATCCCGAAGATCGGCAGCCCCTCAACTTCGTAGGCTTGAATTTGACAACGCTCGGAACTCGCTAAGGACCGAAAACCAGCGGGGATCTCGGTGATTTCCTCAAAGTGCTGAGAATATGTATAAAACGATTTACTCTTCATACCTTCAAACAGGACCGAATCCGAATGAAGTTTAACTTTCGTCCAACCGAGTTCAGGAGTGGATGATCGACTTAAGCGGGGGGTCCGTCCTTCAAGACGGTCCATAGCGCGCGCGATGCTTTGATGCCCGTAACAAATGCCAAGAGTGGGCACCTTTTGCTGAATAAGGCTGACTAAAAATGCATCCAGCGCATCCACCCAAGGCGGTGTATCCATACAGGACATAGCGGAGCCCGAGATCACGATGCGATCAAAAATTTTTGGATCCTTTGGGAGATCGAGATCTGGTCCGCGCCGAACCGTAATATGAAGCGGTTCTGGCTTTTTCCATGACTGAAGCAACCAAAATACAATCGACTTGGCTCCAAAACGTGGCTTCATCATGCCGTTATCAATGACAAGGACGTTCACTCTTGGAGTCTCCTTTTGTTACCAGCCTGTAGCTTTTGTATTCAAAGGGGCGCCACCCGGTCAGGCGCTCCAACAAATCTAACGCT
The DNA here is from genome assembly GCA_027486675.1 of Pseudomonadota bacterium. GTDB lineage: Bacteria > Bdellovibrionota > UBA1018 > UBA1018 > CAIMNF01 > JAIXOQ01. The sequence goes on from JAIXOQ010000003.1 coordinate 21,074, forward strand.
ACTTTGATTAGGTCGCGCGGTGCAAAGACGAAAGGTGCTTTTGCTAAATCAACAAGCGAAACTGAATCGGCTACACGTTGATGCATAGCCTTGGGATGCGTGCCACGAAAGGCACGTAAGCCCCAAAATCGTTTATATTTGTACGCATCTCCAGCGACCGCTGTCTCGAGTCCATGGTACAGCTGGTCCAGTGCTTGGGTCTTAACCCGCATCGTGTCCTGCTGCTTAACCCAACCGTAATGGAAGATACGTGCCCGTGTGAGAAACGCGTTCAACTTTCGTCCATTCGCATGTCGAAAACTTTGTGCATCGCCGACACTGACTGCTCTGGCACTCTTTCGTACCATTCGTACTTCCCTACGGTAAGCACTGCGCGAGTATTGTTCGGTCTGGTAGTCCCCGTAGAAATGGATGTATTGAAATACGATCGCTTCTATCTCCTTTGCGGTGCACGCGTTGTGCAGGGTCTGCACCAACAGAGGTTGATCTGCTTCATGAAGTACTTCATCCCCCTGCAAGTAGAGACACCAATCATTTGAGCACGCGTTGAGCGCGATATTGGTCTGGGCTGAAAGAATTTTTCCCCCAGCAAGCTGTGCTGAGTCGTCCATAGGCCAAACGGTGTCAATCAAGACGACTTTTTCAGGAAACTCAGCTTGAAACTTCCCTGCTGATGCCCGTGTTTCGTCGGTTGAAGCGCCGACTGCGATCACGAACTCATCTACCCAGGGCAATACTGATCTCCAAGACTCTTCAAATGGGTATCCATACTCAATCCCATTTCGAATAATCGTGAATCCAGAAATTTTATGTGCGGACGAACTCACGTTTTAGCCTTAGGCATTGGGAAAGAACGTCTTCAACTGAAGTGCGAGTCATGCACTGGTGGGCTTCAGCCACACATTCATTGAGCGCACACCAAGGGGGCGACCCCGGAGCACTGCCCGTGCGGCAGGCGAGTGGCTCAATAAACAGCATCGGGTGCTTATCCTGCGGATAAGGATGCCATTCCAGCGGATGCTCTGGACCAAACAATGTTACGGTAGGTACATCCAGTGCTGAAGCCAAATGACGCGGACCAGAGTCGTTGCCGACCAGGACATCGAGGGCACTGATTCTTTGGGCGAGTGTGCGCACTGCACAAGGTCTCATTATTTGTACGGCGGTGCGCATCGATTCCTCTGTTGGGATCGACCTAAAAAAATCTTCTGTGAGCTGTTCTTCACCGGGGCCAGCGATTACCAAGACACTGCCACCGGTGTCTTTCACCCATGACTTTGCAACCTCAGCGAAGCGATGAATCGGCCAGATCTTGGTGGGACGACTCGCCCCGAGTGCGATGCCTAAAATGGGCCGCTTGAGTTGCCATGAAGCAAATTCTTCTGCCGCAAATGCGCGTTCCGATTCCTTCAGATAGATCTTTGGCATTATGCCTTCAGGCACTTCGACACCTAAAGCGCGCACGGTATCTAAGTCCCGCTCGACCACGGGTTTGATGACTCCCTTGCCAGGAACCACTACTGTGGAGTGCGTGTTTTTAGATTTAAAGGAATGGAAGTGGATGGAGCGTGTCTTTGCGCCTGTTGACAATGCAACCATCGCCGCAACAGGACTGGAGTGGAAACTGCAAACGATGTCGTACTTTTCCTTACGAAGCTGAAACGCGAGACGGGTTGCCGCCTTGGTTCGGGCGGCCTTGTCACTGTGCCAAGTGATCGGCCAGAGTTTTGTCACTCCAGGGAATCCTTCCAGCAATGAGATCCATGCTTCAGGGACCGACACATGAATTTGCGCTTGAGGAAAGATGCGATTGAGCTCTGAAAGAGCTGCCGTCATCAGGATGGTGTCACCCATCGCACGGAACTTCGTGACCAATATTCGTCGTGGATTCAGCATGGGGACTTGTCTAATCTTAAACGCAGCCATGACTACAGACCAGCAATCCTTTAGGTTAATTCTCTCTGAAAGATCCCCCTTTGCTCGCCGCATCCGAATGGCGCTGCGATCGTTAAACCTCCAGGTGACGGAAGAAATGGTGAATGTGTTGGAGGATCCAAAGCCTTTAATTGGAAAAAATCCTCTAGGGCTCGTGCCTACACTTTGGCACCCCAAACATGGCTGGCTCTATGAATCCTCTGTGATCTTACAAATCCTGGAAGAGGAGCATCCTGGCGCTCTGTGGCCAGTAAGATCCCACCGAGTACAACATTTACGAATCTCTGCACTCGCCACGGGGATCATGGGGGCATCGGTTCATTATTTTTTAGTCACAAAGATGCAGGAAACTCCTTCAGAGCGCTGGGCCGCCGATTATCTATCCTCCGTTGTGGAGGGCATCAAGGCTTTGGCAGAAGAACTCGCTCAAGTCCCGATTCCTGATACTTACTCACAAGCACACATAGATGCGGGGATTGCCTTGGAATACGCAGGACTGAGAATTCCGGATACAGCGAATCAGCTGGATCAAACGGCTTTCAGAACTCTTTTAGAAAAACTCAGGAAATTCACTTGGTTTGAGGCATCGCGACCTCGTCAATAGAGACGAGGTTGTATCGCTGGCGTGTCTCGTGGATCAATGATTTGAGCAATGCGTCTGGATCCTTCACGACATCTTTCACAGCTTGAAATCCAAGATAAAACTCCGCATCCAGCACATTGAGAGGGGCATCGGGATTGCGTAAGGTGCCAAAAGCTTGGGCTTTGCCATTGTCTTCGACCAAGGTGATCGCGAGGTCCTCTTTATCGCTGGAGATCGCTGAGAGACTCCCCGCAAAGACCGTATCTTTTGTCAGTACTGCCACCGCGTTCATCGACGCTCTTTCTGAAGCCGTGCGCGTCTTATTTAAGGCAAGCAACTGAGCGAGCGCTAATCCTTCTTGCGAGCTTGCAGGCAGTGCCCGCCAAACTGTAAAAACGGAATCGGCAGACGCGGACTGTGACCCCGGGTCAAGCGGGTCAAATCCTTGGAAACAATTGGTCCAGAATTCTGAAAAACTTGAGGTATCGACAGTTTTTGTTTCGACCGTTGTCGTCGCTAAAGACTCCTTCAAGGCGCAAGCAATCGAGAGTTCTTTCAAAGACTCGTCCGGCTTAGCTCCCACGAAGCGTGAGTCCTGCTGGGCTTTCTTAAACTCTTGATTGATCAGTATCTCCAGCATTTCACTTGGGGTTTGTGGTAAAACCTCGCCTGGCTTCGGTCCCATTTTTTGCGCTAGTCCAAAAACAACGTCGATCTTTGCTGGAGTAGTGGCAAGCCTAAGGAGACGATTTTTATTCTCAATTTTTTTGAGCTCCTCTTGGGACAAGGAGGCTCCGCGCTCTGCAGTGGCCTTACTGGTGCCGCAACCCACTGCCCCACCGCACACGAGGAGCGCAACTGTGGCGATGGTCAGGAAATTGTGCTGACCCATAAGAATCACAGAGGACAAGAAGCGACAACGCCGCCGTTGGTGCAGCAACGTTCGACTTCAACTGCGCCAGCGTTTCCGCTATTGAATTGCACAACCGTTTGTACTGGCGAGCACTGGGCTTCAATCGTCACGCGAACATGGACAGTTCCTGCATTTTGCATGATGCGGCCTTGTCCGTTTGCGAAATCTGAAAGAGGTAGATTTCCGTCTGGAGTCACCACAGTAATCGCCGATGATGGCAGTGGCTCAGAGATTGCGGGACCAACCCAGCTCGCAAACCCACCTAAAAGACATGTAACATTGGGTTGTACCAGAGCGGCGCCATCGAAATTCACAAAGATCTTTTCACCTGGGTTCACTTGAGTACTGTTGCTGACAACCACACCCTGCGCAGTATTCTGTGAGAGATTAGTCCCAATCAAGGTCTGGCGTGAACGATAACCAATCAGCTGCGATCCCTCATAAATGGGCGTGGAGTTAAAACTCGAACAGGTGTTGTTGACGCCTTGAAAGGAGAGGCAAGCCGGGTAGTTAAAACCCCCTGCGAAACAATTTTGATTTTGCCCCATTTGGTTGAAGCCACTCGAAAAATTCGGATTCTGCGCGTTCTGACCGCAGGCCGAAATCAGGCTAACTAAAGCAAGCGAGAGGAGTGGGCATTTCATAGAGAACCTCATGATGCAGGAAATTATAATACCCTGTGAAATAAGTCAAGAATTTTCTCTAAAACAAGACGGCGAGCGGCCCGAGCTTAATAGTTATGTTTACTTAACATTATTCAGCGCTGTGCGCAGCTTTCCTCAAACAAGAAATCGCCTTAAATTGCTTCTGAATCGGCTCAAAGTCGTTCGCTAGTTTCTGACTCTCAAAAGTTACCGCATTCTTTGGATCTATTGACGTTTGCGTTGGAGACAACTCAGCCTTAACGACCCAAACTTCTTTTGCTAGGCCATTGAAGTCAGACTCAGAAAGATGATGGAGTGGCATTCGTTTTACCGCCGCTGAAAATTGATGGAGATCACGGCCAGGCAGACTCAGATAGTAACGCACGTCGGAAAGGCTCCTTCTGGCCATTTTAGACTTCTCAAAAGAGTGCAGATAATTGTCTTTGAGCTCCTCAAAATCGTCCATTCCGTCGAATTTTCTATGGACCTCAAAAAAACGAAGCTGCTCGCCATCCTCAGCCGATGCATATCTCAATCCGAAAAACTCTAAAAGCACGTAACGTTGCTCCTGATCACTCAGGTCGTGAAAACTCCCTGATTTCAATAACCCACTCAGCTCTTTGAGAGACTCAACTAGAGCCGCTCGTACTCTTTTTCCTGACTCAGAATAGGTGTCTGAGTAGTCTTGACCTTCTACGAAGTCGAGCAACTTCTTCGCCACTGAGAGATAGCGCCCGAATTCATACGCGTGAAGTTGGCGTATGAGGGACTCAGCAACCTCTGGGTCCGTCACCTTAGCATTCACAAAAGACGGGCTCGCAAAAAGCCCGATACATAGACCTAAGAAAAGTTGCATGGCAATAATCTATGAATGTCTGGTTGCTTCAGTCAAACATATATTTGACTAAACCACTTACGATGTGAGCTGTGCTTTCGGGGACGGCCCTTGGACCCTAAAACCGCGACGACTCCGCATAGATATGCTGCACCGGAATATGGGCGAACCGCTGGTGCTTGAGCTTCATGCCCGCCAACTGAAGGATGAACTTGATATGCCGCGCCCGATCCTGATGACGGATCTTTGCAATCTCGGCCTTCACAAAAGGCAGTACTTCGCGGGGATGAAAACAGAATCCGTTTGCAAAAGAGTAGTGTCCGCTAATTGGAATAATACGGGCCTCAAAGAGGTCCCCTGGCGCAAACGCAGATCGCAAACGTACCTCATCGACGGTGTAAGACTTTTTTGAAAACAGGTCGTAAATCACGAGCTTTTTCTGAAAGAACGTAAAGCGCTTGAGTACAAAAAGGCTATGTACCGTATTGCACAGACCATCAATGATTTCCTGATCCTCTGGCGAAAACTCCCCTACATGAGAGCGGCTATAGAAACGAAGTGGGGGCAAATCCACGCCAGGAAGATCCCGATCCAGAAGATACCAGTCCATGAAGAGGTTCATTCGCTGCTCGAACTCAGAGTCGTCTTCATAGACAATCCCCGTTCGATCAAAATATTCGGCTTTCGCTTGCACGACCTGCTCATGGTAGTTGCCGGTGACAAATTGGTCGACGATCGGGGCCAAAACTTTTTCTACACGTTCAATCATTGGCTTACAGCTTATCGAAGCATCGACAGAACGAGGAGAAAAACGACAACAGTCAAAATAGGCTTGGCGATCCGCTCAGCATGCTTTGAAGCAAAGTAGGACCCGACTAACGCACCGCAAACGGAACCCGCCGCCATGGTCAGTCCGACATCCCAATGAACGTAGCCACCTAAAGCGTAGTTGGTGCCAGAGACACCTGAAGAAACCACGTTCGCAAGTTTAGATAAAAGAAGGGCCTCAAAGAAAGGCAAGCGTGCCACCCAGAGAAGGCTGAGCAACATAAATGTCCCACCCCCGGGGCCGAAGAATCCCTCATAGAATCCGTTTGCTACGCCGGTCAATAAAGTGGCCAGACTAAAAGCATGAGTTGGCCCGCTTGCGGCGCGAAGCCATAATTGTTTCGACCAAACGAGCAGCAGAATCAGCGGCGACATGCATACCAGCAACCATTTAAAAACTTCGCGTGGAACATAGAGCGAAGCGGAGGAACCTAAGTAAGCGCCGAGCATGATCGTACCCAAAAATCCAAGTCCCCGCTGTACCGACAAGGAATGAGAGCGACGATAAACCAAAAAAGCAACGAAGGCCGCGATGGTGCCGACTACCTTATTGGTACCAATTGTGTGAGGACCAAGCTCCAGATAATGGCTCAGAACTGGGAAGGTGATTAGTCCTCCACCGCCAGCAATAGAATCAATCAGGCCCGCGAAAAATCCAGTAATCGCAAGGATAAATTCCATCATAGCGACCAACCCTGACGCATAAAACAAGCACGTTCCAAGGGAAGTTTTGGATAAAACTGACGTAAAATTTTTGTGCCCACCTGATCCAAATAGGATCGCGCTCGAAAGCCGTGTGCAGTCGCCCAAGCCACCCGCGCGTCGCCAACTTGCAAGAAATCTGCGCCATCTACACGCTCGAAATAATCTGAAAAGCCCCCAGCTTCAGGCAATCCGCGCCCCACGAACAAAAAGTCTTTCCCTGCCAAAGACCCCCAAGGCATCCATTCGTCAAAGGCACGCCCGAAACGGTTCCCCTCACCGATCACGCCGACCGGCTCAGTGCGGCCTGCCTCATAAAGCGCAAGCGACAAGATACTTGCGTAGCTGTAATTGTCTGTGACCACAGCATCAAATTTTTCGGTGGCGAGACCGAGCGCCACTTCTGCGCGCGCAGTCGCAAACGAGAGATCATTCTGCTGCCTTTCAGAAAGAATTCTTGGCGCCCACAGTTCCTGTGTGAAGAGGATCAAAACCACAAGACAGGAAAAACTAAGGGACTGCGCAAGGTATGCCTTCACAGGAAAGCGAGAACCTAACGCAATTGCGAGCCCCACCAGGATCCATGGGAAAAACGCCATATACCAGTGAATCCCTTGGCCCTTAAAGATTGCAGTTACCGCAAAGAAACCGACTGGAATTAAGCCAAAAAGAGCCACCCGATAGGCCACTGTATTCCAAGATTTTCTACTCTTCCAAAATGCGTAAACGCCAACAGGAGTGGCCCAACAGACCAGGTAAACAAGAAACAACCCAAAGGTCTGGAAGAACGTTCCATCGCTGACCGCTTGCCGCGTGATGAGATTGAAAGCGAAGTTTTCCATGCAGTGGTTCTGATTCCACCAAAGATGCTGCAGCAATGCTGGAATTGCAGCCAGACACACGAAGCCCAGAGTCTTGAGCTCAGTGCGCAGACGGAAGGCGAGCGGTAAAAAAAAGAGCACCGCAAAGTACTTAGATAGGAAAGCAAGACCGAGCAAACCGCCAAGCATTAGCGCTTCCTTCGATCCGAGTTTTTTCGTTTTTAATACGAGTGCCGTCGCGATTGAGAGGAAGAACACCAAGGGCCAGTCGGGTGAAAGTGAAACAAACCCCACCAAAAACGGATGAGTAATCAAAATCAAGTAGGCCAATGGGCCCGCAATCCAAGCCCCGAGCAAAGCGAGAATGAAATGAAAGAGAATGGGAAAGATGCGTAGTGCTTCAAAGGGGAGACCGAGTGCGGGCCCAAGCGATGTAATCCATCCCACAAAAGGAGGGAGATCGTAATATCCACCTTGAAGTCTGAGGCCCCAGACCATGTAGTAAGCTTCATCCGCAAATACTGGAAGTTTAGCCGCAATTGCTCCCTTGATGAGGAGAACAGCGAATGAGAAAACGAAGCAGGCCCGCTTCAAAGAAAGCATCAATCTACCTTAAGAACTGCCAAGAAAGCTTCTTGAGGGATCTCGACAGTGCCGATCTGCTTCATGCGCTTCTTCCCTTCCTTCTGCTTTTCTAAGAGTTTTCGTTTTCTAGAGATATCACCGCCGTAACATTTTGCTGTCACGTTCTTACGCAGTGCCGAAACAGTTTCACGCGCGATTACCTTAGCCCCGATTGCAGCCTGAATTGCCACCTCGAACATTTGTCGCTCGATCAATTCGCGCATTTTCTTCACAAGTTCACGGCCCCTAAAATTCGCTTTTTCCCGGTGAATAATAATAGAAAGCGCATCTACCGGATCACCATTGATGAGCACATCTAGCTTCACAAGATCGGACGGCCGGTAATCGAGGACAGCATAGTCCATGGAGGCATAACCACGCGTACAGCTTTTTAAGCGATCATAGAAGTCAAAAACCATTTCAGACAACGGCAGCTGATAGACCAGCGTCACCCGAGTCGCCGATGCATAGTCCATTTTCTCTTGGATACCGCGTCGCTCGTTACACAGTGCCATCACTGCACCTAAGTATTCCGAAGGCAGATGCACACTGAGACGAATAAAGGGCTCTTCGATCGTTTCGATCTTCACTTGATCCGGAAGTTTTGCAGGGTTGTCGACAAAGAGGACTTCGCCGTCGGTTTTGGTCACGCGATAAATAACCGATGGCGCAGTGGTAATGATACTTAAGTCATATTCGCGCTCAAGACGCTCCTGCACGACGTCCATGTGCAGCAGTCCCAAGAATCCACATCGAAAACCAAAGCCGAGAGCCGTTGATGTTTCAGGCTCGTACTGCAGGGCGGAATCATTGAGACGCAGTTTTTCGAGCGCCTCTTTGAGATCATTGTAGTCAGCGGCTTCAATGGGATAGACCCCACAAAAAACCATGGGCTTTGCTTCTTTAAAGCCCCCTAAGGACTCCGTTTCCAAGAAGTTGGCGTCGATGACGGTATCCCCTACCTTCATGTCTCGCACATCCTTGATTCCACAGATAATCGCGCCGACTTCGCCCGAAGAAATCTGTGCGACTTCTGTAAACTTCGGCGAAAATACGCCTACCTTTTGAACCTCATAGGTTTTCCCTACGTGCTTCAACTGAATCTTCATGCCAGGTTTCAGGCTGCCTTCTACGACTCGACACAGTGCGATTACACCTTGGTAAACATCGAACCAGCTATCAAAAATCAAGGCTCGCAGCGGGGATACATCATCTTCCTTAGGAGGAGGAAAGTATGTCACGCACGCTTCTAGGATGTCATCGATTCCGAGTCCAGACTTTGCACTGCAAAGCACACTGCGAGAAACATCGACCATGCCGATCGTATCTACGATCTCTTGTTTCACACGCTCGGGATCTGAAGAGGGGAGATCGATTTTATTGATCGCTGGGAAAACTTCCAAGTTCCCCTCTAAAGCCATGAATACGTTCGCAAGGGTTTGCGCTTCGACTCCTTGAGTCGCGTCCACCACCAGAATTGCGCCTTCGCAGGCCGCCAAACTACGCGAAACTTCGTAGGTAAAATCCACGTGCCCAGGCGTGTCGATCAAATTGAGGATGTAGTCCTCACCTGCTTTAGATCGGTACTTCAAACGAACGCTTTGGGCTTTAATCGTAATGCCGCGCTCACGCTCGATGTCCATGCTGTCTAAGTATTGAGCTTCCATTTCGCGGGTCGTCACAGTTCCGGTCCGTTCAAGCAAACGGTCCGCAAGCGTGGACTTGCCGTGGTCAATGTGCGCGATGATGCAGAAGTTGCGGATATTCTTAGACATAAATTGCGGAGCCCCAAAGCTTACGAGTGCAGACCTCCAGTCTCAAGGTTGAACTCAGGGCGTCAAGGTTTACCCTCTCGGCAGCCACACCTTTCCTGTTTACAACGATATGCGTCAAGCCGAGGATTAAGAGTGGGAGTTTTTTATGAAAAAGATCGCACTCTTAGGACTACTGCTCGCGGGCTGCTCAACCATTCAAGGCGCAAGGAACGATGCCGAAGTCGCAAAAATTGAGGTCGGCGCGCCGCAATCTGAGGTCGAAGCCACTTTAGGACGTCCCAACCTCATTGCCCACACTGCAAAGGGCATTTCTTGGGTTTATTCATTTGGGGGCGCCGATGATGGGCGCGAGGTTCGCGTCGACTTTGTGGATTCCAAAGTGACTCAAGTTCAGCGATTTGATTCTGGACGTGAGCCGGCAGCAGAATCTGTTGTCGAAGGGTCGATTGACTCAGGCCAGTGCTTGAATCCCTGGTCCAGGATGAACGACTATCAGTCTACGTGTCGGAAGTAACTCAAACAGCAAAGGTCACTATTTACGATGTTTCTCGCGGAGGGGCCGGTGTAGCTCGCTTAGAAAGTGGGCAAGTGGTCTTCGTCCCATGGACCGACGTGGGTGATGAAGTAGAAATCGAATACAAACTTTCAGACGAGCGTTTTTTACAAGGCCACCCCATTTCCTGGATTAAATATGGCCCAGGCCGAATCGAGCCTAAGTGCCCCTACTTTGGAAGATGCGGGGGTTGCGACTGGCAGCACCTTCCCTACGATCGCCAATGGCAAATCAAATTGAGCGGAGTTGCTCACGCGCTGGGACGGCAAGGAGTCATCTTCCAAGCTTTAAAAGAATTTCCTGCTGAAATCCAATGGTCCTACCGCAACCGAGCACAATTGCGTGGACGCGGACAGCAGCTTGGATTTTTCGCACGTGGATCAAATACTTTTGTCGGGGTCGATCGGTGCGATGTTTTAGACGAACGGATTAACTCGCTTCTGCCAACTATCGGGCAGGAGGCCGCTGCAAAGTTCACAGGTCCCTACAAAGCGGAAGTAGCACTCCGCGAACACGGCTCTGTGGATTGGGCTTTTAACCAACGTCACAGTGCACTGGGATTCCAGCAAGGCCATCCTGCACAAAACAGGCACTTAAAAGCCTGGGTTGCGAGGAATATCCAGGGAAGAGATGTCTTGATCGATCTTTATGGCGGTAACGGCAATCTTTCAGCAGAAATTGCTGGCCGTTTTCAACAATCCCACTGTGTCGATGTATCCGTTCCAGAACACATTCCAGGGAACCCCTTGGTGTTCCATAGGTCTGATGTCGACCGTTGGCTTAAGAGACATGCGGAATCCTTCAAAGGGAGAACTACATCTGTCATTCTTGATCCACCTCGTGCCGGCCTTGGCGCCACAATCCAGCTTCTTGCGCCCTGGATGGAACGAAATGGGACCACCGAGGTCGTTCACATCGGTTGCGATGCGGATGCAGCGGCTCGTGACATATCGAGGCTGACAAAACTCGGCTTCGCTTTGAAGGACTGCGGTGTGGTCGATTTATTTCCGCAAACAGCTCATGTCGAAGTGCTGGCCTATCTTGTTCGCTGACACTTAAGTGATACTCTTTTGATCATGCGGCCTCGTTTTCATGTTTCCTCTTTCATCCTTCTGATCGCCGCTTTGGGCTGCTCAAGCGCTCAAACAAAAAAGGATCCCACTCCGATCGAGCGGGCAAAACTTCTCACGGATATCGCTTCAGCTGCCTTAGGTGAAGGCGACGCCACCGGCGCTCTTGGTTACCTAGAACAGGCAGAGGATCTCGATCCTAAGTCACCCGGGATCCAATATCTATTTGCGTTGGCCTATTATCAAAAGAAGGAATTAGACCTGGCGATTGGCGCTGCCAGAAAGGCAGTTTCCATGGCGCCAAAATTCACAGATGCGAAAAACACTTTGGGGAAACTGCTTGTAGAAAAAGGACAATATGTTGAAGCAGAACCTCTACTGCGTGAGGCTGCCTCAGACTTAAAGAATCCGAACGCATACATGGCGCGGACAAACTTAGGCATGTTGTATTTTAAGAGCGGAAAGAAGGACCTCGCCAAAGCTGAGTTCACCCGAGTGATCAATGAAACACCTCAGAACAGCTGTGTATCGGCTTTTTTCAGGGGACAGATCCTCTTTGAACAGGGGCTTTTTGAAAAATCATTGAAGGACTTCCATCTTGCGGGTCGAGGTTATTGCGGGAATTTACGCGAGGCACACTTGTTTGAAGCGCGCACTTTGATGGAACTCGGCCGCAAAGATCAAGCAAGGGCAAAGCTGATTGAGATTCAGAAACTATTCACCAACTCGTCCGAAGCCGAAGAAGCTGCCGGACTACTTAGGCAAATCCAGTGACAAACATGAAACTTGGCGAGCATTTTCGCGCCCTCAGAGAGGACCGAGGCCTTTCGATTGAACAACTCAGCGCTGAGACGAGGATCTCAGCGAAGGTCCTACGCGCAATAGAAAGCGATGACCCGAAGCTTTTACCTGCCCAAGCCATTACACGTGGATTTCTCATCAATGCCTTACGCATCTTAGGGCACGACGCGAATGCATTTCTTGTTGAGCATAGCGCCGAGATGGCTGCGTTAGGCGGGATGCGCGAAGGCGCCAAGAGTCACTTTGAGGGATATGCGTTTGAGCAGCAGGAACTCGATCAAAACCGAAGATGGATGACGGTCTCTGCTGTCGTGGGCGCTGTTTTTGTCTTGGGCGCTCTGTTTATACTCAAGCCAAAACTCAAGAAGCGGGGTCATGCCCCTGAAGAACTGTCGGCAGAAAACAAGGCAAAAGTGGTTCAACCGGACTTGGAACAAGCATTCACCCAGGAGGCTGTACCATCGTCCGCCGGCGCTGCAAAACCGACAATCACTCCGACGCGTGCTGCACCCACACCATCACCAGTGGCGGTGGCGGTGGCTATAGCCACTCCGCCACAACCCACGCCTACAAAAGCCTCTCCCACGCCTGTTGCTGCTGTTCCGATACCATCCCCTGCAATAGCAGTCATCGCTGATGCAAGCCCTTCGGTTAGCCCATCCCCAAGTCCAACGCCAAAGCCAGATCCGCTCTTTAAGGGTGATGATCTACAACCGAAAGCCATAGCTATTAAGATTGCGTTTAAAGCGCTACAAGACACCTACGTTCAATATCAATCGGATGAACGTAAGCCGCTCACGATGGTCTTTCGAGCGGGAAAACTCCTAGTGATTAAGGCGGAGCGGCAAATTCGCTTCCGTGTTCAAAACAACCAGGCGGTCGAAATGAAGGTGCGTTCAGGGGCCTTTGAGCCTCTGACGATTTCGAACTTTAAGATCGACAAGTCAGGTACGCCTGAAGCTCAAAGTGGTGGCATTTTGGGCCTAAAAGAGCTCGGAACCGAGCCTCCGAACCCAAAACCTTAAACGGCCTTCGCTGGTTCACGTTTTTGTGAACTATCTATGCACCGAATTACGCGTTTTTTCCACCAGGCGTAAATAGCTGTATTTATTGAACTTTTGGTGGTCGATTCCAAAGTATTCAACACGCAATTGGGTTTTATCCACATTTGCCCACGAATCTGCGGGGAAATTGACGATTTTTTACCATGATGCGCGGCGAAAGCTCCAAAACCCGGCAAAAAGTACCGCAAAGTTAGGAATTGATAACCATAACCCAGGGGAAAAAGTTGATTTGTTGGCCCACTGGATGGACGCAACCTGCAGCTGCCAGAAGACTGCAAGGATCAAAAGAGAGATCAACATCACACTCGCTCGGTGAGTACGAGTGCGTGTGATTCCAAACCCCATGGCAATCAGAACAAAAAATATGGGTGAGATTGCCGTGGCGACTCGACGCCAGAGTTCGACATCGAATTTCCGGTCGGTTTTTCGCGCTTCAAGCAATTCTTGAAAGGTGAACATCGTCGGTTTCACCGTCAGCTCCGCGATTGAACCCGCGAGGTCGAGCCACATTTGATAGACCTCAAACAGGATCCGACGGGTTGAGGAACTATTCACTTCGCTATCGAAGACGGTGCCCTGCTGGAGCTGAAGAAGCATGCCTTCAGAATCCCCAGCTGGATTGACGACACGAATGATCTCTCCGTTTTTCGCAACGATCGCAAGTGGACGAGCAGGATCGCGCTCATCATATAGAAAAACACGCTCCATACGACCGTTTTCAGGGTTGGATTTCTCTGCGTAAACCAAGACGTTTTCAAGGCCAGTGGAGAACGTCCCTTCACGGATCATTTGCGTGAAACGACTATTGCCCAACTTTAAAAGCAACCGGCGCTTCGAGGTCTCGGCCCAAGGAACTAGGCTGAGATTCACGAACAAAGAACCTAAAACAACCAGAGCAGAAAGGCTAAATACCGGGAGGCTTAAGCGGGTGATCCCGTATCCCGTAGATTTCAGTGCCACCACTTCACTGTCGGCAGACATCCGAGCGAATGCTGACAGGACACCAATCAAGAAAGCTACGGGCAGCCCGAGGGGCAGGAAGCTCATGAGGATGTAGCCGATCATCTCGATAAACTGCGAGACCGCAACCCCGTGTTCGATAAGGTATTCAGCAAGCTTCAGGATCTGGAACATCAAGAAGATGAAACTCAAAAACACGAGAGCTGTAAGAAACGATTGGAAAATCTCGCGCCTTAAGTACCGATCAACGATGGATATTTTGAGCCACTTAATACGCATTCTTGTTCATGAACCCTCGGATCACTGTTAGCGCAAGAATACGGATATCAAGCCACAGTGACCAATTTCGAATGTAGTAAAGATCGTACTCGATTCGTTTCTCAAGCGAAGTATTTCCGCGCCATCCATTCACCTGAGCCCAGCCTGTCATCCCAGCCCGAACCTTGTGCCTGAGCATGTAGCCAGGAATCTCTTGTTTGAACTTTTCAACGAAGACTGGGCGCTCCGGGCGGGGGCCCACCAGCGACATCGACCCCTGAAGCACATTCAGAAGCTGTGGCAATTCGTCGATACTCGTGGAGCGAAGAAAAGACCCCATCATGGTCCTGCGCGGGTCATTCTCAGTGGTCCATACGGCGCCGGTTTTCGACTCCGCATCCACTGCCATAGTTCGAAACTTCCATATTGAAAATTTTTGGCCATCTAAACCCATGCGCTCTTGGCTATAGAGTACGGGCCCTTTCGATCCAAGACGGACTGCGAAGGCAATCAATATAAAGAAGGGACTTAAAATGAGAATGCCCACTGAGGACAAAAGAATATCAAAGGCGCGTTTTAAAAAGTGCTCAACCTCACTCCCAGGCGCCGAGTTCACTTCGACGACAGGCACACCTCTAAAGTCCACTACCCTCGCACCCACGTTCACTAACTCGGAAACTTTGGGCACATAAAGCACGTCCACAGGCTCTGACTTTGCGACCTTTAGAATTGAGCTAATTTCTTCAGCACCCGATTCCGATGCGAAAACAAGGACCGTTCGAATGCCTTCTTCTCGCACGATAGTTGCAAGCTTTGGCCAATCCTCCCGCATCACTTCACGGAGTGGAAAAATGCCGAATTCCGGATAGCGCTTGAACCATCCTAAGACTTCTTGGGCTTGGCTGGAGTCCCCGATCCAAACCAGCTTGTGACGAAATTTTCCGCTTAAAGCCTGGCTCTTGAACCACTCCCGCACACCGAGGCGCGCTAACCAAAGGAGCACGCCTGAAAGGACTGCGAAAAGAAGCATGACAAAACGGGAGTACCTAAATTCTGTGATGAGAAATGTGGCGCTGACAAAACAAACAAACGACAAGGCGTGCGCTCGCAACATTCGGAGGACTTCCTCTGTGCGTCTTAAAAATCCTGATACGTCATACACCTGGGTCGCGCTAAAGACGGAGACCCAAATGAGAAGCACCAGAGGAAGGAGCGAGAAGTAGCTCTCAAACTCCGGCACTCCTTTGGTGGTGAACCAATGAAACAGATGGAAACGAATTGGATACACCGCAAGCCAAGCAGTCACAAGCGCCAGTATGTCGAGCGCGCGAAGCCACAATCCGGCAGTGCTTTGATACCTCTTCAACATGATTCGGTACTATGTTAACAAATAAGATCAAATCCCAAGGAGTCAAACATGAAGAATTCCCCATCCCCATCGCGTTTTTCCATGAAGGTCACTGAGACCACCCAAGCCCAAGCCCTAGGGTTCTTCGTTAACCAGGATGAAAAGCGGGCGCCTGTGCCAGCTACGGGGCTCCCTGGGATCGCCGATCCAATGCTGAAAGGCTCTCCTTTTAAGGGCGCTGCAAAAACCAACCTCTTTCTTCGCAGCACGAGCGATGAACCACACGTTCTCTTCATCGGTGTCGGGCAAAAGAAAGAACTCACCCCAGAGACCTTCCGTCTTGCGGGATCAGCGGCCTATTCCAAGGTGCAGACCGAGGGGGCGGAGTCCTTTGCCATCAGTTTTGACGAACTTGTCAAAGCGGCGGGCAGTAAAGCGGCTGACGCCTGTCTTGAAGCATTTCTTCAGGGCTATGGAATGACGAGCTACAAATTTGATAAGTACAAGTCCGACAAGAAGGACCCTAAAGTTCTTAAGATTGAGGTGGTCGCTTCAGGCGAGTTGAAGAAACGTGCGGCTGCGGCCTTAAATCGGGCTGCGATCCAAATGGATTCGATCCAAATTGTTCGAGACTTTTCAAACGAACCTTCTAATTTTGGAACGCCAGAATACTACGCCAGCGAAATTCAGAAAATCTGCCGTACCCATGGTCTCAAGTGCCGCGTGTTGAATGAGGCCGCTGCAAAAAAAGAGAAGATGGATCTCTTTTTGTCCGTAGGAAACGGATCAAAACGCGAAAGCCAAGTAGTGATTGTGACTTACGAACCGAAAGTAAAAGCGAAGAAAACCATAGCTTTTGCGGGTAAAGGCGTCACCTTTGATACGGGCGGAATTTCATTGAAGCCAGGCGCACGCATGGAAGACATGAAGCATGACATGACCGGTGCTGCTACCTTGTTTGGCGCAACTTTAGCTGCAGCACGTTTGGGATGCAAAAACCGTATCGTCACGATCTTAGGGTTTACCGAAAATATGCCTTCCAGCACTGCTACGACTCCAAGCAGCGTCGTAACGGCACGAAATGGAAAAACGGTAGAAATCATCAATACTGACGCCGAAGGCCGATTGGTTTTAGGCGATGTGCTGGATCTTTGCTGTGATGAAAAACCTGACTTGGTTGTGGATGTCGCGACACTCACTGGCGCATGCGGCATTGCCCTTGGAAAATTCTGTAGTGCGTTGTTCGTCAACAACGACAAGTTGCTGAAACACTTTCAAGCGGCTGAAGAAAAGACAGCCGAACGTTTATGGCAACTGCCACTCTGGGATGAATATTTTGATGACATGAAATCTGCGACTGCAGACATGATGAACATTAGTTCTGATGGCACTGGCGGAACGATTCGCGGCGCAATCTTCCTGAAACAATTCGTAAGAAAAGGCACCGACTGGGCTCACATTGACATCGCAAATCGCGCTTCCGACAACCCAGTTGTCCCTTACCACCCACGTAAAGGTGCAAGCGGCGTATACACCCGATTCCTAACCGAACTTGCAATGGACTTTGAATGACCGCGGTCAGAATTTGTGACGTAGGTCAATCGGAAGGCAAAGAAGTCCTGCTTCAAGGCTGGGTGCAGCAGAAACGTTCGTCCGGGAAGATTAAGTTTCTGGTCGTGCGGGATGGTTCTGCCCTGATCCAAGGCGTGCTTGTCGCGGGTGAATGCAGCGAAGAGAGCTTTCAGCTCTTTGAACGCTTAGGGCAAGAGAGCTCGATCCGTGTGAAGGGTATTGTGCGAAAAGATGCACGATCCGCATTGGGATATGAGCTGACAGTGAAGTCGATCGAAGCTTTACAAATTGCGGAAGGGTACCCGATCACTCCGAAGGAACACGGGGTGGAATTCCTCATGGAAAATCGCCACCTCTGGATCAGGTCCCAAAGACAGTGGGCAGCACTTCGGGTCCGGTCTGAGATCATGTTTGTGATCCAAGACTTTTTCAGAAATGACGGTTTTATTCGGTTTGACCCGCCGATTCTGACTCCGACTTCATGCGAAGGAACTTCGACTCTTTTTTCGACGAACTACTTTGACGAGAAAGCATTTCTGACGCAGTCCGGGCAGCTGTACGGGGAAACAGGCGCTTTTGCATTCGGCAAGGTCTATACCTTTGGCCCAACCTTTCGCGCGGAAAAATCAAAGACTCGAAAGCACCTCACAGAGTTCTGGATGGTGGAACCTGAAGTCGCGTTTGCTGAACTTCCAGATGTGATGACCTTAGGGGATCGTTTGATCAGTGCAATCGTGACTCACGTGCTGAAGAACTGTACGGCAGAATTGAAGATCTTAGAGCGGGATGTCGTAAAGCTTGCACGCTACCAGGGTCCATTCCCAAAAATTCACTACGATGAAGCGATCAAGATCCTACAGAAACGTGGATTCGATGTTCCTTGGGGCGAAGATTTTGGTGCACCTCATGAACAAGCTTTAGGGGAAGAGTTTGATGGCCCCGTGTGGATTCATCATTTTCCAGCGCAAATTAAGGCATTCTACTTCAAGCAAGACGGTAAATACGCTTTAGGTGCAGACCTGATTGCTCCAGAGGGCTACGGTGAAATCATCGGCGGTGGCCAACGGGAAGATAGTGCGGAGGAACTTACAAAACGCGTTCTTGAGCACGGTCTGAATGTTGCTGATTACCAGTGGTACATCGACCTGCGGAAGTTTGGATCTGTGCCTCACGCGGGCTTCGGCCTCGGCGTGGAGCGTACTGTTGCGTGGATGACCGGTGTTGAGCACGTGCGCGAAACCATCCCTTTCCCACGCATGCTGAATCATCTGCGGCCTTAAGCTGTGAACGATTACGGTCTAAATATTTGTCTGGTCTGGCCCGAAATTCCGCAGAATACGGGTACGATCGGGCGTTTGTGCGTTGCAACGAATAGCTGCCTTCATTTGGTGAAGCCACTCGGCTTTGAAATTGATGAACAGCGAGTGCGTCGCGCCGGTTTAGATTACTGGAAGCACGTAAACCTGACCGTGCATGAGGATTTAGAGGCGTTCATGGGCATTCTGCCGACTGAGGATGATCAGGTTTTTTTGATTGAGACGAAAACTCAGCAAACCTATTTCGATGCGAAGTTTAAGAAGGGCGCGTTTCTCATTTTGGGCCAGGAAACCAAGGGTTTGCCTGCTCCACTGATGGAACGTTATGCATCCCGCGTTTACTCCATTCCTATGTGGGACACGCGCGTGAGGTCTCTAAATCTCTCAAACGCTACGAGTATTGTGACGTATGAGGCGATTCGGCAGTTGGGCAGTACTTAGCGCAGTTATTATCATTGTTCTTATCAAAAGCTGTTTGACGGCTGCGAAGGAACTGAGAATAATGCCCGCATGATTTACTTCGGTCGAAGATTCTGTTCCGTTGTCTTTGGGCTTCTTTTTTTGGCGTCCGGCGCCTTTGTTCCACAAGCGAAAGCCGAACTCGCGGACCTCTGCTGGTTGATCGGCCAAGGGTTAGAAAGTCAGAGTACTGAAAAGCTAACGCGCGACGGCGCAGTACAAGAAATTCTGCGATATACAGTTGCTCTCCTGAATCACGATCAGAATCTTTTGACCTCGGGATCTGAGTTCATGATCAAAAATACCTATAAAAACAATAATATCATCGCTTATCTTGCCGCCTTTGCGAAAGGCCTACGCGCTCGCGACGGTGTTGAGAAGAGCGCATATATCAGCAATGAAGATGCAGTTTTAGGTTACACCGTCTCGTATCAACTTTTTAGAGAACATCTCAGAGTTTTTGTAGAAGCTGGACAAGATCCGAATTCGATTGGTACGCGCACATACGAGCACACGCTCAATGGAGACCGACTAGATATTGAGGGGTTGCAGAGGCAAGCTCAGACCAATTCGGATAGATATCAAAAGTACTTCAAAGTTTCGGCTGGGGTGACTATTTTGGGGGCGATCTTCACCACTCTTAATTATACGAATGTGCTTCCGCTTGAAAATTTTCCGACTCTTTTTGCTGCTCTGGGTGGATTTTTCTATGGAGGCTTGAGCACCGGGTTTACATACGCTGCGAGTATCCGCTATCGCGAGGAAGCAGCTCAAAGAGGCCTAGAGATCGCGAAAATCGATAAGGAATTAAAACAGCCTCCTATCAGTGAACCGAACGAAGATGACATCAAAACTTTTTTAGGGGAAGTGCCAGCAAAAGAAGGTGGGCCAAATCCATATCTCGTAGAATCCAAAGACTTCGTCGTTCTACTACCTGTTAACCGTGATGATCCAAATGCCAAAATGAGTATCGTTTTTAAGAATCTGAATCTGCTCTCCATGCTCGAACAACGTCGACTTCGAATTGGAGCGGATAGCGGTCATCAAGTCCTCTCTCCTCCGAATTAGAGGACCTCGATTCAGAAACACCCTCACAAAGGTTGCCTGACTAAAGGAACCGCTGATTCACCCCGTGCCTACTTTTCCGGATGCTGAACTACTTCGACTTCGTGATCGAAGTACAGCACAACAATCGGAGTCTCCTTTTCATCCCTTCCGACTCGGGCCATGCGCATGTTCCCGGTTAAATGCAGCGTTACTCCATCCTTAGAATCGTCGGGGCCTGGGTACGCGGTCACGCGCATCTGTACATAAACATTTGGGTCTTCCTGGGTGAAAACCTCTAGGGAGGCTTTTACGACGTGACCCGCGAGGGCTTCATCAAAAAGCTCCTGAGCCTGCGTATTGGCCTCAAAATTGAGCGTGTACTGAAGTGGGTCCTTTTGATTTTTATCCCTCAGATCGATCTCAACGCCAGTCCAGGACTGATCTTGTTGATTGCTGTGAAATTCGTAACGTAAGGTAGCTCGGTAACGGTCTGGGTCTGACGTGATTGTCTTAAACTCACCGGAGGAATGGCATCCGGTAATTAAAAACAGAGAAAGAAAAAGACAAAGTCGAACGTGATGCATCTTTAATTGCTCCTTGATCCCATTAAAAAAAGTGGCCTCTGCGGAATACCGTTCAGAGATTACTTCACCCTACGGAAGAATCCCTGATTTTCAAAACCTTCACGCCGGTTTAAAAATACACGCAAAAAAGTTGCCGCCCAATAAAGCAACGGTCCAAAATTACTGAGCAAAGCGCGGACCTTCTTCTTCAGGAATCCTAGTGGCCCCGAGCCCGAGTCTGGCTGACTACGCACATCTGCATCGCCCTTTTCCCAACGCGCGCTGTAGTCCGTTTGATAAGGTGCGGTCGCAAACAGTGGTTTTTGCTGCGCGCGTACAGCATGCACAAAAAGATTCACAGGCCACGCGTTCGACAGTGTGACGCGCGACTTCACCACACTTGGGTTCTCCACAGCAAAATGCCGATGGGCCGGGGATAGCTCAATCGCTATCATCTGATTTACTTTGTAACCGTTAGAATCAGACAAGACGTTGTAAAAAAGCTCAGGACTAAACTGATAAAACCCGTGCCCCACAAGGTTATTCATTGGGGTGATGGAAACGAAAGCGCCTCCTACTTTCACCATCTCCATCGCATTGGAGAGTGCGGTCGGAAAATGAAATACGTGCTCTAGCGTTCCTCCATCAAAGACAAAATCAAATGCTGCATGGAGCTTCTGATCCACGGGTCGATTCAGATCATGAATGATCTTCGCCCCCTCATAGTCCGAAAAATCCATCGCCTGAAAATCCTCTGCGCCTAACAAACGGAACAAAGGATCGGCCACTCCACGATTAAATGAAGTCACCAAAAACTCTTGTATCTTAGCCCCACTGACACCAGCCGCCCGAAGATAGGGAAGTAATTCCTTGGGTTCAAAAAAAAGCTGCTGCCGACCTAACGTTAACGTGCGTTTAAACGACGTTCCGCGACTGAAAAGACCCAGTAAAAGTGAAGCATCGTCCAGCATTACGCCCATGTTGTGCGATAGTAGACAACGCATGACAGAAAAGACAGATGCAGCTCAGGGAACTTTCGGGAACAAGTGGCCTCAGGATTTTTGGGACTCCAGCTGGAGCGACAAAGACTACGGAGTCACGTCTCCTACGGGACAAATGCGGCGCTGGATGGAGGAACGCATCGCCGGCTCAACTCCTGGAAGCTGCTTCGAAGTGGGCTGCTTTCCGGGTGGTCATCTCGCGTTCTTAGGTGAGGCCGGTTACACATTAAACGGCGTGGATCTCACGCCCCGCACCACTCCAGAAATGGCGCAGTGGCTTAGAAAGCAGGGCTATCAAGTCGGGGCCATTGAACGGCATGATTTTCTGACCTACCCGACTGACACGCAATTCGACCTGGTCTATTCCAATGGCTTCATCGAACACTTTGAAAACTGGGCTGAGGTCCTTCTGAAACACGCAGCCCTGGTGAAACCGGGCGGCCAATTGCTCATCACTGTGCCTAATTTCAGGGGCCGCCTCCAACATTGGCTGCACAGTCTGGTAGATCAGGAAAACTTAAGCCGCCACTACTTGCCGTCGATGGATCCCATTCTTTGGGCCAAGGTCCTTCGTGATGCGGGCTTCGATATTCAGTGGCAAGGCTACTTCCCTGAGTTCGATTTCTGGGTCGGGGTGGAAAAACGCTCACTCCCGAATCGGCTCCTCTTCTATGTGATCCGTGCGCTCATCCCAGTTTTAAGGGTTTTATTGCCTCAAACTGGCTCTGAATCGAGCTCGCCTTACTGTGGTGTCGCAGCGCGCAAAATGACTCAGCGCGCAGAGTAAAGAATTCTTAATACCTGATAAAATAAGTCTAAAGTTCCGTCAGACTTCCGCCGATCCGTCTCTTGTAACGCATTGATTGACTGATTTTATCAGCTAATGGGTGCGTTATGCGGGGTACAGCAATCCCGCATGGGTTTGAAAACGTAAACAGAAGGAGAAGTGGTGGTATGGGACTTCGTATTAATACAAACGTTCAGTCATTGGTTTCACAAAGAACCTTGGGCTCGAGTGTTGCGAAACAACAACAAAGCTTGGAGAAGATTTCTTCGGGTACACGGATCGCGAAATCTGCAGATGATGCTGCAGGGTTAGCAATCAGTGAAAAAATGAGAGCAGACGTTCGTTCGGTTCGCGCAGCGACCCGCAACGCAAACGACGGTATCTCTTTGATCCAAGTTGCAGAAGGCGGCATGGCAGAAATGGGCAATATCTTGACCCGCTTCCGCGAACTGTCGATCCAAGCAGCTTCCGATACAATCGGCGACAAAGAGCGCGGATTTATCGACAAAGAAGTTCAGCAATTACGGGGCGAAATCGACCGTATTGCCCAAACAACTGAATTCAACGGACGCAAGCTCCTTTCCGGAGAAGGCGAAATGCTTGAAGTTCAAGTGGGCAAAGACAACAGCCCTGAATTCGACCGATTCGTCTACGACACTTCAAAGCAACGACTCACGTCGGAAGCTTTGGGCGTCAGCGACATCAATACGGCCTCAAAAGTAGCGGCTCAAGAAAACTTGGCGAAGATCGATGGAGCTATCACCCATCTTTCTGAAAACCGAGCTGACATGGGTGCTCTTCAGAACCGCTTGCAATCGACTGTAAACAACTTGCAAGTGTATGAAGAGAACTTGTCTGCCGCACGCAGCCGTATCTACGACGTAGACTTGGCCAGCGAGACTGCAGAACTGACGAAAGCTAACATTCTTTCCTCAGCGGGTGTGTCGGTCCTCAGTCAAGCCAACAACAACGCTACAGGCGCATTGAAGCTTCTGTCGTAGTTACAGATCTAAATAAGGAGGGTGGGCCATCAGTTCCTCGGTGGTCCACCCGACTTATCCCTTAACAATTGAGGGGAGATCCTGGCTTGGTGAGTACGGTTTTTGAGTCCTTTTAGCCAATAATTACAATAACTTGAGATGATTCATACAGTTAGATTGATTCACTCAACTATTTTAATGCGGCGCGTTCCTTAATATTGTATTCTGGAGTTGTCCGGTCAAGAAATTGACACGGATCGCCAGCGGCCCGAAGCGAAAGCGGAGGGGAGGCGAACCAAAATGCGGTTGAGGGAATAGAATCATGGGTCTGCGTATATCGACCAACTTGGCTTCGATGGGTGCGCAAAGAGTGTTGTCACGGACTACCGAAGAGGTAAACAAAAGCTTTCAAAGGCTAGCCTCAGGTAACCGGATCGTGTCTGCAGGCGATGATGCTGCAGGGCTGTCGATCAGCGAAAATCTGCATGCGCAGATCAGATCACTGAAGCAGGCAGAACGAAATGCACAGGACGGAATCTCTTTGGTCCAAGTCGCTGAAGGCGGCATGTCAGAGATTGGTAACATCTTAGTGCGCTTAAGAGAGCTTTCGATCCAAGCAGCCTCCGACACCATCGGTGATCGCGAGCGCGGCTTTATCGATAAGGAATACCAAAGCTTAAAGGCTGAGGTGGACCGGATCGCAAACGTTACGAACTTCAACGGCACGCCACTTCTAAACGGCGAAGCCCAAAAATCAAACTTAGAATTTCAGGTTGGCGCACGAAACAGTGAGGCCGATCGCATTAACTTCGATGTTGCCGAATACTCGGTCACAGCCGATGCCTTAGGGATTAGCGGCGTGCGTGCCGAATCGATCGATAGTGCTCGGGATTCGATTGAATCCTTAGACGAAGCCATAGGGCGAGTCACGGGCGCACGAGCCGGCTTAGGTGCGATGCAGAACAAACTGCAATCAACCACCAATACGATCGCAATCAGCAAAGAGAACTTGTCGCAAGCCAGGTCTAGGATTGCTGATACCGACATCGCGGAAGAGATGACGAATCTCACGCAGAAGAACATTCTGCAATCGGCCGGCGTGAGTGTCCTTTCACAAGCGAACTCGGCGCCACAACAGGCTCTGAAACTTCTGTAGATCTTGAGCACCTAAGAACACATTGATCTCTTGCTGAAGATCAACGTGAACCACCACTGCTTCTTAGAGCCCTTAGATATTCCTATGTAAGCCGCACCACCGCACCCCAGGTCTGCTTCGGGTAACAAGCCCCGACGGATCTGGGGATTTTTGTTGGTGGATTCATCCAAATTTCGTCATCAATTTGAGGCCGGCCGCCAGAGGCGTCAGATTCAAACGACTTTCTTCCTGCTCTTCGCGAGCAGGTCCAAACGCTCTACTATCCAAAGTTTAATCAGCGCTTGGCGGGAAACGCCCAGTCGGTTTGATTCTCGGTCAAGCTCCGAGACACTCCATGCCGGGAAGTCCACGTTGACGCGAAAAGTGGCGTTATCCATGTCCAGATACTCCATGATGCTTTCGCCGTTATCGAAACGACGATCCAGTTCCTCAGCGGTGATTGATTTTGGCATTTTTTTCGTAGGCGCTTTTTTCTTCATTTCGCGATCTCCGTACTGAAATTATTCTTATCCTGTCTTCCCTTTGAGTAAAAAATGCAGTCCAGAACATCCCGTGAATCGGACCAATAATTGCTGCACGATTTTCAGTTGTACTTCTTGCATCCACCTCAAGGTAGACCCCCAGCCAAAGAGCCTGTGCCTCCACAAAGTCGATCCCATGTTTCTGCTTATTGCTCTGACTTTTGACTGGGTCAAACTCAAATAGCCTAGTCATAAATATACCATTTTTATACCTTTTTTGAAACCGCCGTTTTTTGTCACGCGCCTGCCTTAAAGCAATCCGTATGCCGGCAGAGGCGTGATTCCATTTCTGGAAACGGCGGATTCACTCCCGCACTTCCGTAGTTGACTGATTTAAGTGGGGAAGGTATGGTTCCGGCCCGGGAGTATCTATGCGATTCGCAATTTTGCTTTTAGTTCTTTGCAGTGGCTTTTCAGCGCAGGCCAAACGATTCAGGGTGATCTGCGGAATAGATGAGACTGCAATTAACAGTCAGATTGATTCTTACGCAAATCCTGTGGCAGTTTCAGCACCGAGCGTTGGCATGAGTGCGGCTGCGCCGGGGGTATCGAGCGGCGGTTTCGGTCATGACAAAACCTCGAAGGTCGAATCCAAACAACTCATCTGTGTCACCGCTCAACTCCCGGATTAGCAATAAATTTTTGAATGGGGCCAGTCCCCGTTTCCGGAAACGGCGAGTACGCACTACGCAAAACTTCAATTCAGGCGACCAGACGGATCTCTAATGCTTCATTTAATGCCCTAGAAATAGCAGCCAATGTACGCACCGTCGGATTGGACTTTCCCGGAGTCTCGAGCTTCTGAACCTGTTGAAAACTTACGCTAAGAAGGCTTGCCAACTCTTTCTGTGAAAGGCCGTGCTTCATCCGCGCCTGACGGATCATCAGTGGAATTGCCACATCTTCATGAGGGGAGATCCATTGGTAACCGGCCCCAGATCGGGATCTAGCCTCCGGCACCACCCAACTCGGATCCCGTGCATCTTCTAGGTAAAGGCTCAACGACTGACGGGCGTTCTTTTCGGCATCCACTTTTGTCTTTCCATCACTAAAACATCCTGGAAGATCCGGAAAGACGACGGAGTACCGTTTTCCGTCTTTGAAAATTCTTGCTTGGTATCGAATCACAGTAATTTTTCTCCGGTCTGCCGTTCGATCGCTTTGATGAGCCCAATCCCTAAATCCGAATTTCCATGGACAGGGACCTGAGTCACCTTTTCGCCCTTCACAAGCTTCACATGGGAGCCTCTTTGACTTTTAATTCGCCATCCCAGACGGATGAGTCTCCGAACTAAAGCTTTACCCGAAATCGGCATAACCAGAATACAACCTATAGGCTGTATTGTCCAAGGCTTGTTTATGTTGCATGAGCAACACACTGAGCAGCAAGGAACATACCAGTCCCCGTTTCCGGAAAACGGCGACCTAGCATTGTTCATTCGCTCCTGAATTCAGGTGATCATGCATCAAGCCACTAAAGGTCTAGCAACTCGCGGCGCTTCTTTAGTTCAGCCCACCGTTGCTCATTTGAACTGATCCGCCTCTTGAAATACTGGTCACAAATCTGACTCAATTTATCTAAGTGCTTCTTCTCGGTCTGTAACTCCATGTCTGCTTGGAAGGACCCCAACTCGGACAAGCGCTCATGATCAAGAAGTTGCGCTTCATAAATATCCATCGCAAAGGTCACGAGTTCCGAGACCGCTTTCTCTCTGGTGAGAGGGGAGTCTTGCAGGCTCTGCGATTTTTTGAACACCTCAGTTGAAAGTAAAAACGCGAAAATCCTGCCTTGAACACCATGATCCGTGACGAGCCTACGTTTTTTCGATTCTTGAATGAGTCCGGTCAAGTCCGACGAATTCGAGAAGCGATTTCGCAAGTCTTTCACGATATCCATTCTCATCTGTGTGGATTGGATGGTTTGAGAAGTAGAGTCATCTAGGTTCTCGCCGCGAAAGATCGCTTTCACGGCGCTAGTGACACTCTCGAACTCGTCTTTTCCTAGCCATAGCCGCAGTCCCACAATAGAGGCCAAAGCAACTGCGACCAATACAATCGCTGTCTTTTTAAACCAGTTCATATCACTCCGCGATGATGTCGGTATTGCGATCCGGACTAAACCGGAATCCACCTGGGGGCACGGGCGCCTTCAGCGTCAGCTTCTTCACCGCAATCTGAGTCAGATTCCCAGACAAATAGACGAGCTTCACAGCATCGATCTTTCCAGAGGCGTGGTCGACGGTCAGCTGAATTTCTTTGAGGTCCCCTGCACTCTTGGGCTTTGGGGTCACAACCACTTCTTTCGCAGTCTCTGAAATTTTGTGACCCTTCTTTTCTAAATTGCTGAGTGACCCTCGCAAGATCTCTGACAAAAGGTCCGTCTGCACTTGTCCGGCAGTACGGATCAATACTTGTCCACGGTCCCCTTTTGAAAATGGCGGAGTGTAGAACCAATAAGTCTTTCCATCACTGACCAAAAGTTCCGGCTCTGGTTCCAAAGTTTCCCAACGGATCTTGCCCTCGCCGCCTAACCACAAGCGACCATTTTTGGACTGCGTCACTTTGGTCGCAGCAAAGGTAAGCTTTTGATCAAATTCGACGAAGATGGGCGACCGGTTCAGGTAGTAGGACTCTACTTTTTGAACCAACAGCGCGTGGGCAGAAAGGGCAAATGCGAGGAGCAGCATGGAGTTAAGTATACTGTGTTTGGGCCTTCTGATTACAAGGACAGGTAGGAAAAGATATCCCTACTTACTTATAAACACTCTCATCAGCTGCGACGTTGAATCCGCTGACTTCATCCAACCACTCAATCTTGTCCTTCTTTACCTCTAGGACTATTGCCCATCTCATGACGCCATTACCCATATCGTAGGTAGAGATCGCCACTCTCGGATACTCACCCGATTCCGAATCGATGAATCGATTTGGCTTGATTTGAACGAAGTAGGCGTACTCCCAGGTATGCCGGTTGCCATCAGTCTCACGCACTTCAGACCAGATCCTGTTTTTGAGGGATTTTTCACCCTGACCCAAGATAATTCTAGTTTTATGGATGCCGATCTTTTCGAGCCAGATCCACCGTTGATCGGGAAGTCGGATGAAGTCTCGATCGACCGGGACATCGCCTGCGTAGGAAGACCCGACATATGAAAGTGCGAGGGCTCCGACGATTTTAGACGTTTTAAGGTTTCTTAAGAGACTTGTTGTATAGCGCAAGAACTCCATCCGCATACGCCTCCCCTTCTTTGTTCCACTGGTGGTAGCCAATCAACGCGCCCTTTGCGTTCTTAGGAAATTTTTTCGGTGTCTGAGAGTACTTGTGACCAAGCAGCCTGATACCTAATGCAATATTTACTACAGGGTCAACCTTGTCAGCCTTTTCTACATGAATCAGGTGTTTCTTTGCTTCGATCCATTTCGCCTTAATAGGAAAACCCCCTAAAACTCGAAGGGCCTGATCGGTCACTTGCATCAAGCCTGATGCCGTACTCTTCGGGTCTCTACTTTTGGCTTGGGGATTAAAACTGGACTCTATCGCAATCAAGGCCTTGATCATCAATGGATCTAAATCTTCTGGAAATGAAACACCTTTTTCCTTCCAATATTCCAACCAGAACTGAATGACAGAGTCATATTCAGCCCCAGACTTGAATCCAAAAATCGGACTAAGTGGCTCATATCTCCTTTTGGTATTCCAAAACAGGAAATGAATATTTTCTATCAACAGGCCCGGAGCAATTCTCCCATGGTTCCGGCGCACGTGCTCATCCACCCAAGTGCTGGTCCCAGACTTACAAACGCGATCATGTCCGCGCACAACATGATAGCCGGGCGGACACATTTCTGTGGTTTTTGGGCGTTTCAATGGGTTCACGCTGATAGTATATAGATGATCCGATCTTGCTCCAAACTCTCGTTTCCGGAAATGGGCCTGGATGACTCATCGAGATATACGACTTCATCGAAAAAAGAGAAAAACTTTTCTTCTTGACCGCAAACATCGTAGGCATTTTTTTGAGTCTTCAATCGTTCAATAGACATCCGTTTGCGAGAACCTAAATTCCGTATAGGTTACGATCTCGCATCGACTGTCTTTTGAAACCAAATTTTCATTTCTGGGCCGAATGTCGGGCAGTGAGAGGTCTCAAAAACACAGGGTTATGATTCGTAAATGATGAATCAAAATCTGGCAAAACTCACTGAGTCAAAAACATCATTCCCACTCACTGATCTTGAACTTCATCATATGACCTATGCGCTATCCCGCATTGAACAGCGTGCCACTGCGACACTTGTCGCTCATCTGGAAGAAGTAGACAGAAGAAAAGCTTACGCACTTTTGTCTTACCCAAGCCTCTTTGAGTATGTACGAAAGGAACTGGGCTATTCCGAGTCCTCCGCCTACGAACGCATCGCAGCCATGCGGCTTACCAGGCAGAATGAAAAAGCAAAGCAGCTGATTGAATCAGGAGAACTGACCTTAACTGGAGCCACTCAAGTTCAAAGATTTCTAAAAGAGGAAAAAGCTGCAGGAAACGAACTGAGCGGCAGTCAGCAGAACGACCTACTGAGTGCGATCGCTGGGAAATCAAAAAGAGAGACTGAGAGATATCTCCTGGCCCAGGCCACGCACCCAGAAACGACACGGCTTCAGGAAACCACTCGGGTAGCTACGCCCACTCACACGGAGGTGAAGTTTTTCTTGGATGAGGAAGGAATGAAACTATTCAACCGAGCGCGGGAACTCGTTCGGGCAGACTCTACTGCAGATCTGGTGACTGAAGCCCTCAAGACTCTGATCGAAAAGAAGGAGCGAGGCCTGGGGAAGGTGGATCATCAAGAAAAGCCATTCATTCAAGAAGGAATCGCTCCAGCGCAAAAATCCCGTCCGGACGGGATTCCGCACCCTGCTCAACCTATCTCATCCTCACGCTTCATTCCGCTGCACTTCAAGCGACCGATCCACACCCGCTCTGGTGGCCAGTGTGAATACATCTCACCGTTCACCGGAACCCGCTGCCCCTCGCGCGCGCATTTACAGGTAGATCACCGCACGCCCCTAGCCCACGGCGGAAAAACAGAACTCAATAACCTTCGTCATCTATGTCCGGCCCACAATCTAAAAGCCGCAATGGATGTCAGCCTTGGACGAACGCCCCCCGCCGCCTCAGTGTCCTATACCCTGACCTGCCGCAAACCAGCGCGAGCAGAGTTGCCCTTCGCCAGGTGAGTGCGCACAAAATATTTTCGAACCCTTAAGGATTGTCGGGTGAGAAAATGTTTTGTGCGCACTCACCTGGCTCAACCCCAATACCTATATCGCGCTAGTTCGCGCTCAGTGCAGCTGTATAGACACCATCTTCGATACGCCCGGCTCTTCCATCGTCACGCCATAAAGCGCGTCGTTGAGTTCCATGGTCTTCTTGTTGTGGGTCACCAAGATGAACTGGGACTTCACCGACATTTCACGCACTAATGCGTTGAACTTGCCGATGTTGGAATCATCCAGCGGCGCGTCCACTTCGTCCAAGATACAGAACGGAGATGGCTTCACCATGAAGATCGCAAAGATCAAAGAGATCGCAGTCAGCGCTTTTTCGCCGCCGGAGAGAAGATTCATATTTGAAATTTTCTTTCCCGGAGGTTGAGCCAAGATATCCACGCCGGCCTCTAAAATATCCTTTGATCCTTCTGGATAAACTAAAGATAGGCGCGCCTGCCCACCACCGAAGATGATCGGGAAGAGCTTTTCGAAACGGGTCGCAATCGCATGAAACGCCTTTTCAAATCGTTCGACCGATGTGCGATTGATGTGTTCAATCGTTTCGCGCAAATCGTCCATAGACTTCAGCAAATCATTGCGTTCCGTCTGCAGAATCACGTGACGGCCTTGAACTTCTTCAAATTCAGCAATCGCGTTTGGATTCACTTCACCCAAACGACGCAGCTTTTCTTTGAGTTCTTCCACTTCTTCGTGAAGGGCCCGTTCATCCTCTTCGGACATTTCTTTTGTCACAACATCAGGGCCAAGATCCGTCTGTTCGTCCGACACTGTCAGTGACTCCAGACAGCCAACGCCGTATTTTTCTTCCTGGTTCTGTACCAAGTACGAAATTTCACCGTGGATGCGTTCTGAATCCACACCTAGAGAACCCAATTGCGAGGTCTTCTGGTCGCCGTCGTGGTGCAAACGTTTGATCGCAGTCAGCTTCTCCGTCATGGCGGCCTGCACAATTTCGTTTTCATTCCGAAGTTGCGCCAAAGCTGCACGACGCTCGCCAAGCTCATGAGTCAGATGCGCCACTTGCTCTTCATTGCCTTCGTCTCTCGCGCTGGTGTCTTCATTTTCTGCTGAAAACTGATCCAACAATCGCGTCAACTCCGATTCACGGCGCATCAAATCCTGAAGGAAGCGTTTTTCGCCTTCCAGCTGTCGCTGCGCACCGGCCAACCGCTCAGAGGATTGCACCCAAGCAAGGCGCGCCTCTTGAAGCACACGTTCGCTTTCCTGAAGCAGGGTATTTTGCTCTTCCGCGCCCGAAGCGTTAGCCATGATCCACTGATCAAGATCAGAACGTTCCTGGATCAGCGATGCACCACTGCCCTCAAGTTCAGCCAAGGAGCCCGTAGCAGCTGCAGCGGTTTCTGCAAGGCGAGTGATCGCCGCTTCGCGGTCACTGACATCCTTGGAAATGCGTTCAAAAGACTTTGCATTGGAAAATGCGTCCCGGCGCAGAAGCTCAAGTTTGAGTGCGCACTCGCGCTGATCTTCTTGAAGTTGCTGCTCTGAGTCCTGAAGTTCTTTTTGCGCGATTTCGAGCGCATCTTTTGAGGCTTCGATCTCTGTGACCCGTGCGGAGAGTTCACTCACTTCGGTTTGAAGCTCATGAATCGCACGACGACGACCTAACACCGATGAAGCATCCAAGGACCTAGCGCCACCCACTGCAAGCACACCGGACTCAGGATCGAAGACTTCGCCATTCTTGGTCACTTGCGCGCGCTGGGACTTTGCGTCGATTGTATCGACTAAGTCGTAGCGGGATGCAACCTGGGACAAAACGCCGTGGCAAAGCGTCGCGATGTCGTTTGGACAATCGGGAGGAGTGATGAAGCCCAATGCTTCCGCCAAACTTCCTGAGCGGTTTTCAATCTTTGCGCCCGTTGCCAAAAATTGGAACTCCACCCGACCGCGTGTGCCTTCTTCAGACAAAGCCTCAATCACTTCAGCAATTGAAAGTGAACTCAGGATCCGATTGAATGCGGCTGAAAGTACGGATTGAGCGGCTAGTTCATGGCTAGCGCTGACTTGAAAGAAATCAGAAAGAACAAACGCACTCACGCCTTGGGCCGAAAGCTTCTGAAGAGCTGCCTTCGCAGTCTCATCTAATCCTTCGCGCGCTTGATCCAATTCCGTCAGCGACGCCAATCGAGCCTGCAGTCCAAAGAGTCGATCCCGCTCTTTCTGGAATTCGCGACCGATCGCTGCCTTCTGATCCGCCATTGCTGCTAACTTAGGTTTCAAGCCAGCAAGATCCGATTGCGCTGAAACAAGGCGATCTTCTGCATCCGCAACTTCTGTAGCCAGACGTTCGGTCTGCATACCGAACTCGTCGCGCTGCGCTAACAATCCTTGTAGCTCTGCGTTTGCGCGCTCTACGGATTCTTCTGCTGACCGAGCCCGTTCTTTGAGGGCTGCAACTTGCTGCAATATTTTTGTCGATTCACGAATCACTTCATCTAAGCGATTGCGCTTCATTTGAACTTCGCTGCGTGCCTGATCGTGAGCTAAACGCCGATCCCGCACGACTGCCTCTACTGAAATCAACTCTTCCTGAAGTTTCGCAACGGTCATGGTGTCCGTCGCGTTGCCTGACTCTAATTCATCCACTGTTGTGCGACGAGACACGAGCTCAACTTCGATTTCAGACTTTTCTTCATTGAGCTGCGATAGCCGTTGGCGCAAGTCTTCCTGACGCTTCAATGAAAGCTCGAGTGCATTGCGATGGTGATTCAAATCTGCGCTCAGACGTTCGGCCTCGGACTGCACCACTTCTTGTTCTTTGCTTAAATCCAGCTGACGAGCGCGTGCCGTTTCCAGCTCGATTTCATTGCGTGACAACTCCGCGCGCAAGCCGATCAGCTCTTGCTCTAACCGATCGCGGCCAGTCACTGCCAATTCGTACTGAATACGAAGCACCGCAAGTTTTCGTTTTGCCCATGCCGTTTCTTTGTCCACAAGTTCGGTCTTGATCTCTTTGTGGCGTTTCGCGCGCTGAGCTTGGCGTTCAAGCGAATCTAGGTTCTTTTCGATCTCTTTTAAAACGTCATTCAAACGCGCCAAGTTCACATCTGCGGATTCAAGCTTACGGAGTGACTCTTTCTTCCGCGCTTTGTATTTCGCAATCCCGGCTGCATCTTCGATGAGTTGGCGGCGATCTTCAGGCTTGGAATTCACGACCTTATCAATCTGGCCCTGCTCAATGACGGAGTAACCCTTAGCACCCACACCGGTGTCTAAGAACAATTCCTGGATGTCCTTCAGTCGAGCGGGACTTCCGTTCATGAAGTATTCGCCCTCGCCGGAACGATAGACACGTCGGGTGACGGAAACTTCCTTCGCGTCCTCACCCGTTTCTTCCATGACCAAAGTCGCTTCGGCCAAACCGAGTGGAGCGTACTTGCTACTGCCTTTGAAAATGATGTCGTCGGAGCCAGAGCTTCGGATGTGTTTGTAGGATTGCTCCCCCATTACCCAGAAGAACGCGTCTACGATATTGGACTTACCTGATCCGTTTGGGCCGACAATCCCTGTGATGGGAGAGTCGAAATGGATCACAGTCTTATCCTTGAACGACTTAAAACCTTGAAGCTCGAGCCGCTTAATGCGCATCGTCGAAATCCCCCTCAAAACTTTTGCGCACGGAGGGGAAAAACGCAAGATCTACGCGGCGTTGAGTCTATTTTGTGCGGCTGCCGGCAGGAGCAGCGAACGCTCCATCACCTGACGTAAATGCGCGGGATCTATGGGCTTCTTCACGATCCAGGGGAGCGGCAGGCCCTGTCCCAAGAACCTTTCGTAGGCGGCCGCAGGATCTGGCGTGAGCAGGATCACCTGGGTTTCCGGCCAAAGGATTTTGACGTGGTGCGCAAGCTGAATGCCGTCCTCAGACGTTTCAACGCAGTGCGCAAGGCTCAATTCAGTGATCACAAAATCAAAGTGGCGCTTGGCGACCCACTCTTTTGCGCGCGAAAACCGCAGCGCTGACTCCAATTCCAGCTCCATCCCCTCAACTGCCCGAAGCAGATCGACTCGAGTGGGCAAGTGGTCCTCGACTAACAATAAGGACTTCAAGCTCATAGGATTCACCCCATAAAAAACGGTGCGGGAGGCTCCTGTATTAGGACCTCCCGCTCTAAATTTGCACCTTCGTGCTTTGATGTCGGGTCTTATACAACCCTTTGTTTTCTAAGTATTTATTGTATTTCCCGCTTCCATTGGACCTGGCCAGATCCAACCTTAAGCGGCTCATGAGTGCCGGGAGTACAACCCGGGTGGCTCATGCTAGGCGTCTCGTGGAGGCCCCGTCACCGCGTAACTCTTTTCATGCCATCCTTTGAGGTTTCTGCTCACTGTTGCGTCTACTCTCATCAGCCCTCCCATGAAAAGATCATCTCAAATCCGATATAATTGGTCAAGAATAAAATTAAGAGACCTAAACAATTTAAGAAGCTCCTGAAACTGCTGAAGATTTGGGACAATGACCAGGTGAGCCCCACCCTGACCCTGGTCCTCCCCGCCTATAATGAAGCGAGCCGCCTCCCCAGGACGATTAAGCTGCTGGGGGAGGCCCTGGCCCAGGGCGCCTTTGGTCCCTTAACGGTCACCGAGATTTTAGTCGTCAATGACGGCTCCACCGACAATACCTCTGCAGTGGTCGAGCTTTCCCGCAAGGAACTTCCACTCCTCCGTTTGGTAAACGTGACCCCCAATCGCGGTAAAGGATTTGCAGTCAGACGCGGACTCCAGGAAGCGAGCGCGGATTACATTCTGATCGCCGATGCCGACAGCGCAACACCTTGGGTGATGGCAAAAGTATTAGCGGATGCAGCACTGCAAGCGAATTTGCCATTTTTCATCGGATCTCGGGGCTTAAAAACTTCAGACATCGTGGTACGACAGTCGTTTGCCCGCGAGTACATGGGACGGACCTTCAATCTTTTGGTCCGACTGATCACGGGGCTTTCGTTCAAAGATACCCAATGCGGATTTAAACTCCTGAAATCCACGGAAGCCAAGACCTTACTCCCCTTGCTTCAGGTAGATCGCTTTGCTTGGGATGTGGAATTTTTGATGCGGGCGGAGCGGGCCAATTTTAAGGCCGTAGAAATTCCCATCACTTGGGAACATCAAGACGCTTCCCGAGTGCACCCCATCAGGGACAGTCTAGAGATGTTATGGCGTCTCATCCAACTTCGACTTCGAATCAGCCTCGGCGGGTAGAGCTCGCTCTCCTCCTATTTTATGTCCTTTTTCTATTCTTAGGCTGCGCGCTGATCCCCGCGTTTGATCTGGATGAAGCGCTCTATCAAAGTGTCGCGTCCCATATGAAACAAAGCGGTAACTGGTTCTTAATGCAGTGGAATGGCACACCGCTGTTTCATAAACCGCCCTTTTATTATTGGCTGATTGCACTTTCAAGTCTGTGCATCGACGGAGCTTCGGCGCCCGTCAGCACCTTCGCAGCAAGACTTCCATCCGCGATCGCAAGCCTACTCTTGCTATTCGTGCTCATAAAAACGCAAACTCGCCAAACTCTACGTCCTGCATTCGGATTCCTACTTTTCACAGCTCCTCTGATTACAGCAGGCGCGATTCTGTTTGACCCCATCCAAAGCCTGCTGCTGGTTCTTTTCTTTCTTGCTTCCGAATCGTGGCTCAAGACCGGTCAAGTCCCTGCACTCAAGCGAGCGCTAGGACTTTCTGCGATTGTTGCCAGTGCTGCGCTTTTTAAGGGCCTCAATGGCTTTTTTATTCCGCTTGGATATGCGCTTGCGATGAGTGTCTTCCACATCACGATCCGCCAAGTAAGATCTTTGATTTTTGTCTTCGGCACTGCGGCTTTGATCACGGCGAGTGGTTATTTTTACTTAGACCAAACGTTGGGCCGCGCATTCACTCAGGAATTTTTCTTCGTTCATCATTTCGGGCGCGCATCCACTGCGATGGAAGGCCACGGCGGAGCCTGGTACTACTTCCCGCTGGTATTTATTTTAGGCTGCGGGCCAGCGCTTTATTTTTTAAGACACTTCACCCGGTCCCAGGGCCTATGGATTTTATCCGTGATTGGTTTCTTCTTCTTTTCAAAGACCTCACTGCCCCACTATGTCTGGCCTGCGTGGCCCGTGGCTGCACTTGCGGTGAATGAAGCCCGGACGCATCAAAAATATTTTCGTTTTGCGGCTGTACCGCCATTTGCTCTTGGATTTTTAGCAATCTTTTTAGCATTTCCAGATGCTGCGGCTCGTTTGTCGGAATGGATCTCAAGCCCCTCAGCTCATGCCATCCTAACCGCCAGACCTGCGTTGACTGCTCCCCAGCAAAGTCTCTTTTTCTTAGGGGGCACTCTCCAGTTCTTGATCGGCGCACTGATGCTGAGTCAAAGAGCTCGGGTTCATAGTGTGGCTCTGTTGCATATCGCTAGCTTAGGAATGATCTTTTTCACAGGTGCAAAACACTACGATGATTGGACGCAGGCACCGCTTCAGCGTTTGGCTATTGCAGCGGAAAAATCTGCGGGCACCGAAGGCTGCATTCGATACGTTGGACCCACCTCGGCTGTGTTTTCATCCGCATTACAAGGCGGAAGAATGGTAAATAACTGTGTGACTGCGGATGCTCAGGCCTTGATTGTTCCTGAGTGGAAAAGCAAAGAGTGCGAGGAGTTTTCACTCACCCGCACTCTTCACGATTCTTATTTTTGGTTGTGTTTAAAACCTTAGTCGAAATCACGATCCATGACGGTCTTACGGCCATCACGTTTCGCATTTTCGATCGCCTGATTGGTCATCGCACGGATTTTTTCGGACAGTGCTTCCACCACTGATCCAGAGGTGTTGAAGCCAGACTGTGCACGGATGTAATTCTTCAATTTCGATGCAACGATCAGCACTTCTTTTTCGTTAGAACCTGCTTCGGTCATTTCGTTCTCCTTAGACTTTCGGTCTCTTCTGTTCTTCAGAGACTACCTGAGCCGGAGCGGGAGGAACAGCGGCCAGACGGACCTGATTGCGACCGTCCTTTTTAGCCTGGTATAGAGCTTCATCGGCTAAGTTGAAAAGCTGCCTAGGATCATTGGAATGGAGGATGGTCTGGGCCACCCCAATGGAAAGCGTTACGGAAAGATTCGTTCCTTCATAGTTGAAGGTCTTGGATTCAACTAAACGGCGGAATTCTTCCAGTATCAGCACGGCCTCAGTGGCCTCGGTCCTTGGGAGGACAAAACAGAACTCTTCACCCCCGTAGCGGTACACATGGTCCGAGGTCCCTTGACGAGTGGTTTGTTCCATCAAAGCCCCGACCTGCTTGAGGATGAAATCTCCGGCCCTATGGCCGTGGTTGTCGTTGAACTTTTTGAAGAAATCGATGTCGACAATCCCTATGGTCAGCGGCGCATTTTCGATCGCAGCCTGAGTCACCATTTCGTAAAATGTATCTTCAAAGTAGCGCGCATTGTGCAACCCGGTTAAGCGGTCAGTGATCGAAGCGGAATAGAGTCTAGACTTGTTGAGACTGACTGCAGATTGATCGGCAATCCCCTGCAATAAGGACACGTCTTCTTTTGTGAAGCGACCTAAGGTGTCAGAAACCGGCGTACCGTCTTCACGGAACTGCACTTTGTTAGTGAAGTTCATGACCCCTTCCAACTGGTTCCCGTTCATCACAGGAATAGAGCAAATACAAAATGTGTCGTAACCACCCATTTGCGGAATTTCGTCTCTATTGTTCACAACGATCGGTTTACGAATTAAAGCCGCCTGCCCGGCAATGCCTTCTCCGATTTCAAAACTTTTGGTTTCAATGCGGCCGGCGTTCACGGCATCCACGATCGCACCATCGATGTGACCCCAAGCACGGGTGAGCTCCAGACGGTTAGTCGTTTTGTTGAGCAGCATCAGGTTCCCTTTTTGGGCCTTCACTGCCATAACCGCGTTACGGATCGTTTCAAAACAAAGCTGTTTGTAGTCATTGATGTTGGCCAACTCTTGGTGAACATCGTAAAGAATTTGAATATTGCTCAAGATTCTCTGATTTTTTTCGTATTTCAGCGTTGAATCGATAATGGTGCTTGCGATGGATGCCAGTTCCTGGACAAAAGAATAATCGGCTTCTGTAACCTGACTACCGTCTCGTTTTTCGCCTAAAGTAAGGATCCCGATGACTTCGCCGGACTTAATCAGTGGGCACCAGAAGTCGGACCGCAAATAATCCAAAGCCGTCTTTTCCCAAGCTGTGACAAAGCGGGGTTCCTTTTGAAGATCACGCACACTGACGACGTTTCCTTGTTGAATAATGTTCCAAAGTAACCCGTTGTTTTGCTCTAAGCGGAAAAGATAAAGGGGTTCGCGGCGTCCGCGCTCGTCGACATAGAAATCATCTAAGCCATAGAATCGTTTCACCTGAAAAAATGTTTTTGAATTGCCTTCAGAATCTTCACGCAGTAGGACCGAGGAATTCACCACGTCGTACCGCTCACGCACAACCGCCATGAAGGTATCGAGCAACTGAGACAGATTCATGATGTTGCTGAGTCCCTTACCGGACTGAAGCAGGGCCTGCATTTCAAAAATCCTGATGTCTTGGGTGATCACGGTTTGTTTTAAGGTCTTGATCTCGCGCTTCAATGAACGCATCAGATCGCCCTGACCCTCTGAAGAGGAGTCAGCAACCGTGGTTACATCAATAAGTTTCGGATCAATGGCCATAAACAGTTCCATCTCAGATATCGGCGGATGGGTGACCAAAGTTTAGTTTTATGGAGGCACCCACCTGGGGAGATCAACTATAGCAGTTTGACTATTGACGCCTAAACAACTAGATTGATTCACTTCAAGGGGGCTCACGGATGGGGCAACACCATACTTACGGATTAGTCGGGATTTTGGCGGCTCTCAGCACGGTTCCAAGCGCTTTTGCGCAACTCCACCCTTGGGAGAAACCTTTCCTTCCAGTCTTAGAAGAAGCCCCTGTGATCAAAGATTTGATCCAGCGCAGCAAAGGCGGTGTGGAGCGCCGCAGCAGTTTAGGGAATATACTCCCCCTCCTTCCACCCATCCGGAATCAGCAAGATCGAGGGACTTGTTCCAGCTTCGCAAGTCTGGCACCTGTGGAAGTTTGGCTTCAACGCCAAGGAATGACGCAGGAAGAGGCTGACCTGTCTGAGGAGTTTCAATACTTCCTTGCCAAGACCCAGGTCTATCCCAATGGGATCGCGGGAAGTACAGACTTAGCCAATATTGGGGTTTTAAAACATCTCGGCTTCATGCGTGAAGCGGATCGTCCATATGACGGGACCGATTGGCACACGGTTAAATCCAATGAAGAAGTGGCAAAAGTGATGCAAGAGTGTTCTACGTTTAATGGCCAGAAACTTTCAATTTTCAATGTTCAGGTTTGTCAGGAAGCCCATGGATTCTTGCCAAAACTCGATGTTTTGACTCTTGCAAGCTTACTCAGCTCACCGATGATCAAACGGTTTCTACCAGCCGCCAAGATGCGTGATGAACTCAAAGAACGAGGGATTAGCCTATCTAAACTAGGTTCGCGCCTATTACTCACAGAGGAAGAAATTAAGCATTCCATTGACCTCGGCATTCCTATGTACTTAGCAGTCACTTACTTTTATGGAGCGTGGAATTCGCCACGCATGGAGGAGTTTGGAATCGGCAAATGGGACTGGAAAAAGTACAGGCAAGGGAACATCACTTACCCCACCGAAAAGGACATCGCGATTTCTAAACAGAAAAAATCAGGCGGCCATGCCGTTGTCATCGTGGGTTATGACGATTTCCGAGAAAAATTCATTATCCGTAATTCCTGGGGCACTGAAGCTATGGGCAGCGAATACATTGGGATTGTCGATGGAACCAGCGTTCCTATGCCGGGATATGCAGAAATCGACTATTCTTACGTTTTTGATTTCGGACTGGTGTCAGCGTTAACGCCGCTACCGAACTAGATTCTCTTCTTACGCTGATCGCGCTCGGTTTTCTTGTATTCCAAATATCTACGTTCTGGTTTCTTACCAAAGACGTCACTCAGTTCGCGCCGAGCACCGCTGCGCAAAAGCAAACGGATCGCATCGTCGTGACCACTTTCTGCAGCCAGCATCAATGGTGTGGAGTGCGTGAATTTTGAACTCGCATTGAGATCCGCTTTCAGCCGGATCAAAAGGCGAATGGCCTTAAGCTGCCCCGCCCTTGCTGCGAAATGGAGCGGAGTTTCACCGACTTTGCTTCTGACATCGACCGGCACTTGGCGATCATTGACTAAGGTCAGCATCAATTTCACGTTCCCGTTACGGGCTGCCTCGTGCAGAGCTGCCCGACCGTCACCGAGGTAAGCTTTGTCTTGGATCTGCGCATCGGTGCGCGAGTCAGAGAGCAATGCTAAGAACACAGATTCGGCGGCGCTTTGGAGGCCGCGTTTTTGCGATGGGCGCGCAAGCGACGCCGCAACCAAGAGGGCGGGAGTGCCTCGGCCGTCCCGGATATTTGGGTCTGCGCCATGGTCCAAAAGGAGTTTCACGCTGGCAGGTGCGCTTAAGGCGATGGCGCGCAGGAGGAGCGTTTCGCGGAAGGGGCCTGCGACGCGGGCCTGGGCTAAGGACGGGGTCTTGCGGAGGATGCGGCCTAAGGCGTTCAGGTCCCGCTTTTCCAGGGCCTGTATGGCAGGGTGCGTCAGGGTAAGGGTGTTTGGGGCTACAGCGGCCGTGCGAGGCTCTGGGGCGGCTATGGCGAGCTGTAGGACTGCAAGCAGGACAAACATCGATGGGCGCCCCTCTTTATCGGCAAACGGATGGCTTTCAGGTCTAAGAGAGCAAGAGGCACGCCACCGTCTACCCCCCAGGGTTTCATTGTAGGCGAAAAGGAGGTGTCTAAACATTAGACAAATGAAAAGGGCGCGAACCCATCGGATTCGCGCCCTAAAATATCTGGAGGCCTATGAGATGCTTCCTGAAACTAGATGCTGCAGTTCGCAGGCGCTGGCTTCATGGTGCCTTCGTCGGTAACGAAGTCTGCAGGATTGAAGCTACTTGGGGTCTTGCACTGTACGTGTCGTGTGTTCATGATCATTTTCGCTGATTTAATGTCGAACTTGAGTACGCTCTGTGTCGTGTTCAAGTATGAACGAGCAAGCTTCCACTTTGCACAGTCCCCTCTATCGTATCTACGCACAGAAGTTTGACCTGCCACTGACTCTTCTGCGATGTTGATCAGGCCTGGCTCAGAGTACTTTGTAACTGCGCAGGTCTCTGGACCAACAAGGGTTTCACCTGTGGTTTCATAAACAATCTTGTTTGCAGATGCAATTCGAGTCACAGCTTGCTTGGAGGCCTCAGTTGGGTTCTCCATCATGATTGCGACTTCGCCTACAGTCACAGTTTGTCCTGTGAACTCAGGAGCTGCTGTTACTGCCGCTTCCTTTGTTGCCACTGGAGCTTCCGCTGTCACTGTCTTCACAAGGCTTGGACGAACCAATTTGTTGCTGCGTTCAGCTGTGCTTGAGCCAGCGGAAAACTTTGGAGCTGTTGTGCCAGAGCTCACTTGCACGGTTGGCACTGCGCCAGTTTGTGAGGTGGTGTATTGGGAGCCGCGCACCAAAGCGCCGGTTTCACTTGTTTTATACTGTTTCTTTACATTGCCTGCTTCGACTTCACTCACGCGAGCACCTGCAGTGTTAAACTCTACAGGGCCGGTTTTTGTCGCAGCTCCAGGACCTTTCAAAGTGTTGATTCCGCTTTTAATGATCGCCGGTGCCTCTTTCGCAACTGTGACGACTTGCCCTGTTCCTTGTGCGAAACTCAATATGGGACTTACTACTAAACTTGCTACTACTGCGATACTTACCTTCAACATAAAACCTCCAGTGGTTGGTTGAATTTTTAATCTAAAAGATCTGCGCCATCTTATCCGACGCTTTCGCCATGTCAATATCTTTTCTTATATTCACTCATTTCATAGAAGACACATCTATTCCAGCCCTAAAATTGGTCCTATTCTAATGAAACCCATGACCCAACGTCGCGTGCTCATATTGGACCGTCCTGAAGGCTTAGAATCCTTATTGAAAGAAGGCCTTTTAGCCACGAGTGGGGCGAATTACGAGTTTTGCCTGGAACACAAAAAAAAGGACGCTTTGAGCGAGCTGAAAAAACGCGGGGCCGACATCATTATTGCTGGAAATCGGCTCGAAGAAGGGTCGGCTTCTGACTTTTTGGAAGAGACCTATCGGATCTATAGCCCACCCATTCCAGCGATCATCCTGGCGCTTGCAGAAGAAGCCGACCTGGTGAAGGAGGCATTCCGAGCCGGGACCTTCGACGTGCTCTATAGACCGTTTCCGGTTGAGCAGCTCACTAAGAAAATCGCGATGGCCTGCCAGATGTTTAAGCCCAGAGTGCGCATCGAAACCTTTGAGGCCGAATCGCCTGCACACACCAATTACGAAGACCTGGTGCGCTTGTCGCGCGAGAGGGAAATGTCCGTAGTCAGCTTGCTCGCGGAGCAGCTTGCTGCACAGAAGGCAAGCGGCGGGGCTTAGTGTGAGCCCCCTACCGAATTGTCGCTGAATCTGAAGATGTCGTCCGGGGCGTTTGCATCATGCGCCTTCAATTGCTGAAATGGCGCTCGAATCTGAGCCGGCGGACCTTGAGGACCTGGCGCTGGTGGCGCTGGTTTCGGTGGGACCACATTCCATGCCTGAGTCGCATTCAGTTCATCCATGATCATGTCGAAGCGGCGTTTGAACTGCTGAAGATTCCCGCGCTGCGACCAAGCTGGACTGTAGTTTACGCCCACAAGACCCGCAGCGTCGGACACTAGATTGCCGAACATCTTAGGGCGAAACTTGAATGCAAGATATTGCACGTCAAATACGGATGTTTCTTTCAGCGCGGAACCGATCGATTCACGCATCGTCATCCAATCTTCCGAGGTAAAGGAATAACCGGGTGGTGGCGGTTCACCATTTGTGTACTTCGCTACTCCTGGCTGAATGTCGTCAAGACCGATCAAAGGAGTATTTGATTGCAGTCCATTCAACATTGCCTCCGCCTTTAAGACCTCTGCTTGAAGCAATACGTTTTGTGCATGAAGCATCAGAATGCGTTCCTCAGTGAGGGTCAAGGGCCTGGTGAGGTGACGAAGCTCAGCCATTTTTGTCGCATAGGCCGCGAAATCATCCGTCGCATCAAACCATTGCGTACCACCCGTGAAGGTTCCATTACTCTGCTGCGCCATAGGGTCCTGAAATACAAGGAATTCCGGCTGACCCACATTGCTATAGCGGCCAAGGAATTTTTTGAGATGCCCTTCCGTTTCAAGCTTGATCCAGCCATCCCCGGTCCACCCGCGATAGCTATTTTTCACGCGATACACATTGCCCGGTACCAGCACGGACCCGTCGACTCCGGGATGCCAGTCCATACGTCCGGTCTCCCTCCAACGGCCCCAGCCGATATCAGGATCATGAGTGGCTTTATTGAAATATCGAACCTTCTGGCCGCTTGATTGTAGAGCGGAAAGCTCCGCCTCAGATGCGAGCATCGTCTCGGTCCAACTCTGGCCATCCCAAACTTGGGTGCGAAGCGGGAATGCATGATCCTTTGCTGCGACATCAAACGCGTCATCCCAAAATCCAGCGGACCTCGTGCGTGCATCATAAACCGCATGTTCAAACTCGCCGAGTCCATGCGCTTCAGTTGCTCCTGCGGAAGCCTTAGCAGCACCGAGTTTATTCCTAGGATTTGAAAAATCCCTGAGGATACTCTTGTACCTCATGCCCAGCTGATACACCTGCGTCTCACGCATGCCGAGTAACACGCGGTATTCATAGCGCAAGAAGCCCGTGATTAATTTGTTAAACCCAGTGAACGATTCGGTCCAACTCCGCATCCAAGATGGAAACCGCCAACTGAAGGGAATCGACAACAAATTCTGAGCGTTCCCGTAGTCGCCGAATAAATTCGGGTTATTCTGCCGCTTTACGATATTCAGAATTACTTTCTTGGTGCGATCGATTTCACGTTTCAGACGTGAAATACGCATGCTGACCACATCCACCATACCGGCCCTACCACCGACAGCCTGATTGAGGGACGGCAGCAAGACTTCGTTCAAATTTTTTGTTAAAGCAGATACAGATTCTGGCGGAATCATGCCAATCGTGCGCCCGTATTTAAGAATAGAATTCACCTTAAAAGCGGCCTGATCTGCGGCACCTGACACGGCACCTTTCAGGCCGCCTCCCCGCGCTGCGACTCGATCACGTAAAGAGGGCTGCCGAAGATTTTTTACGGCTTCTGTAGAAACCCCTGGGATTTCCATATTCTTTAACGCGCGAGACACCGACCATCCGCGGACTTGGCGAATGGCTTGTTTAAATGGGCTCAGCGCCATAGGAGCGA
The DNA here is from genome assembly GCA_027486675.1 of Pseudomonadota bacterium. Taxonomy (GTDB): domain Bacteria; phylum Bdellovibrionota; class UBA1018; order UBA1018; family CAIMNF01; genus JAIXOQ01. The sequence goes on from JAIXOQ010000003.1 coordinate 65,881, forward strand.
AAATCAACTGGGTCAAAATGTCAAAGGAGGCAGACTTTTGCGAATCAGAGAGCATGGTCTCGAATTCACGGACCCGTTCGTGGGAAACCTCGCCGTAGATGCCTTTTTCTACGCCCGTGTTTGCCATACCGATCTGATATTTCAGCTGAGGTGGCATGACGATGACATTCACGTAGCCCAACACAAATGAATTCAGGAGGAACAGAACACTGGCAGTTCCAAAGATCATCCCCTGACTGATATGGTTGATAAATCCAAGAAGCTTCAGTTTTTGCAAACCGGGTGTCGCAGATAATTTTGCGAGCGCCTCAAAAAATCCGAAAGCGGATTTTGTTCCCTGAAAACCTGTGCTCCATTTGCCCAGTGAAAGAAACGACCTCAGACCGCCAGCAAACTTGGGCGCTATAAAGAACATCATGATCCCGAAAATGGCGCCTAGGACTTTCATCAACCTTGCATTGTCTTCAAACCAGTTTTCGATCGCATAGCGTGTCTTACGAACAGTGAGTTTATCGAGATTTGAAAATTCAGGATTACTCGCGCGGACGAGCAACCTAAGGTTGGTTTCAAATCGTGGCGAAAAGAATGAAACAAACTTTGGATCGAGCGGATCATTGGGAACTGGATTTGCGGTACAGACCTCGCTGATCTTTCCTTTCAGGTTTGCAGCGGCAATCCGGAACATCCGCACCAACATCTCGTGGGCTGTGAGCTTATCGGGCGATTTGTAAATTAATCGCTTACCTACCACCTGACTGAAAAACTTAAGCTCTATGTCTTCAGCAAACAACACACGCCGCATCAAAGAAAGATCCTCGCTTCTGAGGTCGGTCGGATCACCCTTACCTGAACCTTGAATCGACAGCAAAGGATGTGAGTTTTCGGCCGCTTGATAGGTCACTTCCGCGAGCGTCCTTTGATCACCTGTTGACATGAAGAGTCGTTCCGACAAACGAGGACGTTTCCCACCGGATGCTTTGACGTAACTATCTAAAGAGAGTTGCTCGATTTCTTCCATGTGATCGACATACAGGAGGGTGTTGATCGGATCCTTTGATTTCGGTGGGAAGAAAACCCATTTGTAAGCATAAGGGCTGACTGCCATCACCAACATTTTTAAATTTTTGTTGTAATCAAATGGTTTACCGCCGATTCGTTCACGAAGCTCTCCGGACAGATTCATCACGGCAAGCGCTGCCATAAACGTACTGACTCGCTGTTCAAACCCACCCAGAGCAGGATTTTTTTGTATCGAATGATCTTTCGTTTCCTCTGGTTTCGCTTTGACCAGCCGAGCAGGAACCGGAACTTTATTTACTTTCTCGTCTTTTTCAGGATCTTTACGAACTAACTTTGCAGCTTTCTCTTTCGTCGGTCCCGTGCCTAGCTCCATCAAAATCCTAGGTGCATCAGTTGGAGGGACATACTTCGCTGACGCCGTCTTAGGATCTGGACGCGCAATCACGCCAGTGAGTTCACGAATGAATTCCTGGTAGATCTCAGGCAACGATCGCGCAATCGCGATGTCAAAGGACTTTTGAACCAGTTCGGGATCCAAATCATCTGCAGTTGCGTCTTTTTTTGAACGCATTTTTGATTGCACATGTGAGGTCAAGGAGGCTAAAAATTTTTCGTCAATTCGAAGAAAGAGTAGCTCCATGTACTTCATGACAAGAGGGTCAGATTGGATTCTTGCTTGCTCTCTTTGAAAGGCAGTCGAGAATTTCATGTCAGACGCGTAGTCGGGTGGGAACAAATAAACTACTGGGTCAGTCTCTTCGTTCCACAGATTGAGACGTTTTAATTTCTCCGAAAAGAAACTACGTAAATCCTTGGCACTTAAGGCTTTAAGACGCTCCTGACTCACAAAAGGAATGAGCCACTCCAACTCCTCTTTCGGATTTTTGTTGATGAGAAATCCCAGCTTTCTAGATGCCTCCTTCACACGGGTCACTTCGTCAACAACGACGGCTTTTGCCCGCGTGGCAATCACTGCAGCACGGCCGGCTGCATCTAATGGAGGGGTAATCGCCTCCATAATTTCCAAACGCCTTCGCGTTTTGATGTTCCCAACCGTCTTGGTCACTTCTGGCGAATAGACACTGGTCAAAAGCGATTCTTTGAAACCTCTACGCCAGGCGACCGCTTTGGCTTCCATTTTTGAGCTGACAAAGGATTGAGCCACTTCCCGCGCACGGGAATAGGTGACACACCCTTGTGTAGGCTGAGCAGCCTGTGTTGTCTCGACGCCAGCAGCTGACGTTTCAAGGAGTTCACAGATGTCCACGGCACCGTTATTGATCGCAGCACCCACGAAAACTGTGGTGAGTTGATCCAGCCAATAACGATATGCGCCCCAGGAAAGGCGCTGCGCAAACATCATTGGCACATGATTGACTTCGCCTGGACCATTTAAGGTCTCAAACATAGGCCTCATGTCCTCAAACAAGAGCCCTGCGAGAACTTGCGTATCTGAAGCCCAGGCATCAATCCCTGCATAGGTGTCAGACCAACTTTTTTTGGCATCTTCAAGAAACTTTGCATTTTCGCGATTCATCGCTTCGATTTCTGCGGGATCCTTCAAGCCAGCAGTCGATGCAGCGAGCTCTTTTTCTAAGGTACCGGCACCAGCCTTATAAACGTCGTTGTTCTTCCAGGAATCAAACTCTGTAAAAAACTGTAAGATCAGAGGCTTCAGTTCGGTGTATGCGATCGGCGGAACATTGCTGACATAGTTTTTAAACGCGAGATGGAGTGGTGCTTTTTTATTGGTCCCAAGCACACGGACAAACCGGTAGCGGAAATCATTTAAATTGTCTTCGCTCCAAAGGTGCTGAGCGTAGCCAAATGAACTTGGATCCATTTCGCTGCCCACTTTGCTTTCGGACTTAAGAGTCACCAGGTGTTCTGCGCAAGATTCGCCAGGCGCTTCAACATAGTGCTGATCGATAGACCTTGCGATACCCCACCAGTTTGCTATGCGTTCGCGGGCTACCAACAATTGCATCAACTTCCGATAAGAGTACTCATCGGTAGGAGTCTTCAGGACTGACTCTTCGATTTCACTCCGATCTTGTGCAGTTAAACCAAGCTCTACTTTAGCAAAATTGTCTTTTTCATATGCCGACTTTGGAAACCAAAGGTTGAACTTTAAGCGCAGGGTTTCGCTGGACTTAAGAAATGCAGCAAAACGTCCGTCCAGTTTAAGATTCAAATGGTTATACGCGGTTCGATCAAAAACATGCTCAAAACGCGCATGATTATGGGCATTTCCAAGAAAATTTTCATAAACTCGTTTTTGAAGACTGAAATACTCTTCAACAACTTCCGCAAGACGACTGAGCTTGATGCGCTCGAGCTCTTCACGTTTTGCCCGGTAAGAATCCCAAAGACGACTTGCTTTAGTCCCGTTTGGTTTTACTGAAGCCGCAACCGGAGCCGCTGCTGCACCAGTGGGCGCACCAGGAGCTGGGGTTAGAACCTTGACACAGTCCGAAGGTGATTTTTCGTTTGAGGCATCACCGTCGTCCATACCTGGAGTCAATGTGCATTCACTTGGAAAGCAGTGATCGTCGGCACGATTGCAGACTGGGGAAGACTCGGTAATCAGAGGTTCGATATAATCTGAGTTGTCTGGAAAATTCTGACGGTTAGCAGACTCATCGTGAGCGCTGAACTCTCTCCTCAGCGCATCCATACGAGTTTTTTCAGCGCGTTCTTCTGCGATCAGTTTTTTTAGGTGTTGGGCGAGTATCTGGTCGACTTCATTCACTCGATCTACAGATGCGGCCTCAATCTTCTTTTTGAACTCGGCAAGATCAGAGGTGAGTTTCGAAAGACCAGCGAATCCAATTGGGGTCCAACCGTTGCTGGTTTTAATTCGAAGACGGCTGTGCTCGGCAACCTTCCCGTCTGGATTCTTAACGACCCAAGAATGTTCGTTTTTTCGTGAGGGAAGAACCTCGTCAGCGAAAACTTTAAGCTCTTCGATCTTTGGGAACAGCGCATCTTTCAGCCCAGGGTCAGCATGGACACCACCTGAAGCAAGCACAAGCAGCGCTGCCGCCATGCCAAAACGCATTGCGACGCGCTTAAATGATACTAATTTAATGTCGAATCTACCCATGGTTTCGAGGTGGATAGTAGCAAGAAAAGAACCAATAGTAAATCGATTTTATCGGATATAGAAGCGCCAACCCTGTCTATAATTTAGACAATGACACACTGTGTCTGTCTACTATTTAGGCAAGCTTTGGCGTCAGGAACTAAAAGCATTTAAGTCAACTCCTTCCGTCTTTCCAGTGCTTCCATAGATCGGTTAGCTTGCCCCCATGGTTGGGAAACTGTGTGCTTTCAGGGGCTGGGGGTCGTGGTGTGTCCTTTTTTTGACATTAGGTGCCGGAAGCTGGACCCGGGCCGAGGAGCCAGATAACGAGCCATTCCCTTTGCACGGGTTTCTCATCACGATCGTGACCGATAAGGACGATACTTTCGATCACAACGTACAAAGCTATGATCTATACCTCGCTGAGGCACCTGGATCTGAAACACACCTGTTCCCTTTCAATACAGAGGGAATGAAAAAGGTAGTCAAAGTTCCTGTCTACGAATACGAGGGACTTCACGGCTTAAAAATCGAAGATCTAGTTGGAAAGTACGTCAACGGCCGATTCCGGACCGGCCCGATGATTGATGAAGTCACCTTGCCCAACGGTGAAAAATTTCGGCCGGGCTACTACTTCTTTCACCCCGTATTCAGTATGCGTGAGTTCCGCCCCCACCCGAGCGGAAGCCCAAAGGGGTTCTATTATCAAGGCGTGGCGGACCGACTGAAAACGAAAACGCCATTCCTCCTTGAATCATCCATTTTCGTACGTGATGCACTAAATCCCGCACACGGTTCACGCATCACCGCAATCGAACTAACCCTGCAAGGCCTTGATGACACAGAAAATCAAGAAACATTCGAACTACTTAAGAAAAAAATCTGGCCCGAAATCGATCCAAAGCGCCTTCACTACGTTGGGCTCTCAGACTTAGAAAAAAACGGCATCTACGAGATGCAGAAGAAGCTTTTTATCGAAGATCTTTGGCAGCAGCAGAATCAACGTGCTACCGAACCAAAGCAACCCCACTACCTCATCTTCTTTGAAAATGGACAGAAGCATCTTTTCCCCCTTGAAAAAGCACTCATGCGAATTGCAGATGAAGGTACGTTTCAACATCGCGTTATTCCAATCTTAGTCAACCTAGAAGAAGAAACATCATTTCTGCTCCCAAACGGGCTAGACATCACTCGCAGCTCTCTTTACCGGGCGAAGGAAAAGTCCAGAATTCAGATTTTTAAAGGGAACGGGGAGATTGAGAAGTCGGACCACCTACCCAAGCTCTTCGAAATTATTCACGGGATGAACTCAAAGCAAGCAATCGCTTATTACAACAAATTGAGATCAAAACAGTACATGTGCCGTGACCTTGCAAATGGATCCAGATTCCTACCCACTGAAAAGAACCCCCTTGAAGCGAGGAACAAAAAATGAATTTCTTGATTTTGCTCGCACTCCTTTTACAACCCAATGCCTTCGCAGCAACAGTAAATCTTTGTGATGCAAGCGAGGGATCCGAAGCATTTTCAAAGAAAACAACCGATCGTTTTCTTAAACGGCTAAATGAGGCTGCATCTGAAAAAAAGCGAATACTCACGGTTGAGGAGCTTCTCGCGCCTTACAAAGAATACAAACCCGAGGAGATTGCCTCTCTCAACATCACACAGCTCGCGCGCGATGCACGTTCTACGTTTCTTGACTTGGAAGGAGATTTTAGAGCTTCACGTGAAAAGCTTGCGATGTATTTTGCTAAAAAGTTTGCAGATTTTTCAACTGCTAAGGGATCAATCGACGAAACCGAAGAGCAAACTTTGGTTAATTTTTCTAAGGCGATGGGCATGAGCCGCGATCAAATGGCAGAACAATTTGGTGATGATGGATTATTTGGCGAACTAGACGATATGATCAACCTCTCACGTGCACGATTTCCCACAAAATTCGAAACGGTCACGGACGGACGAAAATACACGGAAGAACGCAAACGAAGACTCAAGGACGTCCTTGCGAAGTCGGAGTACCTCATCATTCTGACAATCGCAGAGGGAAACGACTTCCCTATCCAAAGATTCCATGATGCGAAGGCTCTCTCGCGGGCACGGGGTGGAGCACCGATCATCATTCTTCCGCCGATGGGTGAGGTCGGAACGCTCCCTCAAGAACTCTCCTTCTTATTTGAAGACCCAAAGGTACACTTTCTTCTGGATGAAATTACATTCTTGGATCCGCGAACAATTATTTTCAACCCGCAGATTCCGAGTAAACAACAGGTCAATTTCGAGGAGATCTTTCAGGCGATCGCGCAGCTGTATGGTCCAAACAAAACGATTATCGTGCCCCATCCGAGTCGTAAACTCGTGGTTGGTGCGGCCGCAAATTACCGATTTGAACCAACAATCGGCGTGACTACGGGCACACTCACAAACACAGATTACGTAGGTAGATACAAGACAAACCAACGGTCCGATATGCTCGCGACCTTGCGACAGAAAGATCAGTATTCGGTTTTGTTGGTCAGCAGAAATTTCGTAGATAAAAGACTACAAGATATGGTCGGAGGCGAACCTGCCTACGGCTTTAGGAGGGTAAACTATGCACCTCCCTTGTATGGGAAACACGCAGGTCTATACGATGCGGGAAAAATCTACTCATCACTGGGTTCTTATCGCCCAGATTTTGTTGCCGCGATGGTTCTTGCGGACACGCACCATCCGAAAACAAGACACCAGTACATCGCCGCAACTAAGGATCTCGCGACAAAAATGAAATTCAACAAACGTGTCAAGAATCCTGCGCCAGGAGCGCCGCTTTGGGAGCGTGGACCAGTTTTTTTGATGAACGCCATAGTTCATGACGCGATTGAAGGAGGGAAGCTCAGTCATTGGGATGTTGACAGACTCCTAGCGATTGCAGCAAAAGTAGCAGCCGGAGAGGTAAGTGCGTTAGAGGAGGTCAGAAGTGCCTCTGCATTTTACAATGAGCTTCAAGAGATTCTTCCGGGTACGGTCCTAAACATTCTTGTCGATAACCACGGCTTCGAGCGTATTGTTTCTTGGCTTCAAACGGGCATGAAAGATATGAGCGGATACGATCCAGACCTGGTGCTCTTTCTAAATCTGTTACGCGACCAAATCAATAAGGGCGGAAGTCCCTATGAGCGGATTTTCGAATACTGCGGCTTAAATATGAAGAATGTCAGATTTATTGATAAGAACTCAAACTTACGCGTGGGTTACGATCCCGAGACACAAACACTGAAGAACGAGGTTCATGGTACGGGCGTCGGAAAACACGGATATCAGGGCATCAACGGTATGAGGTTCATCTCAATAAAAAAATTGCTACAAACCACAGGTAGTGTCGCTTACGGCCATACACATGCGCTTGCCGAAGACGGTCTTGCAATCAACGTGGGTACCGGCACTCCCATTGAACAGGACTATCATACCGGAGGAGGGTCAACCTCAACCGCAGGCATCGGGATCTTTTACGCAGAAGGCGTGGGCCAGCTGTTCCCGTTACGACGCGGTAAATTTTTGCCTGATGAGCTGGAGAAATTCCGCCTCGTAAGAGACCCAAAAAGCCCGTATCCAATCATGGAAAACCGCACAAAGCCCATTGGTGAGCAGACGGTGCCACAGCATGGCGGGTCGTTTACTCCGTTTAAGGGCGGGAATTTAGGGCCAAATTGAAGCCCAAATTATCGGTAGATTCGGATCTTAAAAACTCAGGACTTGCTTGGCTTTAGATAGTGTGGGACACTATCTAAAGAGGCGCATGGCTCAATTCGAATTTACTGCATGGCTAGTTCACTGGTTGTTTTCACAAGAAAATTTCGAATTTGATTGGGTATAGAGGCAACTCGAGTAAAAGCCATCAAAAACATGGGATTGAGATGCTGGCTGCAGAACAATTCTTTCTCAACAAGGACTGTCTTGTGCCTCTTGGCATTCAGGTTAGCCCATCATCATCTGAGCCGCGGTTTGGTGCTTGAGGCATGGACCTACTTGGAAACAGATTGTTCGCAAGCTTTACAGTTCGTGAGGGAAGAGTCCGAGTCATTTCAATTCGACCCATGAGCCAGATAGAAAGGAAGAAATATGGCGCGATTCGTGAAGAGTGAAAAAGGATACGAGGCATCAGTCACTGCAGACTGGAGCGCGGTCAAGAAGGGCATCAAGAAGGTACGGTCAGAAGCCACCACCCCTAAGAAGGTACCTACGTCAGTTGCTCTTGATCCTAAATTTGTAAGTGACCTAAAGAAGGAAGCGCAGCAGAGGGGAATTCCCTACCAGGTCCTGATGAGGATGTTCATCATCGAAGGTTTCCAAAGGATGAAAAAGGCTGGTTAAGCAGTTATTAAGTCATCAAACTCAACAGAGCTTTAAACCCCACACCAGAAAAAAGAACATCCTTCGAGCGGGATGATTCTCCACGCAAAAAACGGATGCGCGCGGCGGGGATCCCAGTTTGTTTCTTTAAAAATCTCAGAAGTTCCTGATTGGCTTCACCATCTACTGGAGGTGCAGCGATACGAATCTTGATTCGCGCCGCGGGACCGTCTCCGTGCGTGAACACCAACAATTTCAGTACGGGACGCGCTGGGCTGAATATAGAAGCGGACCACGGTGTCGCCATCCTGGGTCTCTGTCATCCACGGTCTAACTTCTGTCATGTCACCATTGTACCGCGCCTGGGCTTCCCAATTCCCTTGCGGCATACATTACCTGATTGCCGCTTAAGCCACTTACACCGGGAATCCCGGGCATTGACGAAATACCGGGATTCCCGGTATCATATGGTTATGAGGATCCATTTCCCAAATAGTGCCTTCCTGGGAAATTTTGAGGCCTTTATCCGCCAGTTTGACACCGAAAGCCCGGAAGAATTGGTGATCACAGCCAACAAAAACTGGATCTCGGTTCACCCTGTTGTTCTCACCATGGTTGCGGCGCTGGGTCAGTCCGCCCATTTCAAGCGGATCAGGTGTGAACCCTTCGAAGCGAAGTCGCGGCACTACTTTGAGCGCATGGGGCTATTCAAGTTTCTAACCATTGAGTCCGGCATCACCATGACAGAGCACGACTCCACAGGAAGATTCATTCCAATCACGCAAATCAAAGATTCAGAATCACTGTCAAAATTCATCACCGAGATGATTCCTCTTCTGCACTTAGCGCCAGCTCACGCAGAACCCATTCGTTACGTTCTGAGCGAGCTTGTAAGAAATGTAATCGAGCACTCGATGTCGGAGAGCGGGGCTTTCGTCGCCGCCCAGTATTACAAGAAGAGCAACGCGATTCGAATTGGAATCACAGATACGGGTGTAGGGATTAGAAATTCGATTACCCACTCCCACTATGCGCCAGATGATCTTGCCGCCCTCAAGTTGGCCCTGACTCCTGGCATTACTGGAACCACAACCAGAGAAGGTGGGACAGAATTCAACGCAGGAGCTGGCCTGTTCTTCACTAAGTCTATTGCAACAGTGAATAGAGACTTTTTTGCGATCTATAGTGGCACAGCGCTCTACAAACTTCTAAAGTCCAAAGCTACCAAACGTATTTCACTCCATGCAGACCCTTTTGAGGATCGGCATTCTAAGCTTTCAGACCTTCCTTATTGGCAGGGTACTGCGGTAGGAATCGATTTATTGCTAGATGAGAACGCCGCATTTTCTGAACTTTTGGAGCGCATCCGCGAGACCTACAGGGATGCTGTCCGAGCAAGACGACTGAATAAACACAGGAGACCGAAGTTCTCATGACTACAATCAATATCTTTAAAGAAGCGGGTGAATTCGCAGAGAACAAAGACGTTGCGCGAAAGATTCGCACCGAAGTCCTGATACCTGCGCTACAGGATGGAGGAGAAATCATTTTCGATTTCAGCCATGTCACCGGGACGACACAATCGTTTATTCATGCCTTGATCAGCGATCTCTTTAGGAAATTCGGAAGCCAGGTGCTTGAGCGACTCGATTTCAAGAACTGCAGTGATACCACCCGAAAAATTATCTCTATTGTTTGTGACTACATGCAGGAATCAGAATGATCCGTCCAGTTCGAAACCCAAGATCTGTTCCTTCTTTATGTATTTTTCTGCAAAAGGCTAGCGTCGAGGTGAGTTCTTGATCGGGAACTCCGGCGGCATGCAGGGTGCGTCGGCTGCACTCATTGCGGTGTAACATTGGTTGTGCTCGTTTTTGATCACGGAAAGCTGTAAGGAGCGCCCATTTCCGTAGAATGGCCCCCTCTCTCTAAACATGTAGCTTCGAGCCCCTTTTTCGCGCACCTCTTCAATGAATCCGTGCGCCCCGATGTAAATGCTCTTTCCTCTTTTGAGAATCTGATCAATCGTTTTTAGTCGTTCAAAGCAAAACTTTCGACTGGTAACTGGCTCCTGAATCAAGGTGACTACGGTGTTCGCTTCATCCAAGACATGCATCATGAATCCGAAGTTGCCCTCAGGATCTCCGGCGTTTTCGTGATCCTTGATGTCTTCGCATTCAAGGAAGATACGGTCCGGCGTGACCTCAAGCTCGGTCCTATAGCGGTCCATGTCAATCACACGGTAGGAAGAACTGACGCATCCCGGCAGAAATGTCACGGCAAGAATAACAATCGCGATTCCTTTTTTGCGCAGATTTCGCCACAGAATAATTCCATCATAGGCAAGAGGTAGCGGCAATTTGCATTTCCAGGAAACTGCCCGAGAAGACGGCTGTGCTAAATGCACCATCAGTCAGATAAGGCGACTACTAGAACACCGTGTAACGGCGCAAACCATTTGAATCATTCATGATTTTAGCATCTTGCCATTTTGATGACAAAAGGCACACAATGTACTTGTGAGGTTTAAGTGGGATAAAGCAAAAATAAGAAACTTAAAGACGATGGGCGTCCTAGTTTTGACTCATTTGTTGCTGCTTACGAAGCAGATGACATTTATTTTGAGGGTGAGAACAAGAATTACCCGGGCCAAGGGATTTTTGTTTTTATTTTAAATGACTATGCCCATCTCGTTGCCTATGAGGATCGAGGGGACCATTACTTTCTCCGAACCTTGTATCCATCTAGAAAATGGCAAGCAGTCTATGAAAGAGAGTCTTATGAAGAAGAATAAATTGAAGCTAGCAGGTTACGATCCGAAAAAAGCTCGCCTTTCTAAAGAGGAAAGCGATTTTGAAAACGAAATGAACGTTTCTGACTATATCGAGCGCAGCCCGAAATCGGAACGAATGAACATTCGACTGTCGAATGCAGATCTCGTCATGCTTCGAAAACTAGCCGCTAAATTGGGTATGCCTTACCAAACTCTGATTGGTTCAGTGATTCATCGCTTTGTAACGAATCAGTTGGTGGATGTAGAAGAAGCGAAAAAGGTTTTCAGTCCAGTGCCGGAAAAGAAAAGAGCTTAAGGACATTCAGTCCTGACGATTTTCTCCCTTCTCACCCTCTCGAGTCCGCTCTCGTTTCACGAGAGCTCCGCCATTTACTTCCTTTTATTTTAACCACTCAGATGCGACTAGACGCGCTCGCCAGGAAGGCGAGCGCAAGCCTCATGGATGAGGGCTCGGAGCATCGTGAGTGGTTAAAATAAAAAGAAGTAAATGGCGGACTCGAGAGGGTTCGAACCTCTGACCTCTTGATCCGTAGTCAAGTGCTCTAATCCAACTGAGCTACGAGTCCGCAATAATTAAGAAGCTACTAAGCTAGCCGATCGTTCCAGACCATTCAAGTCTACTTGCGATTCGTCCCTCTTGCATGATCCAATTTCATTGATGGACCCCAGTCGCAGCCCCGCCCGCTCAAACCTTGCAGCATTGTTTTTGACGGTGCTTTTGCAGGGTTGTGCTCCAGGGAGTGCGCTCGATGACGCAGCCTCCAATGTCTGCTCATGTGTCGTAAACCAGCCTTATACAGGCACTACTTTGGCAATAGGCTCTACAATCGCCACACTCAGTGCTCCCATGTCGCTTGCGCAAAGCTTTGTGCCTTCAGAGGCAATCACAGTCCGAGGTGTTCAGATCAAGACCGAACGGGTGTCGAGCGGTTCCTCCACCACCATCCCAATCAGCGTCAGCATTTATGCCACCGATTCAGGAACAGACTCGCCATCAACGACCGTCATCGCGAATGCAGTTTCATTCAGCACCGTAAATGCCTTCACAGAGCAGTACCTCAGCTTCTGCTGGGATGCTACCTGCACCGCAAGCGTGACCTTAAGTGGATTGACGAAGTACTGGATCGTGATCACACGAGGCAGCAACCAAAACGACATTTCCAATACAAACTATGTGACCTTCGCAGCCAATACTTCTGCAGGGAATACAGCCACCGCTTTAAAAGCAAAGATCATCAACGCCAGCCCTCAAGTTTGGTCCAGCGTGGTGGGTCTGACAGATATCAGTTCTTGGGCGCTCGCCTTTCGGCTAGGCTGTGACACTACGTATGCGGGTTGCACTCTTTAAAAACCTCAATCTGACGTTCTTGGCGGTCTGCCTTGCAGCACTTTTTGGCTGTGATCCAAACGACAACTCGACTCAATCGAGTGCAAATTGCATAGGAAGTGTCATCATCACAGTCTACGACGGAGCATTAGAGCGCCGCTGCGGATGCCAAGAGGGAAATGGTGTTTTTCCGGCGGGAAGTCCATTTACTTGCTCTGTCGCAGTGGGCACTCAACTCTTAGTGCAGTTCATCTCAGTGCAACAAAGCCATCAGATCCAAGTCGGATCCTTATTCACGACACCGATTGTGACACCCGGTGGACCCTCCGTGCAAACTTACTCGGTTGGGTTAACCGTTGTTGGCAGCCTTCCGATTACGGACGTTTTTCTTCCGAGTATGTCCGGCACTCTTCTTATTTTTTGAGGGCTCAACGCCAAACCGCTCGTCACCCTTTTTGATTTTTTGGATGATTTGAGTCGCAGTGGCTTCAAAGTCTTCTGCAGACATCGGAAGGTAGACCCACTTTTTAAGCACCGCATGCTGAGTCAAACTGGGCCATTCCTTCATTAAGGATTCTTGGTGTTTATAGTCCGTAGGGAACAGAAACCCGTGCCAAAGCGGGCCGTCGGCCGTTTTGTCCTTGTAGGTCCGCGTGACTGAGTCTTCGCATAGGAAACACACGTTTTTCCCCCTCAAATAGATCGCTAACCCCCCAAAGCTTCGGCGGACGGCAAAACTTTCTAAGCCCATGAGGGGCTCTAAGAAGAAGCTTAGGCTGTATTCTTCCGCCCAATCCTTTACTTTATTACTCATTATGCGAATGTCAGTTCTGATAGGTAAGACGGTCAAGGAAACTCCCAAAGACGCGGAGCTCCCTAGTCACAAGTTCCTCTTGCGCGGGGGTTTTGTTCGGCAATACACGGCAGGCGTCTATGGACTCCTTCCACTTGCGCGTCGGTCGATCGCTAAAATCGAGCGTATCATCCGTGAAGAGATGGACGCTGTTGAAGGTCAAGAGGTCACCCTCCCCTGCCTATCTACGGCCGAACTCTGGAACGAAAGTGGCCGCTACCAGGCCATCGGCAAAGACATGTTCCGACTGAAGGATCGTCATGATCGCCCGATGGTCTTGAATATGACCCACGAAGAGCCCGTGGTTTATATGGCGAGAAGCGAACTGACTTCGCACAAACAGCTCCCATTCATGCTTTACCAGATTCAATCCAAATTCCGGGACGAACCTCGCCCACGTGGGGGCTTAGTCCGCTTGCGTGAATTTTCCATGAAGGATGCCTATAGCTTTCATGCGACTGAAGAGGATCTAAAAATCTATTACGACCGCATGCACCATGCCTACGAGCGCGTCTTTCGTCGGGCAGGGATGAAAAACTTTGTCAGCGTGGAAAGCGACAATGGGATGTTCGGTGGGCGATATTCGCATGAGTTTCAGTTGCTGGTCCCAACCGGCGAAGACACTTTGATCACCTGCACGAAGTGCGACTACAAGGCGAACCTAGAGATCGCGACAACACCATTTCGGAAGACGGAAAAACATGAAGCCGCATTAACCAAGATCCCGACACCGGGAGCTCGGACCATCGAAGAAGTCGCAAAACATCTTGGGGTTCAAGCCTCCGAAACTGCGAAAGCAGTCATGTTTCAAGACAAAGACTCATCCTTGGTCGTGGCGTTTATCCGTGGGGACCTTGAAGTCGTTGTCCCAAAACTTCAGACCTTGGTACAGAGGGCACTCGTACCGGCGCGGGAAGAAGTGATCTTAGGTGCAAATGCATTTCCTGGCAGCACCGGGCCCTTAGGACTTGATCTTGCGCGCTGCACTGTTGTGATCGATCGATCTTTAATGGGAACCAAAAATTTGGTCTGCGGAGCCAATGAGGCAGACGCGCACTACTCCGGGTTTTCCCTAGAGCGGGACTTCTTAGGCAAGATCTCTGCAAGGGAAAAAACTGCGGTCCTCACTGGGGATTGCGCACAAGCAAGAGCGGGCGATCCATGCCCTACCTGTGGCGGAGACTTAGCAGAAACGCGTGGAATTGAAGTCGGAAATATCTTTCACTTAGGCACAAAATACTCTGGCTCCATGAATTGTTCGTACTTAGATAAAGATGGAAAGAAACAAACTCCAATCATGGGCTGTTATGGGATCGGCGTGACCCGAATGCTTGCTGCTGTCATTGAAGAGCACCACGACAAATACGGCGTGCGTTTCCCCATCTCTATCGCTCCGTATCAGGTGCATCTGTGTTCCATCAATCTGAAGGAACCAGAAGTTCGCACCGAATCTGAAAATCTCTATCGCGCTCTCCAGGCAAAGGGCATCGAAGTGCTTTGGGACGATCGGGATGAAAAGGCGGGATCACAGTTTGCCGATGCCGACCTCATAGGCATTCCGTTTCGTGTCGTTGTATCACCGAAAACCTTGGCATTAAAATCCTGTGAATATGCCTTACGTTCAAAGGCCCAGCCTGCAGAGATGGCCCCACTCGACGGCATTCTGACGCGTTTACAAATGGACATTCAAACCGCGCTTCAGGAGATCAATGCATGAAAAAGGGGGTCTCATTTATCGGACTACTCGCCTACCTTGGTCTTAGGATTTTAGCTCCACACACCATCGATGATCTCTTCGTAGATGCGGGACTAGTTTTTGATTTATTTTTTGTCGCCTTCGCAATCGCTCTCTATCGCGATCGGTTCTATGTTCGCCCACTCGCTCGTCAGGTTTTTTCGATCTCCCTCGTCGCTTTCTTAGGCGGATGCGGAGTTGCAGTGCTGGCAAAGTCCATTGGCTTGGCCCTCCCTTTTGATCTCACCGATACACGCACCATACTGCTGATGCTTTTAGGTGGCCCGATCTTAGAGGAGCTGGTCTTCCGATTTAGTCTTTGGGAGCTCATCCCGGAAGTGAAAGGCTTTGGGGTTCTTTGGCGAGACCGACTGAGCCTCATCCTGACTACATTGTTCTTTGGTGCTGCACATTTTGCCGCATATCAATATGTCCCTGAAAATCTTCAGTCCTTTGTCCTGTTTCAGACGGCATATACCTTGGGCCTAGGTTTCGCCTGTGGCTGGTTCAGGATTTCAACTCGCGCAATAGGAACCTCGATTGCGATCCATGTGCTTTTTAACCTGGGGTTCTTTGCGATTGCGCGGGGATTATCGATTTGAGACCCACACATGGCGCAGATAGAATCCTAGCCCTACTGTGACCAGGGTCAGACCGACAGCAAGCCCGATCCAAAGTCCCAGCGCACCCATCCCTTGATGGAAAGAAAGCCAGTAACCAAAGGGGATGGCAAGGGCCCAATACCCTACAAGCATGACCACTGTTGGGATTCGTGTTCTGCCAAAGCCTCTCAAGATTCCTACCAAGATCACCTGAGCACCATCCACATACTGAAAGAGTGTCGCCACCATCAGAATCGGGAGGCCGACAGCAATCACTGCCTCATCCAAAGTGAAGAATCGGAATAAGGCCTCTCCACAGAAGAAGAAGAGTGCCGCGGATAAAGTTTGAGAAATGAGACCGAGCATCAAGATGGCCTTGATGTATTCCAGCTGATTCTTGCGGTTCTTTTCGCCCCGAGCGTGTCCGACTTTTACTGCGGCTGCCATATTGAAGGAGAGTGGAATCATGAAGGATGTCCCCACAAGATTCAGCGTGATATTACTTGCGGCCGACGGCGTGACACCCATCCGGCCAGTCAGAAGGCTAACAAAGGCAAATGCTGAGATTTCAAAACAAATTCCAAGTCCAATGGGCCACCCCATTTGCGCAAGACTGCGAAGTAGAGCTTTCGACGCGACCCAAGTCCGCCGGAAAGCCAGCCCAGGAATGATGATGGCAATACACATCAAGACGCGGATCACAAACGCAGCCCAAGCCAGTCCGTTAAAGCCAAAGTTGAGAGGAAAGACAAATAGGTACGCAATCGCAAGGTTACCGACTACTGCAATGACATAGATCAGATTAGGGAAACGACTATCCCCTTTGGCCTGGTAGAACTCCCGCAGCGCACAAAAGACGCTAAAGAAAGGAGCCTGGATGGCAGTGACTTGAATGTACTGCTCCACCATCGACGAAACGGCGGGGTCAAAGTTGAAACGTGCGACAAGAAAGTGGGAGCACCAAAGCACTGGCATCAGTGCAAGACCCACTAGAAATCCATAAGCGATCACGGTGCCTTCGTACCGACGGATGCCCCTGCCTGAACCACGGATTTCAGATAGTTTTGCACCAACACTAAAGACCAAGCCTAAAAACATCCACATCAGTGGATGCACAAAGCCGAGCGAGATCCCCATCGCGCTGACTGCAGCTGAGGAGATGCGGCCTGCGACCCAGAGGTCGCCGACTCCAATCAGATTGTGTCCAAGCTGTCCAAAGAGAATGGGAAGAGCAAAGAGGAACGTCTCCCGAAGACGTTTCATCCGGCCGTTTCGCTGCTGCCCATTCCTTCGCGATAGTCTGCCGAAAGGGCTGCGAAGAGGTATTCCTTCTTCATGATGGCAATGTGTTGAATCGAGATCTTCTTAGGACATGCTGCTTCGCATTCCCCTAGATTAGAGCATGAGCCAAACATTTCTTTATCCATCGCATTCACCATGTTGATCACGCGGCTCTTGCGTTCAGGTTGCCCCTGAGGGAGCAGACTGAATTGTGTGATTTTTGCAGAGGTAAACAGGGAGGCTGAAGCATTCGGACAAGCTGCAACACAAGCTCCACACCCAATGCATGCGGCAGCATCCATCGCTCTGTCTGCCAAATCCTTAGGAACTAGGTTCGCATTTGCATCTGCATGAGGGCCTGTCTTCACGGAGATGTAGCCACCGGACATGATGATGCGGTCCAGCGCTGTACGATCCACGACCAAGTCCCGAATCACAGGAAAAGCTTTTGCACGGAAGGGCTCAATCGTGATGGTCTCTCCGTCTTGGAATGAACGCAGGTAAAGCTGACAGGTGGTTGCGCCACGAACCGGACCATGGGCCTGACCATTGATCACCATGTTGCAAGTTCCGCAGATACCCTCACGGCAGTCACTTTCAAACTCGACTGCCCTTTTTCCAGCCTTGATCAGTTGCTCATTCAGAACGTCCAGCATCTCTAAGAAGGACATCTCAGGCTTCACTTGATCTAAAGCGTGGGTCTCAAATGCGCCTTGAGTATTCTTACTTTCTTGTCGCCAAACTCGGAGTGTGACTTTCATGTCTATATTCCTTTTTTATTGCTGAACTATTTGTAGCTTCGCACTGACGGTTTGACGCTTTCAAAGACAAGCGCTTCTTTGTGAAGAGTGGCTCTTTCGCCACGGCCTTTGTATTCCCAGGCGGCAACATAAGAAAATTCGTTGTCGTTTCTTAACGCTTCCCCATCCGAGGTCTGGCTTTCAGTCCTAAAGTGACCTCCGCAGCTTTCTGTGCGGTGAAGGGCGTCTTGCGCCATCAGTTCGCCTAGCTCTAAGAAGTCAGACACACGGCCTGCCATCTCCAGGTTCTTATTGAGTCCGTCGCCATCACCCGTGAGTTTGAGGTTGGTGTCAAAGTCCTCACGCAATTTCTTGATCTGCAACAAAGCTTCTTTTAAGCCGGCATCATCGCGTGCCATGCCGACTTTGTCCCAGATGACATTCCCAAGATCGCGGAAGATCTCAGTTGGCGTGCGCTTTCCACGAGCGCCTACACTGAGAAGATTCTGAATTCCGTTTTTCACGTCACGCTCAACGTCGGCGAACGCTGCATGACTGGTGTCCACTTTCATGAATCCACCCGTCGCGAGATAATTCGTCACTGTATAAGGAAGCACGAAATATCCATCTGACAGGCCTTGCATGAGTGCAGATGCCCCTAAGCGGTTAGCACCGTGATCGCTGAAGTTTGCTTCTCCTGCTGCAAAGAGCCCCGGAATCGTTGTCTGCAATGAGTAATCCACCCACAGTCCACCCATCGTGTAGTGAACCGCTGGATAGATTCGCATTGGATTGTGGTAGGGATTCTCACCTGTGATTTCGTGGTACATATCAAAGAGGTTGCCGTACTTTTCACGGACCATTGCTTCGCCATCGCGTTTAATGACATCTCTGAAATCCAGATAAACAGCGCGACCTGTAAGCCCAACACCGCGACCTTCGTCACAAACTACTTTTGCCGCACGGGACGCAATGTCACGTGGAGCTAAGTTGCCGAAGCTTGGGTAGCGACGCTCCAGGTAGTAGTCGCGATCTTGATCTGGAATTTCTGAAGGGTTTTTTTTACAGTCGGCTTTATTTTTTGGAACCCAGACTCGACCATCGTTACGAAGACTTTCTGACATCAGAGTCAGTTTTGCTTGGTAGTCCCCGGATACAGGAATGCAGGTTGGGTGAATCTGCACGTAGGAAGGATTTCCAAAGTAAGCGCCCCGTTTGTGCGCCCGCCAAGCTGCAGTCACGTTTGAGTTCATCGCATTGGTGGACAAGAAATAAACACGACCATATCCGCCTGTTGCAAGAATCACGGCATCAGCTGCATGCCGTTCGATTGCCCCGGTCAAAAGATTGCGAGTGATGATTCCGCGCGCGCGTCCGTCGATATTCACAACGTCGAGCATCTCGCGGTAGTTAAAGAGCTCTACCTTGCCCGCATTCACTTGGCGCATAAGTGCGCTGTAAGCACCCAACAAGAGCTGCTGACCGGTCTGACCACGCGCATAGAATGTGCGTGACACCTGCGCACCACCAAAGGATCGGTTCGCAAGCTCACCGCTGTATTCCCGGGCAAAAGGAATACCTTGGGCAACACACTGATCGATGATGTTCGCGCTGACTTGAGCAAGCCGATAAACGTTGGCTTCGCGCGCACGGTAGTCGCCACCCTTTAGGGTGTCGTAGAAAAGGCGCCACACACTGTCGCCATCATTAGGGTAATTCTTTGAAGAGTTGATTCCACCTTGGGCAGCGATTGAATGCGCTCGGCGTGCGGAATCGTGAATGCAGAAGGACTTCACGTTGTAGCCAAGTTCTGCCAAAGACGCGGCGCCGGCGCCACCCGCAAGACCGGTACCCACTACAATCACGGTGTACTTACGTTTGTTGGCTGGATTGACCAGCTTCATGTTGGATTTGTAGTTGTCCCACTTTTGACTCAATGGACCTTCTGGAATTCCTGAATTCATCATATGAGGCCTCCGAAAACCATGTAGAGATAGATAGGAATTGCGATAAACCCAAGCGAGAGCAGCACTGCAAGTGCTTTAGCTCCGAAATAAATTGGCCCGGACCAACGAGGATTCATTAGACCCAAGGACTGAAACATGCTCCAGTATCCGTGGCGAAGGTGGAAACCTAAGAAGATCATCACTGCGGTGTAAATCGCTACCCACTTGGGGTCAGCGAAGACTTCTTTCACCAAACGGTGAAGATCCCGAACTTCATCACCGCCCAATTGCGTCACATATCCTTCAGCAACCCCTGGGCCAAAGCGAAACTGGATGATGTGCAAGACAAGAAATGCAAGAAGGATTGTGCCCGACACGATCATGTACCTAGAGCCTGCTGTATTCTTGCTTGGACCACCTTTTGACTGGGTCACCTCATATCCGATTGGGCGCGCTGCCCTCTTGGATAGAGTCACCTGAACGGTGGACCAGATGTGGAGCACTACGACAGCCACAATGCCTAGTTCCATCAAAATGAGGACAGGACCAAGAGCTTGAAGCTTTTCAGCGTAGGCGTTAAAGGCGGTTCCCTCCTTTTGGAATAAAGTGAGGTTCCCCAAGAGGTGTGCGATGACGAACAGACCTAAACCCAGGCCCGAAAGCCCAGTGAGGTACTTGTATCCCAAGCTAGACCGAATCAATTGCGTAAGGCGAACCATGCGCTGTGTGCTCCTTCTTGTGACGTGAATCCAAGTTTAGCCGATTCTCGCCGAAATCTGAAGCGACAGTCGCGCAAGTTGCGTAATCTATGAGCAGCGTGCTGATCGATCGAATCAACCTCAATCAACTCCGCGTCTTCGAATGCGTCTATCGCACTCGCAGCATGACGCTTGCCGCCAAAGAACTTGCTTTGACGCAAAGTGGCGTTAGCCAACACATGAAGGCCCTTGAAGAGATCTTAGAGATTCGCCTATTTGATCGGGTCCGCCAAAAGCTCGTTCCCACGACCGAAGCCAAACAACTGTTTGACCACGTTTCTAAGAGTTTTGATGACATAGAAAAAGTTCTCTCCGGCCTAAAGAATGTGGAGCCAGGACTCAGCGGCGGTCTTTCTCTAGGATTCCCCATAGAGTTTGGGATCAACATCATCCTTCCCCTCCTCGCTGAGATTCAAAAGAAGTACCCAAAGATTCACTACAATGTTCGGCAAGGACTCGCCTTTGAGATGAACCCACTTCTCTTATCCGGCGAGCTCGACTTTGCGTTTGTCGATTCCTTTAAGATGGATCCAGCCATTGAGACCACACCTGTTTACAACGAGATTTTGGATCTTTGTTATTCAACCTCTTGGGAGAAGCCACCCAAGAATGCGGGGGCGGATTACTTCGAGCAGTGGAAGTACGTGGATTACCAAGAGGACGAAAGCATCTTGTCCCTTTGGATGCGTCACCACATCGGCTGGAAGAATCCAGAGCTCGATGTGCGGTTTTATATCAGGGACGCAAAGGCTGTTTCCCGTTTGATTCGTGAAGGTATCGGAGCTGGAGTTCTCCCTCACCATTTGGTCAGCCAATTGCAGAACCGCAATGAGCCGATTCAAGTGGTTCAGGGCAATGAAAAACCGCTGATCAACGTCATCCACATCGCACAGTTAAAAAATCGCACGCTGTCTACCCAGGCGAAAGCAGTGCGTGAGTTGCTGATCGCGAAGATTCCGAAGAATTCTTAGGTCCGGGGCTAATCAAAATCAAAACGATCGAGCGCTTTTTGCGCAGCTCGATAGCCAGACTTTACAATCTCGGTAAGCTTGCGTGGATTCAGCGTGAAATGCTCAGCAACAAAGGTGCGTGTATCGGTCGGGTCCGGGTGAATTGGGATTATGTCGGTATCGAGCTTTTGATGCAATTCACGCTCTAGGAGCGCAAAAAGATCGCGGGTTAATTCAGGGTCTAAGGATCGCTCCTCACAAAATCGCTGCACGGCTTTGAGTGCATTTTGTTTGGACAGGTAACCCGACAAGACACTGTTAATCTTCTGTTCGATCAAAATGTAGATCGACTGAATCACAATTCCGGGCAGCCCTTGTTTCGTCATGGACCCGATTTCTGATTTCCAGCGGTAAGGTTTGTGCGTGTAGCTTGCAAACACAAGATCAGCACCCGCATCCACCGCGATATGGGTCGATAAAGTTTCGCGGATCTCTCCGTCTATATAGTATTTGGCATCTCCATCGTCCCCGACGACAGAATAGGGAGCATAGAGCACAGGAAGCGCGGTGCTTGCTGCAATGGCCTGCGATATCGGCACAGTATGCATGTACTGCACGGAAGGATCGTGCGGCGGGGCACCATAGTCTTTTTTGCCAAAGACGATCTTGCGGGAATAATCGAGCTGGTTTGAGACAATAAAGAGCTCAGGTGCCAGGTCACTGAAGGAATTGAACGGGAGCACCTCGCTCCGCATGAATTCTTCAAGACCAGATGTTGTGAAAAAACCGGCCATCTTCAGCCAACGAAACTGCAAAAGGGACGGAAGATGACCCGATGCGAAGGACTTCAAGAATGATGTCGCCGAAAATAAACTTTTTGCCTGCTCAATTGCGATCTCGGGTCTGAGTTTAAACATCATCGAGTACGCAAGTTTTGGAATGGGACGAGGTAAATACTCCTCGCTCATGTGCTTAGGATTAAGAAACGAACTCGTGATGTTTTGTAAAGAGAACCCGCTTGCAAGGAGGGAGGCGACATAGCTTCCGGCACTGGACCCGACATAGGTCTGAATGGTGCGGCTGGGTTCAGCAATCGGAGTAGCGTCAGAGCCTCCCTGAAATACAAACCCTCGCTCTTTTAAGGCGTAAGCAACTCCCACGTGAAAAGCCGCGGCTTTCGTGCCACCACCACTCAATACGAGCGCTACTTTCTTCTTCGACCGGATCCAGCTGCGTGGCTGAGAAACCATTGAGTTTTAGAGTACTTGAATTATCTCAGTCAGGAAATACAATGAAGTTTGAGTCATGTATGAGCAATGAATCTTGGGTTCCCTTGGTGGAGTTTTCAGTGAAGACCGGCATAAGTCTGTCTACGCTGCGCCGTTACATCAAAGCCAACAAGGTTCCATGGAAGCTGATCGAGGGTCGCTACCTTCTTTTAGATGATGGAAGTCTTAAGGCGAGCCAAAAAGACAAGGCTTCTAGTTCGTCAAAGAATATCGAAGGCCGCCTCAAAAACCTTGAAAAAGAGCTGAATTCAGCGAATGAAGAGATCACCGAACTAAAAATGTTAGTCGCTTTCTACGAGGAAAAATGGTCTCAAAACACTCCAAAAAAGTGATCGCGTTTTTAGTTCTTATTGCTTCTCATTTTGCATACGCAAGTCCAGAAAATGATCGCATCTACGCGCTAGAAAGCGTGGGATGGCTTCGTGCTTCAGACAATGTGGATGGAATTTTTGGATCCTATTTGGACGACGTCTACCGATCCTACTTTGGTCGTCAGACCCGCTTTACCGTCAAACCGCTGACAACTGTGGATGAAATCTTAAGTCAATCCAAAATTCCTTACTCGATTTTGATCCAAGACAGCGATGTCTTAAGAAAAATCGCAAAGAGGGCTGCGGTTGAGTCTGTCGTGCGCACTCGCGTCTTAAAAGAAGGCGATAGTTACCGTTTCATCTTGGAGTGGGTTTACGCACCGCGGGGAGATGTGCTCGCGACTCAAGAATTCCGCTTTGACGATGATGTGAAGACGGGGGCACTCACCAGTGACCGACTCCCTCAGTTGATGCGGACGGCACTCGATCAATTGGTTGCGGGACTGCCCTTTTTAGCTCAGATCACAGGTGTGGAACAAGACACAGTCACGGTGAATATCGGCCGTAATCAAAATGTTTCTCCGAAACAAACTCTTGTGATCTACACGCTTCAGGGGCTGAAGCGTCATCCGATTTATAAGAAAATTGAAGAGTGGCGATGGCAGCTCGTGGGTAAGGTACGGGTTGAGCAAGTCGAAGACTCCATGCTCTTTGGCAAGATCATCGAAGTCGAGCCAGGGCAAGCGATGCTACGGGAACAAAAAGTACGCGAAGTTTTAGCACTGCCGCCAGAACCTCTGAGCCCCGAGGAAGTGAAAAATCAAAGTCAGGACCAATCCCGATTAGGATGGATCGCAGGCACGATGGGCATTGGCGCCTACAATAGAAATGTTGGAAACGGATCCGCCACCACAGGCCGCGGCGGGAGCGGGATAGGATTCCAATTTGATGCAGAGGCCTTAGTTTGGCTGAATTCCAGATTCTTAGCGAACGCATCTGTCTTAGGTGGACTCATCAATTATTCACCGACTGACCTAGCGACCAAGTCTACAACCGGAACTTCTTATTCAGGCTCAATGACGCAGTTTAGACTCGCGGTCGGCGCTTCGCTCATGCCTGCAAAAACCATCTTTGATACCAACGCTTGGGTCACTGTGGGTTATCGATCAACCCAATTTTCTTTACCATCCACCACCACGGACTCCACTGGGACCAGCACGATGTCTTCTTTATCCGTGGGCTTAGGCGGTCAGATGCGTGTGAACCAAGACATTTCAGCATTCCTAGGTTTAGAGCTCGGACTCTTTAGGACTCTGACTCAGACAACTCCAGCTTTTGGAAACGCCGTATCAACCGGGGATATCCAGTTCAGCCTTGGAGCGAACTATCTTCTGATGGATCACCTCTACTTCAGAGGTTTGATTCGTATGATCTCAGTCAGTGCGGATTTTGCCTCCAATAGGTCGGTAGGACAAAACGTAATTTCGCTTTGCCCGTCTATCGTGTACACCTTCTAACAACTCGTTATGGCAAAGACTGCACAACAAGAGATCAACGACCTGATCCTTGAAATCAGAAAACACGACTATCAGTACTACGTCTTAGATGATCCCCAAGTGGCGGATCATGAATACGATCTCCTTTTGCGAAAGCTTGAAAAGCTTGAGGCCGCAAATCCAAAATTAGTACGCGCGGATTCCCCCACCCAGCGAGTAGGCGGCAAGGCCTTAGAGCAGTTTGGCAAAATAACCCACGGTGCACCCATGTTGTCGCTTGCGAATGCGATGAACGAGGAAGAAATGCGTGCCTTTGATGAGAGAGTGCATCGTTTCGCGGAAGTAGCAGAAGACGTTGCTTTAGATTATTTTGCGGAACTTAAATTCGATGGGCTCTCGTTAAGTCTGACTTATGTTCGGGGTGAACTGGTCGCTGCTGCGACGCGCGGCGACGGGGAGATCGGTGAGGACGTTACCCAGAATGTGCGGACGATTCGCTCGATCCCGTTGCGGCTGAATACGAAGACCCCTCCAGAAAAAATAGAGATTCGCGGAGAAGTGATTCTTAAGACCTCAGACTTTGAATCGCTGAATAAGAATCAAGAACGAGCGGGGATTAAAATTTTTGCGAATCCACGAAATGCGGCGGCGGGATCTCTGCGACAACTGGATTCAAAAATCACTGCGACACGGCCCTTGCGCGCATTCTTTTATGGCTACGGAGTCGTGGAAGGTTTTTCCCTGCCTCCGACATTGGCCGAATACGAAGACCTCTTAAAGTCTTGGGGACTCCCTGTGGGCACATGGCGCATGCGATGCGCAGGCGTCGAAGAAGTGATCCAGTTCTATCGCGGGATAGAAGCGCAACGCGCTGAACTTCCCTTTGATATCGACGGAGTGGTTGTGAAACTCAATCGACGGGATCTTTTGGATCGTGCAGGTTTTGTTGCGCGTGCGCCTCGTGGAATGATCGCGTTTAAGTTTCCGCCGCAGAAATCGGTCACCCTCATCGAAGACATTCAAATTCAGGTGGGCAGAACTGGGGCACTGACCCCGGTTGCGATCGTGACTCCGGTGAAAGTGAGCGGAGTCATCGTCAGGCGTGCGACTCTGCACAATCAAGACGAGATTGACCGTAAAGACATCCGGATTGGTGACCATGTCGCGATTCAGCGCGCCGGGGATGTGATTCCTGAGGTTGTTGAAGTTTTAAAGGACCGAAGGCGCGGTGATGAGCGGAAGTTTTTGATCCCGGACTTTTGTCCGGTCTGTGGATCCCCTGTTGAAAAGCCTGAGGGCGAAGCAGTCGCTCGATGTATTGGACGCAACTGCACCGCAAAACTAAAAGAGCGCCTGCGGCATTTCGTGATGAAGGACGCGCTCAATGTCGACGGCATGGGTGAACGCATTGTGGAACAACTGGTGGATGCTGGCGTCGTAAAACACCTATCCGACTTGTTTGACATCACGAAAGAGGACTTGCTTGAACTTGAAGGTTTTGCAGACCGATCTGCCACCAAACTGTTGAATGCATTAGATGCTGCTCGGACGCCGGAACTAGGTCGTTTGATTTTTGCTTTAGGCATCCGGCATGTCGGGGCCACAACAGCCAAGGCCCTAGCGCGCAAGTTTGGATCCATCACGAAATTATCTTTCGCTTCAGTTGAAAGCCTACTTGAAGTGGATGGCGTAGGCGCTGAAGTTGCAGGAAGTGTGGCAGAATTCTTTGCCGATCCAGAGCACGCAGAAGAAGTACGAGAGTTGTTAGAGCGCGTGACTCCGGCCGATGTTGCGCTCCCTTCGGCGAATGGAATTTTTTCTGGAAAGACTTTTGTGCTGACTGGATCGCTCGCAACACTGAGTCGCGATGAAGCGACCCGTTTGATCGAAGATCGCGGCGGGAAAGTAAGTAGTTCTGTCTCAAAAAAAACGGACTTTGTTCTTGCGGGGACTGAGGCCGGGAGCAAATTGGAAAGGGCGCAGGCCCTAGGCGTGACAGTGATCACGGAGGCGGATTTTCGGTCGCTGATTGGGGGGTAGGGGGTTGTGAAATAGGCCCCCTTTCCATACTTTTCATCGATTCATCGAACTAGCTCGACTATGCATTCTTAACAACATTGCAGATAGAACTGCTCCAGTGTATCACTGCGAACATGCCTTACCTTACCATTTCATTTGCCATGCTTTTGGCCATGGCTTCATCGAGTGCGAAGGCAGAGGTCCCTTTCGCAAGACTGCGCGAGATATCCCGTGATTTTTCAATGACCGATGCACTAGCGTATTTTAAAGGATATGTTGTGCCCTGGGATGGGCTAACACGTGCATCATCCCTGGCCGCAGAATTCATGGACGAAGCTGAACGGTTGCACGCCGAAATTTCTGAGATTCAAGATGATGAAGAGCGAAATCGGGAAGCAAGGCAGTTTAACCAGGAACTGATCGATAGTTCGTGGATATCGGTCTCAATCCGACCCATCAGTGGTTCTGAAATTTACGTTCTTCATCGTGATCCAACCTGGTATCTGAAACATTTCTTTCCTACAGAAGATCTGACTGAAAAATTGCGGGAGTATTGCACGCGCTTCATTGAGGGGATCTATTCGACTGACACTGCAGACAAAATGAAAGAGACCATTCTGAAGGTAAAATCTGTTCAGGATGCTATTGTCTTGATGACCAGCCCAGCATCGAACAATACGAGCGGGCCGGGAGGAACGTTTACAGCGCTTATAAATGTTAAGGCCCGCGTCGTTAAGTCCCTGGTGGGATCACTTCCGCGAGAGGCACAACTTACGTTCTTCCGTTATTTAACCGATCGACCAGTTCTAATGGAGTGGGTTTTCTTTCAACAAGATCCTTCGTCTGACTTAGTGCAAAAGAGGAAAGAAGTAGATGGCTCTCTTGAGTCGTTATTGTCAAAAATAGAGAACGGCTTCCCGTTGATGGCACTCAAGCAGATTGACAAAGAGAATGGATCAAAAGACCTATCTCAGTCTCTCCGTGGAACTCCGATGCAAGAGCTCGGTGACATACTGGATTTCGAAGACGTGAAGAAGTTTCTCACCCGGCACAAAATCAATTTTCGGGCCTGTGATCTTCTTGTACTGAACAGCGCCTCCTACTAACCTGTCGCGCTTCTGCCAGCGACGCTGAGGCCGGAAGTGATCACGGAAGCGGATTTTAGGGCGTTGATTGGGGGGTAGTGTGTGCGGACTTCACACAAGTCACCCTCACAAGCACCAGGGAGGTCACCTTGCAATGTCTATACCTTTCATCTATACTAATATAGACGAAAGGTAGTGCTATGAAAACCTCCCTGAACCTAAAAGACGACCTCATAAAGCAAGCGATGGAAGCGACTGGCACCACCGAAAAGACGGCGGTGATCCATTTGGGATTGCAGGAGCTCATAAAAAAAGCGGCTCGTGAACGCCTCATTCAGCTTCAAGGATCACAAAAGGGGCTGACGGTTCCAAAACGTCAGCGTAAGGGTTAATGCATTTTTTAGTGGATACCTCCGCCTGGATTCAGTTCTTTTCAAAGGGCGGCTGCAAAGAGGTCGAAGGACTACTTTCTGAAGACCGAGTGCTTGTTCACTCAAAGATCTTAGGTGAACTCGCATGTGGTCATTTCACGGATAGAAGGAAGTACCTCGGCGACCTAAAGATGCTGAGTCGCGCCGCAGAGCTATCGGATGAAGAATGCATTACTTTTATTGAAGAGGCGCGGCTGTATGGCAAGGGTCTCTCTTTCATTGACGTACACCTTCTCGCCAGCGCCCGAATCACTCCGTGTGGAATTTTTACTTTTGATAAAGCGCTCAAGAAGCTGATTTGAATGACACGACTATAAAAATGGCCCACCGCATTTCATTGCCCGCCTAAGAGACTCGTCCTAAACGACTCATCTAGTTTTCATCAGCCATCTTTGGTTAAAGACTCCTGCCATCTGCGCCGCCTTTTGATTGTGTGCAGGGCAAAGATGTCGAAGGTTTTTTAGCTCTGTTTTGCCGCCAACTGCGAGCGGAATAGTGTGATCAATCTGCAGATGCGCCTTTGAAGGACACCGGGCATTGGTGCCGGAAGCAACGTACTCACATTGCCCACCGGATCTTGTGAAGATGGCTTGCTTCATTTGCATCGGAATGTATCTCGAGTACGGATCATTGGACTGCTTGGGTTGCACATCCGGTTGAGCTGGCACCGATGCCACCTTCCCCATTTGTTTCTCACGCTGTTTAATGAAGATCTTCAATGTTTCTTTCAATAGCTCTGCAGTGGTTTGAGTCTGCGACAGTTCTTTCGCTCGCTTCAGAAGGGACAGTGTTTCTTCATCGATTAAGATTTTTACCTCGGTCAGACTTCCTGAGACCTGACGGGTGCGCTCTTGCGTAGCGACTCGGGTGGGTTCAGAGGCATGGGAGAATAGGATCTTCTCTACATTTCTTTTGGACTGTCCCAAACACTGCGCGATCAGGTCTGATTTCTTGATCTGCGGTTTTGAATCCTGATTTGGCCGATCCGCCACCGACTTTTCCGCCCGAAGGTACCGCTGAATCAATGCCGCAGACGTCAGCGTCAGAGCGCCCTTTTCAATGTGTGTTTTCACTTCAGGCACTTCGCGCATGAGCCTCATGGCGGACACTCGTTCTGCGGCCTGACCTTCGGCGTAACCTAAACCTCTGACTACATAATCAAATAAACTAGAATAAGCATCGGCTGCATATGCCCGTCGTTTATCGACTTCCTCAAGATGAGTGAGCAGCACCAAGGTCGCAGCTTTTTCATTCTTTGCGGCCTGGCTGGTTAGATCCAAGAGTTCTAGGTCAGTGAGTTTTTTAAAATTGTTCATCGCACCAACAAGTGTAACCCCTGTTTTTTCTAGGCCTAAAATGGCTTAGAACTGCATCAAACTGGAAAAATGAACATGAACGACACCTAGCCTGATTTCATCCAGCACAGCCTCGCACAGCGAGTATTAGGGTCGATGAGGTCGAACTGAGAGATGAATATTTTTATGCGCTAAGAATCCTGTCAAGAGCCGCACGAGATTTTTCTTAAACCTTCAATCTAATGGATCCAAGATTGGTTTATTCAGTTGCTTTGACTCTCTGATCCATTTCAAAACTCCATTGAGTTATTTTTTCAGTCCCCATCTATGCGTGAATGATAAACTCACGCCACCCGACCGCACAGGTTGGTATCCGGTTGAGTGGGAGCCTTAGGATCTCGCGCCTCAGCAGGCGCAGTCTTCCGGTGAAACACCCTAAATCCTTGTCTTCCTACCGTCCGCATGGCTTAACTACAGAATGTTTTTTGAGACTCTCCTCTCCCTATCCTCCTGCGTTGGACTTTCAGAAGCCCTACCTAAGACCTTCGCTCCCGATGAATATGTTCTGGCCCCAATTGCAAAACACCTCAGACTTGCTCGTGTCGTTGAAACCAATGGTCAAGATGCACTCGTCGAAGAGATTCATATTCCAGGCAATGTGCTTGGCCACAACGGGGGCTACGCTGATGGAAAACACTCGGTAGATTTTAAACTTCTTCGAAAACGAGTGAATTGCTTTGATGCGCCCAAGGGTCAAAAGATGAGCGAAGGCTTCACACAGAAAATAAGTATTGGCGGAAAAGGCCCAAAAAAATACTCTGCCCATGCACGTATGCTGTTCGAAGGGGGCTATGGTTCATTTTACTTGGATCCGAACGCACCAGAAAATGCCTCCCACAAGCCTTATATGAATACACCGTATATTAGGCCCATTGAGATCTCTGGACCGAAGAATTAATCCTCTGACTTACCGCCCCGTCTCTTTCTCCCGAAGCTTGCGTTCCCAAAGATCGCGGTAAGTCGCGTACTGTGTCTTCAAAGCACCGAGTCTGAACTTTAAATGCTCGGGCTGATTCCCAGCCTGAAGTGCCTTAAGCCTCTTATCTAACATGGCGTGCTTTTCATTGGGCGGCCTGCGTTCTAAACCTGAAAAATACTGCCCGTAAAGCTGATGAACCTGCTCCATCAAAGACTGAATGGCATCACACTCCATTGTGGCTGCGACTGAAGAACTGGGCCCCGCAGCAGCCCCCGCCGACCCAGGCGTGACGACACCCGCCTTCCCGCCCGGCCCGCTCGGCGCTGGAGTTGCACCCTCTTCTTCTTCATCCTCATACCAAGATTTACGTTTATGATCTTCAGTAGTCATCCCTAGGAGCGAGCATACCATGAAGCAAAAAACTCAATTCAGTTGCCAGAGCTGCGGAACAGTCTCAGTGAAGTGGCTGGGCCGCTGCAATGAATGTGGCGCATGGAATAGCTACGTCGAAGAAAAAATCACAAAACCGAGCGAGCAAAAACTTCAATCCTCTGTGCGCGAAGACTTCAGACAAGGCGGCAATGCTCCCGTGCGCCTCTCTGATCCACTCCCCGAAAGTGTCAAACGAGCGCGTACTCTAACGGGACTCACAGAACTCGATCGCGTCCTGGGCGGTGGAATGATGCCCGATGGATTTGTGTTACTCGGCGGTGATCCAGGGATCGGAAAGAGCACGATCCTTCTGCAAGTTGCCTCCGGTTTTGCAAGCCAAGGGACCGACACTGTCCTCTACGCAAGCGGCGAAGAATCCTTAGAACAAATCCGAGGCCGCGCCATGAGGCTCAATGTCCAAGGGTTAGATCGCATCCTGATTGCAGCAGAAACTCAAATCGAAAAAGTATTTGAGCTTGTGAAGACCCACTCACCGAAACTTCTTGTAGTCGATTCCCTGCAAACATTTAGCACAGCCCATGTTGAAAGTGCGCCCGGCACGGTGAGCCAAGTCCGCGAAGTCACCTCCCGCCTCATGATGCTTGCGAAAAGTGCAGGGATCGCCGTGTGGTTAGTGGGTCATGTCACAAAAGATGGAAATATCGCGGGTCCAAAAGTCGTAGAACACCTAGTCGATACAGTTCTCTATTTTGAAGGCGATTCGGGCCAATCCATGCGCATGCTGAGAGCGGTGAAGAACCGATTCGGAAATACCAATGAACTTGGCGTTTTTGAAATGACCCCAGAAGGTCTGCAAGATGTCAGCAACCCTTCGGCACTCTTTCTTTCCGAACGCACAGAACCTACGGCTGGCACAGCGGTCACGCCACTTTTAGAAGGCACGCGGCCTTTGCTGGTTGAACTGCAAGCTTTGGTTGTCCCAAGCGCTTTTCCAAATCCAAAACGCACAGCCGTTGGAATGGATTCACAAAAACTATCTCTCATCACTGCGATCTTAGAAAAATATGCGCATGTCTCGCTCGTGCAGCTTGATCTCTATTTCAATGTGGCAGGCGGCTTAAGGATCCAAGAAACCAGTGCAGACCTTGCCGCAGCGGCTGCAATTTTAAGTGCGCTCAATGAGACACCGCTTCCGGATAACACTGCATTCATCGGGGAACTTGGGCTTACAGGTGAAGTCAGACGCGTGAGCCAACTTGAAACCCGCCTAGAAGAAGCCAAAAAACTTGGCTTTAAGTGCGTCGTCGTGCCCGCAAGCCAGATTGACCGCGCCGTGAAGATCCGGGGACTAAAGTATGTGCCGATCGCGCACGTGCGGGAGCTGACTTCGTTTTCTTCGGCCCATTCGCAAGCAAAAGTGAAGCGTAGTGCCAGACTGCCTGCGCCAGCAATCGACCAGTAGCATCAGCCACATCTAAGGATGGCGCGTACTCAAAGAATGCGATGCTCACGATCTTCTTCCGCGTTGCCGCATACCGAACCATAGCGATGAGATCCGCGGCCATGAGGCCCTCGGCCTGCGGAGCAGATACCCCAGGCGCCACAGTCTGCGCACAAGCATCTAAGTCAATCGAGAGCGCGATGGCATGGCAGGATCGCTCTAACCGAGTCACCTCTTTGATGAAGTGGCTCAGAATACTGCTACTTCGAAGAGTTTCCCAAGTGACGACGCGAATGCCTTTCTTGTGAGCATAGGCCCACAGCTCAGGCGCGTTGCAGTGGGACTGAATTCCAAATTCTGTGAAACGCTTTGGATCCAGATGCTTGCGCTCGATGGCTCTAAAAAAGGGGGACCCGCTGGTCATCTGAGGCAAGTCAGAGCGCAGATCAAAATGGGCATCGACATTGATGCAACCGAGATGGGCATGGCGTTCCGATAACGCAGCGAGCCAAGGAGCGGCGTAATCATTACCTCCGCCGATCACAATCAATGGGTCCCGAATGGCGTCGATGGCCTTCTTTGCTGCCTCGTGATTGGCCTCAAGGTCGCCCTCGAGGGGGATCATCCGACAGAATGCTTCAATGGCTCCTTCTGCCAGATTTTGTCCGCGAAAATGGCCTAAAAACTGAAAACATCGAGCTGGCCCAGCCGAAGCCCCTACCCGGCCCCCCACCTGTTTCACCCCCTGGTCGTCAGGTAACCCAAGGATCGTCAGCGTTTTCTCGGTAACACGATCTTTCATTCCATCCACTTTGAACGGAAACTTAAGAAAAATGAACAACTCTGCCGACAAACTTTGGTTTCTGTATAAAGAAGATCACCACGAGGGTCCATTCTCACTGGATGAACTGCAGGAGATGAAAAAAGCAGGATCTATTTCTGCATCGACCTACACCTGGAAGGAAGGTCAAGCAGACTGGGAGATGATTCAGGACACACCTGAAATCGCAGAGGCGCTATTTCCTAAACCAGCTCCCTCATCTGGTTCTGAATCAACCATGGTCGGAGTGCTACCTAGGAGTGAAGAATCGCAGCCAGAACCCAAGCCGCAGTCAGCCCCGACCGTGAGCCCAAGCCTACGGGCAAAACGTCCAGGCAAATCTTTGGTGCGAAGTCTAGTGTCCGCGCTGGTTGCAGTGGTGTTTGTCTTTGGCTTGATCATCGGCTCAAGTCACATCGTGCCATCTGATGTTCATAATTCTTTGCGCCCGCTCTATCTCTCGATTGCATCCAAGTCCGCAACCTTAGAGCGCATGATACAAATCCTTCCTAAACCCAATGACCTCAGCCAAGAGGAGCTCGATGAGCTGGAATCAGCACTGCTGGTTGCCAACACCGTTGAGCCTCGGATCACGCTGCTTGCGGGCCACGGAAATCCTGCAAGACCCAATCTCTATGTGACATCCAATCTTCCTGACAAAACAGACCTCACCATTGAGTTAGTAGGAAATCCAGACACCCTGCTGAACGAGCTCACCTTCAATAGAAAAATTCGTGTTGTGCTTGATCGGGGTTTTGCAAGGAGTGAAGCGTTGATTGGCGAGGAGGGAAAACCTATCCCCCAAGGAGAATATTCAGTAGCGGTGATGGAGACCGCACAGGGTGACGGAGCGAGCAGTCCCGGCGCAGACCGTTTTGTGATGAGAAAGATACTTTTCCTCAATGGGGAAAAGGACAACACTTACCTCGCGAAACTGAAGACTTTTCAGGACAAAATCAAAGAAGCTTCCTCAAAGGAACTCTCTGAACTGACGCAGTATGAATCGTTGCTGAGAGATCAATTTGAGTCTGTGCGACTCGCGATTTCAAAAAGTCTCACCGAGAAACCAGCTCCTAAGACAGCGAAGAAAAAGGTAAAGAAAGCTAAGCCAGAGCCTGTGAAGTCGAACAAGGAACTGGTCGCTAAGATCCAATCCTTCGGGAAAGCGCTTCAGCAGGTAGAAACGGTGGCGCTCACCTGGACCGACGCTTCGTTTAAAGATGTGCTCTTCTACGGAAGCATTTACCGGCTGCTGAAGGACTGCCTACCTGCCTTACGGAAATACTTTGAGGTCGCACAACTTGCAATTGAATCACCGGCTGACAAGGTGGCATTTAGGTTGAAAGAATCACAAAACGCAGCGGATGCTTCAAAAGGCTTGGGTACCGTGAAAGCCAAATTGATGGTCGTAAAAAATGCACCGAAGAGTGCGGCTGGACTACCCTTAGAAAACGGAGCTGAGTGATGAAAGAGAAACGCAAAGCGGAACGTAGGCAAATCTTAGAAAACTTCTCATTCTTTGTCGTGGTTCCTAAACTAGGCGGCGTGAAGAAAAAGCTGCAGGACCTCAGTGAATCGGGAATCGGGTTTCAATTTGATACACTGGGCACATTTTCACTGAAGCAGGGTGAAGAAGTAGAAATTCATTTCTACTTAAATCAGACGCTATTTCTGCCGCTGCAGGTACGGGTCGCAAGAGTTGCGGCACAAAGCCCTGAAGTCCAAGAGGTTGGTTGCGAGATCACCAGTATCAAAACGCCTGGATATTCGACTTTTCTGACCTTGGTGAAGTTGATCGATCAGCTGGAAGTGACTGCCGAAGAAGTCTAAAAGTTAGAGACGCCAGTGTTCCCGGTATCACGCTGGGATACATCGGAATAAGCACGCAAGAATCCGACAAACTGAGCCCAAGCTTTATAGGCTCGCTGCTCTCCCTGCACTTCAGCACCGAACCGAATCATACGGATGCCGTGTTCGATCACGGGTCTGGAGTTTCGAACATCCACGACCACTTCCATAAAACTCTCGGGGCTAAAATAGAGACGAATGCGTTGATTGGTCAGATCCACAGGCCAAGAGATCTCTTCTTTATGCCGAATCTGAAATCCCAAACCCGCTTCACTCACATCGACGAGTTCAATAGGGATCAGAGTTTCGGTCTTAGAAACACCGTAGACTCCCATGAGTTCATTAAAGAAGATTCGCTCAGTGCGACGCTTACGCTCTTCAAGCTTTTTATTGCGAACTTGATCGAGCTGTATAATTCCTGAACGGTCGTCCATCACTCGTACCTCTTATGTGTCTTTTCGGATGCAATCTGCGCACTCTTAACTCGGGCGCAGCAATTTACTGTTATTTTTTTGACGATTTTTTAATCCAGAACTCGACTAGGAGGGCTGACTTCTTCGGTTCCTTAAAGATCCTGTCCCGGATGTGGGTCGCAAGTTTAAGGACCTCAGCCTGTGTGGCAGTTTTTGCCGCTGGTGCCGGGGCGGTCGCCGCAGCAGGGGCTGGCTTACGCGCCGTTGTTCTGTTGCTCACGGCGCACGGTCTCAATCATTTCTTCAGGGACGGGTGCCACAAAAACTTCGCCATCCACCAAGGTGAAAGCAAACCAACGGTCACCTAGCTTTTGGTAAAGCACCTCGGCGTCTGTGGTTTTTGCTGTCTTTGCGTCTTTGTTATGAGTTCTTCCTGAACGTGCACTCATGATTCGTCCTCCTGAAATCTCTTCGGGGTTCCGACGGATTCCATTAACGTGAAAAATTTTCCCCCACTGCCAAAATGACCTACCCGTGAAAGAATCACCCCATGTCTGAAACTCATGGTGTCCTGCTGATTAACCTGGGAAGCCCTCGTTCGCCATCCATCCCCGACGTGCGCGTCTACCTGAAAGAGTTCCTGATGGATCCCTACGTCATCGACATCCCTGCGTGGCAGAGGTGGCTCTTAGTGAATGGCATTATTCTGCGATTCAGGCCCAAGAAGTCAGCACACGCGTACCAAAGCATTTGGACGGAAGCAGGGTCCCCACTGTTAGTGCACTCCAAAAATTTGGCGACAGAAGTCAGTCAAGGCTTGCGCGGCGTGCCGCTGGAACTGGGCATGCGCTACAGCCAACCGTCGATTGCGTCTGCAATACAGCGACTGAAAGCCAAGGGTGTGACGAAGATTTTAGCTCTGCCCCTCTACCCCCAGTATTCCCTGGCCGCCACAGAAACTGCCATTGTGGTGGGCGATCGTATCGCTGCAGAACTTGGAATGAGTATCGCCTGGATCAAGGATTTCTTTGACGCACCTTGGTTTATCGATCCAATGGCGCAAAAACTGAGGGCTGCTGTCGCTAAGTTTCGACCAGACCGCATTTTGTTTTCCTACCACGGCATTCCAGAGCGGCATGCGACCAAGGCTGTAAAGCGTGAGGACGTGTGCGTATTCGGGGATTGCTGTGCTTCTGTCAGGTCGGACAATCGTTACTGCTACCGTGCGCAGTGTTTTGCAACAACACGCGCGCTGATTCGCGGTGCAGGAATTGATGAAAAATCCACGACAGTGAGTTTCCAAAGCCGTCTTGGCCGCACGCCGTGGATTAAGCCTTACACGGACCTCTTGGTGCCGGAGATGCCGAATCAAGGTGTGAAGCGCCTGCTTGTCCTGTCCCCATCCTTCACCTCGGATTGTTTGGAAACCTTAGAAGAATTGGACATCCGTTTGCGTGCCGATTTCATGAAAGCCGGAGGGGATGCATTCCACTATCTGCCGTGCTTAAACAGCGACGGTGATTGGGCCACCGGAATTGCGGGGATGCTCAAAGAGAAGTTGGGATCGCTAGGATAAAACGTTCAACTCCGTCTTCGTCCTTTACCCTGAATGCATGCATGCCGTGCACGTATTGATAAGACGCAGAACTGTGGAGTTCAGCAAGCCAGTCTTCCTGGGTGACGGGGCCGATCCATTCGATTCCTTTTTGGCGCGGTAGAGTTGGAAAAGTAGGGTGAATCACCTTGGTTTTAAAGAAGGTATAGAATCGCCATGAGGCCATAAGAGCCAAATAACTCCCTAACCCGATGTTGAGCATCGAGCTTGGCTCCAACCAAACTACTGCAACGCCGACCGCTAAGTTAATTATTCCTGAACCAGCGGCTCCAAATCTCTTCCACTTGATTCCTTTGTTCCACTTTGCTGCTTGCTCATTCAGGGAGGATTGCACCGCTACGTTAGGGTCCAGTGGGGATTCAAGATTCGGTCGAGCAATATTAGTGGCTTGCGCAAAGGCTTCGGCAAGCTTATCCATGCTCTCGGTCTCTAAGAAAGAATAAGCGGCGAAGTTATCGCTAATCGCCGTTATCGCCTTTGCGGCATTTGATGTCGTGGGTGCATCTTGAAACTGGTTCAACAACACAGAGATTCGGCCGATATCAAAATACTCCCGAGGACTGATCACCTTCAGCTCGCTGTGCTCCACAAACGCAGTACACAACGCACGCTGATGCATGGGCCCAAGGATCGGAAAATTCGCGGCCCTTGCGGACTGCAGCGACCCGCCCACCAGAAAAAATGAAGCGCAGAGGGCCAGGAAGTTTAACTTTTGCATGGCCCAGATCCTATCAATAAGGCCTGTTAGGTTAAAGTGATAGTTTTGCTCAGCTTTACAGTCAACTCATTGACCTCTCCTTTGGGCGGGTAGCTGCCGATTAGAAGGGTGATGCTCTGCGGACTCTTTTCCAGCCAAAATCGTCTTTTACTGGCAATCCTTGCCAGTCCTTGGCTATTTGGCTGTGCTTTTGTTATCCGCACAGGCGCGCCCCTACCTTTGGTTTCCGAAACTGCCGAAGCCGAATGCATGTCTAAGCTTCCTTATGAATCTGGAAGTGGCACTGTCCTTGATCCTTATCTCATTTGTACTGCTGCACAGTTTTCAAGAATTGGGGACAACCCAAGCGCACAGTTTAAGCTGAAGTCGAATATTGATCTCAGCACGGCCAGCACAGT
>JAIXOQ010000033.1 GCA_027486675.1 Pseudomonadota bacterium
GTCCTTTCGCCCGGATGGTCCGGGTCATATTGGGTTCAAAACCTGATTATGAGGTAACGAGCCGTTTCCTCACTATTAACGCACCACAGCTCGGTCGAATTCATTACGAGGCAATTCGGAGCGGCAAGTATCCTAACTGGAATTTGATCTGCAGCCCTTACAGAGATATCATTTCGAGCGACGGAGCCTATATCACCGACAAGGTATTTCACTCTAAGGCATATGAAATTGTTTCCCCAAGCCAGAGTGATGCAACCAGCAGCCTCTATGCTGATTACTTCACCAAACGTGTAGCTCATCAAGATTCGGTGGAGCACGATCGTTTGGTTCTGAAAGCCCAAAACATCAACGGCCCAAAATAAAGAAACGTTCGAAACAGGGGCAGGTAGGGATAAGATCCACGCTTGCCCCCGTCTTTTTTGATCCCCCGACGCTGGGAACTTGATTGGCTTAGTGCGCATCCCTTGCGCTAAACTCATTCCTACATGAGCCAACGCCCTTCGATCATCACACCTCCCCCCGGCCCAAAAGCAAAAGCCTTAATCGCCCGCGACACGTCAGTCACCTCTCCTTCCTACATCAAAGAATATCCGCTCGTCATCGAGCGAGGTGACGGAGTTTGGGTTACTGACGTGGACGGCAATCGCTACTTAGATTTCATGGCCGGCATCGCTGTCGCATCGACGGGCCACTCCCATCCAAAAGTGGTCGCAGCCATTCAAGAAGCGGCCGGAAAATTCCTCCACATTTGCGGTACGGACTTCTACTACGAATCGATGATCGCTTTGTGTGAACGTTTATCCACTGCGGTGCCTGGAATGGGCAAAAGCAAAGTTTTCCTGACCAACAGCGGCACCGAAGCAGTCGAAGGTGCGATCAAACTTGCGCGCTACCACACCCGCAGACAGAAGCTCATCGCTTTCAAAGGCGCATTTCATGGGCGCACTATGGGCGCAATTTCGCTGAACTCTTCAAAGCCCGGACAACGCGCGCACTTCGGACCGCTCCTGCCAGGTGTTGAACACATTCCCTATTCTTACCCGTACCGATGCTCCTACAACCACAAGGCAGAGTGGTGTCAGGTCAATTGCGAGTGCGCGACCAAACTAGAAACCGATTGGTTCTTAAGTCATTTTCTTCCCGATGAAGTGGCGGCAATTTTTGTCGAGCCCATCCAAGGCGAGGGTGGTTACGTCATGCCTGCCCCGAAGTTCCTAAAAGACCTAAGACGCATTTGCGATCAACACGGAATTTTGCTGATCTTTGATGAGGTGCAGTCAGGGATCGGACGCACGGGGCAAATGTTTGCAGCAGAAACACTCGGTGTAGCACCCGACATTTTACTCACTGCTAAAGGCATTGCTTCAGGAATGCCTATTGGCGCGATCATCGCGCGCGAATCAGTGATGACCTGGCCACGCGGGACCCACGGCTCAACCTACGGCGGCAATCCTGTCTGCTGTGCGGCGGCGAATGCGACTTGGGATGTCATCCAGCCCCTTCTTCCTAAGATTCGCGAAGTTGGAAAGACACTGTATGAGGGTCTAACTACGCTCCAAAAGAAGTTTCCATTTATCGGCGATATCCGCGGAACCGGGCTCATGATCGGGGCCGAGTTCATCCACACGGATAAACGTCCAGCATCAGACTATGTAGGCAAACTAGAGCAGCTCGCTTTCCGTAAAGGACTGCTCTTGCTCTCATGCGGCAAATCAACGATTCGTTTCGCGCCACCACTCATCATCACGGAAGCGGAAATCAAAGTTGGACTGGAGATCTTAGAGCAATGTTTGACCGAACTCGGCGTCCCAAGCTAAAGAAGAACAAAGTCCTTTCCATGAAAGAGGCGATCGCAGGCTTTGTCAGCCCAGGCGACGATCTTTATATTGAAGGATTCACACACCTGATCTGTTTTGCCGCGGGCCACGAAATCATCCGCCAAGGCATTGGGAATCTGACTGCGTCCCGCTTAACGCCTGACCTGGTTTACGATCAACTCATCGAAGCAGGCTTAGTCAAAAAGCTCGTCTTTAGCTGGGCAGGAAATCCAGGCGTGGGAAGCCTTCATGGGTTGCGCAGAAGAACGCAAGCCGGAGTCACAGACCCGATCGAACTTGAGGAATACTCCCACTTCGGAATGGTTGCACGCCTCCTTGCGGGGAGCGCGAATCTCCCCTTCTACCCGCTCACCAATTACCGAGGGACAAACATCGCTGACGTAAATCCTAAGATCAAATCGATCCTCTGCCCTTACACAGGAGTAGAACTTGCGACAGTCCCTGCCCTTCACCCAAACATCGCCATCATTCACACACAAAGAGCGGACGCGGAAGGAAACGCACAAGTCTGGGGACTCATGGGCACGCAGAAAGAGGCCGCATTTGCTTCAAAAAAGGTGATCGTAGTGACCGAAGAGATTGTTCCTACCAGCACGATCCGATCCGATCCGAATCGCACGCTCATTCCCGGACTCATTGTGGATGCAGTCGTTCATGAACCCTGGGGCTGCCACCCATCTTATGCTCAGGGCTTTTATGACCGCGACAATGACTTTTATGTGGAGTGGGAAGACATCTCCAAGGATGCAAAAACTTACCAAGACTACCTGGCTGAATTCGTACACGGCGTAAAAGATCGAGCGGGTTATCTAGAGAAGCTCAACTCTGGTCTAATGGCTCGACTCAAAGCAAAACCGAAAAAATGCGAAGGAGTGGACTATGGATATTAAGCCCATCACCTCTTCTGAACGCATGGCAGTTCGGGCCGCAAAGGAGCTTAAAAGCGGTGAAGTTGTATTTGTAGGCATCGGTCTTCCAAATCTTGCATGCAATCTTGCGCGAGCCACTCACGCACCTGAACTTTTTATGATCTATGAAAGCGGCACTATTGGGACTATCCCTGCCCGCCTTCCCGTTTCTATCGGTGATCCCACTCTTGTGACAGACAGCCTTGCAATCTGCAGCCAAAGCGATGTCTTTCAGTGCTATCTACAAGGGGGCCTCATTGAGGTCGGATTCTTGGGCGGCGCACAAGTGGATCGTTACGGAAACATCAACACGACGACCATTGGTGACTACCAAAAACCAAAGGTCCGCCTTCCTGGAAGTGGCGGGGCGTGTGAGATCGCAACTCATTCTCATCGAGTGCTTATCATGATGCGCATGACGCCAAAATCATTCGTATCAGAGGTCGATTTTGTAACCAGCCCAGGACAAAAGATGGTGTCGAATTTAGCGGGTCGCGACCAAGGCGCCTCTAGGGATTCATTGAATCTCCCAGGCTACGGGCCAGTGACTGCAATCACCGATGTCGGGGTTTTAGAGTTACTCGATGGGGAGTTTAAGCTCACGGAACTTTATCCAGGGGTTTCCTTTGAGGACGCTCAGGCGAAGTGTGGATGGCCCCTCAAGAGGGCCGCTCAGGTTCAAACGACCGCCGAGCCCTCACTCAACGACATCAACTTGCTGCGGAATAAAATAGATCCAAAGTCTCTCTATTTGTAAGGTGATCTTATGGCTAAAAAAATTCTTTCTTCCCT
Source organism: Pseudomonadota bacterium (assembly GCA_027486675.1). Taxonomy (GTDB): domain Bacteria; phylum Bdellovibrionota; class UBA1018; order UBA1018; family CAIMNF01; genus JAIXOQ01. The sequence continues at coordinate 3,539 of JAIXOQ010000033.1, forward strand.
CGCAATCCTGATCGCCATTCTTTTAGGCCTCACTGCGCTGCTTCCGTCCGACTATACGATCACTCGACAAGTGAGAGTTCAGGCGCCAAGAGATGTCGTCTTTTCAAAAATCGATGACTATACCAAGTGGAAGGCATGGAGCCCTTGGTACGAACGGGAGCCTGATGCAAAGGTGATGTTCAGTGGTACACCAGGGCAGCCCGGCTATGCGATGCAGTGGCAGGGAAAAGAAATCGGCGAAGGGTCACTGATCCTGCGCTCTGTTGAGGCGCCTAGCCGGATGGAGTCAGAGCTCCAGTTTGTTTCACCTAAGATGTCGCCAGCAACAGACCAGTGGTCCTTGGTTGCTGTGACGGATCAGGAGACCTTGGTCACTTGGACTAACCATGGAAATCTCGCCTGGCCTCTCGACCGCGTTGTAGGGCTTTTTTTAAACCGAATGCTCGGTGGTGAAATGGAACGTGGACTTGCAAAACTTAAACTCATCTCAGAAGGGGCAACACCATGATCGTTCTTGCCAATGAATCGAAGACTGCAGGATTAGGACTTTGCATAGTTCGGGTACTCACGGGCGCAATGATGATCACGCATGGACTCCCAAAACTCTTAAACTTCAGCGAGATGGTGGCGAAGTTCCCTGACCCCATCGGATTTGGAGCTCAGTTCACCGTAGGATTCACGGTTCTTGCAGAACTTTTTGCATCCATCACTTTGATCCTGGGCATCCTGCCGCGCCTATCAGCACTCCTAGGTCTCATCACCATGGCCGGCGCATTCTTTATTGTGCATCGGGCTGATCCATTCGCTACAAAGGAGCTCGCAGCCCTCTATGCCACGCTGTACCTCGTGATTGTCATGTGCGGTGGCGGTAAGTTTCAGTTGAAGCAGGGTTAGGGCCTCTGATCAGGGCTTGTCAATTACTAGTGTTGACCCAACAAAACTACCTCTGTTTTGCGCCAAAGCTCTTGTAACTCGGATACTGCTTCGCTAGATTGTTGTTTCACTTCTTCATGCGTCCCCATCGTCTAGCGGTTAGGACACTGCCTTTTCAAGGCAGTAACCAGAGTTCGATTCTCTGTGGGGACGCCACTCTCAAACCCTTCTTACGTTAAACAGCACCCAACCACTCATCACCCCCACAGAGGCGTAGAGTGCATCACCAGGTTTTTTGTGAACCGGTGGAGGTCTTTTTTATCAAAAGAGACTTCAAAGTGATCGCGCTTCAGTTTCCCCTAACGGGCGCCATTTAACGCCTTCTCCTGTAAGGATGTGAGAGTGCAGTCCGCCACAGGGAAACAGAGCCAGAAGTTCAACCATAGTTCGACACTGAAGGCCTAGAGCACGATGCGAGCGACACTCTCCGCGGGAACGACTGGAATCCATTTATCGTTTCGGCAGATGAATCTGACTGTTTGGCGATGAGTCTTAGATTTGGGCTCAGAGATACAAAAAGTGAGCAACGATCTCCATGTCTTCTTTCAGGTCAAATGCAGCGTCTTTGAAGCTCGGGGGACCGAAGCTCCCTTTGGCATCTCGAGAAACGGCAAGACCCTCCCGAGGGATACCAATCCAATTCGTATCCATCTCTCCACTCGCGTTTTCGTCATGGATTGCGGACACCGCGTAGGTGCCTGGCACCAAATCCGAGAGCACGGTGGTTACTAAATCCGGGTCCGTGATCTCAAGAGAGACCGTCTTAAAAGCTTCTTTCGCTTCGTCAGGAAATCCATTTTTTGAAAGGTAAAGACGCACGATGACCTTCCCTTTCGCGTTCTTCAGCCCCTTCAGCTTGATCTTCAGACTGAAGACCGGAGCGCTTGGAATGGCAGGATTCGGCGTAAGCTCCGCGGATCGCACTTCGCCAACCATTGCCAGGCCTAGAGCTAGAAGCATTCCTATCTTTTTGATTTTCTTGACTTTAATTTTCATGGCACTAACAGAATACAGCAAAATATTAGGCGGCGGAATCAAACGCCGCTTCGCAGCCTGCACTCATCCGTCAACTCTTGAAGCAAGATCGCTACTCTCCGCTCACCCCGCCTCAATGCTGCGGTCACACCAAAGAGGTCGATGGGACGCGAAGTCCAGCTCGGCAAAACGGCCTGAAGCTGGCGCGTCTTGAGTTCCCGTGCAACGACAAATTCTGGAACCAGACATAGCCCTCGTCCTGCAGTCGCCACTCTCTTGATCGCGCTTAGGCTGTTGATTCGCAGAGAATGCTTCATCTCAATTTCGCGCTCTTCTTTCGTTCGTGAATTAACCATTATCCCATCCGTAGCTGGACTCTGTCCTTTTTCGGGCAGAATTCTCAAAAGCCATGCAGGATCAATGTCCTCGATCCGGGCAATTTTGTGCTTCTTGAGAAAGTCTGGCGATGCATAGAGCTGACGTTGCACGGTGGTGAATCGGCTCTGAATGAAACTCTTGGGAGCCAGCACTGAACCCACTTCAATAAAGAGATCCTGGCTCGCGTAATCGACAGTATCTGGTTTGTTTTTCAAAGTGAGATCAATCCATAGCTTGGGATACTTCTCTGAAAATCTGGGTAAAAACGAATCGCAGAGAAAGAACCCAAATTCAAAGGGACACATAAGACGAATCAGCCCTTGTGGCTCGTCGCTCAGAGTACCAATGTATTCCTGTGCCAGACTGAGTCGCTCCATTGCGTCAACGCAGAGCTCAGCGTACCGGTGGCCAACATCGGTAAGCGCAAAGTGTCGGGTACTTCGCAAAATCAGAACATGCCCAAGTGCCAACTCAAGATTCTTTAATCTTCGACTCACATGAGAGTTGGGCAGACTCAAAACCTTTGCCGCCTTCGAAAGCGAGCCCTGGCGTGCGACTTCTATAAAAATCTGAATATCCCGAGGGTCAGCCGATATTTCCATATATAGAAAAATAACATCTAATATCAGCTAAATGCGGAACAATTGCTCTGCGATACCTTGTTTTCACAGGAGCACTTTATGCAAAAAATCACCTTCGATGACTTCTTGGAAATTCAGAACTTGGTCACTGCTTACTGCATCACAACGGACAATGCTGACGCCGATGGATTCATGGCCTTATGGGTCGAACCCCAGGATTTTGGCGGATACGAAAGTGGGCCTTTTGGCAGCATGAAGACTTGGCAGGAGCTATACGATTTCGAAAAACACCATGTGGGCCCCGGTGGCGTGGCCAATGGGAAGCGGCATCAATCCACCAACATCCACATCCGTCCCATTAGCTCGACTGAAGTCCGCGTAACAAACGACTTGGTCGTGCTCGAGGTCGCGGACGAGCCACGAGTGATTGCTACTGGTCGCTACAATGACAGCTTGGTCGTTAAAACGTCCAAGGGCTGGAAATTCAAAAAACGGACGCTGAACGTCGATTCGGGGTTTTTTAAACTGGCAGAGAAGATGGGAATGGGGAGGAAGTAGATGAAATCCTCTCTCCATTCATCAGCCACAGTCGTGGACCAAACAGACCTATCCGTTAATCATAACGGCAGGGTCGTCCTGATCAATCAGTTTACTGCCAACCCTGGCGCACTGGATCAGTTTATAGCGATACAGAAGTCAGAATATGTGGCGCTTAGGGGTAAGGTGAAGGGCTTTATCGCCAATCGTCTGCATCGCGCCGTTGATGGAAAAAGTGCTGTGAACATCGCAATCTTTGATTCTTTGGAAAACTACAAAGCATGGAGAGAGAGCGAGCTTTTTAGAAAACACGTCGAAGTCATCCAACCCTACATCGCGAAATCCGAGCCTGGAATCTACGAAATCGTCTATGAAGGGGGCCACTCAAATCTTTGATCCATTTGTGAAATAATTTTTTTGGAATGTCCTTTTTCAGCTTCTCAAATCGTCATCTCCTTGAAGAGTCTCGAAAAACAAAAGGAGAATGAAGTCATGCAATATGCAATCGTCGTTTACGAAACCAAAGATCAGATGGACTGCCGCACAAACCCTGAAAAGGCCGAAGCCTATTGGGGTGCTTATTTCGCCTATTCCCAAGCACTCGAGAAAGCCGGAGTAGCACGAGGTGGCGAGGGGCTCCAAACTCCAGATCAAGCAACGACCGTATCCATCCGAAATGGGAAACGCCATGTTCAAGACGGACCGGTGATCGATACGAAAGAGCGTCTCGGCGGCTTTTTTGTCATCGAGGCAGCCAGTCTGGATGAAGCGCTCGAGTGGGCCTCAAAATGTCCCGCCGTCAATGGAGGCTCTGTTGAAGTAAGACCGACCCTACCTCGACCCCCGGGTGCATAGATCCACATGGACGATTCCAGCTTAGAGGCGAGAGATACAATCGAACGATCGGTCAGGAGCTCTTACGGGAGACTCCTGGCCTTTCTTTCTGCCCGGTCCAAGGATATCGCGGCATGTGAAGATGCGCTCTCGGAAGCATTTAAGAAAGCATTGGAAAAATGGCCCAAGGAAGGCGTTCCTGAAAATCCCGATGCATGGATCCTGACTGCGGCAAGGAATCGCCTTCTCGATCAAGCAAAACACAACACGGTAGTAAACAGCTCTATTTCGACCTTATTGATGCTCGATTTAGAGCGGACCGATATTCAGGGAAGGGATGCACTCTTTCGGGATGAACGGCTGAAACTACTTTTCGTCTGCGCTCATCCTGCTATCGATTCTTCGGTACACACCCCTCTCATGCTTCAAGTCGTTTTGGGTATAAATGTAGCCGATATCGCTTCAGCATTTCTGGCATCCCCCTCCTCGATCGCTAAAAAGCTCACTCGTGCGAAGAGGAAAATTCGCGACACTGGAATCGCTTTTGACGTGCCTGGAGCAGAGGTGCTGAGTGGAAGGTTGGAGTCGGTACTCGAGGCGATCTTTGCTGCGTATGGGCAATCCTGGGATCACTTGACCACTCCGAGAAACGACCTGCGAGCCCTCGATTCCGAAGCCGTGTACTTGGCCGAACTCTTGGTCACTTTGCTACCGAACGAACCTGAACCCATGGGGTTGCTTTCATTGATCTACTTTTGTGAGTCGCGAAAACATGCTCGACGCTCAATTGAAGGCCGATACATCCCGCTCGACGAACAAGACGTGAGTCTATGGAATTTCGAACTTCGAAATAAAGCGGAACGACTTCTAGAGCAGGCGTTCACCTTATCGAAGGTGGGACGGTTCCAAATTGAGGCAGCGATACAATCTGCTCACGATCATCGGGTGAGCCGTGGGGTCGATAATCGTGCCGAACTCGTCAAACTTTATGACGGTCTGATCGGATTCAGTCCTACTCTTGGTGCCCTAGTGGGCCGTGCAGCTGCTGTAGCAGGCTCTCAAGGTGTCGAAGCAGGGATGATCCTCCTCGATGCTATTCCGAAGGAATCTGTTTCGCAGTTTCAACCCTTCTGGGCGCTTCGTGCTTCTTTTATGCAGAAAATCGGCAACGTTACAGAAATGCTCACAGCCGCGAATCGGGCCGTCGGCCTCACTGAAGACCCAAGTGTCCGAGATTACTTGATGCAACTCTACCGAACACAGGGTTAGGCGATGCTGAGGTGACACTCTTAAGAAGCACCCCACAGTACGGGGCTTTTAACCCCAGCGAGGCCCGACCCTAACCTACCCCCGCTCCTAACTCGTTGTTTTAATACACTTCGCCTCTTTGGCTCGGCCCTTGCTCCTATCGTCATCATGAACAAAGACACAGCTGAAGGAAACTGGACTGAAATCAAAGGCAAAATCAAAGCGAAGTGGGCAAAACTCACCGACAACGACATCGATGAGCTCAAGGGAAATATGGAATCCCTCGCGGGGAAGATCCAAAAGCAATACGGCTATGCAAAAGAGCAAGCCGAAAAAGAATACAAACACTTCAAAGAATCACTCGCCAAGAAGTGATCACAAAGAGAAGGGAATTCAACATGTTAGAAACAATCGCAATCCTTCTAGTGCTCATGTGGGCACTGGGACTTGGTACAGGGTATACGCTCGGTGGACTAATTCACGTTCTCCTAGTTGTCGCAATTATCGCGGTCCTATTTAGGGTCATTAACGGACGAAAGGTCATTCAATAATTATGAAACTTTTACTAGCAATCCTTACCATACTGCCATTTGGTGCTTTAGCATTTGCTGAAGACAAAAACCCGGCACGCATTGGGCCAAATACAACACTGACTTTTACACCATCACATTCGGCTTTAACCGAAGACTCCAAAGAGAAACTCAATGCGCTCATAAAAGATGCACGCGCACACGGGAGAATCAATGAGGTCCAAGTTGCGGTCTGGTCTGATAATCCAGCACCACGGAGGAATGAAAACCTTTCTCCTGCGGACAGGAAACTTGCGGAAGAACGCGGTGAAACAGTCGGAAAGTACTTAAAGAATCACTCCAAGGTCAGCATCAGCACTTACAACATGGCTGAACGTGCGAGCTGGTTGGCTAAGACTTTTGATACCGCAGACGCTGAGCTCAAGGCTGAAATCGGCACTGGGAAAGACGTTGCGATGTCAAAAGAGGAATTTCAAATCTTTAAAAACAACGGACAACCATCAAAAGCTGTCGTTCTTGTGATCATGAAACATTGATCGCATCAAAACCACACTCTGAGATCAAGATGATCTTAGAGTGTGGTTTTCCTTAATCTGGAGCCTTATGATCAGAAGTAAGAAACTCCTTACAACTTTAGTGCTATCGGTTTCACTGCTCCTTGGAGGGCTATTCCTATTTCAGGATCGCCTAAGGACAAAGAACCGTACTCATCCCAGGATGGGCCCCATCGTCGAGGCAGTGTATGGGCTAGGCACTGTTATTGCCCCGCAGACCTACCAGGTCAAGACAGCCGTAAATCAGAGCATCAAAGAAATCTTTGTCGAAGAGGGAGATGAGGTAAGAGCACAAACTCCTTTGTTTCAGTTTGACGACTCTGGAATCACTCGGGCCCCATTTACCGGAACGATCACTTCAATTCCCCTCAAGAAGGGCGAACTCCTGTTCCCCTCTACTCCCGCAATCACACTCGTCAACCTAAGAGTCTTGTATCTTGAGGTCTCGCTCGAGCAACAAACGATTCTTCGGGTAAAAGCTGGGCAATCTGTCGCCATCAGCTTCGAAAGTCTTCGCGGGGAAAAAATTCGTGGAAAAGTGCAGTCCGTATTCCCCCGAGATTCACAGTTCATTGTACGAATTACTTTAGATCAATTTCCTGAAGGCATCCTACCAGGAATGACTGCAGATACGGCAATTGAGATTGGTCGAAAAGACAGTGCGCTCAGCGTTCCCATCCGTAGCATTTCAGCTGGAAAAATCACTCTGATCAGAAATGGCAAAGAGACCAAGGAATCGGTCCAGATCGGTGTGGTCGATGGGAACTGGGCTGAGGTTCTATCCAATAACATTCTTCCGTCAGACGAAATCATCGTGAGACTGGAATAAAATGCTATTCCTAGCACTTCGCCACTTGCTAAGTCGGAAGCGGCAATCTCTACTCACACTAGTCGGGATCCTATTAGGCACCGCGGCATACATCGCGATCTCAGGAATGATGCTGGGATTCCAGACATTCATTATCGATCAACTCATCAATAACGATGCACACGTCCGTATTTCTGCGCGCGAAGACGTGATTACGGAACACTCACTAGATGCAGATTTTTTTGGACAAGATGCATTGGTCCATTGGCTCACGCCGCCTGCAGGCAGGCGCGACAATGCATACATTCTCTATCCGCGCGCTTGGACAGATCGCATGGAATCCTCGCCTGAAGTATCTGCATACGCCGAGCAAATGATCGCACAAGCGATCGTATCGCGGGCAAAGGTATCGACAGCTGCGCGGGTGATCGGTGTGGATCCCACAAAACAGATCCAAGTGACCAACATCCAGAGTTACATGACGAAAGGCAGCTTTTTAGATATCGGCATGAGCGGAAATCGCATCCTGGTTGGTGACGGGTTGCTGAACAAACTTGGCGCAACCGTACCTGAAACTCTGATGCTCTCTGTAGGAAAGGGTGTTGCACAGTCTTTTAAAGTAGTCGGGAGCTTTCATCTTGGCGTCAAGAATGCTGATGACACACTGATCTATGGCGCACTCACAGATATCCAGACGCTCAATGCAACCCCAAGCCGAGTTTCCGACATTGCAGTTCGACTCACCAACGTTGAGGATGCTGGCAGCCTTGCATCGTCCTGGAATATCTTAAGCCAAGAAAAGGTTCAAAGCTGGGACCAAGCCAATGAGGGCATCATGTCGGTGTTTACCACCCAAGACATCGTTCGCAACTCAATGACGATATCGATTCTCATAGTCGCAGGATTTGGGATCTACAACATCCTCAGCATGGCAGTGAATCAGAAGAGACGCGAGATTGCGATCCTAAGGTCTATGGGCTATGAAGCCAAGGACATCGTCACCCTCTTTCTGGCTCAAGGCCTCCTCCTAGGTGCGGTTGGAGGTCTGGTGGGATGCCTCGTCGGCTACGGAGTCTGCGAAGTCATGGCCCGCATTCCTGTAGCGAATCGCGGCATGGGCGGCAACCATATGACTATTGTATTTTTCCCCGGGATCTATGGTCGCGGATTCTTGTTGGCATTTCTCTCAGCTGGCTTTGCGTCATTTCTTCCTGCAAGGGCCGCTGGAAAACTAAGTCCTATAGAAGTCATTCGTGGAGAAAACTCGTAACCCATGGGTATCGAACTCAAAGACATTAAAAAGAGTTTTGGCACTCCTCCCACCCAAGTCATTCGCGGTATTTCACTCAATATTGAACTCGGTGAGTTCGTTTCTTTTGTAGGCCGATCCGGTTGCGGCAAAAGCACCTTGCTCTACATTATGAGTACGCTCGACGAACCCACTTCAGGTCAGGTAATGATCGATGGCAAGGAGGTCACAACTCTAGAACAGAGCGAACTTCATCTCTTTAGGAATCTGCAAATGGGTTTCGTGTTTCAGTTCCATCATCTTTTGCCCGAGCTTTCAGCAATCGAAAATATCCTCATGCCAGCGATGAAAGCCAAACGGAGTGGAGAGCGCCGCCCCTATGCGATCTCATTGATGGAGGAGTTTGGCTTAAAGGATAGGCTCGATCATCTCCCAAGCCAACTTTCAGGAGGAGAACAACAACGGGTGGCTATCGCGCGGGCTCTTGTGATGGAACCTAAGTACCTCTTTGCCGATGAACCCACTGGGAATCTTGATTCGGCAAATGGTAACGGCGTCATGAGTCTTTTTAAGAGAGTAAACAAGGAAAGGCGTATGTCCGTGATCTTTGTAACGCATGACACGGAGTTCTCAAAAATGGCGACCCGACGCATCGAGATGTCGGATGGTCTGTTGGTCTCCTAGTATTTCTTTGAGCGACCCACTGCAGAGGCAACCGCAAGCGCGAGTTGCTGCAGAGGAAATGGCTTCGCTAGAACTGCAGAGACTCCGAATCTCTGCGCCGTATCCGCTTCAGTCTTCATCGCGATTCCCGTCAGGAGAATCATCGGCAAATTAGGAAACTCGGCTTTCAGCTGTGCGAGCAATAACAGCCCATTCATGAATGGCATATTAATGTCCGAAACTATAACCACGTAGTCTTGGAGCCGCAGTAGTGTCAAAGCGGTGAGTCCATTGTCGGCTGCATGAACCTCATAGCCTTCAAGCTCTAGGTGCGTCTTATAGATCATCCTGAGGTCTGCATCGTCATCCACCAAAAGCACCCTCAGGGACCCTTGAGGACTCACGTGTGGACCCCCACTATCCTCTTACGGATCGTTGCTACTTGGTGTTGCCAATAGCCATCACTCGGCCCAAACCACTTTGTAGAATCCTTAAGTGAACCCATTCGGTTTGTATGCACGGGTACAAACCCGATGGCCCGGCCGCTTTCAATCCATTGCACAACATTGGATAAACTACTGCACTCAATGACCCGCTTGGGCTGGACCTTAAGCGACTTAAGATAAACATCGATTTCTGTGCGGAGCTTTGACGATAACTTGTTGCAGGCAAGAAACAGTCCGGATTTTTCTGAAAGAGCCAAGATCTGCTTGAAATCGGAGTTAACTCCTGTCCCCTCCAGTGTACCCTTCGGCGCAAGGACTCGAACCGCAAGATCTGCTGTGCGGCGAACCTCACAGAGACCATCACTCTCTTTGGAGCCAAATGAGCCGATGATCTCGTCAAGATGATCCTTGATAAAAGCTGCATACAGATTCTCTGAAGAATCTTGGGTGAACTCTATCCGCCCTATGTGATCTTCGCCTAAACACTGATCTAAGAGTGATGGATCAAAAGAAAGTTGGTCATGCAAATCCTGACACACCCCAACTCTGAGAACACTCTTTCGATCATCCCGTCCTGCGAGCAACTCTTCGTGTAGTTCTTGATAGGCATCAAACATCCGGGTGGTAAATTTTAGAACCAGCTCCCCATGTTCTGTGCAAACGACCCTGCCTCGGAGTCTCCGAGTCAGAGGTAGTCCTACGGATTCCTCCAGTTGCTTAAGCTGGTTGGATAATGCTGGCGGAGTGATCCCAAGACGCTTTGCAGCTCTAGAAGTACTAAATTCCTGCGAAAAAACATGAAAATAATACAAGTGCTTAAGGTTGAGCATAAAGGAACAACACTCGGTAGAAAGATTCCGTGAGTTGTTCAATCAGCATTGGGGAAAGTACTAACAATCCCTATTTCAAAGATTGAAATTGTACTTTCGTTATTTGAATTCAAAGTCCTTCTGAAACAGCACATCTAAGGACGGAACCACATTGAGTGGAAGCTTCATCTCATTGCGAACAAAGACCGAGATCTGATGACTCCAAAACCCTTCCGTCGGACCGAAAGAACTGAGAGCTTTTGCCGACCTAAAGTCAAGAAGGCAAGGGGTCGGAACGAAGCCAATTGCCGCACCCCGTTCAATGAGTTGGACAATTGCGCCGGATGAATTGCATACGATCGTTCTCTCAAACTTAATATTTGTCTTTAAAAAGTACGCCTCCGACTCTTGCCTGAGTACGGACGGCTCCATAGGAAAAATCAAAGCGATCCCTCTTTGTCTTGCGACTTCAAATGGATCTTCCTTCGTATCAAAAAACTCTGGGGCAAAGAGTCGGACCGGAAACTCTAAGGTCTGAAACAGGCGGATGTGTTTGCCTATTTCTAGATCCTGGAATGACCCAAAAATAATATCAAACTCCCCATCCTCAAACTGAGTTTTTAGATGATTGGAAGACCCAAATGTGACGACCGTCGTCTTGGAAAAAGATGAGGTCATACTCTCTAGTAAAAAAAGGAGATCAAAAGAAAAGCGAGCTCCGAGGTCTCTGCAAACCCCGACTCGAATAGTGGTCGATTCAGCGGCGCTTCTTACAGTGAGTTTGGAATGCAGCTCCTCATAGAGGCTAAACATCCGATTCACGTAATTTAAGACCATATCCCCGCACTCGGTCATGGTGACTTGACCCTCCACACGACGGGTCAACCGAACCCCTAGGACCGATTCTAGATGTTTCAGCTGATTTGAAAGTGCTGGAGCTGTAATCCCAAGTCGCCTTGCCGCCCGGCTTGTGCTGCGTTCCTGCGAGAAGACATAGAAATAATAGAGATGCTTAAGATTGAGCACAGCTCCTTTGGATGCAAGTTTGGCCCCATGCCCAGGGAAGCGGTTGACTGAGCTTGGAATCGAATGGGAGGCAGTTGCGTCCTTGCACAGGTCAGAATGCCCCACACTGACGCCTAGGCTGAAGCAGGGGCGTACGTTGATGCCTCCGAGAGCTTGGCCTAGGCCTTGCTTGATAAAGAAACGTAACCGAAAACCAAGGAGAAACAGAAAAATGAATCACAATACAACTCAGAATCCGGCTCAAGGAAATTGGAAAGACATTAAGGGTAAAATCAAATCAAAGTTCGGTAAATTCACCGACGATGAACTTGAAAGCTTTAACGGGAAGCTTGATCAAATTGCAAGCAAGATCCAAAAGACTTATGGCTACAGCCAGGAACGCGCTGAGAAAGAGTACGCAGATCTTAAGGCAACATTCGGTTCTTCAGAGCGCGACTCGGAAGAAAAACTGAATAGAAAAGACGACGTGGGCTCCATGCGTAAAGACTCTGCATCCACGAATGTTCGCCCCCTTGAAAATGGAAAAGATTCTGCTGCTCATACAGCAAAAGTGAAACCATCCGTTAACTAGTTTGATGCTGGATTGACTCAATCATAACAACGGCGCTCATGCTTCCGCTCCTGAACTCAAAGAGCTGGATCGAAGGCATGAGCGCCACTTTTAACCAAAACAGGAGATTTTTACGTATGAATTTCAGTATTCCTCAATCACTTAAAGTAGGGGCACTTGCGGCAACCTACTTCCTGCTCGTTTCTTGCAGCCATTCACCCGCAATCCAAGAGTTTCCCGATACAGCCGACGCTTCTGCGGAAGTTGTTCGCCTTGAAAATGATATTGCGCGTGACTTAGGCAACCAGGTCGATGTTTTAGCCCCGGATAGCTTTAAGGACGCCTCCAGCGCCCTTTCCGCCGCCCGCAAATCTTTGGATCAGCAGAATGCTCCAAAAGAAACTCTGCATTACGTTGCGGTCAGTCGAGCCTACCTCGCCCGCGCCAACGCTTATGCCGGTGTAGCACGTACCAATTTAGAGGACGTAACACTCGCTCGTCGTGACGCAATTGCATCAGGCGCACCCGCACTGTTCCCAAATGATTTTTCAAAAGCAGATCGCACTCTCGTGAGGGCAACTGCGGACTTGGAGGAAAACGATACCTCGAATGCAATCGAGCATCGATCGGAGCTCCAGGCTTCCTATATGGACCTTGAACTGCGGGGGATTAAAGAGAATTCGCTCTCGAGTTCACGATTGACGGTCAATGACGCAATTGCAGAAGGTGCCAAGGAATTTGCGCCTAGAAGTCTTGCGATCGCTCAAAAGAGCCTACTGGACACGGAAGCATTCATCACAGCAAATAGGCACGCCAAGGGGATCATCGCGACTCGAAGCGAGGAAACGCGTCTTCTGGCTGAACATCTACTCAAGATCACAAGGGACTCCCGATCAGGGAAAAAAGTCTCATCTGAAGACACAGCTCTAAGAATCGAGCGGGAGGAAAACAAAGTAGAAGCCGGCGCAGTAGCGCTCAGCGCAAATCGGGAGCAACTCGTTGACGAACAACAAAGCAACAGGTCCCTCACTAGGAAGAACCGCAACCTACAACAAAGCGAGGCATTCAACCGAAGCTTTGAGAATGCACGGTCTGAGTTCAATCAGGGTGAAGCAGAAGTCTATAAGCAAGGAAACTCCCTTGTGATCCGACTTCGTGGACTAGAGTTTCCTACAGGACAAGCTGTTCTGGCTGGATCTAATTTTCCACTCCTCGCCAAGGTTCAAAAGGTGATCAAAGACTTTGGTGACAGCAGTATCGTCATTGAAGGACACACAGACTCTTTGGGTGGGAAGGGTCTCAATGAAAAGCTATCCAATGACCGAGCACGGGCTGTGAAGGACTATTTGGTTGCAAACCAAGGGCCACAGTCCTTGAACATAAGCTCTATTGGGTATGATTATCAAAAACCCTTAGGCACCAATAAAACTGCTGAGGGACGGGCCCAAAACAGACGGGTTGACGTCATTATTGAGGCAAAGGAACCGGGAAGATCTTAATTCTTTAGAAGCCATAGATCATTAAGACGAAGATGGAGTGCCCAGAAATTGTTGGCACTCCATCTTTTTTTATACTTTTGCTTCTGTCTCTTCGAGCACTTCATCCTCGAGCGTGGGCTCAACCAATCCGTACACGATTTCTTTGCGATAAAGGGTCTTGCGATTGATCCCGAGTATCTTTGAAGCGCGGTCCTTCTGTCCGCGCGTGTGGGCAAGAACATACTGGATGTAGCACTTTTCAATTTCCTCTAAAGTGAGAAGCTTCGCAAATACCCCAACAGTCGCTTTCTGATTCTCAATGATTTGCGCATCCAGAATCTCGCTCTCCCCAATCACGTCATGATCTGAAAGAGCAACGGCCCGCTCAATGCTGTTCTCCAGTTCACGAACATTTCCCGGCCACGAGTGCTCGAGTAAACGAGTCAGCGCAGCCTCTGAAAGTTTCTTTTCTTGTCCTGTTTCTTTGCAGTACTTCTGCAGAAAATGCTGAGCAAGAAGTGGGATGTCCTCTTTACGCTCCGATAATTTTGGAAGCTGTATGGGCACGACCGCAAGGCGATAGTACAAGTCTTGCCTGAACTGATCCGCCTGAACCAGCTGAGCTAGATCCTTGTGGGTTGCAGAAATAATCCTAACGTCGATCGGCTTCGCACGATTCTCTCCGACAGGAGTAATTTCACGTTCCTGCAGCACGCGCAGGAGTTTGGCCTGAAGCTCAAATGGCATGTCTCCGATTTCATCTAAGAATATCGTGCCTCCATTGGCTTCCTCAAAAAGACCTTTGCGAGACTCACTCGCCCCGGTGAATGCTCCACGCTTATGCCCAAATAATTCGGACTCAAGAAGGGATGCCGGGATGGCTGAACAATTGATTGCGACAAATCTCTTGTCGTGCCGGTCGCTCTTTTCGTGGATTGCCACTGCGACCATTTCTTTGCCGGTTCCACTTTCCCCCATCAGTAGGACGTTGCAACTGGATCTCGCCATCTTTTCGATGAGGTCAAAGACCTCACGAATTCGTGCGCTTCGGCCAGACATTTTCCCCATCGAGCGGATATCGTCTAACTGGCTCTCGAGCGTCTTATGCCTCTCTAAAAAGGGGCGCAATGGGACGAGTGCCTGCGGAACAAGAGTCGTCTTAGCAAAGCCCGACACTGGGTACTTCTGATTCTTAGGTGTCTCTAAAACACGGGTTTGCGAATTCATAGATTGCTGCCTCCCTAACGATGAAGATCAGTGAAGATTCCCTGACCATTCAAAAATTGAACTAATACCCGATACCAACGCTCTGCTTATAACTGCTCCGTGTCATCTTAAGTTTTCTTATTCCACTCCATAGGGCAAAAGCGCGCCTTGGCACCACTTCTTTGATTGTTTTTCTCGCTCCTGCGAAGTTTAAAGAACCCTACAAAATTGGGCGGCCTTTCTGTATATTGAGCAACGCAATGCAACCGACCCAAGCCTTTGATAACTCCACGCTCGTGAGCAACCCAAGCTCGGAGTTTGCCGAAAGCGGCCGACTGCTGACGAAAGAAAATTGGGTGAACGAAGGACTTCTGCAAAGCCTGCAAAGTGAACTGGAACAGTGCGAACATTTAGCGCACCGAAACTATGTTCCGGGCTTTAAGAAAGGTGCTGCTATTTCCTGGTTCGACATCCAAAGAAATGCGCCGACCACGGCGGCACTCTACAAGAGTAAAGAACTGCTCGAGTGGGTTTCTTCTTTAGTCGGAGAGGATGTTCAACTTTGCCCATTAGACGACCCTCACGCATGCGCATTTTACATTTACTCGGAACCCGGGGATCACATTGGCTTCCACTACGATACCTCTCATTATCGAGGCAAACGTTTTACGCTTCTTCTTGGGATAGAAGACGAATCGAGCTGCATCTTAAAGTGCGAACTGAACCGTAAATACCCAAATGGGAAACCCCTCGAGAGACGGGACGTGAAGATCAAACCCGGAATGGCAGTTCTGTTTGATGGCGACGTGATCTACCACGCAGTCACACCCTTGGGTGAAAACGAGAGACGCGTTATTCTCACTCTTGAGTTCATAACCGACTCAAGAATGTCGGGTTTCGGAAGATTCATAACAAAGATCAAAGACGGCGTAGGATACTTTGGACTCCGATCCGTGTTTAGCGCCAACAGAACGCCAAGAACACATCATTAGCGTGGCTCGAAACAAGTGAACTCTAGGAAACCATTTTTTGCCGCCATTGCTTCCCAACTCATCGCTGCTACGCTCACATTGATAGCGATCTATATCTGCTTCCACTCATTCAACCTAAAAATCTCTCCTATTGCAGGCACTGTTTTACAAGGAGTCTTAGCAGCAGTTGTGAGTGCACGACTGCTACAGCCAAGATGGTGGATCCCTATTCATCTCTGCTTTGCACCCGCACTCCTGATCCTTCAGTCGGTTGATATCCCAAGATGGATCTATCTAGCTCTTTTCTTGATTCTCCTACTACTCAATTGGAACAGTTTTAAAGATCAAGTTCCGCTCTATCTCACGGGTAGACTAATGAAGAAAAAAATCCAAGCGATATTGAAAGAATCAAACTCCCCTTTTGGTTTTATCGATCTTGGCTGTGGTTTTGCCGGCACACTCTGCTATTTGTCGAAACGCTTTCCAGACTCCAAATTCGTTGGAGTTGAGACTGCGCCATTAGTATTCATTGCGGCATGGCTGAGAAGCCTCCCCTATCCCAACTGCAAAATAAGATTCAAAGACATATGGAAAACCTCTTTAGCGCCGTATGACTTCGTTTACTGCTTTCTGTCTCCTGTGCCGATGCCGGAACTGTGGAAGAAGGCAAAACTTGAAATGAAACCAGGAACCAAATTCATGAGCAACACGTTTTCTATTCCAGGCGTCAAACCTGATGAGCTCATCGAGCTTAAGGACTGGCGCGATTCGAAGCTCCTCCTCTTTAGCATAGAAAGAAAGCCCACCCATGCAAAAGTCTGATGTTGCCATCATAGGAGCCGGCGGCGCAGGAATGATGTGCGCTATTCATGCGGGGCGCAGAGGGAGAAAGGTCGTATTGATCGATCACGCAAAGTCGATCGGCGGTAAAATCATGATTTCTGGGGGTGGTCGCTGTAATTTTACAAACACAGGAGCTAGCCCAAACCAATACGTCTCGAAGAATTCCCACTTTTGCAAATCAGCGCTCTCTCGGTACCAGCCACCCGAATTTATCCAGATGGTTGAGGCTCACGGCATTCCTTACCACGAAAAAAAACTGGGCCAGCTTTTCTGCGATGGATCTGCACGACAGATCGTAGATTTACTCAAAGAGGAATGCCTCAAGATCAAAGCAGAGTTCCAGCTTGCCTGCGAAGTGACCAAGATACAGAAAACAGCTGAAGGCACGTTTCAAGTAGAAACGACAGGGGGCACCTACCAATGCGAATCGCTTGTGATCGCTACAGGTGGGCTCTCGATCCCAAAAATGGGTGCAACAGGTTTTGGATATCAACTGGCCCAGCAATTTGGTCTGAAGCTGATCGAGCGCCACGCTGCATTAGACGGCTTCACCTTATCCGCAGAGGATGCGTCACGTTTTGCTGACCTTGCAGGGATATCAGCGGACGTCATTATGACCGCGGGTGACAAATCATTCAGAGAAAATATTCTATTCACCCACGCAGGCCTCAGCGGACCAGCTGCGCTTCAGGCTTCCTTACATTGGTATGCTGGGGAACCGGTGTCCGTAGACCTATTACCGGAAACAGACATCTTTGCCCTGTTCAAAGAACAAAAAGATCAGGGGAACAAGTCCTTACTGAAAAATTTTCTTTCCAACTATCTCTCAGCGCGTCTGGTCGAAAAGCTGTGCGAAGCGTATTTTCCATCCGCTCACCTCCCTCTCCCGCAGATTCCTGAAAAAGCTTTTCAAGAATTCTGCACATTGCTCCACAAATGGACCTTCATACCGAGTGGGACCGTAGGCTACAACAAAGCCGAGGTCACCCGAGGTGGAGTAGACACCGATGAACTTTCTTCAAAGACCATGGAAGCCAAAAAGGTAAAAGGGCTTTATTTTGTCGGCGAGGTGATCGACGTGACAGGCTGGCTAGGAGGCTATAACTTCCAGTGGGCATGGGCATCAGGAGCTGCGGCAGGCCAAGTGGTTTAGTGCAAAACCTAGCGTGTGGGTTTCGGTTTTAAGTCCTCTATGATCTTTTTGTAGTGATCGGCAAGGGCTCGTGGTTTTAAAGTTCCATCCAGAAAATTGGTCTTAAAGAGACCAAACGTATTTTTCGTAGTCAGAGTCCATTCAAACCCATCGAGCAATGAGTAGTAACAATATCCAATCAAAGGATAATCGGCTGAGTTTTGAGTTCTTAAGGCCGAGATTTCCGCCACGTGAGACCTCAAATATTTTTCCCGACGCACATCACCTGCCGCACTGGAATCAGCGGCAGTCCCATTTTCAGAAATCAAGATTGGGATCATTTTCCCTCGTGCCTTTTTGATACGTGCAACAGCAGACATCAAAGTGGTGCGAAGTCCGATCGGTTTATTCTCCCATTTCAGTGGATCATAAAGATCACGTGTTTCCTGAGATACCGGCTTCCCCTCGGCCTCTTCGGTCAGACACTTGGGGCAAATGGGGCTGGAGGTGTAATAGTTCACAGCAAGAAAGTCTTCAGTCCCCTTTAGGCCGGGAACAACTTCTGTGAAATCTTTCAGACTTGAATCAGCCATCTTTGCCAGCCAATTAAAACTCAATCTTACGGTACCCGTTTCCAGTGCATCGAGCATGGTCCAGTTAAATACCTGATCCACCACGTCACGAGTCTGCTGTTCGACGATCTTAAGCAATCCTGGCTTTGCCGTAAATTCCCGAAAATGGTGAGCGATACCGACTTGTGTTCCAGGCAACGTAGACTTTAAAACCTTGTAGGCAAGGATGTGCGCTTTAAGCACATTCACAAAGGGACGCATAGCTGCATCCACAGGGCCCTTTCGCACAGGCGGCGTTTCAGCGCCGACGTAACCACCTAAGACATGAGTCATCGGCTCTTGAAAAGTAATGAATGTTTTTACCTTGGGGGCGATTTCGGCCCTGACCTTTTTTACGAAGCCCTCAAAAAGGGTGGGAGAGTTATCCTTCAGCCAACCCGGCTTTCCTTTGACCTTTTCCTCCTGAAACCAGGCAGGGAGCGAATAATTAGAAAGAGTAACTATGGGTTCGACATTCATCCCCTCTAATGCACGAATAAAAGCGGCGTACTTTTGAATCGCACTTTCGTCAAATGTACCCTCTGTTGGCTCAACCCTGGACCACTCCACAGAGAACCGAAAGGCAGTGAGACCAAGATATTTGATCGCGTCTAAGGCCTCGCTAAATTCATTCTTCCAAACATGAGCGGCATCTCCACTGGTCTCGTCCGATCTCTTTTCTATCTTCCGGAGGAATTCGAACTTCCACCAATCACTTTTGACGTTCTTTCCTTCAACGACGTTCCCGGCTGTTGTGGCACACCATTTGAACTCGGCTGGAAGCGCCGCCCGAGCTCCACGCGCTAAAACTAGAACCAGTAAAACCGTCGCCGACGTGTTTACTAATTTCATTGTTTCCAAGAATAGTCTCAGGATCAGGCACACTCAATGGATAATATGTCGAAATGGCAAAAAACGATGAAACTGCCTTTAAACATTGGATAAGCCCAGAATTACTGAGCCGTATCTCACTTGCGATCCTGAAATCTTATCCAGAATTTGACCGCATTCAGTTTGAGGGCCTCGCAGAAAAACTCATTCCCCTTGAGCTCAAGGCACGTGTTCAGCTGGTCAGAAACCAGCTGCGGGCGCAACTTCCTGAAGCCTTTCCAGTAGCTTTAAAGATTCTTCTCAACTCGACGAAACACGGATCCCTGAAGTCCTTTGACCTTTGGCCCTACACAGAGTTTGTACAGACCTATGGTCTTAGACACTTAGAAATTTCCTTAGATGCACTGGCTGAATTCACGAAGCTCTTTACGTCTGAGTTCGCAGTCAGGCCGTTCTTAAAAACAGAGGAAAAGCGGACTATCGAATACCTCATGCAGTGCGCACATTCTAAGAATGAGCACCTCAGACGTTGGGCCTCAGAGGGCTCCCGCCCGAGACTCCCTTGGGGAGAACGTTTGGATGGATTTATCACTCACCCTGAAAAAACCGTACCTATTCTGGAAGTTCTTAAAAATGATCCCGCGCTCTACGTCAGAAAAAGTGTTGCCAATCACCTCAATGACATCACGAAGGATCATCCAGGGCTTGTGATTAAGCTTTTGAAACAGTGGATCAAGGACGCTCTTCCTCCTCAAAAGAGGAATATTGAATGGATCATTCATCGTGCGCTGCGTACAGAGATCAAAAACGGAAATCCAAGCGCCTTAGCGCTGATCGGGGTGAAAAGCACCGCGGCCTTTGCGTTGCGCCGATTCTCAATCAATGGGAAACAATTTAGCATCGATGACAAAATTGAGATGGATATAGAAATTAAATCCGAAGCGCTTCGGCCTCAAAAACTCGTAGTGGATTACATCGTGCATTTCGCTCGTGCCTCGGGGAAGACCTCAGCCAAAGTGTTCAAACTGAAAACGGTGACACTCAAAGGCGAAGAAGTATTGAGAATCAAGAAACACCACAGCCTGAAAGAAGTCACAACCAGAAAACACTACCCAGGCGCTCATGCCATAGAGCTTCAGATCAACGGTCAAAAATTAAAAAGGGTCTCCTGGAGGCTCAGTTAGCGACGACGTCCTCGATGATCTCTTCTGTCTTGACGCCGTTCTTTCACTCGTTCAATCCGGTTCTTCCGTTCCTCTTTTGGAAGGCGTCTAAATCGCGTGACTCTCATCCGCACTCTTCTTTGTTGATCCGGGTCAAGGCTTCTAAACTTTCTATAACGCTCGCGGATCTCGCTCTGTCGGCCTGGTTCCATTTTTTTGAACCGTTCATGCCGTAAGCGCAATTCTTTTTGCTGATCTGGATTCATCTCTTTCCAGCGCTGATATTGTCCCCGAATACGGACACGATCCGCTTCACTCATCGCATTCCACTTCGCACGCGCTGAAACATCAGCGCTCAGACTTTCATCCAAAGCATAGGCCGGCCGGATCGCAACAGACAAAAATACCGACAATATCAGCAGAAGCATTCGATTCATTTCTGAGTCCCCTCGTTTGGCAGCAGTTCCGGAGATGAAGGCTCTTCTTCATGCTCAGGCTTCTCTTCCGCTGCATCCGCCAGAATCAAATCAAAGTCTTCAAAGAACTCAAGATCTTTGAGGATCTCTGCATCCACATCTGTTGCTGCAAGTGCCACTGCAGAACAAAATGCCACCGAAAGAAATGTTTTATTAACCTTCATTCTGCTCCTCCGGAAGCAACTCGGCCCAATCTTCCTCATCTATTGAAACCAGCAGATCGTCCTCTAAACCTTCCGCAAATTCGAAATCCTCAATCAGTTCAAACGCCTCGAAGAGCACGACACCATCCTTCGGATCTAGGTTTGTGGGATTGGTTTTAGTGAACAAGAGATAACTCCCGGACCCTAATACGAGCAGCGTTAAAAATGCGGGCACTCTACTTTTGTAGCGATACAACTGGATCAGCCGATCCAACCAGGAATCCTGAGGAAACTCGGATTCAAATTTGTGCCAAAATTCGCGATCAAAGGATCGAGAAGGCTTAACTTGAGTTTTAGTCCGTAACCTATGGAAGAAGTCTTCTTTCACACTAACGCCCCACCCTCAGATGCAAAACATTCTTTCAGTCGCTGCTTAGCTCTGAAAATTTCAGTCTTGATTGTCCCAAGCGGCCAACCCATCAATTCAGAAATTTCTTGATACCCGAGCTCGGAATGAACCCTCAAAGCGATGACTTCGCGCGTCGCATCTGGCAATAATCCGAGACACTTCTCAATCCTAGCTCGATCTGTAGCAGCGATCAGCAGCGCTTCTGCACTCTCTGCTTCATCGACGATTTCGCGCTCGATCTCTTCGCCTTTGTGTGTTCCGAACATGGGGACTTCAGACTTTCTTCTTAAGTGATCGAGTGCCGTATTCTTTGCGATAGCCCATAGCCACGTCGTAACCTTTGATCCTTCCAAAAATGACTCCCGATTTCGGTAAGCTTTGAGGAAGACTTCTTGGGTAAGCTCTTCGGCAATCCGATGCTCCCGAACCATCAGCCTAACAAAATTTAGAATTGGACCTCTCCATTGCATATAAAACACCTGGAAGGAACTGCGGCTCGATAATGGGTGGCTCTCGTCACGCATAGAGTGGGCTACAGCTTCTCCTAGATATAGGACGGATCAGAAGGCCAAAAGTTTCAAGATGTCTTAGAATATTCATTTTATTCATTCTGAAACTATTTTTCCCCTCCTGCGTCTTATCCCTATGAACAAACGAAAGGACTACAATGCCATGACCCTGAAACTACTGCCAATTGCCGCTTTAGGCATAACTCTACTCTCCCTCTCTGCAGAGGCCAGCCGCGAAGATTTCCGGCAACATAGACAACGCACTCGCATCCGCGAAGGTGTTCGTTCGGGCGAACTGACACGGCCTGAGGCACGTCATGCCCGCCAGGATCAACGAAAGATTCAAGGCTTGGAGAACCGGCTTGAAAACGCCCGCGCTTCAGGCAATGAAAAGAAGGCTGATCGCTTAGAAAATAAGATCGAAAAGGTTCAGGATCGTGCAAGTCGCAGGCTCTATAAAAACAAACATGACGACGACTCCCGTCCGTACAGTGGAGCGGAACATTCCCCAGGCGACGACCATGGTGGAAACAGTTCTAACAACTCCACTCCGCAATCTCCTGTAGCTCCAAGCACCCCGGGCAGCGCGACAGGCCAATGATCTTCGCTCTAGCTCTGATTCTTCTTTTCCCGGTTACCGGAAACGCACAAGAAGAGGAGGCCTCTCCAGAGGCTGAATCCTATACCCGTGGTTCTTCGGTAACCGGGGATATCACCGTAGGACGTGATGAATACCGACAAACATCGGTCAGCGCGTCACTCGGTCAATCTGAATCTACCGCTCTCTTGCTGCGGATCAGTCGATCTACGAATGCGTTCACCGATGCCGCAAGTTCGGCATCCGCCGGCGTCGATATCGATGAAGGCAGCCTGAGTCGCTTGCGCATTATGGGTAACTATTACGTTGAGCCCTTTGATGTTCGAGGCCTAGGAGGCAGTGCGCGCACGGACTGGCGCATCAGTGACCTTTGGAAGAGTGATCTCCTGACTCAGATTGGTGCGGATATCCAAGGAACCTACTATTGGGAAAAGGGTGGAGCTGGGACTGAGGCCGAGACAACAGAAACTGAAACCGAGTCCACCTCGGGTAAAGGACGCGGCAGAGGGCGGGGCCGAGGCGGTAGCACCAGTACCATTCTGAGCAGCAATGGGGTTTGGCAGCTGAGCACTGGAGTCTTTGCAAGTCAGGACCTCAGCAAGACCATCAGTATTGATATCAGCGCTCGGAAGTATTTTTATCTCGGCTCAAATCTAGAAGACGGAAACACCGCAATCAGCGATCGTCCATTCACCACCAGCAACATGGCTTCACTCGTGGATGGTTTTCCTTCCTGGATGGCAGAGATTGGGAGTTTTTGGTCCGGTATTGAAAAACTCTCTTTAGGTGGATTCATTGGGTTCACACGAGCACGATCAACCTCGTCTGGGATCTTAGTCAGTCCAGGTGCTGAGGGAACTTTCTATTTCAGCAAGAACTGGTCTGCGGGACTCAGTGTTTCAAAAACGATTTCACCGAGCTCGACCCTCACATCTATCTTTGCTTCGTATCGATGGCCCTAATACGGCTGAAGACTCTGCAAGTTGACTAAAGGGCATTGCAAGGACGGATTTAAGGGACAACTCCCTTGGCTAAAGCTTCCGACAAACCGGACACGGTAGATCAAAGCACTAGCAGTTTGTGAAATCGGTGCGATGCTGAGCTGATTGTTATAAAGCTGATTTAGAACATTCACGGCATCAAAGCTTGAACCGTTGGTATTCACATAGTGGTGAGTGCTTGCAAAATAAAGGCTACTGCCGCCCCCAATGATCCCCTGAACCGGAACATTGAGCTGCCCCTCTTGAACACCCGTTTGATTGTTGATGTTGACCGCGTTGTTGTTGCCGAGTCCGCAACCGAAGAAAACAAGGGCCAGCGTGAAAAAGCAGTACTGCATGACTGTTAAAACCCCCGGACCTTATTTTGCCACAAGGCAGCGTCAATTTTCAGGCGACGCTGGACCCGACACTGATGGCCCAATAGATCAAGACTCCCTGAAGGGGCAGGCGTAAGAAGAGCACCCACTTTGGGATTCCTGTCCCCTCTTGCCCTAAGCGAAGCATATGAATATTTGCAGGAAAAACCGCCACTAAAAGTGCAACCAATCCCCAAGTGGCCAGTACTTTGAGCCCCGCAACCTGCACCAACAAACCCAATAAAATCTCAGCAAATCCACAGAGGAGGTTCAGCTCTTTAGGATAAGGAAGCCACGGCGGCATGATCTTCAAGTACATCCTAGGCCGAACGAAATGCATCAGCCCTGCTGCGACATAAAATGCCGTCATCGCGACGGAGCTCAAGACCTGAATGGTCACAAAAACCTAGTCGATCCCCTTAGAGATGCCCATCAGTTGATGCATCGTGCGCTGCATACCATCGGTCGAACCATCTAAGAACAACATGTTACCCTTGCCTTGTTCAGCTACGCTCTTCAATGTTTCGGTCCACATCGCAAATAGAAGTAAAGACGAGTCGAGCTGCGCAGAGCTCATGGAGCGAGCCGCCTCACTCATCCCCTTAGCAACTTCTTGTCTGAAAAGCGCGACACCCTGCCCCCGAAGTTGTGCGGCCTGACGCTCCGCTTCTGCAGCAATACGAATGGCATTTCCTTCGGCTTCAGCACTCTTGGTTTTCGTGATCAAGAGTGCTTGGCCTTCATTCTCTGCAGCCGCCTTCAAATTGTTAGATGCAACGACCTTCGCCATCGAATCAATAATCGCCTGATCAAAGGTGATGTCATTTAACTGCAGGTCAATCAGATGATAACCCCAGCCCTCTAAGGTGCTGTCGATTTGGCCCTTCACTTCTTGTACGATTTCACGCCTAAGTCCCAAAACCTCAGACTGGCGCTTCGTTGCGACGTAGCCCCGGATGCTTCCTTCAATGGTCCGCACCAATGCCTGCATGAAGCTCCGCTCATCCATAAATTTGAAAGCGACGTTCTTCACAGTTTCTTCTTCTTGGTTAAGTACGGCGTACAGAAGCATCGTCTTAAAATAGACATTTGCCTGATCCACGGTGATGGCTTGGAACTCAAGCTCCACCGAACGATGCTGAACCGAAATCACACGAAAAATCGATTCGATTACAGGAATTCTAAAGTTAAGCCCCGCCTGCATCATACGACGGTATTTACCAAAGACGGTGACCACCGCCATCGTGCCTTGTTGCACAGTTACGAAACAGGTCACGACCAAAAAACCTAAACCCACAATAAGAATCCAAGACATCTCTCAAACCTCCCACCCGCGGGATTTGCGGTCAACCCCGAACTAACTGCCCCCTAAGCCGTCTGAAAAGGCTGTGAGCTCGGTATTGTGATATCGAGTGTATATGGACAGATGGTCAATCAGGCCTTGCACCGTTTTCGTGGTGCACCAGGTCCTGCGGAATAGCCGGTTCATATTCGCCCGCAACATCGCGCAAGTGTGATTGAGCGAAAATAGAGGATCAAACTTAAGCTTCTTAAGCTCCCCTTGGCCGGTGATGGATCCGCGGCCGCCCGGGTTTTGCGTATGAGAACAGAGCGGGAAGTGTTTCTTTAGAATTTTTGGATAATGGGGATTTTCATCGGAAGTGAATTCTGCTGTATCTGTCACGTAGGGCTTTAGGTCCCGCATGAGTTGCTCCCATCCCTTGCGACGCTCGTCCGGACGGTAGCCGTACTTACGCAAAGCAGTTTTTGCAAGCAGCCCCTTAGCGGGCATCTTTGATACCCGGAAACCCAAGATTTTACGTGTTTTTGGATCGACCGCGAGCGCCACACTGAGCGGCTTACATTTGGTGTGTTCACTCGTCTCTAGGTCGTCAAACTGCACAGAGACCAGGGGCTGTTTTAAAAAAGGCGCGATGGTCTGTTGATGCTGCAATCGAGCCTGTTCGGCAAGAAAACGAAAGCGCCGGACTACGGTCTTTGGGTTCACGCCTAGGACTTTAGCCGCTCTGCGCTGAGAGACACCTGAACAGAAGAGCTTCATCAATATCGGATTGATGTGACGCTTCTTCTGCCAGTAGCGTGGATCAAAAGTCGCTTTTGAAAAGTACCTTCCACAGAGCCTGCAGAAGTAGCGCTGGATGTAGCGGCTATCTGAAGCTCGGTAGGAGGACCCATTTCGGACGATGTGTTTTGTTTTTGTAGCCAAGTGAGGCTGCGGGACGCACTTAGAATTGGGGCAGCTGATTTTCATGCCCTGCGATAGATCAAGATTTAGGCCAAGATTACTCTGGAATCTTCGCGCATCTCGCCCGCCACCTCCCTCAAATATCAGACGGCTTAGGGGGCAGTTAGAACAACTTGGCCTACCTCGAAATCTTTGAAGAAGCACGTTGGCAGATGATCAAAGAAAGGGGCTATGGATATCCAAAGACTCAGACCTTAAAGTTAGGCCCCGTCATTTTGGGAATCGACATTCAGTTTAGGAAAGAGATTTTGCTGCGGCAATCCTGCGTCGTGCTGAGCACTGTACAGGTCTATGAAGGGAAAATCGGAAAACTAGCCCAAGAAATGAAGTCCGAAACAGGGGACCTCATGTGCCGCGCTGTCTACACGATTGGGCTTTTCGATATGACGGCCAGGAAGCTTGTAACCCCAAGCCCCGAGTGGCTGCACGCTTGTGGCTTAGAGCCTTAATTTGCGCTAGAATGGGCTATGAAAAACGAAAACAGCAGCGAAAACCAACCCGACAATAAGGATTCGCTCGGCTTTACCATGGGTAAGAGCCCTTGGTTCCTCTACGCATTAGCTCAAATTCCAATTTTGATTATCTTGGGTGTTATTGCTTACTTCATCTATCAAAATAGGACAGGGTAAACTGAAGGACCATGTCTCTTCAAAAGAATGTTTTAGGAACCACTCTTAGGATTTGTTCGCGCTCACCGCTCACGGGCTATTACCGCAATGGTTGCTGTGAAACAGACGGCGAAGACGCTGGCGAACATACCGCTTGTGTTGAGGTCACGGCTGACTTCTTAGAGTTTTCTAAAAAAAAGGGGAACGATCTTTCCACACCTCACCCCCAGTTTGAGTTTCCTGGCCTAGTGCCCGGCGACCGATGGTGCGTCTGTGCTGGCCGCTGGGCCGAAGCGCATGCAGCAGGACAGCCTGCAAAGCTAGTTTTAGACGCGTGTCATGAAAGCTTATTGGACTATCTCGATTTAGAAGAACTCAAAAAATTCTCCGTTTAAAGACTAATATAGTGCAACCTATCGATCATACACCTTGTGTATAGAAGGACTAACAGCATGAAGACATTACTCGTATTTGCACTTTCAGTTTTCAGTTCAGCAGCATTCGCAGCCGGAGACGCAGGTTGCGGTCTGGGTTCGATTATCATTAAAGACAACACAAAAGTGATGCAGGTTCTTGCTGCAACCACCAACGGAACTTTCGGCAGCCAGACTTTCGGTATCTCAACTGGAACCTCGAACTGTTCATCAAAAGGTCTAGTCATGAATGAGAAGTCAGCGCAAATGATCGCTGAGAGCAATCTTCCTTCCCTAAAAGTGGAAGGTGCACGTGGAAACGGATCCACTCTTTCAGCATTCGGCCTGGCTTTGGGCTGCAAAGAAGAGTCACTCGATCGTTTCGGCGCAACGATGAAAAAGAACTACTCTAACGTTTTTGGCGGCAACAAAGATGCTAGCCAAGTAGTCAGTGCTGCTCGCGCTCAAGTTTCAAGTGATTCTGCTCTGAAACAAGCATGTTCCAACGGCTGATCTCTGATCTTCTAAAAACTCTAGGGGCCACTCGTAAAGAGTGGCCCCTTTTTTTATTCGCCCTGAGCCCCACCTTAGAACAATGGCAGGAGTGGCGAACACTTCTTCATACTCGCGCATCCACCTTCACTGAGGAACGCAGTGAGGTAGTCAACGATGAGTTCTTTCTCACCCCTACCGGTCGTAACGACTTCAAAACAGAAGCCCTCGCATTTGAAGAGGCTGCAGAGCCGAACTCAACTCGCAGATTCATCCTCCAGGGCGAAAAGCTCCATGCGCAATGTGCATTTCCTTTGCGGTTTAAATGGCTTGAATCTGTCTCTTCTAGATCCATCCCAGCCGTCCCCTGCCCTTCGCTCAAGAAATGGCTCAACCAACTAGCACCCCAGTCCGTTGTCCTCGTTTTCTCCTCCCCCTACTTAGGCAGTCCAGCCTCATTATTTGGTCATACTTTCTTTAGAATCGACAAAAAGAAGAACCCTTCCGATCCAGAGCTGATGCTTTCCTATGGAGTCGGATTTGAGGCCGCGGCCAACGAAAGCGAAGCGCTGATGTACGCAGTCAAAGGACTGCTCGGACTTTACCCCGGACGCTACTCGGTCACCCCTTACTACCAAAAGGTCCAAGAATATGGGCACGTTGAAAACCGAGACCTGCACGAATACAAATTGAACCTCACTCCAGTGGAAACGGAACGTTTTGCACTTCATTTGTGGGAACTTCAATTTGCTGTTGCCCGCTACTTCTTCTTTAATCGCAACTGCTCCTACCACACGCTGGCGCTTCTTGAGATCGCTCGTCCTGGTATAGACCTGCGATCCAAGTTCGGAGTTATGACCGTTCCTGTGGACACAGTACGGGCTGTACGGGCTTCAGGTCTCATCAAAGAGGAGCCCCACTATCGCCCAAGCCTAAAAACCCAGATCCAGTCGGGTCTTCAAGCACTTGACCCCAAGGAACAATCTCATTTCTTTTCCTTAAGAAAGGGCGCAACCCTTCAAGGCAACGAATCTGCAGCACTCCTAGACACACTGCTGGATGATGAACAGTATCGAGCGTTTCGGGGTGGCAAGAGCCCACTCGATGCGTCCCAAACATTGCGTGAAGATTTGCTCCTTGCCCGATCTAAAGAAGAAGAAAGCACAAGCAAACCAAAAGTGACACTTCCTGCTTCACCAGAGGGCGCTCATGAGAGCACAAGAATTGCGCTTAGCGCAGGCCGCATTCCTCAAGGAACAGGAACATTCATAGAGTTTCGCCCTGCATTTCACGGACTGCTCGATCCTGAGGCTGGGATGCTTCCTTACTCCCGACTGAGCCTGGTTGAAACCAAACTCGGTGTTGCTCGAATTCAAAACAAAACACAGTTTCGACTTCAGGAACTTGAATTTGCTTCAGTCGAACAGTACGCGCCTTCGACGGCACTCGACTTTCAGCCAGCATGGGTCTTAGGCGGAAAGCTCTTGCGCTTTAATGATCCGGATAATTTTGATCATCTTGGGTTTAGATTCCAAGCAGGCTATGGAGCAAGTCAAGAGATCAAGGCTGGCGCCGTACGGCTCTTAGGTTATGTGATGGGAAAAGGGGCGATGGACGCTTTCGGATTTGATTATTTTGCACGCCTGAGACCGTCGACCAGCGCAGGCCTAGTACTGACAGTGGGCTCTTTCCGAATTTGGAATGAAGCGGAAACGAGCATCCGTTTTCCTGGGAAGGCATCTTGGGTTTTGCAGCTCGAATCGAAGGCATCCTATGCCATCACAAACAACTTCCAACTCAATGCGCACCTTACGGAAGTTCGGGGGGACAACAACTTCCGGTCGCGAATCGCGACCGGAGCTATTGCTTATTTTTATTAAAGAGCCCTTAGCGGGACTGAATAGAAGCGATCACTCGGCGGTTTTGAGTGCGACCATCCGCTGTTGCATTGTCTGCAATCGGATTCGCCGGACCATAACCTTTAGAGGTGATTCGGGTTGAGTCTGCACCAAGTTGCTTCACCAAATAGTTTGCAACTGCAGCCGCACGTGCTTCAGACAGAGTCACGTTCTTTGACGCTACTCCCCTTGAGTCACTGTAGCCTTGAATCTCCATCTTGAGATCACTGTGATCGGCAAGAAGCTTTGAAATTTTCTCAAGTTCGGAGTGAAACTTCGCATCCACGACTGCTCGTGAAGGTGCGAATTGCACTGCGATGGTCATATCGACTTTTTGATCGAGTAAACAACCGAGCGAGTTCACGCTTTGGCCTGAAGGTGTACCTGAACATTGATCGATGCTGTTACGCACGCCATCACTGTCATCATCACCATCTGCTTTTGCTACTGGCTTCGCAACCGGTGCTACCATAGGTTCCGAATGATCAGATTCACCAAAGTAGAACGTCAGGTTCAACTGAGGAATAATAGTATGTTCGTTTGGAAAGCCACTTTGATCTGCGATCACTAAATTATAGCGACCACTGACACCGACTAAAAAACAATCGGTCATCGCGTAATCAAGACCGATTTTCCCGTTCACAAACCAGTTGTCAAAGCTTCCACTTTGATCTCCGTGAATCGTTGCATACCCAGCGCCGAATCCTAAAACCGGCGTCATGCGAGAAGTGGACATAACACGGTAGTTTAAGCCCGCTCCGAATAGGTTCCGCTTTGGATTTCCGCCTTCATATTGAAGCCTCGAAAAATTAAGCTCAATACCTAAAGCATTCGTGAAGTTATAGAGTCCGCGACCATCAAAGGCCCAACCCGTACTGTTCGCGTCCCGAAAGGTCGGCGACTGAAATGGGAGAGCAGCACCTGCTCCAACTCCTATTCCATACCTACCTTTCAGCTCTATCGCGTCACTACTCTCAATGGCGAATGCGGGACTTACACTGCTTAAAACAAAGATCGCTGATGCGATCTGATGACTAAATTTCATAAAACACTCCTTTGTGTCGTTCGATTTGAAACAACGCTGTTCTTATAGTTGGGGATTAGCAAATCATTCCCTTGATAAATTTACTCAAACAATGATGAAGGATGATAAAGATGAGAGATGACCAAACACCTCCGAACTCTAGGACTCATCGAAGGAACCTCGGCATTGATGCTCTTTTTTATCGCCATGCCTCTCAAGTACATGGCAGGGCTTCCTATCTTTGTTCGTGTGATAGGAACAGCACACGGATTTTTATTCATCGCCTATGTGGCTCTTGCCGTTGCTGCTGCGGGCGAATACCGCTGGTCGATCAAGAAGCTTGGATTAGCGCTCCTTGCGTCGATCCTTCCTTTTGGTCCCTTTCTGTTGGATCGAAAGCTATTTCCGGAATTGCAGAAGCGGGAGTAACCTTTAGACGAACCGTCATAGGAGGCTCATCGCATGTTCTTTGCTCTCATTCTTTCATTCTTTTCAGCGCACGCACTTCACCTTGAAATTCAAGGGGGCGTAAATCTCGCGGATCCATCTTTAGTCGGTCCCACGACTACAGGTACTGGTACGGGTCTTTTAGGCGGAGTAGGTCTTGGGATTGATGTGGCGCCCTTTGTTGATCTTGAACTGGGCCTTCAATATGTGAATCGTGTGGTGGACTTCAATGCAGGCGGCGGCACAACCAATGAACGCTCCACCAATCATTTTCTAATCCCAGTGCTCTTTCGTTTCGATGCGCTCCCGATCATTGGCATTGGTGTCGGCGCTTACTATTCGATGGCAACGGGGAGTGTAAAAAACACGATCAACTCTTCAGTCGGTACATCCACTTATGCAGTCTCTGGATTGAAAGAAAACGAGCTGGGCTTCCTAGGAAGCTTAGATGCCATGCTTTCAGTCGCTCCCGGCGCGAAATTCGGGGTGGACGCTCGTTACCTCCTGGGGCTAACGGATCTAACCGTAAATAGCTCTACTTCCGAAAAATCCCGCGATTTACAGCTCATGCTTAAGCTTCAGGTCGGCATTTAGCCCAAGCCGTGGAGTTTATTCATTTATTTTAGTTTAATATCGACTCCGGGAAGCGTTTTTTCTTTCTTTTTCTATTGTGGACCATTATAATCGGACAATTCTTTGAGGAGGTTCTGCAATGGGTCGTAAGGCTATTTTAGCTCTCATGCTCGCTCTGCTAGGAGCATACGCATACAGCCTAAAACGCGGCGAATCTGCCGACGCCTCTGCTGATCCAGGACTAGATAGCAATCTGACCGCTTCTACTGATGAACAAGACGAGAACTACGCAGACTACCCAGAGGATTCCGAGGAAGCTCAGAGCTCAGACTCTGGGCAAGATGCGAGCGAATCCACCGGCACCACAGCGAGCTCCGCTTCCACATCCCCTTCATCTGGTTATGGTGTGCCGTCCCCCACCCTTGCACCTCGTGTTTCGTCCGGCTTCCCCGATGACGACGATGAAGATGACGACGATGCACTCGAAGAAGAGATCGCAGCACGCGATGCAGCTGCTGCCCGTGAACGCATCAGAAGCCGTGAAGTACGTGATGACTACTCTGCGAACGCGATGCCTTTCCTTCCCTTAAATCCACGCTCTAAGCGACTGGCTGAGAACTGGAATTTCCAAGCACCGGGCCTTTCTAAAGAAGAAATCGCGCCGATGCTGGCTCAAAACCAGCCTAAGAATATTTCCTATTTTGGCGATAGCGGCATCATGAACATCACCCCCGCTAAGAACGCACAAGGGACTGAACAAACAGATAAAACGCTCAATATCGCAAGCCAAGGTTTCATCACGAAAACCCAAAACGCCCGAGCAAACACCATCGCAAAAAATGCGGCAAGCGGATCCACTACAAACCCAAGCGCGACTCCTATGCCTGGGACGTCTGACATCAACGCAAGAACGACAAATACTGCCTCAATCAGCACTCTGATTCGGCTTCCATCGGATGGGTTTGAGATCGCAGAATTTAGACCGGGCTTCCGCGACGACAGAGAAACTAAGTTGAAACCCGTCGCTGATGATCTTTATGATGCGATTGCAAAACAAGACTACGATTCTAAAAGCTGGTTTAATCCGAAGAATCCAGACGAAGTGAAGACCTACCTCACCAAGATTCTGTCACTCGGACATGGCGGAACCTTGGTTCTTAAGGTTAAAAATGACGGATTCATATCTAATGAACCCGGGGAAGATTTTGCGCTTCTTGAGAATGCTTTCAAAACCTCAGGCGGAAACATTTATCAGGAGTACGGAAGAGTTGGGGTCTCAGACTCTCTGAATGGAGACGTCAAATGGTTTCCATGCAATCCCCAAGAAAAAAATGTGACCTGGTGCTTTGGTGCAGTGTCAGGCGACGATCAAGAACGCATTGATCTCTTTGATCTATCGGTGATCAAGGTGAAAAGCGCAAAATATATCTGGATTCAAGACGTAGGCACAAATCAAAACCTATCTGATGGTGCAGCCATTCCCACTGAAGGCTGTGACTTAGACTATGTCCGCTTGGATCACGCATATTCCACGAAGTAATCCTTATGAAAAAGCCAAACATGAAGTTCTTAGCTCTCCTCCTCCCATTGCTTTGCTCCACGAGCGCACACGCAAAAGAGGTCCTACACACATTTCTTAGGCCCGTTACGGGATTCATCAATCATGTGGATCCAAGCGAGCTTCGATTTTTTGATGAAAGCGGCTTAAGCGATGTGCTCAAAATTCCTAGTCAGCCGGGCGAAACATTTCGAATAACTCAAAGCACGAAGTATACGGTCTTAGACAAAACCAAAAAAAATTCCGAAGGCAAAGACCAAGATTATTGCGCACTCAAGTCCCAAAGTCCTATGAACATGGGTGCAAACAGCGGGATGATTCTTGCCTATCCCTACTTGGTCGGTGTGGACCGGGTCTGCATCATTGATGAATCCAGAAGGCAGATTCGTTTGCTTGCTACACTAACTGCATCACCCAATGACTATTATGTCGCCTTCGCGGGCTTTGAGGGCGGGCATTACCATTTTTTGATCAATGGGCGTGATATGAGTCAACCTACCGGGTATCTAAAAAAATTCAGCATCAATGTGAAGACCGACAGGATCACCAGACCGACCACTCTGCCTCTTTCGATTCCAGGCTACTCGGGGCCCATGATTTATTCTCAAGGTGAAGTCTATATCACTACTTGGATTGGCATAGTGAAGGGGCCAAACGATGAAGAGCAAGACATGGGGCAAAATATTGTGAAGCTCAACAAAACGATGAGCGCTTTAATTCCCACGCAAATGTGGGGTTTCAAAGGTCAAAGCCAATTTTTATTATTCAATGAATTAGAGGCATTCTTTTTTAATGGGTTAGACACAAACATCGGGAGCTACTCGGTCACTCGTCTGACCAATATAAAACCCTTCGGAGAGTTTATTCCGACCTGCACGCCCGTTCAATCTTATGGCGAACGGCAATGGATCAGCTACTGCGCCGAAGGAAAGACCCTAGAACTCCGCTCAACAGAAGAGCTGATGGTTCGCTAACTGAAACGTTAGCGCATCAGTCACCCAAGCCTGAGACCCCTCACGCGCAAGCGCCTGCACACTTAAGCCTCTTTCATGCAAGGACTTCACCCACTGCCATGCCCAGATGTAGTGCGCAAACCGTGGCGTGCCGACTGCGTACTGTTCCGTGTCGTAGAGCTCCCGGTAGTGCCCTCCGGTGAGGGCACGTCTCACCGCGGCATCAATCGAATCGGCATTTTTCATCGCGATCTCAAAAGACGCAGCTGTTTGATAGGTGTATTTGGCTGCAGGCTGACCGGGATTTAAAACTTCGGACACTAAGCAGCTGTAACCTTCGTTAAACAGGTGCTCAACTACCGGCAACACTTCCACCATGTGATCGTGATCTAAGACATGGGACAACCCGTGTGCACTCCAGACCTCAGGTCGCGATTCGCGTGCGACATGGGTCAATTCATGAGTAACTAAAATATCTTTCGCATACTGCGAGATGAAGGGCTCATCTAAACCTAAAAAAACCCGGTGCTGCCCATTGTGGAACCTTGCGTATCCATCCATAAGCTCAAAGGCGCCAAAGAGGACAACCTCCCCGCCTAAGGTTATGCCTGTGACCTCTTGAACCCGCCCGATCTGGTGTCGGACGCCCGCCTCTTCTTGATCCGCTTTGACATCCCTTAACGTCTTGGCGCGGTAATCGTCCCATTTGAGTTCTGCTACCTGACTATAGAGAGTGAAGCCTCGGTAGCCTTCAAAATCATACAAGAGAGGGGCGAGTACCTCTTGGTGTGGACCTATGTATTCCTTCTGAAATTGAGCTTCAGTGGGCGGACTTGTCCAGCGTTCTAAACACGAGCGCAGCGACGGAAGAAGATTGATGACCTGCATTGAAGCTTCAAACTAAAAAGCTTCGTTGAAGGCGACGTCCCCTTCAATCCCAACTTGATACGACGAGACACGTCGTTCAAAGAAATTGGTCACTTCTTGAACGTCCTGAAGATCAAGGAACGGGAAAGGATTTTTCACGTTATAGACAGGCGCCATGCGCAGAGCCTCAAAACGGCGATCGGCTACAAACTCCAGGTACTGACGCATATCCCTCACGGAAAGCCCTGACACACCTTGGGCAAGCACATCGTTTGCAAAAGCTGTTTCACATTCGATGGCATCGGCGATCATCTTCCGGACATCCTCCTCAAGATTTGAATCAAAGATACCTGGCTCCTCCTCGCGAATGATATCAATCAGACGAAAGGCAAAAGCCATATGCATGCTTTCATCCCGAAAGACCCAGTTGGTCCCCGTAGCTAAACCATGAAGCAGACCGCGAGAACGCAGGTAATAGACGTAAGCAAAAGCTGCGTAGAAGAACATGCCTTCATTGCAAGCCGCAAAACAGATCAGGTTCTTTAAGAACCTACGGCGATCGTCGATATTCTTGAGGCGTCCGATGTCGTGCACGGAGTCCATCCACTGAAAAGAGAACTCCGCTTTGCGACGGATCGAAGGAATGTTGCTGACTGCAGCAAATGCTTCGTTGCGCTCTTTTGGATCGGGAATGTAGCTATCGAGCAGCGTCAGGTAGAACTGCACGTGGACCGCTTCTTCAAAGAGCTGGCGCGAAAGATACAACCGGCCCTCAGGTGAGTTCACGTGTTGGTAAAAATTCAGCACTAGGTTATTTGCAACAATGCTGTCCCCGGTTGCAAAAAAAGCGACCAGACGCTGAATCAAGTGGCGCTCGCCGGGTGACATTTTTTCCCGGAGATCCATGATGTCTGTGGAAAAATCAACTTCCTCCACAGTCCAAGTGTTTTTAATCGCATCCCGATACATATCGTAGAGATCGGAATACTTCATCGGTCTGAGAGTCAGATTAAATCCAGGATCAAGAATCATTGGCATGCCTCACAGGTTTCAGGGTTTTCAAGGGAGCACGACACCGCCGCCGTAGCCTCCGGAGTTTCTGTCTTGGTAGAATTTGCTGACATCGCCTTCGAACCGGTGACCGTGGTCGCCTTTTGAATGCGAGTCGCAGGGCGGGACCGAAGGTAATAAGTCGTCTTAAGCCCCATCTTCCAAGCGTACATGTACATAGATGAAAGTTTACCTACGTTTGGACTCTCTACGAACAAGTTTAAAGACTGGCTTTGATCGATGAACGCCCCACGAGCAGCAGCAAGATCGACCAAGTTCTTCATCGAGAGTTCCCATGCTGTTCTATAACGATATTGAATATCAGCGGGAATCCGATCGATACCCTGTATCGATCCCTCATTGTGTTTGAGGTCCGAGATCATGTTTTCGTCCCACAGACCACGACTTTGCAGTTCGCGGACTAAGAACTTATTGATCTGGATAAATTCACCCGACAGAGTTTCACGCTTAAACAAGTTGGAAACCATAGGCTCGATGGACTCTGTGCAACCTACGATTGAAGCAATCGTCGCCGTTGGTGCGATCGCGATCAAAAGGGAGTTCCTAAGCCCATGGGTCTTCACTTCGGCACGAAGTGATTCCCAATCTAGCTCTTTAGACAATGTTGGGTTTTTCCAGAAGTCGAACTGGAGTTTTCCATCGGCAGCACGCGTGTCTGCGAAGTTTTCGTGTGGTCCATCGGCTTTGGCGAGCAAGTTTGAGGCCTTTACAGCATAAAAATAGACGTATTCTTGGATCTTAGTCGAAAGCGCAAGTGCCTCAGGTGAGTCAAATGCGATTTCCATCTTCAGGAAAACGTCTTGGAGCCCCATGACCCCAAGCCCAATCGGGCGCCACTTGAAGTTCGATCCCTTCGCCTGTGGGATGCAGTAGTGATTGATGTCGATCACGCGGTTTAAGTACGGCACTACGGTTGTGACCGTCTTTTTTAAGCGATCGAAATCAAAATCACCATCGATGACGTGCTCGCTCAAGTTGATAGAACCTAAGTTGCACACGGCTGTTTCCGGATCGGAAGTCACCTCTAGGATTTCAGTACAGAGATTGGAAAGGTGAATCACGTTTCCATTTTTTCCGGTCTGATTGGACTTTAAATTTGATGCATCTTTGAAGTTCATCCACCCGTTACTGGTTTCGGCAAGAGTGCGCATCATGCGGCCATAAAGATCTCGAGCTGGTACCTGTCTGACATAACGTTTTTCGGATTCTGCTTTAGTGTAAGCTGCGCGAAATGCATCTCCATAGAGATCAGGAAGCTCCGGCATCTCTTTTGGATCAAACAAGGACCACACACCGCCTTGCTCAACTCGCTCCATAAAAAGATCAGGCACCCAGTTTGAAATATTGAGATTGTGAGTGCGCTGAGCTTCGTCTCCTGTGTTGTTGCGAAGCTCTAAAAATTCCTCGATATCCGCGTGCCAGGATTCCAAGTAAACACAGCATGCACCTTTTCGTTTTCCGCCTTGATTCACTGCGGCGACCGAGGAATCCAAGGTTTTTAACCAAGGTACAATTCCGTTTGATTTCCCGTTTGTCCCTCGGATCAAAGATCCTCTGGAACGCACTCTGTGATACGCGACACCGATGCCACCTGAAAACTTGGATAGTTCGGCAATTTCTGCGTAGCGTGCGTAAATGGAACGCAATTCATCTTTCGGAGAATCGAGCAAGAAGCAGGAAGACAACTGAGGTGTGAGTGTGGCGGAGTTAAAAAGAGTTGGCGTGCTTGGCATGAACCGGAAGCTTGAAACCATATCGTAGATGGTCTGCGCCTCTTCCGTGGTGGTTGAGATACCGATAGCAACGCGAGCAAAAAAGTATTGAGGTGCTTCGATGACTTTACGGCTTTTTGGATGCCGAGTTAGATAGCGGTCGTAGACGGTTTTTAGGCCGAAGAACTCAAAGAGATCATCACGGCTGCGATCGAGCTTCATGCCGGTCGCAAGTTTTTTTACTGCAGGATTCAGAAGACCATTATGAACGCCCGCTGTGAGCGAGTCCTCGAAGGAATGAATCCCTTGAGATGCAAGCTCCTGCTCAATTTTCTCAGAGAGAATGCGCGCCGCGAGCCGAGCGTAGTCTGGCTCGATTGTGATCATTCCAGAAGCGAGTTGAATTCCTGCTTCTAGAAATTCCTTCTCGTTTGCATTCGGAGAAAGGGAGGAGAAAACACGCTGGGAGATGTCTTCCAACACGATGCCGGGCAACCCTGCTGCCAGAGTGCGGAAGCGAAGCTCTACATTGATCCGGCTGTAGGGATGACTATCGTTCTCAATCGGGTCTAGCTTAAAACTTTCATTCATCTCAATCGGTGTAGCGCGCAGAGAAAGAGGCGATGGCGCCCCTAAATCCTGAACAGGTAGCCCCTCGACCGGCAAAACAACACTCTCACTCACCCCTCGGTCAACATTTGGCGTTTTCATCTGGCTCCTCTCCATCATTGGATTCAACTGAACTCGGGCTCTTAGCCCCGACCTTCTGTGTTAGATCCCTGACCCCTTACCGCGCAAGACGACAAGAGCCCGAGGCCCAAATTTTTGGGCCAAAATCTTCAGACAACAGAGATACGGGGTAGACCACGGGCAGGGCCTTATACTTCGGCCCATCCCCTGCCCTTAACCACAATATATAGGGGTGTCGCTCCCAGGTCAACCCACCTATTGTGGTATTACACTAAATAAATCGACAGTTTCTCGTCGCTTGATTAGTGGATTTAAGTGCTAAACGAAGCGGAAAATCCCCCATGGTATCAACGATCTAGGACCCTCATCCGACAGAGGTAGACCAGTACTATCCCGACTAAACCACCCCAGAAAAGAGCTGTCTGAGCGCTGGTGGCTTGGGCCACTCCGCCCAAAAAGAAGCCACCAATCATTGGACCTGATTTAAAGCTTAAAAGCTCGATCCCACCTAAACGTCCACGATACTCAGAAGCGATCGTTTTATTCCAAAAAGTATGGCGAAAAATTGCACTCACCATATCCGCATAACCCGCAAGCGCCATAAACATTAACAAGAACCAAAAGTTCTGCTGTAAACCAGCCAAGGAAATACACAAACACCAAACGGCTGCGGAACCCGCTATCCATGACATTTGTCGCTTTGGTTTTGCCATCCAACCACTGCTTAATGTCGCAATCATCGCTCCACACCAAAGACTAGAATGCAAAAATCCGAGCGCCTGCCCTCCTCCGTTTTGCTCCGCTAATGCAGGAAAAAGAAGGATCGGATAAGCAAAAACGTTTGCTGCAATATCAATTCCGTAACTCGCTAAAATATCTTTGCGACCCCAAAGATACCGAAGCCCGTCGATCATATTTGCCAATGCCCCTTGAGCTGCATGGGACGCTTGCACCAGAAAATCAACTCGCACGCGCGAGATGAGAATCATGCTTGCGATATAACTTACGGCGTCTAACCAATACGTCGCAGCAACACCTATGCGAGAAATTAAAATTCCCGCGAACGCAGGTGCAATCACGCTTCCGAAGGTGACGCGAAAGC
Source organism: Pseudomonadota bacterium (assembly GCA_027486675.1). Taxonomy (GTDB): domain Bacteria; phylum Bdellovibrionota; class UBA1018; order UBA1018; family CAIMNF01; genus JAIXOQ01. The sequence continues at coordinate 43,061 of JAIXOQ010000033.1, forward strand.
CTGCCAATGCTCCGGCTGCAGCCATTTTTTCAGGTGGAACTGTGAGCGGTAAAACCGCAGCCATCGCGGGACGGTGGATGCCCTCTAAAAACGCGATCACACCACTGAGCGCATACAAAAGCGGAATCGAGCGGAAATTGAGGGTGGCGGCAGTCGCGAGTCCTAAGGTTGCCATCGTCTGCAACCCTTCCGTCCAGAGGATGAGTTTTATCCTCGAAAAACGATCTGCAAGCACGCCTCCCCAGAGCGCACTCACCATGAGCGGGACTAACTGCGCAATTCCGACCGCACCCACCCACGCATTCGAGCGAGTCATTTCATAAATCTGGTAAGGAACTGCAACGGTCGTGACCGCTGATCCAATGAAAGAAACGAGCTGCGAGAAAAACAACCTTCGATACGAAGCGGAGTCGCGCAAAGGCGACAGATCCATTACAAACTTACGAAGTTTCAAGCGCGCAGAGACTCAAGTTTATCTTTTTCATCTAGCGCGGCGAGCTCCGTAAAGCCACCAATCAGACGATCACCCGCATAGATCATCGGCACTGTTTTCATCTTACTCTTCGCGCAAAGCTCATCCCATTGTGCGTCCGAATAATCATCAATCGATTCTTCTGAGTATTTAAATCCACGCTGATCCAGCAGCTTTTTTGCTTTAATACAGTACGGACACACTTTCATTGTAAATAACTTGATACTCATACACGGTCTCCTTGGTAGATCAATTGTGAGCCCATAGTGCTCTATGTCATCCTACAACTACCATGAAAAGCTTAGGAATGAGGCACGTCGCCTTAAATGTTTCTGACCCTGAACGCTCAAAGTCTTTCTACTGCAAGGTCCTTCATATGGAGGTGGAGTGGGAGCCAGATGCAGACAATATTTATCTCTCGACCGGAGGACAAGATAACGTTGCCCTCCACAAAGGGACGCCTGGGCCAGGATCTTTGGACCATATCGGTTTCTTCGTAAGGAGCCACGCCGAGGTCGACGAATGGTACGAAGAAGTGAAAGCGGCAGGAGTGAAAATCCTACGCGAGGTAAAAACTCACCGCGACGGCGCACGATCTTTCTATCTTGCGGATCCAGATGGAATCGTCATTCAGATTCTGGCGCATCCGCCAGTTATTGCGGCTTCCCAACGATGAGAAGAGAATTCATTGGCGCAGCGCCTAGACCAACTTTCCGAGCGTGACCCTGCCCTTTTTAAGTGCGAACGCGACATTGCCGTGCAAGAACTCAACAATCTGCGATGCAACGCCGTCATGAATTTCTGCTGGAATCACGCCTAAGGACCGAAACTCTGACAAATCTTTCGGTGGAAATCGCACCAACCGCAACATTGCGTCTGAGGTCATAAGGTGTTTTGCAGACAACTCAACTTCGTCTGCCAAAATTTGAATGAAGAGTTTAAAGAGCTCAAGTCCACGGGACTCTTCCGCGGATGGGATCAACGCCCGCTCTTTGGAGCGACCAAAACCACTGACCTCACCCCGAACTTTTCCTTGCTGGATTGCGCGAATCAACATCGCGCCGGTCTCCCCCTTCATCTGACCTTTAGAAAGGCCACGGAACTGTAGCAGCTGATCTAATGTTTCAGGTTGCGCGCGCGTGAGATCCATGATGGTGCCATCGTCTGCGACCCAGCGCCTGGGTATGTTGAGTTTTTTTGCGCGCTCCTCACGCCACTCCATGATGGAAAGCAAAGTGCCATAATCGCGAGGCTGGATTCTTCCGGACTGAGAAAGTTTTCGAGCAAGATCCTCCGGCGACGGATCAAAAGTTGCTGCATCTGCTGACTTGCCTGAAACTTCTAATGCCCAGGCCTTTCTACCACTGGCCTCTAATTTCTTTAAAAGTGGATCAGAAAGACGAATGAGATCCCTGACGTCCGATAAGGCGTAGTCCAACAGATCTTGTGAGAGGGGGCGCTTGCCCCAATTCGTACGCGCATGGCCTTTCGGTAACTCAATTCCAAGCAACTGTTTGGTGAGGGCACCTAAACCCACTGAATCCCCTAATCCAAGCAAAGAGGCGCCCACCGCGGTATCAAAAACCGGACTTGCAGTGAAGTTAAACCTTGCCCACAAACACTCTTGATCCCCGTAAGCTGCATGAATAATTTTAAGGACTGCCGGATCGATCAATAGACTTTTCAGGGGTTCAAGATCTTCTTCAGTGATGATCGTGCGGCAATCAACGATGACGGCTTCCGTGCGGGTCGCAAGCTGAATCCACTCAAGTTCAGGATAGAAAGTAGACTCACGAATGAACTCAGTATCGAGGGCAATCGCGGATTCATGTTTGTGCCGCTCGCACCAATCACGGAGTTGCTTAGGTTGATTGATTAATGGGGAATTTTGCATCCCCAGTAGGTTATGCGACTCGGGTATGGGTTTCAGCTGGAACTTCGAAAACCCGCACACGAACTTGAGCAGTCGGGCCCGCGAGGACAAAGTCTCTCTTGGCTGGGTCTTCCACAAAGAGCTGAAACGCATACTGAGCGATCACTGCCGACGCCTCTTTTTCAGCCTTCTGATAGGCCTCAATCTTCATGCGGGACTTAAACCACTGCAGCGCGTTTTCTTGAACTTCCGCTTTCAATGCCGGCTGCGAAACCATCTTTTCAACGAAATCCGCGAAGGCTTCGTCCTCACCCTCGGCCTGTTTGCGCATCTGATGCACACGCGAAAGCGGCGATGGGTCTTGACTGAGTACGGCGAGCTCCATTTCTAGGATCTCGGTCGTTTCGGTCAGAGTTTCGTGGAGGATAGGTTGCTTGCCCTCCACATGAACGATCAGGGCTATGGTGGTTTGCGAATTGCGACTCATGTATCCCTTATCGGACTATTTTAGTCAGAAATTAACACCTTAACATTTGATCCTTTACCGCGATACGCTACGGGACACATGAGTTCTAACCTATTGGAAACACAGGTTAAAAAGCGAAGAACATTCGCCATTATTTCCCACCCAGATGCCGGCAAAACCACGCTTACGGAGAAGCTCCTGCTTTACGGCGGGGCGATTCACCTGGCTGGCGCGGTGCGCGCAAAAGCTTCCCAACGCCACACCACGTCCGATTGGATGGAGATTGAAAAACAACGCGGGATCTCGATTAGCACTTCAGTGCTTCAATTCGAGTTTGAAGGATCGATCTTAAACCTTCTCGACACACCGGGTCATAAAGACTTCTCCGAAGACACGTACAGAACGCTCACTGCAGCGGATGCCGCCATCATGCTCATCGATGCGGCTAAAGGTGTAGAGCCCCAAACACGTAAACTCTTTGAGGTCTGCCGGATGCGCGGCATTCCAATTTTCACCTTCATCAATAAACTCGATCGACCCTCACAGGAACCTCTAGAGCTCTTAAATGAACTCGAAAATGTTTTAGGCATCCGGTCCTGCCCAATGACGTGGCCGATTGGTTCTGGAGATCGCTTTAGGGGCGTCTATGATCGAGCTTCAAAAGAGATTCTTTTTTTTAGTGCAGAAGGCGAGGCAAATACACGCGGAAGACTGGCCACAAAAAGAGTGCAAGGCATTGATGATCCGGAGTTTCTCCCTTCTTTGATCGGCGGAAGAGTGGACGAGTTCGAGGCTAAAAATATTTTTGACCAGTTCCGCTCTGAAGTAGAACTCCTTGAGGCCGCAGGAGACGAGTTTGATGAAGAACGTGTCAACGCAGGCCAACTGACTCCTGTCTTTTTTGGGAGTGCGATGAATAACTTTGGAATCGAAAGCTTCCTACAAAAGTTTATCTCTCTTGCTCCTAAACCCGCCCCACGGAAGTCAAAAGAAGGCGCTGTCGTTGAGCCGACTCAAAATAGTTTCAGTGCGTTTGTCTTTAAGATTCAGGCAAACATGGATCCATCTCATCGGGACCGAGTAGCATTCATTCGCATCTGCTCGGGCCACTTTGAGCGCAACATGGCGGTACGCCACTATCGCTTAGAAAAAGAAATAAAACTGGCGATGCCCGTCTCTTTCTTCGGACAAGAACGCGTGGTGGTTGAGGAGGCTTGGCCAGGAGACATCATTGGGCTGATTGACACTAACGGTTCTCTTCGCATCGGAGACACACTCAGTCAAAAAAAGGGCCTACACTTCCAAGGTGTGCCTAGCTTTTCCCCGGAACATTTCAGCACCGTCATTTTGCTCGATCCGTTAAAACGTAAGCAGCTGCAAAAGGGAATCGAACAATTGTCCGAGGAAGGCGTCGTTCAGATTTACCGGCAACCCGGCATGGGTGACAAAGATCCTGTGCTTGGCGCTGTCGGTGCATTGCAGTTTGAGGTTTTGCAGCACCGTTTGAAGACGGAATACACAGTGGATGCTCGGCTAGAAAAACTTCCTTACGTTCACGCGCGCTGGGTTACGGGCCAAAACATTGACCCCACCGTCTTTGATCGAAGAGAAGACTCAAAGTACCTTCAAGATCGGGACAAAAACCCAGTCATCCTCTTTAAAAGTGACTGGTCTCTCAGGTGGTCCGAAGAAAACTACAAGAATATTTCTTTCGGGAAGACAGCGCCTGAGGCAAAGGCGTAAACTAAATCTAAGTATGAAATTAGGCCTGGTGCTGACCGGTGGTGGAGCAAGAGCTGCATATCAGGTTGGAGCCATTCAAGCGCTTTCAGAGATCGCAGGAACTGAACATAATCCCTTTCAGGTCCTGACTGGCGTTTCCGCAGGTGCCATCAACGTAGCCTTTTTAGCTAACGGCGTCGATCATTTTGGAGTCGCAGCACAGGCCCTTTGGGATCTTTGGGCGAATCTCACCACGGAACGGATTTTTAGAACCGATGCCTCAGCGGTTACTTCTGTAAGCTCAAGATGGATTCGCACGTTAAGTTTCGGTGGATTCGCCGCTTCAAAACGTGCCAATTATTTGCTCGACACAAAACCTTTGCGCGAGCTTCTTCAGAAGGAACTCAATTGGGATAAGATCCGCGCCAATATCGCAAATGGTCACCTGCACGGCTTAGGGTTTTCTATGACCAACTACCTCACAGGGACGGCGATCAGCGTCTATGAGGGGCATCCATCGATAGAACCCTGGCTTCGCAATACGCGACTGGGGATGCGCACCAACCTCACCACAGACCACGTGATGGCTTCGAGTGCGATTCCAGTTTTTTTCCCACCTGTCAGCATAGACGGCGCGTTTTATGGAGATGGGTGTGTTCGCCTCACCTCCCCTGTTTCACCGGCCATTCATTTAGGGAGCGACCGCCTGATCACAATCGGCATCCGGTACGCTCGAACACCTGAAGAAACGATTGCGCTCAACGCCACTCTGAGACGGGACCAGATTTCTATCGCTGAAATCGGCGGAGTACTTTTGAACGCAGTTTTCTTGGATTCATTAGAAACGGACTTAGAGCGCCTGCAAAGAATCAACAATACGATCAGTCTCATGACCGAAGAGCAACTCAACAAACTCAAGAACCCACTCAGGAATATTCCTGTCCTCGCACTTCGTCCAAGCCAAGATCTTGGGCAACTGGCTCAAGGATGCTTGAAAGAATTTCCAACCTTCTTGCGGTTTCTGCTGCGCGGGATCGGCGCAAAAGAGGACAAAGGCTGGGACCTCTTAAGCTACCTTGCGTTTGAATCGGTCTACACCAGGCAACTTCTTGATCTTGGGTACCGAGATACCTTGAGAAAGAAGGAAGACATTCTGGAGTTTATGTTCGGGGATCCATCTAGGATTACCCGCTAGAGTCTAAATTCATTTTTTCTATCAGGTACCGAAAGTTTCTCTCAATCTGACCCCTCCTCAGTTTCAGGGTCGGAGTCAACTCGTGTTCATCTACTGAAAACTCACGGGAGAGCACAGCAAACTGAAGAATTTTTTCCCAATGCGGACGATTCTTTGAAACTTGGTCTAAGTGCTCGCGGATTCGTAGACGGACACCAGAGGACACCACTTCAATGCCCTCGATCGCGCCCGCCTGAAACCTAAGGGCCAGGAGTTCCGGCTCCTTCAGTGTGATCAACGCACCCAAATGCCCGCGTCCATCCCCGACGATGCAAGCTTGAGAAATCTCTGGCAGTTCTTGGATCGCTGCCTCTAAGGAATTGGGGGATACCATGCGCCCACTTAGAAGTTTGACGATTTCGCGATTGCGTCCAATGATGCGCAACTCGCCTGAGGACATCGACCAGTCGCCCAGATCTCCGGTCAAGAGCCAGCCATCCACTAAAGCGGCTGAGGTTTCTTCTTTCTTTCGGTAGTACCCTAAAAAAACATTTCGCCCACGAACCCGAATCTCACCATCCGGCCCGATCTTCACTTCAACTCCACTTGCAGGCTTCCCCACTGAATCTGGATCAACCTGATCTAATGCGGTTGCTGTGATCACACCCGCGGTCTCACTCATCCCGTAGACTTCGTGGATAGGAATTCCAATATGTTGAAACCAACGAGACACCTCGGGGGGAAGTTTTGCTGCACCACTGACGGCAAGACGTAGGTCCCCAAGTCCCAGGGAAATACGTACTTTTTTTAAGAGCCAGTCCCTAGGAAAATCCAGCCATTGAGATTTCTCGGACCAGATCCAGAGCTTACTCAAGGCACGCTTCTGCAACTCTGGAACACTTTCAAGCTGAGACAGCAAAGCATCACGGAGTTTCGACCAGACCCTAGGCACCGCTAAAAATAATGTAGGACGCGCAACCTTGAGTTCTTCCGAAAAGCGCTCAAAGTCCTGACAAAGATGCACGGAGTAGCGTTGGCTGATCGCAACTGCGATCGTCTGCAGCTTTTCCGCTACGTGAGATAGAGGCAGGAAGGAGAACAAACGCCCGTGAGCAAACGGTAGATTCCATTGACGAGTCAAACAATCGGCCGCAAAGGACAGATTGTCTAAACTGAGCATGACCCCTTTTGGCATCCCGGTGGTTCCGCTGGTGTAGACAATCCATGCTGGAAGGAGCGGATCGATCTCAGACAGATACTTCTCAAAAGTGAGAACTGCACCCTGAGACTCTTCTAAAGACGGAATCCAAGATTCGAGCACGATCCAGTTACTGCAGCCCACTTCTAGGCTACGAAGTCGGTCTCGGTAAACGCTCGATTGAACAATGATCCAAGTCGGATCGGTTTCTTCTAAGATCGCTTTCACTTCTGGATCGATAGAATTTGGAGTGAGGGAAACACATATACCCCCTGCGAGAACGATCCCTAACTCCCAAAAAATTCGTGTAGCAGAATTGTGGGCATAAATCGCGACCCTATCCCCTGGCTTAAATTCACCTTCGCGGAGCTGCCTTGCAATGGCCTCAACCGTTCTTAAGGCGTCTCCCACAGGGAATTCCTGCAGCCGGTGATCCGCATCCATCTGCTGATACAAAACCGCACCTTCGGCATCTTTGTGCCAAAGGAGGAAGCGGTGTAGAAGAGTACGCGCGTCGCGCATCCCTTAAGGATGCCCTTAGAGGGCCCCGAATGCACTAAACTCAGCGGGGCTTAGGCTTGCCACACCAAATTTTTCTAAAATGAGCTTTCGGTAAAGCCTGTGGTACCAAAAGTAATTCCGGCCAATCAGAGTGACGTAATTCCTAGTTTCAGCGTAAGGAATCAGATCTAAGAAAAGCATCCTGTTCCCCACCGGATAGCGTGCACGCCAGCGATCGACCGCTTCTGGACCCGCATTGTAGGAGGCGAGTGCTAGCTCAACGTCCCCATCAAACCGATTAACGAGCATCTGAAAGTATTGAATCCCAAGACGAATATTTGTATCCGCATCGAGAAGCTGCCGCTTGCTCACACCACGCTGCATCGTGCGCGCTGTCGCTGGCATCAGCTGCATGAGACCCACTGCTCCAACCGGCGAGCGGGCATTGGCCCGGAATGCGCTTTCCTGGCGGATTAGGGATGCCACCAAGATGGGATTCATACGGCCTGCGTGTTTTAAAACGAGATCAAAAAACTCGAGCGGGTAGAAGAGCTGAAGCGTTTTATCGACGACGTATTCTGCCTTAGAGCGAAATACGCTATCGAGCAGACGAAATAGTGCTACGGGGTTGCCTGCGCGGTAAGCGAAGGATGCGAGGTAAAGCCTGACACCCGGTTCAAGCTGACTGAGCTCCTCAAGCTTCGGCTGAATCGGCGTCAGCAGCTTCAGCACTAAATCTTTACGTTTTCTTCGTGTCATTTCTTCCATGGCTTGGATCCATGGATTCACGCGCTCATCGAGTGCACTCCGCGTTTGTACGAGCGGATCTATTTCTTGGCCTAAGTTCCCAGACAACACCGAATCCCCGTCGGATAAAGAAAGCGTATGAAAGCCAAGAGGATTCATCTGAAAAAGTGCGTCGTAGTTATCAAAAAACGCGCTTTTATCCTTTGTTTCCCGAGCACACCATGCGGTCCAATAACGTGCTCGTGAAGAGTAGTCATTCATGACGGCATTGGATAAACGCTGCAAAGGGGGCGCCGCTGTCACGCAGTCTTTCTTAATGATCGATAGCAGTGCCAGACGAAATCTGGAGTTGTCCGTGTATTTGGTCGTCTCTGCGCACTGATCGGCCCTGGCATAAAGCCGGATAGCACGTTCGCGAAACTCTTCTTCAGGCATTTGCTCTTCGCTTTTTAGACCTAAGAAATTGTAGAGTTCGCTCGGCGCACAAATCCCAGGCTCTAAAATCTTTGCTTCGACGGTCTTCAGCCCTTCTGTGATTCCAGGAAATGTTTTCAGCGCACGGTAATAGTCCCCTGGCCGTTGCTTCGGCACGGGAGCATATTCACCTGACTCAAGTTTTTGTGCGATTTGTTCAATCACAGGTGCGGGAGCGCGTCTACGCCGTTTTTTCGGGCGTTCTTGCTCCACTTTTAAGTTGGGCGCAGTCGGTCCTTCTAACGCATCTTCTGACTGAAGCCAGCGAGCATACCATTTCGGCTTTAAAAATCGACAGGCTTCAGGCGCCCCGGTGAGCACACGGCAACGAAGAGGAAGCGGACGGGAGCCGGGGTTGACTGCCAATGCGCGCTCAAATTCATCAAAAAAGGAAATGTCTTCAGTTTTTAGGCTGGCATCGGGCGGGACATTTTCCAGAACTGAAGAAAATCGAACACCACTGCCCGATTCAGTAGTTCTTGCGTCGATCACTCGACGCGTGCGGACTTCTTCGCGGATCTCTCTCTTCACGGAACTACATGAAATAAAGAACGGGAGAAGGCTTAAAAAAAGTGCGAAACTGAGGCGGTGAGCTGGCTTTGGATAACAGATGAGTGGTCGTCTCTTGATCATGTTCTCGATACTTCTCTTCGTTTCATGAACGAAGCTGTAAATTTGGGAATACCTACCTATTGGTCCGAACCAACATTAATTCTAGCATCGCATGAACCGAATGCACTGCGTGTGAGAAGGTATAGTGGAGATTTTAAACTCGGTGAAATTGAACTTGTCCCTGCGTCACAGTTTTGGCAGGCGCATTACCGGGTAGATCCGCCCGTGAACGATGCGTACTTTGCCCCGCTTGCTGTGCTGGAGCGTGCGCTCGGGGATCGGGTGATGAATCCTCCCGCACTTTTGCGAAATCAAAGTGAAAAAATCCCTCCTGAGTCGCTGAAAGAGTTCAGACCGGTCACGGTGACTCTAGGGTCTGCGAAAGACTTAAGGTTGGCTTGGGATGAACTGGTGAACATCCAGGAACTGGTGGTGAAACCCTGGGGCGAAGCCCAAAGCAAGGGCGTGCACCGCGTGAAAAAACCAAATGACTTTTCTGCATGGGAGGCATTGGTGAATCAGGAGACCCAGGCGTTCACACGCACGGTCGTGATCCAGGAATTTTTGGATGGGATCGAGCGGGGCGAACTTCGGTCCTGGTTTATTTTTGGAAAATTCTTAGGAGCACTGCGCAAACATCCACTGCCCAATGACTTCCTGGTATCGGTCGATGCTGGCTCCCGCCTGGAGCGGTATGACGTTAAGCTCGAAGACAAGCGTGAGCTGGATGCCTTGGGAGCGGTGCTTATGGCCCAAGGCGCAGCCCTCGCTGCGATTGATTGGATCCCAGGCCCGGGGAAGAGCGGATTTTCAGGCGCAAAGATTTCGGACTACAACATCACATCGCCAGGACTGCTGGTCCAGATGGAGCAACTTCACGGAAAGAACTTTGCTGCAGAAGCGATTGGGTGGCTGCGGCGGTGAGGCCGCAGCCAAAACGTTAAAACAACGGCTACTTTTTTGCAGGAAGAGCTGCAGGCGCTTTGCACTGTCCACCGACGCTCACTAGCGGCGACACACAGCCTGACTTGATCGGGAGCGTAGTCACAGGGCGCGCTATCCCTTTCGATGGGCCTGCCGCGCCGCCATTCTGAGAGCTGGTGCTCCGAAGGACCTCGCTCTCTCCGCCACAAGCTTTCGATGCATCGGCCCAACAATTCTTTTCGGTGTCAGTCCGGCCATTGCCTTCAGTCCCATTTTTGCAGGTCCAAGAACAGGACCAACCGGTCTCATACTTGTACGCTCTGCTTTGCTCCGGAAAAAAAACAGCAGTAATCACGGTAATAAAGAGAAAGGAGTAAAACTTGTTTATCTTCTTCATGACTTCTTCCCCTGGATGTTCTGGAATACACTCTTGGGAAGTACATTCTTGGGAATCGCTTTGCGCTCATTGCAGCTGCTTCCAGACTTCTCTTCGCAGTCGACAGTATCGCAACCACCGGTCGAATTAAAACTACCTGTAGCGCCACTGGAACAGACCCAAGTACATCGACACCCTCCCGAGTCCATCGCCATACTGCCCCAAGTCCGTTTTGCGAAAGCATCATTCATGAAGAGGGCCGTGAACATGAACGTGATCACCGTAACTTTTGAACCTTTCAAATTTTTCATTTCGAGGCCCCATTCTGCAGCACCGTAATCGCAGGCTTCGTCAAAGTAGTTCCGCCCTTAACTGCAATTTTTTCACCACAGGCATTAATTGCCGTAGTCCTGCAATTCAGTGCATTCGCCCACTCCCCAAGCTGCTGGCTTCCTGAATTGCCGTTGTCACACGTGTATGTGCAATACTTAGAATTATTCATGTCCACTTGTTTAAGTGCAAAAGCGGGACTCACTGAAAACAACATCGCAAAAACCGAAACCATAATCATCAACTTCATTCTGTTCCCCTTTTTCTTAGTTCTTGACCAAACTACTGGTGACTACCAAGAACACGAAAACTCCCGTCTTCCGGTCGAGCTAGTGTTGATTTTAGATTACCCTCCGCCCTAAACAAAAATCAATGCGTCATCTATGACATGCGCCATGAGGCGCTTGAGAGGTTCGTAAATTTACAAATAGAATCTGAGTTTCCATTTGTAAATTTATAGGGAATCTCTGATTCCGGCTGAAGACTGGCCCGCTCCTGGGTTTACAACCCTGCTTTCTGCACTGCCGTTTCCGGAAACGAAAACTTCCTAAGTGTTTCATGAGCCTAGCCTAGGCAACTTTCGCCATTGACGAGCCCCCCCCCCAATCTAAATTGGAAAAGTTGCCAGGGCGGGTGGTCTGTCGGGGCGGGATAACTTTTAGGGAGATAAAACCGAGATGAAAAAGATTTTTGGACTCATGGCGTTTGGGATGGTGTTGGTTGCGGGGACTGCGGAGGCACGCAATTACGCCTGCTTTAACTGTAAAGTGGGTCAACCCTGCAAAGTGGACCTATTGGTCACTGTTACGAACTCAAATGGCACAGTTACAACCAGTACAGAGTCTATCAATGGAATCGGGGTCAGGGACGGAAGCGGCACAGCTTGTGGCGCGCGCGTAGCGACCGCCGCGCTTCCGCTTGGGAGCCGACTTGTGCCACAAACAAACTGCACCGGAGGCGCGGTAGCGGTAGCCGGTATGTGCGCTAAGGCATCAATCGCAGTCTCGGCAACACCAACAAAATAACCGCCCTCAATCATTCAATTGATATCGGGCCCTGGGACCAGACCTTGTCTGCCCGGGGCTTCTTTTTGCGTGTGCTCGCCACACGATTTGCCTATGGTAAACTTCCAAAAATGCAGGCCTTGCTTCAGTGGAACTATCGCTCTTTTCCGCTGGGAGAAACCATGAACATTCAGATGGTGAATTTCGGAGAGTTTTTAATGTCGCGCCCAGCTGGACATGTGGCAGCGCAAATCATCGTTGAGAATTTCAGACCTGCTTCCCACGACTAAGTCATTGAGCTCGACTTTCTTAACGTGAAAGCAATCGGTCCATCTTGGTTGCACGAAGTGGTCAAGGGACTGCGCGGCAAGTACCCAAACAAAATCCAAGTTTTAGATCAAGGCAATGCCTCCGTGATTGAGTCGCTCAAGTTTGTCGACCTTCGGTAGTTACGGCCTGAGTAAGAACCAGATCATTTGGGTTGCACGTCCAGCGCATCAAGCGCAACTTCTGTTGCACCCAAAAAGTAACAATTCTTCATCTCTAAATCTTGGTCTCACCCTGGGGTTTTTTGTGCCGAAATCAGTCAATCCCCGTACACATCAAACTTCAATGTAGATCGTGCGTGAAGCAGCTTCTTATCCAAAGTCCACAGCGGTACTTTGTATTCAGCCGCAAGCGTTCCAATCAGACAGTCTAAGGTCCCCAAAGTGATGCCGTTTTTCCTGGCCCGGAAATAATTCCACGCTGCCTGCCCCCAATGACGATCTGTGACTTCCAGAAATTCAAAACCCAGCATGTACTCCCAGAGACTATGAAAAATTTCAGGCGTCCGGGCACCCTGGCAAACTTCTACGTGTATCGGACGCACAATGCAGATCGCTGCGTTGTTCTTGATCATACGCTTAAGTCTCATGCACTCCGGATTCTTCGGAAGTGATCCTGCAATCCAAACCGAACTATCGACGAGCACGGGTTGCATTGTTTGACCCTTTTTTCGTCACGGCACTTGAATCAAAGAAGTCCGTCCCAAGCATCTCAAACATACCCTGCCTTCTGCTTTGAGCGATCAGCGCATCAAGCGCATTGTTCAAGGTCTCTTTGATTGAATTCGTCCCGCCTAGTTTCCGGGCCAAATTTAACTTCTCTTCATCAAGCTCAACTGAGGTCTTCATATATCAAATATCTCCGTATCAGATATATTGTATCACAGCAGCATGGATCGCGATTCAGCGTGAACTGGGAATTAGTTCTTTAATAAAAACAAACACTTACGGCGCGCAATTTTCACCATTGACGAACCCCCCCCCCAATCTAAATTGGAAAAGTTGCCAGGGCGGGCGGTCTGCCGGGGCGCGCTCTTAACTTTATGGAGATTTAACCGAGATGATGAAGATTTTTGGGCTCATGGCGTTTGGGATGTTGGTGATGGCAGGGAATGCGGAGGCAGACGTTAAATGTGATCCTTATCAAGGTAGAGGTTTCAAGTGTAGCGGCACCCTTGCCTGCGGGAAATCATTCTTAGTGATAGAGCTACAGGGAGGTGGAGGCGGCAGTTGGCACTGCAGCGCCACTCGCGTCGGTCAAAGCCCAGACATTGTGACAGGTGGTTCACCCATTTCTTCACTCCCTCAATCAACAGTGCAGCAGCTTCCTGCCGATCTTAAGGCTAAGGTGCAAGCAGCTCAGCAAAAAGCCGCAGCACCAAAAAAGTAACCGCTCTTAATCGTTCGATTCATTTCCGGCCCCGGGACCAGACCTGGTCTGCCCGGGGCTTCTTTTTGCCAGTGCGACGCCACACTGAGTGTCTATGATAAACTTCAAAAATGCAGGCCTTGCTTGAATGGCACTTTTCCACAAAACCTCAAACAGACAACGCCGAGGTTTCTGGAACTAGAGATGTTTTTGAAGCTCGGTCTCAAAAAGTATTTTCTGCTCTTCTAAAACATGGTTTTACCGAATCTGATGCAAGCCTGGTCTATTCAATCATTGGAGAACTCGGCAATAACTCCTTTGACCACAATCTCGGTTTTTGGCGCGATCAGCCCGGCTGTTACTTCAGTTTTGAGTTCGATGCTTCGGGCGTAACCCTTGGACTGGCAGACCGCGGACGTGGGATCTTTAACTCGCTCAAGAGAGTCCTTCCAGAACTCCAGAGCGACCAAGAGGCAATCGAAATTGCTTTTCAAAGAGTCATCTCAGGTCGCGCCCCTGAGCAGCGTGGTAATGGACTTAAATTTGTGCGGGCGATCATCAATGGCAATCCAAAACGAGGGCTTGTAGCTCGTTCTGGCACAGGTCTACTCGCCTGTGGTGGCCATGCAAGTTGGATCGCTACGACATCGAACTCACTTTTTTCGGAACCCACCGTAGGCGGCACAATCGCTCTTATTCGCTGGGAGAAACCATGAAAATACAGATGGTGAAATTTGGAGAGTTTTTGATGTCGCGCCCAGCGGGACATGAAGCGGCGCAAATCATCGTTGAAAATTTCAGACCCGCGTCCCACGACGAAGTGATTGAGCTCGACTTTCTGAACGTGAAAGCAATCGGCCCATCCTGGTTGCACGAAGTGGTCAAAGGACTGCGTGGCAGTTACCCAAACCAGATCCAAGTTTTAGATCAAGGCAATGCCTCCGTGATTGAGTCACTCAAGTTTGTCGATCTTCGGTAGCTGCGGCCCAAGTAAACATCAGATCATTTTGGTTTCACGGCCGGCCGAGCTCGATTGAGCTCCCCAGCACTGCCGTTTCCGGAAACGAAAATTTCCTAGGCGTTTCATGACCTTAGCTTAGGCAACTTTTGCCAATGACGAGCCCCCCCATCTAAAGTGGAAAAATTGCCGAGGCGGGCGGTCTGCTTCGGCGCGGGATAATATGTAGGGAGATCATACAGAAATGATGAAGATTTTTGGGCTCATGGCGTTAGGGATGGTGGTGTTGGCAGGGGCTGCGGAGGCGAAGCGAATTTGCAGACAAGGATCTCCAGCAACTGGATGTTCGATAGAGTGCACATCCCAAAGTTCCAACGATTGTACTATTGCGTGCACTGGATCTCAGTGCCGTGTTATCAGATCGGGTGGCCCCGATTATTATGGGGAGTGCTACGGCAAAGCTGTTCAAAAGAACAACACTGCTGCTTCCAAATAAACATTAGATTATCAAATACTACCCCTTTTGTGTGCTGCGTCCGCAGTCATCCTGAAAGGGGGCCCTCTCTCCAGTTACCGATACCCGAAACAAATTTTTCCTAACCAAGACTCAGCCCAAGAAACTCACTTCACGCACTTTCCACTGGAGAGCTTCAGTCCTGCATCGCATTTACCCGAGGCGCAGGCCTGGCCGAGTGCGCACTCTGTCTTTGAGGACGACGTGCCTACAGTAACCGGAACAGGCCTACAGTTGCCGCGATCCGGTACATAACCAGGAGGACACTTCCGGTCCGTGGTGGCCCCGAAGGAACTGGAACAACAAACTAACCCCAAAAAAACCATGAAACCAAAAGTTCTCATTGTTGCCTCCTAGATCCCTAAAACTTCAGTTATCTACACTGACCAGCACCTAACTTTTTCCCTGGGAGACACACACTGCCAGGCAGTGCAATCTTCCCGCGCGCCTTACAGTTAAAGTAGAAACGGCTCTGCTTACCTACGAAAGCGGTTGGCGAACAAGCCATTGCGCCAGTCAAGTCTGCTACGTCTTCATTTCTGCTATTACAGCAGGAAAGTGCGCGAGTATTGTGTTCCGACGTAAAAAGGCACAAAACAGGCCCGCTTGTCGCATTCGGAGTCGTCATAAACTGACGTGACGCATTGTCCGACGGTATACAAGTTTGAGCACCTGCCGAAATGGATAAAAGAGCGCTAAGTAGAATGATCATAAAAATCCCCTTCTACAAGCTTATCGACACAACGCGATAAAAATCAACGTGTCCCGACAGACACACAAAACCCTACTCGCCAAGACTCAGGGAGAGGCAGGCATTATCCCCTGCCCGAAAATCACCCCACGCTGAGGACCTCGAAGCGGAAGGTCTTCCCACGAAGTGCTCGATACCAAACACTCGCCCATCAGTTTTGCGCCTGCGAGCTGAGGATCGGTGTGCTTTGGGATGATCTTCTCTTCCGTCACCTCAAACTTTGAACCCCGAAGCTTGAGGCACGACAAACCCTTAAAACCGCGATCTAGGCAAGTCAGCATGCGTCCAAAGTCATAGGCCTGGGAACACTGCAAATCCCGTCCCAGTCGCATCTGTGAAAAAATACGTTCATCGCTATAGTTAGGGCGCTCCGCTTCACTCAAAACACTTCTGTAGTCATTTCCATGGATCAAGGCAGAACAACCCGGAAGATGTTTCGAGCTTTTCGCGCACAGATAGTCGACATCAAATAGATACTTTTTCAGCGCGCCAAGATAATGATGGATCGCCTCCACATTTTTCCGTCGCCCCCACAGATCGGAACTATGGTGCGTACTTAAGAAAGCCCCCGTGTAGTCAGCAAGAAACTGCACACGAACAATCAAATCCCGAACCCGCGAAACTTCAGCTGCGTAAAATGCGAGTGTACGGCACGCACTTTTGATCGACTGGCGATCTGGACTTGACACTAACTCATCCTCGTCATTTTCGTAATCGAGGAGAGTATTGTATTTGACGTACTTCGCCCTGAGCGGTGGGATGACTTTACTATTTTTGATTTCTGTCTCTGCACGTTTGAGAAACGCCTGAAAGACATTAGAAAACATCTGATCCCCTGAAAAAGAAAGGGCATCAAAGGTCAAAAGTTGGGATGCATCTTCGGGTGTCGCCATAGAACTCTTGGGTCCCGACGATTCCGCCTCAGCAATAAGCACAGGGAGGTTCGTCCTCACTTGCAATTCAAGATTCGAGTCTTCGCTTGAAACTCGTTTCTTTCGATTCAGGGAATAACTCAATTTTAAGATCTTGTCAGCCTCCTCCCGAGAGAGAACTTTCCCCAGTAGTTCCCCCGTAGGATTCAACAATTTATCCAGCTCAGCAATCGCATCGACCTGCGTACCGCGTGTCTCATCCTTGCTTTGCTTTTTTCGGATCAAGAGTAGATCCAGGACGTAGCCCTCCTGGACAACTGAGAGATAGCCAAAGCCGCATTTTTGCCGAAATGAGGCGACACTTGATTTTAATTGGTCAAGGTCACTCGGGATCATTTTGTACTCTGCTTCGGAATGAACATCCCGAAATAGCTCTAATCGGATATGGCGAACTTCACTTTCATTTGACCCCAAAATGGATCGACTTACGCCCACCTTAAGGGCATCACCGACAGCCATCCCTGAAGAGGTAGCAAGCTCAAGCTCGCTAAAAGAAGAAATTTTGGAGTTGGAATAACGAACACTAAACTCACCCAAATTTCTTAAACTGGGTATTTCGAAGCCTACCGCATTCTGCTCAACGCAAGTGCCCGCCTTGAAGTCACCGGTATAGACATCAGCAGCTTGCCCATTAAAGACGCTTTCCTGCATGAGACTTACGTCGAGCACATCGACGGAGGACGCGCCAAAGGCATGATTTCCTTGGAATATCGCAACCATCAGACCACACACCCCGAAGAGCTTAAACATGGGACCGAATACTATAGAATTTCGATCTAAAGTACAATCCATTGAAATCAAAGACTCACCCACGGGTTTGGGATGCGCGCAAAGACCGGCACAATCGCAATTTCTGTAAATCCTTGCTTGAGAAACTGTGGGGTAGAAGTCTTGGGCTGCGTCATCGCCACCTCGACTCTGACCTGATGGACATTTGCGAGCCTGTACGACCGTGCGCGCATCAAATCCGCGTAAAGCCCCTCTTTCCTCCGTTCAGGCACCACAAAAGCACCCCGGAGGTACGCTTGATCCGCGACTTGAAAAGAACTCACCCCACCCACGATATCGCCGCCTTCTTCCACAATCAGCGTTTCGTGCCTTGAGTCATTGAGTAAAAAATACGTCGACTCTATAAGCTGATTCTTAAAATTAGGGTGGATCTGCCAAGCGCGGATTTTACTTTCAACAAAGCGAGGCACGTCTTTCACTTCAAGGATCCGAAACCGATTCATATCGGGGCAGATCAGTTTCGCTGGATCCAGCGACCGCATCAGCGCGCGGATCTGAATCACCTCCAGCACTTTGCATTCATCTACAAGATATCGGTGTAAATCCGGATGCGAACAGGGCCAGAGATGAATCGTGAAATTTGCACTTCTGCGATCATACGCATCGATCACCGCACGAATCTCATGAAACCGAGACGGGGGCAGACGCATTCTTGTGATCAAATTGTGCCAGCGCTCTTTTGAGGCAGGGGAATCAACATAGGCGAACTCTGGTTCGTACTGGACGAAAGCGCCGGGAGTGACCGAACTGGTTGCAAGAAAACTAAATTGTATGAAGTCGTCGAGAAGAATTACTCTTCCTCCCCGTCATCTTCATCGTCCTTCTTGCCGCGCCGACGAATCATGTCTTCCGAAATCGGCTTACCGGCCAGGGATTCATTCACCTCGGTGCGAAGCACCTGCGAGGGCTTAAACGTCAGGACCCGGCGCGCTGAAATCTGTATGGCGCTTCCGGTCTGCGGATTGCGGCCGGCACGCGATGGTTTTTCGCGGACTAAAAAATTGCCAAAGCCCGAGATCTTAATCTTATCGCCCTTTTCTAAAGAGTCTTTCATGGTGTCAAAGATGAGCTCGACCATATCGACGGCCTCTTTTTTTGAAAAGCCTATGCGCTCATGAATCGCGTCAACTAGGTCTGCTTTCGTTAGTGCCACCGGCATGCTCCTTCAACTTTTCTTAACGCCACCCTACCTGAGAGCAGCCCCAGTTTCTTTTGCCCAGGCCTCGACCATCATTTTGGACGCCCGCTCGACCTCTGCTTCCTCAAGACTGCGGGTCGCATCCGAAAAACTCACTCGAATTGCGACACTCACTTTTCCTTCCGGTAACGGAGATCCCTTATAAATATCAAAGACTTTCGCGCCCTTGGCAATCGGCTTACCCGCACGAAGCCCCACCTGCACCAAACGATCCGAGGCAGTCGCGCTATCGACGACGAGTGCAAAGTCCCGCTCCATCCCAGGAAACTTAGGCCAATCCTTAAATTGGGCCTCAGCGGCCATCATGAGGGGCAACACAGCATCTAGGTCGAGCTCACACGCATAGAGCGGCTGGCGCAGACCCAAGCCCTTCTCCAGTCGGGGGTGCAGGCGTCCTGCATAACCCACTCGGCTCTTCCCTACCCACACTTCGAGTGCTTGGCCTGGATGAAAGGTCGCAGGGATCGGGTCACGAGTTGCAGCAATCAGACGTACCCCTGAGGTACGGGTGCGTGCAAAGAGGCCTTCTAACACAGCTTTTAGGTCAAAGAAGTCAACAACTCGGAGGTCCTGACGTAGGGCGTCTGAATGATCCCTGCCCGTCAATACGAACGCGGCCTTCAAAGTTTCTTTCACCCCGGTGTCGTGACTCCCTACTGCGGCAATGGGTTGGTCAGTCGAATGGAAGGTTGGCCTCACTTCAAAGAGGCGAATCGAAATGGGCTCTGCACCAAAATGGTGTCGCTCATTTTCAAGGACCGCCTTCAACAGCCCTGGCAACAAGGATGACACTAAACATTCATGGTCCTCGGTCAGAGGGTTTTGAACCCGCACCTGGGACGGCAAACCACAACGCTCTAAGAATGTGGAACTTTGAAACGAAAGACTGACAGCTTCAAAAAATCCCAGCTCAACCAATGCATCTTTGGTTGCATCGATGCGCCTAAGCCTTTGAGCCACAGCCGACTCACGAACAGGCCTGGCTGCAAGGTCTGCTGCAAAAGGAAGCGTCAAAGGAATTTCGTCATAGCCAATGCAACGAGCTACTTCCTCGATAAAATCTTCTGCAATGTTTAAATCACGACGGAACGTCGGAGGCGTGATAGAAAATTTTCCGCCCGAACGATCGACCGAACACTGAAGACCCATCAGAATCTTCGAGATCTCTTCTGGCGATAGACTCATCCCGAGTTGATCCCCGATATAGCTTTCGGAAAACTGCACAACATGCGAACGCACCTGACTTCGCGCCGGGCTCTGCTTGAACGAAGCACCCACCAGGACCCCCCCAGCCACACGACTCACTAAGTCGGCAAGACGCTTCATCGCCTTTTCTGGCCCAGTGGAATCAATCCCTTTTTCAAACCGGAGGGATGCCTCGCTTCGGCGGGCGTGCAAGGACGCCGCACGACGCACAAGGACGGGACTAAATTCGGCACACTCTAAAAAGATATTCTTCGTCGTTGCACGGACTTCGCTATTGCCGCCGCCCATGACCCCTGCAAGTCCAACGGTCTTCTTGCCATCGCGGATCACAAGCTCAAATCCCTGAAGCTTCACCGTGCCACCATCCAGAAGTGCGAGCTCCTCTCCTGGAGTCGCAACATCCACCGCGATAGTATCGCCCTCCAAAAGATCCGCATCGTAGATGTGCACTGGAAATCCAAGATCAAGCATCACGAAGTTACTGACATCGACCAGATTGTTGATGGCTCTTTGACCCACGCTTTCTAAGCGAGTCTTTAACCAAGCCGGCGATTCCTTTTGAATAACACCTTTCACTAGCGCACCCGCGAACTGAGGCGCATTTTCTCCGGCTTTCAGTTCAATTTGCACGGGACTTCCAGCCCAAGCAATTTCGGGAATCTTCTGGGTTTTGAGTGGGACTCCAATGGCTGCTGCCACTTCGCGTGCAATGCCGTAGTGACTGAGGCAATCCCCTCGGTTGGCTGTGAGCTTAATTTCTAAGATCACATCGTCACGCTCTAAGACATCGGCAATTTTCCAGCCCACGGGTGTGCCTTCAGGTAAAATAAAAATGCCTTCGGCTTTATCTTTTAGGCCAAGCTCTTCTTCCGAACAAAGCATTCCGAAAGACTCAACCCCGCGAATTTTTGATTTCTCAATCTGAAGCCCATTCGGGAGTTTTGCGCCGATATTGGCGAGTACTACAACATCCCCGCGCTTCATGTTTTGCGCGCCACAGACAATTTGTAAATAAGGAGCCGCACCGGTCGACACGGTGCAAACGCTCAGGCGGTCGGCTTCCGGATGTTTCAGTTTTTCTAAGATCTGTGCAGAAACGACATGATCAAATCCTTCATCCTGTCGATGTAAGGATTCCACTTCTAAGCCGCGAGCGGTCAGAATCTCAGCTAAGCGTTCTGGCGTTCCGACTTTCTCAAGATCCACCCAGTCACTGAGCCACTTCCAAGAAATTTTCATAATTCACCTTAGGGAAATTGTCGTAAGAACCGTAGATCACCCTGAAACATCAGACGAAGGTCCGGAATGCCATGAAGCAACATCGCAATGCGCTCGACACCCATACCAAATGCAAAACCGGTCACGCCCTCAGCATTCACTCTTGCAGCCCGATACAACTCCGGATGCACCATTCCTGCACCTAAGATCTCAAGCCACCCGGTGCCTTTGCACATCGTGCAGCGAGCGTTCTTGCCCTCACAGATCGTGCAGCTGACATCGACTTCAGCGCCGGGCTCCACGAACGGAAAATAGCTGGGACGAAGCCTAATCTTTGCTTTTGAACCAAAGAGTTCTTTGGCAAGAAAATCAAGCACGCCCTTCAAATCACTCATCCGTATTCCGCGATCGACCCAAAGTCCTTCGATTTGATGAAACATTGGGGAGTGCGTTGCATCACTATCGCAACGGTATACCGCTCCTGGACTTAAGATGCGAAGGGGCAGCGGACGCTCCATTAAGGTGCGCATTTGTACGGGAGTGGTGTGGGTCCTCAAAACGACTCCGGGCCCAAGGAAAAAGGTGTCCTGCATGTCGCGTGCAGGATGATCTTTAGGAATGTTCACCGCTTCAAAATTGAGAAAGTCCGTCTCAGCCTCTGGGCCGGTTGCGACTTCAAAACCGATGCGGGATAGAATCGAAATCACAAGCCGAGTCGCTTGCGTGATGGGATGTAGGCCACCTAAATGGTTGCGCCTGGATGGAACGGAAACATCGATGCGCTCGTGGGCGATCGCAGCATCCATGGCCGCTTGTTCTAGGGCCTCTTTTTTGACAGCAATGGCCGCTTCAATTTTGGACTTCCATTCGTTCGCAACGGCACCGACCTGAGGTCGCGCGGGCCCAGGGACCTGAGCGAGTCCTTTTAAGACCTCACTTAAAGTGCCCTTCTTGCCTAAGATATGGATACGAGCTGATTCAAGGTCAGCAGACGTTGCCGCCGCCTCGACCTGGGCTAGACCTAGCTTGCCGGCCTCTTCGATCTGGGAGCGAAGAACGTCGATTGAGCCGGACTGCTCACTCATGCTCAAGTGGTTGGGGCTAAGGAGCGAACTTTTCCAACAATCGCTTCAAATCCTTTTGGATCGCTAATCGCGATATCCGAAAGAACCTTACGATTGAGAAGAATGTTTGCCTTCTTGAAAGCTGAAATCAGGCGGCTGTAGCTGATGTCATGGGAATAAGCCGCAGCTGACAAGCGGGTGATCCAAAGACCACGGAAATCACGCTTCTTTACTTTGCGATCGCGGTAAGCGTAAACGCCAGCGCGGTCGAGCGCTTCTGACGTTCTGCGAATCTGACTGCCCAAACCAAGCTTCATTCCTTCAGCTTGGTTACGAATTTTATTGTGACGACGACGTAGTTTAAACCCACGTTTTGCGCGAGGCATTGTTACTCCTTAGTTTCCGTACGGTAGACACTTACGAACATGCTTTGCATCCCCATCGATCATGTAGGTGCAAGCACGCTTCGAAAGCATTTTGACGTTCGAGTGTTTACTTAGATTGTGGCGACGACCCGTCCGTTGAAACTTCACCTTACCGGTCGCGGAAAAACGAAAGCGCTTCGCAGCGGCTTTCTTTGTCTTCAATTTCATAGAGAACAGGAGGCTAACGAAAAACTGACTCTCTCGCAAGCAGTTTGCCGAACTCATCTTTCATCAACTAGACTTATCGATAAACCATGGCACAAAAACTGACCCCTTCCCCAACCCCAGAACCATCAGATTTGCTCTCCAACTTAAAAACTGGCCTAGATGGCCTTGCTCAAACGATCGGCCTGGCACCGGAGCCCGGGGCGGCAGCTGAACCCGCTCTGCACTGGCGCATCATCCAAAAGACCTCCAATAACCCAGAAGTCCAGAGGGCCTGGGACAAGCTCATCGCAAGTGTCGAGGTCCGAAACTTCATCCTGGCTTGGTGTGCTGCCATATTGATCGCCTGGGCAGCCAAATCCTGGCTGATGGGGCGCAAGTCCACGTTTAAGAGCCGTGTTGGGGTGCAAGCGCTGTTTGCGCTGGTTTATTGGCCAGCGGTCCTGGCTGGCGTGCCCACCGTACTTTTGGGGAAAGACTTTTGGAACGCGATCCGAACGACGCTTCAGGTCGCCACACTTTATTGGGTGTAGGCGGGGGCAGATCTACTCGGTTGCGCCTACGGTTTTTTCACGATGCTCGGCATCAGGATCGCTGTCGGGGGCTGCGTTCGCTCGGGCCTCAGCTTGGCTTGATTTCAGCTTGATGGCCTTGGCTAAAACATCGTCCGGAGTGGAAGCAACTTCGCTTCCACCTGAAAAACACTGGCCATTGATGCTGTGGAGATAGATCCCCTTGCCGCCTAACGCGTGGTCCTCTAACCCAGCATTAAACTTTCCAACCTCGGTATTTACCGGACAAGTCGATTGGGTGACACGGATATCGGCGGAGTCATTTTTAGTCGAACGGTATTCTACGAATTTGAGCACGCCGATATTTGAATCAAGGGCATCCTTGTTGTAACTTTTTCGGTCTTTTTTTTGCAGCGAGCTGAAATCACATGAAACAGTGCAATGGGCTGTGGTGTAATCACCCATTTTTTTCTCTGGTTTAGAAATTTCAATTGGAGAAATACTCGATCCTCTTGTTGGTTGAGCGGATTCGAAACAATTCTCCTTCGACATCACATTTTGCCCTGAATATCCAATCTCTGATCTCCTGGAACTTTGAGCAATCTTCTTCCAGGTCTGGACGCGCGGATCATCCGCGCAGGGCTTCACGCGGGAGAGGGCTTCTTCCTTTTTCTTTGCGGAGTCAGAGAGCGCTTCTTGATCTTTATTTTTCGCAGCTGCTAACTCGGCTTCAATTTTAGTTTTCTCCTGACTAATGGTTTGCTCGGCTAATTCGACAACCTCGCCTAAATTGCGCTGCACCTTTTGGCAATCCTTCCTATCTTTCTCGACATTTGGGTAAGAAGTTGGCGGCTCAAGCGCAAAACACAGATTGATTGCTTCGTTTCTGACTTGCCGTGCATCGTTTTCGATTCCCAAAAGCATCTTCGAATAGGACTCTTTGTTCTTAGAAGCATCATCGATTCGCTTCCTCACGAGCTTCTCAGATGTATTGCGCAGCTGCTTCGGGTCCATTGTGTCAGTCGAAGCAAGCTTTTGAATCTGTTGAAAGGGAGCGCCCACAAACTTTGCAAAACATGCGAGCGTGAGTTGGCTGCCATAACTTTTCTCCCTGAGTATCTCTCCGAGCTTGGGAAAGATATTGCCGCATGCGATATATCCAGGCTTTTTTGGTCCATTACCGGCTGGGTACTGACATCCGTTCCGAAAGAACCCAACCTGGCCTGCGATAGCACAAGAAACTTGTCCTTTGGAGTAGGCACTCGGGATCCATAGCTCCATCCATGTGTGAGCTGCGTTCCGGGCGGACTTCTCGGATGCGCCTAGATGCTGACCTTCTACTTTGCTCATTAATATCACGTATTCCGTAAACGCGTGAGCCATTTTGTCGGCAATCTGACGAAACTCAGTGGACTCTTCTGGGCTTGGTGCAGCGGAGACCAAGGAACCAGTGAAAACAAGACTCAGTAAAAGTAGTAGCATCTCGAATCTCTCCAGCACCAAGAATACCAAACCGAAAACGCCCGGCACAGAGACCGCCCAGTCAGAAAACTGGCTATTTCTTGGCGACTTTCGCCTCCCGGAGGACCACCTTAGCAAATACAAAGACGATGGCAGCGACGATCGTGAAGTCCACGAGCGACCCTAAGACAGCACCAATTCCAAATTTTGCGCCCCCGATCTCAAGCACGATTTCCCGCCAGTTCCCGCTCGGCACAAAAATGCCAAGAATCGGCATCACCAAATGATCGACGATGCTCTTCACCAATTCATTCACCTTTGAGCCAATCAGCACAGCAATTGCGAGCCCAATGACCTGATACTCTTTCAGGAAGCCTACAAATTCTTTAATCATTCTTTCAGTATCCCCACCCATCGTCCCGCTTTCAACTTGCGATTGCTTTGAGAATCAAGCACCTTCTTTCCGTGCAACAATCTCAATCTACCAAGCCATCTACCCCAGTTCTCTGGTTCGCTCTCGCTGCTCTTCTGTCTTTGCTGACCAGCATCAGTGTTTTTGCAGCTCCGCTATGGTCTGGAAACTCGCAAGTTTCATTCCTACAGACTGCCGGAAACACACAGGTGCGCACATTAGGGACTGGGAGCGAACTCAACTATGTCCCCCGCGAATGGAACGTCGGATTTAAAGGGAACTATACCAACGGTGTTGCTCAAGGCGTCTCGGTTGCAAACGCCTTGAACCTGGATCTGCGCGGCGCTCGAAAGCTTTCAGATGCGCTGGAAGCTTTCTTGCAGCTTTCATTCTTAAGAAACCCATTCAACAGTTTTGATGCTCGATACGCCGCAAACTTAGGTTTGGGATATCTCATCCTTCAGGGCGACAGACACAACTTGCGCGCAGACTTTGGCGGCGGGGTTGCGAAAGAAGATCGTACAACGGGCGAAGAAAACACCTTTGCGACCTTGAACGTGGGCGCAAAGTACGGCTGGAAAATCTCTGATACTGCAGAAATTCAAGACACCCTAGCGCTGGTTTATAACGTGCGGGATTCCAGGGACTGGCGTTATCGCAATGAACTGGCGCTCTTAAGTTCGCTCACTTCTATTTTTTCTTTGAAGGTGGGTTATCAGATGGTCCAGATCAATCTCCCTGCTCCGGGGTTTAAAAAGCTCGACACTCAGACGACTGTCGCGATCGTTGCGAAGTATTAGGGAGCTCTGTTGCTTTAGGGAATAGGTCTGGGTCCGTTGCCGGGATCTAAATCCCTTCGGCCTTTACGGCCTCTAAAACATCAGCGTATAAATCATCAAAAACAGGGCTTGAATAAAGAAAGTCGAAACTCTTACCACCAACAATCACTGATTGATGGAATTGCAGATTCGTCTTAGCCCTTTTTAACGCATAAATGCCTCGAGCTGTCTTCGCATAGACTAACGCTTGATCCACTGTAGAAAGATTATCATCGATATGACCCTGGAATCGGGAGAAGATTGCCACATCCTCGTTCGTGCCCTTGGGCACCTTAGGAGGGCTCGCCCGTTCATCGCGAATTTTTTTCTGAGTTAAGCTCACCTGACGGAATGCATTCGCCAGATATTCATTACTTTTTTCAGTTTCACTGGCCACCTCACCATTCCCCTTGGGGGCAAGTTCTTTAGTGATCGCAGGGGATTTCATCAACGGCTCGATCAGGGCTTGAACTGGAAAAAAAGTGCTCTTGATTTCCCCGAAAGTAAAGCGATCGGATGATTCATTGCGGATCAGAGCAATCCTGACTTCTTGCAAGAGACTCGCCAAATGAGTTGGCTCCTCGACTCTGGCAATGGCGAGTACCAAGAGCGCCTCAGTCTTTTGGAGCTGGCCCGACATAACAGATCCATTCCATATGTTCTTGCGCGAAGCGCTCCGTATGGCGTTCGATGCAATAGCACCAAGATCTGCCAGCACTTCAAAAGTGGTTCCTGCTGCTATATTTTCACAGGGGATTTCGGCCGAATGCGCGCGGGGTGCCATCAGCGCCATTGTTAGTCCGAACAGGAAAAACTGATATGTACTACGACGCATGGGCCCCGGGCCTACCAGCGATGAGGAATACCTACAAGACCACTGCCCCATGTTAAGAAAGGCGCAAGCTAACGGCACTCCATCCTGGTGGAGTGAAGTACTTACCTATTTAGAGGCTAGAAAAGCAGAGTGGTACTTCCATTTATATTCCTTAGGCCCCCACAAAAAGTACCTGCACCCCGCATCTGTACGTAATTTTTCAAGAAGAGTACTCAACTCCTGAAGCGCAAAATGCCGCCCTCTAGCGCCACCTTCGAATGTAATGAAGTATTTACGCGTGACCCATGTTTCCCGTACCGCGACTTGAGAATACAATCCATAAAGCGATGCAATCTTTTCAACAAAAGGCTTCAAACTCAAAGTCAAAGCATCGGTCACGCTGCTATCAGTAATAAGAGAGGTTTTAACAGTATAGGTACTTTTTCCGTTCGTTCCAATTTCATCGCAATTGGCAAAACAGGCCATTGAACAGAAGAGGAAGGACGCGGCGATCAAGCGCGTATAAAAACGCCTTAATTTCAACATGGCCACAATGTACCTGAGGGCTCTGATTATCTAAACCTTAAATTCAGAGGCTAGTTTCACCGGATGCACAACTTGCGGCGGGACATCGTCCTGAGCTCAAGATGATGCAAAATCTACCCACATGGACACGGTGACTCCGCCGAAAATGCAACTCGCTATATCAGATAATCATTTCGAGCCTAAGACGCCGATCAGACAATTGCCGTGGCGCGAAGATAAAAACCTGATTTTTACTACTTGACGCGTAACGACCGCTGCAAACTTTCAAGCCCGACATAGCGTGCGTCATTTCAAATAAGAAGCGCCTAAACTGGCTGTGGCCGCTTCTCGCCGAGGCTTGAGATAGTTTTTTCACCTTTGTTCTTTTGCGCATTCCCTAGGCCATTTTAGGCTTCAAAAAACATGGGGTTACACTTGTTAGTGCCATGAACAAAAGTGAACTTAGAAAACTGTCTGATTTAGAACTCTTAGACCTAACCAGCATCGCCGCAAAAAACGAAAAGGCCGCGACACTGGTGCTGCTGGAGCACTTGTTAGAAGTAGACGTACGCCGGGCGTTTGCGGCAGATGCTTATTCGAGTCTCTTTGATTATGTCGTACGGGGCCTTCGGTATTCCGAAAGCCAGGCTGCAGAGCGGGTAGCAGCAGTACGCCTTATGCGGGAAACGCCGGTTGTGAAAACTCATCTCGAATCAGGCGAGTTAACACTCACCTCAGCCGCGATGATTCAGCGACACATCCGTGATGAGAAGAAAGTACCCGGTGGATCAAAAGTCCAAGTGACTGAGGAAACAAAAGCAGCACTGATCAAAGAGTGCCTTGGACAATCGAAAAGTGAAGTGGAAAAGATCTTACTCACACATGCATCAGAGCCAGTGCGGCTAGCATCGCAGGAACGCATCCGTCAGGTGACAGCAACGCATACAGAGATCAAAATCCTGATTGATGAAGAAACCCGCGCTTTAATAGAACGCGCGAAGAAACTTTCCCAGACCAGTACAAC
>JAIXOQ010000029.1 GCA_027486675.1 Pseudomonadota bacterium
ACTGTGCTGGCCGTGCTGAGATCAATATTCGACTTCAGCTTAAACTGTGCGCTTGGGTTGTCCCCAATTCTTGAAAACTGTGCAGCAGTACAAATGAGATAAGGATCAAGGACAGTGCCGCTTCCAGATTCATAAGGGAGCTTGGACATGCATTCGGCTTCGGCAGTTTCGGAAACCAAGGGTAGGGGCGCGCCTGAGCGAATAACAAAAGCACAGCCAAATAGCCAAGGACTGGCAAGGATTGCCAGTAAAAGACGATTTTGGCTGGAAAAGAGTCCGCAGAGCATCACCCATCTGATCGGCAGCTTCCAGCCCAAAGGAAAGGTCAATGAGTTGACGGTAGGTTCGTGGATCCTACCGTAACGTTGGGTATCTACCTGCGGGCGGATTCCAAACGTTCGTGAAGTCAAAATTCGTGAATGTTCCTTGAGTGTTCATTTCAGCGTTGTTCTTCGCTGTACAAGAACTTGCGGTTCCCGCGACCGCCACACTGGAGTCGTAGAAGCAATCAGCGTAAGCGCCACTTCCGCCTTCATCAATTGCGTCAGCTGTTGCTCCGCTGCCACCAGGAGCTAAGACAGCGCCTCCAAAAAAGACTCTGCTCAGGCTGGCACCACCTCCGCGCCCAACGATTCCGCCAGCCCGCGCGCCGCCGCCATCGGCTCGGACATCACCGGTAAAGTAGGAGTCTGTGATGGTGAGATTATTACCCACGGTAAGGATGCCCATTCCGCCACCCACTTGGTCTGCTCCTCTGACATCAACATCAGAATAGCTCTTTGAAATGAGGAGTGAAGCATTAGCTTGCAGGTTTCCAACCCATCCAGCGATATTGGTGCCCCCCCCTGTAATGCTAATTCTACCTGTGGTGCCTAGATTTTCAATTGTTGCTGCGGCCTGACTTCTAACTGAACCGATGAAGGCGCCAATAGAATCAAGTCCATTACTAACAGCATCACCCAGATCGACATTCACAAAAATGTCGTTGAACATAAATGGTCCGGAGGGTATGCACTGCTTCATTACTCCTCCAAAGTTATTCGCCACTGTTGTCGCCTCGATGAAAGCTTTTAATCTGGAGATGGTTCCGCCACTACCCGCCATGTTTTCAATCAAGCCTGCAGAAATTCCGTTTCGTGTGCCTGAAGTGGTGACGTCTTGAATCGTGCCATCATTAAAATTTCGAATGGG
This sequence comes from Pseudomonadota bacterium, assembly GCA_027486675.1. Taxonomy (GTDB): domain Bacteria; phylum Bdellovibrionota; class UBA1018; order UBA1018; family CAIMNF01; genus JAIXOQ01. The sequence continues at coordinate 1,192 of JAIXOQ010000029.1, forward strand.
TAGCGCATCGATCATTCCATCAAAGTGGATGTTTTTTAGGATCGCGCCAGGGTCGGTTATTTGTTCGATATGCGCGCCAGTTGTATTTCCACTCACTAAGTAGTGATCTCCATCTAATGAGCCATCCATACTAGACAATGAACCTCCGCCGAAGCTAAAGAGATCACGATTGATCTTCGCGTAGGTGCCCGTGGTACTTGCTAAGACTGCTAGTTGGTCTGGGCTACAGACCAGATAAGGCTCACTGAGCGTGCCGGCTCCGCTGGATGCAGCACTTGGATTACAGCGGGTGTGAGATGTGAGAAAGTCCCGCGTACGTAAAGTTGGTGTCACCCCATCCACAACAGTCCAAAAATTCTCGTTCTCAAAGTTAACGAAAGTATCCGCGTCAGCCATCTGGGCGGTGGTTTTTGCTCTTCCGCCTAGCGATGCACCAGTACCCGCACGAGTGGCATCAAAATAGGAGGCATAGACCGAACCTGCCGTTCCACCAATCAAGCCGTTTGGACTTGATCCTGTCAGAATTCCTGTTGAAAAACTCAGCGCAACATAAGTGTTTGAGTTCACTGCATAAGCAATCAGACCAGCTACATCACCAGCCCCCGCAATTGCTCCTTCATTGAAGCTGTTTAAGATTGCAAGCTTTGGACCTACCCCCTGTCCATTGAAGGATCCGACCAATCCACCGGAATAAGACTCACCTGTCACGGAACCGCTATTTCTTGCCCTGGTGATCAGATCTTTGGTATTTGACTCACCTAAAATTCCACCCGCACTACTAGATCCACCTGTGGCTGTCAAATCACCCGTATTCACAACGGCAAGAAAGCGGTTTGTGCCGGAATCGCCGGTACTACCGACGATGCCACCGAGTCCTCGACCCCCTCCCGAAGGAGAAGATGAAAGAGAAGCATTATTCGTACACTGAATAAAATCTGTGTCGTTAGACAAGGCAGCTATTCCACCTACATTCCCGACACCTACAATCACGCCATCGACCGTTGCGCCGACAATCTCCGTAGTCCCTGTTGAGGCGGCGACGCCGCCAGCATTGCCGTTGGCAGTTAGATTCAATCCTGTGATGGCGATGTTCTTGAGTAAAGTATCTCCAGCTACATCACAAAGGCCACTCCCGGACCCACCCGCGGAAAGAGTGAGGTTATTGATAGCCACGTTCGTGATCTGATTTGGGTTACAAAGCTGAAGTCCGCCACTCACTGTGGCACCAGCTAAGACAACATCGCTGACATTGTACCCGGTTACGGCAGTTGGCGAACCGCCGCCAGCAAGAGCAAAGACAGCGCCTCCTGCTGAAGTTGCAGCTGAATTTTCGACAGTGAGATTCGTGAAGGTTGAGGATAGGTCATAACCAATAAACCCGCCAAAAGAGTAAATATTCAGAGTAGCAACCGAATCACGGATTGTGATGTCTTCTAAATCGACGCTCGTGCCGTTGCAAATCAGGAAAGAAGTAGAAGTACCTCCCGCGCCCGGGTTCACAACGGCAAAGTTAGTGATGTCTAAGTCATGAATCGACGCATTTGTAGCAGTGTCGATTAAGCAGGAAGTCGTAGCGAAATTTCGAAGCGTGTACCCCGCGCCATCTAAGACCCCGCTGAAGGTAGGAACTGTGCTGGCCGTGCTGAGATCAATATTCGACTTCAGCTTAA
>JAIXOQ010000012.1 GCA_027486675.1 Pseudomonadota bacterium
ATGGGTCCATGGTTGAGGGAAAAATGCTCAGTTTCGATTCAAGTATGAACTGGCAGCACACGAGCGTAAGGGACGCCTATATTGCAGTATTTTTGCTTGAATCCAGCAAACACACCAGACATCCTCAACGGCCATGAGGCCCTTATTATTACTTTTGATGACCGCGTTAAACACTCTTGCAGTTCAGTCGGTGTTCGCTACTGAACGCACCAAGACCTTCAGCGATGGAGCAATCGTTCGATACAACGGCCCAACCCTTGCCGATTTGCAGTTTAAAGATGCAGGTGCCGTGGAATGGCAGGCGCTTCGACTGCCAGTTGGGATATCACCAACCGCGAGAATTATGCTCATCGAGGTTGATCTTCCCGAAACTGAAATTTTAGACGGGACTGTTTTTTTCGCGGAATCTGGGGATGTTAAGCCGCACAACATTTTTATTTTCACCCATCAGCACGGTGCCATGAAGCTGAGTTCAACTCGGATCTTTACGGCGGACACCGGACCTATCCGTGGGAGCCCGATTCTAGAAACATTTAACAGTTGGAATAGGTTTAGAATGAGCAAGTTGATCGCGGCGGGATTCAATCCGTTTAGCATTTCACGGGCCGAATTCGCTAGAACGGAGAATGACCTCGTGACTTTGCAGACCGCAGTCTTCATTGCGGTCCTCCCTGACCCCGATAAGCTCAATGCATGGAAGATTGGACAAAAATTCACTGATCTTAAGGTGCTGCAGTGGGTGGAAACAGATGATGGCCCTTGGGGGAGTAGCAAAGGTTTGATCGGCACCTGGTACCTGGATAGTGAAGCTGAGTTGGACATCATGAAGGGTTTCGTCAAGGGGCAGCGGCTATTTGAATTGCAAGCGGTAACCTTACCGCGGAGCGGAGTGGTATTAGTTAAAGGGCCAAACGGGGAAGTTTTGGATCAAATCCTTGCTTACGAAATCGACGAGTTTGACGAGAGGGTTCCAGAAGCAAAGACGCAGGCTCCGGCTCATGAACGATTTTCAGGACCACTGGGTCTTTCAGCGGGGCAGTTATCTCTGCCTTCTAGCGGTGACTGCGATGACATCGCCAGTGGCAACCTACCCAGAAAAAAGCCGACAAAACCTGATTCACAGGGGTAGTTCACGGTTAGGCTCGGCCAGTTGGATTGCTTCAAATTGTCAAAGACTTATGGGCTGAACCTAAACTTGAGCTCACTGACGTCTTCGTCACCGTCAATCTGCACAAAGCGAATCATATTTGTCCCAGCGGCCGTCTTCCAACGACGTTCAATCTTAAAGCTATGAAGCACTAAGAATCTCTGGACAGCTTCATTACTCGCAAGCACATCGCTCATAACGGGGAGATGCATCTGGTTTGAGAGCTTTAAGGTCCATCCGAGCAGAGCACCACCAATGCCTTCATTACGCGAATGAGGATGAACAGCCATCAGCCTTTGCTGCAAATGAGAAAATGGCTTTGTGAGGCCCATGTGCTTTCTTTCATATTCGTTAGGATTCGCCTGATGATAGAGGGTAATCACCCAGAAGCCGGTAACAGACACTTGATCTCCTTTCATTTTTAGCACTGGGATTCCAAGGTTAACCCGTTGACGGCGAGGCAATATGACTTCCCCTGTGGAGACTGCCAAAAGGAAATTCCCGATTTGCCTCTTTAGATTCTCAGTTTGTTCCGGAGGACCAAGGTTCATCTTTGCAGGTCGATCCATTTCCTTAGTGAGAAGATGATAGACTCTCTCTGCGAGCGTCGACACATCAAGGGAGTCCAATTGTTTCTGCGCTAGGCTCGTTAGCTCTCCGACGAATAACCCCTGTTGCGTGAGTTGGATTACGGGGTTGACGGCCCATTCGCAGGCTGCCTGATCTAGAGTGGGCGTCGCATTCGCCGTTGGATGCATAAGAACGGTCATGCCAAACATAACCCTGAAAACTGGGAGCCATACGCACTTTGTTTTCATCTGATTTTTAACAACGACCGTCATATGCTCCCCATGATCCTCACTCGAGTTACTCCGAGTGACCATGGAGAAAAAGCCAAATTCTGAGAAACTGATCAAATGTTAGAAAGCTTAGGAAGGGGTGATCATTTCCACCACTTCATCGACAATAAGTTCCCATTCATCTCTAAGTTTTGACGCCTCTCGCTTGATCCAAGCATGGTTACATTAAGCACAACTTTTTGTCGACGCACCGCTTTACGGTTCTGAACCAGCGAAAGCTCGCTCAATTAGAACGCTTTTCTCATCTGGTGGATCCAGATTTTTCCGCTCTCTTCGACCCCAAATTCAATATCCCAGCCACCTGCATCCGGTGGAAAATCTAGGCGGATCTGGTCTGCGATCTTACGGATCTCAATGAGGCTTTTAGACTTGGCCAAAATCGAGTGTTGCTTGGCTTGCAGTGAGATCAGCATCAATTTTCCACGGAGTCCACCGACCCAGGTCTCTGGTTGGTCCGTACCTTCAACCACGCCCCCAGTGCCTTGATGAAGCTCAATCCGAGTTTCGGTTGGAGTAATTAAAAGCACGCCTGAATAGGTGGCCCTTCGACTTGCCGAAGCCAGAACTTTATATCGGTGGCCTGCATTTAAGGGGTGCTGGCCAAAAATCTCCTCGAGGGGAGCCCATTTAAGCGAGGCGCGTACAGATTCAATCGCAACGTACACATCATTAGGACTTCTTATTGCGACGAAAGGGACACTTTTAAATACGCCAGCTGCATTCCATACATCGCCATCTTCGACATCAAAGTCACTCCTCAGATGCCAATGTGACTCCCTCGGAAACTCTGCTTTCGTCTTAGCAATCCACTCTCGCCATTCATCTCGAGTGGAATTCGCGGGAATGGCTGAAAATGGAGCGATATAAGGCGCGTAAGAAGGGTGCTGACTTAGTACAGAAAGGCCGAGTCCTTTAGGCCCAAGGGGCCCCTCGATCGGTGCAGGAAGTGGTAGATTAGCCTGAATCGCTACGCCTTCATCAGCATTACGCACACGAAGGATGACCTCAGACTGACTTGCCTTCACTTCAATGTATTGACCCTGAAGCGACTTGAGGCGTTCTTGGAGTCGTCTCTTGGTATCACCCCTCAGCACGATCACCGGTCGTTTCAAAGCACGCATCTTCATCACCACGTGATGAGATAGACTTGGAATACGTTCTAAAAAAAGCGCCTTGAAGAATACCGGCTCAAGAGGGACCGACTCACGCAGTTCGATCTGACCGTCAGCGAGTGGTGCTTGAATCGTACCTTCTGAAAGTACAACGACAGGGTAAGACTCTCCTTCGAATGAAAGATCTATTTGCTTCCATGAACCGAATACGCTCACGGCTTTGGATAGTCCCCGCAACGAGGTCTGCCGTACCAAAGCCTCCAATACATCCTCTGATAGTTTAGGGCCGAGCGGGCTGAGTTCGCCTTGAACCTTCGCCAAAAGTCGCTCTTCTAAAGCGACTAAGAATTCACCTAAACTTCGTAGAGTCGCATTTGTGAATGAATGCCGCTGGTACAAGGTCGCCTCTTGATTTGAGACATATCCTTCCGCTAATAAATTTCGAAGCAATATCTTGGCCCAAACAATGCGATCTTTTGCTGCCAATACCGAATCTAGGTCCACATTCAGAAAAGCATCATAAAGCTGTATACCAAGGTCTGAGGCCTCTTGATCAAGAAGGTCTTTTTGCGATTTTGTTTTAGCACTTACTTTTAGTTTATTCACTTCTTCAAGGCGCGTAAGCATTTTATCCGCTCGGTGTCGGATAGATTTTGCCCACTCACTTTCCCCACCTAAGGCGACGCGTTCTGCGGGATAACGAATGATACTAAGATAGCCCTTCACGGAGTCAATCAACGCGCCTGTCTGCCGTTGCGCTTCTGTCAAATGTGTATTGCTTAAACCAAATTGAGTGTCTGCTGTTTCTAGTATCGCCTGAAAACTGATCAAATCACGGAGGAGTTCTGGACTCGGATGATTGTGTGCCTGAAGCCGTAGGGGTTCGAATTTCTCAGCGAGTGTATTTGAGTCCCATAAAGTAAATTCCAAATCAAGAGCGAGTTGCCTTAGACGCTCAACAGCATCGGACGAGGTTAGATGAAATGTCGAGAAGATCACATGTTTATAAGGCTCGACACTCGATGAGTTCAGTCTCCGACCTAGGTTCTGTTTACGTCTTTGCACGTTCACAATGCTGGCCTCAACTTGACTCACACCACGTTTATTCCGAAGTCTTAAAAGATTTGAGGGCGTAAGATCTAAGAACTGCTTTGCCATGAGGGCTAGGGTATCTCGGAAAAAGATATTCATTTCCGAGTGTAGTGCAGGCCCTGCTTCCATCGCGACGTTAAGAGAATCAATAAGATACAAGGGAGCAACAAGCACCGACGTTGCCCTGGCACTTTCTTCTCTTAGAATACTAAAGTATTTGGACTGGACCGAAAGGGGTTGTGCTTCTACTAAAGCATTCCACAAAAAGCGAAATTCCTGAGGCGCAAGCACGCGAAGTTCAACCCACAACATTCGGCCAATGAGCGAAGTCAGCGATGAAGCTCCACGTCGCGATAACTCAGCATAAACCCAAGCCTTTGCTTCCTGTGGCTTTGGCAAGAGGTTAAGATGAAGCGCAAGAATGACTCTCACGGCAAAAGCGTCGCTGGTGGATTGGTCAGGAGCCTTTAATAGTCCTCGACTTAGATCGGTTAGATCTAGGCGCGAGATGAGCCAGTGAGTGGGCTTATTCCATGCGCAACTTCGCCAAGCTGTAAAACCTTGAATGAATTCCTCGATGCTATAACCTTCGTTCAAAACTAAACTCAACCAACGAGCAAATATGGTCTTTCTACGTGCATCACTGAGTTTTGGGAAGACACTAGAAAACCCAGGCAAACGCCATAACGCAAATCCTTTTGCCGATGATTTCTCAGGCCCAAAGAAACCATCGACTCTCACGTCAAAAATCATCTCAAAAATTCTTTGATCTTCACGACTCCATTCCAGTTTTCGGAATGCCCATGCATTGAGAAGAACGTGCTTAATTTCTCTCAGATGAGAATTGTTGAAGGACCTAATGCGGGAATTCTGGAAGGCTAACTCGCCTACCAACCAGTGTGCACAAGATTGTTCCGATTGAAAAAAGGGACTACTCGCCTTAAAGGACTCAATGATCAATTGCGCAAAACGAACCTTTTTTGACTTTTCATCAAGAAGAATAGAAGGGCCAGCGTCAGCTATGAAGCTCCTATACAAAAGATCTGAAAGCACTGAGGAGCCTAGAAACATTTCTGCTTCCCGCTTTGCCGAAAACCTCACATTGGGTAGTTGCGTAACCGGACTATTAGACTGCCTTGCGATTTCGCTTCTAACCCACGGAATTAATTCGTGCTCATTTGGTTGAGTAGGAACGAAGGCGTGCGACCCAATTGAAATGCTACTGCAAATGGAGGGATCAGTGCTTGCTGCATAGGAAATCGTTCCCAGGGACTGGAGGTGAAGTAAGAAAAAGAAAGCCATGAGCATTGGCGCGGAAGATCTCAATACCTGACTGATCTGTCAAATCTTTAGAGGAAAAGTAGTGCTTAAAAATCGCTCAATTAGAACGCTTTTCTCATCTGGTGGATCCAGACTTTTCCGCTGCCTTCGACCCCAAATTCAATATCCCAGCCACCCTCATCGGGAGGGAAGTCTATGCGGATCTGGTCTGCTAGCTTACGGATCTCAATCAGGTCTTTGGACTTTGCTAAAATCGAGTTTTGCCTAGCTTGCAGCGAGATCAGACTCAACTTCCCACGGAGTCCACCCATCCAGGTCTCAGGTTGATCTGTACTTTCAACCACTCCGCCGGTCCCTTGATGAAGCTCAATCCGAGTTTTAGTTGGCGTAATTAAAAGCACACCTGAGTAGGAAGCCTTCCGACTAGCGTGCGCCAAAACCTTAGTTTGATGCCCAGCCTCCAAGGGATGCTGACCAAAAATTTCTACTAGTGGTGCCTCCTTAAAAGACGCATTCACCGCTTCAATTGCACTCATCACATCCTTTTGAATCTTTACTGGAACAAACGGGATACTTTTAAACACCCCTGCTGCATTCCAAACATCACCATCCTCGATGTCAAAGTCACTCCTAAAATGCCAGTGGGATTCCTTCGGAAATTCTTTCCTCAAATTCCGTATCCATTGCAACCACTCCATTTTTGACGAATTCGCGGGTACCGATACAAATGGAGCAATATGTGCGGCATAAAAAGGCCGTTGACTCAGTTCTGTTAGCGCAAGTCCCTTCGGCCCAAGCGGCCCTTCGATCGCTGCAGGAAGTGGAAGATAAGCCTGGAGAGCTACCCCTTCAGTCGCATCACTCACACGGAGGGTAACTTCAGACTGAGTTGCCTTCACCTGCACGTTTTGGCCCGCAAGCTCCCTAAGCCGTTCTTGGAGTCGTCTCTTGGCATCACCTCTCAGGACAATGATTGGTCGCTTCAAAGCCCGCATTTTCATGACTACGTGATGGGACAAACTTGGAATGCGTTCTAGGAAAAGTGCCTTAAAGAAGATCGGCTCAAGAGGGACCTGTTCACGCAGTTCAACTTGACCATCTGCGAGTGGCGCTTGAATCGTCCCTTCTGACAGCACAATGACTGGGTATGATTCACCTTCGAATGAAAGGTTTGTTTGTTTCCAAGATCCGAATGCGCTTACGGCCTTAGACAATCCCCGTAATGAGGTCTGCCGCACCAAAGATTCCAATACATCCTCAGAAAGCTTCGGGCCGAGAGGGCTAAGTTCGCCTTGGACTTTAGCCAAAAGTCGCTCTTCCAAAGCGACTAAGAATTCACCTAAACTTCGCAGCGTCGTATGGATGAATGAATGCCGCAGGTATAGGGCTACCTCTTCCTGTGACACGTAGCCTTCTGCTGCCAAATTTTTAAGCAACATCTTGGCCCAAGGCACACGATCTTTTAAACCTGAAACCGTATCGAGATCGACATTTAAGAAAGCATCGTAGAGCTGGATACCAAGATTTGAAGCCTCTTGATCAAGAATGACTTTCTGCGAGTTGGTCTTTGCACTGATTTTAAGAGAACTCAGTTCTTGAAGCCGCGCGAGAACTTTATCCACTCGATGCAGAATCGATTTTGCCCAATTGCCTTCGTTCCCTAAGGCGGCGCGTTCGGCAGGATACTGAATGATACTGAGGTAGCCCTTAATGGAGTCAATCAACGCGCTCGTCTGCCGCTGAGCTTGGGTCAATTGCCTCTTTGTTAAACCGAAGTCAACTGACGTATCGTCAAGAAGAGTTTGAAAACTTATCAAATCACGCAGCAGTTCCGCGCTCGGTTGATTGTGTGCCTGTAGACGTAATGGACGGTAGATTTCCTTAAGTCTGTGTGAGTCTTGCAAGGACTCTTCCAAATCAAGCGCGAGTTGCCTTAGGCGCGCAATTGCGTCAGCAGATGCAAGATTGAAAGTGGAGAAGATAACATTTCTATAAGACGCAGCATTCCATTGCGTGAGCTTTTTACCGGTGTAGCTGAGCGACTGGCGTAGCCTTTCCATTTCCTCTTCTACCTGCCGTGATCCCCGCTCGTTTCGAAGCTCTGAAAGCTCCCGGGGCGTAAGATCTGCGAACGCACGTCCAATCTGACCTAGAGCTTCCTCGAAATAGAGATGCTTTCTTAGAGTTTCCTCTAAAAAGAGACTCTTTCTTACGCCTAAAACCCCCGTTTCCTTCATGGCGCTAATCAGGCAGTCAATAGTAAACAACGGGTTACATGCTGACTTTGCACCACCGCCTAACTCCCGAAGGTAGTTGAAGTAATGTGCCTGAGTCGATGTAGGCTGTGCTGTCACTAAAGCAGTCCACAAAAACCGAAACTCCTGAGGCGCAATCCCTCGAAGTTCAACCCACAGCATCCGCCCTATGAACGTGGTCAGCGATGTAGCTCCACGCCGCGACAATTCAGTATAAACCCAGGCTTTTGCTTCCTGCGTTCTTGATATGAGTTTAAAATGAAGTGCAAGAATAACTCGTATGGCAAAAGAATCGATCGTAGATGGTTTTTCTGCTTTAAATCCAAGATTCAGTTCGTTCAAATCTAACTTCGAAGTCAGCCAGAAGATGAAAGTTTTTGAGTCAGACCTTTCCCACGCCGCTGACCCCACAAAGAAATCCTGGAGGCTATAACCTTCGTTCAAAACCAGACTTAACCAGCGATCAAAGATTATCTTTTTACGCGCATAGCTGAGCTTCCGGAGTGCAGCAGGAAAATCGGGTAAACTCCATATTGCGAATTTCTTTTCATACGATCCATTTGGATTGTCGGCCTCAAAGAAACCATCAAGACTCGTGTCAAAAATCGTCTCAAAAATCTTCAGATCTTCAGAACTCCAGTCCCATCTTTTCAAAGCCCATGCATTGAGTAGGACATCCTTAACTTTTATAAGTTCACCCTCGCCAAAGGCCTCACTCTTGGCATTCAAGCCGTTCAAACCGCCTACCATCCAATGCGCACAAGATGATTCCGATGGGAAGAAGGGAGTAATCGCCTTAAATGTCTCAATGATCAATTGCGCTAAACGAATCTGTTTTGATTGATCATCAAGCAGTATAGAGCTGGCGGAGTCCTTCCAAAAAGCGTAGCTAAAAAGACGCGCGAGCGTCCTAGACCTCAGAAAGGTTGCTGCTTCCCGTTTCGAGGAGAACCTGACTGCGGGCAGTTTTGTAATCGGATCCTTGGGCTGTCTGTTAATTTCTTTTTCGACCCACGCAATCAGCTCGTGCTCTTCCTTTTGTTCGTGCTGTTGGTGCAGAGCTGCCAAATACGATCCTTCTACAATTGCTCTGCAAATTGAGGGATCGCTGCCCGCCGCATAGGAAGGCGGTCCCAAAAATTGGAGTTGAAGAAGGAAGAGAAGGGCCGTAAGCATTCGCGCGGACGATCTCAATACCTGACTGATCTGTCAATTTTTAAGGAGATGTATCCTTAAAGCTCGCTCAATTAAAACGCTTTTCTCATCTGGTGGATCCAGACTTTTCCGCTGTGTTGGACACCAAATTCAATATCCCAGCCGCCCTCTTCGGTTGGGAAGTCTACGCGGATCTGGTCTGCTAACTTACGAAGCTCAATGAGATCTCTGGAATTTGCTAAAATTGAATTGTGCCCGGCTTGCAGCGAAACAAGCCTCAACTTTCCGAGGAGTCCACCGACCCAGGTCTCTGGTTGATCTGTACTTTCAACCACGCCACCCGACCCTTGTTGAAGCTCTATCCGAGTTTCCGCCTGGGTGACTAAGATCACACCTGAATAAGCCGCGAAGCGACTTGCGGAAGCCAAAACTTTATATTGATGCCCGGCATCTAAGGGGTGCTGGCCAAAAATTTCCTCTAGGGCTGCATGCGAAAAGAAAGCCCTCACCGATTGGATGGCACCTACGACGGCCTTATCAATTTCTATTGGAACAAACGAAACGCTTTTAAATACTCCCGCAGCATTCCAGACCTCGCCATCCTCAACATCAAAATCACTCCTCAAATGCCAGTGAGACTCTTTCGGAAACTCCTTTCTTATCTTTCTGGCCCACTCTAACCATTCCTCTTGAGAGGAATTCGCAGGAACAGCGGAAAAGGGCGCAATATGTGCCGCATAAAAGGGGTGCTGACTCAGCTCATATAGGCTGTGCCCCTTTGGACCAAGCGGCCCCTCGATAGGTTCCGGAAGTGGAAGAAAGGCCTGACGAACCAATTCCGCACTCGAATCAGTCACGCGAAGGGCTACTTCAGACTGAGTCGCCTTTACCTCAATGGTTTGACCTTGAAGCGCCCTCAGCTTTTCCTGAAGTCGTTTCTTTGCAGCACCCCTAAGCACGATCACGGGTCGCTTCAGCGCGCGCATCTTCATCACGACGTGATGGGAAAGGCTTGGAATGCGCTCTAAGAAGAGTGCCTTAAAGAATACCGGTTCAAGAGGGACCTGCGCACGAAGTTCAATTTCACCTTCCAAGAGCGGTGCTTGAATCGTCCCCTCTGAAAGGACAATGACTGGGTAAGATTGACTTTCAAATGAAAGGTTTATTTGCTTCCACGAACCGAAAACGCTTACTGCCTTAGAAAGTCCACGTAACGAAGTCTGCCGGACTAAAGATTCAAGCACATCCTCTGATAATTTCGGGCCGAGCGGTTGGAGTTCGTCTTGAACTTTAGCCAAGAGTCGTTCTTCCAAAGCGACTAAGAATTCACCTAAACTTCGGAGGGTCGAATTGATGAATGAATGCCGTAAGTATACGGCAACCTCTTCCTCTGAGACGTATCCTTCCGCCGCTAAATTTCGAAGCAACATCTTAGCCCAAGTCACGCGATCCTTGAGTGCTACTACCGTATCGAGATCCACATTTAAAAAAGCATCGTAGAGCTGGATTCCAAGATTTGAGGCCTCTTGTTCAAGAAGGTTTTTCTGCGAGTTGGTTTTTGCACTGAATTTAAGGGCTTTCACTTCCTGAAGCCGCGTAAGCATTTTATCCACGCGGTATTGGATCGATTTTGCCCATTCACTTTCGCTCCCTAAAGCGACTCTTTCAGCAGGGTAACGAATGATACTGAGGTAGCTCTTTACTGAGTCAATCAACGCGCTGGCCTGTAATAGCGCCCGCTTCAGCTTTCTCTCGTTTAAACCAGGATGAGCATCCGTCGATTCAAGCAATGCCTGAAAGCTAATCAAATCACGCATCAATTCAGGACAAGGCTGATTATGCGCCTGGATCCGTAGGGGATGGAATTTTTGACTCAGTGTACGTGAGCCTTTCAAAGTACTTTCCAAATCAAGCGCAAGTTCCCTGAGACGCTCAACAGCGTCGGAAGAGGCCAGATTAAACGTCGAAAAAATCAGCTTTTTATAGGGCTCAACAAGCGATGAGTTCAGTCGCTGACTTAGGTCAGCTTGGCGCCTTCGCAGAATTGCGAGCTGGTCCTCTACATTTCGCGATCCCCGTGTATCGCGGAGGTCCGAAATCTCCCAGGGAGAAAGATCGGAGAACTGACGTGCAATGAAGGTGAGGGTGTCACGGAAGAACACATTCATACTGATGGAGGCATATGGGTCGTCTTCAATTGCTCTATTCAGACAATCAATAAGAAACAAAGGACTCAATGCCGACTTTGCGCCACCGCCTAAATCCCGAAAGGCACTGAAGTATTGAGCCTGAGTCGACGCAGGCTGCGCCTCTACTAATGCAGTCCACAAGAACCGAAATTCTTGTGGCGCTAGCCCCCGAAGTTCAACCCACAACATCCGCCCAATGCACGAAGTCAGCGACGCCAATCCACGTCGAGACAATTCTGCATAAACCCAGGCCTTTGCCTCTTGTGGCTTTGGCATGAGTTTAAAGTGAAGTGCAAGAATAACTCGCGAGGCAAAATCATCGCTAGTTGATTGGGTTTCCGCTTTAAATCCAAGATTAAGTTCGCTGAGGTTAATTTTCGAAGTCAGCCAGAAGATGAAACTTTTTGTTTCAGCCCTATTCCATGCCGATGACCCTACAATGAATTCCTGGAGGCTATAACCTTCGTTCAAAACTAAACTCAACCAACGATCAAAGATCGCCTTTTTACGCTTATAACTGAGCTTCGGGAGTACACCCTCAAATCCAGAAAAACGCCACACCGAAAAATTTTTTTCACCAGGTTCACTTGATTTGTTGGAATTAAAGAAACCATCGGAACCATCGGAACGTGCGGCAAAGATCGTCTCAAAAATCCTTAGATCTTCAGTGCTCCATTCCGCCCTCCGCAAAGCCCATGCTCGTAGCAGGACAGAATAAAAAGTTCTAATGTCAAAACTTTTGAAGGCCTTACTGTCTTTATTGAGGTGCTCGCTTGTCATCCATTCTGCGCACGATTGTTCCGACGAAAAAAACGGTGTAACCGCCTTAAACGACTCAATGATCAATCGAGCAAATCGAACGAGTTTTGACTTTTCAGCAAAAAGATTAGAACCGTCTGCGTTAACTGCGGAAAATCCATCTACCCGAATACTATAGTAAAGAGTCCCTAATGCCCCGGACCCAAGAAATGCTGTCGCTTCCTCCTTCGAAGAAAACTTTATCTTGGGCAGTCTAGGTACGGGGCCGTTCGGGTTCCTGTTGCTTTCATATTCTACCCACTTAATCAGCTTGTTCTTTTCGTTCTGAACATAAGCATATGACCCTTCTGCGAGTGCTCTGCAGTTTGAAGGGTCACTTTCTGCCGCATAGGAAAGCGGTCCCAAAAATTGGAACTGCAAAAAAAAGAGAAGGGCCCTGACCATTGGTGCGCAAGATCTCAATACCTGACTAAGGTGTCAACTTTTATGAGGACCGTAAATTCGGCTGCAGTCTGCCTCTTAACGAATCCGACTGATTTGTGATGTTTGTGTGGTCTTGGGGAAGCAGTGCCCGTGATCCTCTGTTTTTGGAGAAAGATCCATGCCGGGTGGATTTCATCTCTATCCGGTGGTTATTTGCGCCGTAATGGAGGCACCATCCACGGCGTCCCCCAGTTACTTGCCTTGGAATCCTGAATCAGGTGCGCCTGGGCCAGCCGGATCTGGTGAATGACTTTGGGCAGGTTCCCTGTCGCTGCGGCGGCGAGTGCAAATGCGATGGCTACGGGAACAAGTTTATCGAGATTCATATTTTTCCTTTTGGTTCGTCTTTGGTTTTTTCGACCCGTTTTACAATCAGTGAAATGGTGGAGTGCTCCCACTTGTCGCCCCGGCGGGGTGGGATCTTTTGGCAGTTCAAGTGGTTTGCGATGGCGTTGAAGCTGTTGTTTCGTGACCTAAGATTCATGATGATCCTGACTACTTCTTGCTCTTTGGGATGTTTCTCAAAGTACCCATTCACGACCACATAACCGTAGGGAGTAGCCCCGCCTTTTCGTTTTGTCTTCCACTTGGCCATGGTCTCTTCGTCCACAAAACCCTGCCGCATGGCCTTCCGAATGGTGCTTTTGCTGACATTATGGTCCCGGGCTAGCTCGCGCAAAGATGAACCTTTTTCATAGCGTTCACGAATTTCCAAATTAATTCGATGGCGTCTCCCGGGGGATAATGCAATAGAATCAACAAGATACAAAGTTGGGGGAATTGGTCCATCAGCCCGACCATTTTTTCCGTCCGAACAAAAGACCGATTACTCCCAAGCCCAAACAATCCAATGACCAGTGTGCTCCGGGACCTCATCCATGAGGCAGCTCAGGCCAATCCATGGCCTTCGCGTCTAGTCGCACCTGGTCATTGGATTGTTTGGGCTTGGGAGTACTTCTTCTGTGGTTATGGGTAGGGGAAAGAATGGTCGGGACTGAGCGTGGTACGGGACAATCGCTGCGAGTTCGTCGACCGGCGCAGGATGCGCTAAGGTCGCGCTGAAGCGAAGCGGAAGCCACGAGCTGACAAGCGAGTGGTTTTGCGCAGGAGGCGCAAAACAATCCCGCCAGCCGATAACCGGGGGATCATAATCCTTGTGGGCCTGCCAATAGCTTGGGGTTAGAATTTTACTGTTATGGCGGTCTCAATTACCGAATATGAAAAAGCGCTAATTTCCCTCGAAGAGGCACTTGTCGCCCATCCACTTGAGACCGACATCCCAACCCAAAAGATGATTCGGGATTCATGCATTCAGAGATTTGAATTCTGCGTTGAGCTTGCATGGAAGACAGCGCTTAAGAAGCTTGGTCTTCCATCCACCGCCCCAAAACCTGCAATCCGTGATCTAGCAAAGGCTGGATTGATTGCCGATGTTGACCTTTGGTTTGATTTTATTGAGGCTCGGAATAAGAGTTCTCACGCTTATGATGAAAAGGTGGCCGAAGAAGTCTTAGAGGCGGCCCGCAAATTTCTTCCAGCAGGGGAAGAGCTCCTGCGTCGTATTCAACAGTCATGAAATTTGGTCTCTCTCAAAATGATTACGAGATTTTAATGACTACTGTAATCGAACCGCTGCGTAACCTTGGTGCAGAAGTTTGGGTCTTTGGATCTCGCGCTAGAGGGAATCATCAAAAGTTTTCAGATGTGGATGTGCTCTATGAGTTTCCAGCGGCCGGAACTGCTCCGTCCGGATTCTTCGCACGCATTCAAGAAGCACTAGAGAATTCGCGTTTTCCATATCAGGTGGATCTCGTGTCTCGTGATGCACTAGTAACGAGTTATAAAACTCAGGTAGAGCAAGAGAAGGTCAAAGCATAGTACCTGCAGCTGGAAGCCAAGCGCTCCAGAGTCAAAGCTTCGTTGTCCGGCAGTGAAGGCCAGAGGGTTACCATTTCACCCGAATCCGCAGATGGGCCGCATCGAGTGGCTCCAAAAAATCATTTTTCGTTTTTTCAGGTCCTTCCTGTGCCGGCGCACAGGGGAAGAGGGTCGCGTTGCGACCTTTTTTTGATCAAATCCTTACTTTGCAGTGGAGTTGAGGCGCGCTTACCTAAGACACTCCAGCTCATAAGCTGCGTAACACGTCTAAACGCAAACCTATTTTCTTCTACCTTTATGGGTAACCAGAGCATTGCAATCAACAGCGGGCAGAATATTCATGCCCCTTGCAACCTCCAAAACTTCATTTAAAGGAATTGCAGGCAATCTCCTGTTCTTGAAAATCGGTGACAATGCGTTAATGAAATCGCTGCTAGAAGCACGATTCAGAAAATGTGCATCTGCGGCGAATTCCACACCAGTCAATCGAATGGCCTCTAGCCAGAGGGAAATCATCTTAAAATCAAATCTATTTCTTGAGAAAATACTTGAATGAATGTCGAGGGATACAACTCTTCCGGGAAAAATGATCTCAGCATCAAAATCTCCAAACTGAAGAAATTTGATTTCATGTTTTACCGGAAGAGCTTCGATTGTCGATTCAATAGTATTGATCAGAGATGTGTGATTAGTATTGTGATCCTTAATAATGACAACTTTAGGCGTACCGTCTACGAGCATCAGGATATGCCAACCCATGGTGGCACCGATGGAAAATGGATGTTTTAGAGCGGACTCCATCAAGATTTCTTGAACGTCTTTCAGTCCGAGGTTGATGAGAACATCTGCGACGTCAGGGGCAATGTTTGAGAAAGGAGCAATCGTTTGTACCTGAGGCACGTCACCATATACGGCTTTTCGGACTTCAGTCGAAACAACGAACATCGAGTTGCGATATCCTTTTGAAAGCTTTTTAGAGTACTTGCTAACGGCGCTCGATGAAGGGGATATATCTAAATCGGCATAACCTGGTCTAACTTTGTGAGATCCAAATAGAGCAAAAAGGAATTCCTTGGCCTGATCTTCGGTAAAGGCTTTTATGGCACTTTTCTCTAAGATACTCATCGAGGTCACCTCAGGATGTTGGCTCCGAGAAACAGCTTTTTGTATCGTTGCCTGAATGACTCCGGCCGAAAGAAGTTTGACTTTGTTTTGCTTGAATCCGTCGGAAATCAATTCGAGTGCCGTTTCAGTCGAGGTGTCGTCATCAGTCGTGAGTAAGACATTTTGATGATCGATTTGAACGTATAGATAAGAAACTTCTATTTTCTTTCCACTGATCTTGCCATCTTCGTTAAACGCTCGCGTTTGAAAACCGGATTCAAAGGTTTGAAAACCTAGTTGCCCCAGAATTTCGTTGGATTCAGGACTTAAACCAAAATCAGGTGGTGATCTTGGTGCTTCTACCAAATTATTATTCAGTTCCTTCGTATCAAATAATCTGGGTTCTCCGTCCTCCTTCACTCCCCATTCAAAGAGCATTTTATCTCCCTGAGACTCATAGTAGCCCCAATTCCGTCCACTCTTCTTAACCTCCGTGAATAATGAAAGGATTTCGCTTCTGGTTAGAGAGGTAATGCTCGGCTCAAATGGTTCTTTGTTGGAAATTAATCCGTCAGGAGAGAATCGGATTTCACCCGATGGGTTCTCGATCAAATAAATAGTTTCGTATTGCGAACCGGCAAGCGGGCTTGTCCCACTTCCTCCCGGAGGGTGGATCACAAGTTTAAGTATTCTGTAGCCGTTTACTAGCTCCAGAAATGCGATCCCACTGCCTTTCAATGCATCCTCGGAGACATGATAGCCACCAGCAATGTCAGTGAGCGACTCATCTAAACCAAACATTTGCCGGAGTATAAAGGCTCGTGGAGTGTAAAGAGACTTTGCCATGTCAATGTACATTCCAAAGATTTGCAGAACTCGGATATCGCGAGGAGTCCATTCATTAAAAGGCAAGTGAATGGATCGATATGCCCCGGCTCCAATTTTGTCTTCAACCCGATTACTCGATCGCAAACGGAGCGAAGCACCGGTCCCGCCCTGAGCTCTGAATTGCGAATCGATCATGAGCATCAAAGGATCAAATATGTCTTCTCGATAAGGGACTTGGTCAAACCAAGTTTGAATCTCTAAGAGCAGTTTAGGAACTTCTTCTGAAAAAAGACCCACCCTTTTTATTCGAATCATTTGCTTTCGGATTGCATCTCCGAGACTGAGAGATTCTCCATTCACATGAATAAGGGTTTCACGTATGAGCTTTAAAAAAACATCTGCCGGAACACCGATAATCATCGGAAGACTGGTTTGTGTTTGGCCTGCAGAGGCACGATGGATACTCTTCAGTTTCTGTCCGTAATGCTCTAAGTATTCGTAGGGCACATCGCGCAGAGGCTGAATCAAATCATAAGTTTCACGATACTGAGAGATCGG
The DNA here is from genome assembly GCA_027486675.1 of Pseudomonadota bacterium. GTDB lineage: Bacteria > Bdellovibrionota > UBA1018 > UBA1018 > CAIMNF01 > JAIXOQ01. Next base: position 16,702 of record JAIXOQ010000012.1, read on the forward strand.
GATCGGCTTAAGGCGAGATTGAAAGATCTTTTGTGCGACCTTCTCAGAAATGTCGGTTTTGATTTTCAATGTTTTGTTAGCCAGATTGACTTCGAAGGACAGAAAGCTTTTCGTCTTGGCTAGATCTCTCAGAATCGAATTTGACATGGCCCCATTCAGTGTCAAAAACGGAATTTGAATTTTGGTCGCTTGCCTCTCCATATGGCAGCCCGGTTGAACGTGCGATTCTGTAATTACACCCGCCAAAGGGAATGGATCGAGTTCCGTTGGAAACTGATCAACGACGACGAGATCAATGGGGCTCAGTTTGTTTTCATAAAAGTATTGGGTGTATTGCGCGCCTGTCAGAAAGAGAATGCGACCGACAGAGATCTTGCCCGAAACTAAAATCTCGGCGTTTTTATCGAGGGGCAATAAATACTCTTTTCCTGCGAAGGCAGAAAAGGCGAAAAGGAAAATTACAATCGATAGAAAGCCCCGAAATAGCATTCGGCGGTAACAGTAGACTAAAATCATCTTGATTTAAATCTCTAAATCCTTGCAATCCCTCTAACCGGAGTTTCTTAAATTTTTAGCGTTGACCAGTTCAAGGTTACTCCATCATTCAGATCTTCATCTGGGTATGGTCACCCCAGGCCCTCCAGCTCATCAGCTGCGTAGTAGGTTGAGCCATTGTCCAGAGTTATGAGGCGTTCCTCTTCGACTTCCTGGTCGAGCCATTCGGACTTAGCGATGTCGAAGGCAATGGGATCAAGTTGTTCCATGGCCATGATGGGATCGATCCCGTTCAGCCATCCGATGCTTACGGAATCGGGATAGACCTCGCGAAGGTAATTGTCGAACCATTCACTCACGTCGATGGCGCTGCACTCGGACTCAACTATGGACTTCACGACCCATTCTAGGCCGTACTCGACGCCGACTCCTGGCAGGTGGGCCATCAGGTCATCCGAGCCACAAGTGAGGCAAGTGCCTGTAGGTGCATCCTTGTAGCAGGAATAGCGGGTATGGTTCAACGAGGCTATCGAGCACCGTCACACTAATTTTCCAGTTCATGATTTAATTCAGGAACTGGAACAAGGTCATACGATTGATGTTTCGATAGAGAGTCTATGGGTCATCAACGTATGAGGGACGGCTGAATTTTGTTTGGGCCTCGAGCCCGTACTTGTAGCTAGCTGCCCCACGACCTTCCCGGTTGCGCCAAGAGCGCGAATAGGTAACTGTCGTTGATCCCAAAAACCCCCACAAATGAAGGGTAATTCACTTGTGGTCAACCCACAGACTCTCAGGGGAGATAAGATGAAGTACTATGGTTTGGATGTTCACAAAGAGTTTGTCCAAGTGTGTGAACTATCATCGGATGGAAAAAGTAAAAAGGAATACAAAATACCTTGTACGCCCGATGATCTCGATGCGTTTGGAGAAACGTTAGAGCGTGATGATCAAATTGTCCTTGAGGCGACTTTTAACTCATGGGCGATTTACACGATTTTATCCGATCATGTGGATCGTATTTTGATGGCGAATCCGCTTCAGGTGAAGGCCATTGCGTATGCGCGAGTAAAAACAGACAAAGTCGATGCCCATATTCTCGCGCAATTGCTTCGTCTCGACTTTATTCCAGAGGTCAAAGTGCCCGATGAAGAGTGCTGGGAAATGCGCCAGCTTATTACGCATCGACGTTTCTTAGCCAAGGGGATGCGGTCCGTAAAAAATTCGATTCGAGGATTACTCAATCGGAAAATGCTAGATGCCCCAGAGGGCAACTTAGTTACGGAACGCTTGAAGCGATGGGTTTCCGAGCAAAAGTTCGAGCCAGGCGAGCAAATCATGATCGACAACCTTATGGAGCTAATGCTCGATTACGAGAAAAAGCTTTTCAAGTTAGATGACTACCTGAAAAACATCGCAAAGAACGATGAGAATGCCCGATTACTGATGACGATTCCTGGGGTGAATTTTACGGTGGCGATTGGGATGATGTCGGCGATTAACGATGTTTCTCGCTTCGAGACCCCGCAAAAAATGGAAGCTTTGCCAGTTGCGATGATCTTGGAACAAATGGTGAAAGCCACTATTCGTATAAAATCTCAATTCTTACCAACAGCATGGTGACTGACGCGTTAAGTTCGAGTCTGAAGCCTTTTGTTGAAAAGATTGCGTCGATGTATGGCGTGGATTCTTATATCGCAGTACGACAAAAATTGCTCACGCGTACATATGTCATTACGTTCGCAGGCGGCTTTAAAG
>JAIXOQ010000022.1 GCA_027486675.1 Pseudomonadota bacterium
ACGGAGAGCTCATCAGATGTTCTAGTCATCGACCAGAACATCCCAGATGTAGCCCAAGATGGAAATACATCTGAAGGATCAAGTTTGCTGATAGAGAGATGGGTCGGCAGTATTTTTATCCTCACGCAATTCCCCCATGACAAAAAATAACTCTTTATGAGGCAAGCCTTGCAGGCAAAGATTCATCCCCCACTTTCGCATCTCTGCGCAGCTGCAGTCCTGGAACTCCTGCAGCAAAACGCCTTCAGCATTGCGCTTCCCGTCCTGAAAGCAAAAGCTGCAATATTCCTCTTAGGTACGTTTTCCCGGATCGTTTTCAGACGGCATCAAACAACATTCACAGCTCCCTGACTTCCCACGAATTCCCTCTTGCTCGCGCGCTTACTTTGGGTAAGCCCCTCCTGCGTAATATCCGCAGAGACTCACGATTCGTTTGAATCCAGAAGAAAAAAGCCAAGGTCTTACAGATCGGAGTTTTACCAATTCAGAGGTGAGGCTAGCTGAGGGATTTCGAGGAATCTCCAGTCGTGAGAAATCCTCAGCATCCAAAAGATATTCGCGATCCCGAAGATACCAAGCGACAAGATCACTCTGGGCAGCAACGTTCCCCTTAAAACTAATAATAAGAGCATTGAGTGAATCGATATTTGAACTGCTACCCAGGTAAGCAAGATGAAGTATCTCACTCTGGAGCACTGAGTTTGCAGCTACGGCAGTAGCTCTAACATAGAAATGTACTTGTTCTTCCGGTTCAAGAGTACTTGCTACCTTTAAGCCTCCTTCGCGCACGAAATCCCTGTCCTTGATTCCGGCTCGCAGAAGCTTGAGATAGAGTTCCCGATCGAGTTTTGCACTTTGGGATCCGGAAAGCAGCTCTGCTCTTGACTCCTCCCACACACGAGCGAAATCACCTTGCTCCAGTTGACTCCAAGCTTCAATAAGACCGTTCCATTCGATGTCTGAGTCTGTCTTCTTTAGAGCCAACAGAAGCAGCCCGGTCTTCAGTTCGATCGAACCGACTTCTGATGCCACTAAGATCGTACCTTGATCGAAGTCTTTGGCGTCAGAATGCAGAAGATATTCTCCGATCGCTACCCGGCAATCACTAGACCCTTGCCCCAAACAAGCCTCTATCGCAACTTTTGCATCTGATTGTTCGTAAATCCCTGCAAGTAAGTTTCCTTGGATGACTGCCAACAACTGGTCCTTAAAGCCCTTAAATTCATCTCTGGAAGAACGCCGCTGTTTCACAAGGGCAAGAATCTTGAGTGCGGTCCTTGGCGACTGATCTTCTCGCGCTAGCCTGAGCAGCTCCTCTTGAATTCCTGGAATCTCGTACACACTCGAGGGAATCTTGGGGCTTTGCTTGCGCGCTAAGTCGATCAGCTTTTGAAAATGAGAAAGATCATCAATATTGGCGCTGCTGGAGAAGAGACCCCCAGCAAGCCACTGAAAGGAATCGGCGTCTCCGACTTGAAAAAAAACCAGGTCAGAGAGATGAGCCTTGTCTGGTAGCTGTGCCAGAACCTGTAGCAAGTAGGATTCTGCACTCGCATTTGGTCTTAGTTTCCTATACTCGCTCACGGACACAATGGATTTTAGATCTACTTCTCCAGCTTTAATCTCGCGTATGAGTTTATAAACTCTCTTCGCTAATCCCGCGATTTCGTCTGCGACCCCATCATCAGTCAAGAAATCGCTCAATGCGCCCGATAAGTTCGCTAAATCGCCACTATTCAATACTGATCTCAGCCTCATTTCGCGACTCAGTCGTTTTGATTTGGAATCATGTATGGCGATTGGAGCAGCGGTACCGAGCAAAAGATCGAAGGCTTCCAAATACTCATGTCGCGCTGAATTGGGATCAATATCTCTGAGGAATCCAGCCACGCTCGATTTGTGCTTCAGAAGCAACCGCACAAGTTCAACAGACTCCTTCGCGCGGAAAGTTGCGATCCATTTGAAAGCAACGAGACTCTTCTTGTTGTGCTCGATCATCATCATCAACGCACGGTATGGATAATCGGTTGTTACCTGGGAGAGATGAGGTAGAACCTTGTCCAGTTGGTCCCCATCGCTGTAATTAGCAACTGCTTGAAAGATCCGAAATTGAACTTCATTTCCCAGCGATGCAAGATGGCCTAGCTTGTCGCTCACCTGAAGGTCCATTTTGATCAGGATTTCTACAGCTTTATATTGGTACTCGTTAGTGAAGTATTGCTCCACAAAACTCCATGACGGAGTCTCCTTACGTGACTTCTTCAGCAAATCGAGTGTCTTACTTGCCCATGGATTCGAACTGTAATAACTTCGCTCACCTGAGTTCGCTCCGCGCTTATTATAGTTTGCGCGCCTCCCCTGGTCCGTCAGGACTTCACCTGCTTCAATAATCTTTTTGCTGATCTCCAAGTCTCCACCCGGGCGGTCCGGATGGTAGTGTTTCATTAGACGGCGATACTGCTTCTTGATCACTTCCGGCGATGCATCAGAGGTAATCCCTAGCCTTCGATAGAAATCCTTGGCGTCCGGACTTTCGCCACAGCAAGTAGCAAGGGCGAAGCCCGAATATATGAGGTTACAAATCAGAATCCAGGCCACATTCATTTTTGATGTTTTATAGCACTACGTTATCAAAATGCAAATAGATAACTATTCTGATCAAGCTAAGGGGTCATTTCTTAATTTGTTGTTTTTATTGCCTTTTTCGCTACACTGATCCGCATTCATGCCTTATTCATCCGCCTATTGATAACTTATCTCGGGACCTCAATTGAATCTTAATAGAATGTCCCGCTGGGCCAAGAGGCAACGCAACTGGATCGCAGGTTTAAGAAGTATTCGAAGAAATTCGGCAAACGCTATTTCTTGCGCCACCTGGAAGTCTTTAATATCGCAAGGGTCCCGAGGTGAAGCTAAGTTCAAGCTCCCGACCCACTGAGTGTTCCGCCAACCGCCACTATTTAAATCTAAAATCTATTACGCATCAGGCTGCACATCCACGGAGTACTTAAGACCCGCGTCTTCCAACTCCTCTTCTAATGCAAGCTTCACTAGCAACTGAGGAGGAACACCTAAAACCTTCGCGATTTGCTCTGCCTTTGCAGGACTCACGAGCTGCCGCCCTTTTTCGATGTCACAAAGATTGGCGATAGAGATCCCAAGCCTTTTGCCTAATTCCTTCTGAGTCAGCTCTTTGGTAGAGCGCCATGTGGGAACGAACTCACAGACCGTAAGCTTACCTAAACGCTTTTCAAGATCCTTAAGACCATAATTCTTTGACATAGTACTCATGCTTGTTCACCTCAAAAACCTCTACAACCTCGAGGTCACCATCATTTGTTTCCCATTAAATTGATCGGTAAGCTCGATTAAAGCGCACGGATCGTGCTCCAGGGCAGCTCATTAAGCTATTCATTTGGCGGTTTAGGGACCAGTCACCTTACTAGGTGGAAATGCATGACATAGCAAGCCCTGCACATCAGGCAAGATTTATATAAAGTATGCTTACGTCTATGTTTGAAGAAGAGTATCGAAATCGAGTTAATCGAGTGGTTGAGTTTATTGAGCGGAATCTTGATAGCAAAATGACTCTCCAGTTGCTTTCCGAGCAAGCCGGCATTTCTCCTTTTCATCTCCACAGATTGTTTCTTGTTTATACAGGCGAGCCCATTGCCGGATTTATCCGAAGAACTCGATTGGCAGCAGGATACTCAAGGCTTCAAGATGCCGATACAGCATCTGTCCTCGATACTGCTCTGTCAGTTGGTTACGATTCTGTTTCCGGATTTGTCCGAGCCTTCCGCAAGCGGTTTGGATTTACTCCCGGCACCTCAGCACGGCTACGAGTAAACTCTCGCTCTTTGTGGCAGACACAGCGAACCGAGGCAGCCAATTTTGTTGCGACTCCGCAACGAATCGAAGCCAAGGCTTCTCACGCCATCGTTGGAATAATGGAGAGCGGATACGAGGGTCGAAGTTTCCAGAAGGCAGCCGAAAGAGCCTTTAAACTAGCCTTAAGTCTAATCGAAAGGCATGACCTCTGGTCACAAGTTGGGCGAGCTTGTGCTGTCATGTTTGAAGACCCTGACCTGGAGATTCGGGACAGGGTGAGATATTTTGGAGGGTTTGAACTTACGAAGACGGAGCATCCTTCTTATTATGGTCTGGATGTTATCATTATTGAGTCCGGAAGCTGTGCCGTGTTTACACACTCTGGAAGTTATAAAAATCTTTGGCAGACATGGAATATTGCCTATCGAAATTGGCTACCCAATTCTGCTTTCCGGCTTCGAGATGCCTTTCCCTTTGAGGTCTACCTCAACGACCCTCGAACTGTTCGAAGCGAAAGGGACCTTGTCACCGAAATCTATCTACCAATCGAGCGGAGGTAAAAATGAAACTTATCATCATAGGTTTAATCTCAATTTCCATAATCATTATTGGGCTGGGAGTTATTCTACCGAATGAAAGGTCTGCTAGAAGAAAAGTTACCATCAAGGCGAGTCCAGAAAAACTGTTCGAGACAGTTACAAATTTATCGAATCAGTCTTGGCGAAGCGATGTCGGAGTCGTCGAAGTGGTAGATACCGCAAGCGGTCAGGAAGTGTGGATTGAGAAACCAAAGCGAGGACCAGAGATAAAGTTTCGAACTAAAGTAAAAACACCTCCCAACCGTTTCGGAATAGAAATTATCGATAATGAGAATTTCAGTGGAAACTGGATAGGAACTTTTACTCCCAAGCAAGATGGAGAAACTGAGGTCGATTTTGCTGAACATCTAATCGTTCAAGGTTTTATACCAAAGCTAATGTCCTATCTTTTCTTTAATGTCGATAAAGCGGTTGAGACATACATCGAAGACCTTAGGAAAGCGACTGAGGAGCCAAGATGAAACGGGTTCCGACGACTAAGAAAAAGTACGAACCAAAAGTTAAGCTCTTGCAATGTGACTTTGCTGACATGAAAGCAGGGCAAACGATGGCTATTGGTTCGCCCGAGCTTATCTCTCAAATTGTGAAGACTATTCCGAAAGGCTCTGACTGGAATTTATCGGACCTAAGGAAAAGCTTAGCAAAACGGCTGGGGGCTAAAGTTGCATGTCCTGTGACGACATCCATGTATCTTCGAAAAGCAATTGAAGACGAAGTAGCCTCAGGAAGAAAAAGATTCAGATTTCCGTTCTGGCGGGTAGTTTCTTGTACTTCAACAATTTTTGGGAAGCTGACCGAAAACTCAAGGAATGTGATATTGTCCCAACGGCTTCGTGAGGGTCTTGAGTAGATTCCTTTTAATATTAGTTAATAACCGGGTGATGATTTATTGATGCCCAATCCTTGCAAGTGCTCGAAACGACTAGCGAGTAATCACCTCTACCATTCACAGGGTTTGAGAACCAGGGGCTTACCGACCGCATGACATACTACGTAGCTCTCGCTGTGTGAGTTGTAGGAATTCAGAGGGTAAGGCATGGTTAAACTTAATGATGAATAAAGAAGTCATTAAGCAAATCGAACTGACCGAACACAAGCACAGCCGGGGGTTTAGCTCGGTTGGCCTAAGAAGCTCATCAGCGTTAAATACGGATCCATTTCTCAATTTGGATTTGTTCAAGATGAGTGAGCCAACTTTTCCCCCTCACCCTCATGCTGGGTTCTCGGCAGTCACCTACCTGCTACCCGAGTCAAGGGGAGCATTTCGAAACCGAGATAGCTTTGGTGACAAAAGTCTGATCATGCCAGGTGACATTCATTGGACCCAAGCGGGTTCCGGCATGTTGCACGAAGAGGTGCCAACAGAAGTTGGGCCAGATTGTTTGGGCTTCCAAATTTTCGTGAATTTAAGTGATCAGAATAAAAATTTACCACCTAAAGCATTTCATGTGAGTGCCCATCAAATGCCTGAACTCATTGATGAAGTATCAAAATTAAGATTAGTCGCGGGTCAGTATAAAGACCTGAAGTCACCACTCAACGAATTAGCCACCCCAGTCACATTGTTAGATGTGTCTGTCGAAATTGGCGGAAGTCTGACCCTGGCGCTAGACAGTCAGCAAAATTGGTTCATGTTCTTGATGGATGGCAATGGCACTATTTCCGGGAAAAGAAAGATCGAGAAACATCAAGCCCTGCTTCTTTCGAAAACGGGAGAACAGATTATATTAAGTGCTCACACGGCAAGGCTTCGCATTCTGGTGTGTGGTGGTCAATCAATGGGTGAGCCAGTCGTCTGGGGTGGGCCATTTTGCATGACCTCGAGAGAGGAAATTCAACTTGCCAATACCCGTTTTCAAAATGGGCAGATGGGTCATCTGGAACCTTCCTTCTAAGGTCTTGTAACTTATTTGTTGGAGTAGCCTGGAGAATCTAAACTGCGCGGTCGCCGCGGGCGGTGAGACGTGGGTTCACAAAAATCAGAGGGCTCCGAGCATAGCGCTCAGGCAGGTGTCTATGGATCCAGGAGCTTGCGGTTAACTAAGCTGCGCGATCTTATCTAAGAGATAACTCCGTAATCCAGGATCGATGCTTAGACCTACGGCTGTTCGTAGACTCTGTTTTGCCTCAGCCAAGAGCCCCGATCGGGCTTGGATCTCGCCCTTAACGGCCCAATACGGCTGAAAACTACGAAGAGTCCCCTCCTGCTCTGACTCGAGTCTCGCGAGTTGCGTCTCGGCTGTAGCTGCTCCAAACGCTTCAAGAATAGCTGACACCCGGGCGAGCTGAGCACCCGCACTGGGGCTCAGGGAAACAACAGCATCGTAGAGTTGCACCACCGACGCCCAGTTGTCCGTGCCGTTCCGAATACGCGCTACATGGGCAGACTGAATCGCAGCCTCAAGCTGAAATCGCCCGAGCCGTTTCAGGGCCGCAGCCGCATGCAGCATACCTTCAGCCCTTTGGATCATTCGCTGATCCCAAAAGCTTGGATCCTGTTTTTCGAGAGGAATGTAGGCTCCCACAAACGTGCGGCGGGACCTTTGGCGAGCCTGACAAAAGAGAATGAGCGCATGAAGTCCCAGTGCTTCTGGCTCATTGGGAAGGAGCTGAGAGAGAGTCTCAGAAAGATAGAGAGACTCGTCGGAGAGAGAGTCGCGAGAAGACGCCTCCTCGCCTCGAAAAAGATCCCAAGACGCGCCATAAGCCGCGTAGATCGCTTCTAAAACAGAATCAAGCCGTGACGCAAGTTTCTCGCTTGAAGGAACTTCAAACGGAATTCGGGCCGCCTTGATCTTCGCTTTCGCCCGAACCAACCGTTTAGCCATACTGGCGGGCGAAACCAGAAACGAAGATGCGATCGTTTTCGCGTCTAAACCCAGCACAGTCTGAAGCATGAGCGGTGTATGCATTGCCGCGTCAATGGCTGGGTGGGTACAGACAAAGAGGAGCTTGAGACGCTCATCAGGCCAGGCCTCTTCCGTGAGTCGCTCTCTTCTTTCGCTCTCACGAAGTTCGATCTCGATCTCGGAATTGACCACCACTTTCAGATGGCGAAAGCGATCTGCAAGTCTGTTCTTCGCCGCACGTATCAGCCATGCATCCGGATTCTCCGGAACACCCTCCCGCGGCCAGTGAGCCAGAGCCTTCTCGAAAGCCTCAGCCAAAGCATCTTCGCTTGATGCGACGTCGCCAGACCAAGCTGCCAGAAAAGCCAGGAGCTTCCCATAGGAGCCCCTGGCGATGAGTTCGACGGATTTCACGAGTCGTGAGTAGGTTTAGGAAGCACGGGCCGAACCTCCACTTTACCGTTCGCTGAGGCCGGGTTCCGAGCAGCCCACTCCAGTGCGACATCGAGATTCGGAACTTCAATGATAAAAAAGCCTGCTAGCTGCTCTTTGGTGTCCGCAAAGGGCCCATCTTGAACCACCTGCTTGCCATTTTTTAGGGTCACGGTGGTTGCAGTGCTCGGATAATCAAGCCCCTCGCCTCCGCGAACGATCCCCGCCTCATTGATCGCTTCGACATAGGCCATCCAGGCTCCCCAGTAGGCTTCGGCCAGCTTAGGGTCATCGCGACGTTTCGATACCTCAAGGTTCTCATAATTTAGAATCACGTATTGCTTACTCATAGGGTTTTCCTACCTTTCATAATAAAGACGGCTCAGGTGAGCTCGAATGGACAGAACTGAAGTAATTTTTAAATTTTTCCTCTTAGCCCACAAAGCTATGCCCTGCGGTCTTTAAGTCGCTGATGCTTTTAGCTAAATCTTGACCTTTGACCAAAATAAAATCGGTATCAAATGTAGAAATGGCAAATATGCTAACACCCGCCGCTGCGAGTGCGTTTGAAATTTCAGCCATGACTCCGACAAGAGAAAAATCAAGTGGGCCCTGAATCATCAAGGCACGCCATCCAGAATTAGAACTTAAACCCGATGGAACTGAAGAGGTGTCGCACACTACGGAGAGCTCATCAGATGTTCTAGTCATCGA
>JAIXOQ010000006.1 GCA_027486675.1 Pseudomonadota bacterium
CAAACCACGGACGATAGGCCTGCACTCCTAGGAAGGATCAAAACCCTGGAAAATGACATCGCGACCATCCAAAGACGAAACGAAAACCTGATTGAACGCTTATCGGAACTTCCTAAAGGTGTGCCCGCTGAAGGGATATACAGGCAGATCCAATCCAACACGGTGAAACTCACCACGCTCAATCAAACGCTTACAACCCTCACCACAGGCGCAACCCGTGCCTTACAAGAAACCCCAGATCGCGACGGTTTAAGGTTCCGCATCAAACGTGCGATCCAAAACTTAGAAAAAACTCCGATCGAAATGAGACGGGGGATCTATGCAAAACTCATTCAGTTCGTTGAACTGCATCCTGAAAAAATTAGGTTGGGGTTAAAAGCTCCGGCCATGCGGGAGGGCCTGGCCGTTTCCGGAAACGCGGCCGGCCGTGCCGGTTCGTGTACTGTATCAAGTGGTGCGCCCGGAGAGACTCGAACTCCCATGACTTGCGTCACTGGTTCCTAAGACCAGCGTGTCTACCATTCCACCACGAGCGCGTCCTTGAAACCTTACGATAATTTCACAATAACTCAAGCATTCAATGCTTAAATGGAAGTCTATGGTGACGATATTCGTAGCGATTCTTGTCCAAACCATGGGATTAGCTCATGCAGCCCCGGAGTACAAAAAAATGGATTCTAATGAACTGAAGAAAAAGCTCACAGCACGCCAATTTGAGGTCACCCAAAAAGAAGGCACTGAGCCTCCCTTTCAGAACGAATATTGGGATAACCATAAACCTGGGATCTACGTCGACATTGTATCGGGTGAACCCTTGTTTAGTTCGCTCGATAAGTTTGATTCTGGGACCGGATGGCCTAGCTTCACCAAACCTTTGGTTCCTGAAAACGTCGTCACGAAGACGGATAAAAAACTTTTTGCTGAGCGAACGGAAGTCAGGTCTAAGCATGCAGATTCACACTTAGGTCACGTGTTTGACGATGGTCCAAAACCCACAGGTCAAAGGTACTGCATGAACTCTGCGTCGCTGCGTTTTGTTCCTGCGGAGGATCTGGCAAAAGATCCTCGTCTTGCGAAATTTGCGGAGCTGTTTAAGAAAGCAAAGTGAGCTGAGTTGGCGATAATCAACAAAAAGTGCCAACTCAGTTGGCAGCCCTAGAAAGGACTTCTGCGAGCACCATCCCGAAGTTCTAGCTTATGATGAAGCCATGCTCCTTCTCCTGCTGGCTTACTTCGGTGGCGTGCTGACGATCTTTAGCCCCTGCGTTCTACCGGTCGTTCCTTTTATTTTTTCGAGATCCGATCAGCCCTTTAGAAAGGCCGGCCTCCCCATGCTGATTGGAATGGGCTTAAGTTTTGCCCTTTTTGGAGCACTTTCAGTCACAGGCGGCACTTTTGTCGTGCAGGCCAACCAGTATGGCCGAGTGTTTGCGCTCGTACTCTTTTCAGTGCTTGGATTCGCTCTGATCTTTCCAAAGATTGCGGATCGTTTAAGCCAACCCTTCATTCGATTAGGTGGAGCGTTACAAAAAAAAGCAGAAAAAGGCAGCGGGGTGGGGTCATCGCTCCTGATGGGTGCATCCGTGGGTCTGCTTTGGGCGCCCTGTGCAGGGCCCATCTTAGGTTTGCTCCTTGCGGGCGCTGCGACCCAAGGCGCAAGTGGGCGCTCGGCAGGTTTACTTTTTGTTTTTGCAGCCGGCGCTGCGACTTCGCTTGGGGTCGCGATCTTTGCGGGTGGAAAGGTCCTTCGCGTTTTAAAGAAAGGACTTGGTGCGGAAGAGTGGATTAAACGCGGGCTGGGTGTTGTTGTATTAGGCGGGGTCGTAGTGATCGCGACTGGGTTCGACACGAAGGTTCTCTCTAAAATCTCATTCTTAAACACAAACAAAATTGAACAAGTCTTAGTGGATCAGGTGGCGCCCGACAGTACAACGGATCAGGACGTTGGCGCCCAACCGATCGATGGTGCAAACGATTGGATCAACTCGAAATCGCTCTCTTTAATCGAGCTTCGGGGCAAAGTTGTGTTTTTAGATTTCTGGACTTACTCCTGCATCAATTGTTTAAGAACGCTGCCGTATCTGAAGGCTTGGTATGAAAAATACAAAGATCAGGGCTTAGTCATCATCGGTGTGCACACTCCTGAATTTGCTTTCGAAAAGGATCTGAGCAATGTGCAAAAAGCGGTGAAAGATTTAGGCATCGCTTATCCCGTTGCTGTAGACAATGACCGCACGATCTGGAATGCCTACAAAAATAAATACTGGCCCGCTCATTATCTGATTGATCGGAATGGGGTGCTTCGTTCTAAACATTTTGGCGAAGGGGGATACGAAGAAACAGAACGCATGCTCCAGTCCATGCTAGGCACACAGATGGTTCCACTCGTGAACTCGGCGGCATCCACTGGCGTAGAACAACAAGCGACCAGTAGCGCAGAATATCAGCGTACCCCAGAAACATACTTGGGTTACCAGTGGCAAAAAGGGTTTACATCTGAGGCCGCAATCGCAAAAGATGCAGCGCAAACCTACCCAGGTTCCAAAGATCTTTTGCTGCATCAATGGACCCTGCAGGGGAGTTGGAAAGTTGGGCCAGAAAGTTCAGCCTTAGCAAAAGGACACGGAAGTCTCAGCATTCACTTTCAGGCGCGAGACCTGCATCTGGTCATGGGGCCCAACACATCGGACACTAAGGCTATTCGCTTCCGCGTCACTTTAGATGGGGATGCACCAGGGATAGATCATGGTTCTGACATTGATGCTCGGGGCACAGGTGTTTTACAGGGCCAGCGGCTTTATCAGTTGATCCGTCAAAAGAACGGGCAAAAGCCAAGGAATTTTCATATAGAATTTTTAGATGCGGGTGCTTCGGTCTTTGCGATTACCTTTGGGTAATGTGTCACTCGCGACACGCGTTAGGCAGTCTTAGAAAACCTGAGTAAGATATAAGATAGGGGTAATCATGGGGTTCATTCGTCATTTTCGGGCGCAACAGGCGTTTAGTCTGGTTGAGGCAATGGTCGTGCTCGCCATCATGTCGATTATCGGTGTGGTTTTTGGGCAAATGATGTTTTCGCAATCGAGTCAACAGCGACAAGTGCGGGTGCGGGATTCCCAGATCGCTTTAATGCGTCGGGTTGCTTCTATTGCATCGTCGCCGGCTGCGATTTTGGCATCCTCACAGGCAGAGTGCGGGCCAAGTAGTGTGGGCTGCGGACCCGCAACTCCGCCTCCAGGTGGTAGTGGTGGATCAGGTGGCACGATCACCATCCAGACGACAACAAATGGTGGGACTTCTAATTAGGGTGATGTGATCGAAGTGGGGGAAAAGTATGTGTAGATGGATGATTCTGTTGGTGCTTGGGTCCGGTTTCCAATTGGCAAATGCGCAGACCTCCTCAGTTTTGGCAAATATTAAGCTCAGTCGGTGCGTACAAGACACTTATAAAACAATGAGTGCAATCTCCGCTGCGGGTCTGCTCCCTTGCCGTCAAGAGGAACCGAGTGTTGAAGCAGCCTCGCTTCCTTCTTCCTGGAATGATCGACTTTTTGAACGAGGGCCTAGCAACATCGTAGGTGCGGCAAATGGCCCACGGGAAGTGACTGGGCGCTATGATATTAATATGCGTCGCTGTGGAGATTTGCCAGCGACCCAAGAGTGTCCCTTTGAAGTCAGGGCAAGATTTTCTGCTGTTTGCCCAGATGATCAGACGGGATTAGCCGTGACCTACAGTACCGGGGCTCGGGGCTGCGCGCGCGCACAAGATATCCGTGTTCGTACGGCACTCATTCAGGTTTTTGATATTTCTGGAATTCCAAGGCTTGCGACTCAAACCAATGACGAGACGCTTGACCCCGTGGGTTATGCGGCAATTCGTGCTTCTAACGGAAGTGCTGCAGAAGTTTGCGCCAGCATGTCCGATGGACCTACTCCAGAAGAGCAGTATGATAATCCTGCTTTTAATCCAGTTCACACCTGGGTTGTAGTTTCTGTAAGCCCAGGCGGCCAGCCGGTGTGCGGCCCGAATCCTTCAGCGAAGATTGTGGCAGACCTGCAGCAAGCGACTTGTCAGGGAGAGAAAGACAGAGTTTTGCGAGAGGGTGGAGCTGTCAATCCAAACCTCTGTACCAAAGAAGAAGATCAGCTGATTGTTGTAAAACTTGTGAACCGACAACATACAGCGCAAGAGTGTCGAAGTTTAGGGACGACGACTTTCTTGGTCGATCCATCTACTGCTACAGCTGCCAGCTACTTGGTCGGGATGAGCGGGGGCACAACAAAGATTTGTTCCTATGCTGTGCAGCCCCCTGCTGGAAATGTTTCATGTGACAATCAAACTTCTGGGCCCGGTGTTACGGTCACTGAAGTGACGCGTGAGAATGTGAATCAGTTCAATAATCGATTTTTCTGTGGTTTCGGATTTGGTGCTACAACCTCTCCGCCCGCGCGTCCGTCAGGTTGGGAGTTCTATCAGAACTGGACGGTGAGTGCGCCTCCGGGCCCGGTTTCGGTACCAAATGGCATGTCCGGCGAACCTACGGCTGCCTGTGCGGGAAGTATCGATTATAGTTGCCGTACAGGGTTAGCTGCCCTTGAAAGAAGTCCCGAAGCAGGGCGAAGTTGCAAGTCGGCGACAAGCATCCTCTCAGGCGCACTCTACGCAACACCTGACTCAGGTCTGACTCATCCAGCGCTGATCTATCAACAGGAGCTAGCGAACCTGGGTGCGATCAATAATTGGGTCAATGGCGCACCACCCGTACGTACCTTTCAGTCCTCGAAACGACGCGGTGCTGCGGTAACCTTTGGGATCGGCGGTTGTTCGAACGATCCGCCCTTTTGCCAAGGCGTGGGTGCAGTCCAGCAATGCCGTGCTTTACAAAGTGCATATGGATTGTACTGAGGAACAAAGGATCCAATAAGACTTGAGATCAAATCTCTTCTGATCGAATCATTCCATCAGGGTCTTTCAGCTTTTGTTCAACGACGGCTCTTAATGTCTCCTGATCCCTTCGGGTACCAATATTATTCACCGTTCGATTTGAGTTATTTAATAGCTGCATCAAAGTCATTCCCAAGATCACCATAACAGACGAAATCACAACAACTTGTAGAATCAATGCGCCTTGCTTGCCTAAGGGCTTAGTTCCTAAAACTCGCATACACCCCCTCCACCCACATGCATACCGATCGGGCAAGTCAGGGTTGTTCCATTCCAAACTGTTGCATCAATGCGATTGAGAAGCGCTCCAAAAGCCATTGTAAATGCAGGAGAAGCACTATTATTTAGATTCGTAATCGTAGCGAACCGACTACGGGAATAACGTGTTGTATGCGTGGTGTCTGTAAGCTCGTAGAAGATGCGAAACTGGCTTGCAACCCGACATCGAGTTCTGCCTCCCGGTCCAGCGGCACTCATGAGGGGCGTCGTCGCATTTGGGGCCACAGTTTGGGGTGGCGGGCACTGAGCAACCAAAAGTGTCCGAAGAACAAAGCGACACGCGTCGGGCACGCCATTGGGTAATGCACTCGACGTATTGTTGGTTGCATTTGTGATTGCAGTCTCCATCAATGCGATCACCTGCGCAGGCGTACCTGCAACCACGCATCGCTCACCATTGGCCCGATAGAAACCTGAAATCGGTTCACCCTGGTTGTCGACAAGATAGAGCCGATTCGGAAAAGTGAGCCCGCTTGAAGTGAAGTTTGCCGTGGCAAATTCATTGTAAAGCCCTGAAAAAGTGGACGTGGGGGTTACGACGGTCTCCAAACAGTCAAAGCGGTAGGGGGCAGTTTGCGCAGCTGTGGGGGCATTACTTGAATATCCGGGTGATTGCGCGCCTCGTAGGCAACAAGCCAGGCGTCGATTATAAATATTATTCACAGTGCTTCCAGCCGTGAGATTGGGTGAGGGTTGGCTTGCTCCTAAAAACCCTGCTGTGCCAGTACAGCTATGGTTCTGCCAAGAGATCACATTGGTTAGTAATGGCAGGCACGGCGGCGGCCCGTTGGCTAAGCCCACCGATGCACAGTCAGAAATTGCAAAAGCTTCAAGATGAAATAGAAATGGAACAAGAGATAAAAGATGCACAGTAAAAACTGAATTTTTCACGGTGGCGTAGGAACCGGTAAAGTTCTCAGCCTCAGACTGAGTTGCTGCTGAAAATCGATGGCTGCAGCACGAGTTTCAACTCTGACTGCCTGTTGGCTCGTTTGAAAATAGAGCCCAGACGCAATAAGCGTCACTATCCCCATCAGCGCCACGGCAACCATCACTTCTGTCAGTGTAAATCCGTGCTTGTTCATGCCTCATTTTACGATACACCGCCTAGGCACAGAACAAAAAGGTGTCAAATAATACACACCCCTCAGTGATGTGATTCAATCTAAGGTAAAATTGAGATTGTGGGGGGTCTACTTTCAATCTTGCTTCCGTTTATGATTGCCGTGTCAGATGTTGCCCATGCGCAATCGCTTTTTTCCGGAAGCCCAACGGTTCAGAGCTTTAGCCTGCCCTCGAACGCTACCCAAGCTCAGCTCAACTCCTGTTTCAGTACCGGTAATTGTAGCAACATGAATGCCGGTACCATCGCGCTTTATCCTATGACCTGCGACGACGGACAGCAGTGCAGCGGATGTTATCGTTGGATGGCTGGAAGATATCAACGGTTCAGTGATCTTTCTAATACCGGTACTTGTGATCATTCAAATGGCTCTGTTCTTCGCGTCTTTACTGCCTACCGGATGGAATGCCCAAACGGGACAAGCACGTGCGCTAATGATGGACGCCTCTATTTGGGCTGCCAGATGCAAAAGATTCAAGGCGCCGCTGGCACTCCCGACA
Source organism: Pseudomonadota bacterium (assembly GCA_027486675.1). Lineage (GTDB taxonomy): Bacteria > Bdellovibrionota > UBA1018 > UBA1018 > CAIMNF01 > JAIXOQ01. The sequence goes on from JAIXOQ010000006.1 coordinate 6,848, forward strand.
ATATTTCAAACATCAATTCTGAGTGCTTTTCAGGCCAGATGAGCCTAAGAATCGGAGGGAGAGAGGTAGGATTAGTTCAAAATCCAGTCACTGCAGTGAACACATGCAGTCAAAATACCATACGATTTAACCTCTTGATTCCGCCGGACGGCATAGGAAAAAACGGTGTCATTTTAGCTGAGCTGACTGGGACCGGCATCAATACATCAAGCCCAATTACATTTTCTATAACGCCATCGGTCATCCAGACTTCGGGTGGAAATCCGATACCAAGTTCATTTCTTCAACCTGTAACAATCACAGTAACGGGCAATCCTCTGTCCCGTCTGATTAATGAATTTGCGGCATGGAATACCGTGACCGCCGTTGCAACATTTCAAAAGATCGATGGCAGTGCGTGTGAGCTGACTAATTCCATTTCCAGTGGGATGCGATCCGTTTGTGATGCAGGATTTCAACCCGGTACGATCCTAAACTATGATTTACCTATCTCTACTTGTGTGGAGTGTGCAGCCGGAACCTATAAGTCGACTGCCTCAAATGGCAATTGCACCGCATGCGCACCTGTAGCCAATGCGACGGTCACTACGATTCCTGCATTGGGGGCCACTAGCCCAGGCAATTGTACCTATACCTGCCAAAGCGGCTACGAGTTCAATCTAGCAACGACTACATGTACACCTATTGTCACACCCACTCCCGGACCGTCCGTCACACCCACACCAACGCCAGTTGCACCTCCGGCGTCGGTACGATGTAGTGGCACATCAAATCCAACGCAAGAACCCCCGTCCTCGGACTACGTCACGGAATATTACGATGGGTTGGTAACCAATCCATTGCTGATCTATTCAGGTTGCGAAATTGTCATGCCAACGAGGATCAATATTGCTTCATCATTAGATGGTCCATACCGGTGCGAAGAAGTGCTTGGCGGGTTCACTCGAAACATTGGTGCATTCTTTCGCCCGGCCACGGGTTGTGTGCCTACGGGATATTCACGACCTTGTGTAGTTCCGACAAAGCCCTATGGCCCACCTCCCGGCTGGCAGATGCAACTGAATTCAACAGTAGATTGTGCGGCTCTAACTCCATGAAGACATCCAAGCGAAATTTCATGATCCTGTTCAACTTCATATTGATCTTTGGCGTACAAAACAAAAGTATAGGGGCGTCGATATTTGCCGGAAATCCTACCGTACAAAGCTACTCTGTTCCTTCTGCTGCGACCCAAACCAAACTGAACACGTGCTTTACGGCTGGTGCCTGCGATCACATGAACAACGGAAATATTTCCCTATATCCTATGACATGTGAAAATGGGCAACAGTGTAGCGGGTGCTATCGCTGGGCCAACGGGCGTTTTGAACGTGTAGCTGATCTTTCAAGCACCGGAACTTGCGACAACTCAAATGGATCCGTTTTGCGTGTGTTTACAGCCTATCGTATGGAATGCCCTAACGCGCAAGCAACATGCGCAACAAATGGCCGACTTTACTTATCCTGCCAAATTCAGAAAATCCAAGGCGCCGCAGGCACATCAGACAATATCTCGAATATCAATGCTGAGTGTTTTGCAGGAAACTCATTTTCAATTGTTGGGGGAAACTCAGGAGCCGTTTCCGTATCAAACCCTGTATCGGTTACCAATAGCTGTGGACTGAACTATCTCAGGGTGGTCGATCCATCCTCCAGCAATCCTGCATTTACGATTCATCTGGATGGACCAAACATATCCTCCACACCGGCGAACCCGGTCTTTACAACTGACCTCGCTGCTCTGCCCACTATTCCACAAACGACTTCGGTCACATCGCGAACCGTTACTCAACAGCTACCTCCAGGCCCCATCACAGTATCAGCTGAATTCTATAAGACTGATTCGAGCCACTGCATAGCCACATCCTCTTTTGCAATCCCAGGGCGTGACTTGTGTGGCCCAGGATACGAACCATCTATTTTGGCACAACCCGACACATCGACGTGTCAAGCCTGCGCAGTGGGCTTCTATAAGGCAAACCGATCAAACGCAGCATGTGTTGCGTGTGCAACATTACCCAACACGACTGGAAGCCCCACAACAATCCCCACCACAGCTGCCACCAGTAGCGCTGACTGTAGATATGTATGTGCAGCGGGCTATACCTTTGATTCGACACTCAGAAGCTGCACATTAATTACAGGCCCAAGTCCAACACCTTCGGCGAGTCCTTCACCCCCGACTACCGTGATTCCTTATCCATTCAATATCGCGGTCTGGGAACCAAACTCTTCCCGTAAGTGTTCGACTGTCATTTCAAGTATGACCCAAGGTCGACCAGTACCAGCAAGTGACTGGGTATTTGAATTGCGTGTCCATAGCGGCAACTCAGGAACGCCAACGCCGATAAATTTTAATCTGATTAACCTATTTGCGGATCTAGGCACAAATCCACCGGGCACCATACAGCGGACATATATGGTGTATGAGAAATCCAATCTATGGGATGATTGGAATTGTTTTGAAAACTTCGGCAACGGAAACCAAAAATATTTCAACGGCTTCTGGCGCCACACAAGCTCGATACCATCACCTTCGGTCGCACATCAGTGTATCTCCGCAGCACCGCTTCCAATCCAAGTTCCATTTTTCCCTCCGGCTGGCTTTAAATATTGGATTCGCACAATCCCTACCGGACAATGTTATCCGAATAGCAGTCCGATTTGATCCCTGTCTGTCTGGACTCGCTCGACAGTAGTTGTGAAAAGGGAGGGGCTGTGGGGGTGTGCCTTTTTGGCCGTTTACCGTACAGTTAAGGACTCATGCCTTCCCCAACCGTTCTCATGCTTGGAAACTTTGACGGCGTTCACCGTGGACATCAAAAGCTCTACGGCCTTGCTCGTGCTGCTGCAGCCGATCGCAATCTTCCCGTTACAGCGCTGACTTTTCGCCCCCATCCGACTGAGCATTTTAAGCCTGAAAGTAATCTGAAGTTGCTGATGACTTACGACGAAAAAATAGAGTGTTTGGGAAAAATTGGCGTCGATCGGGTTATCGAAATCCCTTTTAACCAAGATTTGGCTTCAGTCAGCGCTCAAGAATTCTATGAGCGCATCCTCAAAAAGGAACTCCGTGCGGAAGTGATTGTGGTGGGGACCGACTTTCGTTTTGGTACGGGTCGGCAAGGCACATCGCAGTTACTGCAAGAGTGGTGTCAGCGCGATGGTTTGCAGCTCATTGTAGCTCCTGAACTCATGGACGGCGGGGCAGCGATTTCAAGTTCCCGCATTCGGTCATTACTATTGGCCCACAATGTTGAAGAAGCAGGACGGTTGCTCGGGCGGCCCTTTTTCTACCGGGGGGAAGTGATCCATGGCGATAAGCGTGGCCGCACGATTGGATTTCCTACTGCGAATATGCGCTGCGCTGAAAAATTCCCGCTCGCCAATGGTGTGTATGTCACGACCACGCTTTGGCAGGGTGCGTCTTTTCTATCGGTCACGAACATCGGGACGCGCCCAACATTTGTCGCGGCGAGCGCAGGATCGGGTGAAATTCCAATCCGTGTTGAAACTCATGTGCTCGACCACACAGAATTAGAACTTTACGGCGAGCATCTTGAAGTGCAGTTTATAGCCCACCTTCGGGAAGAAAAACGATTCACAGGGGTGAACGAACTCGTGGATCAGATCAGGGCCGATGTCGCAGCAGCGCGCGGGTTTGTGGGGCAAGGGTAGATTTGACCGTAGACTGAGTGCTAATGGATTGGAGTTGACTCCATTTTACTCATGAGTAAAATGGAGTTGTGTCCAAAATGCTCATGCGTTATCTCTCGGCGCCCATTCAGGCAGACCTTCAGAAAAAAATGGTCTTTTTAGGTGGGCCTAGGCAAGTGGGGAAGACTACGCTCGCACAAGGGTTGATTCATGATTTCTACGACGGCCATCCGGCTTACCTGAATTGGGACAGTGGCCCTGACCGAAAAAAGATCAAAAACAGGGAGTGGCCAAACGCAGAACAGCTGATTGTCTTAGATGAAGTCCATAAGGCAAAGACTTGGCGAAACATGGTCAAGGGGTTCTACGATACCTTAAAAAATACGCATTCATTTCTGATTACGGGGTCAGCCCGATTGGATCATTTTCGCAAAGGAGGCGATTCCCTTCTTGGGCGCTACCACTACTATCGGCTGCATCCTTACTCGGTAGCTGAGCTGGGTTACAAGAAGGATTGCTTAAAAAACCTCATGAACTTTGGTGGTTTTCCGGAGCCATATACCGAGGCAGATCCACGGAATTTACGACGTTGGCACAATCAGAGGTTAGATCGGCTGATTCGGACGGATCTGAGAGATTGGGAAGATGTAAAGGACATGGAAAAAATTTTCGCTCTTGCGGAGGAACTGCCCAATCGCGTGGGATCACCTCTGTCTATTGCATCTCTTGCGCGCGATATCGAAGCAGATTTTAAGACGATCAAACGGTGGCTTGGGATCTTGTCCTCACTTTATTACTCCTTTTCAATCCCGCCTTTTGGGTCAGCGAAGATTCGAGCTGTAAAAAAAGAGCAGAAGCTCTATTTGTGGGACTGGAGCCAGGTTGAAAGCCCTGGAATTCGATTTGAAAACCTAGTTGCATCCCACCTGCTGAAGTACTGTCACTACCAGGAAGATGTGGAAGGACATCGCATGGAGCTTCGTTACTTGCGGGACACAGACAAGCGGGAGATTGACTTTGTGGTTCTTAAGAATAAAAAACCGGTCTTTGCGGTTGAATGTAAACACGGTGGGTCATCCGTATCCCCTCATTTGTTTTACTTTCGGGATCGAACCGCGATACCTCGGTTTTACCAAGTGCATCTAGGTACTCAGTCTAGGCAAGTAGACGATCAGATATCAGTGATGCCATTTGAGGCCTTTTCCAAGGAGGTCGGCCTGCAGTAGACAACACTCCGGAAATGGCGTACAATATCGGAGTATGCTCCGAAGACACTTTAACCCCTCAAAAACACAGAGCTTTTTCCTCTTTGGCCCCCGGGGTACTGGTAAGTCAACCCTACTGAGGTCGCTCTTTTTAGATGCGCCAGCCACTCTCTGGATCGACCTACTGACCGAAGCAGATGAAGACCGGTATGGGCGGCATCCGGATCAGCTCTCAGAGGTGCTTGCCACCGATCGCTACCGGACTGTTGTCATTGATGAGATTCAAAAGGCGCCCAAGTTGCTCGATATCGTTCATCTGGAAATTGAAAAGAGAAAAACACGATTTGCCCTCACGGGTTCGAGTGCGAGGAAGCTTCGCCGCGCAGGGGCAAACCTGCTTGCCGGACGAGCGATCTCTTACAGTCTGGCGCCTTTGACGCACTTGGAACTCGGGAATCAGTTTGACTTAGATACTGCGCTTCGGTTTGGCACCTTACCTTCATGTGTTTCATTTTCAAACGAAGAGGAGGTCGGACTCTATCTTCGCTCTTATGTGAAGTCCTATTTGAAAGAAGAGATCGTGGCAGAGCAGATCGTTCGAAATGTGCGGCCCTTTCAAGATTTCTTAGAAGTTGCCGCCCAAACAAATGGTCAGATCGTAAGCTACGCTAAGATCGCACGTGATGTAGGAGTGGACGATAAGACCATCGCAAACTACTTCGAGATTCTAGTGGATACTTTAGTTGGATTTCAGCTGCCCCCTTTTCATAGGTCCATCCGAAAGCGTCAAAAAATGCAGAGCAAATTCTATTTTTTTGATCCGGGGGTAAAGCGCGCACTGGATCGCACGCTTTCGATTCCTCTTCAGCCAAAAACCTTTGCTTTTGGAAAGGCTTTTGAGCACTGGGTCATCTTAGAAGTCCATAGGCTGAATGAATACTCCGGCGTTGATTTCCGCTTCAGCTACATGATGACCAAAGACGATGCTGAAATTGACCTGATCATTGAGCGCCCCGGACAGCCGGACCTTCTCATCGAGATTAAATCCTCTGATTCACCGCAAGAGACAGAAGTGCGCGGATTGCAGACCTTTCAAAGTGACTGGGACCGACCCTGCGAGGCCCAGATGTGGTCCAATGACCCTGTGGCAAAAAAAATTGGGGATGTCCTTTGTTTGCATTGGGTGGAGGGGTTACAGAATCTGTTTCCTACTCTCCCCGCCAAATTCCTAACGCCATGATCCCCACGCTGCAAAGATTCGTTAAAGAGCTTTAACATATAAGGTAATGTCCCGAAAGTTAGTCGATCTCTTACAGAAGGAACGTTTGATCACAGATGCGCAAGCTGTGGAAGCAGGTGCGTTGATCAAGGCCGGTCAAGATCCGATCCGAAATTTTGTCGATAGAAAAATTATCTCAGAATCAAAGCTCGTATACTTCCTATCGCAGAGATTCTCTTTGCCGAGCATTAATTTATCTAAATATGAAATTAAGCCGGAGGTGATCGGACTTGTGAACGGGGATTTGGCCCGTAAATTGAACGCCATTCCGATTCAAACTAACAAGGGCATTTTGGTTGTCGCGATCACTGATCCAACGCACATGGAAGCCTTAGACGACATTCGCTTTGCAACCAAGATGAACGTCGAAGCAGTCCTGATCACCTACAGTGCCTATGACCAGGCCATGATGCGGTATTACGGTGGTACCAGCAGCATCACGAAGGCAGTCGAACAATTTCGAAAAGAGAGCAATACCACAGTTGAAATGGTCGTGGATCAATCTCTATCCACCATGCATGAGATCGACACGGGCGGTAATAGTGCTGACGAAGCGCCTGTGATTTCAACCGTGAACGGAATTTTAACGGAGTCTTTACGTCGCGGTGCCTCAGATATCCACGTTGAACCCTATGAAAAAGACTTCCGTGTGCGCATGCGTATTGATGGAACCTTGCTGGATGTCTTACACATCCCTATGGAAATGCGCCGGGCCGTGATTGCGCGTTTTAAAATTATGTCCCGCATGGATATTTCTGAATCCCGTGTGCCGCAAGACGGACGGATAAAAATCAAGGTAAGCGGACGTGAAGTGGACTTCCGTGTGAATAGTCTGCCGACATTATTTGGCGAAAAAGTCGTGCTTCGGATTTTATCTAAAGGAAACCTTCAGCTTGATCTTCAGAAACTAGGATTTGAACCCAAACAGCTCGAACTCTTTCGTAAGGGTGTCACGCAACCGAGCGGCATGGTCTTAGTCACCGGCCCAACGGGTAGCGGAAAGACCACCACACTCTATTCGGCGCTCATGGAACTGAATCAAATTGGCGACAACTTAAGTACCGTTGAGGACCCAGTCGAATACAACCTAGAAGGCATTAATCAGGTGCAGATCAACAAAGACGTGGGGCTTACATTCGCAAGTGCTCTGAGAGCGCTATTGCGGCAAGATCCGGATTCGATCTTGGTCGGGGAAATTCGGGATTATGAAACAGGCGAAGTGGCAGTGCAGGCGGCGCTCACCGGACACTTAGTGTTATCGACACTTCACACCAACGATACAGTTGCAACAATCACACGTCTTGTGAACATGGGGATCGAACCGTTTCTAGTCACTGCCTCTGTGAACTCCATCATTGCTCAAAGGTTACTCAGGACCTTATGTAAGAAATGTAAAGTACCTTCAAGTATTCCTACGGAATTCGCAAAGAAGCTTGCTGCCTTAGATTCAAACGGCAAAGTCTTTAGCCCGAAAGGTTGCAGCGAATGTGCTAACACGGGCTACAAGGGCCGGGTTGCGGTCTATGAAGTCTTAGATTTTTCGCAGAACCTAAAAGAAATGGTGCTCGCCAATCGCACAGCAATTGAAATCAAGCGAACTGCCATTGAAGAAGGAATGCAGACCCTTCGTACTTCAGCTCTTAAAAAAGCATTGGAAGGTCGTGTCAGCGTTGAAGAGGCAGTCTCAATGACTGCGGAGGATTAGGGTATGAGCAGCACACAAGCCACAGTCAGTAAGCTCACCATGGCGCAGCTTTTGCGCGGGATGCTGGATCAAGATGCCTCAGACTTACACCTTTCTGTGGATAGCCCGCCACAGTACCGGATCCACGGAAAATTACACCGTACGAAGCTCGGTGGTTTAACCGGAGACGCGATCAAGGAGTTGGTGTACGCGATATTAACGGACGCTCAGAAGAAGAACTTCGAAGAGGCGCGGGAACTCGATTTTTCCTTTGGTGTGAAAGATACGGCCCGTTTTCGGGGAAACCTCATGTTTCAAAAGGGGCATATCTCCGCTGTATTTCGTAAGATCCCAAACAAAATTCCAGATCTTGATTTCTTAGGACTTCCCGACGTCTTAAGAAAAGTTGTGAAAAATCCAAGCGGGTTATTTTTAGTCACTGGACCCACGGGGAGTGGGAAGTCTACTTCTCTTGCCGCCGTCGTTGATTACGTGAATACGAATGAGAACGGCCATATTCTAACAGTCGAAGACCCAATCGAATTTGTGCACCCGCATAAAAACTGTGTAGTGAACCAACGGGAGGTGGGGTCAGACTCGCTCACGTTCCAAGATGCGTTAAAACACGCATTACGTCAGGACCCGGACTACATTCTGGTCGGGGAACTTAGGGACCTTGAAACCATCGAAATGGCGCTCACTGCTGCTGAAACTGGACACTTGGTTTTTGCTACACTGCACACCAACGGTGCCGTTGCTACCATCGCCCGTATAGTGAACGTATTTCCGTCCCACCAACAGCCTCAGGTGAGGCAGCTTCTTGCTTCCGTGTTGCAATGCGTCTTGACCCAGCAGCTGGTTCCAAACAGTGAAGGTGGCGGTCGAGCGCTTGCGCTTGAACTCATGATCCCTAATATGGCGATTCGTAACCTGATCCGTGAAGACAAGTTACACCAGATCTACAGTGTTCTTCAAAGCGGACAAGGTGGAAGTGGAATGACCACCATGAATCAAAGTCTCTTTGCCCACGTGAAGTCAGGTAAGCTAACGAAGGGCGATGCGTTGGGATATTCCACCATCCCTGAAGAACTTCAAAAAATGTTAGGCTAAGGCAGAACTAAAAGATGGCTGACTTTCGTTACATCGCAGCCGACAGAAGCGGCAAAAAAGTGGAAGGCAAGCTCAGCGTCACGAACGAAGGCGAGCTGCGTATGGTGCTGCGCGGCCAAGGGCTTAGGCCGCTTAAGATTCAAAAAGCCGGAATCGCAGAGCAAGACATAGGCGCTATGATTTCAGGCGCGCTCGGGATGGGTAAGGGTGTACCGGCGGATCGTCTGCTTAACTTTTTTAGACAGCTTCAAACGATGATCAATGCCGGCGTGCCGATTCTTCAGGCACTTGAAATTCAGTCGGAACAAGAGGCTCATCCGCAGCTTAAGAAAATCCTGATCAATTCCAGGGAACGCGTCAAAGAGGGAAAATTCTTGTGGGAGAGTTTCCTCAACTATCCCGAAGCTTTTGAACGGGTTGTTGTGGCGATGATTCAAGCCGGTGAAACCACCGGGACCTTAGACATCATGTTAAAACGTATCGGTAAATACATGGAAAACTCGTATCGCCTCAAGCGGCTGATTAAGACTTCCATGTACTATCCGATCGGTGTGCTGTCTCTTTCTTTTGTGATTGTTGCGGGCTTGCTGACTTGGGTTATTCCTCAGTTTGCATCGATGTTAACGCAGAATGGTCAGGCGCTGCCATGGATCACTTGGTTCATGATGAAGTTGTCCGAGGAGTTTCGGAAAAACTGGTACCTCATCTTCGCAGGCATGATTGGCGTGGCACTTTTGATCCGCGCCTATGTCAAAACCGAAGGTGGCAGAATTGCAGTTCAGCGTCTGGCGTTAAAGCTTCCACTCTTTGGTAGCCTCATTCAAAAAACGGGTGTCGCACGTTTTTGTCGCACGATTTCAACACTGCTCAGTTCAGGGGTGCCGGTCTTAGACGCGCTTGATATTACCCGTCGCGCTGCGGGATCGATTGTGTTTGAAGAGGCGATCCGGGACATGCGAAAGAGAGTAGAGATGGGGCAGACCTTTGGGACGGCCATTTCGTCGCATCCGATTTTCCCACGCATGGTGACCCAGATGATTGTGGTGGGTGAAAGTACCGGAAATTTGGATAAAATGACTGAAAAAGTAGCGGACTTTTACGAAGAAGAAGTGGAAACCACAGTGACGGGTATGACTAAACTCATCGAACCCTTTTTGATTGTCTTTATCGGTGGAATGATCGCAACCGTGATGATCGCTATGTATCTTCCAATCTTCATGGCAGCCGGCGGTGCAACCTGAGCCAGCCAAAACTTTCTCGTCCCATCTTAGGGGATTCTGAACCGGTCACGACCATGGTGAAACTCATAGAACGGGTCGCGCCTTCACTCACCAATGTCCTGGTCTTAGGTGAAAGTGGAACGGGCAAAGAGTTAGTCGCCCGAGCATTGCATGAACTGAGTCCCGCTTCTTCCCACGCTTTTATCGCGGTCAACTGTGGGGCCATCCCAGAAACCCTCATTGAGAGCGAGCTTTTCGGACACAAGAAGGGATCATTCACAGGTGCTGTTGCTGATAAGCCAGGGCTCTTTGAAGCAGCAGACGGTGGCACGCTTTTCTTAGATGAAATTGGGGAGCTTCCGCTTTCCATGCAGGTGAAGTTGCTCCGTGCACTTCAGGATCGATCGGTGAGGCGCGTTGGGGAGAACCGCGACGTCAAAGTGACTGCTCGCATTGTTGCTGCTACAAACAGAGATTTAGAAGAAGGTGTGCGGCGCGGTACATTCCGCGAAGATCTGTATTTTAGGTTGAATGTTATTCAAATTGAGACCCCCCCACTTCGGGCACGCGGCACTGATATTGAGGCGCTTGCGCAGATCTTTTTAGATCGCATGGGAAAAAAGTTATCGCGGAAGTTTGAAGGATTTACCGCAGAGGCTCTCAATGTTTTGCGCACTCATCGCTGGCCCGGAAACATCCGTGAATTAGAAAACGTGGTGGAGCGCGCCGCAACTTTAGAAACTGAGGCTTGGATCACGCCTCTCACGTTCCCGCCCGAGGTGGTGAAGGCTGCGGCCCAGTCGGGAAAAGAAGTGGGCGTGCTGACTTTGAAGGCAGACTTTTCTTTAGGGCAGGTGGATCTCTCGGCCGTGATGAAGAACGTGCGTGCGTTCTATGAACGTGAGGCGCTGATCGTGACTTTAGGGGATGAAGTGAAGGCGAAGGTCCTGATTCGGGAGTGAGGTTTCATAGGGATGGTTATGCCTCCATCAGCTCTTCAAGAAAAAACTGAGTTTTTGCCGGAATCTTTGCCTTTGGAAAGTACCCTTCGATCAATTTAAAAACAACTGAAGCATCCTTGATCTGAAGGTGTCGAATGAGAAATTGCACGTCATCCTTGTCGTGGCTATCCCAACGAGCGCTGAGGCACTTCATGGCCAGCATGTATCTGGGTTCCGGCGCCCAAACTCTAAGATGCGAGAGCTCGAGAACGGATTCTTTTTGGAACTCACCTTGGATGAACACCTTTGCAGCATCATTCAGCCAGTCGGGTGCAAGCTGATGCGCTTCTCCTATTTCTGCAACAAACTTTCTGATCAATGCAGTGGGCGCAAAAATCGCATCCACATCTTTGGTCGCGTCCCTGGCTTGGTAGACTAAACACATCACGGCACCGCCTACGATGCCGACCTCGCCTCGATCCTGATTTTGCCGGAGTTTTTCGTTGAGCTCAAAAAACAGATCTTTGATTTGCGTCGCTTTTAGCATGGGTCTCCATTGTTAAGCACGATTTAGGAAGTTTTCTTGCACGAAGATATTATTTCTTCGGTACGCCAATGGCGATTCTAGGATTGCGGTCGCTTTGAGGGACTCCATTCCGGAAACAAACCAGGGCTTGTCTAAGTAATAACTTTTCCCAGCCCAAGTGGGGGGGTCGATCCCTGCCTCATCACTCAATGAGCATGCGATCGAGGCAAGCAATGCCCGAAGTGAATGAGGGAGTTCGGTAGGTGGAGGGAGCAGAAGAAGGAGCGGATTTACGGTTCGTCTAAATTCATCCACAAGTTCCATGAAGTGAAGTTTCCAACTGTGCTCCCCATCATGGATGGTTTTCGTGGCCACAGCATAAGTGCAGAAGTCCGGATTCAGCTCTTCCTCAGGCAGAGTTAAAATTGCCACCCTGCGGTCTACTGCCCCAGCAGTTGCGGCCAGACTTTGGATGGAAATGGAGGGAAGGTGTGCCTCGACATGGCGCACAGTCAGGCGCGAAATCTGGCCGTGGCCGGCCACGGCGGATTCCGTGAGGCGTCTATCGTTCCTCACTCTCTTGAGTGCGTCCCACCACAAGGGCGTTATAATAGACTTCATATGTATATTATAACATGCAATTATAGCTTAGCAATAGAAGTGGGCTCAGGCCCCCCGGGATGCTTTTTGATGCGCATACGCTCATTTCACCGCGAAAAACGGGCACTAGTGCAGCAGAAGTCATGGTTGGCCGGGAGGCAGGAAATCCGTGCCGCCGTGGCCGGCCGCGGCGGCTTCATTTGCAGACTTTTTTCCGGACATAAATTGCCCATTCATGCACCATTTTTATCTTAAAATATTGATAATGAAGGCATAAAATCTAACTGTGCAGGACAAGTTGCCGGACATTTTAGAGCCCATAGACAGGTCAGAATTTGTCTCACTCATGGAGCCTATGCTCATCGCAGAGGGCTCTCATCACCGCCATGAACTCACGGAACTCGCCCTGGAGTTAGTGGCTCGGTCGAGTGGGTTCTCGCGCTCCCTCCCTGAGGGGTTGTGCGCCAGTCTCGCAGACTTGGTGAGGTCGATGAATTGTTACTACAGCAATCTGATCGAAGGACACAATACGCATCCGGTCGATATCGATCGGGCTCTGAAGCAGCAGTATGACAGCGATCCTGGCCGTCGGAGCTTGCAGAAAGAGGCCTTGGCCCACATCTCAGTCCAAAAGTGGATTGATGAGGGGGGACTTAAGGGACGGGTCTTCTTTGTTGAAAGTATTCAGGAAGTGCATCGCCGATTTTGCGACTTATTACCCGAAGAGCTGCTGCAAGTAGAAAAGAAAATGACGGGCGAGCGTTTGCAGGTCATCGGTGGGGAGTTTCGACAGCAAGATGTGCAGGTTGGCCTGCACGTGCCGGTGAGTCCTGGATCCGTACCGCGATTCCTGGCTCGGTATCAGGAGGTCTATTCTGGGCTTGGAAAGGCTGCATCCATTGTGGCGGCCGCAGCAGCGCACCATCGGCTGCTTTGGATACATCCATTCCTAGATGGAAATGGGCGTGTCGCTAGGTTGATTTCGCACGCAGGTTTACTGGAATGCTTAGACACCCGTGGTCTTTGGTCAGTAGCGCGTGGGCTGGCCAGGAATGTAACCGAGTATAAAAATCATTTGGCACTCTGTGATTTGGTGAGGCGAAATGACCTGGATGGCCGGGGAAATTTAAGCGAAGAGGAGTTAGCAGCATTCACACGTTTTTTCCTAAAAACGTGCCTCGATCAGGTGAATTTTATGGCTGAGCTCATGAAGCCAGAGCGCTTGCGTGCCAGGATTCAGCTTTGGACTGAAGAGGAAATCAGGCTTAAGAATCTGCCCCATCACGCAGGTCGGGTCATGGATGCGCTGCTGTACCGTGGTGAGGTGCCTCGAAACGAAGTGGCTGAAATCTTAGGCGTAGGCGAGCGCCATGCCCGGCGTACAATGCAGACCCTGATCGAGCGGGATATTGTTCAAGTGTCTGGCGCCCGTGATCCTTATCGCCTTGTTTTTTCGGCTGCCCATGCTGCTCGTTGGCTGCCCGGGCTTTTTCCAGATGTGGGATAGGGTTCGTGGCCGGCCACGGGAAATAAAAAACCCCCGGCAAGGAGACCCTGCCGGGGGTTATGAAGATTTTAAGTAGTCTGTTATTGCGTATTGCAGGCTGTCCCGATCAACGTTCCTGCACTCACTGAACCGACAACGTAGTTCTGGTTGGCACCAGCGGCCCCGGCGGCGACAGCACCTGATACTAGACACATGAACTGACCAGCTCCAACAGTGCCCGCGGCGAAGTAACCAACTGATGCAACGGGCGCGGCGGTGGGTGCTGCTGCTGCCTGCCAGTTGTTAGCCGGGGTTGACGCAGTAACAGTGCCGACAGCTGTTCCCCTTGCTACCGCTGCTGTAGCAACAGGATTTATGCTATTTGCAAAGTAGTCGGTGCAGCCCGCGACTGCAGCGGCGTTATAGTTTGATCCTACAGAGAAAAATCTCTGTCCTTCAGCAGCCGAGTAGCCCATCTCGCCCAAGCACATGCTGTATGTGCCTCCAGATGTAGCGGAAAAGGCCTGGGAGACGGCCCCAATCGCACCCAGTGCTGATCTTCCTTCTGCGCCCCGCGCACGCGCCTGAAAGTTTCTATATTGCGGAATTGCAATAGCAGCCAAAATTCCGATGATAGCAACGACCACCATCAATTCGACCAGTGTAAAACCCCGTTCGTTTCTCAATGCTTTCAAATTCCCCATAGTCATAAATCCCCTCTCCTCTCAAGATCAGGTTGTTATACAGTTAAAATTAACACGCATATTTCACAAAAAAAGGACCAAAATGCGGTCGGTTTTTAACAGTCTACGGCAACAGTTGTTTTTAGCCACGCTTATATTGCTCCTTTTTGGAGCACAGTACCGGATTTCCTTGGTCAATCAAATCAATAGATCAACTGCACAATTGAGCGAGTCTTTGCTGCACCAAAGAGCTGACTTTAAACCTGACCCTCACTTCATTCAGGCCACCGTTTTTGGTCATTGGGCACTCTGGGCGAATTGGTCTTGGATACAGTCCCTGCAGCTTCTTGGTGCTCGCGACGGTGAAGTAGAAAAACGAACGGAGCTTGAGCTCGATTTTGCGGAAACGACGTGGCGAAATGCAGTCGCACTCGATTCTGATTTTCTACCTTGGTACTTAGATGCAGGTCTGTTTTTCTCAATCTTTTCGAATCGGCCGCAACCCTCTTACGATTTACTCACTCTTGCTGTGAAGCGTGTTCAAGCGCCGATGACTGAAAGACAAAAAGACTATGGCGATTGGCAACGCGCACCCATGGTCGCTATTCTTCGCGGCTACACAGCCGGCTTTAAGCTGCACGACTGGGGCCTCGCACGAGACGCGTTTTTAGATGCGGAAAAAATTCCAGGCGCGCCCGCTTACTTAGAAAACATGTCGGCATGGTTACTCAAGCCAGGCGGGGAAAAAGAACTCGGGAAGCGGATTCTGGAATCTTTGATCAAACAAACCTCAGATGAGCGTCAAAAATCTGCATACGAAGCTGAGCTAAAAGAACTGATGGAGTCTTAAAGCGATGGGGAAGCAAGAAAACGAAGTTCAAAATTCAGGCACCGGCATCAACACACCTGCCGTGATCGGGCAGAAAGTAACTTTTGATGTCTTGGTTGGATTCCTCCAAAGAAAGAAAACCGTCCTGCACGGCATTGACTTCACAGTCGCACCCCATCGCATCACAGCACTGGTGGGCCCCAACGGTGCGGGTAAGACAACGCTGTTTCATCAGATCTTAGGTTTTAAAATTCCAACATCAGGTTCTGTCCATGTCTATGGCGTGCCAGCAAGTGATCCATCCTCACGTCTTGCCATAGGTTTTGTGCCGGAACGGCCGTATCTCCCAGCGAAAGAAACTCCCCGTGGATTTTTGTCGCTCTGCATGCGCCTCAGCGGAATGCCGGCTAGGATCGAGCGCATTGAAGAACTCCTTTTACGTGTGGGTCTAAGTGGCGCGATCGACCAACGCACGGAGAGTTTTTCTAAAGGAATGCTTCAGCGTCTGTTGATTGCGCAGGCACTGGTGCATGACCCAAAACTTCTTTTGCTCGATGAACCCATGAGCGGTCTTGATCCCGATGGACGCATCGAAGTGCGCAACATCATCCGAGAGCTAAAAAATGCAGGCAAAACGATCCTCTTCACCACGCACGTCGTGGAGGACATTGAATGGCTTGCTGATGATTTGCTTCTCATTCAAGAAGGCCGTTTGACTTTCAGTGGTCCCGCACTTGATTTCTTAGCCAAACACCCTGCCTCTTATGAAGTGATGTTTGAGGATCAAGAACTTCTTCAGTATCCAGGCATAGCAGATCTATCGGGCGCCTTAGCCAAACAATCAGAACACCAAAAGAAACCGCTCTTGATCAAGCAGCGCCGCAAAGGAATAGAGGAGATGTACCGCAAATGATCCGCACATTCCGGCAGGGTTTTGCAATCTTAGGATTCACGCTGCACGGCCTTGTCCGCGAACGCATCCTGTACAACGTCTTTTTCGTAGCCCTTGGACTTCTTGCGATCGGTTATTTAGCTTCAAAACTTGTTTATGGCCGCCAGGACCGCGTGATCTTGGACATCGGTGCTGCGGCGATTGAGTTGTGTTTAGTTTTTGTTGCAAGCGTCTTAGGTTCCCGCCTGATCCCAGCAGAAGTAGAATCCCGCTTAGCCTATTTGATTTTGGCGCGCCCCGTGCACCGGGCGACTTATTTGTTTGGCCGCACTTTAGGCCTTTGCGCACTGCTTACGCTTAACGCGTTTTTGCTATTTGCGGTTCTTGTGGCTTCTGTCGCGGTGATCGGTCGGTTACCTGAATGGGTTTTCTTAGAAGGCGCAATTTTAGTCTCTGTTCATGTCGCCTGGATTGCGGCGTTTACGATTTGGTTGTCCACGATGGTCTCTTCTGCGGTGGCAGTCATGTCCACATGGGGACTGTACTTCATTAGCCAGAACATCCACCTTCTGCGGGGACTGAAAGATGGTCCGCCGCCGGTTGTTGCAGAAACCCTGACCCGCATCCTTCCTCAAGGGGCACCCTTCGCTTTGGAGTCCAGGCTTTCTTATGGCGTGGCGCTGCCGCTCCCCGAATTCCTAACTACGATTGCCTACGGGCTTTTGTGGGTCGGTGTGTTCTCATTGCTTGCGCTGTGGCGCTTTGAACGGAAGAGTTTGTAGCTGTTGTTTTGGAGATAGTCCCAGGTCTAATGCTGCTTTTAAATTGTGCGTCTGACAGAGGTGGCGGAGGTTTTTGAGGGTTGTCGTTCCACCGCAGGCAAGTGGAGTGATGTGATCGACTTGCAAGTGTGCCCGCGAAGGGCAACGGGCCTTTGTCAGTGGCGAAATGTATTCACATTGACCGTTCGATCTTGCAAAAATCTTACGTTTAAATTGGAGGGGGATGAATCGTGAGGTGGAGGATGCTTGTGGCTGTGGGGAACTCTTCGCTGTGGGCATCACCCCGTCCTGACGGGATTTTTGGGACTGCCCCGGATTCTGGTTATCTTCTGCCGTCCGAACCAACTCCGAAATAGCCCGCTGCGACTCCACCTTTCCGAGGCTTCGCTCTTTTTTTTCGATCAGTGTTTTTAGGGCTTCCGTGAAAATATCTGCATTGGAATCTGCCCAGATCAATTCCCTGGCACGGTTGAGTAGCTTCATCCCATCTTCATCTAAGAAAAGTTTCACTTCCGTATGTGTGGCTGTCGCAACCCGGGTAGTTTCTTTCAGGCGTGGCGCTTCCGGTGCGGAGGATCGAGATAACAGGATTTTTTCTGTTTCTCTTTTGGACTTTCCTGCCACTGCAGTGAGGAGGTCGTTCTGTTGGCTACCACTCAGCTCATTTCCTAAAGCTTTTTCTTCCTTTATGAATCTCTGAACCTGGGTGGCACCTGTCAGAGTTAGGTCACCTGTTTCAATCATGTGTTTTGCTATTTCATTCCGCCTTGCAAGTCGCATGGCAGCGATGCGTTCGTAGGCGGAGGATTCAGAATACCCAAGTTCCTTCCGCACATACTCAAACAGACTTGGGTAAGAAAGTAATGCATAGGCTTTTCTTCGATCGATCTCCTCAAGGTGCGCGACTAATGTCGCTGTTGCGCGCTGCTCGACTCGGGAGATTGCAAATGTCATATGCAAGAGTTCAAGGTCATTGAGTGGAAACGATGCTGTTTCATTGGGAATTCTGGATGTTCTCTGATTCATCATTTTAGAAATCATAACCCCATGTTTTTGAGGCACCTCGCTGCCCGTGAGAGCACGCCAAACGTCATTTTCGATTTGATATGACCCTTGAAGCGAGATCGTGATTCCTGCGCCCAATGCGTTTGTTCAGAAGAGGGTTTTGTTAGACATCTCAACTTCAAAACGGAATGAACTCCGAGACTCGTCAATAGAGAAATTTAAAGGTCATAAAAAAGACTCACTGAGGGATCCCGATCCAGGCCTCAAAAATTCCTGCCGGCCGTGTTCCTCAGTTCCCCCTTCAGAACTCTCTTTAAGTTCCATGTCATCCAGAACAAGACAGCGTAAGCAATGGGCGAAGTGTGCGCTCCCCACAAGACAAAAGTCCCAATGAGGCCAGGAATGCAAAGTAATGCAACCACGAAGCGTAATGCCCCTTGGATACGAAGTAGACTTAACCCAAGGCCAAGGTGTGCCACCGTAGTCCAAAACAAACCTTTTACGATGCGTACTCGCCAAGGGAGGTATTCATCTTCCTTGAATACGCTGAGAAACCCGTATGAAGTCGAGACGGCGGCAAAGAGTGAGAGCGCCCAAGTTGATTTAAAAATGCTAATCGACTTAGCGAAGAAGAAGGATGTTCTCCGCAAAGTCATAAAAGGCGCAATTGGCGAATTTTGAGTCCGCGGCATTCTGATTTCAGGATGTCATTGGCACGTCTGGTTTGCAAAACCGTCGTTTTGCATTCGACGAGCAATTCCAATTTGGCACACCAAAGTTACAAAAAGATGATAATATGGACCTATGTATGCCAGGTCCTTTGTGCAGCCGAATAGCAGCTTCTTTCTTTTTGGTCCCCGCGGGACCGGGAAAAGCTCGCTCATGCGAAGTCTCTTTCCCGGTGCGCTCCACTTTGACCTTTTGGAGTCGGACTACTATCACCAGCTCCTTGCTCGACCCCAGCTTCTCGATGATCTGATCCCAACTACCTATCGGGACTGGGTAGTCTTAGATGAGATTCAAAAGGTGCCGGAGCTTCTCAATGAGGTGCATCGCCTCATCGAGAGACGAAAACTTAAGTTCGCTTTGACCGGGTCCAGTGCGCGCAGTCTCAGGAAGAAAGGCGTTAATTTACTGGCTGGCCGCGCTGTCACAAAACATCTATTTCCGCTCACGGTTCAAGAATCCAAGAAAGATTTCGATCTCGCTCATGCTCTAAAATTTGGAATGCTTCCCAGTGTTTTTGGTAACTCCCATTCTTCCTCTTACCTTGCCTCATACGTCAGAACCTATTTGAAAGAGGAAGTGCAGCAGGAAGGCTTAGTGAGGAACTTGCCAGCTTTTGCAAGGTTTCTTGAGTCTGCAACTTTTTCTCAAGGCTCTGTGCTCAATATGAGTGAAGTGGCGAGGGATTGTGGCATCCACAGGAAGGTTGTCGCGGACTACTTTGTTATCCTTGAGGACCTGCTTCTTGCCTGCCGAGTTCCGGTATTCACGAAAAAAGCAAAGCGGGATCTTCTGACTAGCGAGAAATTCTTCTTTTTTGACAATGGTGTCTATCGAGAGTTGCGACCGCGCGGCCCCTTAGATTCGACGGAGGGGCTCGAAGGGGTCTCGCTCGAGACCTTGCTGTTTCAGGAAATTCGAGCGTTGAATGAATACCTAGGACTAGGGTACGGGATTTATTACTGGCGCACGAAGCAGAAGCAGGAAATCGACTTCGTGCTTTACGGAAAGGCCGGACTGATTGCAATCGAAGTGAAGCGTTCCAACAAACCGCGTGGCGATGACCTAGATGCATTGCGGCTTTTTAAGAGTGATTATCCTATGGCCCGATGTTTTTTGGCATACGGCGGGACGAAGAGGTTTATCCAAAGCGATATAGAGTGTGTTCCTTATGAGGATTTTTTAAGGAAGCTTCCAGAATTCCTCAGATAGCCATGGTATTTTCTGTACTGTGCATCCCATCTACACACAGATCCTGATCACACTGCTGGGCCTCATCGTGGGCAGCTTCTTAAATGTTGTGATTCATCGCTTGCCTCGCGACGAATCCGTCGTGAAACCTGCATCCCGTTGCCCGAACTGCGCGCGCTCGATCCGTTGGTACGAAAACATCCCGCTCCTCAGTTTCGCAGCCCTTCGCGCAAAGTGCCCCGGATGCAAAACCAAGATCTCTTACCGCTACCCCCTTGTAGAGGCACTCACTGGCGTCCTCTTCTTCGCTTGTTTTCGCGGCACCATCGACATCGAGCTCTTCCGCAATCTCTTCTTCATCGCTTCGGGTGTTGCGATCACCTTCATCGATCTGGACCACCGCATCATCCCCGACGAACTGTCCTTAGGCGGCTGGGCGATTGGCCTGATCAGCGCCCCGTGGGCTGCAGATCACAGCTTTACCGAGCTTCTGATCGCTTCCGTCGTCGGATTTGGAGTGTTCTTAGGTTTCGCCATGCTTTATGAAAAACTCACGGGCCGGGTAGGCATCGGCGGTGGGGACATCAAATACATGGGTACGCTCGGCGCGTTCCTAGGCTTAAGCGGGCTTTGGGCTGCAATCTTGGTCGCGTCCGTTGTGGGGAGCGTGATTGGCATTCTTTACGCGACTCTGTCTAAGCCTGCCGAAGGCGCGCAAAATGAAGGAGTGATGAAAGCCTCTTTGCCCTTTGGTCCTTTTTTAGTCTTAGGTGGTTTTTCAGAAATCTTCTTTGAGGTGTCACAGTGGCTGATTTTGAAACCGTAGATACTTGGGAAGATATTGAGCTTTATGAGAAGACCCGGATCAGAGAGATCAGAAAGCGGATTTTCCTCTTTGGCTCCGTGCTTCTCTTTGTTTTTGGTGTGACGGCCTACCCGCTTGCAGAAAAAAGACTGCCCTATTGGCGAATCTTGTTCGCGCTCAGGTCCGTGAATGACACCTTGGAGGCAGGCAAGGTGATGGCATTTCAAAAGAAACAAGCCTTTCGCCTGGATATCATGCAAAAAGACGCAGAGTGGTGGGTGAGTTTCGGTGTGACCGAGCAGTGTGAAAAGCCTGTTGAATCCCCGGTAGAAAGGAGTCTGCATCTTCCCATTGCAGAATTTAGTGCGCTTCAGCATGAAGGCGTGACGCAAATGCTTTGTTTTGATTCCCAAATCCCGGTCGAATCTGACCGCCCAGCGCAAGCCTTGGCCTTTGTTCCATTCTCTGATGTGGCTTCAAAAGCCTTGGATCGAGCTGGATTTCTGATTTTTCAGCCCGCCACTGGGCAGCTCGAACTCAAGTAGGGCGCCAACTCCGTGACGCAATCTGCACGACCGCCAAGGACTGCCGCATTGAGCTAGGTAGTTCTGTCCGATAACCTAGGCAAGATGGGGTTCTTTGATCGGTTAACTTCCGGCGTTAGCCTAGGTGGTTCGTCTTTAGTAGGTCTCAGTATCGGCGCGTCCAGCGTGAAGATCATTGAGCTTAAAAGACGCAAAAACACCTATGAAGTCATTCGTTACGGTGCAATTCCTTTACCGGAAGCAACCGTGGTCAACCGCGACCTTGTGAATCCAATGCAAATTTCTGAAAGCATTCAGATGCTTTGGAATCAGGTAAAGCCCGGCTCTAAAGATGTGTGCATTGGTCTTTGTGGAAACAGTTTGATTGTAAAACCCATTACGCTCGCAGTCGCGAATCCAAAAGAGCTTCAGGACCAAGTGTTCTGGGAAGCTGAGCAACACATTCCTTTTGATGTCTCCGAAGTCACAGTGGATTACCAAGTCATCGGAAAAGATCGTGGAGATAACGTCACGGTGCTGCTCGTTGCAGCAAAGCGCGCTTTGGTAGAGCAGTATATGGAAACCACGCGGTCTTCTAAGTTAAGACCCCGAATTGTAGATGCGGAAGTATTCGCGATTCAAAATGTCTATGAGGCGAATTACGGAGTGAGGCCTGAGGCAACAGTGCTTGTTGATGTCGGCGCGCACAGCACAAAAATTGTGATCGTCGCTAATGGTCTCCCACTTTTTACGAAAGACGCCCCTTTTGGTGGTGCATCCGTAACCCAAGAAATTCAGCGCACCTTAAATTTAACCTACAACGATGCAGAAGCACTCAAAGTGGCCGATGCCAGGCCACAAGAAGTGGTAGAAATCATTCAGCGTAGCCTTCAAAACTTAGGTTCAGATGTGCGTAAGGCCATTGATTACTATTCAGCTTCCTCGATCGGGCCCCCAATCGGATCAGTGCTTCTCAGTGGTGGAGCCATCAAGGGTTTGGGCACCTCAGGAATCGTCGAAGAGATTTGCGCTGTGCCTACTCAAATTCTAAATCCGTTTCAGAACGTCATCGCTGGCCCGGATCTTCAGCCGGACTTTTTACAGATGAATGCATCTTTTATGGTGGTCCCTATGGGGCTCGCCATCCGCGCGGGTGAATCTGCATGATCAAGATCAACCTGGCTAAAATGCGAAGGCTGGATGCAGCTGATGCGGGCGGAAAGCCCGCGCGCATCGGAAGTGCAATGGCGGGCGACGATGTACGAGCACTCCTGCTGAATGTTCTTGCTCCGCTTGCGGTCGGGATTGGGATCTTCTTTGCTGATCTTTGGTATGAGGAAATGCGGAAAGAAGAGTTTGCGGCGGAAATTGCAGCAATAACTCAAGAAAAGACCAAGAAAGAGCTCGAGCTCAAAAAGCTTGAAGGGTACGAAGCGCAGAAGCTTGAGATCGAGCGGACTGAGCTGGTTCTTAAAACCAAGATCGATGCGATTGAAACTTTGATGAAGCGCAGGGACTACCCCTCCCGGTCGCTGGTTTCACTCTCCCGGATCATGGTGGAAGATATTTGGCTCAATAAAATCAGTCTTCAGGGCGAGACGATGTCCTTGAGTGGAGTGATGCTTGACGTAGGGTTGATTAGTCCAATGATGAGCCGTCTTGAAGAATCCAATTATTTTAAAGAAGTTCTTCTTAAAAATTCGAAACTGGATGCGGACAGCATCAAAAACACTTTTGAGCTTGAGGCAAAGCGCGAATGATCCAGGCCATCACTAAAATCCCATTCTGGTTGTTCGTAGCCATGTTCGCAACCTGGATGGGCTATGGTCTATACCAGTTTGAATTCGCTGCAGACGGTGCTCATGCTCAACACACGACCCAGATCGCCGCTATTCAAACTGAAATCAACACCATTAAAGAAAAGATCGTTCAAGCAGAGGAGTTCTTTAAGAAGCTTGAAGCGAAGAAACAAGATCTCAAGCTTTTGATGTCGCGTCTGACTGAATTGCAGGTGACACTCTCCGAAACTCTGGAAGTTCCGGCACTGGTGAACCTGCTTGTGAATGAGTCAAACGCCGTAGGAATTCGAATTGAAAAGATCGAGCCGGGAGAGGTCAGCAAAAAAGACTTCACAATCGAGCGTGAATTTAAACTCACTGTACGCGGGACCTATTCACAGATCGTCTATTTCCTAGAAAAGCTGGCTACAGTGAAAAGGATCATCCGTGTAGAGGGTTTTGACTTAAAGCCTCGCAATCCCTCTACTTCGAAGTACATCATCACGGAAGCGAACCTTTCTGTGCGTGCCTACCAGTACGCGTTAGATAAAGCGGATGATATTTTAAAAGGAGCAAAGCCATGATGCCTCTCCTTTTTATCCTGGTTAAGGCTCACGCTGCTGCACCGATCGATACGGTAGAAAGCCTCAGCAGCGCTTTGACTATAGAAGTCATTCAGGGACTAAGAGACCCATTTCGTATTTCGCCCAATGCAGAAAAGAAGGTGACCCCAAAGACAGAGCTTGAGTCCTTCAACTTAAGTGAAATGAAACTTACGGGAGTGATCACTGGGCCAAACCATATGATTGCGATCGTTGTGGCTCCGACTGGAAAAACCTTCTTTGTAAAACGGTATGAACGTTTAGGTCAGAATGGCGGACGGGTAACCGCAATCCGTCCTGATGCAATTGTCATCGAAGAGCAGGGCATGAACGCAATAGGGAAACCGGAGATCGAAAGATTCGAACTTCAGGTCGATGGGCGCTTAACGCCGCAATCGGAATTGACCACGGATGGGAGACGAGGATGAGTTCGCAAGCACGGAAATTTCTATTGCCAAGATTATTGGGTGCAACCCTTGCATTGGTTCTGCTGACAATCGCGCAGAAAGTGCGTGCCGAAGAGCCTGTTGCGCAGTTTGCAAAGGCCCTTGAGGAAAAGAAATTCACAGGTAAGCCCATCACGCTGAATGTCAAGGACGCAGACGTGACTGATGTCCTGCGCGTCATTGGAGATGCAAGCGGGTTTAACATCATCATTCACCCAGGTGTGACCGGGAAAATCACGATCACCCTCATTCAGGTTCCTTGGGATCAGGCATTAGATGTCGTTTTACAAACCTTACGTCTGAGCGCGGAGCGGAATCAGTCGGTCCTAAGAGTGGTGCCCTCCGACCTCATGATCGCGGAAAAGAAGGCAGAGCTAGACACCAAGCTCGCAGCGCAAGCGTCTGAGCCTCGAGTCACTCGCATCTTTCCGATCTCCTTCGCAGACCCGTCTGAATTGGTAAAAATTTTAGATACTTACGGTGTAGCAGAAACCGGGAACAATCCTAACGTCATCAAGCCGGTGATCACAGTGGATAAAACGACAAGTTCAATCGTGATTCGCGATATCGCGCAGAACGTAGAGCGTATGAAACGTCTTATTGAACTTTTAGATGTGCAGATCCCACAGGTTTTGGTGGAAGCGAAGATCGTCGAAGCTTCTGAGGATTTTGGAAAAACCTTTGGCGGAAACGCCGGTCTATTTAATTCGCAAGATTCAACTATCGGTAATGGACGATTCTTGAGCTCATTTTCTGGCGCAAATCCCGTAGACCGCCTGATCGGGGATCCAGCTGCAGTGGGCGGAATCGCGGCAACGACGATTCCGACGCCCGGGGTCTTTCAAGGGGGTCCTGCCCTTTCAGCCGCATCTGCCAATGGTGGGACGATCGCGGCTTCTCCGGTGCTAGCGATCTTTGGATCAACTCGTGTAGCTGCTGCTCTTCAGATGGGTGAAAGCGAAAGTAAAGTGAATGTAATTTCTTCGCCCCGCACGGTCGTCTTAAGCGGGAAGTCAGCCACGGTGAACCAAGTCACCGCTCGGACCATTCCTAATACAGTCGTAACGGTAGGGGTAGCCCAAACAACATTCACGTCCGTAACAGCCAACTTGAAACTCAATGTCACGCCCCGTGTCACAAACGAAGGTAGCGTCATGATGCAGCTCAGTATTCAAAAGGACGTTTTAGAAGGCGGGAACGGTAGCAGTCTTCCGCCATCGGTAGCACCACGGACCATGAATACCGAAGTCTTGGTCGATAGCGGTTATACCTTAGTGATCGGCGGCATTCTGTCTTCTGACAGCTTAGATGCAGAAGGGGGATTTCCTTTCTTAAGAAAGATCCCTATTTTAGGAACCTTTTTTGGCAATACCTCTCAATCTAAATCCCGCAAAGAACTCATGTTCTTTGTCACGCCTCGTATCCTAAACTCTAAACGTGCAGGTGTGGGGACGGGCTGATGTTTAAGCGTCCGACAGTAGTCGGCAATCCACAGATTTATCATTTTCTGAAACGCTATCAGGACGACCCTGAGTCCCGCGTGTTTGCGCCCCTTGCTGAGGCCTACCGTAAGGCTGGCCTCCCCCGTGAAGCCTTGGACATCGCCCGTGATGGTGTCCGTATGCATCCGCATTTTATGGGCGGGCGGGTAGCATTGGCCCGCGCGCTTTTTGACCTTGGAAAATATGAAGAAGTGATCCGTGAACTCGAATTTGTTGTCCGGGATGCCCCAGATAACATCATTGCTCAAAGGGTCCTTGCTGAGAGTTATCTGATCACTCACCGCAGTGTGGCGGCGCTCAATTGCTATAAAATGCTGCTGTATTTTGCGCCCCAGGATGAAGAAGTGGCCCGCATGGTCACTGAACTTGAAACCAAGGCCTACGAAGACGGAGCCTTGGTGCTTGAGGATAAAGTGCATCTGGCACCGGCTCCAGGCGCAGGTCGCAGATCAACCGACGGGGTCAGTAAGACCGCCTGGATCTGGAAGGTCGAGCAGCTCCAGACCATGCTGCTTAAATTATCGCAATTGAAGTCAGCTCGCCTCTCAAGTTGACGGACTGATGCTTCGGGCCTGAAGCTAATCCGATATGTCCTCGGTATACGCGACTAATCAATTTAAGAAGAACGTTAAACTTGAGATCGACGGGATTCCCTACCAGATCGTGGACTTCCAGCATGTCAGTCCAGGCAAGGGCAGTGCGTTTACACGCACAAAGTTAAAAAACCTCCTGAACCAGAACGTCATCGAGATGACTTTTAAGTCAGGTGAAAAAATTGCTGCCGCAAATACCGAGATGAAGCAGATGCAGTATCTATACAAAGATAACGACGGGTACACCTTTATGGACACAACCAGCTACGAGCAAGTGGCGCTCAGTGAGGCCCAGCTGGGCGACAATGTGGGCTTCCTCCAAGAGAACCTTCAGATTCAGGTTCTCTATTATAACGACCGCCCGATCACGGTCGAACTGCCTACGTTCGTTGATTTAAAAATTGTTCAAACTGACCCCGTATTTCGCGGGGATACAGTCACGGGTGGAACTAAACCCGCGAAACTTGAAACTGGAGCAACGGTTAGCGTTCCTTTCCATATTTTGGAAGGCGATGTCATCAAAGTAGATACACGGGATTCTTCATATGTCGAAAAAGTCAGCCGCTAAATCTAAGTCTAGTCAAAAAGCCACAACCTCCACTCCGGCCAGGAAGTTGGGCATCGGCCCAAGTGAACTCTCGGATCTTGTCGATTTCTTAAAAGAAAAAGGCGTCGTCGAATTCGAGTGGAGCCGCGGGGATGAACGGGTGGTTCTTAAAACCGGCCACACCCACACAGCCCAGCACATGCATGCGCCCATGAACCTGATGCATCAGCAACCAGGGGCTCTTCAGGCTCCTGCGACGGCAGAAGTGACTGCTCCTGCCGAAAATCCTGCACACAAAAAGGTCTTATCTCCTTTTGTGGGAACCTTTTATCGCTCACCTTCTCCAACCAGTCCTTCTTATGCGGATCCGGGAAAGCGCATCAAAGTAGGAGATACATTGTGCATTGTTGAAGCGATGAAACTGATGAATGAGATTGAAGCTGAATTTGCTGGAACAGTTCTACAAGTGCTTGTCGAAAATGGGCAGGCTGTCGAATTCGGCGAGCCCCTCTTTATCCTCGATACATCCAATTAAGGCGGTCAAAAGCGGTGTTCAAAAAGATTCTAATCGCAAATCGAGGCGAGATTGCACTGCGGGTGATCAGAGCTTGTCGTGAGCTGGGTGTGAAGACCGTAGCAGTCTATTCAACAGCTGATGAATCTTCCTTGCATGTGAAGCTTGCAGATGAAGCAGTTTGTATTGGGCCTCCTTCTTCTAAACTCAGCTACCTGAACATGATGAGTGTGCTCTCCGCCGCACAAGTGACAGGTGCAGACGCAGTCCACCCCGGGTACGGGTTTCTTTCTGAGAACTACGAATTCGCACGCTTAGTGCGCGAATGCGGGCTGACCTTCATCGGACCAACCCCTGAGAACATCGAAGCGATGGGTGAAAAAACGCGGGCGCGCGCTTGGGCACGGCAGGCGGGTGTGCCCATGTTACCGGGTACTTTAAGTGCCGTCGCAGATGTCGAGGAAGCAGTCGCAGCTTCGGAGAAAATTGGATTCCCGGTGATCCTTAAGGCAGCCGCAGGAGGTGGAGGTCGAGGGATCTTTATCATCCGGAGTGCCAAAGATCTTAAAGATTCTTTTCAGCGATGCAGCGAGGAAGCAAAAGCTGCATTCAATGATGGATCCCTGTACGTAGAAAAATTTTGTACCCAGCCAAGACACGTTGAAATTCAGGTCGCTTGCGACAACTTTGGGAATCGGATCCATCTGGGCGAACGGGATTGCACCGTGCAGCGCCGCCATCAAAAGTTGATCGAAGAATCACCTTCGCCTGTTTTAACCGCGAAAATCCGAGACCAAATGGGCAAGGCCGCGATTGCGCTTTGCAAACAGGTGGATTACCGCAATGTAGGGACTGTTGAATTCTTGGTCGACGAAGACTTGCAGTTTTACTTCATGGAGATGAATACACGCATTCAGGTGGAGCATCCAGTGACTGAGGAGGTCACAGGTGTTGATCTCATGAAGGAACAGATTCGCATCGCTGCGGGACACAAGCTTTCAAGAACGCAGGAAGAGATCAAGCTTACGGGCCATAGCATCGAGGTTCGAATCAATGCTGAAGATCCAACGACGTTTGCCCCGTCCCCTGGGAAGATTCAGGCCCTTCACCTACCGGGTGGGAACGGCGTACGTATTGACTCATTTATCTACAATCAGTACAAAATCGTTCCGTTCTACGACTCACTGATCTCAAAACTGATCGTTCATGCCGCGACGCGTGAAGAAGCTGTGCTGAAGATGCGCCAAGCTTTAGACGAATATCGAGTTGAAGGTGTGAAGACGACCATTCCCCTCTTCCGTCAGATTTTTGATGACCCAGTTTTTCGGTCCGGTCACTACTCCACACGCTTTATTGAGGAGTTTTTAGCACGTACGCCTCCACAACAGTAAACTGTTAGGAGGAGCAACTGACCCCACGTGGAAGATCAAAATAAATCCGGAACATTCGTCGACCTCGGTGAGGACCTTCTTGGGAATTCGTCGGTCACAGTTCAGGTAGAACTTCCAAAGATTGAAGCGCCGCCACCATCGCCTCCGCCTCCTGCGAATACAGTTACTGAGTTGAAGACTGAAGTTGAATTTTCTATTCAGCCGGAACCCGAGACCCCAGACCGCATCGTCGAAGATGCTCGAATTCTGGTCGAAGAATTCCTTATTGATGAAGCAAAGAAGAAACTTTTTCAGGTCCTTCGCGTGGACCCCACACACTTAGGTGCAGTCGCTCTGCTGTCCGAAATTCGCATGCGTGAGTTAGATGAATTGCAGCATGAAGGAGCGGTCCCAGATCGGCGAAAGAATGCGCGTCCGCTCGAATCGAGTGTTGCAGTGATTCGGAAGCTCGAGAAAGATTTTGGTTTTTCTGCAGAACCACATCATTCTCCTCGTGAAGTCTTTCGAGTCTCTACAGACCAGACGATGCAAGGGCTAGATCGTTTTGACCTGATGATCGCGTTCTTTGAAATGGACTGCTTGGCTGATGCTTTAAGGGAGGCTAGAAGGATTGAGCGAGACTTACTCATGGTTCAGGGTGACCTCGGTATTCACGGTCTAGTGATCAAAGAAATCGAAGGTCGCTCCCTCCTTTCGCTGAATCAACCTTTTGAGGCGCAGCTTGTGGTTTTAGAGGCTTTGCAAGCCACTGAATATGACTTGGAACAAAAGTTGAGTCTCATGGTGCTTGCCGCAGAGATTGAAGAGGCCCTTGAGAACTGGTCCGGCGCTTTAGGCTGGTACACTCGTATCCTTCAAAAAGACGTAAACTACCGGGACATAGCCCAGAGGTATAAAGTTCTACGGAAGAGTGATGCTTCGAAGAAGAATTAAAATTGCAGGCGCTGTCTTCTTCTTTTCAGTTACGGCACTTGTGCTCGGTGCACTCGCGTATCTTCAAGGTGAACATTTTGCTTCCATAGTGAAACAGTTGATTTCAGATCGTGCCCCGACGCAACTCGGTGTTAATGGCGATTTCTCTACGATCAAGCTGCACTACTTTCCGCCAGGGATTGGTATTCTCAACCCAAAGGTTCGCGTGAGTCCCGACAACGTGGCGTCTATTCCAGTGGAAGCCACCATTGATGCGGAAGAAGTGTGGCTGACCTTTGCCCCGCTGCAGATGCTCAGTGGTACCCTGACCATCGATAACATCGTGATTCGAGAGGGTGGAGTTGTAGCGCGGCTCAATAAAGATGCGCTTCAACCCAAGCGTTCAAAAAGAAAGAAACCAAGCACCTTTAGTTTTCGTGAACTCTTTGATGTGGAGGTTGAACGGGTCACTTTGCTGAATACCTCGTTAAGTCTCAGCACACTAGAAAGAGAGTCAAAATCAATTGCAAGTGGTGTCGTTGGAAGACTTGAGATCGCAAAACGCAACTCGAGTGTGCCAGCATTCCTACTTGAAGCAGAAATTCAAGCAGTGCAGCTCCCACTCAGTCAGTGGTTCACAAAGTTTCGCGACCTGATAGTTTATCGTACTTCCTTCAGTGCAGAATTTAGTGAAGAAGGACTAACCTCCAGAGAGTTTGAGCTTGTTCTACAAGGAGCCACTGTTGGTGGAGCGGCAAAAATCACTGGGAATCTTTTAGACTCTGCTGCATCACCAGAGCTAGATTTTCAGATCAAAGGCAGCGCTGATTTGGGGCTTGCATCAGGGTACTTTGGGCTATCGGATGTTTCGGGGAAGGTGTCGGCAGCTGTCGAGGGAAGGTCGAAGCTTTATTCGGTTGATTCAACTCTGATAGCAAAAGCGATGTTGAATGGTGCGTCGCTAGAGTACCAAGGGATCAAGGCCGACCATTTTGAGGCCTCTGCTCTATTGGATTTAGTTCGACAGGAGTTAAGGGAAGTTCAGTTTTCCGCCGCAGATGTTGAGAACCCTAAAGTTCAAAACGGGGTGAGGCTGCGAGCCGGACGATTGCCGCTTTCGTTTTCTGGTGATCTTGAGGCTCAGGTGGAACTGGATCAGGCTCGACTTCATTGGCTCCTTGGGCCACTCGCCCAGGAAGTAACAAAGTTTACAACTGACCTCACTGGAAAAATTTTACTTTCTGGAAATGGCGTCAGCAAAAACTCAGTTGGTTATTGGCAGATCAGGCCCGATCTCACATTGACCAATCTCAAGCTCGGTTCTGTACTGAATGTCCCTGATGCAATCAAACTGAAAGGTCCAGTTCAGTTCAGTAAAGCAGGTGTGACTCTTCAGGATGTTTCAGTGAGTCGTGGTGCGATCGGACTCGTAGTGAATGGGGCGGTTGGAAAAGAAGGCTTCGATTTAAATTCTCTAGGTAATGTAGACCTTCGTGACCTTGGGCCGTTGATTGGAACACCATTGCTCGGTACGGGTAAGCTCAATCTTTCAGTCCGTGGTCCGAGTTCCCGAGTCGTACTTGATTTCGATGCAAACCTAAAAGCGGCAAACTATCTTGGCTTGAATCTTGGAGACCTTGAAGGGAACGTCAAAGTAGACCTTGGCTTAGATGAGGTCAGCTTTCACAACTTACGTTCCAAGTTCGGACGCACTTTTTACACGGTGAAAGAAGGAAAAATCGACATTAGTGGTGGCGATGATCTGAATATTCCGATTCGTATTCAGGACGGTCGAGCAGAAGAAGTTGCTGTCATTCTAGATCGCCTGGTCTCAAAGCTTGAATGGTACCCGCGTACTCTTAAGGGCCAAATTTCGGGTGATGTATTAATTCATGGGAAGATAGATCTCCCTCAGTTAAAGGTGGACGCGGATCTCCAGGGAACAGATTGGAGCTGGAAGAGCGAAAAATTTAGAAGAGTGCAGGGGCGGTTTTCTTTAGAAAATCGAATCTACTCCCTTAAAAATCTAGTCGCGACGAAAACGACTGGGGAATTCAGTGGAAACGTATCTTTCGACTCTAAGTCCGACGAGATCAGCTGGTCGCTAGATACAAAGGGGTTAAGCTTAAAGGATGTCGATGCGGTCGATCGCCTCGATGTTCCGGCCCGGGCGCAGATCTCCGTGAACAGTTGGGGAAAAGGCCGAATTTCAAATGTTGAATCCAAGACTGATATTCGCGTGAGTTCCACTCTGTTCCGTGGGGAGGACCTTGCTGACTCTGGCTTAAGAATTGAAACGAGTGACTACTTGATTAGGTCGCAGCTCAGAATATTTGGGGATCAGGTGGAAGGAAGCCTCAGATATGCCACCCTCGACCAACAGCCGAGTCAGTTCAATTTAGCGTTTCGTCAGTTTGATTTTTCCCCCTTAATTCTGATTTTGAATCCGAAGCTTGTCGATGATTCTGAACTTCGGGGGACAATGAGTGGAGGACTCAATCTAGAATTTCTTACCAATCGTGGTGAGTTTGCACGGGGTAAGGTCGAGCTAGATCAGTATTTGATAGCAAAAAAGGGTTTCAAACTTGAACTGGCAACTCCTGTCAAAGTCCCGGTCCAGCTCGGTTTCTTTAATATTCCCCCGACTACATTTCGGTCAGAGGGCAACACACTCACTTTGACCGGCACTGGGAATCGTGGGCAAATCGACGCTCGGCTTTCAGGCGCAGTCGATCTCCGCCTTCTGGAATTTGTTTCAGGCGCAATCGCTGAATCAAGCGGCAAAGCATTAGTTCAGCTGAGGGGGACTGGAACAATCAAGGCTCCTGATGTTTCCGGTGTCGTTGATATCAAGTCTGAACGGTTTCTTCTCGGATTCATCCAAAGTCCAGTAGAGTCACTGAGCGGTGAGGTGAAGATTCAAGGAAATAAGATCCTAGCTGATCGGCTACGCGGTGATTTTGGTGGTGCAGCTGTTTATGTTCAAAGCAAGATCACAACGCACGCAGATGCATGGCCCGAAATCATGTTGCGAGTGATGCTCGGTGAAAATCGCATTCAGATGAAGCCGTTAGAATCGATTCAACCTAAAGGTTATATCCTTATCGAGGGCACAGAGCCGCCTTACAAGGTTGGAGGCTCAATTCGCTTGGATGGCGCAGTGTTCACGAAGAGCTTCGGCGGCAACGATACATCTGGTGCCGACGGGGATAGGTTTTCCCCCGATTCAAACGAGCGCGGTACAGGCACGACTTCGACATTTGTCTTAGATCTTCCAGTATCTTTTGAAAAAGGATTTTGGGTACGGAATGAAATTCTTGATGCAGAGTTCCGAGGTCAGGTCACGGTCAAGGGTGAGCCAGGAAATCCTGGTCTCATCGGTGATATGGAACTGATTCAGGGGAAAATCCTTTTTAAAGATCGTCCATTTAAGCTTGAAGCAACTCGGGTAGACTTCACGTCCCCTTATGCAATTGAACCTGCTTTCAGTGCGTCAGCTGTTACAGAGATTAGTAATCATAAACTCCGCCTTCTTGCGCAAGGAGTTGGAGCAAAGTTTAAAGCAGAGCTATCTTCAGTTCCCTTTCTTCCAGAGCCTGAAATCTATTCGCTGCTCAGTTCTGGTTTCACTACGAAAGATGTCGGCCGGTTTAGGGGTGGAGATCGTACATACGTGAATCAGGGTGAAGCGGCTTCATTAGTATTGCATCAACTTGAATTCAGTCGCGACGTTGAGAAACGCACAGGTTTTGCTTTCGAGTTTGGTGAGGCCTTTGACAATCAAAAGGCAGTGAGTGCATTCAACCCACGCGCCGCGCAGCAAAATGTTGCTGCCCCGAAGGTGACTGTGCGGCGCCGTCTGGGTCGCAATCTAGATCTTTCCTTTGGGAGTACCGTAGGAGTTGGAACGCAGACCGCTCGCGAAGTGAATGCGGCCTATCGATTGAACAGTGCAGTTTCCGTCTTGGGCGTTTGGACAGCTTTTGAAGGGGTCAATAACCGGGATGCAAGAACCTCGTATGGGATAGACTTTCGGGTCGATAAGCGATTCAAGTGATTAGAACACTGAATAAATTATGCGTTTTCTTGAACTTCCTACTCCTGATTGCCTTCTCGCATGTGAGGCCAGTCTGCGCCCAAGAAGTTCGTATTGACCGTATTGAATGGAGCGGAGTTTCCGAAGAATTTAGGGACACCGTTCAGACGGTGGTTGGAATTTTTCCAGGTGACCCGCTGGAGCAGCCACGTATTACTCGCGCAGTTGAATCGTTGAAGGATTTTTACGTCAGCAACGGTTTTGTTTCCACCGCAATCTCTAGCGTTTTCGAACGAGTCCCGAAAGCGAGTCGTGCCACAGGAATGGAGAATGTGCTCAGGTTTGATGTCGAGGAGCGAGAACCTTTGCATCTGGCCAACATTGTGTACGACTATGTCGGGGACACGGGTGAATTGAAACGCCTAGCAGCCCCGCCCACAATTGAATTTGAGCCCTTAGAGCGTTTGAGTGAAGACCGGGTTCGATCGTTTAAACGATCGCTCGAACAAAAACTCACTGCACTTGATTTTATCGACAACAAGATTACAAAAATCGACTCACAGGTGAAGGTTGAAGAGGGCAGCACGAAAGTCACTCTTACGTTTCATGTTGATCTTGGTTCAAGGGTTCGTCTGACATTTCGAGGGAATGAATTTTTCACCCGCGCTGAACTGCTTAGTACGATCAATGAGCAAAGGGATCGTGGTTTAGGTCGGGACTACGAAAAAACGATCCCCGAAGTGATTCGCCAGGTTTACAAGGACTATGGGTTCACGCAAACCCTGGTGGAGCCTTACTCATTTGAACGTCAGGGCTTTGATCCAAAACGCCTTCTTTTTAGCATTCAGGAAGGACCGCGTGTAAAGGTCGATCGATTCATTTTCGATGGGAATGAGTCATTCACTTCGGACGAATTGGAAGAGATTCTCCTAGCGAGTGGCTCTGATCGAGTCCGGAGTGGGTACTTTAATCTTCCACAGCTCGAGGCAGCTGCGAATGGGATGATTCAAGAAATCAGAAGACGCGGTTTCTTAGCTGCACGTCTGCTTGGCGTGAAGACAGAGGCAGGTCCGACGAATGCTAGCGTGAAGATTAAAATCTTTGTTTATGAGGGACTCAGGACCCTCATAGAACATTTAGTAATCTTGGGTAATCAGACAATTAGCTCCTTTGAGATCGAACAGCAACTAGGATTGCATCCGGGTGATGCACTCAATCTCACTGCGCTTGAAAAGGGATTAGCGACCATCAAGCAGGCCTACAAGGACCAAGGTAATCTCCAAGTCAAAATTAAGAGTGAAGAGGACAAGACGCTCGTTGAGTATTCCGAAAAAAATCTTGTCGCTGATCTTAAGATCGAAATCGAAGAGGGCCCGGTCCTTAAGTTAGGAGCCATTCGCATTGATGGGAACCGCCGCACAAAGATTGAAGTCATCGAGCGAGAATTGCAGCTCTCGATCGGTGAGCCCATTCGGGAATATAAAGTCACTGAGTCCGCCGAACATTTGCGCAGGCTTGGGATCTTCAGCACGGTGAATGTCGATATTCTAGATGAAGGTCTAGGAGAGAATCGGCGGACTTTGAGAGTCGTTGTTGCGGAAGTGGGTCGAGGGAACATCGGCGGTGGTGTCGGATTTAGAAATGATCTTGGTCTTCGTATTTTTTCCGAGTTAACGCTCAGCAATCTTTGGGGACGTAACCACAGTTGGATTCTCAACGTGAACGCGAACTACCGTTTGCAGAACTATCGGTTCATCGAGTCCCAGGCGCTCATGACATATACATGGCCTTTTGTTTTTTTGGGAGAAACCACGTTTCGACCTTCCATCAATTATGAGCGCAGGCAGTACATTCAGTTCGATGCAGAAATTATAGGATTCAGTGCCTCCTTTGATCGAAGTCTCATCGAGGCTTTGCGAATGTTTGGAACCTTGACCTACACGCTCGAAGCAATTCGTCAGTTCAATGCGCGGCTCGCGAATGATGATCAGCAGATCCGGATTGGTTCGATCACTCCTGCGTTACGTTTTGATTTTCGCGACAACCCGTACAATCCGAGACGCGGATTTTTCATTCAGTCGGCCTATGAATACGCCTCAACAAGTCTTGGGTCCGAGAGCTTGCCGAATCCTGTTGGATACAGCCGAGCAACTTTTCGAGCAGACGCTCATACGGACATTATCCCTCGGATGGTGTGGAGTCTGAGCGGGCGAGGAGGGATAGCTAAAAACCATGAGCTTTCCGCCGACTCCGAATCCTCCCTTCCGTTGATTAAGCAATTCGCTTTAGGTGGAATCAACAATTTGCGTGGGTATATTCTTCAAGAATTGAACGTTCAGGACCGCGTGGTGCGGGACTATATGACTTTCGTGAATTATCGCGCTCAGGCGGACTATTTCTTCAGTCAGAACCTCAGTGTGGGGCCCTTCTTAGACGCCGGTAACCTGAACGTGAGCAGTTTTTCCTTCGGGGGGCTCCGTTATGGTGCTGGACTCGGACTGCGCTACGCAACGCCCGTAGGGCCCGTCAACTTTGACTGGGGATTTAAACTATTTCCAAATTCAAATGAGCAGGCAAATGTCTTCTACTTTTCACTTGGGGTAATTTAAGAATTGACCCAAAAGGGTGTTCTCAGGTACTCCAGTAAGTTCTATGTTTCAACAGAAATCCTATTTGGCTCGCCGCACTGGCGCGCACTTTTTCGAGACTCAAGGTCCAAACGCTCCTAAGTGGTACATCGTAGATGCGAAGGGCCAAGTGCCTGGTCGTCTTGCTTCGATGATTGCAAAGGTCATCACGGGCAAACACAAGACCACTTATTCACCAAGTGTAGACACAGGTGACTTCGTGATTGTGATCAACGCAGAAAAAGTCGTGTTCACGCGCAACAAGCTCGAAACAAAACTTTACCGTGATTACACCGGTTACATCAGCGGCTTAAAAGTAAAGACCGCACGTCAAATGCTGGAAACAAAACCAGAGCAAGTGATTGAGCGTGCTGTTTGGGGAATGACGAACAAGTCATCCTTGGCACGTCACCAAGTGAAGAAACTGAAAATTTATGCAGGTACGGAACATCCACATGCAGCGCAAGAGCCTCAAGCCCTTCCGCTTGCAGCGACACGCCGTTCAGCATTGACAGCAAAAAACAGAAAAAGGACCTAAGAAAGATTCATGGCAACAAACCAAGAAAAACCAGTTCATCAAGTAGGCAAACGTAAGTCGGCAGTGGCTCGGATTTATCTCCGTCCACGCGCGGGCGAGATCGGTCTGATTCGTATCAATGGCCGTAGCTTGGAAGACTACTTCCCACGCCCAACGCTTCAGAAGATTGCTCTTCAAAGCTTAGAGCTGACCAGCACACAAGGTCAGTACGACATCTCGGTAAACATGAAAGGCGGCGGAGTTTCTGCACAAGCTTCTGCACTGCGTCATGGAATCGCCAAAATCTTGAATGAAATTGACCGCACCGAGTACCGCCTCACCTTGAAAAAGGCTGGCTTCTTGACTCGTGATGCTCGTGAAGTGGAACGTAAAAAGTACGGTATGGCCGGTGCCCGCCGTCGCTTCCAGTTCTCGAAACGTTAATCTTTTGCGCCCCCTGTGGGCGATCTAGTCTTGACGGCCCTCAGGGAAATTTTCCCTGGGGGCTTTTTTTTGATCTCTTTCCGTTGAGGCTGGGTTTCTTTTGCCTACATACTAGAGTCTGGAGGCACTTGAATTCATGGGATCACTTTTTAGGCCGTCGTGTGCAGTACTGATCGCTTTGGTTTCCGTCGCCCAGGCTGCGCAAGCAACGGGGGTGAGCGTGAATGGCAAAATGATCACGGATGCGGACTTGGAGGCGGTGGTGTCCCAGATGCCGGGCAAAGGGAAGACGGACATCTTAAAGGACCCCGTTTCAAAAGCTCAGCTCATTTCTACACTCGTGAATCAGGAGCTTTTATTTCAGGATGCAAATGCGAAAAAGGTTTCAGAATCAAAAGAGTACAAACAAGCTTTAGAGGCCTTTAAGAAGCAGCTCGCAGTGGAGTTGCTCGTGCGAAATCAGATCACGAGTAAAGTCACGACTGCGTCCGCGAAGGACTACTTTGAGAAACATAAGCTTCAGTACTCCAATGATGCTGTGCATGCTCTCCACGTACTGACTAAGACAGAGGCTGAGGCTAAGGCAATTATGGCTGAAGTAAAAAAGCCTGGGGCTGATTTTCAAATGATCGCTGAGAAAAAGTCGATTGATCCTTCAGCCAAGACCAATCGGGGTGATTTAGGTTTCTTCGGGCGCGGCATGTTAGATGCCGGATTCACGGAAGCTGCATTCGCGGGAAAAACGAATGAAGTCATCGGGCCAGTGAAGACCTTGTTCGGTTATCACATCATCAAGGTGCTCGAGAAGAAAACCGGGAAGCCTGCCGATTTTGCCGAAGCGGAACCACGCGTGCGCGCAGACTTGCAACGTGACCTGATCGCTTCTCACTTAAATGAGCTTAAGAAGAAGTCGAAAGTTCAGGGTCTTTAAGGTCAGTTTGTAAAATCCCTAGCTGTAATCCCGTATTTCTCAAGCTTTCGAAGCAAGGTTTTCTTCGGGATATTCGCATGGATCGCCGTTTGATTGATTTTGCCTTTGAATGCCTTAAGGGCGCTGATCAAAAACTGCTTTTCAAACTCTTCCTTGCTGGCCTGGAAGTCAAAACGTTCCATGGAGACGCTGACGCTTAAGCCGTCGCCCATTTCACTCGTGTCCTCAGATCCGTTTTCGTCTAGCACTACGGTTCCCGCACTTAAGACTGAGCCGGTGCTCACCCCAGATTGGAGTTTTTCCGGCAGGCTCTCTGGATGAATCAGGTCCATGTTTTCCAACACGAATGAGTGCTCGATCACGTTTTCCAATTCACGAATATTTCCTGGCCATTTGTGCGCCTTCATCAAAGTGACGGCTCCTTCCGTTAAGCCTTTGATATTCTTTTTGTATCGGCTGTTGAAACGCTCAATGAAGTAGGCCGAAAGCGCTTCGATATCATTCTTACGTTCACGCAGTGGTGGAAGTGCGATCGGTAGGACATTCAGCCTGTAGAACAGATCTTCACGAAACTGTTCATTCTTTATCATTTGTTCCAGGTTTCTGTTTGTAGCAGCTACGATGCGTACATTCGCCTCGATTTCTCGATTGCTGCCCACAGGGGTGAATTTCTTCTCCTGCAGCACCCGGAGTAACTTCACTTGCATGGCAGGTGAAATCTCGCCGATCTCATCTAAAAACAGTGTTCCGCCTTCTGCGTATTGGAACTTTCCAATCTTTCTCGAGTCAGCACCGGTGAATGCTCCTTTTTCGTGACCAAAGAACTCGCTCTCAATGAGGGATTCAGGAATCGCAGAGCAATTGACGGCGACGAAACGATTGTCTTTCCTTGGACCGTAGAAGTGGAGCGCCTGTGCTACAAGTTCTTTACCCGTACCGCTTTCACCGCGTATTAAGACTGGGGTGTCGGTTTGCGCAAGGCGATCAATGACCGTAAAGATTTTTTTCATCTCGCTGCTTTGGCCAACAAAGTCCGTACCGTTGGGTAGGCGGAAGATCGGCGCAGAAAGAGTCATCGCACGTACCATGCTTTGCGTCTTAAAGGCCTTGTCAATCATGTAGACCAAGTTGTCTGACTTCACAGGCTTTTCTAGGTAGTTGTATGCCCCAATTTTTGTTGCCTCCACTGCGTCTCTGATATTTGAAAATGCCGTAAGAATCATCACCATGATCGAAGCATCATGGGATTTGATCTCCCGCAGCGCCTCTATGCCCGTCATGCGCGGCATATTTACGTCCATCAGGACCGCATCAAAAGAGCCCGCCTTCACCTTAGTCACGGCGTCTTCGCCGTCGGCTGCTTCATCTGTCGCATATCCAGCTTCTTTAAGAGCTGAAGTTACAGAGAGTCTTAGGTCCTTGTCGTCATCGACTACCAATATTTTAGGCATAGTTTCGTTTCTCCTTCGATTTCTTGGATTGAGTTGTGAGTCCTGGAAATTTTTGTGTTTCTTTCAGATTCATCGGCAATCGCACAATGATTTTAGTGCCGGAACTGGGCGCGCTTTGAATGGAAACCGTGCCTCGGTGTGCTTCGATGAAATAGCGGGAGAGGTAGAGGCCGAGACCGGTTCCCTTCACTCTACGGGTAACGTCATTTTTCACTCTGTGAAAGCGTTGGAAAAGGTGACGTTGCTCAGCCTCAGGGATCCCAATACCTTGGTCTAGGATCTCAATGACAGCAAAGTCTCCCTCTTCTTTCGAAGATATTTTTACGGTCGTATTTTCTGCCGAGTACTTGATTGCATTATCGATGAGGTTCGTCAGCACCTTTTGGATGAGGCCGGCGTCCATGCGGAAAGGAAATAATGCTTCGAAGTCAGTTTTTATAAGAATCCCTTTTGCCTGAGCCGAGAAAGCCAGTTTTGCGATGGATTGCTCTAAAATTGCTTCAAGGTCGCGTGATTGAAGCTGCAGGTTGAGGCCTTGGGTGTCGAGGCGGCTCACTTCCAATAAGGAACTCACGAAATGATTGAGTTCATCTGAAGCACCAACAATGCTGCCGAGTACCGAACGTTCGGTTTCGTCGAGTTTCCCTTGAAGCTCGCGGTTCAGGCGTTCTGCTAGACCCTGAATTTTCGCAATTGGGGTTTTTAAATCATGAGTCACGAGTTGGAGGAAGTTGGTCTTGAGTTCCTCTACCTCAAGGAGCAAACGATTTTGTTCTTCGAGTTGTCCACGCTTCCGATGCTCTAAATAAAGGCGGAAAGGGAGCATGAGATAGAAGCTGATAATAATCGCTGAAATTGGGTTTGCTAGAGGTAGCCAGAGACCATGGATGCGTCCGATGGGTTGAAACA
The DNA here is from genome assembly GCA_027486675.1 of Pseudomonadota bacterium. Taxonomy (GTDB): domain Bacteria; phylum Bdellovibrionota; class UBA1018; order UBA1018; family CAIMNF01; genus JAIXOQ01. The sequence goes on from JAIXOQ010000006.1 coordinate 47,232, forward strand.
GAATCCACGAAGAGATCAGCCACAGCGCCAGCACCCCTGTGGTAATCCACATGAGTCGAGATGGGCGTGCTCGGAATGATGCCTGTACGAGTAGAATCGCAGTTAGAAAGACCAGGAGTGCCACGATTGGCCTTGGAGTCGTTGAAATTCCGCCATGATTTAAGATCGAGTCTAAAATAAAGGCGTGAACTAGAAGTTTAGGTACGAGCAGCGGCTCGAGGCCGTTGGGTACTGTCGTATGGTCATTGGGATTTTCTTTTTGGAAGGCGCCAACTAGGACTAAGCGTCCCTGCAGTTCGGCACTGCCGACCTTCCCGTGAATCACATCTAGGGCACTGTATGTTGGGTAAGGGAAGCGGGCGTGCTCCGCATCGTAAATAAGTGAGTCCTTCGTGTGGGGCCGGAAGAGAAAATATTCCGCGTCGGATTCCTTTTCTCGGTAAAGGCCGGGCGGTGATGAAAGATCTTGATCCGTGTAGACGCGACTCGCGAGATTCATTTCTAAGGTGCTACGGCCATACAGCGAGACCAGTGCACGGCGGGTCACTCTGTCTTTACCAAAGATCTTTCCGTCTCGATGGATCAGTGCGACAGCGCTCGGGAGTGACTGCAGATCCTGCGGGGGTAGGACTTCGCCATTGAGGTCAAAGGGGAGCCCAAGTACGAGCGGCGTGCCTCTAAGGTTCATGCGAATGCCGGATTGAAGGAAGCGCTCCATCGTCTTTTGGCTATCCGCTGCATTTTTTGGAATCGCTTGATTCAAGTCGACGATGTAACCAATGCCTTTGGGGTGAGCTGCTTCCAGTTTTTCTGCAAGGTCGGCGTGGGTCTCCAAAGAGAGCGGTGTGACCTCATTCAGCTCGGCGCTGGTCACGTCGTCGATGGTGATCAGTGCGATGCGGGCGTCTGGGGTGGGGTTAAAGCTTAAGCGGTGCCTGAGGTCAAACAGTGTGGATTCTATGAAGTCTAGCGGGAGGATTAAAGACGAGGCAGTGACGACGGCTGCCAAAATGACACCAAGCAGGGCCGATCTAAGTGTGAATTCCCGCGCGCTCATCCCGGACCGGATGGTATCGTTTCGACACCAATAAGTCAACAGGATTAGTCGGGGACTAGGGCAAACGAATTGCCTCGTAATGAATTCGACCGAGCTGTGGTGCGTTAATAGTGAGGAAACGGCTCGTTACCTCATAATCAGGTTTTGAACCCAATATGACCCGGACCATCCGGGCGAAAGGACCTGATTAAATGAAAAGCAACGAGCCTAGAGCTGAGAATATCAGGCGTCTGAGGGAAAGATATAGGGCTGCGGATAAGAGAACCAAGGGGTCGATCTTGAATGAGTTTTGCCTCACTTGGGGCATCAGTCGGAAGCGGGCAATTGCGCTTCTGAGGGGTCAGGGCTTAAGCCTAGTGGCAAGGTCTGGGCGCAAGGCAGTTTATGACGATCGTTTGGTGCATCACGTGGTCAAACTGTGGGACAGCATGGAGCGCATATGCGCAAAACGCATGAAGGCTGCAATTCCTGTGTGGTTAGAGTTTTATCATCCGGAAGATTTAGGGCCACATTTGCGGGCGCAGTTACTGAAGATGTCTGCAAGCACGATTGAGAGATTTTTAGTCCGTGGCCGAAAACGAATCAAAGGCATGTCGCTTACGCAACGGGATCGTTTCTTCCGCTATAAAATCCCACTCACAAACAGTAGCGACAAGATCGTGAACGTGGGCCATGTTGCGGCCGATACGGTTGCGCACTGCGGGGACAATATGAGCGGGAGTTTTGCATGGAGCTTAACTGTCACTGAGCGCATCAGTGGATGGACAGAAAACCGTGCAATGCGAGAAAAGACAGGAAATGCAGTCAAATCATCGATTTCTAACTTGGAACAAACTCTTCCATTCGATCTAGCATCGATCCAGACGGACTGTGGGAGCGAGTTCTTAAACTACACAATGATGTGCTACTTCCAGCACAGAACAGTTCCTGTTCTGATGAGTCGGTCAAGACCTTATCAGAAGAATGACAATGCCCATGTGGAGCAGAAGAATTTTACGCACGTCAGAGAGTGCTTCGGATACGAGCGCATAAGTGACCTAGACCTAGTTCCTCTGATGAATGAGATCTACCGTGAGTACTGGAATCCACTTCATAACTTCTTCCTGCCGCAGATGCAGCTTCTTGAGAAGGAACGTGTGGGATCAAGAATCAAGAAGAAGCATGACTTCCCAAAGACGCCGTACGAAAGACTAAAGCTCGGACGGAATGTCACCGAAGAACAGAAGGAGATCCTCGACCGAAGGATGAAGAGCCTAAATCCCTTCACCCTAAAGCGCGGACTCGAACAAAAGCTCGATCTCTTCTTTAAACTCTTAAAACAGGGAAAAAGCGGAAGGAAAGCGGCCTGATTTAACGCCCTGCAGCTCGGTATCACTCTTCAATGAGGTAATACGGCTCACAGCTTTCCCTTTTTCGACAAAGCCGTTCTTGAAGCAGCCTACCGCGTAAATTCCGATTGGGGACTTCTCTGCAGAAAGCCGAGAAAAAGCCGTTGCTGCTTCGCTCTCGCGTGCGTACACAATCTCAATTCCTGCTTTGGACCCGCCAGCACCGCTTTTTGACGAAAAGTGGATGGAACCACCCTTGATACTTGCGGTAGCGATCTCAAGCGCCTTTCCTCTGACGGCTGGCTTTCCATTTTGTGATTTCTTGAAGCCCTCAAGCACAGCAAGTGTGCCTGCAGGTAGATTGATCACCGAGACTTCAGCACTCCGGTCGGAGGAAGGATTCTCCATATTTGACGTGCTAATACCTTGAGCGAAAGCAGCATTCCCGGTTTGAAGTGCAAGTGTAAGTACCAATAAAAAAGTCGTTTTTGTCGCGTTCATGGACCGGATCGTAGGGCGACTGCAGGTTTAAAGCAATAGAAAAAATGATTCAGTCGCAGAATTTTTTCTACTGCGACCAGAAGTAAATCAGGCTCATTTCAAGACATGACCGTCCGGGACTGTTCCCGCATGAATTGCGCCACATAATAGGGTCCGCAGCCCCCTTTTCCGCCCGCTCCCGACCCCTTCCAGCCGCAGAAGGACTGTACTCCCGGCCATGCCCCGGTTGTGGCACCCGTTTTCCGGTTTGCGTAAGTGATGCCGCATTCGATGTGATCAAAGAAATATTCGAGCTCGCCTTCGTCAGCGCTAAAGATTCCGCTCGTGAGTCCGTATTGGCTTTTGTTTGCCTCAGCAATCGCAGCCTTCAGATCCGCGAACGTGGTCAGTGCTAAAAAGGGCGCGAAGAGTTCGTCTCGAAAGAGGCTGCTGCTGGTGGGCACTTCCACTAAGGTCGGTTCCACAAAAAGACCATGCGCGAAATCGCCTCCGGATTTTCTTAAGTCACTTCCGCCACACAAAATCTTCCCGTCCTTCTTCGCAGTTTCCACTGCAGCAAGAAAACGATTCAAGGCCCGTTCATTGATGATTGGCCCCATGAAGGTTTCTTTTTTCTCAGGGTTTCCGATTTTGATTTCTTTCGCTCGTTTGATGAAGGCAGCGACGAATTGGTCCTTCTTTGAGGCATGCACAAATACGCGGGACAGCGCCGAGCATTTTTGCCCTGTGAGTCCGTATGCACTTCGCACGCAGCCCTCCACAGCTTTTTCAAGATCAGCGGTGGCACAAACAAATGCAGCATTTTTTCCGCCCAGTTCAAGGAGCACGGGTTTTGGAAAGTCAGTCACAGCATTACGTAAGACTTTCATTCCCACCTCTTTGCTGCCAGTGAATACAACTCCATCTGACAGGGGATGCTTCACCATGAGTTCCCCGGTTTCAGCACCTTGGCCGAACAGGACATTAAATACTCCAGCAGGTAGGCCCGCGTCCCGCATGCATTCGTAAAGTTTGTACGCAGACCAAGGCGCGTCGTCTGAGGGTTTCAGTACAACAGTATTTCCTGCGGTCGATGCAGCTGCGGCCATTCCAGTGGAAAGAGCCATTGGAAAGTTAAAGGGCGCGATCACACTAAATACCCCGTAAGGACGCAGCACGCTGATCGCGTTTTCATTGTCGGACAGTTTTCCCATTTGGCGTTTGAAGCCTTGGGTATCTTCGATTTGCTGCACGTAGTAGCGGATCAAGTCTGCGGCTTCTTCAACATCACCCAAAGCTTCAAGTCTGCTTTTGCCGACCTCAAGAATCATGATGGCTGCGATTTCTAAGCGGCGTTCACTGATTAAGTCAGCAGCCTTACGTAAAAGTTTTGCACGATCCTGCCAGGGAGTGTTGCCCCAAGAACTTTTGTAAGCCTCGTGTGCTGCTTGGTAGGCCTGATCCACCTGAGGTGCGCCTGCGACATGGAAACGTCCTAAGACTTGTTCGATGAGGCTTGGATTTCGGTTTTCAAGAAGTTTGCCCGTTCGGACCTCTTTTGCATTGATTTGGCAGGGATACTCCTGGCCTAGAGTTTTCTTCACTCCCACGATCGCTTGATCGAGCTCCAGGTGAAGTTCATCCATGTTTGCATTCAGTGCAGAATAGGTGATTCGAAATGCCATGGAGGCACGGTAGCAAATTCAAATTAAACTTGCCAGAACCCCAGCCACGACCGCCTTTGCGGACTTCCGACACATCTTGAGGATGCTTTCATGATCGAGCGTTTGCTGCGATAGTCCTGTGCCTAGATTACTAATCAAGGAGATCCCCGCAACTGTCGCACCGGCGTGTCCAAGTGAAATTGCTTCCCACACTGTGGACATGCCGACAGCGTGGAGGCCAAGTTTTCCGAAGATCGATACTTCGATCGGTGTTTCAAAGCTTGGGCCTAAAACGCCACAATAGTTTCCGTCATGGACCTTCACACCTAGGCTTGCGATGTGTCTCTTTAATGTTTCCCCAAGCTCTAGGTTGTAGAGTTTGCTCATATCGGGGAATCGGGCCCCGATCAGCTTGCCATCAGGCCCCTTCGGATTTGGACCCATCAGTGGGTTATTACCGGTGAAGTTGAAGTGGTCCCTGATGATCATCGCGTCGCCCGGCGTGAAGTTAGTCGTTAAGCCGCCCGCTGCATTCGTCAGCACAAAAGTTTTCACACCGGCTAAACAGGGGATCATAACCGTTCGAGTGACCTCTTCAGGTGTGTGACCCTCGTAGCCATGTAATCGTCCGAACTGAAGGGATACGACCGTGGACCCGTTTGAGATCCAAACGTACTCACCCTTGTGATCCACGACCGTTGAAGGACAAAGACCATCGAGCTCGCCGAATTTTATACGCCCACGAATCGCCCAGCCCGCAGGAAGTGTTTCTAATGCCTCACCATAGCCGGAGCCTAAGACCACGTGCGCTGTAGGGACTGTGACTCCGCAGTCACGCCAAGCTTTTTGGATTTGATCAACAGCAAGTTGTGAAACCATCGTTCAGTTGTGGCAGATTTGGGCGCTATACGGCAAACGAATCTAGCGCCTGAAGAGTTCTATGAGTGAGTTCTTCGACGACAGCCGTGGATGAATTAATAGGTGGTCCAATCATGAAGAGGTCCCCATCGGTTCCATTGGCTTGTCCCACATTGGGCCAAAAAATGATTCCTGTGTCTTGTGCATGAGCGACGAATCTTTCTGCAACCTTCTCCGCACGTGCGAAGGGCGCTTTCGTCTCCTTGTTCTTCACAAGCTCAACTCCAGCAAGCCATCCCGTGCCGGTGACTGACCCGACGAGCGGATGCTCGGCGATTTTTCTTCTCAGCTGTTGTTGGAGAGCTGACGCGGCACTGGCACCCGAGGTGAGTGTATTGTTGCGGTCGATGTAGGTGAGGGCAGCAAGTGCTGCTGCAGCCATGCAAGGAGCTTGGAGGTAAGTCTGAGCGTGCATGAAGTAACCAGAGGATCGTTTCATCGTATCGAGATCCTTTTGTTGAACCAGCAATGCCGACACCGGCATATATCCGCTATTTAAGCCCTTACCTAAAACCAAAATATCGGGTTTCAGACCAAAGTGTTCGGATGCAAAAAATTTTCCGCTTCTCCCTGATCCACACAGCACTTCGTCAGCGATCATGAGAATTCCATGCTTTTTGCACAGGTCCGAAACACGCTGAAAGTAGTCTTGGGGTGGAGCCCAAGCGCCGGTGCTTGATCCACTGATGGTTTCAAAAATGAAAGCGAAGATCGTGTCGCCACCTTCTTTTTGGAGGAGCTGTTCCAGCTCAGCAATGTAGTGGTCCGTGCCTTGAGATTCGTAATCTTTTACAGGATTTCGGTATCCATACGGGCAACTCACAGTGAGCACTTCTGAAAGAAGAGGACCGTAGAGTTTTTTGTAGTGGGGGCGACCTGAGGCCGAGAGTGCGTAGAGCGTATTGCCGTGGTAACCCGGGGTGCGTGTGATCAGCTTTGTTCTTTTGGGTTCCCCGCGATCGACACACAGCTGCCGCGCAAACTTGATTGCTGCTTCAACGGCCTCTGAGCCGGAAGATAACAGAGCGACACGATCTAAACCTAAGGGTGCCGCCTTTTTTGCTAAATTGTCGGCACACTCCTCCATGATCCGAGAGGTAAACTGCATCCCATTGACGTAGGCGACGCGCGAAAGCTGCTGCGCGATGCCCTGCACCAGCTCTTCATTTCCATGGCCTAGGGTTACGACGAGTGCTCCACCGCACGCGTCTAAATAACGTTTTCCGTCTTGGTCAAAAAGTTCTATCCCCTTTCCATGAGAAATCACGGGGTAGTTTTTTGTGAGGCTTCGGAGGAGGACATGGCCCGCAGGGTAGGTGATGGACATAGGGTCAAGCTTTAAGCGCGAGACTTACGTCTGTAAAGACTGGTTTTAGGGGTCGACTCCGCAAGTGTTCGTTGCTGCTGTTGAGCTAAAGGTGCTGGGATACGCTTTTGCGGAATAGGTTTCCGTCGTTGAGTCATATACAATGGTGGTGACTCGGATTCCGATCGAGTTCCTGCAACTTGATCCCTCAAACTGATCCTTGATTGGGACGATGATATTCGGATTTTCTAAACATGTTGGGTTGGTGTACGAGCAACCCAAAACGAAGAGTGTATTTTCTATTCCAGGGGAGAGAATGCGATTCCAGTTATAGGGTGGGCTTGTGTATGTGGAAGCCAATTGATTTGGATAATGCACTATGATCGGGCCATCGCTACTCGTGTTGACCTGGTAGCGCAGGCGCCAAATGTAGCTCGTGTGTACTGCAGCGGGTAACACCGCGATCGCCCAACGATCGAAGTCCTGATCGGAGTTTGTGCCGCTCACTTGGGCTTGAGTTAACCCATAAAGACCGCCTTCAGCCTCACTGACTGGAACGCTCGAGACCGTCGCCGTAGCCAGTGCTCTAATCGAAGGTCCAACGCGAAGTGGAAGGATAGCTTCTTCCTGGGTGCCTATCGTGAGTTCTGCGCCCACTGGAAAAAGATCGTCAGTATTACCTGACGATAATGCGCAGTTTGCACCGGATGTGGCGTTCAGGGGTTTATGCAGAAAGCCGGCTGCACCTATGGTGGCATCACCAGCGAATGATTTTTCGATTTCAACAATCGGAAAAACGGTTGAGGGGACTTCTGTGTTGGCCGCAGCCACCAGGGGCATCCGTCCTTCCAGCCTTCGCGTCGTCCAATCTGAAAGGCTTCCTCCCTGGCCGGAATTTTTTTTCCCGGGCCTTAAGCCGAATATCATGCTGTTTTGAATGCAGTTCTGTGTTCCAACTGTCGGGGACTCAAGAAGGGCAAACCATTCCTGAGATAGATCTCTTGATTCTTGTCCTTGAAGAGCAGGCTGTAACTGAACGGTCGTTTTCCTCGACACATCGGCACATCCGATCACAGCAATCGGCAGTAAAATGAAATGGAAAATTGTGGGAAGTTTCACCCCCTCAGAATCGCCGAAGGTGTGCCGAGTCGAATAGCCCGTGACAAATGTTTGAGCGTCAGGAAACAAACCTGATGCGGCGTCCCACAACGTACGCAAGAAGCCCGAAGAACGTTGCCACATAGGCGGTGAGTTGAAACCCCGTCAACGGTCCGCCGTCTAGAGGGGATGAGACCAGAAAACCACCCACGAGTGCTGCTGTTGCAGTGCCAAACTGTTGCACCGCAGAATTAAGGCTCAAAAAGCTCCCGCGAGTGGCTTGCGGGACGCTTGAGGACACAATCGTCATCGATGGGATAAACCGAGAGTTCGAAAAAATGAAATAAAGCGTCGAGCTTAAAAGTACGACAAACACGGTCGAGATATGCACATGGGTGAGCGCGTAGACAGGGATCAGAAACAAAAGACCCGTGAATTTAAAGACCCGAGTCGGTCCAAAACGATCGCAAAGCTTTCCCACCAAAGGGCCACTGATCGTGGTGAATAGACCACCTAGGAAATAGAGGTAAGGAAGATTAGCTTCTTTAAAACCTAAATTCCGAGTGATGTAGGGCGCGATAAATGGAATCACACAAAACTGGCTTAGCATCATCGCAAAAGTCATTAATAGTGCGAGCCTGCTGTTGCCGTGCGAAGCGGCAGCCTTGATCCCAGTCAGAAGCTGCGGCCGTGGCATACCCTTCTTTTCAAGATGCCCTCGCACCGGTGGAATCCACGTGTAAGCCATCAGAAGAAGGATCGACCCGGCAAGCACGATGGCAAAGAACGGTGCGTGCCAGTCAAACGTGTTGGCAAGAAAGAGACCTAATGGAACGCCTACAATCGCGGATAGGGAAAATGCACCCATGATGCGACCCATGGCATATCCGCGTTTTTCAGCTGGAAATGTGTCGGCGATGATTGCAAATGAAATTCCAGAAAGTACTCCGCCAAAACACCCGGCGAGCGCACGCATCACCAGCAACATGGAGTAGTCAAATGCAAACGCACAACCGATGGTGCCGACTAAGAATCCCAAGTAAGCGCAGAGTAATGCGACCTTACGGTCGATCCGATCGAAAATCATCGATCCTAAAAGTCCACAGACGCCAGCTGCAAGCGTGTAGGCGCTCACTAGCACGCCAAATTGGCGAGCGGAGATCGAAAAAACACGCATGAGATGCGGTCCGAGTGGCATGAGAACCATAAAGTCCATGATGTTCGTGAACTGGATGAGTGCTAAAAGGACAAGCACTCGCAGTTGTTGGGACTCAGACAGCATGAAACGATCGTAACATGTCCCAAGTGAGGTCGATTTTTCCTAAGCCAATATTTTTAGGCAGCGCAACCCGGTCTCCCATTGGAAAATTTGGTGGATCCTTAAAGCGGTTCTCTGCTAGTGAGCTCGCGGCACTTTGTTTAAAGGAAGCCCACAAACGATCTGCGTCAGATGCGCCAGTTGACCTTGTTGTGCTCGGGCACGCCCGTCAGGCCGGTGCTCGGCCAAATCCTGCACGTCAGGCCACACTCTTCTCGGGTCTTTCTGAATCGGTACCCGCCATTACAGTGAATCAGGCTTGCGCCTCGGGACTCGCATCCGTGCTGCTGGCTTCGGATCAGATCGCCCTCGGTCGCGCGAAGCGCATCTTTGCGGGCGGCGTAGAAAGCATGTCGAATACTCCTTATCTGCTGATGCCGGGACGATTTGGGCTACGGATGGGGAATACAGAGATCCTAGATGGCATGACTCAAGATGGATTTTTCTGTCCGATGGCTGGAATGCTGATGGGGGCCACTGTAGAAGAATTCATCGCCAAAGAGCTTCAAATCAGCAGATCTGAGCAAGATGAGTATGCAGTGCTTTCCCAAACCAGAGCTGAAAGATCTTGGAACGAGGGCTTGTTTCTCCCTGAGACTTTTGTCATTCCAGGCGATGGCAAGAGTCCGGACTTTCGGGAGGATGAACATCGAAGGGCGGGCACAACTTCTGCAAGTTTGGTGAAACTTGCGCCAGTTTTTGATCCAAAAAGTGGTTCGGTTACGGCTGGAAACTCAAGTGGGATCACCGATGGTTCCGCCTTCTTGGAAGTCACTGCAGATCGCACTGCGGCCTCTCAGGTGGAGCTGCTCGATTCTGAAACCATTGCGCTCGATCCTAAGCGCATGGGGCTCGGTCCCATTGAGGCAACGTTGCGGCTGCTTCGGCGCCAGGGGATCTCCATAAGCGACTTAGACTTCATTGAACTCAACGAGGCATTTGCGGCACAGGTGATTGCATGTTTGAGGGGCCTTAAGACTTCAGAGGGAAAAGTCAATCTAAGAGGCGGCGCGATCGCGATCGGTCATCCGATTGGCGCAACGGGTACCCGAATCTTAGTGACACTGATTCACCAAATGCTTGGAAAGCCAGGCTCGCTTGGACTTGCGACATTATGCGTAAGCGGAGGTCAGGGGGTTTCCGTTCTGCTCCGTTCGCTTTAGAATAGGGTTCTATGAGAAAGCTACTATTTGTTGTTTGTGGAGTTTTAGCTTTAGGGGCAGTTTCTACTTTTGCGGAAGAAGCCAAAAAGGCGACCAAGCACGAGTGCAAATGTAAAGGCAAAGAGCATGCGAAGTGTGACAAATGTCACAAAGGACAGAAGGAATGCACCTGTGATCAAGCGAAAAGCGATCACAAAGGTCATCACCACGAGGAGGCTGCACCGGCCGAAGCCACCGAAGAAAAACATTCTTAATTTCGCAGGAGATCAAAGATGCACTTTCTACTTTTAGTTCTCACTACGGGTGTGGCACAGGCTTCTGTGCCCGAGCGCATTTTTGAAATGACCGGGAAGATCTATATCAAAAAAGATCTTCCCGGCTCCTGTGAAAACGTGAATTTAGGTTTCGCTTGTGATGCCCCAAACTTCGGCTCGTTTCATGCTGAATCCTTTCGTACCGGGACTGAGGTTTACTCCAAGTCAAAGTTTTCAAATGCGAGCGGCGAGCAGGTGCTCGAGGAATCCTGGCGAGAGGGCGCGAAGCTTTTACGGGCTAAGATTGTGAACCGCCAGCTCAAGATTGCATCTACAGTCGACATCAAGGACGGCTATGCGTTTTTCAAGGTTGTGCACGATGATGGCCGCGTGGAAGATGCAAAAGAGTCAGTCGATGATTCTATTGTCGTTCCATCCACTTTGATGGCCTATCTGAAGCCGCGCATGAAAACGATCGAAGACGGCGGCGAGGTCACGGTGAAAATGGCCGTTCTTGACCGAAAAGCTGCTTACACTTTTGATATTAAAAAAATGGGTACCGCCGCGGCAAACGGGGGTGGCCAGCTTTTGGTGCTTCGGATGAAGCCTGCAAATTGGATTATTTCTAAGATTGTGGATCCTCTTTATTTTTATCTAGACCAGAAAACCGATCGTTTGATTGGTTTTGATGGCCGCAGTGCGCTTCGTCGTCAAGACGGGGAAAAACTGAGGGACATCGATGCGAAGGTCGCATACAATGTGCTTCTTAATTTATGAAAAAATTCTCGATCAAAATCTATTCCGACGGTGCTGAAAAAGACCAACTTCTTGCGATGAATGAGAACCCGCTGATTAGCGGAATGACCACCAATCCATCTCTCATGAAGAAGGCGGGCGTCAGTGATTACCGCAAGTTCGCACTCGATATTTTAGGCAGCATCAAAGAAAAGCCTATTTCGTTTGAAGTGTTCGCGGATGACTTTCCTGAGATGGAGCGCCAAGCCCGCGACATCATGACTTGGGGGAAGAACGTTTACGTGAAGATCCCGATTCAGAATTCGAAGGGTCAGTCCTCGGTGCCTTTGGTTCGCACACTGACGAAGGCCGGTGCAAAACTCAACGTGACTGCGATCTACACAGTCCGTCAGGTCGTCGATGCGTGTGCGGCTCTGGAAGGTGGGGCTCCATCTATTGTTTCGGTGTTTGCGGGCAGGGCGGCAGACCTCGGCCACGATCCTGTCCCAACCCTGACTGCAGCCTCTGAAATTTGTAAGAGTTTTGGTTCACAAATTGAGAGTCTCTGGGCATCAACACGGGAGGTTTACAATATCCTTCAGGCGCAACAATGCGGTTGTGGAATCATCACCGTGCCCTTTGATGTCGTGGCGAAACTGAAATCCCCGTGGAAGACCCTCGACGAACTCAGTCTTGAGACAGTGCAGACCTTTAAGAAAGACTCTGAAGCTGCAGGCTTCCACCTATAAGCGACATGCTTGTTTGTGATAAAACCAATCCATGCGTTCAGAGCAGGAATTGGTACGTTGTGACAAATTAGAGCGATTAAAAAGTGCGGGCATTGATCCCTATCCAGAAGGGTTCAAACAGACTCATTCTTTAAAGGAAGCAATGGTTTTAGCCGATGGTGCTGAGCCTGTGCGCATTGCAGGACGGATCACGTCCATCAGAAAGCTTGGAAAACTATCCTTCGTACATCTGCAAGACCTGGAAGGAAAAGTGCAGCTCTGCATCAAGATCGATGATTTGGGCGCTGATCGGTATGCGCAATTCTCTGAACTTACGGACATCGGCGATTTCATCGGCGCATCTGGTGTGATGTTCACGACCCGGGTCGGGGAAAAAACTCTTCAAGTCCATGACTATCAATTTTTGGGGAAGTGTCTGCGACCCCTCCCAGAAAAATGGCATGGGTTAACTGATGTGGAATTACGGTATCGGCAGCGCTACTTAGACCTTGTGATGAATGAGGAGACCAGAAAACGGTTTCTCCTGCGAACGACACTGCTTCGGGAATTGCGCAGATTTTTAGAAGACCAGAATTTTCTTGAGGTGGAGACCACAACGCTGCAGCCGAATCCCTCCGGCGCTTTAGCGAAGCCCTTTAAGACGCATCACAATGCGCTTGGTATTGATTTGTTCTTGAGAATTGCACCTGAAACGTATCTGAAGCGACTGATCGTCGGAGGCTTTCATCATATTTTTGAAGTTGCCCGATGTTTTAGAAACGAAGGCATTTCGCCCTACCACCTGCAAGAATTCACTATGGTGGAGGGATATTCAGCCTACTGGAGTTATCGCGACAATATGGATCTGATGCGGAAGCTCTTTCAGCATCTCATCCAGAAGACCCTAGGCACCTTAGAGGTCACGATCGAAGGTAAGCTCGTGAATTTTGCAGGCGATTGGGGGCATATCTCGTTTCGTGATCTACTGCTTAAGGATTGTGGAATCGACATTGATCAGCACATGACAGCGAAATCACTTCTTGCGGCCATAGAAGGGAAGGGCATTGAGCTGGAGGACGCGGCATCTTTAGGGCGTGGGAATCTCATCGATACCCTTTATAAGAAAGTATCGCGTCCAAAAATCTCGGGGCCTGTGTTTCTGGTAGAACATCCGATCGATCTATCTCCGCTTGCGCGTGCCAACTCGAAGAATCCGCTTCTCACCGATCGTTTTCAATTGGTGGTGAACGGCGTCGAACTTGTAAACGCTTACTCAGAGCTTGTGGACCCAGTTGAACAGCAGAAGCGCCTTGAAGAACAAGCGAGTCTCAACGCTGCCGGTGATCAAGAGGCGATGGTGACGGATGAAGACTACGTCATAGCTATGGAATTTGGCATGCCGCCGATCTCTGGGTGGGGCATAGGTATTGATCGATTGGTGCAGTTACTCACCGGGGTAGATAACATCAAGGACTGTGTGTTGTTTCCGCTCGCGCGAAAGGTAAGTGCAACATGATGAACGTATCGATCATTGGTACGGGTTATGTGGGTCTCACAACGGGTGCCGCTTTGGCCTTTTTAGGGCATCGGGTGACCTGCATTGATATCGACCCAAAAAAAGTAGAGCAGCTCAAGCGTGGCGAGTGTCCAATCTATGAGCCTGAGCTTGAGAACATTCTGAAAGGCTGTAGAGATCGACTCACTTTTACGACGGATTACGAACCTGCAATCTCTGGCTCGCAAGTGGTCTTTATCGCAGTGGGCACGCCGTCTCAGGCCGATGGGCAGCCGGACCTTTCTTACTTAAAGAGTGCGGCACAGGCAGTGGGTCGCAACTTGGGACCAAAATTTACGGTGGTGGTGAACAAGAGCACCGTGCCGATTGGGAGTGGAAATTGGGTGGAATCGATTGTTCGTGACGCCATGAGGGAGGCAAAGAAGGAGGCTTCTTTTAGCGTGGTTTCTAACCCAGAGTTCTTGCGTGAAGGTTCGGCCTTGTCTGACATGCTGTACCCAGACCGTATCGTCGTGGGTTCGGAGGATCCCTCTGCAACCACAGTGATGCAGGACTTGTATTTACCGCTTTTAAAACAAAGTTTTGATTCGCCCAAGAACCTTCCCCGTCCGAAAGGATTTGTTCAGTCGCCGTTTGTCGCCACCGATCTGCAGAGTGCTGAGCTGATCAAATATGCAGCCAATGCGTTTTTAGCACTGAAGATTAGCTTCATTAACGAAGTGGCAGAACTTGCAGAGCGTGTCGGAGCCAATGCAGGACATATCGCTCGCGGGATTGGGCTAGATGCAAGGATCGGAGAGCGCTTTCTTCAAGCAGGCATAGGTTGGGGCGGGTCCTGTTTTGCAAAAGACACCAGTGCCCTGATTTCAACCGCACGCGAATACGGTCTGCCCATGTCGATCACGCAAGCTGCACGCGATGTGAACTCCAGGCAGCGTGCAAGGGTCATTGAGATTTTGCTCAGTGAGCTTCGCATTTTGAAAGGGAAGAAGATTGGTATTTTAGGTTTGGCTTTCAAGCCGTTTACCGATGATCTTCGGGACGCACCTGCTTTTGAGATCTCATCCCGACTGAAGGAACGTGGGGCCAAGGTTGTAGGTTATGATCCGATCGCAAATTCCAGAGTGCGTCAGGAATGGGCCGATCGTGGCCCAATCGTGGCAGATTCTGTCGCAGAGGTTTTCGCAGAGTCAGACGCTGTGGTTTTAGTCACGGAGTGGCCAGAGCTTGTGAACTCCGATTGGAAGGCCCTGTTGCCCTCTATGAAGAATAAACTCGTGGTGGATGGTCGCAGCGCTTTAGACCGGCCAACCCTGACTGGTCTGGGTGCAAAGCTGATTATCATGGGGTACGGCGCATGAGGAAGCTTGCGATTGTCACAGGGGCTGCTGGGTTTGTTGGCAGCCATCTTTGTGAGCGGCTCTTAAAGGATGGATTTCGGGTTTTAGGGATAGACAACCTGTGCACCGGTGCAGAGAGAAATCTGAGGTCTTTTGGACACGACCCGCACTTTGAGTTTTTACGGGCCGATTGTTCTGAAGCTTTGTCTCTGCCAACATGCGATTGGGTTTTTCATTTTGCATCCCCAGCGTCCCCTCCGAAGTACGTGAAACTTGCGCTTGAGACCTTGCGGGTCAATGCGGAAGGAACGCGTCAACTCCTTCAGCACTGCGAGCGTGTGGGTTCAAAGTTCTTCTTAGCCAGCACGAGCGAAGTCTACGGGGATCCCATTGTTCATCCACAGCCTGAGTCTTACTTTGGAAATGTCAATTCTTATGGTGAACGCGCGATGTACGACGAAAGTAAGCGTTATGCGGAAGCAATCACCTATGTGTTTACAAAACAAAAAGGGGTGGATGCAAGGATCATTCGTATCTTTAACACCTACGGTCCGCGCATGGATCCTAAGGATGGGCGTGTCGTCACGAACCTCATGCATCAGGCCCTAGAGGGGCGTCCGCTCACGATTTATGGGGATGGTTCTCAGACCAGAAGCTTTCAGTACATTTCTGATTTGATCGAAGGAATTTCACGTTTGATGAAGGCCGATTATCAGGCACCCGTGAATTTAGGAAATCCAGTCGAGTTCACGATGCTAGAACTTGCAGAAGTGGTGAAGAAGGTAACGGGAACGGACGCGAAGATTGTATTTGAGCCGCTCCCTCAGGATGACCCAAAACAACGTAAGCCTGACATTGCGCTAGCGAAACGCATCTTAGACTGGGCACCCCAGATTAAGCTTGAAGCGGGCTTAACGCAGATGCTCGCTTCGCTGAGGAGTTAGTCAGTCTTAGTCAACCAGCCCAGAAATAGTGCAAATCGACGACGACTCTGCAAGGGCGTCGGATTGGTTTTGACTCAGCTTCTCGAACTCTTTTTTACGGTTCGCTTTCGCAAGCTTTTCAACACGAGGGAATCCGATCCAGCAGTAAATTTTGATTTTCCCGTCTGCAGATTTTGAGGTCACGATCGTTCGGCCGACCGATGGCTTCATCGTTGCAATCGCTTGTTCCCAGTCGCCCTTCTTAATCAGGGTTTCGTTCGCAGATCCAGCAGTCTTCGCTTCGATGATCAGAACTTTGTTAGTCTTATCGGCTTCAATTTTTTCGCCACTTACCTTTGCGATACGGTCTGCCTTAAATGGTGAAAGCGGAGTGTTTTTTCTGTCTGTGAGTGTTTGGTCTGATTGCAGGGTTGAAACAGGAATTGCAAGTTCGTACTTAAGCACGTTCCCTGAAGCGCTGAGATCCTGTGTCGAAGAAAGCTGGTAGATATAGGCGTCAGCTCCAAGTTTTTTCACTTGGGTGAACCACTCTTTGGCAAGGGAACTCTGTGCGTCATCGGCTAGGACGATATTGTCTGCGCTTGCGCTTGAACCATTGTAGAGGCCACGAAGGGCATCAAATGATTTTCCGCCGTCGCTTCTGACATTGAGGTACGTGATCTTTGTGGCGCCGTCTTCTTTCGTCGAGGCTAATGCCCCGCCTGCAACGGACGGTACTGAACTGAGTGGAGTGGGTGATCCGAGGCTCTTAGGCGCAAGAGGATGCGCTTTCCCGCCGCCGCCTACGCTTCCATTTGCAGTGTATTCCAGGCTAGCTAGAGTTTCTAAGGACCGAACATTTTTTGGTTCTTCGGCCTTCGGAGCGGGTTTTTTTGTTTTGTGATTGAGATCAAATCCGCAGTCGGTTTTGTAATTGTCCGATGAACATGAAGTCCCACGGCGATAGCGGTAGTAGGAGTGACTTTCATAAGAGTGTGAATACTGCACAACGCGACGATTGCCTTGATGACTCCCAGGTACTGATGGATATGTCGCTGGTCCACCGTTGCCTGAAGAACCGCCACCCGATTGACCTGGAGGTGGTGTGCCCAGATCTTGCCCCTTTTGAGCTTCAGCTCCTGCGAGTGCAGCGCCCGAAGACTTCGTTTGTTTTGCTTCCGGCTGCGGCGTCTGGGCGGCTGGCTTCGATCCGCTGCATCCGGCTAAGAGTGCAGTCATCAAAGAAACTGAGACGGTTTTAGATCTAAGCGTCAACATAAGGGACCTTTCGTGCGTTATTACTGGGTGATCAAGCTTGGTGTTCCGGTGATTGGGATCACTTTGCTATTTGGATCTATTTGGAAGAAGCAGGTCACGTCTCCCGCGATGAAGGCGTTTAAGAAGAACTGCTCGCGGTCGCTTCCTGAAAGAGTTGCGTCTTCTTTTTGGACTTTGTTGAGTTCAATTCCTCTCTTGATATCCTTCGGCTTAAATCCGTTCAGGCCCTTATTCTCTTCTTTCGCGGCCATGTAGGCCCCGTACTCTGGCTTTATGGCGCGAAGAATCTTTTCAGCCTCCGTGACCGGGATCGTCCATTTGCAAGCAATCATATCGTTACTCGAGCGAACGCTTAAGTCGCGGACATTTGATTTCTTTGCTGCATCGATCTCAATTCTATTCCAGTTTCCTAACTTATCGGTTCGTCCAGCAAGAATCAGCAGCTCATACAAGGCCTGATCCTTGCTGTGCGTTTTAAAATAAGAATCCTGTTCCTGCGTTAGATCTTTAAATTTCTTTGCCTTTTTTTCATAGACGACCTGCATCGTGGGAAGATTCGCGTTACTGGTGACCGACCCATTGCCTGTCTTGCTATTCACGTTTGCATAGACCGGTTTCTTCTGATCGTCGAAGGTGTAGATGGTCGCGGCTGTAGGGCCATTTGCGATCTGAGATTCCATTTCAGCCATATAAGCATCAATCTGATCCGCGACTTCTTCAGCCTTCGAACCAACAACCACATTTGCATCTTTTAAAAGCCCAGGCGTTACTTTCAGGGCAACGGCGCTAGGGCGGCTGAAGCTGGTGAAGCAGGTGTAAGAACAGACGTCCTTCACTGTAAGAAGGATTACGTTTCCTTTCTTGTCTTTGCCCTTCGTTGGGTCCTCCTTGAAAAGAGTGTCAATCTTCGTTGGATCAGGGGCTCTAACGCAAATATTATTGATCCCCCAACGGCGAGTGATATCAAACGCGCCAGCATCTTTCAGATCGGCGAACTGCGAAGCGATCCGTTGGCCACTACTTTTTGAAGCAAGCTCTTCCCAAACTGAGACATTGCTGTCCGGGTAGCTGGTTTCGTTTTTAATCGAGAGCTTTACATCAGCGCGAAGATTGAGGCGGCTAAAAATGTTCATCGCATTTTCTTTGTTGACCAGGATCGTGAGTGCTTCTTCGGCTACAGGAGTAGGCTTATTCTTCTTCTCTTTCTTATCGATTGAAGCATCTTCTTCTTTTTCATCTCGTTTACGGCTACCATCACGCTCAACTTCAATGGGACGGGATTTTTCTGAATAACGCTTGAGTCCGCTTGAATATCCGCCGCTCGAATCGCTTCCACCACCGCAGGTCATGTCATACGGAAAACAGAAAGCGCCAGTCATGCCGGTGTTGCTTGCCGTTTCAGTTGTTACTGGCGGTGTATTGATTCCAAGATTGCCGCCGACATTTCTGACCTGTTTTGATCCAGCTTGACTGATGCGACTTGGATCTACGCCCCGTTGATTCTGCGCGAACGCCTGGTACTGTTGCTGCGCCGTTGGTGTATTAGACGATGTGCACGCGCTGAGCGCGGTTAACAAACCGATTGCGGCGATAGGGCGCATAGGTCGAATCATAAAATCTGCCTCCTAGTAACAGTGCATGTTTTACACAAAGAGGGGATAGAATGCAAGATCAAAAAAGTCGGAGATTGCTCTGTTAAAGATAATAAACAAAACATAACAATAAGGGCCGTGAGAGGACTAAGCCCAGAGCGTAGCCACCCTAAACCCGGCTATAGTCGTCTTGGTAGCGAGTAATGTCGTCTTCTCCAAAATAGGTGCCGACCTGCACCTCAACGAATTCAACTGTTTCTGTCGGGGAGGGATTTCTGATCCGATGTTTTGCGCCCACCGGAATATACACGTTTTCTCCGGGGCTTAATTTCAGGATCTGATCGTTCAAGACGACCTCCGGATGCCCTTGGATGATCACCCAGTGTTCAGCTCGTTTTTTATGGCTTTGATACGACAGCTGCTGACCTGGCAATACATGAATCACTTTTGATTTGAATGATTCTGTATCGCGCAAGATTTCGAAACTTCCCCAAGGTCTGATTTCAAATGTGCGTTGATCGAGTGTGTTGTTCTTTGTTTTCTTTAAAGTCGCAACCAGTTCTTTCGTTGCCTGTGATTCGCCTTTTTTTGCGATCAAAATTGCATCCTCCGTATCGACCACGATGAGATCTGATACGCCCACCATGCCGATCGTCTTTGCTCGAGTTGAGAATGCAAAGTTATTTTCGGCGCGCACAGCCGTGATTGCAGAGCTAGGGATGGATTCTGCGATTTCATCCCAAGAACCCATGTCACTCCAGCCGCAGGCGCAGGGCACACATGCTTGTTTTTTTTCCCGTTCCATCACTGCGTAGTCGATGCTGATTTCGGGCGCGGATTTGTAGATTTCAGCAAGGTTATCTAAAGACGGACTAAGTGCTGCAAAAGCCTTCATGACTTCGGGCGCATGCGTGGTGAGCGCCTTTTCCATAGCGTCGATGCGAAATACGAACATCCCAGCATTCCAAAAGAAGTGGCCAGAGTTGACAAATTCTTCTGCTGTAAGGACATCTGGTTTTTCACGGAAACGAACGGATGCACGTGCTCCGGTTGATCCAATGGCATCGCCGACTTCGATGTATCCGTAACCTGTTGCCGCAAATGTGGGTTCAATTCCAAGAGTGCAGATGTAGCCTTCGGCTGCAGCCTTCGCGGCTGCTTTCACTGCATCTTGAAATACTCCCGGCTTAGTGACGCGGTGGTCGGCCGGGAAAACTCCGACAATCGTATCCCCAGTGTGGTCCTTCTTTAAGCGGTGCAACAAGAGCGCGATCGCAGGTGCTGTGTTGCGGGGGCCCGGTTCGTAGATAGCCGCTTTAGGGTCAAGTTTAAGATCCTTAAGCGTTCTTTCAGTCAGAACGCGCAGGGCCTCAGTGGTTAACACAATAGGTTGTCCCAGAGGGAGGACACGCTTTAAGGTTTGAGCCAGCAGATTTTCGTCGAAGAGCTCGCAAAATTGCTTAGGAAACTGCGTGCGAGAGATGGGCCAAAGGCGGGTGCCGGATCCACCGGAAAGGACGACTGGAATAAGTGTGTTCACAGTATGGAAGACTAACGAAAGTCAGCCCTTGATTCAAATCTATACATTTATGTATCCTTTGAGATCTCCATGGAAACATCAGCCGTTTACGTCAGTCTTGAGTTCACCCCCAACCCAAATACCTTAAAATACTCCGTGAATCGGAAGCTTTTAGACCAAGGGGCTGCGAATTTCACGTCTTTGGAAGCGACTAAGGACAAGAGTCCTTTAGCGGAAAAATTGTTATCGGTTGATGGAATTTCGGCCGTGATGATCGGGCGCGACTTCGTGACGATCACGAAATCCGAAGCCGGAGACTGGGATCATGTGCATAAAAGTGCAGCAAGCACGATTGAAACGCATCTGACAGAAGGCGGCGCAGTCCTGATCGGTGAGGCCTTAAATCGTGCAGCAGCAGTGGGCAGCACTGATGTTGAAAAGCGCATTCAAGCGATTTTGGATTCTGATATCCGTCCAGCCGTTGCCCAAGATGGCGGAGATGTCACGATGGATCGCTATGAAGACGGGATTGTGTATCTGTTTATGCAAGGCGCATGTGCCGGCTGCCCAAGCTCTGCTATGACGCTCAAGATGGGCATTGAAACGAAGCTGAAAGAAGCGATTCCAGAGATCATTGAAGTCGTGAGTGTTTAGGGGGTTGCGCGTGGTGAAGTGCCGCCAAGCGAGTTGGTTGCATTGTTGACAGCATTGATAAGTCGGCTGTAGTTAAGTCCATCGGAAAGATGAGACCTAAGAGATGAATTTAAAAGCGATTACTTTCTTGTTTTCTGTTCTTGCGACGTCGAGTTTAAGCGCTTCGGCCGCGCCAGGGCAGATGTTCTTGCGTGAGTATTATAGTGGCAAGATCTTTTATGAGCCAATCGCATCCGCTCAGTTTGATCCGAGCGGTTATGGTTGATTATTAGTCGTTCGATCTGAAAGTGGTTTTGTGGCGAGCGACCTCTATAAGAGTGAAACAAATGGGTATCGTGACGTTAATTCTATAAACAGTGGGGGTTCGGTTGACATCTCGGCATGCGCTTACCCAGATGATGTTCACCCTGAAAATGTGCTGAACCTTTTGTCTTACGGAAAACTGAAAGTGATCCCAGGGGATAAAAAATATCAGGTGCTGAAGCTTAAGTCTGACAAGTGCGGAATCGGTGAGCTCAAGCTCAGGGCGGGCCTTTCCAAGACAGAGCTGAAGAACGCGGTTCTGCAGCCGTTTTTTGGCCAAAACATGATAGATCTACCCGATCAGTTTTTCAGGGTAGTACCAGCCGACGAATCCACCTGGGGCGCGCAGGTCTGGAAATGAAGAGAAATTTAGAGTGGTATGAAAAAGCCACGGTTGTAGAAGTTCCAAGAGCGGTCGCACGGGAGTTTTGATTTTCGCGACTTCATGCTTGACGCTTCAGCGGCGACTCACATTTTTAAGTTCGACTTGGAAGAATCGGGTTTCTTTTAGACGAACCAGGACGGCTGCACGAAAGTTTCGTTCGCTGAAGTCAGGAGTTTTTTCGTCTTGGCTCATTCGAGGTGATCCTAAGCCGTTTTAGAGAGCAAAAATCATGGGGTTACACTTATGGGTGCCATGAACAAAAGTGAATTTAGAAAACTGTCTGACTTAGAACTCTTAAATCTAACAAGCAAAGCCGCAAAGAATGAGAAGGCCGCAACACTGGTACTGCTGGAACATTTGTTAGAAGTAGATCTGCGCCGAGCGTTTGCGGCAGATGCATATTCTAGTCTCTTTGATTATATCGTGCGGGGACTGAAGTATTTTGAAAGCCAAGCCGCAGAACGGGTATCAGCTGTGCGCCTTATACGCGAAACACCTGCGGTGAAAATCCACATTGAAGCAGGTGCGCTGACGCTGACCTCTGCCGCGATGATCCAGCGCCACATCCGGGCTGAGAAGAGTTTGAGTACAGGATCAAAAGAAAAAGTCACAGAAGAAGCAAAGACAGCACTAATCACAGAGTGTCTTGGACTATCCAAGCGGGAAGTAGAAAAGATTCTTTTTTCACATGCATCAGCGCCCGTACAGCTGGCATCACAAGAACGCGTTCGTCAGGTCACGGAAACGCATACTGAAATCAAAGTTCTGATCGATGAAGAGACCAGGGAACTCCTGAGGCGTGCGAAGGAACTGTCCCAGGCCAGCACTACGGCGGATCTCTTCAAGCAAACTCTGAAGGCTTTCATCGAAAAACGCGAAAGACAGATGGGAAAGGTTCAATCGACTGAAGTAAAGCATCATGAAAATCTGGCGCAACTTTCGACCCCGACTCCGCCGGAAGTGCAACCCACCAAGTCAAATAATCCCTACAGTCGATATATCCCCACACAATTCAAGCGCGCTATTTATACACGCTCAAACGGCCAGTGCGAATACCGGGCTCCGCACACAGGTGTGCGCTGTCGATCCAAGGCGCACTTGCAAGTGGATCATGTCATCCCTCTTGCGGTCGGTGGCAAAACTGAACTGAAAAATCTCCGCCACTTGTGTGTGGCGCACAATCAAAAGGCCGCGCGCGACGCAGGGATATCGCATAACCTCTTCGGTCGATCTTTGGATTTCAAAAGGATTCAGAGATAAGATTAAGTTGAGGAGTCCAAAGTGAAAGAAGCTTTAAAAATTTTCCTGATCCTCGGTCTCACCGCCTGCGCGAGCCCTTCTCAGCTTTCGTTCAAGAATATTGCTTTCCCAGACATTGAAAACCTTGAGCCGGGAAGATCCACAAAAGATCAGGTGCTCACAATTTTCGGAAAACCGAATCAAACGCGACCTCGCTCCGCTACCCAGGAGGCATGGATATACGACGCAGTTCTTAGTAACGGTGCGATAGGCCAGAAGGCTTCATTTTCTTTTGATGGTGATATTTTGGTTGGAGCGCTTTGGATGCCGTACGAGTCAGACTCTCTTGAAAATGCACAAGCCGTTAAAGATCATTTTAAAGGCGCAAAGTTCACCCGCAAAGTTAAGGGTTGGGACAAGAAGGGTCATTCTTACTCGGATCATGTTAATTATTATGATCCAGAGGGCGGAATTCTGTTCACAACGATGAGCGGAGATCGAGTCGTGAGTGCGATTGGCTTCAACCTACCTGATGCCAAGCGCGACATTTCTGCTGAGACGTCCAAGAAATAGTACCCTTCACACAATCGAAAAGCCGCGACCACAGCATGCCTTTCATCCTTCCCACCGCTCCCACCGGAATAACCCAGTTTGACGCCTGAGATGCCACGGGGGCGGACTCACTCAGATCTGATGTAGGGCAAGGGGGAGTATGATCAGGTTTTATGAACCCTAAGTTCTGACGGGTGAATAAAACCTGATCATACTCCCCCTTGGCCTTAGGCAGGCAAATTGCAGGCCGCCCAAGGACCGCGTCAAATTAAAGTTATTTCGCAATCTCCCGATAGGATTCTTGAGGGACCATGCTGGTCCCCAAACTTTATAAACTCAACAAGACCCAGGGAACAGGGTGAGAGCTAGAGGGAGTCTCACATGTTTCGTTTTCGTGGATTGCTGAGCCTGTTTGCCATGACCGCCATGATTGCCGTGTCGGTTTCAGTATTTGCAGCCCCTAAGGATAACTTTGACCGCCTAGATGGCTTCGGACCGAGCAAAGCGAAAGTCGATGTCATCGAGTGGGAAGACAATCTTGAGATTCATGCCGAACCCATGGGAAAGCTGCTTGGCCTTGGTGCCAAGATCGATGATCGCACTCCTGGTAAAAAGATTTTAGTCATAGGCTTCAGAATGCAAGGTGAGCCGAGCGTATTTGTGCGTCGAGCAGATCTTGCGATCCCGCTTTATAGCGGATTCAAATTATTTAAGAACCCTGCAGCCAAGGGCTATGAAAAATGGGCCTTCTCAAACCAAGACCTTAAGGCTCCGTGGGTTGCTGTGAAAATGGATAAAGCCCCAGCCGACTGGTACCCAGAAGGGCATGAGGGCAACCAAGGATCGCCGCTTGTCAGTGCCGATGAACCTGCTCAGCCAGAAAAGCGTTTGCCAGCCGCAGTCAGTGGTGAAGAGCCAGTGCGTCCAGCGAATGCCCCTGAAGAAGGTCAGATCAAACCTTACACCTGGTAACAAGCAACGACGAATCGTGAGTTTTGAGCGGGAAATAAAAAACCCCGTTCAACTGGAGAGCTGAACGGGGTTTTTGATGCTTGGTCTAGCGCAGATTTTTCTACGCCTTTCCTATCATTGGGTTTTCTTTTCTTTGTGCAGCAACTTGTACCACCACTTATCTTTTTTCTTCGCTGCCTTCGCATCAGCCTGTTCGACTCCAGCCTTGACGCCATCGTTCAGCAAGCGATTGAGGAAGCGCAACATATTGAGGTTTGGATCAAAGATCTGAATATTGCTTGGATCTAAGGCCGTAGCGTAAAGCTGATAGTCAGGATCAAACACTAGCTCATCTGTTTTTAAAGGATCAAACAATTTGAAGCTATCGCGCGCTAAGAATCGATCCATGAATTCTTCACCCGAGTAACTGTTTTCTCGGTCCATCGTTCGAGGCACAAACTTAAACACACAGGCTTTGAGTTTACGTTCAGCTTTCTCATCGTCATTCGCTTGGTTGACCTCAAGATCAACGCGTAGAACTCCGCGCATGCGATAAAAAGGGCCTTCAGTTTCGCCCTGCTTTTCTGTCGTATCGATCCGAATCATCCAAGCAGTACCAGAAACGTTGTGCGAGTTTATAAGATGCCACTTTTCGGTTTCATCTTCACCACCTGGAACGGGGGGCGTCACCGAATAGCCACTCATACTCTTACAATCGGGCAGGGCTAAAGCCTTTTCAAACTCAGCATCAGCGCTTGCTCTCGTTAATCTGCTCACGGACAAGCTTGAGGCGGCGGAATGAGGTACAGTTTGAACGTAGGTGCCCACGTAGGTCTCAGCTTCCGATTCCGGTAGAGGCCAATACTTGGCGTCGAGCGGATCCGTGACTGTACCGACGACTGCGCCATTCAAGCGCTTCTTCTCTTGGTCCGGGCGAGCTTTGTGTTCCCGTACTTCTGCAACGTGCCCGCGAAAGAAAACGCTATCATCGATCAATCGCAACCAACCATTGCCAGCGTTGGTGAGATAAACGCCGTAGTCTGCGATGGTTTGGGTCTTCTGGTCTAGTCTTGATGGATCCGGCAGTTTGAATCTTGTGCGTCCATAGAAAGCGCTATTGAAACTGGTCACCGAATATCGCTGCTCACGCATTAAATCATCGGGAACGAAATTAACAACGCACGCTTTGCCTCCCGTTTCATCGCTGAGCTTTAGGGCTACACGGACGACAAACATCCCAGCATCCTCGGCAGGCTTGCCATCGAAGGACTCCAGCTGACTTGGTAGGATAGCTACTGCCCATGTGAATCGTTTTGACTTTAAGAAATCTTCATCAGACCACAGTGGGGTTCCAGACTTAGGACATTCTGTTCCCTGAGTGAAATTTTCAAACTCCTGGCTCACGAGCTTCCCTAACGGAGGTGCGTCCTCGTCCGCTTCCTCTTCCTCGTCGGTCACCTCTAAGGTCGGAAACACACGCTTCAGCGATGAGCTGAGCTTAAATCGCATATTTTTGCCCGATTTGGCCGCCTGCGACGGCAAATGCGACGGTACGTCTTGGATATAAAAACCCACTAAACTCTCGGGGGACTCAAGGATGGGCACTTCGGCCAAAGCGCTCTGAATTGGGCTACAGAAGCCAAAAAGCGCAACAGACAGTGAGGTGAGGGCCATTTTAACTGGGTAAGCGTTTCGCATGGCGGGAGGATACCATTAGTTGATCCTTAAAGTCAAGAAATAAGAATCCCTCTGTTTTTGACCGAATTACCTCGTAATGAATTCGACCGAGCTGTGGTGCGTTAATAGTGAGGAAACGGCTCGTTACCTCATAATCAGGTTTTGAACCCAATATGACCCGGACCATCCGGGCGAAAGGACC
>JAIXOQ010000001.1 GCA_027486675.1 Pseudomonadota bacterium
CCGAGGCGGTACGCCGAGTGGGTGAGGGGCACTTCGAGGGCAGAAGCCCGAGAAGGCGTCTGTGCTTAATGCACAGCGGTGGAGCAGGATGCGGAACCGAGAAGTGCCGAACAATCTCTCCTTCTCTTATGCTGTCTCAAATCTCTTGCGGTGCAGGCCTAACGCAGCTTTTTACGAACTGCAATATATACAAAATCATTAGCACTGGGCGCATAACCTTCAGATTCCGTAACGCGTAATGTGATGACATTTTCATTCTCAAAGGAGGGCTGGGAAATAGTAGTGGGATGTGTCCCGTTCTGATTCTCAAGCCAAGTCCACAAGCCAAATGGAATATCGTGCACCATCACGGAAGAATCCAGTATATCGCTTGGCCCGCTGGTGACTGTTCTTCCACTCCCCCAAAGTTTTTTAAGTAACGAGTAGGCACTACTAACAATGATCCCTAGGCTGATCGATGCCAGAAAGTTGATTCCAGAATGAACCTCGGAGGATCCAAAGAGCTCTGCAATCAGATATACAAAAGAGGAGCCTGAAACTACGATGAGACTTTTACCGAACATGCGACCAAACGCGTCACTCTGCCTATTGGTTGACTCGAGATCAGCAAGAAACGCGTCCAATTTTTCCCTCTTAATCCCAACGACGTCAAACGCTTCAGGAGTGGTGAGGATCTGGTTGAGCCGGTCCCGAAAAATAGCCGCTTCGTTTGCATCGACCAAGGTGGGGTGAAGGAGTTTGCCGGACTCGCCGAGAATTCTTAAATCCTCAATGGTGTTTACGTCCTGATTTTTTAGAAAATGAGCGTTCTTTGCACCCACCGATAGGATTTCACAAGCAATCGCATCGTCTAACGTGACTGCGTGAGTCCAATTGAGGCACGAGGTTAACATCGCAAGAATAGCCAAAATTTTCATCAAGTGCGGAATAGTTAACAGTTTTGATATGTTAACGCAAATGCTTATCAGAGTAATGATTCCGGGATAGAACGCCCGTGCAATCAAGTCAGAGGGTTGATTAAAGGCTCATTAACTACTCGATAGCTCGGCCTGAGCGGGATTCGAGTGCTACGCTCCTGAGCTGCATGTTCACTTCACTGATTCTTTCAATAAGCGCATGGGCAGCGACTTCGATCTGCTCCTTTAATATTCAGTTTCTAGGACTCTATAAGAACAGAGATAACGACGGCCTTGCAGAGCTACTCCGTGCCCAAGGCTGTTCCATCGTCGTGGTACAGGAGCTTGTGGCGCCACCCAGCGACGAGTTCTTAGCGCTGAACCCTCTGTTCTCATTTCCTGAAAACCCAGCATTTTCAACGGATGGACTGCGATTCTCTTATCCACTTCGGGAAGGGAAAAATACTCCGATCAGAGAATCTCTCAGCTCGACTGCCTTTTTTTCGGCGATGAGGAACGTAGGCTTCGGGGGTTTTATGCTTTCTGAGGAAGACACTGGCCCCAAGAAGAATCGTAACAATGGCTCTGCCTCTGAATGGTGGGTTTCATTTTTCGATCCGGAAGTAGTGGAACCTGCGGAAGATCTACCTCACGGCTTTTTAGAAGAGAAGCTCGTTTCTAACTCCCATTTCGATCGAGTCCCATACGCATTTCCGTTCCGATTTCGGAAGACTGGATTTGATTTCGTCGCCATTTCGGTACACATGAGGCCAAATAATTCGGTGGCTGATCGAGAAAAACGGCAGATTGAATTTTTTGAGATCGAAAATTGGGTCAGAAACATGAGCCAAGATCGAGTTTCGCGTGAGCGTGATTACTTGGTGATGGGAGATACAAACATCCAGTCCAAGAGTGAACTCGACGCGATCATGAGAGACTCCCAAGCGTTCATTTCATTAAATTCGCAGGCCAAGTCCACGAATACGGCAGTTGCTTCGCCTAAGCCTTACGATCAAGTTTTCCTCAATCCCAAGTTCACGACCGATCAGGAAGTTTCGAGTGTTGATAACTTTGAAGTGATTTCTCTTTCCGATCAAATGGCCAATCGTTGGAAGAAACGTTATCCGGAGGCGCAATATCCCGGCGATGCAAAGCATTACCAACATGATCGTTTTCGTACCGAATATTCGGATCACAATCCGATCAGGTTCTCTGTTCATGCAGAGAGCGATGACGACTAGTTTTCGTCAGCACTGCGGATCCCCTAGGATCCCGGGTACTTGCCATTGTATATACAATGGCATACAATTATAAGAGATGAAGTTTGAGTGGGATTCGGCCAAAAACCTAATGAACCACAAAAAGCACTCAGTTTGATTTGAGGAGGCTCAGACCGCTTGGGCCGATGCGGGTGCATTGGAGTTTTTTGATCCTGAGAGTAGCGCGCAAGAGGACCGGTTCTTAAGAATTGGACATTCTACAAACTTAAGATTGTTACTCGTGGTCTTTTGCGAACGAGATTCCGGTGGAGTTATTCGAATCATTAGTGCCCGCAAGGCGACTGAGAAGGAGAGACGGCAATATGAAGAAGGAATATGATTTAAAAAAGCTCAAGCGCAGACCCGGGAAAGTTAAATCAAGCGCCGATGCTGCTAAAGTTCCTATTAGCATTCGCTTAGATGGGGGGCTGTTGTCGGTGCTCAAAACAGAGGCCGAACGCTTAGGAATCCCTTACCAGACGCTCATTGGGAGCCTACTTCATCGCTATGCTCATGGAGAGTTAGTGGATAAGAAAACTGTTGCTGATCGTGCTTTCTTAAAGTCAGCCTAAAGTTTTCGTTCTGGAATAAAATGAGGCTAAGTGGTGTCCATGAACCGCGATGCCCTGAAGAATCTCTCCTTCTCAGCCTTCCTCCGCTGTTCCCTTTCCTATACATTGCCTTTGATGGAGAACCTTCAGCATTGGCAACAGAAGTTTGAAGCCTACCTTTCCGTGTTGCCTCACACCGACGGCTCTCACGACTTAAGCCACTTTCGAAGGGTCTGGCGTTTAGCGGATCAGCTATCCAGCGAAGGAGAAGACAAGCTCGTGATTCTAGCTACCTGCTATTTTCATGACTTCGTGAGCTATCCAAAAAATCACCCGAAGAGGTCCCAGTCCTCCAAAGACGCAGCAGAGAAATCGAGGGGAGTGCTCCTAGAGATGGGATTTCCAAATGAAAAGCTAGACGCTGTCTCTCACTGCATTGAGGCCCATTCATTTTCCGCCGCTATTGAACCGAAAACTGAAGAGGCGAAAATTGTGCAGGACGCTGACCGGATGGAGGCTTTGGGTGCCATTGGTTTAGCCCGTACTTTTTATGTCGCAGGTCAAATGGGATCGAAGCTGTTTTGTGCAGAAGACCCGTTTGCAGAGAATCGCGTGCTGGATGATCGGCAGTTTGCAGTGGATCACTTTGAAACCAAGCTGCTCAAACTGCCTGCGACCATGAAGACTGCAAGAGGAAAAATAGAAGCAGAAAAACGAGCGGCTATCTTGCAAAGATTTTTAGACGATCTCCGTTCGGAGTGTGCGAAGGATAGCGATATCTAGTGCAGTCCCTCTTCGCGTTGCCAGCAATTAATCTCTTGCCCTCCGACGGAGAGGTCCTTTATTTTGAATCATTTATCTCGCAAAAAATCAGTGATGTCTACTTCGCCGCGCTATTCACCGAGGTCGAGTGGAAGCAAGAGCCCATCATTCTGTTTGGCCGCTCAGTCCTTCAGCCTCGATTGACCGCATGGGTGGGGGACGAGGGCGTATCTTATCGATATTCTGGAATCACAATGCAGCCCAAGCCCTGGGGTCCGACTCTTAGGGAAATCAAATCAAGGGTAGAAGAAGCCTCTGGGGTGAAGTTTACAAGTGCACTCCTCAATCAGTACCGAGATGGCAGCGATAGCATGGGCTGGCACAGTGACGATGAAAAAGAACTCGGGAAAAATCCTGTCATTGCTTCAGTGAGCTTCGGTGCAACTCGAAAGTTTCAGCTCCGGCACAGACAGGACAAACAGAATAAAGCTTCAATTGATTTGAAACATGGAAGTTTGCTGCTGATGCGGGGAGAAACGCAGCACCACTGGATGCATGCGATACCAAAAACACGAGCTCAGATCGGTCCGCGCATCAACATTACTTTTAGGGTTCTGCAAAAGTCAGGTTCTTAGGAGTTCGGTCACTTTTTGTCTTTTTTCACAACCAAGTAAGTCCCAGTCAGAATCAGCCCGGCACCAGCGGCCATTCCAAGGGTGATGGGTTCGCCTAAAAAGAGAGCCGCCCAAGTCATCCCAAAAACTGGCATCAAGAAACCGACAGTTAAGGCCTTAGTCGGGCCAACATTTTTCATGAGCCGGTAGTACCAGATGAATGCAAGTCCACTGCAAAGCAGAGCAAGGCCCAGGAGGTTTGCGATCACAAGCGGTGTCACCTCTCCGCGGATCGGTGCGAAAGGCAAAATAGGCAGAAGCATCAGCCCCGCCATCAGCATGCTGCCGCCGGTCATGCCGATCGGTTTTGTGCCGCCTGCGTATTTTTTCATATACACCGCAGAGAGCCCGTAACAGGCAGCGGCCCCCACGCAGGCGCAGATGCTGACCAGAAAAAGCGGATCGACCTGGGCAGGACCTATCCGTGCAACAAGTGCTACACCGCAGCCCGCAACCAAGATTGCGCCAAGTTTTCTAAACGTGAGTTTTTCGGCCAACAAAAAGGACGAAAAAATCGCTCCAAACAGAGGAGCTGTTGAATTGATGAGTACTGAGTAGGACGCAGGGATATGAAGGGCTGCAAAAGCGTAGAGGACAAAAGGAATAGACCCATTGAGCGCGCCGACTGCCGTGTAGTGACGCCAGTTTTTACGCCACTCTGGGTTAAAGCCAATAACCAAAAAATAAATCGACATGGCAACACCGGCAATCAGCACTCGGAAGTTTGCAGTGGCAATGGGGCCAAGTACTGGAGCGATGACTCGCATAAAAATGAATGAAAACCCCCAGACGGCGGCAGAGCCTACGAGGCGAAGTAGATCTGAGAATTGCATGTGTGCCATCATTCTAAGGGAAGAGGAGTGGGAATCAATGGCGCAAACCAGCAAACAAAAAAATCCGGCACACCCCAAGCCCTGGACCCCAGGGGAGCTTCGCTTCATGCGGTCTTTGAAAGACCCCGTGGGCATTCAACGGTTCTTAGACAAAATCCCATACCACCTTGCCGACACCGCCTGGTCGCCTAGGCGCGTCATGCAGGAAAAATCAGCCCATTGTTTGGAGGGATCTATCTTCGCTGCAGCCGCCCTGCGGGTCTTAGGCGCGGAGCCTTTGATCTTAGATTTGGAAGCGGAAAACGATAGTGACCATGTCATCACGATTTACAAACAGGCCGGTGCGTATGGCGCAATCGGGACCTCCAACTATGCAGGTTGCCGCTTCCGTTCTCCGGTCTATCGCTCACTGCGTGAACTTGCGCTCAGTTACTTTGAGGTCTACTACAACCTGCGGGGAGAGCGCACGCTTCGGACCTATTCTGGAGCAGTCAACTTGAAGCGCTTTGACCGTGAGCATTGGATGACGACCGATGAACCCATGTGGTTCATCGCAGAGCATCTCTTAACGATTCCGCACACCAAGCTCATCACGCCACAGATGCGCGCCAAGTTGGTTCGCCTCGATCCTAGGTCCTATCAAGCCGGGCTTACGGGGCATCGCAAGTAGTCGCCAAAAATCTGTCTTTATCCATGGGGCTTCAGTGCCGATAAGAAGAAGATGGGGAAGGTCGTTCTCATTCTAATGCTTGCACTGGGATCGATTGGTGGCGTGGGCCATTGGTTGTTGTCGAGCAATGCGAAGATTGAAGACAGTGCGCGGGATCTTTTGTCGTCCCCCGATTTCAAAGATTCGATGACAAAAATAGTTTCAAATCAAAACTCCAATTCCCCTCATTCCGCGGCTCAAGAGTCGGCCACCTTCGGAGCATCCGATATAGCACGCGCTGCTGCATCGCTCGGGAATCCAGATGAGCGGGACCAGCTTTTAAAAATCTATTTTCGCGATCCCTCATTGGTTCTGAATCAGCTCACCGCCTTGGCGAGGGATCCAAATCACCAACGGGAGGTTCTAGAGACCGCTCAGTTTATAGAAACCACCGGGGTCACTCCGGAAACGCAAGGTGCGGTACTCACGATCCTAGAGCAAATCATTGAAAATTCTACTCAGCCAGGTCTTAGAGAATATGCAGCCTCACTTCGCGATGCACGGTTACAAGAAATGTCGGGTGACGACCGGGAACCCGCAGCCCTCGTTGAACCAGACGGCGAGACCAGCCTCATTCAACAGTGACGGATTTTGCTAAATTTCGCGGACGATCAATATTCCGTCCCAATGCTTTCGCTGCCCCATAGGCAATCAGCTGCAGAGGAATCGCAGCTAAAATAGGGAGCGTCCCCAAAGAACACTGGGGCAATCCGATGAAAGCGGATGAGGTCTCCTGTAACTTCGAGTCTCCCACAGTGCCGATCCCAATCAGCATCGCTCCCCGTGATTTGATCTCCTCTAAGTTGGACATCGTCTTTGCGTAAAGTTCGTCTTTGGGTGCAAGGACGATGACTGCGACTTCTGGATCTAAATAGGCGATGGGACCGTGTTTGAGTTCACCCGCTGCGAATCCTTCAGAAGGGAGATAAGTGAGCTCCTTCATCTTGAGCGAGCCCTCAAGCGCGACCGGATAAAGTGTTCCTCGGCCTACAAAGAGAGTCATTTTCTTGGTGGAAAGTTTTGCACCGAGTTCGATCCACTCTTTTGAGTTTTGTAAGATTTGATCACAGTCGTGCGGAAGTCTAGCCAGTCCTTGGAATGAAATAGCACCATCGGATTTCACGCCCCGTAATCGCCCGACATCCAGTGCTAATGCACAGAGCACAGTGAGTTGTCCGGTAAAGGCTTTTGTAGATGCGACTCCGATCTCTGGTCCTGCTTTCGTTGGATATTGAAAGCCTGATTCGCGTGCGATCGTCGAAGTTGGAACGTTACAAATCGAGAATGTGGAAGCACCCGATTCATTCGCCAAACGAAGAGCCGCTAAAGTATCTGCTGTTTCTCCCGATTGAGAAATAACCCCGACAACGGTACCGGGTTCAAAGACTGGACTTCGGTAGCGATACTCACTTGCAATATCGACTTGGGTTTCAAGCTTTGCCCAGCGTTCAAAGTAATATTTTGCAATCATGGCCGCGTGATAACTCGTTCCACAGGCAACCAGCTGAAGACGCTTTACATTCTTCCAAAGCACTTCGTGTGCTTTTAAGTGATCCCAGATGAATCCGCTCGATTCTTGAATCGGGAGGCGTCCACTTAAAGTGTCCGCAACCACCATAGGTTGCTGAAAGATCTCTTTGAGCATGAAGGTTTCATAACCTTCCTTTTCCACTTTTTCCGCAGTCCATTCGATCTTTTCAAATTTTGGCGTTTCTGCTTTTCCGCTGCTGGCGTCAAAGAGCCTAAGATGGCCACGCGCTGCGATGAGCACTTTTCCTTTTGGAATGAAGGTCATTTCTGAGCGGTACTTCAAGAGTGCTTGTAGGTCGCTTGCGATATATGCGGAACCGTTGGCCTCTGTTGCCACCAGGGGCGCACCTTCCTGTAGCCCAAAAAGCGTGTCATTCACGCCGTCGACTAAAAAGAGGACAGCATAGTGGCCATCCACTTCTTTTGCGCAGGCGCGCAGCGCTTCCATCACAATCGATTCTTTTTCTTCATTCGAAATCTTTGTCCAGTCGCTTGCCCTTTGGCTGAGCACTTCTTTTCGTTTCTCTTCTAAGAGTTGCGCATAGACCTCGGTGTCGGTTTGGGACAAAAATCGGATGCCTTTTGCTTCAAGCTTCGTCTTCAGTTCTGAGTAGTTTTCAACAATTCCGTTGTGTACCAGGGTGATGAGTCCAGCCTGATGGGGGTGAGCATTGGTTTCATTGGGGGCACCATGGGTTGCCCAGCGGGTATGAGCGATCCCGTAGTGCTCTATACTTGTATCCTCTAAAGTAGCGTTCACTAGATCCTGCACGGACCCTGCGACCCTGCGGATCTGGGTGGGTGTTTCATTCCCACCTAAGGCATAGCCTGCAGAGTCATAGCCCCTGTATTCGAGTTGTCTCAGTCCGTCGAGGAGTATGGGTTTTGCTTGCTGTTTTCCAGTAAATCCAATAATTCCGCACATGCTATTTCACTGTAACAGGGGTAATCTTTTGCGAACACTCTTTGAAAGGGGAAATTGAAGATGAACAGTATTTACGGTATTTGCATTTTAGCTTTGGCTCTCGCTCCAGCAGCATTCGCTGCAAAAACACCAGCTAGCACAACTCTCAGCGTCGACACTGCGACGAGTTCAGTGGGTTGGACCGGAAAAAAGGTTGTGGGCTCCGCACACAATGGTTCCGTAAAAATTGAAAAAGGAACTTTTGTCACTAAAAACGGCACACCGATCAGCGGTGAAGTAGCTATCGACCTGAGCACAATTACGAATGAAGATCTTACCGACGCGGGTTACAACGCAAAGCTCGTTGGTCACCTGAAGTCAGAGGATTTTTTTGATGTAGCCAAATTCAAGAATGTGAACCTTAAACTGACCAAGATCACACTCCTGAAGAACACAGCAGCTGGCGCTCCTAACTTAAGCTACGAAGGTGACCTGACGATCAAAGGTGTCACCAAGAAGGTGTCCGGTCTTGCAAACTACCAAGCAACCGACACAGGATTTTCTACAACAGGTGAGCTTAAAGTCGATCGTACGGACTTTGGCCTGAAGTATGGTTCAGGAAAGTTCTTTAAGGATCTCGGGGACAAAGTGATCGCCGACGAGATCGCTCTCTCTTTCAAGCTGGTCGCTAAAAAGTAGACCAAGTCAGTTTCAGACCTAAGTCTTAGGGGACCGCATAAATTTCACTTTTCGTGAGTTTATGCGGTTTTCCTTTTTTGGGACGCAAGCATTGCCGTGCTAAGGTCATGCACTGTGAGAAAAGCATTCATCCTAGATACGAACGTACTTCTATTTGACCCACTCACCATTTTTAAGCTTGGTGCGAATGACGTGATCATTCCTATCGTAGTGATTGAAGAGATTGACCGCTTCAAACGCGACATGAGTGAAAACGGCCGACATGCACGGCACTTTTCGCGTTTAGTGGATGACATGCGCAAAGAGGGCAAGCTCTCTGAGGGTGTTAAGCTTCCTGGCGGCGGCGTGCTGACGATTGAGCTTGGAGCAAACGACGCCCCATTGCCTTCGGACTTGGCCATGGACAAGGCGGATAATCGAATTTTAAGTTTGGCGCTGACCTTAAAGAAGGAACAGCCAAGGCGTCCCATCGTATTTTTGACCAAGGATACGAATCTGAGGATTAAAGCGGATGCTCTAGGCATAGTCGCTGAGGATTACGAACCTTCAAACGTAGCCCCCGATGAGCTCTATAGCGGGTCATTGACCGTCAACGTGGACTCCAAACTTGTTGATGATTTTTATGCGAATAAACGCATTCCTTTCTCTGAAAAGATTTTTGAGCACGATTCGGAAGCGGCAAAACACATTTTCCCAAACCAATACATGATCCTAAAAGACTATGCGAACCCGACGCATACCGCTCTCGGTCGCTACTCTAAAGATCTTGAAGCGATTGTTCCTCTTGTGAAGCCGCCTGAAGGAATGTGGGGAATTTTTCCAAAGAATGCCGAGCAAGCATTCGCAGTCGACGCGTTGCTCAACGATGAAGTGAAGCTCGTTTCCTTAGTCGGGAAGGCCGGAACGGGGAAGACTCTGTTTGCCATCGCTGCAGGGCTAGTCAAAACCGTAGACGAAGGTGTCTATCACCGTCTGCTCGTCTCGCGCCCTGTATTCCCACTTGGAAAAGACATCGGTTTTCTCCCAGGCGGCATTGAAGAAAAGCTCAATCCTTGGATGCAGCCGATCTACGACAACATTGATTTCTTGTTTGGTACGACTGCAAACCGGGCAAGGCGCGGCGCAGGTAAGGGTGCTCAGGAACTGATGAATCAGGGAATGCTGCAGATTGAGCCGCTCACCTACATCCGGGGCAGGACCATTCCGCATCAGTACTTAATCGTGGATGAAAGCCAGAATCTTACGCCTCACGAGATCAAGACGATCATCACGCGCGCAGGGGATGAGACCAAAATTATTCTCACCGGGGATAGTTTTCAGATCGATAATCCGTATGTCGATAGCGCCAATAACGGACTAGTTTACTGTGTGGAGCGGTTCAAGGGCGAATCGATCTCTGCTCACGTGACCTTCGTCAAAGGTGAGCGATCGAAGCTGTCGGAACTCGCAAGCAACCTTCTGTAAATGAAGGTTAGTTGGTAGCGCGGGAGCGATGCTGGATCTCATGGTCCAGGTGTCTTCGGTAGCTGCCGGCCAAAATCCGAAGTTCATCGGTCTCAGCTACAAGTTCTAGTGCTGTGAAGAGGATCTTCCCGCGGACCATCATCGCCATGGTCAGGGTTCCGGCCTTAGTCCTGGCCTCTTGGAATCGGACCATCTCTTCGAGTAACTCCAGTCGCGTCATTCCGCTGACGTAACGCTGGTACTGCTGGTCTCCCGTCTCCAAGCTCCTCTTGGCTTTAGCTTGTTGAAAATCGATCACGAGCGAATCGGGTCGTTTTTGTTCCATGCTGACCTTCTCTTGTTCACGGGTCGTGCCAATGTTGTTCCCGACTGCTCCCGTTTATTTTTATCCATATATTCTAAATAGTTAGGAATTCTTGATAAAATTCGACCGTTCTAGAGCCCATGTTAAAATAAATTCACATCAGTGTATATAAATTAGACAATGACAGTAAAATGGCGGTGATTCTATGGCACCACTAAAAGTGAAAAAAGTTTGTGGTCGCACCTATTTAGTCCTCTTCAGGAACTGTCGATACGTTAGACGGAGGAACCTGAATCATGAAGATCTCAAGTTCGCTGATCGGTCTTTGTCTTGCACAGATTTTCATTGCAAATCATTCAATTGCGGCTGCCGACCTGTCGGTTTCAGACGCCGATGAACCTGTTTCACGGTTTGGGCAGGCAGAGGATCGAGTGCGAAGAAATGAATGGATGCCAGCACCGATTGAGTCCGGAAGTTTTGCGGGCAAAGAAGGAGCGGCACGCACCATTGCGTCTGTAGAGGAAGCGCCCGCGCCCGAAGCCGCGGTGAAGGATCTCAGCCTGACCCTAGGACAGAAGAAGGCGGCACTTCAGGAAGAGTCTTTGATATCAAATGAACAAGGTTACTTTCCGAACACTATTATTCTGACGCAAGGCATACCGGCGCGTATCTATGCGACGTCGGCTTCTGAAAAAGGCCAGTGCATCCTGTTAGATGCTTTTGATGTGAAGCGGCAATTGCGCCGCGGCCGCATCGAAGAGATTTCATTTACACCCGACCGTGAGGGGTCATTTGAGTTTCACTGCCCGATGAATGGGGCCCGTGGAAAAATTGTGGTCCGCGCATCGCGATAAAGAAGGGGACTCATGAGCTCTGTTTTTGATGACTCCGTGCAGACCTTTTTAAAGCCTATTTTGGTTTTTCTCGCTGATGATTCTATTTCAGAAGTAATGATCAATGGTCCGCACGAAATATTCATTGAACGCAAAGGTCTCATTGAAAAAACGGACGCAAAATTTATCGACGAACAGGCTTTGCAGGCCGCAGTTCGTAACATCGCGCAGTTTGTGGGCCGCAGAATCGACGAAAAGCATCCGACTTTAGATGCAAGACTGCCGGACGGCTCAAGAATCGCCGCTGTCTTCCCGCCTTGTTCCCGCCGCGGCACCACCTTGTCTATACGAAAATTTTCCAAAGCGTCTCCCACCTTCATGGATCTAATTCAACGCGAATCGATCACCAAAGAGGCCGCTCGATTTTTAGATGTCTGCATATTTTTAGCCAAAAATACCGTGGTATCCGGGGGTACAGGATCGGGGAAAACCACATTACTGAACGTGCTCGGCTCAAGGATTCCATCGAAACAGCGCGTGATTGTTGTAGAAGACTCCTCGGAACTTAAAATCAAGACCGACCACATTGTGTATTTTGAAACCCGCCACGCGGATGCAACCGGAGAGGGTGAGGTCAGTGTTCGGGACTTGATCCGCTCAAGCCTGAGGCTTAGACCGGACCGAATCATCGTGGGTGAAGTGCGGGGCAGCGAAGCCATTGACCTCATCACGGCAATGAATACCGGGCACGGTGGTTCCATGGGTACGGTTCACGCAAACAATCCATACGACGGTTTGGTGAGGCTCGAAACGCTCGCGATGATGGGGGATGCCAACATTCCCACTGCTGCTATTCGCCGCCAAATCGCGTCTGCAATTCATATCATCGTGCAGATTAAGCGCATGAGTGATGGCTCAAGAAAAGTGACGCATATCTCTGAGGTTATTCCTGAAGTAGACGACCACGGGCGATATCAGGTGCGAGATCTGTTTCGTTTCGTACAACGGGGACGGGCTGCTGACGGAAGAATCATG
Source organism: Pseudomonadota bacterium (assembly GCA_027486675.1). Taxonomy (GTDB): domain Bacteria; phylum Bdellovibrionota; class UBA1018; order UBA1018; family CAIMNF01; genus JAIXOQ01. The sequence goes on from JAIXOQ010000001.1 coordinate 12,454, forward strand.
GGTGAGATGATTCCTATCGGAAATCTGCCAACCTTCATGGACGAAATTGAGACCAACCGGTTACCCTTTGGGAAAGAACTTTTTCAACCGCCGGAGTGGTACGTGCAACTTAAGGGAAAAGAAGCGGCTTGAAACCCGCATCAAAAAAATTCGACCTCGTCATTATCGGTTCTGGGCCGGGTGGCCAAAGAGCTGCATTTCAAGCGGCAAAGGCAGGGAAGTCCGTCGCCATCGTCGAGCGGGATGCAATGGGTGGAGGCTGTCTTCATTGGGGAACTTTGCCTTCAAAGTCGTTTCGAGAATCCGTCTACCGCTGGTCCATCGGATCGCGCCGTTCTCATCCCGACATCAAAAAGCTTTTCGAGCGTAAGAATCGTGTCATTAAAAACGAAGTCAGAATTATTGAGGAACAGCTCGTACGAAATCACGTTGAAGTGATTTATGGCGATGCAGTTTTTGCCGGCGACCATAGCATCGAAGTGACCACCAAAAAGGGTCTGCTTCATCTGCAGTGTGAGAAAGCGGTGATCGCAACAGGCGCCAGGCCCGTGAGCCCCGACTTTGCGGAAGTTGACGGTGAGCGTGTTTTAGATTCCAATACGATCCTTCTGCTCAGCGGCCTCCCAAAAAGCATGGTGGTTTTAGGGGGCGGAATCATCGGATGTGAATACGCCTCGATGCTTGTGAACTTGGGTGTTCAAGTGACACTCATCGACAAGCGTCCTGAAATTTTAGCCAACGTTGATCGGGAAATTGTCTGCCATATGGTGGATCAGCTGGCTTCCAAGGGTATGAGGCTCGTGCTCGAGCGAAATACGAAAGCGGTCCATACCCATGACACGGGCGTCATCGTGCGCATGGTGGATGGTGAAATCATCGAAGCCGAAGCATGTTTCATCGCGCTCGGTCGCCAAGGAAATACAGAGAGTTTAGGGCTCGCGTCCGTCGGGCTGACTGCCGACGCAAGAGGTCTTCTTAAGGTGGATCAAGACTTTAAGACCGCCACAGATTGGATTTATGCCGTGGGGGACGTGATCGGTTTTCCGGCTCTTGCTTCGACCAGCATGGAACAGGGTCGTATTGCAGTTTGTCATGCGTTTGATCTCAAAGAAGCAATTGGGAAGATGGCGCTCTATCCGATTGGGATCTACACCATCCCCGAGATCAGCACCGTCGGCAAAACCGAGGAAGAGTTGGTTGACGCCGGCATTCCTTACGTTGCGGGCCGTGCGAAATACAAAGAGCTGGCCCGAGGTCAGATCGTGAACGATGAATGGGGATTCTTAAAGATGCTCGTGCATCGGGATACCCAAGAAATCCTTGGCGTTCACATCATTGGCGACAGCGCTGCTGATCTGATTCACATCGGCCAAGCCGTGATGATTTTAGGCGGTCGATTGTCCTATTTCATCGAGAACGTATTTAATTACCCAACATTTGCCGAAGCCTACAAGTCGGCCGCATTCAATGCGATCAACCAGATTCTTGGGCGCCCAAGCGTCGGTTAGCCTGGCGGCCATCCTAAAGGGCGGCCCGCGAGTAGGTGAACATGGAGGTGGTAGACCGTCTGCCCACCATTCTCATTGGTATTGATCACGAGGCGGTAACCCTCTTCCGCAACCCCTAAGTCACGAGCAATCTGAGCCGCCTGTTGCAGGAGACCCCCAAGAAGCAGTGTGTCTTCAGGGCCAGCCGCATCGAGTGTCGGAATAGGCTTTTTGGGGATCAGCAGGATGTGAATGGGGGCTTTGGGGGTAATGTCGTGGAATGCCAGGATCTCCTCGTCCTCATAGACGATTTTTGCTGGGATCTCTTTCTTCACAATTCGAGAAAATATGGTTTCCATGCTAATTCTTAAGCATATGTCTAAGAAGCTGTTTGTAGGAAACCTCCCGTTTGAAGTTAACGAGTCAGATTTAAAGAAAGTTTTTGGCGTCGCAGGTACCGTGGTATCCGCGCATGTCGTGATCAACAAAAAAACCGGCCGCTCGAAAGGGTTTGGTTTTGTTGAGATGGAAACCGAGGAGCTTGCGCTAGAAACAGTAAAGAAATTTGAAGGAGCGACTCTGAACGAGCGCGCTTTGAGTGTGCAGATCGCAACACCAAAAGATGAAGCAAAAGGTGAAGAGGCAGCCGCCAGTGTCGACGCAGCGCCGAGTGCAGAAGCAGCTCCAATTGTTGCGTCCGAAGAAAATGTAACCACTCCATGATGGACCCCGCGAGTTACGGATTTTTTCGGCTCGCGATTGTTGCCCCAAGCATTGAGCTGGGTCAGCCCACTCGGAATGCGGAACGTTTCCTAAGTCTTATTCGTGAGGCCGAAGGACAGAATGCAGACCTTGCTTTTACAGCAGAGCTCGCGCTGACGGGCTACACGTGTGAAGACTGGTTTCATACCGAAGGCTTGATTGAAGATGTGAATCAGGCACTTAAAAAAATCTGCGCTGGGACGCGTGATCTGCAGCTCCTTTGTGCGATTGGTGCGCCTGTTCGTGCTTCCGATGGAAGACTCTTTAATGCCTTAGTCTTGATGCAGGCTGGCCGCGTGCTGGGTATTATTCCAAAAACATTTCTACCCAACAGCGGCGAATTCTATGAACGCAGGTGGTTTCAGCCCTGCCCCGATGCTTGTGAAGACATTCAGTTCCGCTTCAGTGATGCTCCCGTTTCGTTAGGGCAGGCTGTCGTACATCTAGATTCAAAAGATGGATTTGATGGATGGGTGGGGTTTGAGATCTGCCATGACCTTTGGTCGCCGTTGCCACCTTCGCAAAAGTTGGCGCTTGCAGGAGCATCGGTGATCATCAATGCGTCCGCATCTAACGAAGTGGTTGGCAAAGCAACATTTAGGCGTGAGTTAGTCAAGCAACAGGCCTCGCGGCTACTTTGTGCTTATGCATATTTAGGGTCGAACCGATCCGAAAGTTCAAAAGACACTGTCTTTGGGGGCCAAGAAATCGTGGCCGAACTTTCAGAGGTCATCCATGAACGTGCGCCGTTTGCGCATGCATCCGACTTGACCTGCGTGGACGTGGATCTTCAGGTGATGAGTCACGCCAGGCTGCGGGAGGTGGCGTTTGGCGAATCCGTTCAGAAGCGGGAAGACGCAAAGATTCCGGTGATTACCGCAAAACGCAGAGTGGATCCTCAAAAAAGACAGCAGTTAGCGCGTCCTGTTGCACCCGACCCGTTTTTAAAGCGTTTGAAGGGTTTTGAGAATGAGGTACTCAGCATCGCATCCGAAGGGTTAGCGCGTAGGGTGCTGTCGGCTGGCGCGCAGTCATTGGTGATTGGTGTGTCGGGCGGCTTAGATTCCACCTGGGCTTTACGTGTTTGTTTAGAGGTTTCAAAGATGACTGCGGTTAAGATCTTTCCGCTCTTCATGTCTGGGCCCGGCACTGGGAAGACGACTCGCGCTCGGGTAGAGCGGTTGATTTCTGTGTTGTCGCTCACCTTGCGGGAAATTCCAATCTCGTCTGCGGTCGATCAGCATTTGAAGGACATCGATCATAGGAGTCGTGAAAGTGTTGTTTTTGAAAACGCTCAAGCCCGTGAACGTACGCAAGTTTTGTTTGATGTGGCAAACGCAGAAAACGGAATTGTTGTAGGCACTGGGGATCTTTCTGAGCTTGCTTTAGGTTGGTGCACTTTTAACGCCGATCAAATGTCCAACTACAATGTGAATGGCGGCTTACCTAAGACCGTCGTACGCGCGCTGATTGGGGTTTGGGCCTTTCATGAAAAGCCTACTCTTGCAGCTGTTTTGCAAGAAGTTTTAGATGCGCCGATTTCGCCTGAGCTGTTGCCGGATCAACTCACCCAAGATGTTCTAGGGAGCTATGACTTGCACGATTTCTTTTTGTACCATTTCCTAAAAAATGGAAGTGCACCTGAAAAAGTGAAAGCGCTGGCACAACACGCGTTTGCCGAGCGATTCCCTGCAGAAGAAATTTCATCCACCTGCGATTTATTTTTTAAGCGTTTCTCAACCCAGCAGTTTAAAAGAACAACGCTTCCACCAGGGCCTAAGATTTTTGATGTCTCTCTTTCGCCCCGTTCGGATTGGCGTTCGCCCGATGAAGTCAGGAGATCCTAAGTGACTCAGAAAAAACCGAAAATGAAACGGATCGCAGTCCTTACAAGTGGTGGCGACGCGCCTGGAATGAATGCGGCCATCCGTGCAGTAGTCAGGTCCGGGATTGCTGCCGGCACAGAGGTTTGTGGCATCTGGTCGGGGTATGAGGGATTGCTTGAAGGGAATGTGCTGCAGCTCAGTGCTTCATCGGTAGCAAATACCATTCAACGAGGCGGAACTTGGCTAAAGACTTCGCGTTCCGATGAATTTCGCACTAAGGCTGGGCGCAAGAAGGCGGCTCATGTCTTAGATCACGCAGGCATCGAAGGTTTGGTCGTCATCGGTGGGGATGGTTCTTATCGAGGTGCGCTTGCGCTGCATGAAGAGCATGGCGTTCGTGTGGTGGGTGTACCAGGTACGATTGACAATGATATCCGAGGCACGGATGACACCATTGGTTTTGATACTGCGATTAATACAGCGGTAGAAATGATCGACCGCATTCGCGATACGGCAAGTTCCCACAATAGAATTTTCATCGTCGAAGTGATGGGTCGCGCGTCTGGAAATATTGCTCTTGCGGTGGGCCTCAGTTGTGGAGCCGAGTTTGTAATGATTCCTGAAGTGAAAACAAAGATTCAGGACATTCATGTTGGACTGCAGCGCAGTATCGCGCGCGGTAAGCTGAGTTCCATTTTGGTTGCTGCAGAAGGCAGTGCTTTGGGTGGTGCAAATGAGATCGCCGCTAAACTCAAGGTCCTAGGCCATGACGCGAAAGTTGCGATCTTAGGGCATACTCAGCGGGGCGGATCGCCAACAGCGCATGACCGGATTTTAGCTTCTCGAATGGGGCAGCTTGCGGTGGAGTCTCTGCTGAGTGGGAAGCCTGAGGGGATGATTGCCTCAGTGAAGGGCGAAATGAAGCACCTCTCTTTACTGGCAGTGAATTCAAAGACCACCACGGCTCAGGCCGCAAAACGGATGGAAGATCTGGTGCGGATTTTAGCGATTTAGAACTTCAGGCCCTTGGTTCTTCACACTATTGACTAGTTTTGAAATCTCGTGGGCCTGTAGCACATCGTCGGATGTGGCTGTCACAAGCTGCTTGATTTTTTGAACATCGGTCAAGTCCGCATTAAGCCAGTCTGCAAACTGACCCTTTTCAAGTATCACCGGCATGCGGTCGTGGATGTCCTTCATGAATGAATTTGCAGCGGTCGTCAGCATAGAAAAGGAAAGGAGGTTGGATCCGTCTTCGCTGCGCCATCTTTCAAAAATTCCCGCTGCGCAAAAGACAGGTTCGTTTTTTAGGTGAATCTCATACGGCGTTTTAGATTGGTCTGGATTTAACTTCCATTCGTAAAAGCCACTCAGTGGGATGATGCAACGTTGGGACTGAAAAGGTTTTGCGTAGGTGCGTTTGCTTTCCACTTCTTCGATTCGCGCATTGATGAGGGAATACTTTGCAGCATCCTTCAGTGTTTTTGCCCAAGCAGGCACGAGACCGAATCTCATCCACTCGCATTTGAATTGTCCCTGATCTTTAAAGACCACTGGGGTGAGTGCGGTGGGCGCAATATTGTACGCGGGCTTGAGGTCCAGGGTAGGCGGGGCCCAGCCTTCAAGTCGCGCGAATCGTTCGTTTAATGCTTCACCGGTAAAGAGGCGGTAGGCGCGTCCACACATAGATGGACACTAAAGTGTATCTACCGCTGTCTTGCAGTCAAACTCATACTTAATCTGGATTCGCTCGATCGATTTGATGAGTGCCTGAGTACGACGAGCAAAACCCATTCCGCTATTGCTGTGGCGCCTTGCAGCAAAAATGATCCAGAAAGTCGCGTAGATCGAGCCAGAGACTATTGGACTCATGTAGGTGCGTTCCGTGAAAGGTTCGAAAATAGGAAAACGAAACACAAAGGCTGCAATTGAAAGGTAACCGTAGAAGGAGATCTTGTTCCATTGTCGATTCTTGACTGGTTTAGCAGATCCTAGGCGCTTCGTGACAGCGTCTGCATATTCCACCACAAGCTGGTCCGCCTTATTCATTGCCCCCCGTTTGGCTTTCTTTCCATCAACAACCGGCATGGGGTTTTCTTGTCTGACCTGTTTCAGTTGTCGATTTAGACCACGAGTGAATCTGCGCAGAAGGCCATTCCGTTTTGCATCATCGCCAAAGAACGGAACCCAGTTCCAACTTAAGAAAGAAGTTACATCCCGTAGGATCGAAGCCATCGCATAGCGGCCGTATTGCTGAACATTCTCAAACGAACTCCAAGGTTTGCCATAAATTCCGGTGGTCTCGGTTAGGTCCTCATAAGAATCAGCAACTTCAATAATGAACTTAGAAACACCTTCGACAACTGAGGCAATGGCTTTCCGCCTGACCTGAATGCTCACTTCTTCGTCTTTGCTCGTTTCACGAACAAATGTTTCAACGCGTTTGAGAAGAATATAGAGAGCTTCAGGGTCGTGAATGACTTGTGTGTCTGGCGCACGGAGATCTGCCCGTATCTCCTCCAAATCTACGGCAATCTCCTCTGCAGTTTTTGCAAACGCGTGCGTATTTGGAGCGATCAGGACTGCAAAGATAAAGCAGGTCAGAAGGCGAAAGGCTGCTTTCATCGGAGCGCCCCACTTTCAATGTCCTGGAGGATCTTCTTCTGATGTTTCTTGTAGGATTTATCCCGCTGGAGCGCGTCTGTCAGCGTTGATAGTTCGCGGTCTAGGCTGACGTAGTAGTCGGTATCCAGATCCAGTTCGCTCGGACTGTTAGGGCGGGATGACATCATTGCACCTGCGATCTCCGGGTGCGTTTTGGATAACAATTTTAGACGAGATAATTCCAAGTCATGGGGAATATCGCCGTTTCTGAGTTGAAGCAAGAGATCGAAGAGGAAGTGAAGTTGCTCGCGCGAGAGCATTCTGAGCCGAGCATCCGCCCAAAGTGCACCCTTGAATTGTGTCTGCATAAACTGTGCAGCGACACCGTCGATAGTGGATTGGCCAGCCGATGTATGTTTCTTTTTCTCTTCGCGCAAGTGTTTGAGTTTTTGATCCTCTAGATGTGTCCAAAGACAGAAAAGGGAGTCAATGTAGTAGGGGTTGTTGCCGGCGATGAATGTCGCAAGAAGCTCGAGCGAGAGAGGGATTGTATTTACGTCGTACTGGCTCGTGTTCTGGTTCGCTAGTGTCTTCTTATCCTTTGAAAAACGCAGGCGGGAAACGAGACCATCGGTAACCTCGACCTGATAGAGCTGGCCAAGCTGATTTAGCAGAGTCTTGCCTGGGTCGTTATTGCGGATATATTCGGTGATTAGTGGCCCAATGCCCTGTTTCGACGCGTTCAGAGCCGCGAGAGGCGCGGATGTATCTTTTGCTTTTTGGGTCCTTCGTTTTAGTTCCCAAATGTTCCGTGCAAGTTGAGAGCCAAAAGGCTGGATGACCTTGGAGCAGAACTTGTGCGTTCGCTCAGCAACCTTTGCGTCAATTTCCTGGCCAAAGCGAGAAGGGTCAAAAGTAATGGGCTTATCGTACTCGTCTGAATCCCTCAGTCCTGTAGCAATTTTGAAGGCGATCGATTTTACAAAGATGGATGCTCGCTCATGTCGTTCGGCAGAAAAAAGAGGCACTTTTGCAATCGTATCTCTTGGGATTCGGTACTGCTCGGTGTGCAGGTGTTTTCTGGTCATCTGCACTCTTTGATCGGACTTCAGAATCAGATCCGAGTGCTGTTCGGGGGACGTACAATAGGTCTCACGATAGTCACGGAGTGTCTTAGCAAAGACAACACTCGGTCCAAAGGTGAGTAGCAACAAGAAAGCGTAGGTTACGCCCGGGAGATGCCGTACCATTAGCGCCCTCCTTGTCGGTCATTGAACCGCTTTGTCCAGTTTCTCTCATCCACTTGATCACTCGAGCTAAAAGGGATTGGAAGATCCTTACTGAAGCAAGATTCAATCTCGTTTTCTGATTTAGGTTGTTTATAGAACGGTACGCCCTTTTGCATCATCGCAACGCTCAGTTCGAAGTTTCGATCTGGAGGTAAATCCACACTGATGTGTTCCCAATAACGATCAGAAATTGGGCCGCTCGCCCTGTAAAGGTCGGTCTCTTTTGTCCCATTGCCGATCAAGTTAATGTCGTAAAAACCCATCGATGAGCTAACCGAACCGTTTGTGAATAAATTATGGGTATAACGAACGTCCCTGGACCAATTCTCCATTTTATAAAGCTGTACCCTGATCTGAGTATCCTTGAAGAAACCGGAACGTGTGGCCTTTGCTTTTTCAGATACATATTTTTCTGGCGTCTGCGTCTCTCCTAGTCCGTTCTCTTGTTTTGCGTTCTCCAGAGTGGAATCAAATAGCCGCGACTGCCGCGCCATAGATGCAATCATGGTGTAACTCGCATCTATGAGTTCGATGGCGCGTGGTTTGACTCGGGCTAAACTTCCACCTTTTGCGATTTGATTCAGGAATTTAATCGGAGATCGTTCTTTGCCTGCTTCGTCCACCGGTGGGCGGAGGGTGTTGGGTGTGTTCTTTTCTGTGATTCTTGCTTCCGTGAAAATTTCCACTTTCAGGTTAATGGGGTTATTCATCTTGCAGTAGATCTGATCATGTCCATTATTAAGAATGGTGAGCTTCGTTCGATAGACATTCCAAGGATCCCCAAATTCAACGGTCGGCTTTACTTTGGTATCGGTACGAGCGTTTGAGAAAACATTGATCACTTCCATCTCTCCCGGCAAAAGGTCGTACTTATTTGGGATGATGTCGTAATAGTTCAGCGATTTTGGATTCCACTCTTTCTTGGTGGGGCGCACGAATTGTGCTTCGTAGTCCATTCGTTCATCTGAGCAAAATCGAGATTCGGACTCGTTCTCATCGTGGTAGCAAGTATTCATGACCGTAATGCATACTTCCTCCGTATCTGAGTAAGTCTTCCCATCGGAGTCAGTCTTCGTGACTGTTTCATCATGGCATTCCTCATGAAAACCACACTCAGGGTCTTGGCCGAGGACACAATCGGTCCAGTCCCAATGCTCTATGGTTTCAAAAGACACGGCGCCTTTCCAACGGATCAGAGGTTCCTTCTGGCGAAATGCTTGCATCGCATCGCGATCGCCAGCTATCTCAAGATTTTCCCACGCTGTATAGTCGAAGGGAACGAAACTTCGGCGGTAAAGGTCTGCGCCGGAACCGCAGGTGAGATAGTTGTTTCTGAAGTTTCGAACTTTGTCAGATGGGATGACTCTGCCACCACAAACACCACCGATGCCCACTGGCTCGGGCATGCTTGTTGAGCAGAGGTTGTCATACGCCTGCCCATCCAAACAAAGTAGAGCCAGCCAAAAGAACACGGCTAAAGATCTTTCAGACGCTTGCTTCTGTTGTTCTGCTCATTCTTGGAGAGCTTTTGCATGCTCTGCAGGACCGCTTCCTTCTCAAGAGCAAGGGCCCTGCTATCTTCCATCTTTTGACCAGCTGTTCGGACCTGATCCACTAAGTAAAGTGTAGTTCCCGGTGTGAGTGAAATGGGTGCACTGGACCATTCGTTCTTTGCAGCCAATTCTGGGTAAATTATCTGTGTGTACTTATCCTTCAGTTTTGAGAAGTATGCGATTTTCTCAGGGGAGGACTTGTATCGTTTGTTATAAACTTTGCGTAAGCCTGCAAGGCCGTCAGTGATGAGGGCGCGCTCTTCTTGCAGGTCCCAGTACAGGAGTTCAAGCCCAATTTTATTCGCGAAAGCTAAACGATTTTTTCCTTGAAGGAAAGTGAATGCGGAGTTGAGTCGGTCTAAGAGGTCAGTTTCAGATCCGAATACTTTCTGTGACCTACTTTTTGCCGCCTGGTATGCATTTTCAAAGGATTTTTCTACTTCAACAAGGTCTTTTTCGTTAAATAAAACTTCCTCGTAGAACTTAAGGTTATTTGGCGACAGGAAAAAGTCTGTGTTGAATTTTTCGACTCTGTAGCCGATGCCGATGACGCCGAGCGGAATTCCATATGCAATCCTCAGGAAGGATCGACCATAGAACATATCAATTCCATGCTCGATCTCTCTCTTCATCTTCAGTTCTGTTGGGGTGTCATACCGAAACCCTTCTGAGGTTCCGTACGTATAGATGAAGGCCGTGACCATGGCCTTAATGTGCGTTGTGTAGGGAATAAGAGTAAGCTGTCTCGCGTTTGAGTCCCATGTGCGAAGGGACCTGATTTCTGCGCGTAACTCATCTGCCCGCGCTGGCGACAGCTGAAACGCGTCTGTATCTAAGACTAGCCCCTTTCCTGATCCTGCGGTGATCACGTGAGGGCGACCGTTCGGCAGTAAAAGTTGGTGAGGGAGATTAGCAACAAACTCATTGAGCTGAGACAGTTGCTTTTCATAGAAATCTTTCAATGGGGTAAAATTTACTTTTCCGTAACCTGGGATCTCGGTCTTGACAGTGCCAACGCTAACGTCTGTCTGCGATGGAAATGCGGTAGCGATTGAGCTCGCGCCATTGATCATGACGCTCAGTTCGGTTTTGCTTACTTTGTACTGATTCACTGCGACGAGGAATGTTTCAGCGTTTACTGTCTTATTTAGGAATGCCGACTGATCGCTCAGACTCTTTAAACCTTTCGGTCCGTATATGCGTTCTTGAATGATTTCTAAAAACGCTTGATTCATCGAGATGACGTAAGTGTTGAAGTAGTCGAGGTCTTTTTCACTTCTTTTAGAAATTTCCTGGGTAAGGATCTTCATGCTGTCGGATTGATCGAAGCCTTTAAAAGTATAGTCGCCCGCTTGTATGCCTATTACCCCGTTCAATCCCTTGGGGATAGTTTGTGCAGGTTGTGCCATCGAAGATGAAGGATTCAGAGAAAAAATGAGGGCAAGAAAGATGATAAGGCGCGATGACATAACGGAAGTCTCCTGTGATTTTGTAGCCGAAATGTAAGTGTTAAGTATGGAATTGTCAAAAGTTAACTCGATGAATACCCATGAGCGTCTGCGCAGTTGACCTGCGACCAGAGACGGCGTCAGCTTGCTTCATCGGTATTCCTTGCTGTAAAAACCAGGCCATGGGTTTCCGATACTTCCTGTCAACACTTCCCGTTTTGTGTTTTTCCCTGATGACCTTTGAGGCCAGCGCCAGGCCGATCTCTCTTTCTGAAGTCTGCCGCTGGGTCACAGCCCAAGGTTCGAATCCCTTTGAATGGCTGCAAAAGAATGAAGTCGTTCAGATCAAAGAACAAAGCGATCGCATTCTGAATCTGATGGGGCCTAGGTTTAGGGATCTGCTTCTTCACTTAGACGGCACGCGCTCAGTGACGCTCACATTTGATCTGAATGATAGATCCACCTATCGAGAGATTGTTCGCCGCTTCGGCCAGGTCGGAATCAACCGACTCACAAGCAGTTCTTGGGCAGGACTACCGCACCGAGAGAGTGTCTTTGGTTTGGACCGGAAGATTACGGTCTTTGAAAAGGACCCTCACGCGTTGTTGTTTGCGATCCGCACCGTCACCGATCTCGATCCTGGAAGCCAAGTGAACGTGAACTATGATTGGTTTACGGAGCCTCTCAGTAACATTGAGCGCCTGATGACTGATCAAGATGCGACGAGATTTAAGAGAGCAAAGCCAGACGATGAGTTTGAGATGCTCGTTCGGTTTAAGCTGAATCGGCCGCATTTTCTGCACCGTGCGCGTGAGTTTCGATCTATGCCAGGGATCGAAGTGGTCGATGAGTCCTACAAAGGGGCGCAAGCTGTTGGCTACCTGACTCTTTGGGGAACTCCGGAAGTTTTAAGAAAAGCACTCGCTTCGGATGAGATTGACCGGATCAACTGGCAGCGTACCGCGACGAAGGTAACGCAGTAAGGTTCGAGCGAGTTCTACGGTTGGAGCGGTCCAAACCCCAATACTCAACCTGAGTGCTAATCATCCGTTCTCGGGTCTTTGTGGGGCAGGTTGTTCGTTGTTTACGATTGCTTTTTGAGTCTTCCAGCGAGATCTTGTCATCGAAAATGCGACAACTTATCAGTAGCTCCGTGCTTGTTCTATATCTCTTATCGTTATCCACACTTTCTAGCGCGGGCGAAGTGGATCTATTCTTTCGTCAGCCGATCTCGAACGAACGGTGCCTGGCAATTATAAACGGTAAGCCCGGAGCTCTTGAGCTTGCCGCGGTCTATGAAATCCAAGATCAACGCATTGCGCGTGAGTTCCTTGGGCGCAGCTATGCGATCCATTCGGATCCTTTTAAGCAAATAGTCTTGGGCCTATTTTTTTCGCATGTCGGTGGTAAGGAAAAATTTCCTCTGGTCCAAGGGGAAGCCGGTTGGAAAGTCATAGATGAGACGGACAATGTTTCCATGCAGCTTGACCCTCTGTATGAACAGTTCCTGACGTATCTGAAGGAGAAACACAATCAACGCGAAGTTGTGCGCAATGTGCTTACCGCATTCATTGAGCAGTTGCAGGCGCATCCGGAAATCTTGGTGAAGAGTCGGATGCATTTGGATGAAGAAAACCCAGGTCCGGATCAAATTTCGTTCTTGTTGGCGGCTTTCGATAAAAAACCTGACTCGGTTCTCGAAGGCGCATTGGTCGAGGAGATTTCAAATGTCATCCATTACCATCGGGCCAGAGTGAAAGATATTTTTCATACCCATCCTGCAGATTGGGACATGTCCTTTAAAAGGCTTAGTCCGGGTTAAGGACCCTATGTGTCAGAAAAGATGTCGTGTCTGAGAATTTAAATACTTAGGGCGATGAAAGTTGGGATCGATGGGTTACCGGAAGTTTTCAGAAGAGCAGAAGCGTATGTGGGTGAAAAAGTTCTTAACTCGTGGAAGTACTTCAATAGACGTATTTTGCAGAGAGAATGCAATGAGTGCCACTGCATTGTATCGGTGGGTGAGCGTATACGGTAGAACCGACGAAATGAAGCCTCTTGCGCGCACGCCACATAGCTGGACCCCTGAAGAGAAGTATACGGCAGTGATGGCCTTTTACGCATTACCGGTCGAGGAACAGGGAGCGTACCTGCGGCGCGAAGGAGTACATGCGGATCATATTGAGATGTGGCGGGACAAGATGCAGAAGTCGCTCGTGCCTGAAAGCTCTGATCAGCGTAGCGAACGCGGGGAGCTTATATACAAGATCCTGGACCTTGAGAAGGATCTCCAAAGAAAAGAGAAGGCGTTAGCCGAAGCAGCAGCGATCATTATTCTCAAAAAAAAAGCAGACTTGATCTGGGGCACCGAGGATCCAAAGTAAGCCTTCTAGATCGCAAGCACTTATCAGGCCTCATTGAAGAAGCTGTGGGAGCTGGGGCGCGCCGAAGCGAGTGCTGCAAGATCTTAGAATTTAGCGTGCGAACGCTCCAGCGGTGGGAGAAGAATCGAGACCGAGGGGATCAGAGGCGAGGTCCATTGATGGAAAATGCGCGAAAGCTCAGCGAGAGAGAACGTGCTGATGTGATTAGTATTGCAAATTCACTTGAGTACCGCGATTTGCCACCATCTCAGATTGTGCCGAAGCTAGCTGATCAAGGGATTTACATGGCTTCGGAAAGTAGTTTTTACAGAATCCTGAAACAGGCAGAGATGAATAATCACCGCCTGAATGCGCGTCCCAGGAAGCATGTCAGACCCACACCGGTGGTTGCGTTGGAGCCGAATCAAGTGTGGAGCTGGGATATTACATATCTGAAAAGTCCGATCCGTGGTCAGTATTTTTTTCTATATCTGATCATGGACGTGTTTAGCCGGATGATTGTCGGGGCTGAAGTCTATGCAAGTGAGAGCGCGGAGTACGCCTCAGTGCTCATCAGAGACGCTGCGAAGAACCAAAGAATTAATAGGCATCAGCTGACGCTCCACTCCGATAATGGCGGACCAATGAAAGGAGCGACCATGTTATCGACGCTACAGAATCTAGGTGTTGTTCCGTCGTTCAGTCGCCCAAAGGTAAGTGACGACAACCCATTCTCAGAATCACTCTTTAAGACACTCAAGTACCGACCCTCGTATCCAGGTGGAGCATTTGCAAGCCTGACTGAGGCACGGACATGGGTGGATAAGTTCGTTCGCTGGTACAACTTTGAACACCAGCACAGCGAAATCAGCTTCGTGACGCCTGCATCAAGGCACCTAGGACAAGATCTTGAGATCCTCAGAAAGCGAACTCTGATCTACACAGAAGCCCGTTTGCAGAAGCCGCTCCGCTGGTCAAACGGGGTCAGGAAATGGAATCACGTATCTGAAGTTCAATTAAATCCAACAAAAGAAATGAGGGAATCACTCCAAAATGCCGAACAATCCGCTGCCTAAAAAGCACGCGACATCTTTCTTGAAAAATTCCG
>JAIXOQ010000015.1 GCA_027486675.1 Pseudomonadota bacterium
ATGTCGTCTCGGGCCAAGTCGGAGGCTGAAAAGAGCCTGTCCGATATGGAGCGTCTTGTGATGAAGGAGATTGAAGGCCAGAGCATTCGAGTCGCTTTGTTCGAGGCTCTTAAGCAACTCATTGTCGCAGGCAATGTTCTACTATACTTCCCCGATAACGGCCCGATGCGGGTGATTCGACTTGATCGCTATGTTGTTAAGAGGGATCCCATGGGGAATGCTCGCAAGATCGTGATCAAGGAAACGGTATCTCCCGCAGTTCTTTCTCCTGAAGCGGCAGCCATTGCAAAGACTTGTATGTGTAACCACGATGACACCGTGGATCTTTACACTTGTTGCCACTACCTCGAAGATGGTAAGGTTGAGGTTTATCAGGAGATTGGTGGTACTAGGCTTCCTGAGAGCGTTTCCACCTACCCAATTGAGCGCAACCCATTCATGCCTCTGCGTATGCACCGGGTTGATGGCGAGGACTATGGCCGTGGGTACATTGAGCAGTACTACGGAGATCTTGTATCTCTGGAAAGCCTGTCAAAGAGCATCGTAGAGGCCGCCGCGGCTTCGGCTAAGGTGCTGTTCATGGTTAATCCCGTGGGCACCACCCGGCCTAAGAAGTTGGCTCAGAGCCCCAATGGATCGATTATCGAAGGTAATGCGGGCGATGTGACTGTGCTTCAGGTCAACAAGGCCGCAGACCTGTCTGTGGCTCTTCAGACCATGGGCCAGATCAACGAGCGTCTGTCCTATGCCTTCCTGCTGACTGAGGCCAGTATTCGCAACGCTGAACGAGTGACTGCTGAAGAGGTTCGCCTCGTCACTCAGAGCATTGAGCGTCAACTTGGTGGTATCTACAGCCTCCTCTCTCAGGAGTTCCAGTTGCCATTGGTTCAGCGCATCATGGACCGTCTGATTAAGACGAAGAAGATGCCGAAGATCAACAAGGACTTCATTACCCCGACCATTGTCACGGGTATTGATGCTCTTGGTCGAGGTAATGATCTGAACCGTCTTGATATTTATCTGCAAGGAATTGCTCAAATTCTTGGCCCGGGTGGTCTTCAGCAGTATATTGACTTCCGTGAGTATATGAATCGCCGTGCCGCAGCACTCGGCATCGACACGGCAGGTCTGGTTAAGTCTGAAGAGCAGATTGCTCAAGAGCAACAGCAGGCTATGCAACAGCAACTTCTTCAGCAATTGGGGCCGCAGGCCGCACAGACCATGGGTAATATTGTCGAGAGACAGCAGACACAGTAATGGGAAACCCACAGCAAGTTACTATCGTTCGAGACGCTAACGACAATCCCGCAGATCCCATGGCTCAGGCTATGGCAGAACAGGCACAGGCTGCGGCTCCTCAGCAGGATGCTCCGCAGGAAGATACTTCCGTGTCGTCTTCGGAACGCCCTCAGTGGCTTCCTGAGAAGTTCCAGAATCCAGAGGATCTTGCCAAGGCCTACTCGGAACTGGAGAAGAAGTTCTCTGGTGCTACCCCCGGATCTTTTGAGGGTCTGAGCAAGTACAGCGAAGAGTTCAATGCCAATGGCGATCTCAGTGATGAGTCCATCAAGGCCATCTCTGCCATGGGTATTCCTGAGCAGATTGTCCGGGCCTATGTCGATGGCCAGAAGTCTGTGGTCGAATCCAATGTGTCTGCGGTCTTTAATCTGGCTGGCGGTCAGGAGCAGTATCAGGAACTGATTGACTGGGCTGGAAGCAATATCCCTGATGATGAGATTGACGCATTCAACAATGTGATTGAATCCGGCAATATGAACACCATCCGTATGGCTGTGCAGGGTCTCCGTGCTCGCTATAGTCAGGCCAATGGTCAGACTGGCAAGTTGATTCAGGGTGAGACCCGTGGTCCTAGTGGCGGTGCTTTCCGCAGTGTGGCTGAAATCG
Organism: Pseudomonadota bacterium; assembly: GCA_027486675.1. Taxonomy (GTDB): domain Bacteria; phylum Bdellovibrionota; class UBA1018; order UBA1018; family CAIMNF01; genus JAIXOQ01. The sequence continues at coordinate 1,906 of JAIXOQ010000015.1, forward strand.
TGGAAGCCATGAAGGATCCTCGGTATGCCAAGGATTCTGCCTATCGTGCTGATGTTGAACAGCGTGTCGCTCTTTCAAACGCTTTTGGAGTCAAGTAATGAAGACCAGTCCTAAGACCACCGTTCTCGGTATTTGCACCATTCTTACTGCCGTGTCTGCCGCTGTGATGGCATGGGTGGACAATGATCCGACCACTGTTGTGGACCTCGCCTCGCTTATTGCTGCTTGCACGGCTGGCGTTGGTCTGATTGTGGCCAAGGATGACAAGAGTCTGTAATGCTTAATTGGTTTGGGCAACTCACTCTTTCTATTCTACTTTTTGTAGAACGACTGCTATCTAAGGAAACATATGCAGAAGATGCTGATCCGACTGCTGGTGGTATCCGGGATCGCCTCCGTGAGCGGGTGCGGAACTACCGTGGTGTTTGTCCCTCAGGGGACTCCTGTACAACTGGCGGAACCTGTGCAGGCTCATGTCTTCGTCGTGCAGAAGGACGGGACTCGGGTCAGGTCGATCAATAAGGTCGAGATTCCTGCCGGATGGTGGGCTGCCGATGTTTCTGAAGAACAACCGAAGATTGCGCCCAAACTTAAACCTTAATGTAACGGTTGCGTATAACTTCGTGAACCACTCGGAGAAATCCGTGTGGTTCTTTTACTTTCTAAGTATGGATGGCTTAGAAAGAATGCTGGATGCTATTGGCCCCTTGCGAGGGAGAACTGCTAGCAAAGGCACTCGTTCCATCTATAAGAGTTCACTTTTTCAAGGAAACCATAACTATGGCACTTAGTTCTAGTCAGCCGTCTCGTATTGGTCAGGTTAATCTGGCCAACGATACCGACGCGCTGTTCCTGAAGGTGTTCTCGGGCGAGATTATCACGACTTTCGAAAAGAATAATGTGATGATGCCTCTGCACCGAGTCCGCACCATTCAGAGCGGCAAGTCGGCTCAGTTCCCCGTCACTGGCGTTGCTTCTGCTGGTTACCACACTCCGGGCGAGAGCATCCTGAGTGAGAGCACTGGCACGACCCTGTATGGCAGCACTGCTTCCGGTTCTTACACTGGTGGTACGGCTTTCGACAGCGGTAACAGCCCCTCCTCGAAGTACCTCAACAAGTTCAAGCACAACGAGAAGATCATCTACATCGATGATGTGCTCGTGTCGAGCGTGTTTGTTGCGGACATCGATGAGATGAAGAATCACTACGATGTGCGTAGCATCTACAGCACCGAGATCGGTCGTGCACTGGCCTATGCGGCAGATAAGAATCTGATCCGCACGGTCATCGGTGGTGCTCGTAACCTGACTCCGCGCTTCGCGACCTCGGCTTACGCCAATGAGGCTGCGAAGTTGGCTGCTAACGATCCCTATGCTGGTGAGCGTATTCAGGTTGGCACTGGTGCAACTACCGATGGTGGTGAGATTGTTTCTGCTCTGTTCACCGCCGCTGAGCGTATGGATACGAAGAATGTTCCTTCGGAAGATCGCTTCTGCATTCTGCCTCCGGGCGAGTACTACAAGTTGATCAACCAGAATAAGGACGCGATCAACCGCGATTACAACGACCCCAGCAACGGTAGCGTGGCAGGTGGCGAAGTGGTCTCGGTGGCTGGTATCCGTATTATGAAGAGCAACCACCTCCCCACGGCTGACGAGTCAAGCAATCAGGATGTGCTGCACGGAGCGGCGGGCATCAAGAACGATGTCTTCACGGCGTCGGGCGGTTACTCGGGCGCAAACTTCACCACCACCAAGGGTATCGTGTTCCATCGCGAAGCCGTTGGTACCGTGAAGTTGATGGATCTGTCGCTTGAGACGGATTACATCATGGAGCGTCTCGGTACGCTGATGCTTGCTAAGTATGCGATGGGCCACAATGTCCTTCGCGACGAGTGCTGCTACGAACTCTACGCTTCGGCCTAATGCGCTGAACTAGAGTCACCTCTCGGTTAAGAGGGGGGTGGTTCCCTTAGTTGGGTTCCATCCCCCTCTTTTCTTTGTCCCTAGGAGTTCCTATGGCTCTTACCAAAACTACTAAACTTCAAGCGATCAACACCATGCTGTCAGTGGTGGGAGAGCCTCCGGTCAACTCTCTGACGGCTCAGCGAGCAGACTCCTTTATTGCCCAGAACATTCTGGACGAGGTCTCCCGCGAAGTTCTTACTTATGGCTGGCAGTTCAACACAGAAGACAATGTGACGCTTAGCCCAGACAGCAGCACTGGCTTTATTTACATTTCAGACAGTGTTGTCCGTGTTGATATGGATCCACGCAATGACGACATCTACGATATTGTTGTTCGTGGCAATCGGATCTACAACCGAAAGACTAACTCTTTTGTCTTCACTGAAGAACTGATTGCACAGCGCGTCATCCTGATGGACTTCGAGGAACTTCCTGAAGTTGCTAAGAGGTACATCACGATTCGTGCAGCCCGTATCTTCCAAGATCGTGTTGTTGGTGCCCAGACTCTCCACGCCTTTACGGCCACGGATGAACTGGTGGCTCTGACCAAGATGCAGGAGTATGAAAACGAGGTTGGAGATTATTCGATCTTCCAAAGTGACGATATGATCCGACCGTTCCTCCGTAAGGGTTCCTACAGGGTTATTTGATGCCTCTAATTACCACTGCTATTCCGAATCTTATTGGCGGCGTTAGCCAGCAACCCACGGCAATTCGTAACACGAATGAGGGTGAAGTTGTTGATAATGCAGTCCCTAGTCCAGTCGAGGGTTTGACTAAGCGTCCACCCACTGAACACATTGCGGCTATTTCGGATAGCGGTGGAACCCTTCGGAATACGGGCATCAATGCACCACCGTTCATCCATATGATTGAACGCGATGAGGCAGAAAAGTACATCCTGTCTGTGCAGGAGAACGGCACTATTGATATCTATGACTTGAGCGGTAACCGAAAGACTGTTTATAGTCCCGGTGGTGCTACGCTTGGATCAGCAACCAAGGCAGAGCGTAAGGCTCTTACGGTTGGCGATGTTACTTTTATTGTGAACAGGACTACCACCGTAGCCGCAACTAACGACACTATTACACAAACCCCAACAAACTACAATAGAGAGTGTCTGGTCTGGGTTAAGCAAGCAGCCGATACGCGTATATTTATTATTAAGTTGACAAACACATCTACTAGTGTTGTTACAACGGTAACCCATACTCCAACTGGTAGCACTAATAAAGGAACGCATGGTGCCGCTACTGATCTTGCAGATAAAATTAATGACACTACCGCTTACAGTGCTACCACCTCAGTAGATAGCGTAATTAGAATTGTAGCCTCTGCTAATTTCACTATTGTTGTTGAAGATGACTTTGGTGGTGAAGGTATGACTCTGATTCGAGATGAGGTTTCTAGATTTGAGAACCTCCCGCCAACAGCACCAAATGGATACATGGTCAAGGTGCTTGGATCAGTCGAGTCGAATATTGATGACTATTGGGTAAAGTTTAGGACAGACGGTGGAGCGTCTTTTTCGCGAGGTCTTTGGGAAGAAACAGCAGCACCGGGAGTTAAGTACAAGTTCAATACTTCTACTATGCCGCTCATTCTTATCCGGCAGTCAAACGGCTCCTTTATGCTTAAGCAAGCAGATGGGACAACCCCAAGTGAAGCAAATGGGCTTCCCTCAGGATCCTCTGCCACGCTTTACAATGGATATAAATGGGCTGAGCGTCTTGTCGGAGATGACGATACAAACCCATTTCCAACTTTCCTAGACAACAAGATCAATGATATGGTCTTTCACCAAAACAGACTTGGTTTCTTGTCTGGCGAAAACATCGTCTTCAGCGAGACTTCAGAGTTTTTCAACTTCTGGCGAACAACCACTCTAGATCTTCTTGACACTGACACCATTGATGTGGCTTCGTCTAGCCCCCGAGTCGGAAAGGTGTTTGCAGCGGTCCCGTTCAATAGGGATCTTGTGTTGTTTACTCCAACTAGCCAGATGATTTTGCGCGGTGGAGATGTTCTGTCGCCGAAGTCAATTGCTATTATTCCCGCAGCAGACTTTGAGAATCAAGCCAATGTTGTGGAACCAATTCCCTCCGCTAACTCCATCTTCTTTACCTATTCAAATGGCACCTATGTTGGGATGCGGGAGTTGGTGCCACAGCCTGCTCTGGATGGCGCGTATTACGCAAACGATCTTACGAACAATGTTGCGCGTTATATCCCCGGCCCGCCGAGCCACCTTGCAGCAACCACCCACGACAATATCGCAGTAGTGGTGGCTGATGGAAAACTCTATTGCTATCGTTACTTTGTTCAGAACAATGAACGACTGCAATCAGCGTGGTTTAGGTTTACCTTTAACGATTCCCATCCAAATAGCGGGGCTTTTGCCAAGTGCATTTGGGCAGGCTTCATTGAGTCGGACCTGTATGTCGTGATGCTTCGTACTAGAACGGGTCTGACTACGGCCTACATGACCATTGAAAAGATCCGAATGGGTGCGGGTATCAACGACACTACGACTAGTGGAAAGAACTGGATTACCTATCTGGATCAGCGTAAGTACTATGCTGCTGCTTCTGGAACCTACAATTCGACCACTGGTCTAACCACTTTTACCCTGCCAAAGCCCATGTCATATGCGGCGGGTAAGACCGTGGTGGTTACCGTTGATGGATATCAGGCCACTGTGTCCACCGGGACCACCTTTGCAGACTCAGCCGCAGCCACGGTATCGGTTGTGGGTGACTACAGTGCCAAGGCCGTTTGGATTGGAACCCCGTACACGATGCTCTACGAATTCAGTACGCCCTACATCCGAGCCGCTGAAGGCCGTGGTTCTGCCGCAGTTATCAGTGGGCGATACCAACTGCGGTATTTGACCGTACAGTATGCAGAGTCGTCGAACTTTAATGTGGCTGTTAAGATTAAGAACGAGGACACTTATCAGTATCCCTTTACTGGTGAGTTTGTTGGCAGTGCCTTGATCGGAAGCACAAATCTTGTGTCTGGATCCTTCCGTGTGCCTATCTACTCTAAGAACGATAATACTACGATCCAGATCTCAAACGACTCACCACTTCCATCTAAACTTCTTAGTTGTGAGTTTGAAGCGTTCTATAACGATAGGGCTACCAGATTTAACGGATGATTGAGGCACGACTATCTAAGTTTGAGGACATCGGTCCAATTGCATCTGACATTCGTCCCGAAGACGCTGAAGAAGTTGTGGCGGCTGGTAGAGTGGATGCCTTTGAGGCTTTACGCCTTGGCTTAGAAATGTCTGACGAATGTTTTACTATTTATAGAGCAGACGCTTCTGAGCAACCATTAGCCATGTTTGGCTATAAGGTAACTGATCCGGGTATCTGTGGGGTTATCTGGATGCTTGGATCAAACGGATTGATGCGACATCGTTATGAGTTTTTGCGTAAGTCAAATTACTGGGTGGACTACATTCAATCCAAGACACCATTGATGTATAACTTAGTTTACGAAAAAAATACTGTCCATCTCCGCTGGCTCAGGTGGTTAGGCTTCAATTTTGTACGACTACATGAGCATTTTGGCCCTAAAGATCTTCCTTTTTTAGAATTTGCGAGGCTTCGTCATGTGTGATTTTGGAATTGGAGCGGCTGTAGCCATTGGTGCAGCAAGTGCTGCGGCAAGTCAAAAGGCCCAGTCGGATGCTGCTAGCGCACAGAATAAGTACCGTGAGCAACTTGGTATTGCTGGAAACACCGCTTACGAGCAGACGGCTTTGGCGGTGACCAAGGATGTCAACCTTCAAATTGACCAGTTGATGAAGCGCGATATGGAACAGGCTGCGGCTACTCGGCAGGAACTTGAGAACCTCAGCCGAAATGCTCGTATGGCTGGTGCGACTGTTAAGGCTCAGACAGCAGCGGCAGGTATTGAAGGCCGTACTGTGGACTTCCTCCACGCTGAGTTTGAGCGGGATATTGCAGAGTTTGAATCTGCTGCCACCACCTCATTCCAGTCTTTCCGTGCTCAGTCGTCCATGGAAGCCAAGGCAATCTATGCCCGTGGACAGAACGCGATTAACAACGGCTACCCCAATCCGCTGCCTCCAGTCGCTACCGTCTCCACTGCTACCAATCTTCTTGGTGGTCTTACAACGGGTATGTCGGCCTACAGTGCTCTGCGTTCGTTTAACACGCCAAGTGGTGTTGGTGCAGCGGCTAATCCAACAACCGTGCCAAGCAACATCCCACAGACTCAGACACCATTTGGTACCATGCTTGGTAAGTTCCAGTCCAACCCGACCTTCTCCCCAATTAGGCCTTAATACATGGCAAAGTCTCGCCCCTCTCTGAATGTTCAAGCGCAGCCAGTCAGCACTTTTGTCGCGCCCATGGCTGCATCGACCAGTGTTGAACTGTACGATCAGCAGACTGTTAACCTTGCTCTTCAGTTTGCTGATGCCTTTAAGGATTTCTCTCTTACTGCTGCTAAACTTGCTGGAACTCTGAAGCAAGAAAACAACGAAGAAGAAGTGCTCAAGGGCATTGACATGGTCAACAAGAGCCAGAAGTCCTACAAGCAGTTGATGGATTCTGGAGAGATCAAGCCCACCGAAAACCCTTGGATGGCTATTGGTGCTCAGAAGGCCAGTGGAACCGCTGAGGGGTTGAAGGCCCGCGCTCACTTCATGGAGGTGTACAACAGGCGTGTCGAGGAAGACCCTTCATTCCTGAGCGGTCCTGAAGGCTTCAGCGCGTTGGCTGCTCAGTACACGGCAAATGTCAACAGCATGATTGGCAACGCTCCGTATATGAGCCGCGCTTTTTATGAGTCGTTTAATCCATTTATTGGAAGTATGGCATTGAACCATGAAGAGAATGTACAAAAGGAGCAGGAGCGCAAGGTTGGTCTAGGCATCAATGCTGCGGTGGCGCAGGCTCTTCAAGACAGTCGTAGCGCAGATCCTTTGATTAGTGGAAATGCTACCTCTGGACTTCAGGAGTACATTGACGGTCTTTCAAACTCTGGCTATAGCGGCAAGAAGATTAATCAGGTTACTGCGGCAGCACTTGTTGAAGCCATGGCTAACTCTGACGATCCAACGCAGGCCCAAAGCATCTTTAATAGCCTGAAGTCAGGAACTGGTCTGCTTAAGGATACCGAGTATGCCAAGGTTCTGCTGCTGGCTAAGACTCCAGAAATTGAGGCTCGAAAGCAGCGACTTACTGCTGAGGAGTCAGATGCTTTTAATAAGTTCCGACTGGCAACCATCAAGTCTGTTGTTTCAAACGAGATCAGTGAAGAAGAAGGTGCTCAAAAAATTCAAGAATTTTTGAAGACCAAGATTACTATTACTGGACAAGAGTATGAGTCTAAGGTTGGCTATTACAACACCAGTCTGAAGTCTGCTAAGGCTGAGGCTCAGGCTCAATACAATCAGCGCGTTGAAAATGATGTTTTTACCGCTATTGAAAACCTGTCCACCATGGTGTCTCCAGAAGAGTCGGGGCTTTCTGAAAATGAACTGCTTCTTCTTAAGCGTGAGCAACTGAAGGCTCAAATGAGTTCCTATCCTGAAAACATAATTACTCCAAAGGATAGGCTTGCTTACCTTAACGCGCTTGATCAGCAGTTTGCCCGAGACTATGATCGCCGCAGCGTTGCCAAGGCTGAAGCAGCAACAACGGCTTTGTGGGGAACTGGGGATGCTCCGGGTCTGCTTCAGAATGCATCAGCATCATTTGGTCCATTTATGGCTGGTGGCGACATGGTTGAACTACCGCCACTCAATGAGTATCGACAGGTTTTGGAACAGGCCTATACCCAACAAGGTGTTGTTCCCAACTCTGAGCAGATGAATAAACTAATGGCTCAGGGCTATACCCGCTTTGATGCTGTTATTTCCCAACAGGAACAAATCATTGGGCAGCAGTTTAGGAGCAAGTCTTTGGCTCCTAGTTCTCAGGATACCCCAGAAGAGCGCAACCATAAGTCTGCTTTCCGTGCTCGTGCAACGGCCCTACGAATGCAGATGGGTGTGGCCATGGGTGTTGATGCTCAGGCTGATAAGACGCTTCGATCCTTTATTGCGGGCTTCAATACTGCTACAGTTGAAACTGGTTTCCCAGACGACTTTATTGATACGATTCAGGCTTTTGCGATTAACCGTCGTCTGAACCTTCCTACTAGTTCGTTTATTCCTAATCCAGAATCTCAAAATGGTAAGCAGATGATTCAGATGATGGACTGGGCTTCGGAGCAATACGCTAACGGAATGGACCCAACTGACATTGCTCGTGATATGGTGCAGATGAAGGTTGTCCCGGGATCACTCAAGACAAACGCTTTTGACTTTAGTCGTCCTCTGGGATGGGTAGAGTTTGACTCTGGTTCTGGTAAGGATGCTCAGGATCTTTATGATGGTGGCGTTGTGTTCCGAGAACAGAACAACATTGTCGAATCAGACTCCACTCTTTATGCAGCCACCGCATATGCCAAGGCCACATTTAAGCATCTTGGTTCTGACGCTATTGGTAATATGCGTAAGGCTCAGAAACTGGCTGCTGAAGAACTCGCTGGTAGCCACATCTTCTTTAATGGTTCTATGATTCCAAATAAGAATTTGAATAGAAGCGTGGATGGGCCATACATTCAAGCATGGTTGGATTCTAACAAATTCCCGGAAGGTACGACTCTTGTGGTGGTTCAGCAGAATTCAGATGGAACCGCTATGCTGGCTCCCCGTAAGGATGGCAAGGCTGTATCTGGTACTCGTGATGGTAAGCGACTTGAGAACATGATGATTCGGTCCACCGATCTGAATACGGTTGGACCGGAGGTCATTAAGGACTTTAATAGTAAGTTGGAAGCCCGTCGAGCAAAGCCGTCCAACTTCAGTACTGCTCCGACCTTCCTTAATCCGAATCAAACCAGTGGAAACGCTAGAATTCCCGGCGTTTACTACCCGTACTGATATAGAAAGGTATTTCATTGGCAAAGATCTCTTTTGATGCCCCTATCTTTTCATTGACTCCCGGCGAGCGAGCGGAGCGAGAAGCCCTGCTTGCTCAAAACCTGCCAACAGATACTGATATTCAGTATATGTACGATGCTGCTGGTGGAGGCATGGCTTTTGCGGGTCGTGATACTGCATTTGGAACCGTTGGTGCTCGTATTGGAATGGCTATTGATGATGCTTTTTCCGATGAGGCAAGCGATCCACTTAATCTGACTAAGAACAAGACTCAGTACAACCCGACTAGTGATCCACTGTCTTTTGGTGGCGACAACAATCCAGAGGGCATCTCTGAAACGCTTAAGTCCATTTCAGGTGAAGACTGGCCTTGGCTGTTGTCGTCCAACTCGTATTCCCAGTTTGTGAACCGAGCCCTATTTGTTAAGGCTGGCCTACCCGAAGCACAGCAAATGGTGTCTGGAGGCGAGCGAGCCTTGGCGATTGGCTTGGATTTGACCGCCATGATTGCTGCTGGTGTGGCTGCGGAGCCTCTGGCTATTGCTGGACTGGGAGCCCGTGGTTCATTGGCTAGTCGAGCGGCGTTGGCCTCTAGGAGTGCCCGCCGTGTTCAGGATCTGTCTCAGGCCGCTGGTGAGGCCGCAGCAACGATTAGCCGAATGAACCTTACGGCTCGTTTTGGTGCGCTTGGCGTGGCTGAAGAGGCCGTCTACCACGGTGTGCGTAACGGTCTTGACCCAGTGTACGACCCTTCTGCCACCTCTGTGATGCTTCAGATTGCAGGCTCGGGTGCTATTGCTGGTCTGGTTGGTGGTGCGGCCTTTGGTCGCGCTTTTGTTCGTAGCCACATTGAGGACGCTGCGAATGAATTCCGGCGTACCCGTCGAACCGAACTTCCCGGTGGCTACACCATCAGTTACACCGATCACTTCCAGTTTGGGGCTCCTGCTGCGGCAGACCAGATGCTTTTCGCTCCATCGGCTAGGTCTTTGGCTGATGAAACCGCTCGTATTGGCCGGGAGTTGGGTGAGGATTACCGTCGTCGAGGAGCCCTTGGCGTACTGGATGAGAACATCCCGGGAACCCGCACCATTCCTATTGGTGAAGTTCCTGTTGCTGGAACCCCACGGGTTGTTCGAGAAGGCGCAGTAGAAGTTGTTGAAGAGGCTCAGCGTCCGCTTAAGCCAACCATTGGAACGACGGCAAAGCCCTCCATGGGCATTCGTTCGGCAATTAAGGCTGCGGCTTTTGAACTTGACTTGGCTGGTGTCCAGTTGACTGACGAAGTCTTCGCCATGCTTGGTCGTGTCCTTGTAAACACAAACAACAAGCGAGTGACTGCCGGAGCCTTCAATAAGGCTTTCTGGGAGGAGGTGGCTACTAATCTTCCCCCGGAGTCGGCAGCACGCATTCGTCCCGTTGCTGAGCGCACATTTATTCCCGGCATTGATCGCACGGTCAAGGATGCTGTGGATAGCGAGAACATGGTTGAGTCTGTGTGGAACCATTTCCGTGCAGGCGTTCACCTTGAGGCTGGTAAGGAGCCGTCGCTTATCTTCCAAGTTCTGCAAGAGATTCGAGCACGCGGTGGCATGGTGAATCGCGAGGTTGTTGGCGAAGTTATTGATGAACTGCGAACAATCTCTCAGAAGGCACCCAAGAAGGTTAACTCCAAGGGCAAGACGGTGATGGATAAGAATGCCCGCCGATTGGCCGTGATCAATGTAATCAATAAGCGAACCGAAACCCTTAAGCGTGGCGCAACTGCGGCTAACCCAATTTCTATTCCGGCTAGTCTGCTGGATCGCATGAATGTCCGTACCACTGGTGCAGTCGGTGCTGGTGGGGCTATTCCTCCTGCTGGTGGTGGTGGCGGTACTCGGGCTACTGGTGGCCCTACTAACTTCAGCGATGTGCCGCAACTTCGCCAGTTCCTTACTGAGCGGATCCCACTTGTCGGTGCTCTGTTTAATCAGGCCGCACGAGTGATGGAGTCGGATAATGGAGCAGCACGCCTGATTGCTTGGATGTCGTTTAATGCCCGCAGGTCGTTGAACAAGGCTCAGCCCGAAACCATCTTTGAGGCTGGAACCGCTGTTCTCCACAAGACGATGTTTACCTTTAGTCGCGGCTATCGCAACGGATATATTCGTTTTGCCTTGGGTCGTGGCGTTGAGAATGTGGACGATCCGGGTAGCATTATGAACGCCATGCGAACGGCTTTCGGCAACCGTGAACTGCGTCGAGACTTTAATCGTCGCGTTGCCAAGCAGTTGCGTACTGGAGCCTTCGACGATGCTCTTGGAGCGGTCAATGAGACTGCACAGGGCTTCCGCCAGATCTTCAATACGATGCATGAGATGGCCGCTGAGGTTGGCCTTAAGGGCTTCACCAAGGCCGCTACGGTCAACTATATGCCCCGTCTTTGGCGGTTCGACAAGATTCGACGCTTGGCCACTACTGAGGCTGGCCGTCGAGACCTGACTGCACTGATCAAGAAGGCTATCGACCAGAATGGTCGTAAGGTTGTGATTGACGGCGTTGAAGAAGTGTTTACTGACGATGTTGGAGAAGCGGCTATTGCCTTTAGTAACCGTCTAATCAACATTGCAAAGAACGCTGAGAACGCTCCGCTTACCGCCCAAGATCAGGAACTATTTGATGCATTGAAGGATCTGCTTGGGCCGATTAAGGCGAAGACTGCCAGTCGAACGCCGTTTGGTCGTGGTCGTCTTTTGCTTGATGAGCAGGCTAGCATTACTCCAGAAGCAAACCACTTCAACGATGGAAGCACGGCTATGGGCTTGGCAGATCTGCTCAATGATGATCTCCCATTTGTGTTCCGAAAGTATGCGACTTCGGTCCTTGGCTCCATCAACGAAAAGCGTCTGCTTACTGGCTTTAACGATGAACTTCGTCTGCGTGGTGTATTTGCCCCGACCTATACAACGGCTCGTGGGGACACCATTACCAATGCGGTAGAAGTTGAGACCGTTGAGGAGATGCTTTCTCTTGCCAATAAGTTGGGAGATCCAATGAGTGCTGGCGAGATGGATGGTCTTCGTGAAGTTATTGCAGCCATTCGCTATGAGCCCATCAATCGCGGAGCCAGTGGAATCGGAGATAAGACCCTTGGCGTGGCCCTTCCGTTGGGCTACTTGACTACGGGCGGTCAGTTCGGCCTAGCCGCTTTGGGCGAGTTGTCGCGAATCGTGGGTACCCTTGGTCTGCGAAACACAATCAAGCAGATGCCTATTCTGACTGAGATGCTAAGTAACTGGAAGAACCTTGACCTTCCGGCCCAGAACTTTGCGTCTTTCATTGACTCGTGGTTTGCCCCATCAACGGATCGCCTGCGTCGAGCCCTGCTAAACCCGGATATTGATGCGATTAAGTACTCCGAAATGGGGGCTGGAAACATTGCTTACACGGGTGTTAAGAAGGCTTTGGACAGTACCTCTAACTTCATGTCTGATCTTAGCGGTCTGACCCCAATCACCAGTTTTACTCAGCAACTGACGGCAGCAACCAGTCTCCAACACCTTTACGATGTCGCCAAGGGCACCGCAAAGCGTTTGGATCCGGCTACTGTCCGAACCTTGGGCCTTGAGCCTGACCAGTACGAAGCCGCTATTCGGTTTGTTGGCGATAATGCCCGAACCGAGAACAGGTTCTTGGGTGAGCGTATTGTTGATATGGCCAACCTTGACCGTTCAGAGATGGACTTTGTCAAGACCTTTGTGAATCGCATGGTTCGTACCCGTGTTCAGGACATGGCTACCCGAGGTGACTTCCACAAGTTGGCCTTTACCTTTGTTGGTCGTCTTTTGACTCAGTTCCGAACCTTCAACCTCAAGGGTGTGGATAACTTCCTCATCCAGAATGCAGGTCGAATGGCCCGGGGCGGTGGAGCAAAGGTGGCTCAGGAGGTTTCTTCGACGCTTATGCTGGCTGGTTTGATCCAGTATGGCCGAAACTACGCCGATTGGCGGTCCTACAAGGCAGCAAACAACAAGAAGAAGATGGAGGAGACGGAGAAGAACCTTGGTATCGGTGGCTTTATCCGTGGAGCCATGACTGGTCCTGCGGAGTTCTTCCTCCTGACCAACATAACTGATGCGGTTTGGACCAGTACGATCAGCCCAGACCCACTGTTCTCATCTTATCGCTACTCTGGTTTGGGTTTGTATGGTTTCCCCGGAGAGGCTATGGCCAAGCGAGCCTATAGCGTGTTTAACGATGTCTATGGAGCCACCGCTGGTAAGGCCATGGGAACTGGGCTTGAGCAGGACATTACTGAGGGAACCGTCCACAAGGGTCGCCTGTTGCTGCCCGGACAGAACCTCCCCGGTATCAAGCAACTGTTGAATGTGTTTGAAGAAGACATCAGCGTTGAGTGGAATTTGTCACGAAATCAGCCTAGGAAGACTAGGGACTGAATCTAAGGAGCCAATAATACAATGCCTAATAGTTACAAGACCTACATTGGAAACGGCAGCACAACGAATTATCCTATTACGGAAATCGATGGCTGGATCAGCGGCGGCTTTTTGAAGATCTATCTTAACGATGTTCTTCAGACCACGGGGTATACTCTCAATGACTTGACCACCGCTTCGCCATATGTGCTGTTTACTACGGCTCCTTCCAACGGCGTGAATATCAAGATTCAGCGCGAGACTCCGTCCACCGTGTCTGGTTTTCAGGGCAACATTGTTAACTTCAACAATGGCTCTGTGCTGACCGAAGCAGACTTGGACAATATGGCCAAGGGTCTTCTGCACATTACTCAGGAAGCCGAAGATACGGGCAGCGGTGCGCTTGGTCCTAGTGTTGATTTTGTTAGTTGGGATGCAAAAAACAAAAAGATTATTAATCTTAATGCGCCGACAAACGAAAAAGATGCCGCCAATAAGGGGTATGTTGATGGTTTGACGCTGTATGGAGAGCCTATTGCTACTCCCCAAATTTGGAACTTTACTACCACAACGGCAACAAACTATACTCTTAGCCCTGCTTCTGTAACCACAGATTCAAGTATGTTTGTTGTTACGCTTAATGGCCTTTCTTTGCGTCCCGGAAACGACTTTTCGCTTTCGTCTCTAAGTGTGCTTTCTTTGGCTACCGCCCCAACGGCAGGACAGGTTTTATGTGTTCGTAACTTTGGTGCTGTTAGGAACATTGCTTCATTTAATGGTAGTGTTACATTTTACAACCTTACAGAACACTTTGGTGGTCTTGATGCCACAACTTTTACAACTATTGACGGTAAAGTTCAAGACTATCTTCAAATTGGTGCTGGAACAGGTGTAAATTCTTTTTATATCACTGGTGGGGACACCGATGATGCTTTGGATACCAAGTCAATTTTTATTGGTCCCAATAAAAGTGCTTATGTACAAGCCAACGGTCTAAACACTGTTGTTGGTTTTGGGGCTATGAATTCGTTGACTACGGGAGCGGCTAATACTGCTATTGGAGCAAGCGCACTTCCTGTTAGCACTACTGGAACTTCTAATACCGCAGTAGGTCGTTCTGCTCTTGCTGTTTCAGTTACAACTTCCAACAACACTTCTGTTGGTGTTGAAACGCTTGCGTCGCTTACGACTGGAAACAACAATACTGCCCTTGGTTATAACGCTGGTCGTTACGCCTCTGGTGGGGCTGCGGCTGCTTCTATCTCAAATGGAGTGTTTGTTGGATACGATACTCGGCCAAGCACTACGACCAGTACCAATGAAATTTGCATTGGCTATAACGCTATTGGCGGTGGATCAAATACTAGTACAATTGGAAACTCCAGCACCACGGCTGCACAAATCTGGGGTACGCTAACTACAACTGGAACTTTGAATGTTAATGGCGCGGGTACATCTACTTTTGCTGGCAATGCAAGCGTTACCGGAAATGTAAGTGTTACTGGAAATCTTGGAGTAACTGGTGCTTTTACGGCTCCCGCCGCTAGTTGGCCACAGTGCAAGATGACCCACTCTATTGCGCCAACTACTTACGCTACGGCTGCTGGAGGACTTAGGGCGGGCGCAGTAAAAATTGCAGTCTTGGATACTACTATTACGCCTAGAACAGCAGCCAGCAAGATTCTTGTTACTTATAGTTTGAACTGTGAAGCAAATCTAGAATCAATGTTTTATTTGATTAGGCGTGTTGGGGGCACTGGAACAGAAATTGGATCTGCTGCGGCGGCTGGATTTAGGCCTTATGGGTTTTGTATCGCACCCGCTGATGCCGATGGAACGCAAACTCAAGCCATTATTTCTAAGTCTTATCTAGACTCGCCAAACACAACAAGTCCCGTTACATATGAACTTTGGTGGTATCATCCAGTTTCAAGTTCTCAAACTATTGCTATTAATCGAACATTTAACGACACAGATAATACAAACAATCAACGCGGAACTTCTCAGTGCATTCTCCAAGAGTACTTTGCATAAAGCCTAACCATGCACGATGAAATCTTGTTGTCGTTAGGCCGCCTTGAAGGCAAGGTTGATGCCCTGATTCAACTTCAGAGAATTCAAGAGGATCAAATTAAAAATCACGAAGAACGGCTTCGAGTATTGGAGCAGTCCAAATCGTTCTATATGGGGGTTGCCGCTGTTATTGGAGCCGCGGTATCCATGGGATTCAACTTTTTAAACAAGCATTTAACCTAGGAGATCGTTGTGGCTACTTTTAATCTTGTTTCTCAATCAGTTACAACCACCGTAACATCAAGTGCTGTCAATCCAGATTTGACTCCAGATCGTTATGGCACTGTAGTTGTTATGCATAGCGGTTCTGCTAAGGTTTCTACTTTCAACGCCTTCCTTGAAGGATCGTTTGACAACACCAACTGGTTTACAATTGAAAATATGCTTGGAACAGACTCCGACTATAACTCGGCATCGCAACAGTCTTGGTGTCGTATTGTTCCATTCACCAAGTATATGCGTATGCGAATTGCCTACACTGGCTCTGCTCTCACCGTCAACGCATGGATCTTTGAGTAATAAATATGGGTCAACGAACAACAATTCTTCCGCTTAAGAAGAAGGCAAACGACAATTTTATTTCTGGCGTGTACGGTTCTCCTGTAGCCAGACAGTGGATTAGGGATGCCTACAATGGCGTTGACTCCCTTGACATTATTACTATTGGCGATTCCAATGCGATGCACCCTTCCAACTATGGATGGACTATGGGCATTTTCCAAGCATTGGTCAATTTGGGAATTCCACAGTATGCCACTCCTCTAGTTTATACTGCGTCAGATACCCTGAATGCGACCTATCCCCACAGCAATACCCGGTCTGGTGGAGAGTTTACTCCATTTATTCGAGGAGACTGGGCGGGACGATCTAACGGAAGCATTACGGCATACACTCTTTCTCAGCAAGTTCAAAGCGGAAGCGCGGCTGCTGCTGAAGCCAATACAAATTTGCTGAGCGGTTTCTATAAGCATGAAGGAGTTGCTACCGCATCTAGCAGCACTTCATTGACTCTGGCAAGTACCGCTAGTGCTACAAACAACATTTATGTTGGTTGTTGGCTCAACATTCTGCTTGGTAGCGCGATGCAAGAAGCAAAAATCACAGCCTATAATGGAACCACTAAGGTGGCTACTGTGGCTTCTTGGCCCGGAGGAACTCCTAGTTCAACGGCTACATATACAATTACTGCTGGCATGGCTAAGCCTATTGGCTTCTACTATGCCCCACACTTTGTTCCAAAAGATCTAACCTACACCTCTCCAGCAACTGGATCTAGTATTGATATTCCGGGAAACCATCCGTTGATTGCTAATAACGGTCAGGCTGGAGCCTCTTGTCAGTATCGTCTGGTGTATGGAAAGTTCTCCAGTGACGCTGGTGTTGGCGCGTCTACTGGAAAGTTTCGACTGCGTGTTATGAAGGGTGTGGCTACCGCAATTGCTTCAGATTCTGCTGATCGTCTTGTAACTGGTGGGCCAGCATTTGATACGGCTGTCCTTCCTTTTACTAGTACAGCAACTTCTGGCGTTGTTGATACTTTGCAGTGCGCTTATGATGGATATAGTCAAGGTGCAACTTGGCAAATTGCTGGTCCTTTTGTCTCTTTCTGGCACTCTGTTGTAAATCTTCGTAAGGGATTTAGCGTTACAAACCTAACCTATTCTGGTGGTAAGTCTAGTACTGATATTTCTGATATTGCTAATACAAATCCAAACTACATCATTCAAGCCATTTATGAGTTGTATAAGCGACAGGTGGCTGCTGGTGGAAGTGGTCGCGTTTTGATTTGGTGGAATAGCGGTATCAATGGACCAGATAGTTCTTCAACTTACACCGCCGCTTTAGACACCTTTATTAGCGGGCTTACTGCTCTTATCAATTTGGATGCGCCTGCTGGATTTACTATTGCTTCAAACCTTGCTTTGATGGCTTGTCCAACACATCCAACTGTTACTGGAGATCCCGGAGACAATGGGTGGGCCGCTGTTCGGACATCTATTATCAATGGAGCAAAGACATGGGTAAGTTCTGCCACCACCATGAATCCAACTCTTATTGATCTTGAAAAGTTTTATACTGGTCCAGAACTTAAGAGTAGGTTCCTATATCAATATCCTTTTAATGGCAATCAGTATCAACCCCATCTTCAGGGTCCGCCTACTTTGACTACTGCTTCTGCAAGTGTTACTTATGGCGACACCACATTCAACACTTTCTCACCATCTTCGGCTATGCCTAACAATGGCTATCTAGCCTACACCACAAGGTTGTTTAATAGTTTTATCCGATGAATAAGAAGATCCTAGAACAAATCCATAATGCTTTGGCGGATGAACTTCTACGAAAGATCATGGATGGAAGTGCAACGGCCACGGAACTCAATGTGGCTCGCCAGTTCCTTAAGGACAATGGCATTGACTGTGCGCCTTCTGCTAGTCAACCCATGTTGAATCTGGCTCAGATCATGCCGTTCGATGAAGAGGCCGCGTGAGCGAACTTGAGCGAAAACTCAAAGACTTCCGAAACTTCGTCTTCTTGGCGTGGGATCATCTTGGGCTGCCAGAGCCTACGCCAATCCAATTGGATATCGCTCAATATCTCCAGAAGGGCTCACGCCGACGAGTGGTTCAAGCCTTCCGAGGCGTTGGAAAGAGTTGGCTCACAAGCGCATATGTCGTCTTCCGACTCCTCCACAACCCAAAACTAAATGTCCTTGTGGTTTCTGCTAGTAAGCAGCGAGCCGATGACTTTAGTACCTTTACTTTGCGTTTGATCAACGAGATTCCTATCTGCCAGCACTTGAAGCCGAAGGAAGATCAGCGTAACTCCAAGATTGCCTTCGATGTTGGCCCTGCGCCAGCCTCTCAAGCCCCTAGCGTGGTATCTAAGGGAATCACTAGCCAAATTACTGGTAGCCGTGCAGATCTGATTATTGCCGACGATGTGGAAAGTCTAAACAACTCTGCCACATTCTTGATGCGAGAGAAGTTGCAGTCCGCTGTTGCTGAGTTTGAAGCAGTCCTCAAACCCGGAGGGGAGGTGATCTATCTAGGTACGCCGCAGACCGAGCAGTCGATCTACCACGGTCTGCATGAGAAGGGCTACGATACCCGAATTTGGCCCGCTAGGTACCCCGAGAATCGCCTTAAGGTGGCTTTTGGGTCTAAGTTGGCCCCAATGCTGGTTGAAGGCAAGGAAGGCGACCCAACGGATCCTAGGCGGTTTAACGCCCTTGACCTAATGGAGCGAGAAGCGTCCTATGGACGCACTGGTTTTGCGCTCCAGTTCATGCTGGATAGCACGCTTAGCGATGCCGATAGGTATCCGCTCAAGTTGGCGGATCTGATTGTACTTGGTTTGAACCCCGAAAGTGCTCCAGAAAAGCCTGTTTGGGCGGCCAACATCAGCAATATTGTCAAGGATATTCCCTGCGTTGGGTTCAATGGAGATCGTTATTACGGTCCTATGGACATTCAGGGCAAGTGGATTCCCTACGAAGGTGGCATTATGGCCATCGATCCGTCAGGCCGAGGCGACAATGAGACGGCCTATGCGGTCGTGAAGATGCTCAATGGCTTCCTGTATGTGACGGCAGCGGGTGGTCTAAAGGGTGGATACGCCGAAGACACCATGAATAAACTGGTTAACATTGCCAAGTTTAATGCTGTCAATCAGATCATCGTCGAGTCTAACTTTGGCGATGGTATGTTCACAGAACTTCTGAAGCCGTACTTGATGAAGACCTATCCATGCACTGTGGAAGAGGTTCGTCATAACATCCAGAAGGAACGACGCATTGTAGACACGCTGGAACCAGTTATGAACCAGCATCGTCTTGTCTTGGACATTGGTGTGATTCGAGACGACTACGAGTCAACCAAAAAGTACGCCACAGAGAAGTCGTTGCAGTACAGTCTGATGTGGCAATTGAGCCGAATGACCCGGGCTAAGGGAGCCTTGGCTTACGACGATAGAATCGATGTTCTGTCTATGGCCGTAGCCTTCTGGTCAGAGCGTATGGCTCAGGATGTCAATCGAAAGATGGCTAATCGTAAGGCCGAGATGTTGGACAGCGAACTTGAACGGTTCATGGAAAACGCCGTAGGAAGAAAGCCTAGGGGGAACACATGGATGTAGAACTTGATGAGTGGACCAATAACCTGCTGATGAACGCTTGCACAGTCGTCATTCGATATGAAGATCATCTAAGGAGCAAGAACCATCTGCATGAGTCCAGAGATCTGGCCAAGGCAATGCGAGAACTAAAAGAGGTTATTCCGTGTGAAGTCATGGAAGCCCTTCGTAGGTAATAAAATGAAAAAGAAAACCACTAGTAAGCGTCCTAGCAATAACTTTGACAATGCTTTTGCTAAGTCTATTTTTAAGTCTGAGTTTATGACTCAAATGGAAATGCAGAAGCGTCGTAGTCATCGTTCATTAACTAATAAGTTACCTCCTCCTGACAATACCCCACCTATTGAGGGTGAAGAAGATGGAGCAGAGGCTCGTTAATCATGCCCAGTCCATGCGAAGGTCGATCTACGGGCAAGCCTTTTAGGACTCCCGGCGGCCCCAAGAAGTCTGCTGTTTGCGTTAAGGACGGGGATAAGACCAAGATCGTCCGCTTTGGCGACCCCAACATGAAGATCAAGAAGCACATCCCGGGTCGTCGAAAGAACTTCCGGGCTCGTCATAACTGCGATAACCCCGGTCCAAAGACCAAGGCTAGGTACTGGTCTTGTAAGGCATGGTGATTTATGGCTAAAATCTGTCCCGAAGGTAAGTCATGGGCTATGCGTAAGTACGGCAAATGGTCTGCTTATGCCGCCATGGGAGCCTCAAAGTACTGCAAGGATTCCTCTTACGGTCGTATGAAGATCAAGAAGAAGGGCAAGAAGAATGGGTGAACTTGCTAAGTGGCGATCTCAGAAGTGGGTTCGTATTACTGTTTCTGGTAAGATTGCTGGAGCCTGTGGTACCAGTAAGAATAAATCTAATCCTGACCGTTGTCTTCCGCTTGCTAAGGCCCGTTCTTTGAGTATTTCTCAACGAGCAGCCACTGCCAAGAAGAAGAAGTCAGAAGGTAAGTCCAAGCAGTTTGTCTCTAACACCAAGGAAGCAAAGGTTAAGAATGCCTAAGGATAATCTTAAAATTAATAACGAATTGGACGGAGAAGAACTTAAGTCCGTTGCTGAAAAGTATGTTCAATATTATTTTGCTCGACCGTCAAAGCGTCTTCAAGATATGAGTTCTCTTAAAGATCTGTATGGTGCTACTAATCCAGACTATACTAAGGCTAAAGAAAATTATTTTTCTGCTGTTGCCGCAGTTCCTAATTCACAAAAGGCCGAAATGAAGGCTATGGCTGAAGATATGATTCAGTCCCGTATGAAGGGTCTTAAGAATCGTGGTGGCGGTAATAAGTCGCTGATGATCCCGACTCCCGGAGATAAGTAATGCCTAAGAAACTGGAAAAGATGGTTAAGTCGATGAAGAAGCAGGGTATGGCTGAGTCGAAGGCTTACGCCATTGCCACCTCGGTTCTTCAGAAGAAGGGCCTGATGAAGATTGCCAAGAAGGGCAAGTGATGGCTAGGGACTACAAGAAAGAATACGAGAAGTATCACGGGACTGAGTCTTACAAGAAAGACCGTGCTTCTAGGAATAATGTTCGTCGTAAGGCTCTTCGAGACGGCAAAGTCAAGAAGCACTCCAAGATGGACATTGACCATAAGAACGGTAATCCCCGGGATAACCGTATGTCAAACCTGCGTATTGTGCACCGTTCTGTGAACCGAGCCAAGCACTAGGAGTATTTCTATGGATATCAATTGGGCTCCCTATAAGATCCCTGTGGTATTCACTAAGATGCCCAAGGATGAACTTGGGATCTTTCACTTTAGTCCTAACCTTAAGATTGAGATATCAGATCAATTAACAGGTTCATTACTCTCTAGTACAATCCTTCACGAAGTACTTGAGATGATCTCTGAACTACATGGTCTTAAGTTATCGGAGTCTTGTATCAGGACTTTAGAGGTCGCCTTGAGTCAGATCATGCTGGCTAACCCCGACCTCATGCACCGGGTCTTCCCAGAGGCTCCTAGGATGCCTCAGGATCGATCTGAATGGTCTGGTGAGGACGGAGCATAGGTTAAGCCTAACAATCGATCCTAGACCATTGTCGGCCCTCCTAATGATGTAACTGGTTAGCATCCCGCTGTGCGGGTGTAGGAGTTCGAGTCTCCTTTGGAGAGGGTCCGATAGTTTTGGAGAAAAAATCTGAAAGGGTTTAATCACGATTTCGCCGCTGGCTACCCCCCATGGGGGCACCTGCGGTG
>JAIXOQ010000019.1 GCA_027486675.1 Pseudomonadota bacterium
GTTCTTGCGGTTCTTACGGTTCTTGCGGTTCTTGCGGTTCTTGCGGTTCTTGCGGTTCTTGCAGTGACCGAAGTGCGAGCTGCGATCGCAAAGAACCAGGATGGCCTCACGTTGACTGACTATTGGATACTACGACACCGGAGGTCGACGTGGTTTTGCTGATCGACGTGGAATGACGGGCCTTCAAAAGACAGAACACGATGATGTCCATGCAAAGGTTTCAATTCCTTCGTTGAAGGCCGATCCGTATACAGAGACTTCGAACTATCTCAGTTTCATTCGTTCGTACTACTCACTTCACGACCGCACTGAAGGTGCAGTCCGCGAAGCGATCGTGGATATTCCTTTTTATATTTTTCATGAATCGAACGACAAAAGTGTTACTTCCTTCGGCTTTAAGGACCTTGCGAAGGCACTGGTCCAAGAAACCATCGGAAAGAAAGATTTACCCAACATCGACGAAAGTTTACTTCTCCGCTATCATCCGGACGATTTTGTTTTGCCCGAAGGCATCACAGTCACAAGTGACGATATCAACGCGGCCCGCAAACTCATTTACAAAGAGGCAGGACTAGTTGATGGACGACTACCACCGCCTCCCACAGGATCTAACTAATCATCCTCCCAGCTGATTCTATGGTAGCAATTTGCTAGCAAATCGACCTTTCAATGAACATTCCCTCTTTACCGCTTTCTTTGGCTTTAAGACAATGACCCGCTGAGGTTTCTATGCCCTTCCTGATCTCTGGTTCAGTTTTTTTTAACGAAGTCGATTCGCTTGGAGTGGTCTATTACGCCAATTATTTGAAGTATCTCGACAACGCACGCACCGCCCTCTTTAACCACTTGGGTTTGGGGTTCTTGGAACAACAACGGCAAGGCAAAATTTTCGTGAGTGCCTCGCTTCAGATCGATTACAAACGATCCCTAACTTTGGACGAAAACTACGTTGTGGAAACCAGGATCGGTAAAATCGGAAGGAGCTCGGTCGAGCTGCTTCAGAGTGTGACTTCCGATTCTGGACCGTGCACGGAATCTAAGATGGTGATTGTGTGTTTGGATTTTCAGGATGGGAAAAAGGCAACTCCGATTTCAGATTCTCTTCGATCGGCACTTGCGAGGTATCAAGGATAGAGAGCGCCGCGGAAAACCCCGGCCGCGTCCCGTTTTACCTCATTGCGAGCTATTAATGTTCTGCTGGATCGAAGCCCAACTTACTCCAATACTCCACCACTCCTTCGATCCTCGTTGAGGATTTGGGAGTTTTGCAGTTGGTAACTAGAGCGCGGTTTACGGCCGCCGTAGGCGTAACATAACCTCGATCTGAATTCTTTTCAGACATAACGCTTCTTTTGAAATCAAGGTGCTGAAGGAAGCACTCTTCGAATGAGACTTCAATAATGCCCTCTTGACTGTCCTGAGCTGGAGAAGACGTGATTTGATAACTGTCCCTTCCGCTTGGGAGGACAGAATCTTCTTTGAATTCGACTGAAGTAACCACAGTGAAGCTCGGTTTTTCATTGCCGCTAAGCTCAGCGACCTGGTCCATGTGCGATTTTGTGCAATCCTCCAAAGTGCGGGACTTTATGGGCATGTGACAGCCTCAATGAAGTTTTGTCACGCGAGCTAAAGTACGATGAAATCAGGCTGGGTTTCGAAGAACGAAAGTTCTGCCTCGATGTAGCAAGGATCATTTCTGATCTGAGAGCCAAAGCTGGGATCTCGCAGGCTCAGCTCGCGAAAGCAGCTCACGTTAGCCAGCCCCTGATTGCTCGCCTTGAAAAAGGGGATCAAAAACGGACCGCCACTTTCGATCTGGTTTATAAGGTCTTAAAGGCGCTTGGTTATCGTTTGGACATTCGAGTTCAAAAGGACGAAAAAAAACGGGCTGCGTAAAAACACGGCCGCGCTCCGCGGTAGGCCAGGGACTTATGTTTGCCGACCCGCATGAATCACAAAAGATTTCTTACATCCGCGCAAAGGGGAATTGTTCGGAAATTCTCTGTTTCTCCACAACATTCAGTTGATTGCCCTTGAGGCGGAGCTCTTTAAGAGAGGAAAGCCCCTCAAATAGTGTTTCTGGTAGTGCTGTCAGTTGATTACCGTCGAGGTGAAGCTCTTTAAGAGAAGAAAGCCCTGAAAAGAGTGCTTCTGGCAGTGTTTTCAGTGGATTGCCGTCGAGGAAGAGCACTCTAAGAGAAGAAAGGCCTGAAAAGAGTGAATCTGGTAGTGCAGCCAGGTCATTCTCAAAGAGGTAGAGCTGTTTAAGGGAAGAAAGCCCTGAAAAGAGTGTTTCTGGCAGTGTTTTTAGTGGATTGCCGTCGAGGAAGAGCACTCTAAGAGAAGAAAGGCCTGAAAAGAGTGAATCTGGTAGTGCAGCCAGGTCATTGCCGGAGAGGAAGAGCACTTTAAGAGAAGAAAGCCCCGAAAAATCATCTGCTTTCAGTTCAGAAATATGTTTGCGTTGAAGGTTAAGTTTATCAATTTTTGAAAGCGCCTTAGGTCCAATATCTTTACAATTTTTTTTGGTTATTTTTTCAAGCTCTATTCGTACCTGAGGTGTTCGCTGGCAAACGTCGGCATACGAAGAAGAGGTAAAGTTCAATGCCAAAAGAAGAAAAACGAAAGTTTTCATGGAGCGCAGTCTATAGTTAGAAAGTATTTATGTCAAGTATTTTGCTTTGCCCTTTTGCTTTCCCGAATTGCCTCGTAATGAATTCGACCGAGCTGGGAGTCGCTTTGCTTATCCATAGGCAATCTTTCCAGTTGAGGGCATCGAGACCATCATTCCCACGCTCACCGACTGTCATGACAGTCACTTTTGAAGGTTTACTCATATATGGGCAGAGATTCGAAAACCCAAAGGGTTCGAATTGAAGGTGGTAGCCGTGTTGACTGAGCAAGAGATAACTAGATCACGTGAAAAAGGATTTCTAGAACACCAGATAACATCGAAGATCTAACCCCGTAGAGCAATCCGAATTCGAACGGAAAATACGCATTTCACAAAGAGACCCGAGCAATACAAGGAAGATTCGAGCGAAGACGTGAGACGCGCAAATGGCACGTCGGAACGTTGAGCGAGGATCTGACACCGTAGTGCGACGGGGATCTGCAGTGAAAAAGTGGTGCCGAAGGCAAGGAAGTAGGCGAACTCATCCCTATGAACAGCATCGTCGTCTGCTTCGAGGTCAAGTGGCCTAAAACGGTCAATTCCGCTCCATTTCGGAACTAATGGGCTTAGCGGAAGTTTTTACCCGGCGCTCATGCGAGGGCTTGACTCGATAACCATTTGGATATATTCTGATGAGCGTGAAGGTTGAGTTCCATCGTTCCGGATCAGGCCGCAGCTATTTCGAGGATTTTCTAAAGGAGCTGCCGAAGTCGGATCGGGCGGCAATCCTGGCTGTTTTCGAAGACATTCAAACCCACGGGTTTAATGCACTCGGGTGTGATTTCAGGCAGATCGAAGGGAAGCTCTGGGAGATCAAAATTAGAACTGCTGGCGGTGGGTGGAGATTCTTCTATGTCACACTTTCGCAGGAATTAATTTACGTGCTGCATTCTTACAAGAAACAAGGACAGAAGGCTCCTATGCGTGAGCTTGAAGTCGCGAGACGACGATTGAAGGAGATTTTGAAATGAAGAAGACAAAAGGTGTCAGCCTCAATGAAGTTTTGTCCCGCGAGCTGAAGGACGATGAAATCCGGTTGGGTTTCGAAGAACGAAAGTTCTACCTCGATGTAGCAAGGATCATTTCTAATCTCAGAGCTAAAGCCGGAATCTCGCAAGCCCAGCTTGCAAAAGCGGCACACGTCTCCCAGCCTCTGATTGCTCGCCTTGAAAAAGGGGATCAAAAACGGACCCCCACTTTCGATCTGGTTTATAAAGTCTTAAAGGCGCTTGGTTATCGTTTGGACATTCGAGTTCAAAAAGAAGAAAAGAAACGGGCGGCGTAAAAAAACGGCCAGCCGCGTCGAGCTTTTGCTCCGGACACCTCGCATTACCCTGGACTCAGCTCCTGATCCGAATGCGCCAAGATTCGACAAAGAACCAGGACTCGTTGTTTAGATTTCATGAAAAGTGTTGCGCGCAAACACGGCTGCTTCACATTTTCCTATTCGTGTAACATGTGAGGACGTACAGAATATGCAGACATGTGGAGGCCGGTCGGCGGTGCACCGCCGACCACTCACAGTTCGCATCTCTCATCGTCAATCATTCGTGTAAGCGTGTTATCGATTTTGTGGAGGGGAAAACAACTGCTCTCGCTTAACAACGATCCTGCCCGCAGCCTGCATTTCTTCTTCGTCTCCATTGACTGCAGTTGTTCCACCGAAACAACCCGTGTCCGCTGAAACTATTTGCTTAGATTTAGTGTATTTAGCCAACTCTTCAGCAAAGGCTATTTCACACTTATCAAGGGAGATATCCGAGACGGTTATTCGCAGGAAATCTCCAAAAGTTTCAAAAGAAGGACCACCCATAGCAAACGCGCTTTGATTTAACAAAAGAGCCGACGTGGCGAGCAAAAACATTTTCATAAAAAAGATCCTTTCAATATCGACCGGATAATACCTGAGCTACATTCAGAATGCAATACTTTTTTAGTCAGGAAAGCTACGCCGAATTACCTCGTAATGAATTCGACCGAGCTGTGGTGCGTTAATAGTGAGGAAACGGCTCGCTACCTCACAATCAAGTTAATCAATTGAGCGCATCAAGACTGTCATTTTGACTGTCACTCACCGTCATGACTGTCACTTTTGACAGTTTGATCCAGGTTCAGCTCCCCAAAATGCCCCCCGACGATGTTGAAAGAGAGTGGTCAAAACCTGGGGAATGAAGGGAGCGGCGGAGAAGGTGTATATAGTGGGACCCGGGAAAAGACTCGGTCAAGCGCTCGTCGTGGCTCAGCCACTCCTCCGCCTGACCACCCCGAAAAGCTTTCCTCGCATCCCGCTCGGAAGCACACATTCAGTGTGCACGCTTTTCTCCCTTCTCGTCTCGCGCCGAGACCCTTCGCCTTCCACATCTATCAGGGCAAATAAACTCCATCACGAACCCTTAAGATTGCCGTATATGGTCCCTCCCTATTGCGCAAACAGACTTTTGGACTCAGGTCGAGCAAGGTGAATGAGACTGCATCCGTATATTCGGCTTCTTATTTTGAGACCCTTTTACGTCTCGAGCCCTAATGGATTTTCGCTTCTTCCCTGCCTAATCGGGTGAACGGCGCTCACTTTGTGACGCCGCGACAATCTTCAGGTTCTAGGGAAGCAGGTCTGTCATAACCTCTTTCGGCCATTATCCGATTCTCTGTCCTGCGCAAATCTCTGTGACTAGGAAAATCTTTATTCTTGAATGTGAATATTACATTTTGTACGCGTACTCCTTTTGATCCTTGAGCACCCGAAAAACGATCCTCGCATTCTTGTTAGCGAGCGCGACGATTGCTCGATTCGTTCCTCGGGTATTCTTTTTTTCTATAGCCCATTTACTGATCATATCGGTCCGTTTAGGTGCCAACCTCAAGACGGATCGAGCTCCATGCACTAAAAGGCTTCGGAGATACGGGTCACCCCTTTTGCTGATTCCAAGCAATTGTGACTTACCTCCAGTCGAACATTGTTTTGGAACTAAGCCTAACCAGGCCGACAGCTCTCTCCCGTTCTTAAACGAATGAACGCTCGGAACGACTGCTAAAATTGCAGTTGCCGTGATCGGCCCTATGCCCGGAATTGTTTGAAGACGCTTGCAATCCTCGTTCTGACTCGCCAGATTCTCTATCCCTTTTGTGTAGTACGCTACCTTCGCGTCGATCTGGGATAACTCGTCGATCATCTCTTTTAATACAATCTGGGTGTCTCCCGTCATCTGACCCGGAGGCGTATCTGCTGTAGCGATCTCTTGAATATCTTTCCGGAATTTCACATGAGAATAAACTGCTCCTGTCGCGGCCAACCCGTACTCAAGCAATAGGGCATGAATCGCATTCATGAGTGACGTCCGATCCCGAACTAACCGTGCTCTGTTTGTATGAAGGAGTTGAATATCTCGTTTTTCTGGCGACTTGATCCTTACAAACCGCATCTGGGGGCGAGACGCTGCCTCCACGATCGCCTCTGCATCATTCGAATCGTTTTTATTGGATTTTACGAAGGGTTTTACAAACTGCGGCGCGATCAACTTGACCGTATGCCCAAACCGTTCAAACTCCGTTCCCCAATAGTTCGCGGACCCGCATGCCTCCATCGCAATCGTGCACTCGGGAAGATTCGCGACAAACTCCATGATTTCTCTCCGGCCTAACTTCTTGCGCAGTACCGCTTTGCCACGGCTATCTGCGCCATGAATCTGAAATGAATTTTTTGCCAAATCGATGCCCAATAGTTTAATTTCCATAAACGGTTCCTCCTGACTTTTACGTTAACTTCTTTAGAAGTTCTGGCACATTACGATGCCGCAAGTCGGGAGGGACCATTCCATTGGGTGAGTTGATGGAGTTTATTTGCCCTGATAGATGTGGAAGAAGAAATGGTGCCGAAGGCGAAGAAGTAGGCGAACCGGCTACCTGGCTCGAATCTGTAGTAACCATTGAATTCGAAACAGGCTCTTGACTGATTGTATCCCCCAGGATACACTCTAATTGAAATGGAGCCCACACCGCGAGAACTCCTGAACTACGAGACCTCTGATGGAAAATGTCCGTTTGAGGAATGGCTCCTGGGTTTGCGCGACGTTACCGGCAGGGCCATCATTCGAAAGCGGTTGAATCGAGTTCGTATGGGAAATCTTGGCAATACACGGAGCCTTGGCGATGGTGTGTCGGAACTCAAGATTGATTACGGCCCTGGCTACAGGGTTTATTTCGGGGAAGATGGGCCGCGAATCGTTGTTTTACTGATCGCCGGAGATAAGGGTTCCCAAGATCGGGACATTGAAAAAGCGAAAGCATTCTGGGAGGACTACAATGCCTAAACGAACTAAGAAATATGAAGATGGCTTGATGGATTCGCTAAAGAATCCTGAAGAGGCAGCCGCCTACTTAAATGCACATCTGGACGAAGAGGATTCTGAAGAAGTGTTTTTGTTAGCGCTTCGCGATGTGGCAAAAGCACATGGGTTTTCAGAAGTTGCAGAGCAAGCTGATCTGGGAAGAGAGAGTTTATACAAAGCCCTCTCTAAAGACGGGAACCCAAAGCTTTCAACTCTTAAGGCTTTGCTCAAAGTTGTGGGTTTGAAGCTAGCGGTAGAGCAGGAAGAAAAGGCTGCGTCCTAATGGACAATAGGGGTCAAAGGTAAGCTCGCGGTATCCTAAGGCAATTTTTGATTCGAAAATACCCTTTATTTGCTATTGACAAAATTAGTCGGGTTTAGTAGAGTCTGGCCCCATGCTTAACCACAAAACCGGTTCCATGCTCAGTTTGCTTCTGATCAGTGTTGCTCCATTGGCTCCTGCAAATGGACAGATCCTGGGATCGGTTATCCCGACATTTGGTTCGGCACCCAATGTACCAGACGTAGAGCCCAGAAAGTTAGAAGCCCGCTCGTTCCATGTTTTGCCTGAGCGACCACAGCCAAGTGCACCTGCGAAAGCCAGAACACCTGTGAATGGGTCCTCCTCCCAGATTTTGAAGCTCCAAGTGGATGCGATTGAAAAACTATTGTCACCTCTCGAAGTTTTTCAAAAGCGCGGAATTAACCCCGAGCTTGTCTCAGAGGGCTCACCCTCCTATCTGCACCCAATCGCAGGCTGCTACAACAACGACGATTCGCTGATTCAAGACCTTCGCATCAGTCCAGTCGTCAGTTCCGCAAAAGATGCCAAGGATTTTCCGAAATTCGCGCTTCACGGTACTGTACGCGGAAAACCAGTAACTGGGTGGGCGCACATCACCATCAATATTGATAAGCAAAGCCTAACCGCGACAGCCAATCTTGAAGGACGCAGCGTAAGTCTCAGGATCAGTAACGACAATGGCGTCAATCCAGTGGATCGCGTCAGCATGGGTGGAATTGCTACAGACGCAAACGGCAAAAGAATCTCATCTGAAGAGATGCCAGATTATCTCGATCGAGCAGAGACAGGCTACGACTGGACAGAACGTCGCAAGGCCACGCTCACAACCGGTATCCAGAAGTTAGAAATGACCTGTTCCTACCTAAAGTCTGCTGAGTTAGTTATTGGAACCGTTGCTCAAGCTCATGTGCCTAAGAAGCCAAAGACGGTAAAACCTGCGCTTGTTTCAGGGGCGCCATTACCAACCTTTGAGGTGTTCTCAGATGCTGAGGATTCTTCTGAGGAATCTCATTTAGCTGTGACACAGGAGTTTTCAAAAGATCCTAAGTCTACGTACCATCGCCTACTCAAGCGTCTGAATCAACTCGACCCAAAGTCCGTCGACGAGATATTGCGTAGAATGCAAGATCGTGAGCAGGCTAGCGTAAAACGTTTTGATGACATGATGGGTGCAAAAGAAAGTATTCGCATGTCCAAAATGGGTAATATCAGCGTGATGCAGGAGCTTGGCATCGACCCAGACATGATCATTGCTAATACAAAGAGTCAAATTACGATGATCCAAACACTGAATTCGCTCAGCCCTGAAGAGCTGGCGCAAACCTTTGCATCTTCTGTAGCAAAGCTTGGGATATTACTCAGCGAAGTAAGTACCATGGAAGAATTCGCCGCTGTAATGCAGTCACAGGATGCAAATGTCATATCGGCAATCGGTGGAGACCCGACGCTTAAGAAAACTGCATCGGAACACACAGATGTAGCGGCTGGAGTTGGATTGATCCGACGAGCGTCATTGCACGCAAGGCACACAGTAGCGGTGCTCAGCCGCCAAACCGAACATAAGTCTGAGCCGAAAATTCGAGAAAATAACTACTGAGGAATAAGGAGGGCGTAACGCCCTCCTTATTGGCTACAAGCGCCATTTAGTAAGTCAGATTAAAAAACTCCATCACGAACCCGTAACGAGCACTGGGTGAAATGATGGAGTTTCTGTTTGCGCTGTCCTATCGTCTTGTCTCGGGATGGTTCTGAAACCATTTGAGACTGAGGCCCGCTACGATGGATCACTTAGAGCCCCCACGCCCTCCTGCATAAAAAGTATGCAGTTCCCCCAAAACCTACATTATCCGACGAATTTTTTCGCCTTTGAGAGCGCCTTTATAGCGCTCCTAGCAAGTTCTCTCCGGCACACTTCTAGCTAAAGAGAAGTTTGGATATCTATGCGAATACCGCCGTCACTTTCAAACAATGTGGATTTTTAGGAACCAACTTTTGATTTTTTAAAGCGAGAAGACGGCGCAGAACAATTCATGACTGCATTCATCGGGGTTTCACCGAAGGGAGACGTGTAACTAAACCGACAGAATGTAGCCTCTCATTTGCGAATCCCTTTAAGAACGATACCTAAAAAAAATAAAGGAGAATTCGAATGGCTGACGATTCGGAGAATTTTTTCTTACGTCCAGAGACCTTCCTTTTTCTTGCGATGAGCGCTTTGACTCTGTGGCTGGCCTACAGATTCTTAGGCGGCTTCTTTCAATACGTACTGGTACCGACCTACGCTTACTCACTTGAATACTTCCGCCTCTACGGCAGGATCACCGTAGAGCTTTTCTGCGGTGTCTTCATCATCGGCGTAGGCGTAGCTCTGCACGATAAGCAGAGCACCCGTATATACGCTGAAATGCGCTCTCTTGCGGATAAGTACGAGGCCGAAAGAAAACACCGAGATGCAGAACTGACCCGGAAACTGGAACTCATTGCCACACTCACCGAGGCAAAACGGACTCTCACCTTACAGAACGAGGAATATGCTGCCCTCTTACTGGAAGCGAAGGACGAAACAGAGGCCCTACAAAATGAGATCGAGCGCCTCAAGAATCCGGACCTAGCGGCAGAAAGAGCGCGCTTACACGAACAAGAAGCGGGAAAGCAGGAACTTCTTAAGGTCGCTGACGAGGCTTTCGGGAGGTACTCGCGATGACGGAAAAAGGAGCAAGACCAACAGTCCGAGACCTGAAGCTCTTTAGGACACTCTTCGAGTATGGGTTATTGTCACGGCGACAGATCTGCCAGTGGTTCTTTGAAGAGGTTGAGAAAACCACTGTCTTAAGACGCTTGCGAAAGCTTGAAGAAGGCCACTATATCCGGCGTAGGGGAACACTTGGCGATGGAACCAGTGTCTTCGTCATTGCGTCTGAAGGGGTAAAGGCTATTGGTGAGGAGGTCATAACAACCACCTACCCGAGGCACCAGATTGAGCATGAGATTGAAGTTGGAAACCTACGACATTACCTGGAACGCCTAGGGGCCGTGAAATCTTGGATGACAGAAAGATCCCTGCGGTCTGAAGTCATGAAGCGTAGTAGATGGAATGATCGGTCACAGATTCTAGTGCCGGATGCACTGATTCTGTTTCGGCATCTCCTAAAACCAAATGCAAAGGTGGCGCTTGAAATGGAACTCCATGCCAAGTCAGACCAACGCTATAAGGCACGCTTTCAGAAGCTTGAGGCGTCTTCCGTATTCACCTGGTACATCGTGAAAACAGAGTCTTGCAGCAACAAGATCCTAAACATGGCAGCGAGGTACGGACGGAATGGATCCGAAGACTGTATCGGCGTCACGCTACTTCAGGATCTTGAAGCGAAAAACTTAGATGCAATGATCTATAGACCCCATCAAATCTGTAGCCTGAAAGAGGCTCTAAACTTTACCGCGACAACAGTCCCTGCTCAGGCAGGTGCTCAAGGCTTGAGCACAGTAAACCCAAACAATCCGAAAGCGATCGCCGCCTGAAATCTTGAATGATTGCAGAACTTTTATCCGCCCTCATGCCTTGGGTGTGAGCAGCCCCTTTTTGCCCAAGACCA
>JAIXOQ010000011.1 GCA_027486675.1 Pseudomonadota bacterium
CGCGCTTACCCCCAAATCCTAGGAAGGTATGAACCTTGAGTCACTCCGCGTTAACATAGCCCTAAGACTGGGCAAAGGAGTGACCATGAAGAAGCGATTTTCAGAAGAACAGATCATTAAGTTTTTGAAGCGCCTGGAATCAGGTGAGGACATGAAGGATCT
Organism: Pseudomonadota bacterium; assembly: GCA_027486675.1. Classification (GTDB taxonomy): domain Bacteria; phylum Bdellovibrionota; class UBA1018; order UBA1018; family CAIMNF01; genus JAIXOQ01. Next base: position 163 of record JAIXOQ010000011.1, read on the forward strand.
CTGCCGCGAGATCGGAGTCCATGTTCAGACGATGTACCTCTGGAAGAAGAAATTCCATGGCATGGACGTCGCAGACGCGAAGAAGCTTAAGGGCTTAGAGTCAGAGAATAGCCGGTTAAAGCGGATGCTTGCTGATGCTATGATCACGATCGATGATTTGAAGTTCCTTCAGACAAAAAACTTCTAAGGCCCGAACAGAAGCGACGAGCGGCAGAGTGCTTACGGGATGAGCGCAGCCGCTCGGTGTCTCGGGCCTGTAAGACAGTTAATCTCGCACGCTCAACGTTTGACTTTGTACCAAAAGCAAACCCCGCAAATGAGGAACTCCGTATAAGCATGCATGCCCTTACTGCGAAGCATGTCCGCTGGGGGCTTCCGCGTGTGCATGGGAAGTTAAAGCGGCTGGGACTTGTCGTAAACAAGAAGAGAACAGGCAGGATTTATCGGGAAGAACGGCTTCAAATCAAGCATCGGAGGAGAAAGAGAAAATCGAGGCTACCGCGAATCGTCAGGCCAAAAGCAACGCGTCCGAACGAAGTATGGTCGATCGACTTTGTGCATGACTGGATGGTCACAAATAGGAAACTTAAGTGCTTAACGATCATCGACGACTACACGAAGGAGTCGGTCGGTATCTTAGCTGCGCACTCGATCACGGGCGCGAAGGTGGCCAGGTTCATTGAGTCCCTGGAGAGATGGCCCGAAAGAATCCGAAGCGATAACGGCCCTGAGTTCGATTCGACGGCGTTCTTTCTCTTCATTGAGGCATCAAAGATCGAACACGAGTTTATCACGCCAGGGAAGCCAAACGAGAACGCCTACATCGAGTCCTTCAACTCCCGCTTCCGCGATGAGTGCCTCAATCAGCACGTCTTTAGGAACCTAGATGACGCGAGGAGAAAGATTGAAGAATGGAGAGAGGTCTACAACACAGAACATCTTCACAGCGCACTCGGAATGCGCACGCCGAAAGAATTTGCAGACGACTGGATCAGATGCTATCCAAATAACGCGCCGTGACTCATATTTCGGCCTTCACAAGTTTTGGGGTAAGCGCGCAAGTTCAAATAAAAAAGGCCATGTCTTGCGACATGACCTTTTTATTTGAATGGTGGAGCCGGTGGGAATCGAACCCACGTCCGAAAGAGATTCACCGCTAAAATCTACATGCGTAGCGATTTCATTTAGTTAAAACCTAGGACGCCGAAATCGCAGGCTGCCTAGGTTCACCGTTAACTCATCTTAAGGTCCAAGCCGCTAACGACAACTTGATCCAGCAACCTGCTAATTGGCGAATCATCAGGATCGCAGGTGAGTCCTGATGATTCGTCGCGGCTTATATTAAGCTGCGAGGGCGTAATCTGTGTTATCAGTTACTATTTGCGACCTGTTTAACGAGGCCTGATCGCACCTCGGCATGCATTCAGGGTTTCACTGCTCCCGTCGAAACCATGACGGCCCCTCAGCATTAGATTACCACAAAATTATTGGCCGCGAAATCGCACCAAATAGCCCCTAACGGTCAGCATGTAATGGGCTGGGTCCTTCAGGGTGTCTAAGCTTGTTTGAAAGTCCACAATCGCGTGGGCCCCTTTTAAGCGGGCTCTGGCCTTAAGCTCAAGGGTCACGCGCCCGAGTAAGGCTCCATATTGGTCACTTTTTTCTGCCATCACCGTTTGTGTGCGAATCATGTGAGGAATCTCAATGAGATCAAAGACCTCTTCCGACTCCGACAGGTCGGCTCGACCACAAATGCGCACGTCCTCAAAGTTTGATTTTGGCGCCTCTGTTTGCGTCCTCGTGTGAGTGAATCTCGCTATCCCTTTTGGGTCGCCCTCTCTGTCGTCGCCTGCTACATCCTCAATCGTAAACTCGAGCGAGGAGTCCCTCAGTTCTTGGAAAATCCTGGTCGCCGCATACTCGTTGATTCTTGGAATGAGCATTCGCCCCGACTTAATCTGCACGTCGAGGTCTTGGGCGCTCATTCCAAGCTCATGTTCGCTTAAGAGTCGAAGCAGTCGATCGCGCTCGATCAAACCAACCTGTCCACGGATCCGTAAAGTGAGCATGAGGGGATCGCGAGAAAGACCATCATCTTTGTGTGCATAACGTACCAAGCGCGAAAGAATGTGAGAGGGCAACTCTGGTTCCGGCGAGGGCTCGCCGTCTGCAGGTAGGGGATTGTCAAAGTCACTTAGGCCCTGAGGCTCGGCTGAGTCTTTGAAGGGTAAAAAATCAGAGCTCACTTCTGTTGAAACGATCGATTCATCAAGATTGGGAGGATCGACGTCCGGTACATCGGCAGGGATCTCCGGCATGATCGGCATCCCAATGGGATCAAAGCCAATGGGAGGTAGGTCGTGGAGTCCGGTGAGATCCTTAGGAGGGGTGGGGTCAGCCATCCCAATCAGTGTAGCAAAGTCCTAAAGCACCTAACGGAAAGCGGTCCTACGCCCCGTGGCACTTCTTGTATTTCTTCCCACTTCCGCAGGGGCATGGGTCGTTGCGGCCCACGCGGTCCGCAGGTGCGCCTTGGCCTAAGGGCGTAAGACCACCCGAAGAAATTGCATCTGCTGGACGAGCGCGACCCATGCCGCCACTTCCAGCCGATGCCGCGCGCGCCTCTTTCAGCGTTGCAGCAGGTCGCGCAGGAACTAGTCCTGCGACCACATTTTTCACAGGGGCCTCGTTGATTTCTTCGCCCTCGAGCTGTTCTTCCAGCGAAGTATCTACAGAGATCTGTACTGCAAAAAGCTTGCGGATCACGTCGCCTGTGATCTGGTGCATCATCATTTCGAAGAACTTATAACCCTGCTTTTTGTACTCTACCAGTGGGTCTTTTTGGCCGTACCCCTGCAGTCCAATTCCATCACGCAAGTGATCCATGGCAAGCAAGTGGTCCTTCCACAAGGTATCGATCGTGGACAACAGAACCATCTTTTCAACCTGACGCACCATATCCACGCCGTATTGACGTTCTTTCGCTTGATATGCATCTTCTGCGATCTTCATCAAAAGATTCACAAGCCCTTGGCCCGTGAGTGGGTCGATATCGGTTTCTACGACGTTTTTCACGACTTGAAAGGTGACGGTGATCGCTTCATTCAGCTCGCGGATATCTAATGAAGAAACGCCACCAGACTTTCGGAGCTTCCCACCTGGGAAGAAGTCTTCTGCAATTGCACCCGCAAGTTCTTGCACCATGGAAAATACCATAGGGCGGAGGTTGTCTTGTGAAAGCACTTCCTTGCGCCAGGAGTAAACCACTTTGCGCTGTTGGTTCATGACATCGTCATATTCCAACAAGTGTTTTCTGATGTCGTAGTTGTGCGCTTCTACTTTGCGTTGCGCATTGGCAATGGCCTTGTTGATCCAAGGATGTTCAATGGGCACATCCTCTTCCATGAAGTTTTTGATGTTCTGCCCGCCGAAGATGCGCATCAGATCGTCATCCAAAGAAAGGTAGAATTTGGATTTACCTGGGTCACCCTGCCGACCAGCTCGACCTCTCAGCTGATTGTCGATGCGTCGCGATTCGTGGCGTTCTGTACCAACGATATAGAGGCCGCCTGCAGCTTTGACCTCTTCGCGCTCTTTTTCTACGGTTGAGACCCAACGAGCCATCGTGGATTCAAGGCGGCTCTTGTGTTCCGCGCGTTGCTCATCCGTGGCATCCAAAGGAAGAGTGCCGACCTCAGCCCGTGCAATGGCCTCGGCGTTTCCGCCGAGCAAAATGTCGGTTCCCCGACCTGCCATGTTGGTAGAAATAGTGACGGCATTCTTGCGCCCGGCTTGGGCCACAATTTCTGCCTCACGCGTGTGTTGTTTTGCGTTTAAGACATTGTGGCGAATTCCCGAGGCCTTAAGAAGTGCAGCAAGCTTTTCCGACTTATCTACCGAAACTGTACCCACAAGAACAGGCTGTCCTTTGGTGTGCGCTTTTTTGATTTCTTCAATGATCGCCTTAAGTTTTGCACCTTCAGACTTAAATACGGTGTCTGGCTCATCGTGCCGGATGTTGATCCGGTTGGTGGGGATGATTGTGACATCCAGTTTATAAATCTGCTTAAATTCTGTGGCTTCTGTGTCCGCCGTACCCGTCATCCCAGAAAGTTTGTTGTACATCCGGAAGTAGTTCTGGAAGGTGATCGTCGCAAGAGTTTGGTTTTCACTCTCTATGGTTACGCCTTCTTTGGCCTCAACAGCTTGGTGAAGGCCATCGCTCCAGCGGCGGCCTGGCATCAAGCGACCTGTGAATTCATCGACGATGAGGACTTCGCCGTCTTTCACGACGTAATCTACGTCTAACTTAAAGATCACGTGCGCACGTAAGGCTTGATTCACGTGATGCAAGATCTCAATGTTGGCAGGATCGTAAAGGTTTTTGATTCCTAAACGGCCTTCCATCTTGTCCACACCTGGCTCAAGGAGTGTCGCGCTTTTTGATTTCTCGTCGATTGTGTAATCCACATCCTTGATCAGTCCGCCGTCACTGCGCAGTTGGCGATCAATGACATAGTATTGATCTGTCGAGTCTTCAGAAGGCCCGCTGATAATAAGAGGAGTTCGAGCCTCATCGATCAGAATCGAATCCACTTCGTCGATAATGGCGTAGTGCAGTGGACGTTGAACGTAATCCTCTAAGCGAAACTTCATATTGTCGCGCAGGTAATCAAAGCCAAACTCATTGTTCGTGCCGTAAGTGATGTCGCAGGCGTAGTTCACTTTGCGCTGACGATCGCTTAAACCATGGATGATGTTTCCGGTCGTCATGCCTAGGTAAGCAAAGATTTGCCCCATCCATTCGCTGTCTCGTTTTGCTAAATAGTCGTTCACGGTAATCACGTGCACGCCTCTGCCTTCAAGGGCATTCAAGTAGGACGCTAGGGTGGAGACCAAGGTCTTCCCTTCCCCAGTCTTCATTTCTGCGATGCGACCGCGATGTAGAGTGATACCGCCGATCAACTGAACGTCATAATGCCTCTGTCCTATGACGCGCCATGCGGCCTCACGCACTGTGGCAAAAGCTTCAGGAAGGAGCGAGTCTAACGACGCACCGGCCGCAAGCTTCTCTTTTAGCTTTGCAGTCTGACCTTTGAGTTCAGCGTCACTCATCGCTTTCATCTTGGGTTCAAGCGAATTGATCTCTGCGACAAGAGGGAAGATCGTCTTGAGTTCACGGTCATTCTGAGTGCCGAAAAGTTTTCGGCCTAGGTTTGCGACTATTTGCTTCATAAATTTTTAGTCCTCAAGGATGTAGGTCACTGGATCGACCGGGATGCCGTGGGCGCGGATCTCATAGTGTAGATGGGGGCCGGTGGAGTGGCCAGAGTTTCCCATGAGTGCGATTTTTTGTCCGCGTTTGACTGCAACTCCAGACTTCACAAGCACTCTTGAGGTGTGGCCGTACCAGGTTTCTAGGCCATATCCGTGATCGACAATGACGATTAAACCATATCCTGGCTTTCGGCCTGCAAATGTCACGGTGCCCTGTGCAGAGGCCATGATTGGAGTGCCGATGAAGTTTGCGATGTCTAAGCCCTCGTGCATTTTTTCGCCTTCGCCTAAAGGGGAGTAGCGCACACCAAATCCAGAGGTAGGGGTTCCACTCGCGGGTTTCTTAGTAGGGATTGCCAGAAGAAAATTCTTTTGGTCCGACAACAGCTCAAAAAGATCGTGAAGGCTTGCCTCTAAGTCCATCGAGCGATTGGCCAGGACCTGAAAAACGCGGTCCATTTGACGTTTGTCGTCTTTGGCCTGTGTATCACCGGCGAATTCAGGAAGAGCCGACCAGTCTTCATCCCTCCAATTGAGGTTTTGGTTCGCATCCGGTGGTTCTTTTTCTAAGATTTGGCTCAAATTTTCGCGGTTCTCCAGGTTCGTCATGAGGCGCAAGCGGGTTGCGAAACTCTGGATGCGTTCTAAGATCGCCTCCATAGATTCGGTGCGGTTTTTGTAAGTCTGGAGGCTTTGCCGAAGCCTGCGGTTTTCGGCCTGAAGTTCACGGTTTTCAAACACTTGAGAAACGACGTAACGATAGTCCACAAGGAGGGTGATCAGCAGGACAAGCGTGAGTGGGATCGCGACTAAGCTTGCCCGTACGACCCAGCGAGGGATGCTTAACTTCCAGCTCCTGGCGCCATTTTCGGCAACCAGCATAAGTGTGTAATGTCGATCCAATTTCATCGATCATCACCCTTGATGCAAATTAAGATCGCAGTTGCATTGTCATCGCCACTGGCTTTCGTTGCCTTGGCAACGAGGCGGTCCACAGTTTCTTGTAAGGGGCATGCATTCATTTGTTTGGGTTGAAGGATAGCAAGGATCTCAGGATCATCCAAAGCTCCAGATACGCCATCGCTACAAAGGAGGAAAAAATCCCCCCCTCGAATGGGCATCTCAAACGTCTCAACCCTGAGTACGGGCTCAATCCCGACGGAGCGGGTGATCACATTACGAGAAGAGTCGGTCTTTAGCTGGTCTCGGGTGATGAGTCCCGCTCGAAGCTTCTCCGCAACCACCGAGTGATCTTTCGTGAGCTGCCAGAGGCCAGACTGAGAGAGAAAGTATGCTCGGCTGTCTCCCACTTGCGCCACTACTGCTCCGTGAGAATTTAAAATTAAACAGGTCGCCGTGGTTCCCATTCCCGAGAGCGCAAGGTCCTGAATTGAAGCTTCGTATACCCGCTCGTTTGCAGCCTGCAATGCTTGCACAAGGCGGGTTTTTGCGTCTGTTTTAGGGTCCTCTGTGCAGACCCGGTCCTCGATGGTGTCGACACACATCTGGGCTGCGGTCTCGCCGCCAAGATGGCCCCCCATTCCGTCTGCTACGACGTATAAACCGAAGTCATCACGAACCAGGTAGCGATCCTGATTCACTTTGCGACGAGTTCCAATGTCGGTCGATGCTGCAGCTTCGCAGCGGGGGAGGAGTCCAGGCACGATGACCATAATTGTCAGAGAAGGATTCATTTTCCGGAAGTCAAAACTTTGACCTAAGAGGAAGAGTCCTTAAGATTTACTCTATATAGGGAGATCCTCGAATATGGCCAAGCTAAGTCAGAATCAAGACTGGGCAGGATTTTTAGGGAGCATACAGCCAAAAGAGGAGTTCAATCACCTCCACTGGGAGGGTTCGCTCTTCGATTACCTTGAGCTTGTAAAAAAGAATCCGAACATCGCGCGTAATGCGTTCCAGCGTATGTACGACATGATTCTTTCGTGGGGCACTGAAAGTTACACGGAATATAAGAAAGAGATCATTCGCTACAAGTTCTTTGATGATCCGATCGACGGCGGGAAAGACGCGGTCTTCGGCCTTGATGTGCAGATCATGAAGCTTGTGAACTTTTTTAAGTCCGCAGCCTACGGCTACGGGACTGAAAAGCGGGTATTGCTCCTTCATGGTCCGGTTGGATCGGCAAAGTCCACAATCGCCCGACTGTTAAAAAAGGGAATCGAGCATTACTCAAAAACCGATGCTGGTGCGCTTTACACGTTCAAATGGGTGGATCCCACAGGAAAAGGGGATCCTCTCTTAGGAAATCTAGTAGAGATGCAATCGGCAATGCACGAAGATCCGCTGAAGCTTGTGCCTGAGGAAATGCGGGCAAAAGTGATCGCAGAACTGACTGCCGGTACAAAAACGAATTATAAACTCAATATTAAAGGCGATCTTGATCCCGCATCCCGCTTGGTGATGCGTGAACTCCTGAGACGTTACTCGGGCGACTGGGTGAAGGTCATGAGCCACATCCGTTGTGAACGCATCAGCTTGTCTGAGAAAGATCGCGTCGGAATTGGCACGTTCCAGCCAAAAGATGAAAAGAACCAGGACTCGACAGAACTCACCGGGGACATCAATTATAGAAAAATCGCTGAATATGGATCAGATTCCGATCCAAGGGCGTTTAACTTTGACGGGGAATTCTGTGTCGCTAACCGCGGCGTGATTGAGTTCATCGAAGTTCTTAAACTCGATGTCGCGTTCCTCTATGACTTATTGAGTGCGTCTCAAGAGCACAAGATCAAGCCAAAGAAGTTCGCTCAGACGGATATCGATGAAGTCATTATCGGTCACACGAACGAGCCCGAATTTAGAAAGCTTCAGAACAACGAGTTCATGGAAGCCTTGCGGGATCGAACGGTCAAGATCGATGTGCCTTACATCACCAAGCTGAAGCACGAGATCAAGATTTACGAAAAGGACTTCAATGCTCAGCGCATTCAAGGCAAGTCCATTGCGCCCCACACCATCGAAGTGGCTGCGATGTGGGCGATCTTGACCCGTTTAGAGCAACCGAAGAAAGCCAATCTTTCGCTGATGCAGAAGCTGAAGCTTTACGACGGTAAGACCTTAAGTGGGTTTACCGAAGATAACGTGAAGGAACTTCGCAAAGAGGCAAATCGTGAGGGTCTTGAAGGGATCAGTCCACGGTACATCCAGGACAAGATTTCTAATGCCATCGTGAAGTCGGATATCCCATGTGTGAACCCATTCATGGTCTTAAATGAACTTGAAAGCGGTCTGCGCAGCCACGCGCTGATTGCATCAGAGGAGCGTCGCAGGGAATATCGCGATCTTATTGCGCTTGTGAAGCAGGAGTACGAAGACATCGTGAAAAACGAAGTTCAACGTGCCATTTCTGCAGACGAAGATGCGATTTCAAAACTCTGCGCCAATTACATCGACAATGTGAAGGCATTCACTCAGCGTGAACGTGTCCGCAATAAGTACACGGGCATGGATGAGGAACCAGATGAAAGACTGATGCGCTCGATTGAAGAAAAGATCGATGTGCCAGAAAGTCGCAAAGATGACTTCCGTCGGGAGATCATGAACTACATCGGTGCTCTTGCAATCGAAGGCAAAACCTTTGACTTCAAAACCAATGAACGTTTGCATAAAGCGCTTGAATTGAAGCTTTTTGAAGATCAGAAAGACACCATCAAGCTCACTTCGCTGGTTTCCAATGTCGTGGATCGAGCCATGCAAGAAAAAATCGACGTCGTGAAGGCTCGATTGATCAAGTACTTCGGTTATGACGAAATCAGCGCGACTGATGTCCTCAACTACGTGGCAAGTATCTTTGCTCGTGGAGATGCGAAGCGTTCATGATTGATGGGATCCGGCGGGATCACGCCCGTTTTCGCCAAATCATCCGTGGCAAGATCAAGCAAGATCTTAAGAAGTACATTAGCCACGCGGAGATGTTTGGGCGAAAGGGTAAGGATACAGTTTCTATCCCACTTCCCCAGATCGACATTCCCCGCTTTCGTTATGGAAGCAATCAGGGCGGTGTTGGTCAGGGGGAGGGTGATGTCGGTGATCCTGTTTCGCCAGGCACGGAGGAAGGCGATCAGCCGGGCGAAGGGCAGAAGGCGGGAGATAAAGGCGGAGAGCACGGCCTTGAGGTTGAGTTCACGCTTGCTGAACTTGCTGAGATCTTAGCGGAAGAGTTAGAACTGCCGAATATAGAGCCCCGTGGGCAGAAGACCTTAAAGAGTCGCACGGATAAATACACGTCGATTGCGTCTCAAGGACCCCATTCATTGCGGCACTTCAAGCGAACCTTTCGGGAAGCGCTCAAGCGCCAGATCTCCTCTGGAACCTACAATGCTGAAAAGCCCATGATCATCCCGATCAAAAAGGATCTGAGGTTTCGTTCTTGGAAAAGTGACGTTCGCCAAGAAAACAGTGCGGTCATCATCTACATGATGGATGTGTCTGGATCCATGGGGGACGAACAGAAAGAGATCGTCCGGACGGAGGCGTTTTGGATCAATACGTGGTTAAAGAGCCAGTACAAGGGTGTAGAAACTAGATACATCATTCACGATGCGACGGCTAAAGAGGTGAACGAAGACACCTTTTTTAGAACTCGTGAAAGCGGCGGAACTTTAATCTCTTCTGCTTATAAGCTTTGCGAAAAGATGATCGATACCGACTATCCGCCTGGGGACTGGAACATTTACCCCTTTCATTTCTCCGATGGAGACAATTGGTCCAGCGAAGACACTAAGATTTGCGTGGACCTGCTTGAGCAATCCCTCATGCAAAAAGTGAATCTCTTTTGTTATGGCCAGGTGGATTCACGTTATGGATCGGGACAGTTCTTTAAAGATCTTCTGGAGCATTTTGGCGGCGATCATGGTGTGGTGACTTTATCGCGAATTGAAAATCGCGACGGTATTTTGAACTCAATCAAAGAGTTCCTCGGAAAAGGGAAGTAGTGGGTCATGAGTCTTCCTCCTGAATTATCCAAGATTCGCGATCAGATTTTAAAACACGCCGAAGATGCGGGCTTAGATTGTTTTGAAACCATCTTTGAAATGGTCTCAAGCGACGACATCAACGCATTGGCAGCGCAAGAAGGCTTCCCAGTCAGGTATCCGCATTGGCGTTTTGGGATGAACTTCGATCAATTTGCGAAGGGTTATGAGTGGGGTCTGCAGAAGATCTATGAAATGGTGATCAACACCAATCCCTCCTATGCCTACCTGATGAGTTCAAACTCACTTGTGGACCAGAAAACGGTGATGGCCCATGTGTACGGGCACGTGGATTTTTTTAAAAACAATATTTGGTTCTCAAAGACGGATCGCAAGATGTTAGACACCATGGCCAATCATGCTGTGAAGATTCGCAGGTACATGGATCTTCATGGCCAGGACACGGTCGAAGGGTTCATCGATATTTGTCTTAGGATCGACAATCTGATTGATCCGCAGCTTCCGTTTTCCCCAAAAAAACGCTCCCCCGCACAAGATGCAGCGGCTCCGCCCCCGGTTGAGCCTGGGCGGCTCAAGGTGGAGCGGGGCTACATGGAAAAGTTTATTAATCCGCCCGAGGCCTTAAAAGAGGAGCGCAAGCGCCATGAGGCGGAGATGGCCCAGGCGCCGAAGTTCCCGGTAGAACCTGAGCGGGACATCATGTTCTTTCTGCTGAATCACGCCCCACTTCAAGAGTGGCAGCGGGATGTCCTAAGCATGATCCGGGATGAGTCCTACTATTTTGTTCCGCAGATGCAGACCAAAATCATGAACGAGGGCTGGGCATCTTATTGGCATTCCGAGCTCATGACGAAAAAGATTTTAGATTCCTCTGAGATCATCGACTTTGCAGACCACCATGCTGGTGTGATGGTCATGCAGCCTGGAAAAATTAATCCTTACAAGGTCGGGATCGAGTTATTTCGAGATATTGAGTACCGCTGGAATACAGGGAAATTTGGGAAAGAATACGACGAGTGCGAGGACATGAAGGCAAAAGCCAAGTGGGATAAAAAGCTTGGTCTAGGCAGGGAGAAAATCTTCGAAGTCCGTAAGGTCTGCAATGATGTGACCTTTATGGATCAGTACCTCACTCCTGAGTTTGTAGATAGGTTTAAGCTCTACACCTATGAGATGAACCGCCGGACCAATCAGATGGAGATTGCGACCCGCGACTTCAAACAGATCAAAGAGAAGTTGCTCAGTCAGCTGACGAACCAGGGGCAACCCCTCATTCGGGTGATCGACGGGAATTATGGCAACAGGGGTGAACTCTTATTAGAGCATCGTCATCTCGGGGCGGACCTAGACCTGAAGTATGCGCGTGAAGCGATGAGCTCGATTTATGCTTTCTGGAAGCGGCCGGTGAATATCGTGACCCAGATTGATGGGGTCAAGCGGACCTACCATTTTGCAAATGGGGATATGACTCTTAAGGAGTAAATAATCTCTTATTTGAGGTAAGCGGACCAGAGTTCGCATAGACCTCTTTCGTGTTTGCCAAAAGTCGTCTAAGCTCCGGTGCTTAGGTGGGGATGAAAAAATTACGATCTTTGATGACCGTACTGCTGCTTGCATTTCAAATTGCATCGGCATCTGCGTCCGAAGCTGAAACTGAATCGAGAGCCGAACCTGAGTGGATCGTCATCGTCCATGGCCTTTCAACTGGCGCAACATTTGCCCCAACCTTTCGGGCAAAAGCGAAGGAATTGGGCATAGAAATCAAAATTGCCCATGTGCGTTTTGGGGAATTTCCAAAGTCTCTCGCGTCCACCTTTGTGCCGTCTGATTACGATAAGACCTTTGAGTTTGGGCTCACAGACCACTATCGGGCTGTGCAGGCTCTTAGAAGTTTGGATCTTAAGTACTCTGTCGTTGCAGGGGCCGATAGCTCTTATCCCCATGTCGACATCCTCAATGATCGTTTGGGTTTGCCGGGAAACGATGTTTCAAAGGCGCTGCAGCGAACCAATAAGGAGCACTTCTACAAAGAGCTTAAGCTTGCAGGGCTCATGCCCGCGCCGTTTGCGAGCGTGTCAGGGGTAGAAGAGGGACTTAAGGCAGCAAGGGATCAAGATTTTAAATACCCATTCATTTTAAAACCAGTGGATGATGCCGCGGGCAACGGATTCACAGTGGTCAATAACGTGAAGGAGCTTCGGGGGGGGTTGACTCGTCTTTTCAGCTCAAAGACAAAAACTGTCCGTGGAACGCCGGTGGGGAGTGTCTTGCTTCAGCCCCGCTTAAAAGGACCAGAGTTTGCTATCCAAGGAGCGATCCGAGAAGGCGTCGTGGTCGTGACCGATGTGATTGATTTGAAGAAAGACAATGCGATTTACGACTTGGATAAACTCGTTGACCCTCGCAACGCATTATTGCGCAGGCGGATAGAGCATGTGAAGGCAGCCCTAAGGGCCACCGGTCTTAAGGAAGGGACCTTTCACTATGAAACGATCCTGGATCAAGACTACGGCATGGTGACCTTTGATCCAGGCGCGCGCCCTATGGGTGGCCCTGATCATTTCATGGTCAAAGAATGCACCGGTTACAACCAGGTCGACGCCTTGGTAGAGGCCATGCTCGATCCAGAAGCATTTTTTGAACGAGCTGCGGAGGCTGAAAGAACAGGAATCCCATACAAAAAATTTCATGCAGGAAGGGTGGTTGAGATTCGTTATCCAACATCAGGCCGCTTAACTGCAGATGCGAATATCGCATTACTCCAGACCCTGCCGAGTTTTCGTCTTGCGCGATTAGCTGGAAAAAAGGGTGATCGAGTGGTCCGAACAACCAATCTTCTAGATACGGCTGGCACCGTTGTGCTGGTCGGGACCGAGGAGCAGGTTGAAGCGGATTACCACACCATCCGGACTTACGAGTCGAAGGGCCTCATTATCCCGGTGAAGAGTTCCTATTCGATCTGTGGCTGGATTGCGGATCATCAGGGATTACGTTTGAAACGTTGGTTCTTCGGGCCATAAGTCTAAATGATCTCAACCTATAAATAAACTTGATTAACTGTAGAAACGAGATACAACCAACGAATTAGGTTTCGTGTGAGGGGGGTATCTAGGTTTTGAAGTTTCTGCCGCTTTTGCTCATCGTGATGTCTTTTGTTCTAGGCCTACCGCAGTTCACGAGGGCGGATGTGATCTACATGCAGGGCAAAGACGACTTGGTGCTCTGGAAGTACAACACCTCTACTCATGCATTTACTCAAGTAGGAGTCATCCGAAGGCTTCAGGAATCTACAAATACATTCTCGTCTCTCTACATGGTCGATATTGCCAGTGGCCCAGATGGGATGCTCTATGGCCTTGGTTCTGGGTTTGGTGAGCTCTATAAAATTGATCCGCTGACCGCAATTGCGGAATATGTTGGGCATACAAACGTAGGGGTCTCCATGACCTTTATGCCGGGCGGTCGGGCATTCATCTATGGTGGAGTGAGCGGTCAACCCGCTTCGCTTGTGGAAATTGATATTGAGACCGGTGCTCAAGTGAGTTTTGTGCCTGTAGGTGCGCCGGCTTCCGGCGACCTTGCCTATGATCCCATCAAGAATGTATTTCTACTTTCTAGTCCAAGCGGTTCGCCTGGATCCCCGGACCGTGTTCTTGAGATTCATCCTGAATCGGGCGCCACAAATCAGCGGGGTCATTTTCCAAATAAGAATATCTGGGGCTTTGATATTCTTTCCGACTCCAATACGATCGTCGCGTGTTCTGGGACCGAAGGTATGTCCCGCTTGAATAGGTTATCCAACTCAAATTGGATTTCAAATATGACCTGGACGACACCCTTTGAAGGTTGTTTAGGCGCCACCCGATATCTTTGCGAAAAACCCGCTCGTTTCACGATTAATTCAAGAGAAAGCTCCCTCGTAGAAATCCGCTGCGGAGACCCGATCTTCGTCGATGCGGCTCTGGCTGGTGAGGGTGGCCACTACACTTGGGAGGTGAGCGGGACAACTCCCGACGGCGCCCCGTTCTTTTGGGAAACCTCAGGCACGGGTAACCCGGGCGCATTTAACTTAAATCAGGTTCCTGGTCTGCAAGGATTGAGTCCGCAATTTGAAGCCGGTGCTCCTCGTCGGTATTTGGTGACGCTCAAGCGCTGGTGCACGACCAATGAGGTCATTCACCAAAAGACTATTGAAGTGGTGATGAAGCCTAGTCCGGTTTCTTGGGAAGTGCGCTCCAATCGCATGTATTTTGGCGAAACTCTGCATGCACTGGATACGGGAACACCTGGGCGCACGTCTGGGCGTTTTGACTACGATTACTTGCAGGACGCGGTTGGATTTGATTTCTTCCGTGATCTTCCGATCAGTGATGTTGGTTTTCACCCGATCACATATACGGTGACTCGGCAAAATGGCTGTACCAGCCAAAGAACTGAGACCGTGCAAGTTGTGCATGAGTCTGTATTCATCCCAAATGCCTTCACGCCTAATGGGGATACGCACAACGATACTTTTGATATCGTGCTTGCGGATCCTGCTTCGATGGAGTTTGTAGAAATACAGATATTTAATCGCTGGGGCGCGCTTGTGTATTCCTCGCAGTCTCTGATGCCAGTGTGGGACGGACGCACAGGTGGGCTAGATGCTCCGTCTGGGGTTTATGTGTATGTACTTAAGACCAAAACCAAACGAGGAGCGTTCGACGAGCGGCGCGGGCAGATTACTTTGTTTCGCTAAGGAGTTGCATTGGAAGAGGTTTGAAAGTTTTGAGTAGTTCTTGGAGTTCTTGCGCAGCCTTCTTTGCGTGATGGGTTGTTTCATCGCCGGTTTTTTCAGCCAAAATAATTTCTGATTTTAAAGAGTGCTCCCAACCATTCAGCTCAGTTACCCGAACTTGGTAACCCTTTGATTTGAGATAGAGAGTTCGAATGACATTGGTCAAAAGAGTGCCTAGTTCTCGGGCGTGAAGAGGCGCTTCATACAAACTAAAGACTGAGTTTCTTTCGACATTTTTTAGAAGGCGCGCCACTTCAGCTTGGCAACAGGGGACTAGGATGATGTGGTTTGCGTTTTTCCTGAGAGCAAAGTGGATGGCGTCATCCGTTGCGGTATCGCACGCATGAAGCGCACTCACTACGGTCACGTTTTTCCATTCAGGTGAGGGATCTTTCGCATCTTCGATGTTTGAGGCGGAAAAAATCATCTGAGAAAATCCGGAATCGTTTGCTAGCTGAATGCCCGCATCAACCATTCGTTGATCGCGCTCAATGGACCAAAGTTTAGCGTTTGGTCTCTTTTTTAGGATTAAATCCATGAGAATAAACCCAAGGTAGGATTTTCCGGCGCCTACATCGACGAATCGTAGCGGCTGATCTTTTGGGTCGCTGGTTAAGGTTGGCTCGATGAGTTGTGTGAGGTGGTAGATCTGTTTGAGCTTACGGCGAGAATCCGCATTGATCCTTCCATCGCTGGAGAGGACGCCAAGGTGTTTTAAGAGTGGCAGACTCGACCCTTCCCAAAGTTCTTTAGGATCAGAAGAGTGGGATGAAACTTTGCGACTCAGATGCGGTTCCTCGCCCTTCGCATGAGGATGGCTTGAGATCCATGTTCCTTCTTTTTATTTCTAGCCTTCTTTCTAGCATAGTGACCGCTCGACTGAAGTTCCCAGGCCTGTCTTGTGTCTTCCATTAAGAGTTCTAGGACACTCCAGAGCTTTTCCTTAGAGGCGCGGTCCTCAATCGGAGTGGATACTTCAACGCGATAAAGCAGGTTCCGACTCATCCAGTCCGCAGATCCGATATAGAACGAACCATTGAGCGGTTCCTTTTCGCCATTTGCAAAATACACACATCGCGAGTGCTCTAAGAAACGGCCAATGATACTCGTCACCCGAATATTATCGCTTTCGCCTTTGATCCCGGGGCGCAAACAACAAAAGCCTCGAACGAAGAGATCGATTGGAACTCCAGCTTGAGACGCCCGGTAGAGAGCTTCGATGACGTCTCGGTCCTCAAGCTGATTCATCTTTGCAATGATACGAGAGGGTTTACCCATTCTTTGGTTATGGGCTTCTAGATCTATCCGTTTGATCAGTTCTTCTTTTTGATTCACCGGTGATACCAGCAAACATCGATAATCTTTCTTGGCCGATCTTCCAGTGAGGTAGTGAAAGACTTCAACGATGTCTTTAGTAATTGCCTCATTTGCAGTGAAGTAGCTGAAATCGGTGTAGAGCCTCGAAGTGACGGAGTGATAGTTTCCTGTTCCGATATGCGCATAACAACGAACTGAATCGGGTTCTTGCCGGACCACGAGTGCAATTTTACAATGAGTTTTTAACCCAACGACTCCGTAGACGACATGCACCCCAGCATTTTCAAGGGCCTGAGCGACAAGGATGTTTTTGTCTTCATCTCCGCGCGCTTTAATCTCAACGACAACGGCGACATGTTTGCCATTCTCGGCCGCACGGACCAGAAGAGGGATGAAGGGGCTGTCCGCTCCGGTACGGTAAAGCGTCATCTTAATTGCCAGGACCTTAGGATCTAAAACGGCGGTACGGACAAAACGTTCAACCGAGGCAGAGAAACTCTCAAAGGGATGGTGAACCAGGAGATCCTGCTTTTTTAAGAGCGGAAACATGCTCTGTTCGGGATCTGAAAGTGCAGACGGGACCTGGGGCATCCAAGGGTCAAATTTAAGTTCGGGCCGATTGAGCTCAAGAATCGGTTTGACTGCACCGTAGTCGATCTCACCATGCACCTCAAAAATCTGATCTTCTTCAAGCCCAAGCTCATCCACCAAAGTGCGCAGGAGGCGAGGGTGTGCATTGGGCCCATGCTCTAAGCGAATCACGTCTGCAAAACGGCGCTCTTTTAACTCTTCTGTGATCATCTCCAAGAGGTCTTCTGCATCCTCTTCGTCGCGCTCGACATTCACGTCCCGTGTCACGCGGAATGGCATGACGCTTAAGATTTCCATTCCAGGGAATAGACCGCTCAAGCGAGATTCTACAAGCTGTCGCAAGGAAATAAACCTGACTTCATTTAAAGTCTTTTTGCCGTCGACGCGAATCCACTGCGGGAAAAAGCTGGGGACTTTCACTCGTGCAAAAAACTCTTCCTCTTGCTCTGGGTGCTTGAGTAAGACCGCTAAGTTGAGTGAAAGATTCGACACGAAAGGGAAGGGGTGCCCGGGATCAACCGCAAGTGGCGTGAGCACTGGAAAAACGGTCTGTTCGAAGAAGAAATCTGCCCTCTCCCGTTCATCGGGTCGCAGCTGATCCGTGTGAATGAGTTCTATCCCCTCGGCCTGTATCTGAGGCAATAAATCTTCAAACAGACAGCGTCTCACTTCAGTCAGCATAGGCATGAGTTGCTCACGAAACTTAAGTCTGGATTGGCTGTATAGGGAGCCGATCCGCTTCATGAAGTACTCATCTAAGTTCGCCTGAAAAATCGAAAGAAAACGAAGGCGTTCGAGCAGGGGTGTGCGGGGATCCAATGCCTCCTCCATGACTCGACGATTAAATTCTAGCCAGGAGAGGTCTCTGTTTAAGTAACGGTCCCAATTCTGCATCGTCTACAATTGTAGCGAACTTTTAATTAAAATAGGTCTTCGAGCTTTAACTCTTCTGAGGCAACCAATACGTCTTTGCCTTCCCAATGAAACCCTATGCGGGATGCGTGTAGCCCTAAGCGTTTTGCCTGGGGTAGACGAGCGTTCAGTTGACGGTCATAGGTCGAGTCCCCGACCAGAGGCATTCCGATGGAGGCAAGGTGCACCCGGATCTGGTGGCGCACACCTGTTTCAATTTGGACTTCTACTCGCACTACGTCCTTGTTGATGCGAATAAGATCGAGGATCTGTGTGTGTGCAGAGAGCGGATGGTCGCCCCGTTGTTCCCCGCTGTGGGTCAAACGCGCCAGTGCCATACGTTTGTTTGTTTTCTTGAGATGAACTATAGGATCTGTAATCAAGCGAGGGGGCTGTCCCGAACCTTCTGGCAAATAACACCATGCAGTATAAAATTTTGAGACCTCGCGAGACGCAAACATGGCTCTGAGAGCCTTCAGTGCCATCTGATTGCGTGCGAAGAGGAAGCATCCACTCGTACCGTGATCTAAGCGGTGAACCGCACCCAGTTCGAGGCGTGTCTCAAAAGCGAGGGCAAGGTTTGGGTCAACCTGAAGAGCATCTTGTACAACAGATCCTTGATCCCAAAGACGTAGTGGGAGAGAGGGCTGGCCGCTTCTTTTGCTTAGGATCCAAAAATCGCTGCATTCATACAGGATTTTTAGCGAATTTTGATCCGCATTTGGGCGGAGGTAGTCCATCGAGGCACGTAAGGCTGAGTTGGGATCCAGCGTGACTTCGTACATGCCTTGAACAAGCCAAGTGTTGTCAAAGAAGCGTCCCTTGGGGCCGGTAAATATTCCATCGTCCAAAATGTCGAGGGCTGCACGTTTTGAGAGCCACGGATTTGACTCAAGAAGTAAGCGCGTCATCGCTTGTCTAAAAACCGTCGGTTCTTCGACGCGAAGGGTAAGTTGATTTTTTAACAAGGGGAGAATCATTGCGCTTATCCTAATCCTACTATGATGAGGTACTGGCTAGTAATGTGTGTGGGGATTTTCTGGTTAAGCTCCATGAGTTACGCGCAGAAGCCTGCGCAACAAAAACCTATCAAACAAGAAGCTGCACAACAGGCAGGTCCCGCCCAAGAAAGTGCTCTCTTGGGTATTGAGCTCGGTGCGCAGTGGCCTGCAGTATTTGGTAAAGCCGGGCAAAACTTCAATTCTCAAATTGGATTTAACGGGAAGGTTTATTTTGACCGCTTCTTAGACTCTCGTTTGGATCATTTTCTGCATGTTGGTTTTCAAATGTTGCAGCCGGTCACGCAGACGGATGCAAGTTTCAACGTAGTTCCTATTGTGGTCGGACTTGCGCTTCGCGGGAACACAGGAATTGAAGGGCTCATGACTTCATTCGGTTTGGGTGTCGGAGGAAGCTTAGCTTGGCTAACGATTCCGAACGCAGCTGCGAATAGCTTTCGTGTGTCCGGTTATTTCACGGCTCTTCTAGAGCCGGGCATAGAGCTTGCGATTGCCGATGGATTTTCTGTGGTCAGTCGAATGCCGGTCACCTTGATTATCGGCCAGCGTCAGATTGGCTTCATCGCATTCACCGGAGGGTTGCGCTATGACTTTTAAGGGATCAAGGGTTAAGCGGGGAGTGGCGCTGACTGCAGTGTTAGGGACGCTTTTATCCTGTGGAACAGGGGTCGATCCGCTGATTCTTTTTGATGACTCCATTCCGGCGTTAGATCAGATCGTGGCCGGTACTGTGCAGTCGAGTTTTTTAACAGGTGGGTATTCCTCTTCGACACCTTACTGGACTTTTAACTCTTTGAACCTTTTCACCTTAGGGCAGTTCCTTGCTCCAGCCACCGGGGTCGTGACCGAAGTGACCGTCGATAGCATCACTATTCTGCATTCTGGCAGGATGAAGACTAGGCTCGTGGGATTGCAAACAGTGAATATCCGTGTCGGCGATACGGTGACTCGCGGGCAAGCGATCGCTCAGTTCCTAGGCAGCGGAGCGGTACAGTTCTGGGTTTATTTAGATGGACAGCCCGTCTGCCCTTACTCATTCCTGACCCAGAGTTTCCGAGCGGGCTTTGGAACGTGGGCCGTATTTAACCCCTGTATCTAAGCTATACCCCTAAGATGTGATAACCGCTGTCCACATAAGTGATATTTCCCGTAACGTGGCGGGCTTCTTCAGTGCAAAGAAAGGCCGCCATCGCGCCCACGTCCTCTGGCGTCACATTCGCACGCATAGGTGAGCGCTCCTCTACAGTCGTCAGGAAGTCCCTGAAATTTGGAATTGCGCCTGCCGCAGCTAAAGTCTTTATTGGGCCTGCAGAAATTGCATGGACTCGAACCCCGTTTGGTCCTAAGTCATGAGCAAGGTAACGGACTGAGGCTTCAAGAGCCGCCTTTGCGACACCCATGACGTTGTAGCCAGGAATGACTTTTTCGCTCCCATAGTAAGTGAGGGTGAGGATTGTACCGCCCTTCGGCATCAGAGGAAGCACGGCGCGAGATGTAGCGATTAAAGAGTACGCGCTCACGTCAAGCGCAAGCTTAAATCCAGCGCGTGGTGTCTCCACAAAGCGTCCTTGAAGGTCATCTTTATTTGCAAATGCGACAGAGTGGATCAAGATGTCGCAGGTTCCCCAGGTTTTTTGTAGCTTTCCAAAAAAACTCTCGATCTCTTCGTCCTTTGAAACGTCGCACTGTTCAATGAAAGTGGAACCGAGTGATTCAGCGAGGGGTCGGACCCGCTTCTCCAACGCTTCCCCGAGGAAGTTAAATGCCAAATCGGCCCCTTCCTCCTTCAGACGTTTTGCGATGCCCCAAGCGATCGAGCGATCATTTGCAAGTCCTAAGATGACGGCCTTTTTTCCTGTAAGTGTTGATCCCATGTCTCCCTTCTACTTAGGATGGTGGGAGCGGGTAAAGAAAATGTGGAAACTAATTAGAACTTATCAGATGCGTGACCCGGTTCGCCCCACGGGGTTGGAAATCATTCTCCTTTACCCAGGCGTGAAAGCGGTGGCACTGCATCGCATCGCGCATGCATTGGATCGAGCGAGAATCCCATTTTTACCTCGCGCAATTGCAGAGTTCTCCCGCTGGCTCACCGGAATCGAGATCCATCCGGGTGCAAAATTAGGTACAAACCTCTTCATCGACCACGGGATGGGAATTGTGATTGGTCAGACGTCCGTCATTGGGAATGATTGCAGCCTTTACCATGGTGTGACCTTGGGTGCTGTCGACTTCCGACCCGTCAAACGCCATCCCACATTGGAGGACGGCGTAATAGTCGGGGCGGGTGCGAAGCTTTTAGGTGACATTCGGATCGGCCAAAACTCAAAAATTGGTGCAAACGTCGTCGTCACAGAAAACATTCCGCCGAACTCAATTGTGGTGGGCGTGCCGGCTCGCATTCTTTTGAGAGGCCAGGCCGATGCAAGCGATCGTGATGCCCGCTAGTGCGCCAAAGAGCACATCACTGGGAAAGTGACGCCCTCCCAAAACACGAGCAGTACCGACCAATCCACTGAAGAGAAGTGCAGCCAAAATGGCTGGAACTCTGTAAGCCCTTTTTGCGAAACGCAGGGCAAGGATCATGGTCGCTAACGCTACAAAGCTAGTGTGTCCGGAGTAGAAACTCGTGAACTGCATTGGGCTTAGCCCCTCCTCCATGGGTCTTGTGAAAACCAGAGGTCTTGGGCGCTGAACGATATCCCGTACGATCTCAATGAGTGCGCCGTTCCAAGCGATGAGGACTAGGTTTTGGACGAGCAAAGTGAGGCTTCGTTTCAGCGAAGTGCGGTCGCGCTTGCTGAGCCAGGGAAGGAAGCAGGCGAACGCGAGGGCCACACCTATTGAGTTTTGAAGAATGTTGCTTGCGAAGTCCCATGAGACCGAAGCATGGCCAAGGGCCATTTGATCGACAGTACTGAGGGCCTTGGCTTCGCAATGCTCAGGATGAGTCCCACACCCCCCCCTAAAGACAATGGGGCGGAGAAAAAAGGCCGAAGCCCATAGAAAAATGGGTAGAGGGAGCTGTAACCAAGGTCGTTGTTGTTGTTCTTCAGGCATTTCGCTTGTTTCACCTCTCGCAGGTCGTTACCCTACTCATTCAATTCTAATCGAAAGATTTTTTGAAAGGAGACTCTCATGTGGAATTTAAAAGTGGGTCAGCCTGCTCCGGACTTTAAGGCGGCAGCGTATGCAGCTGGACAGTTTAAGGAAGTAGCGCTGAAGGAATATAAAGGGAAATGGGTATGTTTATTCTTCTACCCCCTCGACTTCACGTTCGTATGCCCAACGGAAATCCGTGGCTTCGCGCAACTGGAGAAACAATTTTTAGAGGCGAATTGCCAAGTCATCGGTGCAAGCACTGATAGTCAGCATTCGCATAAGGCTTGGTTTGAGAAGGATCTCCCGGAAGTGAAGTTCCCGATTCTTGCTGATACTAATCACTCAGTCTCCAGAAGTTATGGTGTTTTGATCGAAGAAAGCGGTATTGCTTTGCGTGGTACCTTCTTGATCGATCCAAGCGGCGTTCTTCAGTGGATGAGCGTTAACGCACTTGGGGTAGGTCGCTCCGTCGATGACACACTACGCACCCTCCAAGCGCTTCAAACTGGCGAGCTTTGCCCTGTGAACTGGAAACCAGGTCAAGCAACGCTTTCAAAGAAATAAGGAATAACAATGGCAACGACAAAAACAGAAACGACAACTGGAAAAGAGAAGGGCGCACTCGGTCGCCGTACACTTCGCAAAATTGGCCGCGATAAGCGCAAAGCGAAGATTCAAACGGACAAAGAATTTGCGAAGACCCTCTTTGCCGGACGCTCAAAGCGTGCAACCGATAAAAAGGCTGCTTACAAAAAGAAGAAATCTGGGAAGAAGTAACAGCTTTTAACCCTTAAGTATGGCTTAAGCGGGCCCGGTCGAACATTGTTCGATCCGGGTTTTTGCTTTTCTAAAGATCTCAATCCATGCATCCCACTTGAGCCTCCCCGTGAAAGTGTTCTGTTGGCTGGGATGATAGGAGCAAAGGATGAGTGGACCATCGGGCACTTGCACTTCAAGGGCGTGAGTAAAGCGTTGGGCGCGAAAAAGATTCAGTGTTCTTGATGTCTGTTGGTAAGCGATCGCGCCTAAAGCAAGGATCACTTTTTTATTTTGAAGGAGATTGAGTTCTAGGTTCAAGTGCCGGCCGCATTGAATCAGCTCTTCTGGGGTTGGTTTGTTTTCTGGTGGTGCGCAGTGGATCACATTGGTGATGTAAGCATTTGTGAGCACCAAACTGTCTGTTCGTGATTCGCTTTTAGGGTGGGAAGAAAATCCGGTTTCAAACAGAGCCCGAAAAAGCCATTCACCACTTTTATCGCCCGTGATTAGCCTTCCTGTTCGATTTGCGCCATGAGCGCTCGGGGCTAGCCCTAGAATGATGAGCTCAGCGTTTTCGTCGCCGAAGCTCCCCACCGGTCCTCCCCAGTAAGTCTGATCGCGGTATGCCGCCTTTTTTTCGAGCGCAACTTTTGAGCAGTAGGCGCGAAGCCGCGGGCAGCGGTCGCACTGTTCAACAAATTCTGAGAGTTCACGGATTGAGGTCGGCTTCTGCATCTGGGAAAATCTCAGTCCGTTCGCCAAAACTTAAAGTTCCTAAAGCGTAAGGACCCATGTGAGTTCTGAGTAGACGAACCACCTGATTGTCATCACAAGCTGCGATCATACGACGTATGAATCGATTTCGTCCTTCCAAAATGGTGATGCGGTAGGTGTCCCTTTCGTCCAACTTTTCGCATGATTCAAATTTGCCAGGACCATCAGACAGTTGGATTTCCGTACAAAGTTTTTCGATATGGTCCTTGGTGAGTCTGCGGTCTGTCGTGACTTCGTAGATCTTTTTGACCCGATACCTCGGGTGTGTGAGCTTCAGCAGGAGTTCTCCATCGGTCGTAAGGATCAGTAGACCTTCACTTTCATAGTCGAGGCGACCCGCGGGATTCACTGCTGGCACATCTTGAAAATAGTCCATGATTGTTGGCCGGCCCTCAGGGTCCTTCTTGGTCGTCATCACACCTCTAGGCTTGTAAAAAAGGAAAGTCCGGTGCGTTTCCCTTTTGGGGATTGGTGTGCCGTCGATCGTGATCAGGTCAAGGTCTCGACTCGCCTTGGTTCCAAGCAGGGAGGTGACGACTCCATTCACCTGCACTCGGCCCGCAAGAATAGCCTCTTCCGCGCTGCGTCGGCTCATGAGGCCTGAGGCAGCAATAATTTTCTGGAGGCGTTCTTTGGTGTCCATGGGTAGCACTATCTTCGGTGGCGACCCCCTTGAAAACAAGGCACAATTCAGAGGATATGGGCTATGAAACGATTGACCTAAAAACGCAGCCAAATGGAATTGCCCGAGTGATCTTAAGACGACCCTCAGTCAGAAACGCTTTCAATGCGCTCATGATTCACGAACTGGGTTCCGTTTTTTCCGCCCTCTCGTGCGATGCCCAAGTTCGTGTGGTGATCTTATCCGGGGAAGGCATCAATTTTTGTGCGGGTGGAGACCTCAATTGGATGCGCCAAAGCATAGAGCTCTCTTACGAAGACAACCTTAAGGACACACTCACGCTGACTCGCATGTTTGATACGATCAACCGTTGCAGCAAGCCAGTCATTGCGCTCGTTCAAGGCGCAGCACTCGGCGGAGGGGTAGGCTTAGTCTCCGTGGCCGACATTGTGATTGCGACACGAAGTTGTGTCTTTAGCTTAAGCGAGGTTCGCTTAGGGGTCGTTCCTGCCTGCATCGGTCCCTTTGTGGTTTCAAAGATTGGTGCATCACAGGCCAGGTCCTTGTTCGTCTCTGCAAAACGATTCGACGCTATTCGTGCCCAAGAGATCGGCCTCGTCCATGAAGTCGTCGAAACTGAGGCTGAGCTTGAAGTGCAAGGCATGGAACTCGCTCTTTCTATGCTTTCTTGTGGACCGCTTGCCATGAAGACCGCAAAAGAAATGGTGCACCGTTTGTGCTGGCCAGAAGAACGAGCAGCAATTCCAGATACGATTGAATATGTCGCAAAGATCCTCGCTGAACTTCGTGTGAAACCGGAGGCACAAGAGGGTGTGAGCGCCTTTCTTGAAAAACGTCGGCCGAGCTGGAGCGCTTCATGATTCTTCGGGGAGGCAAGGAAAAGCTTAAAGTGCTGATCGCAAATCGGGGTGAGATTGCCTGTAGGATTGCGCAAGGACTTCGGGAGCTTGGAATCGGTGCCGTCGGTGTTTTTGTGGAAGGGGACGAAGCGTCCCGCCATGTCACTTTCCTAGATGAGGCATATCCGATTCAGTCTTACCTCAGTGTTGAAGAGCTGCTCAGGGTAGCAAGAATATCTGGTGTATCGGCTGTACATCCTGGTTACGGGTTCCTATCGGAGCGACCAGTGTTTGTACGCGCCTTAGAGGCGGCTCACATCGCTTTCATCGGCCCCCGAGCAGAAACGATGGAAGCATTGGGTGGAAAGATCGCAGCAAAAGAATTGGCTGAGCGCATTGGGATCCCGACTGTGCCTTGGGCAAAAGTTGCTCCCGGAGAATCGATCCTTGAAGCAGGAAAACGAGTAGGTTTCCCACTGCTGCTGAAAGCCCAAGCGGGCGGCGGTGGAAAAGGAATGCGAAAGGTTACTGAGGCCTCAGAACTTGAAGGGGCGGCAGAAAGTGCGAGTCGTGAGGCAATTGCTGCTTTCGGCGATGGAGTGCTTTTTTTAGAACGTTATGTGGAGAACCCTCGACACATCGAGGTGCAGATTTTTGGAGATGGACGCGGTGAGGGTCTGCATCTTTTTGAACGTGAGTGTTCGCTTCAGAGGAGACACCAAAAAATTTGGGAAGAAGCTCCCGCCCCTCATTTGCTCGAGAAAACCAGAAAAGTCATTCACGAATCTTCTTTGAAGTTAGTGCAGGAAACCTCTTACCGAAATGCAGGTACGATTGAGTACCTTGTTGATGCCGCGGGTAACGCCTATTTCATCGAGATGAATACGCGTCTTCAAGTAGAACACCCAGTCACTGAATTGATCACTGGGGTTGATTTAGTGCATATGCAGGTTGAGCTTGCTTTGAATCCAGCCCATTACACTCTGCCCACTGGGATTTTTGAGCGCGGGCATGCGATCGAAGTACGTATATGTTCTGAGGATGCTTGGAATGACTTTGGTCCATGCACGGGAAAAATCCGCAATTTGATCTGGCCCATGGGTGCGGGCATTCGTGTCGATCGCGGAATTGAGGTGGGCCAAGTGATTAGTACTCAGTTTGATTCCATGCTTGCCAAGATTATTGTTCATGCACCTACGCGCAAACAAGCGGTGGACCGAATGAGGGTTGCCCTTGCAGACACAGTCATCGACGGAGTCGGGACCAACTTGCCCTATTTACAGGCACTCACACTGCATGCAGGCGTGATCGATGGACGAGTCGACACAGGATTTTTGATGCGCGAAGCGCCCGCGCTCCTTTCAGCGCCTGATCTTTCTGGGCTTGGGAATCTGTTAGCCGATGGGGCAATGACTCGAATCAGTCCCTCTGCTGCTCAGGCTTCAGGCCAGAGTGTCAGTCCTTGGCATCTGCTGCGGAGGAATGGATGAAAGATATAAAAATCAGGGCCTTTGATACAAAGATTGGGCTTAACTTAACGGATGAAGAGTTGATTCCTCAACCTGGCGGATTTTTTTTACTACGGGTGGGCGCAGAACAAAAGCGGGTCTATTTGGCACGCCATGGGGATGAATTGTTTTTCTCAGTTGCCGGAAGATCGGGTTTTGGAAAGGTGCTCAGAAAACAATCTGAAGGCAGTGGAAGTGACGCGGATCCGGAAATGTTTATTGCACGGTTTCCTGGCAAGGTCGTGAAGCTGTGTTGCGACCCAGGAAAGACAGTTATTGCCGGCGAATTGCTCCTTGTGATGGAGGCGATGAAAATGGAGTTCTCCATCAAAGCTCCCTCCGCAGGTCAGGTGACTCGGTTCCTGGTCTCAGCGCTTCAACAGGTGACCCCCGGACAGAAACTCTTAGATTTTGAACCTCTTCCAACAAAGAAGGATGTCTGATGTGATGCAGAACTCGGTCACTCTCTATGATGTTGGTCCAAGAGACGGTCTGCAGAATGATCCACGCAGACCTAGTTTGGCTGCGCGTTTGAAGTGGATCGAGGCCTTGGCAAGAGCCGGTGTTCCACACATAGAGGCCGGAGCTTTTGTGCGTCCTGATCGTGTGCCTGCTATGGCGGACTCAGATTTACTCGTAAAGTCTCTTACGGATTTACACCTTCCTTCAGTCTTATGGTCATTGGTACCGAATGAGCGTGGGCTTGAGCGCGCGATCGAATCCGGATCAAAAGCGATTGGGGTGTTTACCGCCGCCACAGAATCTTTTGCAAAACGGAATATCGGGATGGGAATCGATGAATCCCTTCAAGAATTTTCCCGCGTGATCCAAAGTGCAAAAAGTGTCGGGATCCGCGTCCGGGGCTATGTGTCCACAGTCTTTGGCTGTCCTTTTGAAGGACGAACGCGATGGGAGCAGAGCTTGCGCATCATCGAGCAACTCCTTGACTTAGGTTGTGAGCAAGTCTCATTGGGAGACACCATTGGGGTTGCTACACCCTCTGCAGTGAAGGCTGCGTCAGAAGCGTGCATTCAAAGGTTTGGAACAAGCCGCATAGCCATGCACATGCACGACACCCGTGGCACAGGCTTAACCAACGTGTGGGTTGCATATAAATACGGCATCACTCATTTTGACGCTTCATCAGGTGGTTTGGGGGGATGCCCATTCGCCCCAGGTGCCACCGGAAATGTGGCTCTAGAGGATCTACTCTACATCTTCAAGGAGCAACAGGTGCAAACGGGCATCGACTACGATGCACTCTGTCAGGCCAATGCTGCGTTTAGTCAGGAGATGGGGAAACCAGAATTTGTGAGTCGCGCACTGAGGGCCTACATGAGTTCAGAAAGCACGAGTCCGTGGGATCATGCGCGGTAAGTTCTTAGCCTTGATCCTTATTCTGGTTTTAGTCACGGTTGCATTCGTGTACTCCGTGATCGCTCTCTTTCAGTGGGGCAACGTCAACCTGAATCACCGCTTTATGAGGACATTTTCCAAGTGGGGACTTCGAACGACCGGAGTGCGGGCTCGATTTTTAAATACCGAACGTTTGGACCAGACTCCTTGTGCAGTCATCATAGGGAATCATCAATCTGCTTTTGATGTCGTTATGTTCGGTGGGATCACGCCAACGCGCTGTGTGGGCATTGCGAAAAAAGAGCTCACATACATTCCATTTTTTGGATGGTTCTTAAAAGCTGCCGGAGTGATCCTGATCGACCGAAAAAGATCGAGTGTTGCCGCACAGCAAGTGGCGTCCTTTGCGGGCCGCATCCAGAAAGAACGGCTCCGTATCGGAATTTTTCCCGAAGGCACAAGAAGTCATCCTGTAAAAGGTCAAGCACCCCGGTTACTGCCCTTTAAGGCAAGTGCTTTTAAGTTAGCGATTCAAGCCCAGGTTCCGATTGTGCCCATGGTCTGCGGTTCAGTGGCAGGCATTGCAGAATGGGAGCGTGGCATCTTCGCAAGCGGGAGACAGCTTTCTCTTCAAATTCTAGAGCCTGTGCCGACAGCTGGGCTCACTGAAGGGGATACGCGTGATTTGATGGACCGAATTCATCGCCTGATGCAAGAAACCTTCGTGCGGCTGAGTGAATCTGATCGAGCAGTTGCGACAAACTCTGAAGCGCAGTAGTTTGTTTCGATATGTCGATTTGGATTATTGTTTCTTGGATTTTTGTCGCTGTTTTTACCGGTCTTAATATTTTCCTTTTTCTTAAATTGAAAAAGGCGAGTGATCAAATGCTGAAAATGGCTTTCCCAGGCTCTAAGGGGACCGCGGATGCCATGCAGCAGATGCAAAAAATGATGGGTGGGAAAATGCCTTCGCCTCAGCAGATGCAGCAGGCGATGAATATGCTCAATCAGATGAAGGGCGGCCGCCCGCGCCGCGGGTAGTCTTTACCCTTTGAATGAAGGCTTCTTTCAGTCTTTGTTCCAGTTCTATCGGTGCACCTAATGCGCTCATGGCTTCGGCTGCAGCCTCCAAGGTAGAAACACATTCAGCTCTGGGTTCTTTTCGAAGTTCCTTGAACTTAGATTTCTCGCGTGGTTTCAGTACCGCTCGGTTCAATTTTAAGAGCCAGGAGTTTTTCCACCACATGGACTTGGCCTGGGGCCAGGTCGCGTCCAGCAGAACGATCCCTTCGATCGATCCATTGGCTGGCACAGGGTCTAAGGCAGCATTGGCGAAGTAAAGGCCAGGCTCTCTCGATTTTGCGAGGATTTGTGAGGACTCGAGGGATCCAAGGTACAGAACGATCCATGATTTGGGCTTCGCTCCCTTCTGGGTATTCCCGAGTGCGTGGTCTAGGTTTCTCCAAGTGAGGCCCACTCGTGTCACAACCTGATCGGGAAGTAGGGTATTCAGCAGGTCAGCGCTTCTAATGGACTGTCTCCTAGCTTCGCCTGGGTGTTGAAGAATCAGAACTTTTGGGATGTAACTGGGCTTTTCCACTGCCAGAAAATCTAACTGATGCTTCAATGGATGCAATGCCACAAAGGAGCCATACCCCGGAAGAAATTTTTGAGCGCTTCTTAGACGCAACCCCTTGGTTGCGCTTAGATGAGACCAAGCCTCTGTGGATTGATGGATTGACGGGCCGTGAATTGCCCGTGCCGGTGCTCTTTGTGCAGAGTCAGGACACGGTATTTCAGATGCTCATTCTGACTGGAAATGACGCATTCACCCGGGTGCGTGAATTGCGGAGTGGGGAATGGATTCCTGAATATGGCTTAGATTTTGCGACAACCGAAGGCATTCAGGTAGAAATTGAGGAAGGCAAGGCAAGCACTTATTCTTCTCTCCGACCGGGTTGTCCGAAACGAGAGCTCAAGCAGCACGAGCGAGAATTGTTGTTTTTGGCGCTCGATGCAGTCACTGACTTGGTCGGCCGAATGGACCGCGATGAAGTTCAGATGCTTTCCCATGATGCCGAGGAATTTGGTTACCGGATTTGGGCCGTTGCAAAACACTGGAAGGCCGAAGTAGCTCTTTTGCCTGAATCGAAGTGGGTACTTTCCGCTCCGTTCTTGCAATTTGAGGCCAGGCTTGCCAGGTTGTCAGCCGTACCTCTGCCTGCTCAGGGGGTATGGGAGGCCGGAGCGTTTTACCTACCTGTGACCCGAATGCATGGCGACGAAGAACAGTTTGTGCAATGTGCAGCGGTCTTTGAGAGGGAGGGCGCCCTTCTGGGGTTGGTGACTCTTGAGCCCTTTGCAGAGGCCACTGAGGAAGTCGCTGAAGCATTACTCGGTGCGATTGAGAAGCAGGGTCGTAAGCCCGAGGGACTCTTGGTTCGTTCCGATGTGCAACTTGAGCGCTTGATTCCCTTGTGTCAGAGGCTTCAAATTCCTCTTCGAATGCGCAAACGTTTGGTCGAGCTTGAGCACTTTCGTGAGGAAATGATCGATGACTTTCCTGAGGACGCTTGATCTGTTAGATTTTTTCTAGGTTGGAGAGATGGCCGAGTGGTCGAAGGCACTCCCTTGCTAAGGGAGCAGGGTGTTAAAACCCTCAAGAGTTCGAATCTCTTTCTCTCCGCCATTTAAAATAAGGTACGTACCGGACACATGGGTGACATCTCATACCGGAGACATAGGTAACACTTTTGACCCGAACGGATTCTTTAGGTGTTCGAATCTTAAGCCTTCTACATCGAAGTAACCCAAATC
>JAIXOQ010000027.1 GCA_027486675.1 Pseudomonadota bacterium
AATGGAATCACGTATCTGAAGTTCAATTAAATCCAACAAAAGAAATGAGGGAATCACTCCAAAATGCCGAACAATCCGCTGCCTAAAAAGCACGCGACATCTTTCTTGAAAAATTCCGAGGATGATTGAGAATTCAAGGGGTTAGCTAAGTCACCGTGTTTTTCTTGTGCGGTCTTTGCCTGATTCTTATGAAATAAACATGAATCATTAAATCAACTCCGGTCGTGAGCCCGTTGATCCGGATTTACAGCCAGCTCCTCGGTTGTCGCCACCCTATTGTTGTGTTATTTTGTCGGGAATTATGGGGTTCGGAAAAACACCTAGACTTAGAGCCATACTTTCAGGGCTATCGCTGGGGTTGTCTCTTTGCACTTTGGACTGCTTGGCCGGGACCGACCGCGATCCTCCGCCCGCGGACATTTCCCCAAAAGCCCAAGAACTTTGGCTGCTGTTTTTCTCAAGTGACCCCAAATACGACGGCATGGGGGACTTGGTGGAAAATCACCTGGGATACCCAAGCATCAAGACGGCGCTCATGGACACCTTTGGGCCCGCGCACATGGAATTCCTCTCGCACCAGGCAGTTGTGCTTCGATTACGTGAGGGATTCAAAGTGATGATGAATACCTTTTTTGAGCTTGAGCGTGAATACACGGAGCACTTTCTACCCACACATGGGTATGTCCCAATTCATGAACTTGCTTCCCAGATGTTAAGCAGCCTCGAAGCATTAGAAAGTGCCGGCGGAGATCTTCGCAAGGTTCCAGAATTGATCGCAGAAGTGCGTACAAAAAGTAGTCTGGGATTGGATGCTGTGCCTGGTCGGGGTAGTGACTATCGCACGCTGTATCAGCGGACTTTCAATCAGCAGATGGAACAGAATGAGTATCAGGAGAAAGCAGCGAGCAAAAAAAGATTAAATAAAAGGCAGTTTGAGGCATGGAAAGAATATTGGGACGAAGAACTCCTGATGCTTTTGTCCAATGAAGTGAACCACCTTTTGCCTGAGCTCATTCGAGCGTCAGAAAAACCTTGGCTTGCTGAGATCTTGGAAGAGAGGGGAGATTGGATTGAGGAAAGTCATGAAGAGCTATACGGGGAAGGGCTCCAGGATTTTCTTAAATCCGTGGTGCGCTGGCGTATTTCCAGTTTTTCTGGAAAGAAGGAACTCCTTGCGGAATTTCAGCACAAGACCGTGGTCGTACGCTTGAAGCAA
The DNA here is from genome assembly GCA_027486675.1 of Pseudomonadota bacterium. Taxonomy (GTDB): domain Bacteria; phylum Bdellovibrionota; class UBA1018; order UBA1018; family CAIMNF01; genus JAIXOQ01. The sequence continues at coordinate 1,217 of JAIXOQ010000027.1, forward strand.
CTGGGCATGGGGCCGTCAAGAGATTTAGCGATACCTGTTTCCTGGCAACGGTGTACCGATCATCTAATAGGACCGTATTTTGAGAAAAAATCAGAGACGACAAGAAGATCTCTTAGCCTTCGAAGTATGCACTTCCAGCTTCTGCAAACTCTTTATAACGACCTAGATTCAAATTCTGACGAACCTGAAAGCCTAAAAAAATCATTTTTTTCCCGTGATCGCGAGACTATTTTGGCCACAAGGCTCAGATTGTACCTTTTCGATGTATATCCCACTTTTGCAAGGCATATAGCAGAATGGTACCAACAGTCGCTTCATGAAGTAGAAATTTCAAATAGGGGGGACTGGATCTTTCCAAAGTGGTTTGAAGTCTTCAGTGCATGGAGCCCTCCACGCCAAGCTAAAGAATCTGCATACATACTCCTCCTCCTTCGCGGTCTTCAACAATCCCCCGACCACTGGAAAGAGCGAGATGGGCTTGCTCAGTTTTCTATGACCCACGAACGAATACCCCGCACTGGAATGGATCATCCGCTTTTGAGTCGAGCGGCCGTTTCGGCAAGTAATGCCAAGCGCAGTGCTGAATCCTTGCTGAATACCAACTTAGAAAATCTCGGGCAGGGTCCCGCGATTACTCCCACCGGATACTTTTCAAACGTAAGTAACGAGGCGCCAGCACCAGCACTAAATACCACAAAAGAAGCCGTGAGCCGCGGGCTCACGCAAGAGTTCTTTCGCTTAGCGTGGAAGACAAATAAGTCTCCCATTGATTTGCTGCTCACCAAAAAATTCCCCAATGAGGCATGGATCCCGATCGATCTGAATCCTGGGGCAGTCGCAAAAGCTGATGTGAGTGTCATCAGCTCTGACTTTGCGATGCCCGATGGTCGATGGATCTCTATCCCAACACCAAAAGACTCACAGATCGTAAAGTTTGCCGCTCAAGATGCGCATGGACCTTTAGATTCACGTGAATTTCAGATTTTAAAGACCAATGCAAAGGACGGTTATCTCCTGCAGTTTCTAAGTGTACCGCGCCCCATTCAATTTCACGCGGAGTTTAGGTTTGTCGCTCAGCCTAAAAAGTCTCATCCGGCACTATCAGCACCAACGCTTCGCTGGGATGCACATATGCACTCGATCGTCGCCCGTATGGAGGCCCTGGGATACGCTTCTCTTTCCGAAGGCATTCGCACGACATTTTCACATCAATCGACACTTAGCCTAAAAGAATTCTCTGACCTCATCAGTGTCGCTACCCGCTACAGTTATAAACCAGAAATACCTGCCATGGACCATTCGGAAACCATGGAAGGGCTAACACGCTTTTTGGTGAACGGAGATTTCCATGCCCAGTGTGATGGAAGTGCGTCTCTTCTTCGCGCGATCTTAAATCCGTATCTTAAGGCAACTGCACCAAGCGTGACTCTGCAAGCCAGGTCGCTCTTTTCACAAGTCACCGATTCGGCCACAGCAGGGGATCTTCACGCAGAGAATGAAGTCTTCATCGACGCTCAGTCCTCAGGATTCCTGGACGCCACGCCTTCACAATTTGCACCGGGTGAATCAAAAGCAAGTATTTCGGATCCAACGACTCCGTCGCTTAAAGCTCATTCTGAAAAACCGTCCCGCACCGCCGCTGACTTCGCTGCAATGGATGAAAAATTTTTAACCTCGCTCGAAAACACGATTCACTCCATCGGGTTAGTGACCGGATTTAAACAAATGGTCCAAGGTGCGGGTCAGAGTGGGGCTAACTCTAAGCTTCCTCATAAATGGGTGCGGGACCGGTTTTATGAAATAAAAGCTCTGCTCGCCGGAACCAAAGGGGCACCGTCTGTTTCAACTCTGCTGCGTTTCGAGGCGATTGCAGTGGAGGCGCGCCAACTTTGGAAAGACCACGACGCCCACGTGGAAACGGTGACAAAAGGCCGTTCGAAGTTCAGGCAATATCCAGCACTTTATAGCTCGCCGATTCATCTTGCGACGCGAGCCATGTATCAGCGATTGTCTGAGATGCCCGGGATACTTCAGGTCTCAGAGCGGCTTGCAGCACTCAAAGACTGCACAGGGATCGCCGAAGGCCAGAAGCTCATCCATCACTAGACCGCTCTGTCTTTCGCCGTTTTCCCCCAAATCAGAAGCATCAAAAATGCGCCGACGCCTGCGAACCCAACCATGCTTGGCCCCCACGCGGCCCAGCCGAAACGATCCAGCAGCGCCCCAATGCCGACTCCTGTGGCAGCGCCGCCCAAGTACTGCATGCCATCAAACATCCCTGCAGCAGTGGCAGATGCGTCTTTGCCGCCAAAGTCCATCGCAGCGGCGCCCGATAACATCGTGTGCACGATGCTGACCGCAAACGAATTTACAACAAATGCTAAGATCACGGCGTCGATGCTCGGCATATAGGTCACAACCAGCATTGCGCAGACTTGCAAAGAAAAACCGAAAAATGCGATGGGGGGTCTACGGCCATCGAAGAAAAAATCAGAAAAACTTCCAGCGATGAATGCTCCTAAAATCGCAGCGCCAATGATGATCAAACTGCCTTGCACAAATACCGGTGAAGAAACTTCTAAGCCCCCAGCCTCAAGCATGTAACGCGGGAACCATTGCTCAAAACCGTGACGCACAAAACCCATGCAAAACACTGCAGTCGCGATCGTGATCGCTACAGGGTTGGTCCAAAGTTTTTTGATGACACTTCTCAGGGGTTCTGCGACATCGCTGTAGCGAGTTGCGTCCTCAGGGTCGAGCTCTGTGAGTTTGCAGTCCTTTGGATCATTCCGAACAAACAGGAACGTCGGGATACACATCATCAGGATCAAAGTCGCAGGAATGAAAAAGACCAGGGGCCAGGTTCCGGTACTGACTAAGTAAGCTCCTAGTGCAAATACAAGGAGGCGACCCAGCTGCAAGAGCGAACCAAAAATAGCCGAAAAAATCCCTCTTTCAGCGACGTGGAACCAAGCCGTATTGACCGAAATCAGGGAGAGGGCGCTGAAGCTTTGAAAGTAAGAGTTTAAGGCCCAGACCGTGGCCAGGTAGGCGACCAGGACTTCACCTGTCCCTAAAAATCCCATATATGCGCCCAATCCAAAAAGGACGTTACACACCACAGATCCAAGTGCACCCATCAGCATCGCTCTTCGGCCGCCGATACGGTCTGCAAGAGGCCCGTTTACAAAAGCGGAAAGCCCATAAACGAGGAGACCCGCGCTGATGATCGTTCCGACTTGAGACCTATCCCAACCCAAGTGTTTTGAGAGCTCCTGGTTTGCAAAACTTAAATTGTAGCGTCCCGCGTACATCACCGCGTAGGTCAGGCCTAGGATCAGCCAGTTTGCGGTCCTGCGACGTTTGAACTCTAAACTGTGGCGCGGGCTCTTCGTCATTTCCTAAGCTTGGGTGTTTCAGTTAAGGTCCTCAAGTGGAATGGACAAAAGATCAGCTCGCAGCCCTTGAAGCTTTAGACTCACGCTCGAATGTTTTTTTAACCGGGGCGGCAGGCACTGGGAAGTCGACGGTGCTGAAAGAGGCCCGCAAACGAAAATTTGATACCGCGGAAACAGCGGTTCTTGCATCGACCGGCACGGCTGCAATTTTGGTCGGCGGCCGCACCTTTCATAGCTTCTTTGGACTTGGAATTTTAGAAGGCGGCTTTGACGCAACTGTTGCGCGGGCCGTGTCCCACCGCGGAATAGCAAAACGTTTGGCCAAAGCCCGCTCGGTCATCATTGATGAAGTTTCGATGCTTGGGGCCAAAGAATTAGACGCCGCCGAAGCAATCGCCAGGAAAGTACGAAAAGTATCAGAACCTTGGGGTGGCTTAAGGGTCGTTTTTGTAGGGGACTTTGCCCAGTTGCCACCCGTTACCCGCCAAGGTGAAGAGCGCGCTTGGGCCTTTCATAGTGCCGCATGGCGGGCAGCTGAAGTGACGGTCGTGGATTTAAAGGAAGTGGTCAGGTCGAGTGTCACCGAGTGGAATAAGGTGCTTGGAGCGGTCAGAAAAGGCGAACTCACCCCGGAAGCGGACCAGGCACTCAAACGTTTAGTGCGTCCCGTCGATGTTGAGTTCTCGGGAACCCGGCTCTTTTCCAGGCGTCATCAGGTGGATTCGATCAATCAGGAACGCTTAAGCCGCTTGGGCGGCAAAGAGCACGTCTTTCCAACGATCTATTCTGGACGTGCACCTAAGGTGGATGAACTCAAACGCAACGCGCCTATCCCTGAAACACTGGTGCTGAAAGAACGGGCACTCGTGATGTTTCGAAACAATCACCCCGACGGCATTTGGGTGAATGGATCTTTGGGACATATCGAAGAGATTTCTAAAAAGGAACTGAAGGTTCAGTTGCTCAGTGGAAAAGTCGTCGAAGTTGAACCGGTAGAATTCAGTGTGCTCGACGCTGAGGGCAGTGTTGCGGCAGTGGCCTCGAACTTCCCGCTCACACTTTCCTGGGCATGTACGATTCATAAAGCGCAGGGCGCGACACTCGATCGAGCGCATGTCGATCTGAAGGGTGTTTGGGAGCACGGTCAGGCATATGTAGCGCTTTCCCGCGTGCGCTCGCCTGAGGCATTGAGCCTTGAGGGTTGGTCAAAGAACGTGGTCCGGATTGATCCTGAGGTGTCGCGATTCTACCGTTGGTCAGGGGCTTCAGACTTTGAAGACGAGTTCACGACCGACCTCTTCCCAAGCCCGTAAAGCCGGTCAAAGTGGTACATCCCGGTGGAGTGCCCGTCGCTCCAGATCATCTGAAGTGCATAGCGCCCGACGGGTGAAACGGACTTTGGGTGGATGTCTTTGGGTAAGGATTCCGCTTTTAGGGTCCTCTTGCCAGTGATCTCATCGACGCAGGTGGCGCAGGGACATTCGAACCTGAGATCAAAGTAAGGGACTGAGAAGACCTCTCCATTATCAAAAGTCATTTCTAGGTTCTGTTTGTCCTTAGGGTGCACGCGGGTCAGGTTCGGCATAGTGTTCAAATTCTAGCGGACTTTGTGGTGATTCTGTTAAACCAGAATGACCGTGAAAAAGACTACTCAGCTAAAAAAATTGATACAGTCCTCTGAACTTTCCTTTCTGATGGAGGCCCACAACGGCCTTTCCGCAAAAATCGTCGAAGAGGCGGGGTTTGAAGGGATCTGGGCCAGTGGCCTTTCGATCTCAGCAAGTCTTGGTGTGCGTGACAACAATGAAGCGAGCTGGACTCAGGTGCTTGAAGTTGCGGAATACATGAGTGATGCAACCACGATCCCAATTTTGCTGGATGGGGATACAGGATACGGGAACTTCAATTCGATGCGCCGTTTGGTTCGAAAGTTAGAAAGCCGTGGCGTTGCGGGTGTGTGCATTGAGGATAAACTTTTCCCTAAAACCAATAGTTTCATTCGCGGCAGCGCACAGCCTCTTGCTGAAATCGAAGAGTTCGCAGGAAAAATTAAAGCTGGAAAGGACGCACAGACAGATGATGACTTTATCATCGTAGCCCGCGTTGAAGCATTCATCGCAGGGTGGGGTTTAGATGAAGCGATGAAGCGGGCGGAAGCGTACCGCCAAGCCGGTGCCGATGCGATTTTGATTCACTCAGCGCTTCGTTCCCCGTCTGAAATCTTAGACTTTAAAAAAGCCTGGGGTGATCGTCTGCCGGTAGTGATTGTTCCAACGAAGTACTACACAACTCCGACGGATGTTTTTCGTGATCAAAAGTTCAGTGTTTGTATCTGGGCAAACCATCTGATGCGCGCGGCCATCACGACGATGCGAAAAACTGCGAAACAGATTCATCAGGATCAAAATCTTCTCAAGGTTGAGGATGAAGTGGTCTCTGTTGCTGAGGTTTTCAAAATCCAAGGCGAAGACGAGCTTGCAGAAGCCGAAAAACGTTATCTTCCACAGACTGCTCAAAATGCACGGGCAATCGTCCTTGCGGCATCACGCGGGAAAGAGTTGGGCGTTTTGACCGAGGATCGTCCAAAAACGATGGTCAATATTGCAGGGAAACCCATTCTTTCGCACATCGCGACTTCTTTACGTGAAGTGGGTGTTAAGGATATTTCCGTAGTCCGGGGATACAAGAAGGATGCAGTGAATTTGGCAAGCCTTCGTTATTTTGATAATGCCCAGTTTGAGACCACCCAAGAAGTGGGTTCCTTGCTTTGTGCCAAATCTGTTATCGAAGAAAAGGGCGTTGATTCCTTGTTGCTGATGTACGGGGATGTGCTTTTGCGGAAACACGTTATTCAGGATTTGGTAGAAACAGAAGGCGACATGGTGATCGCGGTCGACTCCAACTTAAAGGACAGCAAAAACAAAGGCCGTTTCGCGGATTATGTTGTTTGCAGCGAGCCGGTTTCGAAAAGATCTTTCTACTCGAAGGTTACTCTGAAGTCCGTGTCTCACGATTCAGAAACCTCCGGATTGCACGGAGAATGGATGGGCGTCGTTTGTTTAAGACAAAAGGCACGCGAAGCATTGATCGCTGAGCTCTCAGAGATTGGCAAAAATCCGGATCAACTGAAGACCCTCAAACTCCCAGATCTTTTCCCACGCTTACAGGCGCGTGGTGTTGAGATCCGTGTCGTATACACCACAGGTGCCTGGATGGATGTCGATAGTTCCGAAGACTTGGTCGCAACTGGGGAATTCACATGATCTCAGCCAGTTCTTTTTGTGAAGCTGCCAAGCGCCGAGGCTTTGATCTTTGGACAGGGGTTCCTTGTAGCTATCTCAAGCCCTTCATCAACTACGTGATTGATGCCCCAGACCTTGAGTACATAGGCGCGGCCAATGAAGGGGATGCGATTGCAATCGGTGCAGGCGCAGAGATTGGCGGACGCAAGTCTGTCGTGATGTTTCAGAACTCAGGCTTTGGAAATACGGTGAACCCGCTCACTTCCATCAACATGATCTGCAAAATTCCAAGTCTCATCATCACGACTTGGCGTGGCGAGCCGGGTGGCGCACACGACGAACCTCAGCACGAACTCATGGGTGAGATCACACCAGCGCTCTTTGATACGATGAAGATCAAATGGGAATTTTTTCCCACTGAGGAATCCCAGGTGGAAGGCGTACTCAATCGTGTTACCGAGCACATGGAGCGCACGCGCGAACCTTATGGGCTTATCATGAAAAAAGATTCTGTGGCCCCTTACGCGCTTAAGTCCAAAGCAGAACGTCGCGCAATTCCGATTGCTGAACTTCCACCGGCGAAGTGGCCAGCCGAGCTTCAGACACGTCGAGAAATCCTAAGTGCGATTCAAAAAGCAAGCGCACCTACCGATGCATTGATCGCGACGACCGGTTTTGCAGGTCGTGTTCTGTATGCCGTAGAAGACCGCGTCAATCAGCTTTATATGGTCGGTGGGATGGGCTGCGCATCGAGTCTTGCCCAAGGACTAGCGGTGGCACAAAAGAAACGTCGGGTGATTTGTTTGGACGGAGACGGTGCAGCACTGATGCGGTTAGGAGCCTTGGCCACTCTTGGTTACGAGCGGCCCAAAAACATGCTGCATTTTATTTTAGACAACGAAGTCCACGACTCGACCGGCGGTCAGTCAACAGTGTCTCATTCGGTCGATCTAGCGCGCATTGCGGCAGCGTGTGGCTATCCAAAAGTAGTTCGAGCGACGACTCTGTCCGAGATTGAAGCTATTGTCCGTGCTCCGACTTCGGAACTGACCTTAGTGCACGTAAAAATGAAGGCAGGGGAATCTGCGGATCTTCCCCGTCCGAAAGTTACGCCTGAAGAAGTAGTGTTGCGTATGAAAGGTTGGCTCACACAATGAAGCGCGAAAGACTCTTAAATCCAGGCCCCGTGACGCTCAGTCCCTCAGTCCGTACTGCATTGCAAAGGCCAGACCTTTGTCACCGGGAAAAAGAATTTTTTGATCTCACGACCTCGGTGATTCAAAGGCTCGAAAAGGTTTACGCGAATCCCGGCCATGCCTATCGCGCTTTGGTGATGACAGGTTCAGGAACGGCAGCGGTTGAAGCGATGATTTCATCGCTTGCTCCAAAAGCTGGAAAGACCTTAGTGATCGCAAACGGCGTTTATGGCGAGCGGGCAGCAACCATGCTTTCCATGCAAGGCAAGGGACACGTCGTGCTTAAGCAGGAGTGGACCGATGCGCCGGACCTACGCGCCATCGAGGATCTTTTATCTAAGGACTCAGACATTAAAAAAATATTCGTCGTGCACCATGAGACCACAACCGGACGCTTAAATGATCTTGCATCCATTGGCGCGCTTGCGAAGAAATATAAAAAGCCACTGCTTGTAGATGCTGTGAGTTCTTTTGGCGCTGAGGACGTTCAGCTCACAGAGTGGAATATTGAGGCCTTAGCAGGCGCCGCAAACAAATGTCTTCATGGTGTTCCAGGGATTGCTTTTGTATTAGTGAAGTCAGAGATCTTTGCTGCAGAGACCACTCAGTCGGCCTCTCTTTATTTTGATCTTTGGCAGTACGCAAAAGGGCAGGGATCAGGGGTTTCCCCATTCACGCAATCGGTGCAAGCGATGAATGCACTCGATGCAGCTTTGACTGAGTTTGATGCCGCTGGAGGCTGGAAGGCCCGACATCTCCGCTACAAGACCCTGCAGGTCCGAGTTCGTACGACTCTAAAAGAGCTTGGAATCAAGGACCTGCTGTCTGATCCAGAATCGACTTCGGTCGTCCTTGCAGGATTTCAGATTCCCGCTGGAAAAACCTATGCCGCACTGCATTCGGCTCTTAAGGCAAAGAATTTCACGGTCTATGCAGGTCAGGCAAAACTTGAGGGTGAGATCTTTCGCATCTCAACGATGGGGGACTTGCATGATTCCGACATCGAAGAGCTCTGCACTGAGCTTCGGAATGCACTGCGATGATTTCTAAAGAATCTTGGGTTGATCCTGCGAATCGGTTTTGGCGCTATCCTGCTGCGCATGCTCTTTGTCAGTTCGTGAAACACACGCCCATGACCCCAAACGGAATCACTCTTCTTCATACCCTAGTTGGCTTAAGTGCTTCGTATGTACTGGTCCTTGGGCATCCGTTCTGGGCTTTATTTCTGTTTGAGTTGCGTGGGATTTTGGATTGTTTAGACGGTGTCTTAGCCCGTGAAAAAAAGATGTTCTCAGCGCTTGGGCGTTCTTTGGACAGCATCGGGGATTCAGTTTCATTTTTAGGCTTTTTGGCAGCGATCATTTGGATTGTGCACAGGGACCAGGCTTATGACTGGGCCACTCAAGGCATCAGCATTCTTGCAGTAGGGCTTGCGCTGATTTCCGCTGCGGCTGGCGTTGCCTATGATTTATCTCGACGTCGAATGAGCGCAATTCTGGATGGTCAGGCCGATGATATTGAGATCGGAAAGCTGAATGTAGCGACCTGGATCCAGCAAGGCGCCGATCGACTTTTTTTACGCGTGATCTTTCCGGCCTGGCGCAAGGTGTTGCTTTCACAAGAAGCGCAGTCCAATCGTAAGGAATTGTCTCAGGCTTACAACACATCTTTGCAAGCTAAGGACCTAGCACCAGTTTCGCGCGCTACGGCTTGGGCTTCAGGGGATAACGTCATTCTTGTTCTTCATTTAGGTCTACTTGCGGTTTCAGTCTTAGGAATGGGCCTATTCACCCAAGTCTTTCTCACGACCGTCACACTGGCCTTGATCCTTGCCACACTCGCGGTGGGAAATATGAGCCAAGCGCATTTGGCTCTGGATGGCATTAAGAAAGTTTCCATAAAGGATCGGGTGATTGAGATTGCGATGAAAGCGAAGCTCAGCAATGAAGCGATCGCTCGCGCAGTAGCAGTTGGTCTGGCCACGGCCTTTGGTCCTCCGCCTGGTGTATTGACCCCAGTCGTCATTCTATCCTGTGCTATTTTTCGAGCGAACTTTGCAATCGCCTACCTAGTGAACTGGATCAATAACCCCGTGACAGTGATTCCCATCTCAATCTTTGCGTATCAGGTTGGCTGTTTGGTTCTAGGCCGCGAAGCCGAAATGGAGGGTTTTAAGGCTTGGCTTAAGGATCCAGCATGGGAGACTGGACTGAAGCTTGCTGAAACCATTGGGGTGCCTTATTTGGTGGGCAGCGGGGTTTGCATGGCGGTCATCGGAAGTGTCACTTATTTTGGTTTTTTGTTTGTCTTAAACCGAAGGGCTAAAAAGTGAAGACACGGGCTCTGATCTTAGCCGCCGGCCGCGGCAACAGGATCTCTGCCGTATCTCGTGGAGTTCCAAAGCCGCTACTGCCTCTGGATGGTGAACCTGGGGGATACACGTTTTTAGACTTTCATCTGATGGCGCTCGATGCGGCAAAAGTGGACGAGGTCATCCTTGTTGGAAATAGCTCCACTTTTGGAACCAAACTGCGAGTTCAGGTGGAGGGCAAACTTTCTCAAAGTCTTCAAGTTTCCTGGGTTCTCAATCCAACAGAAGATCTCTCCACCAGTGGAAGCGCACACTCTGCGCAGTTTGCTTTCTTGGACAAGCCAGAACTTCTGGATGGCAGCGGACGTTTGATTCTCATGGATGCAGATATTCTTTATGATCCCAATCTCATTCCTTACTTTTTGAACGTGAAAACGCCCCGTTCAAAATCTTTAGTCTGTTCACAGTTTAGAAATTCACAGGAAGAAGTTGTTGTTTTTGGAAGCTCCATAGGCATCCCAATGATTCATGGAAAGGGCTTAATCGATACGCCGCTCACGCGGGGTCTTCAGGTACTCGGAGAAGCCACCGGTATGGTCCTGTTTGAGTCTACAGATCAGAAGGACCTGAAAGGGATAGCGGAGTGGTTGCTTCGCTACAGCACAGCAAAGCTTCGGTCCGAGCATGAGGACATCACGGCGAGATTGATGGGCTTAGACCGCATGGATGCCGTCGTCTTTGGATCAGAGTACGCATTCATGGAGTGCGATAGTCCCGAAGAGTATGTGGTTTTGAAAACGGAACTCTATCCAAAGGTTCGTGGACTTTTGGAGCGTGTGTGAAGCGCTTCCAACTCAGTAAAAAAAGCGCCTGGATAGCACTTCTGTGTTTTGTGTTGGTCACGGCTGTTTCTTTTCCGTATGTGGTGAAACTCTTTGCAAATCTTCGCCCCGACTTAGAAGAACTGCTTCCAACCACTGCGCGGAGCGTAAGGGATCTTAAGGAAGTCACAACTCGGCTCAGATCGATCGATAACATCGCAATTCTCATTTCTTCTGAAAAACATCCAGAGGAGGCCGGGCTTTTTCAAGAGCAACTCGCTAAAAGATTAGAAGCAGTATCTAAAGATATTATTTCTGGCGTGGAGTACCGAATCTCCGAAGAACTCGCCTATTTTGAGGCGCGAAAGGCGCTTTTCATCGATCAGGGCGACCTGCTTAAGTTAGAAAAATTTGTTCGCGATCGCATTGAGTATGAAAAGAGTATTTATAATCCTGTGCTTTGGATCCTGCCGGATCAAATGCCTGAGCCCAAATTTGACTTCAAGGCTTTAGAAAAGAAGTATCTGGGTCGAACTTCAGGCTACGGGCATCTGCCCGATGGTATTTACTCCACCCCAGATGGAACGGAACGGTTGATCCTGGCTTATGCTCCGGACCAGTCGAATACGACCGCGCAAAGGTTACGTAAAACTGTTGATGAGACGATCGCCGCCATGAAGCCTGAACGTTACGTGCCAGACGTGAAGATTCAGTTCTCGGGCAATGTTCAAGACATCATCGAAGAGCAGGGCGCATTGATTGAGGACCTAGGCTTTTCGACCATCGTGGTCGCAGTTCTAGTGTCGATTGTACTGCTCTTCTTCTATCAATCCTTTGTTGCAACAGCGTCTTTGATTACTTCCCTTCTTTTTGGAACTGTGTGGACCTTCGCGATTTCCTACTTTGCGGTGGGCTATTTGAATGCGAATTCAGCGTTCATGGGCCCAATAGTCATGGGGAACGGAATCAACTTCGGCATTATTTACCTCGCTCGTTATTTGGAAGAGCGTCGCAAAGGAAGCATGAGTTCGGACGCGATTATGATCGCAATTCGTGGCACGTGGGCCGCAACCTTGACTGCCTCTCTTGCCGCGGGACTCGCGTATGGTTCCTTAGTCGTCACTCAGTTTCGGGGATTCAGCCAGTTTGGCGTGATTGGTTTGATTGGCATGGTGATGTGTTGGTTGTCCGCTTACCTGGTGATGCCGGTGCTCTTGGTGCTCTTAGACCGAAAAGCAAAACTGCCACAATACAAAGGGTGGTTATCTCGGCTTCACTTCCCTCTTGAGTTTGTTGTGGCCCGCCACCCTAGGGTTGTAGTGCTGATTGGCGTATTGATTAGCATTGCTGCAGCTTTAAGCGCACTTCATGTCAACCGAGGTCTCTTAGAAACGGATCTGACAAAACTGCGTGATAAGCGGGTTATGGAGTCGGGGTCGGGATTTTTGACCTCAAAAATTGATAAAATTTTAAGGCGTGAAACGTCGCCCATGGCTGTTCTTGCTCATTCGCGTTTAGATGCGAAACGCATAGAAACTCGGCTCAGGACGAGGATGGCTGAAGAGGGTGAAGAATCCATGATTGCAAACGTCCTCACGCTTGAGGACTTCGTTCCCGAAAACCAGACAGCAAAGATTGCTATTCTGAAACGGATCAAAGATTTGCTTCGCCCAAATATTTTGTTTCGCTTAAATGGGGCCGAACGAAAACGAGTGAGCCTTTTTCTGAGTCCAGAGTCTTTTCAGTCTTTCACCGAAGAATCGCTACCACCCCGTTTGGTCGATCGATTTCGAGAAAAGAACGGAACATTTGGAAACCTTGTGTTGATTGAACCTCCAATCAAAAGGCAGACGGCCCAAGGAGACAAACTGATACAGCTGATTCACAACATCCGGGAAGATGTGGATGCAGTGAATCCAGGCACACCGGTTGCGGGAAGATTGCCTGTGTCAGCTGACATGATCGAATCAATCTTAAGTGAAGGTCCCGTGGCGACTGGAACCTCGGCCCTTGCTGTTTTGTTACTGGTAATTCTTTTGTTTAGAAGGGTTTCGATCTGGGGTTGGGTCGTTTCAGCGCTGATGATCGGGATCCTCTGGATGATTGGGTTTGTCGCATTCATTCAGTTGAAGGTTAATTTCCTAAATTTCATCGCTTTCCCTATCACTTTTGGCATTGGCGTCGACTATGCGCTGAACGTATTCCAGAGGTATCGGGAGGAGAAGGCGAGGCCAGGGGCCACTGCGTCCGAGGCGGTGGTGCATGCAGTCCGTTTGACTGGGGGAGCCGTGGTTTTAGCGAGTATGACCACCATCATCGGCTGGGGATCCCTTTTACTCGCTGGAAATCAGGCTTTTGTGAGTTTTGGCCGTCTTGCGGTCTTAGGGGAAGTGACCTGCGTCATTGTTGCAGTCTGGTTTGTTCCGTCCCTGATTCAGGTTCTTAATGAAACACGAGCGAAAGCTCACTAAGCTAAGACCTGTGACTCCGAAGGAAAAAATAGAAGAGTTCTTAGAATGGGTCGGGGAGTTAGCACTCTTCTACAAGAATACTTTTTTGGGATTCAAGCACTTCACAAGGCGCTTAGACAGTTTTGTGCAGCAGTGCGAAATTATTGGCATCAGCTCTTTAGGAATTCTTTCGGTAGCGGCAGTTTTCATCGGTTCCGTCATGGGGTACCAGCTTTATGTCTCCTTCGAGCTTTTTGGCGCGCAAGGGCTGGTTGGCGGCACTGTGGGTGTTGCGATGTTTAGAGAATTCGCGCCAGTCTTTTGCGCAATCATGGTGACTGGTCGATCCGGCGCGGCGATTGGGGCTGAGATCGCAAGTATGCGGATCACTGAACAAATCGATGCCTTAGACGTAATGGGCGTGGACCCCCACGAGTACCTAGTAGTGCCTCGGGTTGCAGCAGGCATGGTCATGACCCCGCTTCTTGCTTTCTTCTTTGGAGCTATCGCATCGGTCGCGGCTTCTTGGATTGCTTGCGGTGTGAAAGACCTTCCAGTTCCAGTCTTTTGGACCCAGTTCGCGCTTTGGACGGACTGGATCGATATGCTGCATTGTTTATTAAAAAGTTTGAGTTTCGGGTTTGCGCTGACCTTCTTTGGATCTTTCTACGGTTATCGCGCGCGCGGCGGAGCGAGTGCGGTTGGGTTAAGCGCTCGCACCACGGTGGTTGTGAGTTGTCTTACGATTCTTCTTTTTGATTATTTTTGGACCATGTTCCTCCCGAACCGTGGTTTTCAATTCGGAGTTCATTCATGAATAGCAACGAAGCAAGCAAGTCTCTGAAGTTCAAGGTCGGCCTTTATACATTCGCCGGACTCCTCTTGGCTGGTTACCTCACAGTCTACGTGAATGATCAGCCTTACTGGTGGCGGCCATGCAAGATCTCAAACATCACAGTGGAAGACGCAACAGGATTAAAAAGCAAATCACCTGTAAAATCCTTGGGGCTTGAGATCGGTTATATTCGAGGTGTCGATCTCACACCTGAAGGTGTGCGTCTTAAGATCTGTGTCACAGCTCCAGTGGAGGTGACAGCAGAAACCCGTGCGTATGTGCGCTCGGAAGGTTTTTTGGGAGATAAATTCCTGGAGCTTAAGCCAGTCCGTCTTAAGGAAGTGCGCGAGGATCACTCCGCGTTGATGCCTCCAGCCCTTCGTTTTGGGGGATTCCAGCTCTTCATTCCAGAAAGTTACGCACAGCAGGGTGGGACGGGTCAGGGGGAACGGGATATTCCAGTAGGTGAGAAGTCTGCTGACTTTCAGAAGATCATGAACGAACTTTCGGGACTCGTGACAGAAGTGCGGGGAGTGACTAAGAATCTAAACTCAGCGCTGAACCCTGAAGACTTAAAATCCGTTGTGAAACAGCTCAATAAGACCTTAGAAAACGCGTCCGCAGCGCTGAATCCAGAAACAGGAATTACTTCCACTGCGCAGCGGGCCCTCTTAAAACTTGAAGACGCGATCGAACAATTGCGGGACCAACTAACTCGTGTGAATCAGGGGAAGGGTTCGGTTGGGAAGATCTTAAATGAAGAGGTCTATGCCAATGAGCTTGAAAAGGCGCTTAAGAATCTCAATGCGTTGTTGGGGAAAGCTTCGGAATTTCGGTTTGTGGTCAGCTTGGGATTTACCCAGCTCAATGCCTACAACTCTTCGCGCGGCGCGTTTGAGCTTCAGCTGTGGACACGCCCTGAGCGTTATTACCGCCTTGGCGTTGCTTCAGACCCTAGGGGGAATATCTTAGCGACCACCACCACTACTGAGGTGGCCGGTACCTCCACCACGGTGAATTCCACACGGGTTGAGCGTGGGTCTTTTTCTATAACCGCGATGGTCGGGCAGGTCTTTCAAGAGCGTGTGAACCTATCTATTGGTGTGCTTTACGGGGATGGCGTGACGCGTTTGGCCTACGATGCGGGCTGGGGTGAATATAAGGACAGCCTACAACCTTTCGTCGAGTTGTACTTCCGCCCGAATGCCGATTCAACTCTATGGACGGTCCGGCCAGATGTGCGCGCAGGCCTGTTTATTCAGCCATTTTCGGTATTTACCGTGACCGGTGGGATCGAAGGATTGCGTCAAGTGAATGGCCGACAGTCGTTCTTTTTTGGGGCCGGAATTCGATTTGATGACAACGATATTAAGCTGCTCGCTTCGTTTCTCTAAACCAGACAAATTTAGGGCGACATTCCAATTGCATGAAGCCTAAGACTTCCGCTAGACTTTGCCCCTATGCGAGAAAAAGTTAGGCTCATTTCCAGCGCAAAATCTGGCTACAGCTATTATACGACCAAGAACAAGCAAAAGCAGACTGAAAAGCTTCAGCTTAAGAAGTACGATCCAATGGTGCGCAAGCATGTGCTCTTCACAGAGACCAAAATGCCTAGCCACACGAAGAAGTAAGGACTAGACGACCATGAGAGAAAACATACACCCACAGTACCGTGAAGTTCTTTTTAAGGATTTATCCAGTGGTTTCACGTTCTTAACGCGCTCCACCATACAGACCAAAGAGTCTTTGGTCTGGGAAGACGGAAAGGAATACCCACTGGCAAAAGTGGAGATTTCCTCCAAATCCCACCCGTTCTATACTGGTTTGGACCGTCGCGTGGATACGACCGGCCGCATCGACAAGTTCTTAAACAAGTACAAAAAAGCTGCCGCGCCCGCGAAAAAATAATTTTCCTCCAAAGTGGCACTGGCCACAAACGGGGTCCCGATGTCGGGGCCCCGTTTTTTTTTGCCCGAAGCTATTCCTCATCTAAAAAACTACTAAACACGCGTCTTAAGTATGAACTGATCAGAACGCTCCGGGACCTCATCCATGAGGCAGCTCAGGCCAATCCATGGCCTGAGCGTCTAGTCGCGTCTGATCAGTTCATACTTAAGACGTGTGCTCTGAAGATTTAGAGTGAATGGAATGGCTTCGGGAAAATGCGACGAGCTGCGGAATCGATCTTTGGGGCAGCACCGGAGGGATTACATTTTAGATTCTTAAGCCACGATTAACGGAGGATCGCTTTTGTGGGCCCGTAGGGGCTGATGCGCAGTTCTTCATGGGTAGAATCAGGGGTAGCGGCAAACATTTCGCCACCTTTACGTGCGTCAGCATAGAGGAGCACAAAATATTGGTGACGAGGCGCTAAACCCCGAATGCGGTAAGTCTTTGAAAGATAGTTGTCGTCGAATGCGATTCGTTTCCACTGCTCTTTGGCCAATGAGACTTGCGACAAAGGTTCACTCGTTTCAGAAAACACCTGAAGAACAGGAAGAACTATCTTTTTTGCCCCATAGCCATATCCCTTAAACCCAGGCGATAAGGTTTCAAATTCATGTTCAGTACGGGTGGCGGTAAAAGTAATAACAACAAACGAGGCGCGCCACCGCTTTTTTGCGTCGATCAATACAAGGTGCTGATCGTTGAACTCATATTCTTCCCGACGGTCTAACTCGATCGGTTCAGCGAGTTTCTGAAATGGGATTTTAGAAATGCTTGGAATGAATGCGGATGCGGGCAAGGAATTGAGCTCTTTTGTTAGGCTGATTGGGCTGCTCACGCAGCCCGAAAGTGCAAAAGTGATCCCTAAAAATAAGGACAGAGTGCAGTGATTGCGGCGCATGTCTCCAGTATTTCAGGTTTTTAGTTGTTACCGGGATTTCTTTTCAGTCGCGATCGTGCGTTCAGGGGATCCTAGCCAAACTTTGCTGTAGCTTAAGCGATCGGCTTTTCCATGCTGCTCATGAAAGCGGCCCACCGTGGTTGCGTAGTTGTCTTTGACCGTTATTTCACGAATCTCGCCATCATCCTCGATCGCATCAAAGAGGGCCCTAAATAAACCAATGCCCACAAGATCACCGAACTTAAGTCCGCCAGGGGCTTCCCACCGGATCACTAAGTCCCCGAAGTAGGTGACGGAGCCAGGATTTCCGGTTTTAAACTTTGGGAGATCTAGTTTGTGATAGTGGACGCTGACATCGTTCAAACCAACATACCGAAGTTCAACTGCTCCTGCTGGAACACTGCTGTAAACCAGCCCGTCATGTGCAAGACGTGAGCATCGGTTTGCAGTGAAGCAGATTTTTGAATCTTCAGTGCGGTTCACTCCGTTTAAGAAAACGCGAACACGCCCGACCAAGATACGTTCGTCCTGGTTCACGGATTGGACGCGGAAGCCTTCTTTGGTTGTGGCGCATGATGCAAGCAGCACCATGACTCCGATCCAAAGTAGGGGAATGAACTGTTTCACATCTGGCTGATCGGCGGACTGCGGTGGGAGCTAAAGTTTTGACGGTTCTCTTAACAATCCGCAACGGGCTTCGGGTCGTGCTTGGTTCCTAGTGTTTCGAACAGCACCCTTGATCGAGTGCGTTCTGCAGCAGCCATTTGAGGTGCGCTCTGGCCTTGGAAAGCGCTGGACCCACGATATCCTGCGCTTTGCCCGGTTCTTCGATTTCCCATTTTGCGCGGGTAAGCTCTGTCGCCAGAAGCTGCAAGCGGACGCGATGATCGATCGACAGTCCGGTGAGGCGGGCATAACAGGTTTCATTCTCCGCGCCTGAGACTTTATACGTGCGAGCAAGGAACTTTGAGGCTTCGATCGAGCATGGAGTTGAATCGTTCAGGTCGTAAATGCTGATTCGCGTCTTCGTATGTGCTGCGCCAATCCAGATTCTAAACAGTGGAGGAATAATGACCGAGATCTCCGTGCCTGATTTTTTTACGTTGGATCTTTCAATAGTCGTTGATTGAGTAGGAGCGCTCGGAAACGCCTCTCTGTAAGCAATTACGAATACCTTTTGATAGAACTGCTCGTCTGCTGACTGGTGTATTTCAGACGTACCGTTGACTTGCCCAAACGCCAGTAACGATAGGAACGCGATCATGGCAAGTTCTCCTTCAGCGTGAACTCCTGGTTAATGAAGCTCTGGTGAATCGCATCAACAACGATTGAAAATCCTAAGATCGAGAGGATCACAGCTAAAACGCCATCTAAGCCGCGTTCGCGCATGGAAAGTGTCGCGATGTCCTGGCTTTTTTTCCACTCATGAAAAATGTGCCAAAGAGTGAGGGTGATCAGGCAGAGTGCGGCCCACTTCCAGAATGAATAACGGTTTGTGAGTCCAACGCGGGCGCCTCTTTTTTCTAACCAGTGGTTCATCGCCTCCATCTGTGCATACTGAACCCGAACATTCCATAAGCCACAGGTGATCAGAGTTAAAAATAGGTCAAGCCAAATGCTGCGAACGTTTTCATTCGTCATAATTGAACGAGATTAGCACTCAACGGGCCAGACAGAATGAGTAAATCGGTTGCACCATCTAAGATCTTCTTAGATCGGTAGCCGATGGCGAAACCTGCAGACGCAAAGAGCAATAGATCGTTAGCCCCATCCCCAAATGCCACGCTGTTTTCTGTGAGTTGGTTGGCTTCACGGCAAAGACGCTTTAAGCACTCGGCCTTTTCTGTAGGCCCAATGATGGGTCCGCTGACTAAACCGGTCAGAGTGTCATCGGCGGCAAAGTCCAAACGGTTTGCGAATATTCGGACAGCAGGAAACCGCTCCTGGATGGTGCGGGTGAGCTCTAAAAAACCACCTGAGGTAATAGCCGTGTATTTTCTAGCCTTCACCAGGGACGTGAGGAGCGCCTCCGCTCCCTCATTGAAATGGATCTGCCGCCCCACGTAATCCACCTGGTCGCGCGTCAGGCCACGGAGTAAGGTGAGGCGCCGACGTAGGCTCTCTTTAAAAGGGGCCCCCTCAGCCATCGCTTTTTCAGTCTCACTCGCCATCTGATCGTAATTTCCGCGTTGGCGCGCAAGTTCATCGATGCCCTCTGATCGGACCAAGGTGCTATCTAAGTCAAAGACGAAGACTTCCTTCGGGGTCTCTAAACGATGAGCCAGTGTGACCGAAACAAAACGAACCGCTGGATTTAAGCGCGCATGTTCGTAGACGCGCTTTCGTAATTCAGAAAGGGTTCCTCCCCAAGTGCGGTTCGTCGCGCGACGGGCCTGGATCGAGTGAGGAATGCCGGGCAAGAGAAGGGTTTCTACTGGCTCGTCCTCGATACAAATGGGACGCCAATTTGCATCGGCGTCCCAGGTCAGAATAATTTGTTCTACAGAACTCAAAGGAAACTAAGCCCGAGCTTCCATCCAAAGATCGCAGAACCCTTTGTAAGTCTCTGCAATTTTTGAGGATGCGGTGTCGCGGTCCATGCGTCCCTCTTTGACAGCTTTGAGGGGCTCCCAGAAGACGGTGCGTCCGACGGCAAAACCAACTAGGCCATCGACAGATGCAGCCACTTTGAGCCAGTGACGTACTTTCTCAGCATTTTCCCCACGGCCGAGCAAGATCACACCAACGTTCTTCCGGTGCGCGCTATTGCGTGCTTGTGCAGCAAGGCGCTCTACGTCTGAGCGAGTTTCAACGCCTTCTAACTTCCACACATCGGGCTCCACGCCAAAGTCTTGAATTTGTTTCATCGCTGAGATCATCAGGCTAGGGCGGAGCTCGCTGTCAAACCGAGCTTGGTTACTATCTACAGTTTTGAGTTGCTGAGGTGTCGCTGGCACCAAGAGCTCAAACATGAATTTACGGCCGTGTTCCTGGCAGTAATGAGAAAGTTGTTTCAAGCGTGCAAGCTGCCGTTCATTCAAAATTTTATCTGCTTCTGGATTCAGGCGGACCAAGACCTTGACTAACGTTGGATTGAATTTATTGATGTGAGCACCAAATTCAGGGCCGTACTCAAAGTCAAATTCATCCTGACCGGATTTTTCTGCTGGGCAGGCGGTCGTGTAGCCGTGAGATTTTGCATCTTTTAAGATGGATGACCCAAACTGTTCGTCCACTAAGATGCCGCACTTTTCTACTGGCAGGCCTTGCTTGAGCGACTTTTTAAAGCCCTCATAAATGATGTCTTTATACGATGCTATTTCCGCTGTCTCAGATTCTGTAGGGATTCGGCCTTTGATTCCAAAAAGCTTTTCCTGGAAGGAACCGCGATGATCAAAAGGGAGTACGAAAAGGTCATTCTTAAAGCCTAAGTTTGCGTTTTGCATTTTGAGATTCTCCCTAGCTCTTGACCCCCTTGGCAAGGGTCTAAAACGTGTATGATGTCGGACATGGCACTGTCGACAGATGGATATAAGGGAACCCGGGATTTTTACCCGGCAGACATGCGCTTTCGGCGCTTTGCTTTTCGCCGTTTAGAGGCTGTTTGCGAGGCCTTTGGCTACGAACCCTACGATGGGCCAATGCTTGAATCTTTTGATCTTTACGCTGCAAAGACAGGTGAAGAAATCGTCAACAGACAATTGTATCACTTGAAAGATCAGAGTGATCGTCACCTGGCTGTACGTCCCGAAATGACTCCAACGATGGCCCGCATGGTGGCCGCAAAGATCGGGGAGCTTCCGCGCCCAATCCGTTGGTACAGCATCCCCAATCTTTGGCGTTACGAACGCCCTCAGAGGGGTCGCTTGCGCGAACACTGGCAATTGAACGTGGATGTCTTAGGCGGGGACATCTTGCAGGCGGACTTGGAGATTTTAAATGTCGCGGTATCTCTCATTTCCCAGTTTGGATCTGATGCGCAGGTGGAAGTGCGTATCAATCATCGTGCGATCATCGATGAATTTTTCACCAAAGAACTTGGCTTAGACGGCCCGACAAAACTTTCGGTGATGAAGCTTGTCGATGCTAAAGATAAAATGAAGCCTGAGGATTATGAGCGGGGTCTGCGGACCAATGCTTTATCTGATGATCAAATCAAAAAGCTCACTCACTTTTTTTCCCTTCCTCTCGAGGAGCTGCATCGGCTTCACCCCAGTCCCGGATCCAGTCACTTGTCAAAAGTTCTAGATCTGATGCGGGGGCTCAAGCTATCGGCATTGGTGCGTTTTGATTCCACGATCATGCGTGGACTTGATTACTACACGGGCATGGTGTTTGAGATCTTCGATACTCACGAGGAGAACCGCCGTGCGATGTTTGGTGGCGGAAGATATGACAACTTAATTGGACTCTTTGGAAAAGAAAATTTAAGCGGTGTTGGCTTTGGTATGGGTGATGTAACGCTTGAACACTTTCTTGAGGTTCATAGACTTAAGCCTAGTCTCCCTAGGGAACTCGACCTCATCGTCGGGTGCACAGCAGATGCGGACCTCTCTCGGACCCTTGATGCTGCTTCAAGACTGAGAGCGGCAGGTGCCTCTGTAGCTACGACTCTCAAGAGCGCGGGATTTGGGGATACTTTAAAAGTCGCAAATAAACAGGGGGCCCACTTTGCTCTTCTTTTTGGCGAAGACGAATGGAAAGCAGGAACGGTGGTCATTAAAAACCTGAAATCTGGCAATCAGGAACAAGTGAAGTGGACTGAATTAGAAACCTGGTGGAGCGCGCAAGGAGCAAAGAACAAATGAAGAACTTAGAAATCATGAAAACACACAGTGCTGCGGTGGTCCCATCCCGTGCTTACGCGCACGATGCAGGGCTAGATCTGGTGACGCTTGAAGGGGCGAACTTAAAGCCGGGTGAGGGGCGTATATTTCCAACCGGTATTGCTGTGGCTATTGATCCAGGTTTTGTTGGGTTGATCTGTGATCGCTCCTCTATGGGAAAGCGGGGTTTAAGAACGCTCGGTGGTGTTGTGGATTCAGGGTACCGGGGTGAAGTCGGCGTCATTTTATGGAATGTCAGTGACGCGCATCAGATGATTGAGGCGGGCCAAAAAATTGCGCAGCTTTTGATCCTGCCCGTTTCGACACCGCAAGTTGTGACTGTGACAAAACTCTCAGACGCAGAGCGGGGCGCGCAGGGGTTTGGAAGCAGCGGGGTTTAGTGCGGTCTTTGCGATTGAAAAATGGCCCGATCTAAAAAATGAAAGA
Organism: Pseudomonadota bacterium; assembly: GCA_027486675.1. Classification (GTDB taxonomy): domain Bacteria; phylum Bdellovibrionota; class UBA1018; order UBA1018; family CAIMNF01; genus JAIXOQ01. The sequence continues at coordinate 23,591 of JAIXOQ010000027.1, forward strand.
TGCTTGAGTAAAGACGCGTTTGAGTTTTAGTGAGGGCAAGAGGGGTTCCCTCTAACTGGGTTGTAGGCATCTTCAATTGCTTCGAACGAAGTGCGTAATGCACGGATGCCGCGAAAATAAGCTCTGGAAAGTTCTTGGCGCTCAGTCGAACTCCAGTTCTTCTGATCCGGCCTTCTTGTATGGCTATGACGGCTTGTGTCCACTTCTTTCGGATTTCTTTCACTTGATCTTTGATTAGGCCATAGTCGTCCAGCAGCATGGCGCGTTCCGTTACGTCAAAGAGCGGCTCAGTCGGAGACTTAAGAGCATGCGCGAGCAGGATCAGTTCAATATCAGAACGAGTGAGATGTGGGAGAAAATGCAGCCTTTCTAACTTTTCTCGCGCATTTCGTAGAATCGCCCCAAGGGCATTTTCCATTTGCCATGTGGAATCAACGGACCAGAAATCTATATTCCTGAGAACTTCATGAAGAGCCTTTTCCGTCGCTTTGCGCTCTTTTTCTGCCAGGAGACTGTTGTGCTGCATAGTCTCAAAGTGTTCAAGCAGCAGGTTAGCCGCGGATGCAGCTTCGCTCGTCGTGCGGTCCGTAGTTCTTATGCAGCTTAATTTTGATTCAATCTGCTGAGCCAAGTCAGGAAGTTCTAAATAGAGATTTGTGGGGAGGCGGAATGGCTCGGTCGCGGTCGCTATGCTCGATAGGTTCAAAGCAAACATTGTAATGAGGTACATCGAATCAGGAGGCTAACTGGTCTTGGGTCCGGACTCAAATCATCAATTAAATTTCGGGAATATACTAAACTCTGCCTTGCACCACCAGCCCGAAAGCTCTTTCAGCCATGGTGATGTGGCCAACCTCTTCCTCAGCGATTTTTTCAAAGATTTGGGCCGTGATTGGATCGGTTGTTTTCAGCACTTGAGCAAATTTTTCACCCGCCACTCGTCCGCGTTCCTCTGCGCCTGCAATGTAGGCTGCGAAATCCCGGCCGGATTTACAGGTCGCAAACGACCGCCAAAGCGCGTCGTGCACGGGTCGCTCATCGACCGCTAATCCTAATTCAGCCAGGCGAGTGAGCAGCCATTGCATGTGTTTCTTTTCTTCCTGAGCAAGGTCGCGCCAAATTGCCCTGACCCTGGGATCCACTTCAGTGAAGAGTTCTGCGGCCGCAGAAAAAGCAGCACTGGCTTGGCATTCAGCAAAAGCAACAAACCGGAGCCGATCACCGATCCCCTCTTTTGTGTTGAGACTGCGCGTGTAGGGTGCTTTTTCTTGGCTGGACACGGCTACCCGGAAGGGCGCCCAATGGACGGGAAGATCTGCAAACGGACCAAGCTCACTCATGATCCGAGCTTCACAATCGTCTCAAATTCTTCCGCAGTGACGGGCATACAAGAGAGCCTGGATTGTTTGATCATGAGAAGTTTTTTTAATTTTTGATTCGTTTTTAAGGTCTGAAGCTCGACAGGGTTTTTAAACAATTTCTCGAACGCACAATCGAGCTGCACCCACTCGCCTGGTTTTTTGGGGTCAAGTTCTGGGTAAGGGGATGAAACGATCTTGGCCACGCCCACAACCGCTTTGTCTTCTCCGCTATGATAGATCAGAACGAGGTCTCCCTTTTTTGCAGACTTGAGGTAGTTGCGGGCCTGAAAATTGCGGACCCCATTCCACGCCGTTTTTTTGTCGGCTTTCAGCTGGTCAAAAGAGTAAGTGCTGGGCTCCGTCTTAAAGAGCCAAAATTGCGTCATACCTTTGGATAATCTTTACGTTCGTGTTTCGTCAAATCACGGTAACTTTTTAGGCATGCCTATGGTTTCAATTGTTCTTGCACTTGCGTTTTACTGGTCAAATCCTGCTCACGCCTTTGTTTTGGACGTGAATCAATCGAGCTGCACAGCGGGGCAAGAAGCAATTTGCAATCAGCTTGAGGCCTTATTAGAGGGCACAGTCAACAGCGCCCTAGGCGGCGTGAATTTGAAAGATTTTTTGAAGGCAGCAGGCAATGCCAATGCAGTCAGCACCCACGGATTTCTAGCGCCTGGCGTGATTTATGACCGCGATCTTTGGGTTGCGGCGATCGGGGGAGCTGCAGTGGCTTTGCCTAAGGGTGGGGCATCAGGGATCAATGGCAAAGACGATTCCCTTCCGGGCGTGGGCATCGGTGCAAGCAGTGGGGTGAACGTTGGTATTTCTGGAAAGTGGCTTCACACAGCTCTTGGCTTGGGCGGCGATCCATCGCGCGTCGCATTGAGTGCGACCTTCATGACTTTGAATTTTTCTAACTTAGGTCCAGGAATCAGCTACAAAACGACCGTTATGGGTGCCGGCGTACATTATGTTTTAGATAAAGGCTCTGATTTGGTGCCGATGATCCGTTGGAACGGATTTCGAATATCTTCTGGGTTGATCTATTCAGCATCCCGAATCGGTTACACCCGTGACCTGTCTTTTAGTGCTTCTGAATCCACAACCGGTGCGTCGATTGCTTGGACCCCGCGACTCGCCATGGGCCTTGAGTCTGACATCTTCACGATCCCGACTGAGATCACAACGGGGATTCGCTTTTTTAGGTTTTGGAATTTCTACACGGGGCTTGGGCTCAATTTCAATTTTGGAGGATCCCAGATCACCGGTTCGACAGCTGGGGCTGTGACGTCATCTGGGCCTGTGACCTTTGCCGGGGATGGAGCGCTGAGCTCCAGTGGGGGGAAAGTAGCGCCCAACCTGGTGCAGGCGAGCTTCATGCTAGGCACTCAGCTTGATTTTGGCCCAATAGGGATTCACGTCCAAGGCGTGGTTTCTTCGCCCCGCGTGGTTGGCTTGCAGGCCGGTATTCGAGCCCAGATTTAAGGCTCTGTCGCGCCGCGCGTCATTCTTGACACAGCTACTCTGTTAAATCTCCTTAAGAGATTCTAAGAGTGCGGATCAAGGAGACCACCAAAATGGCAGACAGACGGCGTAAGCGGGCTAAAACAACTAAGATCAACTACGGGAAAACGCTCTGGACGATTGCCGTGGGGACCATGCTCATGACGGCATGGCTGACCAGCTCTGAGATCCAAGCCTCCGAAGAGTTTGGCGACCGCGCTATTGCGTCAGAGGCTTCTGCGGAAAGTTCTACCCACACTTCGTCAAATCAATGACCTAAAAAACTCTCGTGTATCAACCGATCTGCCAGATGGAGGAATTCATCTTTGACGGGGCTTCGGTATTTTTTTCTCATCTCACTCTTGTCTGTTTGGTCTTGTGGAGGTTCAGAGTCCACAAGTGAGAGCCCTCTTACGTGCGACGTTCCTTCCGATCAAACCTCAAGTTTCCGTGGAAAATGGGCACTCACGCCTCTACCCCTTGCTGTTGTCATCTCTGAATTCGATTCGGATCAAAGGCTCGCAATTTCAAATGCCATGAATACTTGGAACGCCTTTGCTGCTTCGTCTCGGGGAGTCATTCCATTGCTGGCTTCTAGTGTGGAACCGATCCAAGAAGTTTCAGGTACCAGCCCGAGCGACTTTGCTTCGGTGTGTTCTAGTCCGCAGTTGCAAGGCTCAGTTTATTCTGGACAGATTTTCCTCATCGCCGATTCCTCTTGGTCGAGCCGTTCGGCATCGATTGTTGCACTCACGACGCTTTGCCCTGAAAGTGGGGCAGCCTCGGCGAGGCGCGGTCTGCGAGGTGGGCAGATCGAGGTGAATGTGAGGGACTTTTTTGCGGTCGGAAAACTTCAACCTGATATGGAGTCTGTGATGCTCCATGAGTTCGGTCATCTCTTGGGCCTCGATCACAGTTGCTCTACGGGTGCGAGCTCGCTCCCGCTCTGCGCTGAAGCCCCAAATGATTACTTAAATGCAGCAATGTATCCCCAAATCCGTTTCATCGGTTCAAACAGTATTCAAAGACGCGAACTCAACGTGAATGATCGTACGCGAATGGGGTGCCTGTACTAATTCTTTTCGGCAGTTCGAGGCTCTCCTGGTCCTAGAAGTAAATTTTTTCGTTGAAGCATACCTAAAACAGTCAACTTCTGTTAGGGTCAACGCCTATGCGGAAAATGATGTTGTGCGCGGTGGTGGGCCTTCTCATGGTTGCTCAGTCTGCTTTGGCAACCCTATCGGTCACGCTTCGAGCTCCGACTCCTCCTGGCTTCCTGAAAGACGCTGGTCAGGCTTTTCATTTGCGCATTGTTCAGGGCCCCGAAGGGGGCGTGCATGTGGGAAGCGATGCTGAGAAAGAAAAGACCGTGTTTAGCGGCCCAATCGAATTTGTGCACGCGCAATCTGGCGAATCCGTGGCCTTCTTTGCAAGTAAAGCATTTCTCTATGCAGTGAACTTCAAAGGGGATGTACGTCCATTCTTTGCCCTTAAAAATTACTCTGAGCTGCGATCCGATGTTTCAGTGGTGATATCTAATAGGCTTGAGTTGCATTCGTCGATTAAGAACGAAAAGGTAAATCAGCTTGCTACCGAACACTATGTGGTGGCTGTGCGCGAAGCGTCAGGCGAAGTTTCTGTTTTTTCAGTTTGGACGGATTCGAACATCGGTTTTGGTGTTTCAAAGCACGCATTCCCGCATTCAAAGGGACAACTGGTCAGCGTGTCGCAGACAGTTCTGGAAGGTCCAAGGTTCAGGACCTTTGGCGAAGAAGAGTCCCTTTTCATCGAAATGACCGTAAATTTTTCTCAAGGAGGCTGGCAAAAGCGTCCTCTCATCTTTGCGCCGTCAGGGAGTGATCGTATTGTTCCTCAATTTGGAAGCACCCAAGGCTTCCCTAAAGTGAGCCCAAAGTGGAATCCGAATCGGGTAGATGCACTTATTGAGGAAGAGCTTAAGGCCCATAAACGCAATTTAATTGGCACCCAGACTTATGGTGCGAACTCACCAGCCGAACTTGAGACGCTGAGTCAGGCGCAGTTGTTGCGCGAGTATCTTGGGTACATTCTTGCGACGGAGTCCGGCACCGATGAGGCGAAATTGCGAACTGTGATTCGAACTGCATTCGAAGTGGGGGAGATTCAGCTGCTCGGCAATTATTCCGAAGAGGTATTGTTTTTAGATCTATTCCCGACTCCAACTCTTGCCGAAAGTTTTAATCCTACATATTTACGCAGGATGGCTTCGAAATTTACTCCCTTCTGTGGTGTTGCTGCCGCGAATGGAAAATACTTAACTGAACTTTGGTCGCTGAAAACGCCATCCAAAATTTCTCTTGTGAGGTAGAAGCTCTTGTTGCTCTTTGGATTGTTCTTCTGGGTTTGCTCCATCTGGGCTGCTGAGCCGCAGCAAGTCCGATTTCTATCTCACCCCAATCGCACATACAACTTCACTGAATCTGGACTATTTTCTGGAGACCGATCTTTTTCGGTAGGAGTGGTGGAGGCTAAGATCAGACAGATTGAAGATGTGTCTCTTGATCCACTCGGCCAGACGTCGCTGCCTTTTGTTTTTTTTTCGACTGAACATCTTTTGTATGTTTTAACGCCTGATCAGGCTTATCCGATCGCGCATTTCCCACAAGGTGTACGTGAGCTGTCCGTGTTTTCGGGTTCTTCTGAGTTTTCGCGTAGTGTTAATGTAAAAAGCGGAGAACAGAAAGAGCTCTTTGTCATTCGAATCAAAGACCAACATCTGTCTGTTTTCAGCACAGACCCTGTTTTACGGCCTTATCGCCTGAACTTAAGTGCCGCAACAACGCTTCCGGGAATAGAAGCGCTTCTTCTTAAGGCGATCATTGAAACATGGTCGGAGAAGAATCCAGAAATCGAGGAACTGGGTTACGGATGGTTTGATAAGAGCGAACTGAGCGAGGCCTTAGGATTTATCCGGCTTCAGGTCGCTCGCTTGGGTGTGGCCCCGGAAGTGGTTGCTCGATTGATTGCCACTCACTCTACATTCAAGCCCGGTAAACCCATGACCTCTGTACAGCTCAATCTGTCCCAGAGTCTTTGTGGGCTGGTAGTTGATGAAAATCATTAAAGTGGACTAAAATGCTTCAAAACCAGACCTTCGTGAGTTAGGATGCGGACATGATTTTATTAACAGCGATGATGGCGGCAATTGCGTTTGCCGGACCATGGAAAACTTCGTCCACACTGATGCAGCTCGACCAGTTTGGCAGGCCAGTGGCTCAGACGGGTGAGGCCGATCTATTCGCACTTTCCGGCAATGAGGTCCCAGGCTTTGCAGGAGTGAATGCTCGCTTTCGAGTGACCTTTGCAGAGGTCGATGAGTTGCCACGTGGGATCAAGTCATCGAAAGAGAGAATCACTACACTGAAAGATGGAACGCGCCTCATTGAAGTGATGGCAAACGAGGGTAAGGCTCCAAAGCTCCTTCATGTGCGTCAGAATCCAGTGCCGTTTAGGTTTTTCGCGAGCGAGCATTTTCTCTATGCCTACCTCCCTGGAAATCGATTCGTACCCATTGCGCAGCTAGCGGCGATTTCAGAAGGAGTGCCGGTGAGGATCAATGTATCTGAGCCGGTCATTGTTTCGGGTGAATGGGAACAGATTGTTGTCTCGAGAACTGTAACGATTGAAGAAACCGTGACCATTGAGAAAAACAAAGAGTCCTTATCATCACGAACCTTCGAATGCGTTTTCCATCAGAATTTTGGGGGTCTCTTCGTTTATTTCAGAGATGCCAAGAATCAGAAAATCCTTCTCATGTCTGACTATCAGAATCGATCAAAAGTTGATGTGAATGATTTCATCGTAGGAGAGCTTAGATCTCAGCTAACAGACTCAAAAATCCTGGAAGTTCGAAGCAATGAGTTGGGTGCGGCGCTCGAGTATGCGTATTTCCGATTCAAAAAAATTCCTGGTTTTCTCACCGCTCATCTGACGAAGAGTGAGTTGGAATTAGCGCTGAGGCCATTGTTCCGTGGTATGCGGCAATATGCCGCCTTGGAAGGCTTCCCCAATCAAATTGAAATCCCAGAAACTCAGGAACTTCGTCTCTTCTCAAACCCTTGCGGGTACTCCGAAGGGAACATCGGCGTTGGGCCAGAGTATTTGAGCCTTGCAAATTCGACTTTCCTTGCGCTTTAGTGGTTTGAATTGCCCAAAAGTTTTCGCGCCAGGTACTCTGTGAAACATGCAGTTTCCTGAACGTAGCGGCCGCTCCTTAGAATCATTTCCAAAAGCACCTGATTTTGCTGAACTCGAAAAGCACTGGGGTGCCGAATGGCTCAAGAAGGGGACATACACTTACCCATCTCAAGGCGATGCGCCGATTTTCTCCATTGATACCCCGCCACCCACAGTGTCTGGGTCTTTGCACGTAGGACATATTTTTAGCTACACGCAGACCGACATCTTGGCTCGCTTTGCTCGAATGAAAGGCATGCGCGTCCACTACCCACAGGGCTGGGATGATAACGGGCTTCCTACGGAACGTAGAGTTCAGAACTACTTCCACATTCGCTGCGAACCCGGCACACCCTATGAGCCAGGGCTGAACCTTCCGCCGATCAGCGAAGTGATGACCGACAAAGAACTTGCCGAAAAAAAAGTTCCGCAAAGGGCTTTATCTAGACGCAACTTTGTTGAGCACTGTTTGAGGCTGACCACCCAAGATGAAAAACAATTCAAAGATCTGTTTACCCGGGTTGGGCTTTCCGCTGATTGGGAGCTCGAATACGTCACCATAGGGAAGCACGCGCAGCGCATCGCGCAGTGGAGTTTCTTGGATCTCATGCAAAAGGGCCATGCTTATCAGGTAGAGGCGCCGACCCTTTGGGATTGTGACTTTAGAACTGCAGTGGCGCAGGCGGAACTAGAAGACCGGGATATGCCGGGGGCCTTTCATGAGTTTGATTTTGAAGTCGAAGGGGGCGGGTCCTTCACGATTGCAACAACGCGGCCCGAACTTCTTGCCGCATGTGTGGGCGTGGCTTGCCATCCCGATGACGAGCGCTACAAACATCTCATTGGGAAGACTGCTGTAACGCCTTTGTTTTCGGCTCCGGTTCGTATTTTTGGCAGTACTCATGTTGTCCCGGATAAGGGCACAGGCATTTTAATGGTCTGTACCTTTGGGGATCAGACCGACGTGCAATGGTGGAGGGAAGAGAAGCTACCACTGCGCCAGATCGTGGGAAGGGATGGGCGCTTGATGTCCATTCAATTTGGGACCAAGGAATTTCCCTCAAAGAATCCTGAAGCCGCAAACGAAGTCTATGCGCTCATTGAAAAAAAGAACGTCAAGCAGGCGCAGAAAATCATCGTTGAAAGACTTGCTTTGAAATCAGCGCCACGCCCGATTCAGCACCCAGTTAAGTTTTATGAAAAGGGCGATCGCCCGGTCGAGATCTTAACCACGCGCCAGTGGTTTGTGCGTTTGTTGGATAAAAAAGAGAAGCTTCTTCAGTTCGGGGAAAAGATTCAGTGGCATCCAGAGTTCATGAAGGCTCGCTTTAGGAACTGGACAGAAAACTTAGGCTTAGATTGGTGTGTCAGCAGGCAGCGGTTTTTTGGTGTGCCGATCCCAGTCTGGTACCCAATCGATGCAGCAGGAAACCAGCGATTTGAAGCACCGATTTTCCCGACGAAGGAACAACTTCCTGTGGACCCTTCGGAGGATGCGCCGCTTGGATATCAGGAAAGTCAGCGTGGTCAGCCAGGAGGATTCGTCGGGGAGCTTGATGTCTTTGATACGTGGTTTACGTCCTCATTGACGCCGCAGCTGGTTACCGGATGGGAGTGGAATCAGAAACGGCACCAAGAAATGTTCCCGATGACATTGCGTCCGCAAAGCCATGAAATCATCCGAACTTGGGCGTTTTATACGATCGCTAAAGCGATGCTTCATGAAGAAAAGATTCCTTGGAACCACATCGCAGTTTCAGGCTGGGTGCTTGATCCTGATCGGAAGAAGATGTCGAAGTCTAAGGGCAACGTCGTGACTCCGATTCAGTTCATCGAGGAACATGGCGCAGATGCGGTACGCTACTGGGCGGGCTCTGCGCGTTATGGCGTGGATACGGCTTTTGATCCCGCAGTGATGAAGGTGGGGCGAAGGCTGGCGATGAAGCTGTTTAATGCTTCCAAGTTTGTTTTGTCCCGCGGCTGTCCCGCTGGGGTTCCCACCTGTGCATTAGATCTAGCGCTTCTTGCGAAACTGAGAGTACTTGTGAAACGTGTGCGTGAACTCTCTGATCAGTACGAAACCGCACAAGCCTTAAGCGAGACAGAAAAGTTCTTTTGGAGTCAGTTCACCGACACCTACCTAGAGCTTGTGAAAATGCGTGCCTGGGGTGAGCAGGGTACGGCTTTAGATCATGCTTCAGCCGGGCAGACCTTGCATTTTGCTCTTTCTATCTTGGTTCGAATGTTTGCCCCGTTCCTTCCTTACACCACAGAAACCGTGTGGGATTGGATGAAGCGGGATAGTGAGCCGAGCGTGCATCTGGCGGCATTTCCTTCTCAGGGAGAGTTCCAAACTTTTATGGGAGTAGACGCCGGGCGGCCTGAGTTACTCGACGTTGCGATCGTGGCCCTCACGACTATCAATCAGCAGAAGACGGAATCTAAAACTTCGGTAGCACGGCCCGTCTCACGCATCGTGATCGCTATACATCCCGAGACTTTAAATGATCTACTCCTTGTGTGGGCAGAGGTAGCTTCTGCGACCAAGGTGCGTTCAGTAGAGTGGGACAAGAACCCCTCAATGGAACCAGGCACATTGAAGGTCACGGCTGTTGAGTACGACGCAGCGCCTATTGCTTAGGCGCGTTTTCTAGCATTCCATTGCGCTTAAAAAGCTCAATCGCAGCCTTGTTTGCATAAACGCTTGGGACGAAATTGATCATCGTCGAGAGCCTGCGAACAATGGAGTTCTCAAGCTCGACAAGAAGTTTAGGCCCACCGCGTCGGGTGATGATCTTCACAGGGTCGCGCTCTGCTGCAAGCGGGCCTGCGGTTTCCCTTTTCTTCTGGATCTTCGCAAGTGAAGCCGTGAATGAAATATCCTTCTCAGGGATATCCGCCAGGATCCACTCTTTCCCCGTTCCATTGGCTTCGATGCAATCTTGAAAGGAGTCAACGATCGCGTCGATGCGCTGGATCCTAGCCTTGCGGTCGTGTTCATTTCCTGAGTTATCTAAAATTCGGTGCTGAAACTCGGGATGGTGAACGGTCTTGGGCGCCTTTCGGTAAAGAAGCATCTCGATCCATTCATTGACCTTCGGGTCATCAATGACCTTGGTCGTGCGCACTTCTTGGCATTTCGTGATGAAGTAAATGTCATTCCACCAGAAAAAGCGCTCGTCCCCGGCTTCGACCATTTCCAGGAGCTGAGGGAACGAATACATGAGCCGACGCTCTAAAAAGTCCTCAGAAATGTGAGCCGCTAAGACATCAAACTTGCCGGAGCCAGGATTCTTGATTACCTGTGAATACCAATTAAAGCGCGCGATCAAGAAGTCCTCTACGGCCCGAAGAGCGTTCTCCCGAACACCGAAGCCCCGAGTTCCATCCTCAAGCGTGAAGGTCTCCAGGTTCGCCAAAATATAGTCCCGGTCAAATTGCCCATATTGGATGCCCGTGTAGTGCGAATCTCGTAAGAGATAGTCCATCCGGTCTGCATCGAGGTCTGAGTGCATGAGTTGATTTGCGATAGCTTCGGGAGCTTTTCCTTTGATGATGTTTGAAATCATCTGAATATCTAAGCCATAGTCCTCAAGAATCTGAGTCAGCCCGCCTTCGAAGCGGGTGTTCTTTATTATAAAAGACCCTAAGTGTTCATGATTGTTCGGAAGAGGTTTTTGATCCTCCGGTCCGTCGCGGTCATCGTTCCCGTGGCGGATGTAGGCGTACTCGACTGCGTGGCTAAAAGGGAAAGTGCCGATGTCATGGAGCAAGGCGCTGATGCGTAAGGATTTATGGAGCATCGCAGCAGGGGAGGTGGCTTTTGCATCAAAGAGCTCGTGGTCTGGGACCGCTATGCCAAGAGCGCGAATCATTTGATCCATGGATTGCATGACGCCAATTGCGTGTGCGAAACGATTGTGTTCCGCGCCGGGGAAAATGTAGTTTGCAAAACTGAGTTGCTTGATCCAGCGAAGTCGCTGGAAAAATGGTGAATTGATGATTGCCTGTTCCCATTCGGTGATTGGAATAAAGCCATAAAGGACGTCGTAGATGACTGCTTTTTTCACAAAATTAAGTCTATCGGGTAAACTTCGTAAAACCCATGGACTTTAGCATTCGTGATGCATCACTTGACGATCTTGATTCGATTCTAAAAATCGAAGTTTCGGCTTTCCCCCATCCATGGTCACGGTCTCAGTTTCTAGATGAAATGGCCCTCCCTTATGCACGGCTCTGGGTGTTGACTGACGATGAAACGGACCAAATTGTAGCTGCATACCTTTGTTTTCGTCTTCAAGCGGAGGCATGTAGCGTACTCACGGTTGCAGTCGGGAACGAATACCGGGGCCAGGGCCATGCAGAAAAACTACTTCGGAAGATGATCGCTTGGGTGGTTCGGGAAGAGTACCCCCAGATTTTGCTTGAAGTCAGAGCATCAAACCGAGCAGCTCAGGGCTTATACGAGAAGATAGGTTTTCATAAGGACGCTACCCGAAAAAGGTTCTACTCCGATGGGGAGGATGCCTTTGTTTATGTGCTGAAAACCTCAGATGCTCCAGCAGAACTCCAGTGAGCTTGTTAGACTGGAATTTCAATGGACCGAAGAAAATCTTTGTTGCTGATTGACGGTGGACTCATCAGTGCTGCCAATTTCGGAATCTGCGCCGAGGTAGATGAGCCGGTTTTGGCCCTCACTGTGAACTATGGGCAATCCTCTTTCTCGGCCGAGCTGATAGCTGCAAAAGAACTTGCGGGCAAGTTCCAAGTGGCTCATGAGGTTTTGGAACTCCCATGGATGAAGGGCGCTGGACAGTCTGCAAATCGGAATGGAGTTCTCATTCAAGCGGCCGCAGCACTGGCAGCATCGCGTGGGATTATGCAGGTCGTTTTTGGGTTTACGGTAGATCAAGCCGAAGAACATCCCGATCTTTCGGCTCAGTACTTAAACGTCTGTAATCTTTCCTTGCGCTATTCAACTCAGGGTAAAATTAAAGTTGTGTCTTACACAGAGATGATGAAAAAAAGCGACCTGCTCCCGTGGAAGGCCAAATGACAGCATTGAATGTTCCACCTTTCATTCGGGAATTGCGTCCTTATGTCGCGGGCAAGTCGATTGAAGAGACCATCCGTGAATACGGACTGAAAAAAGTAGTGAAACTCGCATCCAATGAAAATCCGCTCGGCCCAAGCCCCAAGGCAGTCGCTGCAATGCGAAAGGCGATGCGCTCGCTCGCACTCTATCCAGATCCTATGGGTTATCGTTTGCGCCATGCGATAGCGAAAAAAGAAGGTGTCGCATTTGAGGAGATCGTTTTAGGAAATGGCTCGAACGAAATCATGGAGCTTTCCTTTCATGCGCTCTCCGTGCCGGGCGATCGTATGGTGGCAGGTGTAGGAGTTTTTGCGGCCTTTCCGATCAGTGCCAAAATTCATGGAATCGAAACCACTTTTGTACCTATGACCGCTGATTGTCGGTTTGATCTGCCCGCGATGCTTCAAGCGGTCAAAGCTGATCCTAAGGTCAAATGGGTGGCTCTTCCGAATCCGAATAATCCTACCGGAACTTACAATGTTGACTCAGAGCTGCTTCCCTTTTTGACAGAGGTTTCAAAGATTAGGGCGGGTTCGGTGCAGGTTTTCTTGGACTACGCTTACTGGGAGTATGTGACCAACAAAGAAATGTCCGATCCCGTCTTGTGGTTTAAGAAATTTCCTAACGTGATTGTTCTTAAAACATTTTCAAAAATCTATGGCCTTGGCGGCCTTCGCTTAGGATATGGGATCATTCACACGGAACTTTCGCAGTATGTGCAGAAGGTCAGACTGCCTTTTAACGTGTCTTCCCTTGCTCTTGAGGGCGGGTTAGCGGCGCTGACCGACCGGAACTTTGTAAAACGTACGCTCGCTCTGAATTCCATCGGGATGAAGCAGATGGCGAAAGCGCTTCAAACTCTTGGTCTTTCCTTTCTTCCTTCTCAAGGGAACTTCTTTCTTGTGGATGTGCAAAAGCGGAGCGGCCTCTCGGGTCAAGACTTTTTCACGCGCTGCTTAAAGAAGGGACTGATCGTGCGCCCTGTCACGAACTACGGTTTGCCGGAATACATCCGAATCACCATAGGTACGGCAGCACAGAATCGATTTGCCATAAGAGTGATGAAGCAGGTTTTAAATGAGCAATAAGACTGAGAAGAAAGAATGGATCGTTGCTGTAGATGGCCCGGCAGGAACCGGGAAGAGTTCAGTTACCAAACGGTTAGCGGATGAACTTGGATTGCAACATATTGATACGGGAGCACTCTACCGTGGGATTGCCATCCGCTGTGCAGATGCTGGCATTACGGTCGATTTTTCCTCTGACGAAATTCCAAAGATTTCTGAGATCGCACGGGGAACCGAACTCGCATTTAAGCGTATGCCTAAACTGAACCCAAAGAATCGCCTCTTTGTGAGCGGTGTAGACGTAACTTCTTTGATTCGCACCCCCGAGATCAGTCTGTTGGCGTCGAAGGTTTCAGCTATCCCAGAAGTGCGTGCCGCACTTTTTGATCTGCAGCAAAGTCTGGGGCGCAGCGAGCCGTCGATCTTAGAGGGTCGAGATATCGGTACCGTGATTTTTCCGGACGCACAGGTGAAGTTCTTTTTGACTGCTGATCTGGATGAACGTGCTAAACGACGCTTGTCGGAACTCGAAGCGCAGGGTGCCGATGCGCCATCCTTTGAGGAGCTCAGGGAACAGATTCGCATGCGCGATGATGGGGATTCATCCCGGGCAATTGCGCCCCTAAAGCGAGCTGCAGATGCGATTGAAATCGACACGACACATCTGACATTAGATCAAGTGGTTGCCCGTATGGCCGCTCTCATCCGTAAAAAAATGGGAACTTTGTGATTGAGGTAGTCAGACATCAGCGCGTTCTTATCACCCGCACGGATCGCCTGGGCGATGTGCTTTTATCGATTCCGGCCCTCCTTGCCGTAGCGGATTCGCTGCCTTCTACGCTTGTTGGCTTCTTAGTGCGTCAGGAGTGGATGCCTTTGTTGCATCTTCGGCCATCGATCACGCTCATTCCTTATGACCCTGAAGGACGACATCGAGGTCCGATTGGATTTGCGCGCCTGGTTCACGACATACGAAGCTTTCGTCCCGAAACCTCAGTATCTTTAGTGCACCAGACACAAGTCGGAGCGGCACTTCTAGCCGCTCAGGTTCCGATTCGAATTGGGCCCTACAGTAAGGCCTCCAGTTTCATTTTGTACAATGCGGGTGTCCGCCAAAAACGGAGTCGGGTGCGAAAGCATGAGGCAGAATATAATTTAGACTTAGTGGAATATGTCCCTGGTATCGATCGCAGTAACGCCAAGCTTGAAGTCTCTGTGAGTGAAAAGGCGAATGCTGAAGCAGATGTTTTACTCCAGAGTGTAGGCTTCAGACGGAAGGCTTACGTCGTGCTTCACTTGGGATCTCGCGGGTCTTCCCAGTATTTGGATGTGGAGCAGCTGGTTCTACTCTTAAAACAAACGGTATTTGCTGGCTATAAAGTGATTACGACTGGAGCTGCCGTAGATTCCGGTTTGCTCAAAGAGTTGCGATCTCGGTTTGACCAAAGCGGATCGATTTGGTGGCAGGGAATCGAACAGCCCGTGTCACTCGAATTACTGGCTTCCGTGATCGGGGGAGCCTCAGCACTGGTTGCTCATTCAACCGGCCCTCTTCATCTGGCCTCAGCCCTCAAGGTACCGACATTTGGTGTCTTTCCGTCTGAGGCAGTTTTAAGTCCAGCCCGTTGGGGTGCATTGGGTCCACTCGCTCGGAATTGGCAGCCAAAAAAAGGCGGTCATTTGAAGGATTTTCGTCCTGAAGCCGTCATGGAATTTTTAAAGGAGTTCGTGAAATGAAAATGAAAGAAGCAAAGCTTGTAGAATACCTCCACGGTTTTCATCAGACAAAGGTAGGTGTTTTAGGGGATGTGGGCATTGATCGTTACACATGGGGCAGTGTTGAGCGCATCAGCCCCGAGGCTCCTGTGCCTATCGTCCGAGTGGATCGTGAAACCTTAAAGCTTGGACTTGCCGCAAACGTCGCGGAAAACGTCACAGCCTTAGGCGGGCAACCAGAAATTGTGGGCGTGATTGGGGAAGACTCCGATGCCCGCGATTTGAGAGCGATGTTAAAAGAGAGTCACATTAACCCAGCCCGATTAGTTGTGGATAAAACCAGGCGCACCATCCTGAAAGAAAGGATCGTCGCAGAAACGCAGCAGTTGCTTCGAGTTGACTTTGAAGATCTGCATCCCATGAACGCACGCGTACGGAGTCTGGTTAAAACACAAGTCACTCAAGCTTTTAAAGAAGTCGACGCAATCATCATTGAAGATTATGCAAAAGGACTGCTGGATCGCGACCTGATCGCGCATGTGATCTCCATCGGGAAAAAGCGTGGAGTACCTGTGCTCGTGGATCCACACATGAAGACCAAATTGGAAGTATACAAGGGAGTGACACTGCTGACTCCAAACAAGAAGGAAGCTGAAGCGATCAGCGGGATCAGAATTGTGGATTCAAAAAGCCTCAATCAGTGTGCATCTGCCATCTTAAAGGCAACCGACGCGGCTTATGTGGTCATCACTTTAGGGAAAGATGGAATGGCCATTTTTAGAAATGGCGTGGCTGCTCCGATCCTCATCCCTACTTTTGCGCAAGAGGTGTACGACGTTTCTGGGGCAGGTGACACAGTGATCGCTGCACTCGCACTTTCCCTTGCATCCCAGGTGCCGATTGCTGATGCAGGGCTTATTTCAAATTTAGCTGCAGGCGTTGAGGTCGGGAAACGAGGTACAGCAACAGTATCGCGTGATGAAATTCTGCAGGCTTACGCGCGCATCCGAATCACTGGGCGCGCATAGACCCAGATCATCAGCAAGGTCAGAGCCCCCCACAAGAAAGGGGCATGAATATTAAACGCAAAGAGGCTGAGACCAGAGAATGGTCCTAGGATTCGGGCAAGGCTTGAGAAACCTTGGGACAGCCCAAGAACTTCGCCCTGACGTTCGGCGGGCGCACTCTTTGAGATCCATGCGTTCAGTGAGGGATTGAGTAGGCCGGATCCCACTGCTAGCGGAATCGCTAAAAGAAAGAGGGAGCCGTAACTGGGGGCGAAGCTAAACCCAATCATCGCCCCGGCTTGTACCAATAGCCCAATATAGATCAGGCGCTTTTCACCAAATTTCGGGACAAGTCTACGAATGAGCCCTCCTTGAATGAATGCGCCCAAGAGGCCAGACCACATCAGGATCAGGCCCGTTTTATACGCTGCATCTTCAATAGGGAGTTCAAAATGAGTCTGAAGGAAGAGGGAGAAGACCTGCTCTAAATTTGAAAACGCATAGGTAGCGACAAAGAAAATGAGGATAGGAAGAAAGGCTGCGGTGTATCTGAGTTGGCGAATCAGGGTGGGAGACAGGGTCTTTTTCACCCTGGTTTTACGAGCTTTTTCTCTGAGCTCGAGTGGGAGTGATTCCTTGAGGCGAACGCAAGCAAGAATAAGATTTAAGAAACACAAAGTCGCAGCAATCACGCCCGGCGCCCAAAGCCCGATGCGGGCTCCGGTGATCCCACCAATCGGTGGTCCGATGGTGAAGCCGATGCCAAACGCTGCACCGAGCAAGCCCATGCCTTTCGCGCGTTCCTTTTCTGAGGTGATATCGGCGATATAGGCCTGAGCTGTAGAAATGTTAGCCGCGAATATTCCCCCAAGTGCGCGGGAAATAATGAGGCTTTCGACCGATCCTGCAGCTGCAAACCAAAGGTAAGTCACCACTGATCCTGCGAGTGACATGAGAAGTATAGGGCGGCGTCCGTAGAGGTCTGAAAGGCGACCCCAAAAGCCAGCAAAGAGGAACTGCATCAGGGAGTAAACGGAGCCTAGGATCGCAAGCTGTAGACCAGATGCCCCAAAATGTCGGCCATAGATTCCGACGAGTGGGATGATCATTCCAAAGCCCACGAGGTCAATAAAGACTGTAGTGAAGATGACGGTGAGGGATGCGCGCTTAAATGACATTTCGAGCTCAAGTCTAACACTAGGTCTTCTGGTTTAGTGTTCGCCAGAAAGGGCGTAGTATCGGTTTGTGAGCAGCTTTTGGGGCGACCAGCCAACGACCTTCTTTTATAGCCTGACCCCGGATGCCGCACTGACTGCGCTTGAGCAGTGTGGATTTGTTCCAACGGGACTATGTATCCCGCTTGCGAGCTATGAAAATCGTGTCTATGAAATGGAGTTTGAGAACCCGGATGGTACGCGGTCCAGGAAGGTGGCGAAGTTCTATCGCCCCGGCCGTTGGTCATCGGATCAAATCTTAGATGAGCATGATTTCCTAAAAGATCTAGTGGATGGGGATGTTCCCGTGATTGCGCCAGAGGTTCTCATGGACGATGCCACGCTTGCGCAGACCGATGCAGGGATCTACTACGCGCTTTTTCCTAAAAAAGGCGGGCGCGCGCCGGAGGATTTGTCTGCTGAGGATTTGATGCGGGTTGGCCGAAATATTGGGCGCTTGCACGGGGTTGGACGACAGTTTTTAGCCGAGCATCGCTTGAAATTGAATGCCGAAGTCTTTGGACGTGGGGCGCTTCAAATTATTTATGAATCAGGCCGTGTTCCTGAAGAGATCCGCGAACGACTGAAGGCTGTTTCCTTGCGCCTGATTGAAGAAGCGGACGTGCGCTTAAAGGGGCAGCCCTTTCAAAGAATTCACGGGGATTGTCATGCAGGTAATATTTTGTGGCGGCCGGACGGGCTGCTGTTTGTAGATTTCGATGACATGGCGATGGGTCCGCCCGTGCAGGATTTATGGTTGTTGCTTCGGGATGATGAAGACTGGAAAGCATTAGTGGAGGGGTACACGGAGTTCAGCCCATTGCCTGAAGGATCAAAAGCAGCAATTCCATCTTTGCGTGCTCTACGTTTGATGCATTACGCTGCGTGGTTGACTAAACGTTATGAGGACCCCGCCTTTCAAAAGGCATTTCCGCAATTTGATCATCCGAAATATTGGTTCGATTTACTCAATGACCTGGAGGCCATTTGAAGGCGCATTTATTTGTATGTACCTACACGCGTGAAAGCGGTGAATCCTGTGGCGCAAAAGGATCCTTTGGTTTGGTGGATCGATTGAAGGCGCGACTGAAGGGACGATTCGCAAAGGATCAAGTGCGCGTGAACCGCAGTGGATGTTTGGGTCAGTGTGAGAAAGGAATCGCGACCGTGCTTTATCCGGAAGGAAAGTGGCGCGTTGATGTGCAGGCGGCAGGAGCGCGGAGCGCCCAGGATGAGGATGAACTGGTTGCAGATATTGAGCAGGCGCTCGGGGAGTAATGTGCAGATGAATACTCGCAAAGCATTCCACTGGTGGTATGCCGTCCTCATTTTTATTTTAGCGAACCTTGCGAGCGCTATTCCCGTGGGCTTCGGTGGAGACTTCGCTTTTTTTGACAGTTTCCTGAAGCCTTCGGTTGCACCTCCGGGTTGGGCATTCGCACCGGTCTGGTTAATCCTCAATGTCACTTCTCTCATCGCGATGTATCGGATCGCTAACTCCGGCCCACAATCTCGACACCGAACCATTTTCCTAGTGTCAGAGGGGCTGGGGTGGGTCCTATTTGCATCCTTTGCGACTTTGTATTTCCTCCTGCGCAGCCCCATTTTAGGCGCGATCGATACTGTGACCGGGCTTTTGGTTGGTCTTGTGAGTTTGGTTTACGCGATACGCATGGATCGACAAGCTGCTGGCTACATTTTGCTTCGGTGTTGTGGCTTGCGCTTGCGAGTTACGTATCGGTCTATATGGCCATCTATAACGCAGATCCATTCCTGGGTACGTCAGCGATGCTGCGTTAAGGTACCGCCAATCCCAAGTCGAGTGCCGCTTTTAAGTTATGCGCCCGACACAAATGGCGGAGGTTTGTGAGGGCTGTTTTTCCGCCGTGGGCGAGGGGGATAATGTGATCGAGCTGCAAATGAGCACGAGAGGGGCAGCGGGTATGGGTGATTGGCGAAAGATACTCGCATCGGCCTCCAGACCTAGCGTGGATCTGGCGTTTGAAGAGGAGCGGGATGAAGCGCGATGTGGAAGAAGTTTTTCCGGCCAGCCGGGTTTTTGAGGATTGGGTTGGTGCCTCGGGTGCAGCAGTATTCGGCTCGGCTTCGAGGATACTGGAGTTTTTGGTGTCTGTTTTAGATTCCGAATGTCTTGAGTCCATCTTCCCTAAAGCCCGCTCCTTCTTTTCAATGAGAACCTTTAACCCCTCAGTCAAAAGCTCGGCGGTGGATTCCGTTCTCACCAGTTCGCGTGCACGGTTAAGTATTTTCATTCCTTCATCATCTAAGAAAAACTTCACTTCGGTGTGAGTGAGCGTTGCAACCCGCGTAGATTCTTTGAGCTTAGGCTGTTCTGGCGCTGATGACTTTGAGAGTAAGATCTTCTCGGTCTCTCTTTTGGATTTACCTGCAATCGCAGTGAGTAGATCGTTCTGCTGGCTTGGGCACAGCTCATTCCCGATTGCCTTTTCTTCTCTTAAGAATCGCTGCACCTGAGTCGCCCCAGTTAGCGTCAGATTTCCCGATTCAATAAGCTGTTTTGCTTTTTCATTTTGTCGAGTCAAACGCATCGCTGAGATCCGTTCGTAAGCTGAGGATTCTGAATATCCTAGTTCCTTTCTTACGTATTCAAAAAGACTTGGATACGACAGAAGTGCATATGCTTTCCTTCGGTCTACTTCTTCTAAATGTGCAACCAAGGTTGCAGTCGCGCGCTGTTCAATGCGTGACAATGCTAATGTCGCGTGTAGGAGTTCTAGATCGTTCAGAGGAGGAAGTTCAGAATTGTGGCTGATGTTGGCCAGGTTTTGATTCATCATTTAAGAATGATAACCCCATGTTTTTGGGGCGCTGAGTTGCCGACACAAGCACCTCAAAACGGATTTTTGATTTCGAAAGACAATCGTCGAAAGATCACTCAGCCCAAAGACTTATGCGCTTTTACAATTGAAGTCTACCCAAGCATAAGGAGAACAAAAAAGCTGTCGTCCCAAGAGCGGTCAAGAGAAAGTTTTTAGAAAAGTCTCAGCCTAAGTCGACCTTTTCTTCTTCCGGGGAAACTGAGTTGCGTCTTTTAAGAATGTGAATCCCAGGGAAATGATCTCTTGATCGCGTACTTCAAGAACAAGCAGTACACCATCGGCGACAGGGATCGTTACCCGGTCGCTCACTTTGCCGCCTTTGCGCCAGCTACTATAAATGGAGCCTTCGTTGAATATGGATTCCCAGACGCCTGGATTTTTTGGGTTTGGCAATTGAGTAGTGCCAATATTTTTCTCGTCTATACCGAACCTCCAATCCAAAAGCCCCCAATCACCAAGGCCGCCGTTCATGTCAAGGAGGGAGAATACTGGAAAAATTTTTCCGGACTTTGGGAAATACTGACAGCCGCGTAACTGGATGTAAGCTACGGATTTCTTACTGTCCTTTGCCAATTTAAGAATAGAGTCGTTTATGTATTCTTTGTTTCGATATGCTTTCGAAGCGTTGCTGAGGACTACGAGTAGATCGTTTGCAGTTTTGAGTCCAAGCCAGCGAGCAAGTTCAGTCGGGGTCTTCGGGCATTTTTTTTGGTTCTTATTATAAGCTAAGTTCGCTTTGACACCGAAATCGCGGAGCTGAATTTGATGTTCGGCGAGCGTCTCTTCGCCGACATCTTTTTCTTTCTTTAAAGGTTCTACAACCTGTATTTCTTCACTCTTTTGCTCAGCGACCTTCTCGCTTTGAGGGCGGATCAAAGAATCCGTCGCTTCGATAGATTTTAGATCGGGCGTTTCGCATGTCGCGCAGTTCGGTTCCGCTGGTACGGCGCTCTTTTCTGGACATGGCTGAGGCGCTATCACTGAAGTGGAAACCGGTATCGCCAAAGTGGAGGTTTGCGCCACAGATTCATCCTGCGAAGGCTTTGACTTTAGTCCCTTTACGCCGTAATAATTTTGCGCACCGGATTTAGTCCTTTCGATCGCTAATTGAATGTTGAGTGAAAGTGCGGTCTTTTGCGGAGCGGTATACACTTCAATTCGCTCAGGATGTTTCTCACTGTCTTTTGTCAAAAGACCACGAATGGGAAGAGCGCGGACATCTGCAGCCACGGGAATTTTATAGATCACCCGTCCACTCGAATCGCGAAAGACTAAAGTCAGTGGAACATGCGAACCGCCAAAGTCGAGCTTGAGCTTTACGGCACTGAGTGAATCGCCCTGCAGCGCTCTCAATTCTGGCGCGAGAGCCTGAGAGAGATCTAAAGTGCCTGCATATTGAAGGTGAGACGGAATCATTGAACGAGGGATACATGGAAGAGTGGTCCCTGTTTCTAGATCACTTTGAGCCAGTGCAAGGGGACTGAGGGTCAAGGTGAGGACAAGGACGATTCTACGCATAGATTCCCTTTGTACGTATCGGCGGGGAATACGAGAAACTTGAGATCACACCCCTCCCATCCCGCACGCATCGGTTCTCTCAGCCCGAAAACCCTGCTAATCTAATCCCCAAATGCTTGACCTTAAATTCGTCCGTGAAAATCCTGAAGTCGTCCGTACAGCCATCAAAAATAAGAAGGTCCCTCTTGATCTCGATCAACTTCTAACAACAGATCAGGCATTGCTCGAGTCTAAAAAGAAGCTCCAACTCCTCCAGGAAGAAAAGAACGCAAACGCAAAAAAAGTCCCTCAGGCAAAACCCGAAGAGCGTCCGGCTCTGATCGATCGGGGTAAAACGATCGGCAAAGAGATTGCAGCTCTTGGGCCTGAGATCGAAGCGAATGAAAAAAAGCTCTCTGAGCTGATCGCCCTTACGCCACAGATTCCAGCCGCCGATGTTCCAATTGGGCTTGATGAATCCCAGAACGTGGAACGCTACACCCGTGGGACTATCCCTCAGTTCTCTTTTCCCATGAAGGATCACGTCGCCCTCATGGATCAGCACGATTGGGCCGACCTTGAACGCATCACCAAAGTTTCTGGCTCCCGCATGTACGCCTTAAAACGCGAACTCGCTCAGATGGAATTCGCAGTGATCCAGCTTGCGCTTGATCACTTGGTGTCCAAGGGCTCGACCTTGATCTCTGTCCCATCCTTAGTGCGTGAGTCCTCACTTTACGGCACGGGCCATTTCCCGACTGGAAGGGATCAAGTCTATAAGCTCGCTGATGATGAGCTCTACCTTTCAGGCACCGGGGAAGTTCCAGTGAACTCGCTCCATTCGGGGGAAATCCTGAAGAAGGAAGAACTCCCCATTCGCTATGCCGCTTATTCCCCATGTTTTAGGCGCGAAGCAGGCAGTGCTGGACGTGATGTGCGCGGCCTGATGCGTGTGCACCAGTTCAACAAGGTGGAGCAGTTTGTATTCTGTGAGGCAAACCTAGAAGAGAGCGAAAAGTGGCACAAAGAGCTACTCAAAACCTCGGAAGAAATCGTCGCGATGTTAGAACTTCCGTACCGCGTGATTGAAGTTTGCACGGGTGATATGGGTGCGGGAAAATACCGCATGCATGACCTTGAGTCTTGGGTTCCAAGTGAATCAAAATACCGCGAAACCCACAGCTGTTCTTCACTCCTAGACTGGCAGTCCCGCCGGACTTCCGTGCGTTATAGGGATGCAAACGATGTTGTTCGACATGCCTACACCTTAAACAACACGGCCATTGCTACCCCGCGTGTATTGATCCCGATCCTAGAGAATCACCAGCAAAGCGATGGCTCAGTCCGCATCCCTGAAGCTCTCAGGCGTTATATGGGCGGAAAAGATCGCATCGGTGGACGCAGCTCGTAGAAATTAGGATAAACTAGGGCTCGATGATCGATTCACTCGCCCGTGGGCATACAAAGGATATATACGGTCCAGTTCTCTTAGAGCAGGGCGTTAAGGCTTCGGTCCCCGCTCACTTATTTCGCTTCTCTGATTCCATTCACGCGCTTCGCGCGGGTCGCTTGCCTGATTCTATTCCCGGGAGGGGTTTGGCGAATGCAGCCATTCATGCGCATTTGCATCGTGCCCTTCAAGATAGAAAAGCCTGGTCCCTCTTTCTGAAGTCTGAAGACGCCGTTTCTTTGCGAAAGGGATTGAGCACCATCCATATTCAGCCTGGGGCGGCGCTGTCCGGGGACTTAAATGAACTTGCAATTTCTTTGGGAAAATCGGGTCTACGGACACCGTTCTTAGGTCAGGTGGCTGAAGAAGAGTTCCAAAAGTCGGCAGATCTCACACCACTTCGGGTGACAAACGAAGCTCCGACTCGTTTTTCCGCCCAAGAGGTGACCCAAGAATGGAAAGAGGAGCATGCTTTTGTCTTAGGCCGTCCAGTATCGAACTGGTCCGCTCCGGGTGAAAGTTTGGCCAAAATGGAGTGTTTGCCTTTTTTCATTCGAGCGCACTTTGTACTCCTGCCTGAGTCTCCTTTGCTCGCTCGTGTCCAAAGGGCTCCTGAGTTGATGGGTCACCTGGCGGTGCCGAAAACTGCATCCTTAGCAGCACTTCGAGCTGGTGAATCCTTTGATTTCCCAGTTTTGGAATGCATCGCTGCGAATGATCCTTTTGAATCTGTACTCAGCAGCAATGAACTGATGGCACGCGCGCGTATGGATGCAAATTCTCTACAGGAACTGTTATTATTAGCCGGCTGGACTGCTGCATTCATAAGAGCAGAGTGGAAGAAAAAAACAGTAGATCTAGTCTCCGTCAATCTTCGTTTCGGAATCGACCGGACATCGGGTGAATGGTCCCTTGTAGATTCTTTGTCTTTAGATGATCAGCGCATCCATTTTGCGGGTGCTGTTTTAAGTCACGATTGGGTGCTGGAACCTCTGTCGAAGACCAGTTGGTTTGATGCAATCTTGCATGCCAGAAGACAGGCACTCGCTCATGGCGTTCGCGATTTTAGACGCTTGTGTGTTGAGCCCCCGCCTCGTCTCGGTTTGGAATGGATCAAAGAAGGCGCAAAACGCTGTACGGCGGCTGCTGAGTTGCTCACCGAAAAAGTACAACCGCTTAGAAACGAGACCTATGTATCTACGAGTTGAGCTGGCCTATCGTCCGCAGTTTTCTGATCCTTTTGCTCATCGTTGGTTAGAAATCGTAAAAAAATCTCACCCGGAGCTTGCGCAGAAAGTGCGCTGGGCAAGATGGCTTGACGTCTTGTGGGTAGACTTGGCTGCAACACGAGATGAGATCGTGACTTCGATCCAGCAGTCCTTTGGGGATCCGATACTCAAGTGGGTTTTTACCGGTGATTTAGTCCCTTCCGCAGCGGGTGCGTCAGGGACCCTGCTCGATCTCATGCAGTTCGCTCCCTACCGACCAGGCGTGTTCCATGCGTTAGAAAAACGGATACGTCTTCATCAGGTGGATCGAGCGGGTGATTTGGCCCTAGAAACTCTCCAAACAGCATTAGGAAGAGCTCACGTTTTAGACCGTGTCACGAGCGGTGCGTTATTATTGATCGAGGGCCCGCAGCTCACTCAGCTCGACTTGCGTACTTTGGCCCATGCGCATTTTTGTGACGGCGAAACAGAATCTTGGACGAGTCTTCAAGAGACAGAATTAGTGAAGAACTCTCGCTTTCAGGGGGAACAAGTGTCCCGTTATCTGATTGAAAGCGGCCGCATGGGTGCGGATCGTTGGTTAGAGGGTGTGTTGTTTCGAATGACCCGATTGGATCGACCGCAGACGAAGGTGAAGGGTTTTGAACCCGTCGCAGTTGTGCCAGGAGGGGTCATTTCCCCTGCAGTGCTGAGACTCAATCAACAGCTTCCTAAGTCCTGGATGCTTTCTTCAGGTGCGTCCCCTGAAGGGATTTTGGATTTTGACGAAAATACAATTGCCGTTGTGAAACTAGACACCTCGGGCAGTCCAACTCGAGATTCTTTAGGCCGCACTTACATGGATACGCTCAATCTTTCCGGTGCTTTGGAATGGGCTGGCGCTTGGGTGCACGGGGCCTCGGGCCGCCTAGAACTCTTAAAAGATTTTGCCCGTCGCTCTGGGGCCGCTGTCGTGTGGGAACCCACAAACGCAGAGCCCACAGTGTCTTGGCTGGGATTTGCAGCGAAAGAGACGGATGGACGTCCTTGGGACTTCACTCCCGTGGGTGCGGAAGGGGAGCTCGTTTGGATTGGTGACCGAAAATTACCTGCAAGAGTGGCTCGTGATTTCTCACTCTTCCATCGCATCGAGTGGGCGCTTTCTCCGCTCAA
Organism: Pseudomonadota bacterium; assembly: GCA_027486675.1. Classification (GTDB taxonomy): domain Bacteria; phylum Bdellovibrionota; class UBA1018; order UBA1018; family CAIMNF01; genus JAIXOQ01. The sequence continues at coordinate 48,961 of JAIXOQ010000027.1, forward strand.
AAGAAAAGATCAGGTGCTTGCTGTTTTTCCATGTCAACAAGAGCCGCTCGGTTCTTGTGTCATTCGTGCCGGGGAGATCCTAGATGGCTTTGATCTCGATCTAGATCTTGAACCCGATGAGGCACGCGCGCTGTGGTCGGAGGAAAAGTTAGACGGAGTTTTAGTCCTAACTCAGCCCGGTGGCATGGCTCTCTTGGAAGAGGTTCTCATTCGGGATCGCATTCCCTATCTCAGGGTCGGTCGCACCGCGGATGGGAAAAATCTCAAACTTGCTGTGCGTGGGAAACAGGTGCTAGATCACGCATTGTCTCGCCAGGTTACCGAAGTTTCGCGCGATACTTTAGAGGCTACTGCCGAGGAAACTGTGCCTTCACAAATGGTGCCCAAAATTTTTGGATCCCATCAATTGCTCCTCACCGAGGGGTCGCTGGATCCTTCAAGGTTGAGTCCGCTCCTCTTTCGGCCCCACTCCCTTTCTACTACTGGGATTTTGCTGGCCTCATCCGAAGTCCGTTCTGGATCGGACTTACGAGGGTTAATTGCGCGGAGCGTGGGTGCGGGTGGTCAGTTTGGGAGCGAAGACGCTTGGATTGGAGTTTCGATCGTAGAGTCGCAGGGCAGTGAGGACTTGTGGCCCGAAGTCGAGAGCGTCCTTGTTGATTTAGGAATACCGATAGTTTCTTACCGCCGATCCAAAGGATCGCCGAGCTCTGGATCATGGTGGGTTCAAGTTCTATCCAAGGTGCTGGATGTGCGTGCGCTGCGTGTTGAAGCAGTGCCGTCTCCGCTTTTGAATGTTTATCTTTTGGGCGCAGGTGCTGGGCCCGCAAGTGCCGGATTTAGGCGGCTTTTGTCTTGGATGGGCGGAGTGGATGGTCGGCTCCAATCTTCCCTGCAGTCGGTGCGAGCGATGGGTGGCGATGGTTATGTGGAGGGGCTCAATGCAGCACTCAAAGGCAAGTCCTTAGGTGGAGATTTCGTGCCTCCGCAGCAGCAACATGGTTGGGATTTTGTGGTGACGGCAACTGATGCGGATCGCTTCTTGTTGGAAGAAGAGTGGCGCACCTTTGGTATTGGATTTCATTTGCTCGGTCGAAGCAATGCATCGGGCTTTGCAAGGTTTAGTGGTCAGGAGGCATCGCGATGAGCGGCCAGTATCAAGCACTTGTTTTGGATTACCCCAGTGCGCTTGGCAGTAAAGACCTGATCCATGGCCTACGCCAAGTTGGGTTTTCGGTTCAGCGTTTGTGGTTAGAGGACGTAAAGCCTGGGGCCATTCCGATGGATCAGCTCATGTTGAAGTACAAACTCATCGCATTTCCAAGCGTATTGCCAGGCCGCGTTCGCTGGCTTGCCCTAAAAATTCAACTTGGATTGCAATGGGATCTGAAGCGATTCGCAGAGCGCGGGGGATACGTGCTTGCAACGGGTGCCGCAACCGATGCGATGATTGCGCTTGGGATTTTTGGGGATGGGATCAGTGTGCACCGCACGCCCGATCCAGAGCGCGAGGAGTCTTGGATTAAACTTCAAACGGATGCATCCCGATGTGAGTGGTTGAAGGGATTAGGTTCGATCGAGTTGCCGAGCGACGAAGATTCCCCGGTACTTGTCACCAGTGAATCCTCAAAGGTCGAAGTCGGCGTTCGTTTTGATCGTCTCGGGACCGTTTGCATGCGCAGAACTGCAACAGAGTCACTGCTTGCGGACGCTTACGGGCTCTGTGACGCAACCGGGAGAATCCTAGCCACGTTCGCAGAGCCGCAACTTGCTGTGACGCGCACGCCGAGCTCTCTTTTTGGTAGCGGTCCTGGCCTTGCGCTTTTTCAGAACGTGCATCGAGCCGCTCAAGGGAGCGGTTGAGCCTAATCGAAGCCTATTTCCAGAACGTTGTAGGCGGGGCGCAATCGATTTTTACGGGACGTTTTGTCTTTGGATCCATCCACTCGACCCGATTGGCATGCAGCATGAGGCGAGGCGTTTCTACAATCGGGTAGCCCGCCATTTCAAAGTGACGGCGGATTTGATGAAAACGTCCTGTTTTTGGATGAACCTTAAGGAGTGCGTAATCCACTCCGCTCTCTTTTTTTCTTTTGATCAGTTCCAGTTGCGTTTCAGCCGACTGCGGTGGGCCCCCTTTTTTTGGCAGTGGCGCGCGTAGGGTTGCATGGTCGGGGGGGCTGCCTTGCACCCAAGCTAAGTACGTCTTTAGAACAGATCTCGATTCAAAGAGTTTTGAAAGTTCTGCCGCTGCTTTAGAGGTCAGTGCAAAAAGAACGAGGCCGCTGGTTTCTTTGTCAATGCGGTGGACGGGAAAAAAACGTTCAGAAAACTCCGATTCGAGCAGCTCCTTGAGTCCTGTCTCAGATGGGCCCGACGCATAGGTGGAGATCCCCTCGGGTTTTGAGGCCGCGATGAACGTTCCGCTTCGAAATAAGATCTTCGTCTTGCTCAATGCCTTCTATTCTCCTTAAACTTGGGCCCACTGTCGATGAAAGCTAAAGATTACATCCAACTCGAAGATCACTTTGGTGCCCGCAATTACGCACCTATTCCCGTTGTCATCGCAAAGGGTCTCGGGGCTAAGGTTTGGGATGTCGAAGGGCATGAGTATTTGGACTTTCTTTCCGCCTATTCTGCAGTGAATCAAGGCCATTGCCATCCGCGCCTGGTTGAGGCTGCAAAACGACAACTTGACCAGCTCACGTTGACTTCTCGGGCCTTTTACAACAATCGCTTAGGCGTTTTTGAATCCTACCTCTGTGGCTTGCTAGGGTTTGATCGCATGATCCCCATGAATACCGGTGTTGAGGGCGGGGAGACTGCAATTAAACTCGCCCGTCGGTGGGGTTATGACGTAAAAAAAATTCCGGCAAATACGGCTCGAGTTGTTTTTGCTGAAGGGAACTTTTGGGGTCGAACGATTGCGGCAATCAGTTCGTCGACCGATCCTGGGAGTCGGAATGGTTTTGGCCCCTTTGTCCCAAATTTTGACCTCGTGCCTTACAATGACCTTGTCGCTTTAGAAGCGTCTCTTTCAAGACCTGATGTCTGTGCGTTTATGTTTGAGCCCATCCAAGGTGAAGCGGGCGTGATCGTGCCATCCCATGGATATCTGAGGGGTGTCCGCGAACTTTGTAGTCGCTACAAGGTCCTGATGATTGCAGATGAGGTGCAGACCGGACTCGGGCGTACGGGGAAGATGCTTGCATGTGATCATGAAGGCGTTAAGCCCGATATTCTTGTCTTAGGAAAGGCACTTTCAGGCGGCATTCTGCCCGTGAGTGCTGCGCTCTCTTCGAACGAAGTCATTGGCCTCCTGCAGCCCGGCGAGCATGGCTCTACCTTTGGTGGCAATCCATTGGCCTCCGCCGTTGCGCTTGAAGCAGTGCGAGTGGTTGTCGACGAAGATCTTCCGGTAAGAGCCGAGCAATTAGGTAAGGTTTTTAGGAAGGCGTTAACCGAATGCAACTCGCCTTTGGTCTCTGGAGTTCGAGGCAAAGGGCTGCTGAACGCGATCGACATTATGCCTTATGCAGGCGGAAAAACTGCAAAAGAGCTGTGTTATGCGCTTATGAAGCGTGGATTGCTCTGCAAACAGACGCACACGCACACGATCCGTTTTGCTCCACCGCTTGTGATCTCTGAGGCGGACCTGAACCTTGGATTAGAAAAAATTGTCGCAGCACTGCGTGATGCAGAGCGTGAACACGCCTCTCATTAGTGTCTTTCGTATCTTTCCTCTTTCCGTCTTGGCTCCGCGTCGATAGCATCGGTTCAAATCCCATTGAAAAATAAGGAGCTACTATGTCTCTGAAACGTCCGAAGATTTCCATCATTGGTGCGGGCTTCGTAGGTTCGACCTGCGCACATTGGGCTGCAAGCAAAGAACTCGGGGACATAGTCCTGATCGACATCAATGGGGATGCAGCCAAAGGCAAGGCCTTGGACCTGTTTGAAGCTTCTCCAGTGGAAGGTTTTGATTCTCATGTGGTCGGCACCAGCGATTACACACACACTAAGGACAGTGACGTAGTCGTCATCACCGCCGGTCTACCTCGGAAGCCAGGAATGAGCCGGGATGATCTTCTTGCAACAAACGCGAAGATCGTCGGGGACTGCGCGACCCAGGTTGCAAAGTATGCTCCAAATGCGGTGCTCATCGTTGTTTCAAATCCGCTCGATGCGATGTGCCATGTAGCGATGAAGGCCAGCGGTTTTCCTCGCGAGCGGGTGATCGGAATGGCAGGCGTACTCGACGGCGCGCGTTTTAGAAGTTTTATCGCGATGGAGTGCGACGTCAGTGTTGAAGACGTTCAAGCATTCGTCTTTGGTGGGCACGGGGACACCATGGTTCCAATGCCTCGTTATGTCTCTGTCGGTGGAATTCCTCTGACACAGCTTTTATCCAAAGAAAAAATTGAAGCCTTAGTGGATCGCACCCGCAAGGGGGGCGCTGAAATCGTAGAGCTTTTAAAAACCGGCTCCGCTTATTACGCGCCAGCTGCCTCAGCGATCCAGATGGTGGAAGCCATCGTGCGCGATAAAAATCGTATTCTCCCCTGTGCAGTGCATCTGAAGGGCGAGTACGGGATTAACGGTCTCTTTGTTGGAGTCTTAGCAAAACTAGGGAAGACAGGGCTCGTTTCTGTTCCAACACTTGAGATGAATGCTGAAGAAAAAGCGATGTTTGAAAAATCTGCTCAGGCAGTAACAGGTCTTGTTGAAGATCTAAAACGATTGGGGTTCTAGTCGAATGAATATTCATGAATATCAAGCAAAGCACCTTCTAAAACGATTTAACGTTGCAGTCCCCGAAGGGAGACTGGTCGACGGTCCAGATCAGGTTGCTGATCGAGCCGTTCAGGCCGCAAAAGAGCTGCAGGCGGAGCGTAAAAATTCAGTTTGGGTTGTTAAAGCCCAGATCCATGCAGGTGGTCGCGGTAAAGCGGGCGGAGTGAAGGTATGTAAAACTCTGGATGAAGTGAAAGCCGCAGCAAGCGCGATCATGGGTAAGGTTCTGGTGACTCCTCAAACGGGTGCAGCTGGAAAAAAAGTTCACAAGCTTTGGATTGAAGAAGGATCCGCGATCGCAAAAGAATTCTACTTAGGCATCGTGCTTGATCGTGCGGTCTCAGGCGTAGTGATGATGGCTTCCACCGAAGGGGGCATGGAAATCGAGGAAGTCGCTGAAAAGCATCCCGAAAAAATCACTAAAGTGGTGATTGATCCGACAATCGGCTACCAGCCTTATCACGGCCGAAAGATTGCAAAATCCTTGGGTATTCCCGCTGATAAGACCCGCGAAGCCGTCGAGTTCTTTGGCGGTATCTATAAATGTTTTGTGGATAAAGATTGCTCCCAAGTGGAGATCAATCCTCTGATTCTGACGACCGATCAAAAGCTCATCGCCTTAGACGCAAAGATCAACTTTGATGACAACGCTCTTTTTAGAAACAAAGATGTCGTCGATATGCGCGATCTTCTTGAAGAAAACGCCCAAGATATCGAAGCGTCGAAGTATGAGCTCGCGTACATCGCGCTCGATGGAAACATCGGATGTCTGGTGAACGGAGCAGGCCTTGCCATGGCAACCATGGACATCATCAAGCTCCACGGCGGTGATCCAGCAAACTTCCTAGACGTCGGTGGTGGCGCCAACAAGGAGAAGGTCACACAGGCTTTCAAAATCATCCTTAAGGATCCAAAGGTGAAGGCGATTTTAGTGAATATCTTTGGCGGGATCATGAAGTGCGACGTCATCGCAGAAGGTGTGATCGCCGCTGCAAAAGAAGTTCAGCTTTCGGTACCCCTTGTGGTTCGCCTGGAAGGGACCAACGTAGACCTTGGGAAAAAAATTCTGGCGGAGAGTGGTCTTAAGATCACCCCAGCAAATGATTTAGCGGACGCAGCACAAAAAGTAGTTGCTGCTGCAAACGGAAAATAGGAGCAGCGCCATGTCCATCTGGGTCAATCGTTCAACAAAGTTATTGGTTCAAGGAATCACCGGTTCACAAGGGCTCTTTCACGCAAAAGGGTGCAAAGAGTACGGCACCCAAGTGGTGGGTGGAGTTACGCCCGGAAAGGGCGGCCAGTCCGTAGAAGGGTTCCCAGTCTTTGATACTGTAGAAGAGGCCGCGAAAAAGACCGGAGCAAATGCCACGATGATTTTCGTGCCGCCGCCATTCGCAGCGGATTCTATTTGTGAGGCTGCAGATGCTGGCATTCCGCTCATCATCTGTATCACCGAAGGAATTCCAGTGATGGACATGGTGCGGACGAAGCGCTTTGTGAAACAAAAGGGTTCGCGTCTCATTGGGCCAAACTGCCCAGGTGTGATCACCCCTGGGGAATGTAAGATCGGCATCATGCCTGGCCATATCCATAAACCAGGAAAGATCGGGGTTGTATCCCGTTCTGGCACCCTGACCTATGAGGCAGTCTTCCAGTTAAGCCAACTTGGAATCGGACAAAGCACATGCGTGGGGATCGGCGGGGATCCAGTCAATGGTACAAATTTCATCGATGTTTTGGAGGCTTTTAATGCCGATCCAGGAACCGAAGGGGTCATTTTAATCGGGGAGATCGGTGGTTCTGCGGAAGAAGAGGCCGCCGACTACATCCGCAAGTCCGTGAAGAAGCCGGTCGTTGGGTTTATCGGTGGCGCCACAGCACCTCCGGGTAAACGCATGGGGCATGCTGGGGCCATTATCTCCGGAGGAAAAGGGACAGCCGAAGAGAAGTTCAAGGCGCTTGAGGCTGCGGGTGTGAAGATCGCAAGAAGCCCGGCAGATCTTGGAAAAAGTATGTTAGAATTGCTCAGGAAATAGGCTTAGGCATTAATACCGCCTGGAAACAAAAGTCTTAAATAACAAAAGAAATATCCTTTAGGAGTCACAAAGTGGCAGTAGAACAGACCTTCAGCATCATTAAACCAAACGCAGTCCAGAAGAATAAAGTGGGCGAAATCATTGCGCGCTTTGAGACGCGCGGTCTCCGCGTGGCAGCAGCCCGTTTTGCGCGTTTGACCAAAGAAAAAGCAGAAGGCTTTTACATCGAGCACAAAGAGCGTCCTTTCTTCCAAAGTTTGGTGAACTTCATGACCAGTGGCCCGGTCCTTCTTTTGGTTCTCGAAGGCGAAAACGCAGTGGCCTTAAACCGCGAAATCATGGGTGCTACAGATCCAGCGAAAGCAGCTCCGGGTACATTGCGAAAAGATTTCGCAGATAGCATTGAAGCGAACGCTGTTCATGGTTCGGACAGCCTTCAGTCCGCGAATCGCGAAATCTCTTATTTCTTTGAAAAGACAGACCTTCAGAAACGAATGTAGAGATAAAAGGAAATGACAAATATGAATAAAATTGATGTGAAACGGTTCAAAGAAGTTGTGGAGCAAATCAAGTCTGCTCAGACCCATTTTAATAGCCTGATCAACAAAGAGACGATCACTCACGCTAAGAAATATGCTGAGAAACAGTCTAAAGAGCTGAAGAAGCTTGTGAATACGGATGTAAAAAAGGTTCGTGCTTTTGTTGAAAAAGAAGTGAAAGAACTTCACAAGTTCCAAAAGCAAGTGCCAGGAGAAATTGCAAAGCTTCAGAAATTTGCAGATAAACAACTCAAAGAATTCGAAAGGATTCTAAAGGTTGCTAACGTTTCGGTAGGCGCGATCAAAGACTCATTCGCACCAAAAAAAAAAGCAGCGCGAAAACCAGCCAAAAGAGCAGCACCAAAAACGCAAAAAGCTCAAACCGAGGCCAGCGGGCAAGCAGCAACAAGCCAGCCGCAAACCAGCGAGCAAACAACAGCGGAAACAAACGCTTAGCAACAACCGCGCAGCCTAAGAAAAAACCTGTGAACGCCGGTGCTTCCAAAACTCCAAGTGTCAAAACTTTAAGCGTTGGGTCAAAAGCTCCGGCGTTTTCCGTTCTGACGGATCAAGGAACCACCATCCGTTCCTCAGATTTGCTGGGGAAATCCTTTGTTCTTTATTTCTATCCAAAAGACAACACACCCGGCTGCACGACAGAGTCCTGTGACTTCCGCGATCAGTACCAGGAGTTTCGTAAAGCAGGGATTGAAATCTACGGGGTGTCTAAGGATTCTGTGAAGAGCCACGTAGGGTTTCGCTCCAAGTTCACGCTCCCTTTCACATTGCTTTCAGATGAAGACGGAAAGATGTGTGAGGCCTATGGAGTTTGGAAGGAAAAATCAAACTACGGCAAGACCTACATGGGCATCGAGCGGACCACAGTCGTTGTCGGTTCGGACGGGAAGATCCGAAAGATTTATCCGAAGGTTTCTGTCACAGGTCATGTCGCCGCAATCCTGAAGGACCTCGACATTCATGAATAGTCACGAACTCACGTCCCTTAGATTTAAAGAAGTTCGCACGGTCTTAGTCGTACTTTCTTCTAAGTCTATGGAGTTTGATACCGAGTCGCTGAGGTATCAGGTCCGTTTGGCGTATCCAGAAGCTGCGGTTTTTTTTACGACGGTTTCTGGATTAAGTCTCGGAGTGGAAGCCCCGTCTCGGGTGGATTTAACGATCGACTTCACCCAGCCCGGAGCACGCCAAAGCCTTCTGTTTGCTTCCTCAATTCGGGGACGGTCCCGCTACTGTGTTGGGCGGCAAGCGGGTTGGTTTTATCGGAAGTGGCGTTACGACCGCATTCTCAATGAAAAGAACGCTCCTGGCTTGGCCCAGGAATACCACACGCGAGAGCGTGAGGTGCAGCGTCGGGTTTTGCAGCTTTGTGGTGTCTTTGTGGAGCACCAAGGGCAGCTTGGGGATGATCTGGGCAAGACAATTGCCAGGACTCTTCCTCCTTTAGCCAGGGTATAGTTAGAGAATGTTTTCCTCTGCAATGCTGCGGATCTGGCGCATTCTGATTTCCCTAAAACTTGCGGTTACGGTGATTGCGACTCTGGCTTTGGCTCTCGCAGTTGCCACCTTTGTGGAATCGAGCGAAGGCACCAAGGCTGCACAGTATTACATCTACCGTGCTCTATGGTTCTATGCGCTTCTTACCTTGCTTGGAGTGAACATCCTTGCGGTTGCTCTGAGTCGTTTGCCTTGGAGAGCTCGCCATATTCCTTTTCTTCTGGCGCATGCAGGCATTCTGATGCTTTTGATCGGATCGTATTTGACCTACACACGTGGTTTAGATGGGATGATGCGCATCGATGAGGGTGACACTCAGAGCGCAATCGAACTTGAGGATCATTATTTGGTGTTTGAACGGAACGGATCTGTTGAGACGGTCTCGATCCCTTGGGTCCCTTCAGCAAATCATTTTCGGCCATCTCTGTATGAGAAATATGGAATCCGATCTGTAAGCTACATTCCGTGGTCTGAATCCAAGGTGGAATTCGTTGCCGATGATCAAAATGCTGAACCCGCCGCAGTGCAGTTGAAAGTGCAGGGACCCGCATTCATGGGGTCGGTGCCGGATTTGTGGCTTTGGGGGGGCGATCCTGCTTGGTCGACCTTAAGTATGGGCCCAGCACGTTTTTCGATTGTGACGGATCCCTCACGGCTATCGACTCCTGCCGCAGTCGGTGAGGCGCATCTCATTGTCGCAGTCTTGCCGAATGGAAAACTTCGATTTCGCGCAGTTTCGCCAAGAGGCGAAGTGAAGACGGGTGAAGTGGCTGTCACAGGACTGATCGATCCGGGATGGAAGATGCCGATCCGAATCGCGGTGAAGAAGCTACTCCCACACGCAAAAAATCTTTCTCGTCTGATCGATGCGCGTGTGAGGCCGATGGGGAGTAGTGTTCAACCTGCCATTGAGATCGCAAGCTTAGCTGATGGAAAGCGGCGCCATTGGCTTTCTTTAGGGGATCGGATTCCACTTTCAGGTCCAAGTGGCGAGCAAGTCACAGTCGGATTTTTCCCGCGCAGGGTGATTCTCCCGTTCGGTCTACGGCTGGAAAAGTTTGAACTCAAAGTCTATCCCGGCACACAAAATCCTGCCGCGTATCAAAGTTTGGTGACGATCATGGATAGAGTCCCTAATGCTGCAGAGGATATGTCGAAGAATGAACGGCTGATCTCAATGAATGAGCCGCTGACCCAAGGCGGTTACACGTTTTATCAGGCAAGCTATATCCCCGGTCAGCCGCGCCCAACAACGACGATCCTCTCGGTCAATGCAGACCCGGGCCGAGTCCTGAAGTACTTAGGCTCTCTGCTCATCGTTCTTGGAAGCATTACCTTGTACGCGATTAAAAGTTTTGGAAAACGTCCGAAAGAAAAGGTCAAAACCGCATGATTATTGCCGCAATGATAAGCGCTACCGTCGCATTCGCTACTGCCCCGACACCGCAGTCTGGTTTTTCTTTTAGAGAGGCTAGGCTCATTCCCGTGCAGTCGGGTGGGAGAGTAAAGCCTTTAGATGAATTCGCGCGTGAAGTGACACTTGGTATTTTTGGTAAGCGAATAGTGTCGAGCTGGGAGCCGACAGAACTGCTGATTTCTTTGATGTTAGACAGCCAGTCTTGGGTCGCAGAGCCGATCATTAAGATCCGTCGGGATGATGTTAGAAAGCAGCTTCTCCTTCCGCTCGATCGTACAGATTTTAGTGTGCAAGAACTGATGCAGAACCCAGCGTTCCTGCAGTATGGCGAGGCTCAAGCTCTAGGTGTTGAGCAAGTGGACTCCTTAGGCGTCAATTCGGTTTCGAAATCAGATCCACGCGCCGACGAAGTAAAACGAACGCTCCAGAAAGTGCAGACCTTTCGTGGCCTCGTCACGGGGGATATTCTACTCTTGCAGCCGAAGCCGGTGCCTGAATCTTGGGGTTCCTTAGCGAGTGGCATCAAAGAATTTAATCCGCTCACAGACCGATTTAGCCGTTTGTTAAAAAGCTATCTGGATCGAAAGCCTGAGGAGTTCCTGTTGGCTTCCAGGGAGATGCGAGTTGCATCCCTGGCTGAAATGAAAGCGACCGAGAACGATCAGCGTTTGCTTCAAGGTGAAGTGATTTACAATCAGGTACGGCCATTTTTACAGGCGATGATTCTCTATTTATTGGCCTCATTGGCTTGGATGCTGAGTCGCAAACGGGAAGTCGGACTGAAGAAGAACTATCAAGACGTAGCGAGGATGGTCGCAAAGTCACTCACTTTTGTAGCATTTTTCCTCCACGGCACCGGCTTTGCTTTGCGGTGTTATATTTCTGGTCGCCCTCCAGTCTCGAACATGTATGAGTCAGTGATCTGGGTCAGTTTTGGCGTGTTGTTCTTTTCTTTCCTTTTGTACCGAAAATTTGGCACGACCCTGATCCTAACCACCGGCACAATGTTAGGTGGCCTGACTTTGTTTGCAGCTGACTCTGCGCCTGTGATCTTAGATCCGACCATACATCCTTTGGTGCCAGTCTTAAGAAGCAACTATTGGCTCACGATCCACGTGCTGACCATCACGCTGAGCTATGCGGCATTCATGCTTGCGATGGGGATTTCAAACATCACGCTTTGGAAATTCTTAAAACCTTCGTCCACTGCACGTGAACAAATGATCCAGCAGCTCAACCAGTTTTCTTATCGGGCGCTCCAGTTTGGAACGGTCCTGCTTGCTGCCGGAACCATTTTAGGCGGCGTGTGGGCAGATGAATCTTGGGGTAGGTTTTGGGGCTGGGATCCAAAAGAAGTCTGGGCATTGATTGCACTCCTTGCTTACATGGCGATGCTTCACGCAAGGTTTTCAGGCTTAGTCGGGAAGTTCGGTTTTCCACTCTGGACAGTGCTTTGTTTTTCAACTGTGGTTATGGCCTGGTATGGCGTGAATTTCATCTTAGGCGTGGGGCTCCATTCCTATGGGTTTTCCTCAGGCGGCCAAGGGGTGATGGCGACTTTCCTGGCCTTGCAATTTGGTTTTTGTGGCTATGTCGCGTGGCGTGTGCGTGTAGCCAAACAGAAGTAAGACCAGATGACCCTGCTTACGCGGCTGGAGTTTGATCAAGCGCTCTTTCAGATCCCATCCTCTACAAGGATTCAAAAGGATCTCAGTCTGAGCCGCATGAATACCTGGCGCACGGGTGGGCCTGCCTGGGCAGTTGCGGAACCAAAGACGGAAAATGAATTGCATCAGCTTCTGACCATTGCCAAGCAAACAAAGATGCCCGTGGCAGTTTTAGGTTGGGGCTCAAATGTTTGGATTCCTGACGAGGGCTTCCCAGGACTGGTGATTCGGACAAAGTCGTTTGAGATCGAGACTCAGTGGCAAGGCCATAAACTTATCGCGGGATCAGGCGTTGGTTCGACTCGCCTGATCCGCGAAGCATCGGATCGGGGTATGCAGGGTTTCGAATGCATTGTCGGTGTGCCAGGGTCCTTAGGCGGAATGGTCATGATGAATGCTGGTACACACTTAGGTGAGATCGGAGCACTGGTGCAGGAAGTGCGGGTCTTAGATTTCAGTGGGGGTTCTGTTTCAGCGCGCACATTGACTCCACAAAAGCAGGATTGGTATTACCGCGGCAATACCTTCCTGAGTCCAAGTTGTATTGTGACGCAGGCTAAGCTTGAGCTTTCCCAAGGTGATCCGGAAGTGATCCGTGCAAATCTTAAAGATCTGCTAGAACGCAGGAAAAAGACGCAGCCGATTGATGCGCCATCGTGTGGGAGTACCTATAGAAATCCAGAAGGTACGGAACAGAAGGCGTGGCAGCTCATCGATGGTGCCGGGCTTAGGGGCTACAGAGTCGGTGGTGCCCAGGTTTCGGAAAAACATTCGAATTTTTTGATCAACACAGGTGAAGCGACATCAAGGGACCTTTTGGCGCTGATGCAACACATCGAGGCTCAGGTGGATCTTAAGTTTGGTATCAAGCTGGTCAGAGAAGTGAGACCTCTGAGGACTGTCCTCCCTGTGGTAGGTTCCCAAGTATGGTGATCTTTTTTGCTCTTCAGGCATTGGCTGCGTCCTACTACGTGGAACCCGCAACAGGAGTGGGCACCGATCAAAATCAGCTCCAAGTTGCAACTGAGCTTGTCAAGAATGCAGTCACCACGACGTCTGGGGCCACGCTTGCGAGCGAATCGAGCCAGGCCGAGTTTTCACTGCGCCCGAAACTTTTGCGCTTTGGCTCGAGCAACTTACTCAGTGTTCAGAAGTTAAAGGGCCAGCAAGTGATTCATTCGGCGCAGCTGAAGATCACCCGCACGGATGAGCTCGATCAAGTGGTGATCCGGACGGTACGGGCTGCGATCGAAGAAGACACGGCAGAGGCTGCGCCCCGTGTTCAGGAGGTCACCAGAAATGAAACACGGTCACCAAACAAAGTAGGAGCACGCACTTTTGCAGGGGTGGGTCTTGGCCCAACTTGGTTAAACGCAGTCAATGCACCGAGCTCGGCACTTTCTTTCACGGCATTTTATGGATGGGACATACAGCCTCTGATTTCGCTCCGTTTATTGTGGGATCGCTCTTTTGTTTCAGGGGCTGGAAATGACGCAAGTTTTGATCTGCTTGCGATCGGCATGCAGTACTTTTTCAGTGACCGTGATATTGCGCCTTTTGCCATGGCGTCTTTTGGCTACGCGTTTGTAGAGCGCCAGGGCTCTGATCCAGGCACGCTTTCTAACTTTGGCGGTAGTATCGGTGGGGGAGTACGTTTTTTCCGTACTTCGAAAGTCAACGTGGAGGTTGGTTTACATTATCTGTTGATCGCAGATGCCTTTCCTGCTGGCACTCCGAATGGACTTGCCGCTCGTGTGGCGTTATTGTTCTAAGCTCTCAAGAGGTTTAGGTTTCAATGACGCGGTTCAAAGTTTTAGTTCTTCTTTTCACGCTCACGCAGGGGCTTCAAGTTTTCGCACATCCAGGCACTCATAAGCGTGCGGTGCAGTTAACGAAGGCAGGGGTGTATAAAATCTGCGTTGAAGGTGTCGCGCAGATGGATTCTCTGTGGCTGGATGCGTTTCAAGACGATCAGCAGACTGTGCGCCACAATCAGATTGCACTTCAGATCGAAAATGCTGATCAAGAGTTTGTTCCGTACACGCGGGCTGTTCGTGCTCTTCCAGGAGGTGTGGCTTGTGCGGAACGTGGTAGGGGAGATTTCTTAGTGAGAGATTTTTTAAACACGCCTTTGGGTTTAAGTATCATGCGTTATCCCATGGAGGAAGATGTTGCTTTCGGGGGCGCGAAGCATGAGAGTCCTGCATTTTTAGGATTCCCCTACGTTCAGCTTGCCTTTGCTCCGAAAATAGTGCGTGTCCTGGAGCAGGACTATTTGTTTCCAGATGATCTGGGGAGTTTTACTTTGGTTGAGCCAGGGATGCAGCAGGAAATGGAAGTGTATACAGCGGAGTGCTTCGGATCTCAGAAGCGTCCAACCCCGACCCAGCGTATTTTCCATCAAGAGTATCCGCTCACCGGACTGGCAGGCAGCTTAGCCCGTGTGACGGTGTCCTGGGAGTTCGAGTTCACTTGCACAGAGCATCGCGCGGATCGTGTGCTTCGTGAAGTGCGATGCTCCCCGAATCATTTGTGCGGGGTGGAGAGTTTGCCTGCGGAGTAATTGTTGTTTTGCCCTTCAAGGAGCTGAGATGCTCTGTTAGAGCGGGTCAACTTTCGGGCGGCGAGCATAAAGACAATGCTTAGCATTTATAAAGAGGGACCTTGGGATCGAGCCCGTTTCCTCAGCCTGTGTGTCTAGCTTCTGATTGCTTCTAAGAGGTAAGTCCTCATGAATCTTGACAAAAAAGATCAGGCCCCTCTAATCTCACCCACCATATGAGGTTTCCTCTTGTTTTCGGCTTGTTGGCGCTCGCTTTTCCCGCATGGGCAGGCGAGAAGAACTCCGACAAATATCTAGACCGATTCCTCGATCCTAGTGACTGCTTAGGGTACGCGGATCTGCAGGAGCGTGCCTTTGGATTCGAAAATCCAATCTTCTTGCGACTCAATGGGATTGACCTGTTAAAAGCGACTCGCTTTTTTGATGACATCATCGGGCGCGAACGCAGAGGCGAACCGCTATCGAAAGAAGATTACTATTTTCACCGTGAGCGTGGACAGACCTCCATCTCCTTTCATGTTCAGGCGCAAGATCTGTCAATAGAGAGACTGAAGTTCCACCACGAGTTCGACGCCGTAGATCATGTCCTAGGATCCTACTCTGCGATCAGTGACATCGAATTTAAAATAAAGGAACGGTCTAAAGATCCTGGCAGCACAGTGCCGCAGGATGAGGACATGTGGTCTCTGGGCAATTTCCTCGGACAAATACAAGCGTTCGCACTCAGGCCTAAAAACATTCTTCTCGTGAAACGATGGCAAGATACTAGTGCGAGTGGTAAGGATGAGGCTTTCCAAACCAAGGAGTTAAAAGAAATTGATCTCCTTTCACTTTTAGAAGAGGACTCGGAAAGCCACGCCGAGTTACTTGCAAAAATTCTCCATCCTGTCATAGATCCCGGAGTCAGGTTCATCACAGCCCCAAAGACCATAAAAAAATCAGTGAGTTCGAACCCTAAAGAGATTCGCTTTTCGAGTAAAAACGGTCTTTTTGAGATTGTTTACACTTTTGGGGCAAATGGTGGGCTGGATCGTTTTAAGGCGGAGATTGCTCCTGAAAATATGCGGCAGTCCATCGAGGTCAAATTTGATGCTCTCGATATTGAGAAGGCTTTAGCGCGCGAGGCTGATCTCCGTCAGTTATCAGCTGCGAAAGATTTGGCAATCGAAGATGCGAAACAAGGTAAAAAATCTCAGGAAGAAAGATGGGCGAACGGAACGTACAGAGAAGAACGAAAAGACTTTGGAGATTTCGACGCTCAGGTGACGACCTTCACACTTGACCCAAAACTTCAAAGTGACGAAGCTCAAGTAAAATTTTGGATGATGGATCGCCCGAGGCCGCTCGTCATTGAAGCGCTTGGTCGCGTGTTCTATGTGACCTACATGAGAGATGGGAAAGTGTATTTGAGAAATGAGGCCAACACGGTGAGCTACTTTGGGAAGTATAGCAAAGTGAAGATTCCGGTCGGAGGGAGTGATGATCTCGATATGCTCGATGTTGAGTTAAATCTACGCGATGGGATGGCTGGTGATGTTCAGCCTGGTAGTTCGATGATTCCTTCCAACTAGTTGATTAGAAAGCGGCCATGTCGGATTCACCGAAAGACACGGGCATTTTCGTAGCTCGAAAAATTATTGTCAGACTGCAGTCCTAATCTGCTGATTCGTTTCTAAAGTCGATGCTTTTTATCGCGTAAGGGGTAGCCTTGTTCCTCCTGCGAATTGATCTTACTTAGGCTCCTTTGCAAACTCTTAAGCGTGGGCACAGGAATGAGGTAAGCGATCTTTCCTTTGGCCACGACTTCAATTTCTTGTCCTGCAGACAGGCCAAGCGACTCCCTGATTTTAAGCGGAATAACGACCTGAAACTTGGATGAAATTTTGATTGCCACAGAATCTCCTGTGCTTAGGTTAAACTAGTTTCCCATCGATAAAGAGTTCGTTCGGCAGTGTGATTATGGCTATGCGATCTCAGCTGGATTGACCTTTCCCGACTGGCCGCGCTAATCCCAACTGCAATGCCGCTCTTAGGTTATGCGTCTGACACAAGTGGCGGAGGTTATTGAGTTCTGTTTTGCCTCCGTGTGCAAGTGGAGAGATGTGGTCTACCTGTAAATGCGCCCGCGACGGACAGCGAGTTTTTGTGATCGGCGATACATTTTCGCACTGGCCCTTTGATCGGGCATGAATCTGGCGTTTGAAGAGGAGCGGGATGAAGCGGGAACTCGTATGAGATTCCGCGCCAGGAGAAATTCCGGCCAGCCAGGTTTTTGAGGATGGGGTTCGTGTTTTTGGCGCAGAATGATCTGGCTTGGACTCCGGAGTATCTGAGGGTTTGGTGTCTGATTTAGGTTCCGAAAATTTTGAGTCCGTCTTCCCTAAAGCCCTTTCCTTTTTGTTGACCAGGATCTTTAACGCTTCAGTGAAAAGATCCGCAGTGGACTCGGTCCTCACCAGTTCACGCGCGCGGGTGAGTAAGTTCATCCCTTCTTCATCTAAGAAAAATTTAACCTCCGTATGGGTTGGGGTCACAGTCCTGGAGGATTCTTTGAGTCGGGGTTGCTCTGGTGCTGATGACTTTGACAGCAAGATCTTCTCGGTCTCTCTTTTTGATTTCCCTGCGATCGCAGTCAGGAGGTCGTCCTGCTGGCTTGGGCTAAGATCATTCCCGATTGATTTTTCTTCTTTTAAGAATCTCTGAACCTGGATCGCTCCAGTGAGTGTCAGAACACCTGATTCAATCAGCTGTTTCGCTTTTTCATTTTGCCGAGTCAACCGCATCGTAGCGATTCGTTCGTAAGCGGAGGACTCTGAATATCCAAGCTCTTTATGCACATATTCGAAAAGACTTGGGTAGGACAGGAGTGCATATGCCTTTCGGCGATCTACCTTTTCTAGGTGCGCAACCAGTGTTGCAGTCGCGCGCTGTTCGATGCGGGACAAAGCATAGGTCGCATGCAATAGTTCTAGATCGTTCAGAGGAAGAGATGCTGAATTTTGACTGATGTAGGCTAGGGTTTGATTCATCATTTTAGAATCATAACCCCATGTTTTTGGGGCACTTCGGTGCGCGTGAGACGCCTCAGAAAAGGAAATATGATTTTAAAAGACCGATGAGGTCAGATTGCGTTACCAGTGGCAAATACGTGCATGAGGCCGGGTGTTTATTGGCCGATCCCAACTTCAGAAAAGTGTTCGCTCCAAGAGTCGTCAAGTGTGAAAAACAAAATGTGCATTTCCACCCCGAATACCGCGGCCGGTCGGACTGCCAATTCTATGGCTTCACCTAGCGTGGCATTTTTCTTGCCCCCCCCCCCCGAAGTTTTTTAGCATTTCGTGGAGGCCTAAACTTCAGGCCAAAAAAAACGCCATGGGGGCCTAAGTCGGGTATGTTAAAAATTTTGATTTGTTTCAGTCTAGTGTTTGGTCCGTCGATGCAGGCGTTCGGCCAAGGGGCAGCGCAGCCAAAGAAAGAGAATGCGCGGTTTCCGGATCCGCGGGACAAAGAAAAAAAGGAGGCCAAGCTGCAGGCAGAGTTATCCAGGGCCAAGGACTTAGCTCTACGGGCGAGAATGGACTATGCGGGCCTTAAGCTCACTGAGGATCAAACTGCGGAGTATCAGAAGCTGATCGCCGATGCCAAGGCGAAGCTCGATAGTGAAACTGCTGCACTGGTTGCTATCTCAGAATCGCTAAAGCGTATAGATGATCCCGTATCCTGTTTTGATTTGTTTGCGCTCGGGGGACGCCCGCATCATGGTCTTAGTATCACCATGCCCACAATCTATGGCGGTGCTTTGGCAGTCTTGCTAGCCGCTCCTGAGCTTGGAGGTACTTCGAACGGTGTTGCTCTAGGCGCCGGCGCCTTGCTCGCAGTTGGAGGATTTATCTTCAGCAAGCATGAGGAGGGCGCGAACCGGGCTTACAACCTCGCCACCCGTTTCGATCTACCTTCCTACGGCGTCGACACTACTTTAACCAAAGAGGAGCTTTCGGATGTCGCAAAGTACAAAGAGAGCATCTTGAACGGGATAAACAGAAAACTCTCCCGCCGTGGCAAAGTCTCCGCCAAGGCATCCATCGACGATGTCCGCGCTGTGATGGTTGAAGGATTTAACAGTGGTGATTTCTGCCGCGCTAAAGCCCCCGCAAGCGATGAAGTTTCCCTCATGAAGCCTAAAGCGATGAACGCCTACATTTTATCAAAACTTGAGTCCCGTTTAGGTGGATCGACATCGAGCGCGACCGGAGGCTCATCGGGTTCCGGCACCAACTCCGTCGACAGAGTGAAGATTCCAGAGTAGCCCCTCAGTCCCAGACCGCCCTTACTTCCTCACCAAAGCAGCTTTCATTGCCTCAAGGTTCAGCACGAGCTCCGCATCGGCTTTGTCCTTGTGAGTTGAAGTCAGATCTACAAGCAAGTCTTCAGGCAAATCTGTCAGAAACCGAGATGGATTCCTAGGCATAGGCTTTCCATATCGAATGCGATGCGCACAACGGGACAAGTACAACAGATCTTTAGCGCGAGTCAGGCCCACGTAGAAAAGCCGTCGCTCTTCACTTAAATCTTCTGCCCCATCAATCGTGCGTTGGTGGGGGAGGAACCCGTCTTCAAGACCCACCAAAAACACGACGGGGAACTCTAGTCCCTTCGCTGAATGCAAAGTCATCAGCGTCACATCATTGCGGTCCTTGTTTTCTTTTTCTTCGCGCGGCTCTAGAGCAAGGCGCGCTAAATAAGCACCAAGCAAAGCAAAGGGTCCTGTTCCCTCCACATCATCGGGCGGGATCATCCCAATGGCGTTCGCAATCTCAAGCGCGCTTTCTACACGACGCTCTGCGATGACTGGGT
The DNA here is from genome assembly GCA_027486675.1 of Pseudomonadota bacterium. GTDB lineage: Bacteria > Bdellovibrionota > UBA1018 > UBA1018 > CAIMNF01 > JAIXOQ01. The sequence continues at coordinate 68,346 of JAIXOQ010000027.1, forward strand.
CTTCTTCTTCATCGAAAATTTCTTTCTTAAATCCTAAAGTTTCAAACGCATGTACTGCCCACTGGCTGACCGGCGTGATGCATTGGCGCGCTGGGGCGTCGGGAGGGCAGGATGCAATCAAAGACGCCCGCAGTTCAGAAATCTTTGCGCTAAAAAGAGCTAAGCCCGATCTAGCTTTCGCAGCAACATCATCCGGAAGTTTGCCGCACACTTCCATCAATGAAACGCCCTCTTCCAGGGCCACCGTATTCATCGCTTCTAAAGTGGATTTCCCGATTCCACGTGCAGGCCAATTCACAACGCGCCTAAAGGAAGAGTCGTCTTTAGGGTTTAAGATCAGCCTGAAATAAGCGAGTAAATCTTTGATCTCTTTGCGGTCTAAGAAGCTCATTGCCCCAACCAACTTGTAAGGGATTTGTTCGAACCGCAGAGCCTCCTCAAAAACCCTGGACTGCGCATTCGAGCGATAAAGAATCGCCATGTCCTTATAGGGAATGCCGCGATCGCGAACGGTGTCCATGATCTGCCGCACAATGGCTTCAGCCTCAGATCGGTCGTCCTCAAGAACAATCAAATGCAGTGGGTGCCCCGCTCCTCGCACTGAGGTCAGTGATTTCGGAAAACGTTTTGTATTTTTAGAAATGATCGAATTTGCAGCGTGCAGAATTTCAGAAGTACTGCGGTAGTTGCGATGGAGCACCAAGGTCTTGGCAGCGGGAAAATGATTTTTAAACTCTAAGATATGAGTCGCATCCGCTCCGCGCCATGCGTAGATCGACTGGTCGTCGTCGCCGACAACACAAATATTCTGATGAGTGCAAGTGAGTTGTTCTAAAATTCTAAATTGCGCAGGATTCGTGTCTTGGTACTCATCGATCAGAATGTGTTTATAGCGCTGGGATAAGCGCTCCCTGATCTCTTTATTGTTTTCTAAAAGGGCAACCGTATTGCCGATGAGATCGTCAAAATCCATCGAGTTTTGTGCGCGCAACGTTTCCTGGTACCTAGGATAAACCGAAGCAAGCACCATGGGGTACATGTCGTAGGCGACCTTTGGACCAAATTGCGATTCAAAATAGGCGTCTAATGCCTCACCCCGCAACAGTTTGTTTTTCGCCTGTCCGATTTGGCCAATGATCCAGTCAGGATCAAACTTACGGTCATCGACCTTAATATTCTTGAGTATCCCCCGAACAATCGACGACTGATCCCCGGGGGAAAGGATCGTGAAGTCTTTTGTGAATCCTAGATGGGTCGAGAACTCCCGCAAAGTGCGCACACAAAAGCTATGAAAGGTGCTCATGAGCAAGCCCTTGGCGGCCGCATCACCTGCCGTTTTCGATATCAGGCTATGGACCCGCTCTTTGAGTTCGCGTGCTGCTTTATTGGTGAAGGACATGCCCAAAATATTTGAGGCCGACACCCCGCGTTCGGCCACTAGGTGAGCGATTCGGTAGGTCATCGTGCTTGTTTTCCCAGACCCAGCTCCAGCCAGGATGAGTAGGGGGCCATCCCCATGCAATACGGCGTCTTTTTGTTCCTGATTTAATTTTTTAAGATCGAGTGTTGGGAGTGCCACGAAGAAAGCTGAGCGTAGCAACCTGCTTCATTTTTGACAAATCTCCTGAGATTCTTTTATGCGATGCGGAATTACCTCGATTTGATGCAACGGATCTTAGATGAAGGCACAAAAAAACAAGATCGCACCGGTACGGGGACGCTCAGTTGTTTTGGGGCACAGTTGCGCTTTGATTTGAATGAAGGCTTTCCGCTGGTGACCACAAAGAAGGTTCACATGAAGTCCATCGTTCATGAGCTCCTGTGGTTCTTGCGCGGAGAAACGAATGTGAAGACCCTGCAAGACGTCGGTGTCAGCATTTGGAACGAGTGGGCCGACGAGCGCGGTGATCTTGGCCCGGTCTACGGCGCGCAGTGGCGCTCCTGGCCAGCTGCAGATGGCAGAACGATCGATCAGATTTCTAAAGTGATCGAGGACATTAAAAAGACCCCTGATTCAAGGCGCCTGATCGTCAGTGCATGGAATGTCGGCGAAATCGAACGCATGGCATTAGCCCCTTGTCATACGTTGTTTCAGTTTTATGTCGCTGATGGTGCACTTTCCTGCCAGCTCTACCAGCGCAGTGCGGATCTGTTCTTAGGTGTGCCCTTTAATATCGCAAGCTATGCACTGCTTACCCATATGGTGGCCCAGGCGACCGGGCTTCGGGTCGGGGACTTTGTCCATACATTTGGCGACGTGCACCTCTACACGAATCACCTGGACCAAGCGAAACTCCAGCTGAGTCGTGAGCCCCGTCCTTTGCCCAAGCTTAAAATCAATCCTGAGGTGAAGAGTATTTTTGAATTTAAATACGAAGACTTTGTGATTGAAGGATACGATCCGCATCCCGCGATCAAGGCTCCGGTCGCGATATGAAGCTTATTTTGATCGCGGCTGTTGCAAAAAATGGGGTGATTGGGGATCAGGGCGCACTCCCTTGGGATATCCCAGCCGACATGAAGCATTTTAGGGACACGACCCGCGGTCACACCGTCGTTATGGGGCGGAAGACTTTTGAAAGCCTGGGAAAACCTCTTCCAAACCGTCGAAATATCATTTTATCGCGCACTTTACGCAACGCGCCATCTGGTGCCTGTGTTTATGGCGAATGGACGGACGCTGCAAAAACAATTCCCAGTGATGAAACCGTCTACATCATCGGCGGTAGTGAGATCTATTCTCATTTTCTTCCCTTCGCTGATTCGGTGCTTTTGACCGAGATTTCCGCTGATTTTCAGGGTGACGCAAAGTTTCCTTTCTTTGAGGAAGGTAGATTTCGTCTTGAGGGATACGCCAAAGTGAGTGAGCGTCCGCTCGAAAATAGTGCTCCGGCTTCAGTTATTACGGTCTACGAGCGCGGATAAGAGGTATTCTTTTGGGCAAATGTCCGATGATTCATTTCATGCGCTCGATCCAAGAGACGTGGATCAGAAACGCCTCAAAAAAGAGCGGCAAAAAGCGCGCGAGCTGAGACAAACCCCATGGTGGAAAGAAAAACTGAAAGCTGGGGTCTGTCACTATTGTCACAAAAACTTTAGTGCATCTGAGCTGACAATGGATCACATTGTTCCTTTAGCCCGTGGTGGAGTTTCTGCGAAGAACAACCTGGTTCCCGCATGCAAGAGCTGCAATGCGGGCAAGAAACTAAAAACTCCAGTGGAGGAGATTCTCGATGCACTTTCAAAGAAGGAATGATTTCTCTCCTCGAACACGGTTGCGTCTGAGAGCGAAAATTCATAACGTAAGAGCAACGGTATTTTTTGCAGCTTGGAAGGTGGAGCATCTGACATGAGTCGTTTGCCGCGCAGCTTTGGTATTTTTGTGTTCGCGCTGGTGGTGGTTGCAGGTCTTGTGATCTGGACAATCCTTCCGCGCACTTCAAATGAGGGTTACATCCCGGAACAGCCCATCCCATTTAGCCATAAGCTACATGCGGGCCAGTACAAGATGGACTGTCGCTACTGCCATGGGTCGGCTTATAAGTCGGCACACGCAGGGGTTCCATCTCTATCGACGTGCATGGGTTGTCACACGGTTGTAAAAACAGACAGCCCTTGGATTCAGCAAATTCAAAAGGCTTACGCTGAAGGAAAGCCAATCGAGTGGTTGCGCGTGCACGAGTTGCCGGACCATGCTCACTTCAATCACAAGCGACACCTTGCAAAGGGTGTTACGTGTCAGACCTGTCACGGAAACGTGCAGGAAATGGACAAAGTGTATCAGGCGCAGCCGCTGACCATGGGTTGGTGTTTGAATTGTCACCGCGGTTTTGAAGCGCCCAAAAATGTTCTGAAATCAACGTACCCAGAGCAGGAAAATCCGGAAGGCCCCGTGGCTCCGTTTAGCTGCAATACGTGCCATTACTAAAGATTTTGAGGAGAAGCAGATGAAGGAAGTCTCCGTAGAAGCTACTTCTACAACACCGCAGGCCCCACGTTACTGGACTGGCATAGACGAGTTAAGCCCATCGTACTGGGCAGATTCGAAGGCCCAGGAAAAGCGAGGCCAGGAATTTTTTGATAAACCGATAGAGACCCTGGAGATGATTGAAAAACTCGACTCTTCTGGCGTGACTCGTCGTGACTTCTTGACAGTCATGGGTGCTGGGATGGCGATGGCTAGCTTTGCCTGCGCGCGTCGTCCTGTGAATAAGATCATTCCTTATGTTGTGCAGCCACTTGAGGTGACAGTCGGTGTGCCGCTTCACTATGCGTCTACCTGCCAAGAGTGCTCTAAGGGTTGCGGAATTTTAGTGAAGACCCGAGAAGGCAGGCCCATTAAAATCGAAGGGAACGATAAGCATCCTTCGAATGAGGGCGCGCTGTGTAGTCAAGGGCAGGCTTCTGTCCTCGGTCTATATGATCCCGACCGCTTAAAAGGGCCTGTTTTTGCACAAAGAAGCGGTAATACAGCAGCCATTTCGTGGTCTGAGTTTGACTCCGCGACGGTAAAACTTTTAAAGTCCGCTCGATCCGTTCGTTTACTGACTGGCGCGACCCATGGTCCGTCTACAAGGAAGGCTGGCAAGGAATTTCTTGCTGCATTTTCGAACGCTTCTTGGATCGAAATCGATGTGCTTGCTGAACATGATCTCTTTGAGGCCGCAGAAGCAAGTTATGGCCGACGTGTTGATCCTCATTTTTATTTTGAGAAAGCAGATGTGGTTCTTTCGGTGGGCGCGGACTTCCTTGGGACCTGGGGCAATCCTGTCCAAAACAGTAAGCAGTGGTCCAAGCGTCGTAAGCTCATGGAGAGGGGCGACTCGCTTTCAAAAGTTTTTGTCGCCGAAGGGAATCTTTCCATTACGGGTGGCAGTGCAGACGTAAGAATCCCTATCCTTTCAGGCGGGGAAGCTGCCTTCCTAGGTGCGCTTGCACGCGAACTGATCGTAGATCAGAAGAAGACTCGTTTTGCGGGTCAGTCTGACGTAGTTTCGTTCCTGGAATCCTTGCCTAAAGATCAGCTCCTTGCAAAAGCAGGCGGTGTGGAGCGCGCGAAGGTTGTAGAAGTTGCGACAGCACTTTATGAAGCGCGCGGTAAATCTTTAGTGGTAGCAGGGGGCTCATTTGCGGCCCAAGTGCTTGCTAACCTCTTAAACTCCGCACTTGAAAACGACGGCGTCACGGTGGACGGGACATCCGAAGCTCTAGACGCACTGAGTTCGATCCGAAGATTGTCACAGTTAGTCGCTGAGATGGAGACCGGGGTCGTTGATGTTCTGATCATTCAAGGAACAAACCCGGCGTATTTCCTTCCTGGATCAGCACGGTTCTCTGAGGCTCTTAAGAAAGTAAAGACCGTGATCTCGATTGCAGATCGCATCGATGAAACTGCTGCACAGGCAGACTATGTAGGTGCCGAAAGTCATGGCTTAGAATCTTGGGGAGATGCTCGTTCTCAAGCATCTGTGTACTCCTTGTCTCAGCCAACGATCTCGCCGATTCACGATACGCGATCCTTCGGGGATCAGTTGCTGGCTTGGGTTCGTGCGGGTGTTGCTGGAAATGGGTTGCTTGCTCAGATTGCCGCAAAGCCGTCCTCTAACTTCTATGATTTCATCAAGGAAAACTGGAAGACCTCTCTTTATTCCACTCTAGGTCGTGGTAAAACCTTTGTAGATTTTTGGGAAACCACGCTGCAGGAAGGTGTCGTTCAGGCTACGGCCCCTAGCGCTTTTGCGCGCACTTTCAATACGCGTGCCTTGCAAGTCATCGCAGGATCTTTGAAGTCTTCAGAATCACCGTCGATAACACTTTCCCGTCAGGGGCCTGTGACTGAAGCCTCGGGTGTGGCGCTTCAGCTTTACACAAAGGCTGCGATTGGCGATGGACGGATGGCAAACAACGCGTGGCTTCAGGAGCTTCCTGAGCCTATGAGCACACTCACTTGGGATAACTGTCTCAATGTCAGTGTTGCCCTTGCCAAGGAAATGGACTTAGTCACCAATGACGTCGTCCGAATCACTGGCGCAGGTGGAGCGACTCTGGAGGTTCCTGTCCTGGTCCAACCTGGTCTTTTGAAGGGTGCAGTTGCGCTGGCCGTCGGTTATGGCCGGACAGCTGTCGGAAAAGTCGGCAATAAAGTTGGGGTGAACGCGTTTACCTTAGCGACTCTGGATGCAGCTAGTGGCCTGAGGCTCTCAGGCCTGAAGGTGTCTTTTGCGAAGACCGGTAAAAAGTATGATTTAGCGATGACTCAAGCTCACCACCGCTTGTCCGCGCAGGAAATCATGCAGTCTAAGGACAGGCCAATTGTGAACGATATTTCGTTCGCAGCCTGGAAGAAGGATCCTGCAGCTGAAAAGCACACAGATCCGCATCTTCGTCTGAAGGAAGTTCCTACGCTTTGGGCGGCACCCTTTGACTATGCATCGCAGCCTTACCGCTGGGGTATGGCCATTGATCTCAACTCCTGCACGGGTTGTGGAGCATGTGTGGTCGCCTGCCAGGCGGAAAACAATACGCCGGTTGTAGGACGAGATCGTGTTCGTCAGAGCCGTGAAATGCACTGGTTGCGCATTGACCGTTACTATTCTGGATCAGTGGACCAACCGTCGGTTATTTTCCAGCCGATGACTTGTCAGCAGTGTGAGAACGCACCTTGCGAAACGGTGTGTCCTGTCTTGGCCACAACACACAGCGAAGACGGTCTGAATCAGATGACCTACAGCCGTTGTGTTGGAACTCGTTATTGCCAAAACAACTGCCCTTACAAGGTCCGTCGATTCAACTTCTTCGATCACTGGAAAGATTATAAAGACACCATGAACATGGTGTGGAACCCGGATGTGACGGTGCGATCCCGCGGAATTATGGAGAAGTGCACCTTCTGCGTTCAAAGGATCAACACCTCAAAAGGGAAAGCAAAGGACTTAGCGCGTCCGATCCCAGATGGCGAGCTCAAGACCGCATGTCAGCAAACCTGTCCTTCTGAAGCAATTGTCTTTGGGAATATTAACGATCCAAAGAGCAAGGTGTCGAAGTACCGCGAAAACCCACGGGCATTTCGTGTGCTTGAGATCTTAAATACCAAGCCCATGATTTCGTACATGACAAAAGTCAGAAACGTAGAAGAACAAGCAGAGGATCACCATACAAATGGCCACCACAGCTGAGAGTTCGGTCAACCCTGAAGTTTTAGTCACGGGTGGAAAAACCTTCCAGGACGTGAACGATGAAGTTTCACTCCCCTTAGAGTCGTTTCCGACGACTCGGTGGTGGATCTGCTTCATTGTCGCTGTCGCTGCATTCTTCATGGGACTCATCCTTTTGGGACGAACCTTTATGGAAGGGATCGGAGTCTGGGGACTCAACCAACCGATGGGTTGGGGGACCGATATCACCACCTTCGTCTTCTGGGTCGGGATCGGGCACGCAGGAACTTTGATTTCGGCGATCCTTTTTCTCTTTCGCCAGAAGTGGCGGACCGGAATTAACCGCGCAGCTGAGGCAATGACCATTTTCGCAGTGATGACTGCGGGTCTTGTGGTTCTGACACACACAGGGCGCGCTTGGCTTGCGGGTTTTTGGCTCCTCCCGTATCCGAATCAACGACAGCTTTGGGTCAATTTTAGGTCGCCTCTTGAGTGGGACGTTTTCGCTGTCGGTACATACTTCACGATTTCTACCATTTTCTGGATCACAGGTTTGATCCCTGATATGGCTAGCGCCCGGGATCGTGCAAAGAACAAGTTCCGTAAGATCTTCTACACGATCGCTTCATTCGGATGGCGCGGATCGAACAAAGAATGGGTGAATTACGAACAGGCCTATTTGATTTTTGCGGGCCTCTCGACTCCGCTGGTTTTGTCTGTTCACTCGGTCGTGAGTTTTGACTTCGCTGTTTCGCAACTACCTGGTTGGCACACCACTATCTTTCCTCCCTACTTCGTCGCAGGAGCCATCTTTTCTGGCTTTGCGATGGTTGTGACCTTGATGGTCATGGTTCGGGAAGCGTTTAAGCTTAAGAACTTCATTACGATGGATCACTTAGAAAAGATGAATAAAGTCATCTTAGCTACAGGGATGATCGTAGGGTACGCCTACGCTTGCGAATTCTTCATCGCTTGGTATTCGGGAAGTGCCTTCGAACGATTCACATTCATCAACAGGGCGTTTGGCCCTTATTGGTGGGCGTACTGGATCATGGCTTGCTGCAACGTATTCGTGCCGCAGATCTTTTGGTTCAAGTGGGCTCGCCGCAGTGTCCCGATCATGTTCGTCGTTTCCTTGTACGTGAACATCGGAATGTGGTTCGAGCGTTATGTGATCATCGTCACTTCCTTGCATCGGGACTTCCTCCCCTCGAGCTGGGCTCAGTACTATCCTTCTTGGACCGACTGGGGACTCTTCACAGGGTTTGCTGGGTTCTTCTTCTGTTGTTTCCTTTTGTTTGTCCGCTTCTTGCCGACGATTGCGATGGCAGAGGTCAAGAGTGTGATGGATCAACCTAAAGCCGGAGGGACGCACTAATGTCAAGCGCACCTAAAAAGAAGCCAGAAGACGCAGGTGTAGTTGGCTTTTTTGATGATCCAGAGACACTCCTGACTGCCACAGCAAAAGTGAGAGATTCAAACTTCAAACACTTTGACTGTTTCACCCCATTTCCAGTTCATGGACTGGAGCACGCGCAGGGTTTAGCTCGCTCTAAGGTCGGCTATGTCACGGCAACTTTGGCTTTCACGGGAACTGCTACGGCAGTTGCGTTTCAGTACTATGCGTCTAAGGTGAGTTGGCCGCACATAGTAGGGGGGAAGCCTTTTAACTCCTTACCGGCATTTGTGCCGATCATCTTTGAACTTTCGGTGCTTTTTGGCGGTATAGCGACATTCGTGGCAATGATGGCATTCAATCGCTTGCCAAACTTGGGTAAAAAGATCATCGATCCAAGTCTCACGAATAACCGTTTTGCTATTTTGATCGAGCGTCCGCCGGAACAAGAGGAAGATGATTTCGTAAAAGCACCCGTGGCGGTTGCTCCATTTGATCCTCTGGCTGCTGAGGCCTTTTTAAAAAGCTTAGGTGCTAAAGACGTGCGCGTCGTGCGCGACGAAGGGTGGTTTTAAGTGAGTCGGCTCTCCTTTCTGTTGGTTGCGGGTTTGATGTTTGCGGGCTGTGCTTTTCAGCACGAAAAGCCGTATCCAGTGTTTGCCCCTGACATGCACTACAACCCAAGTCTCAAGGCTCAAGAAGGTCCAGCAATGCGCACTCCTCCTTCAGGTACGGTGCCCCGCGGTTTCCGTCCTTACACTTACCCCAACCTCGAAGCCGCAGGGAAAGAACTGAAAAATCCTAGCCCTCGATCGAAAGCCGTCTTCAGTCAGGGAAAGACGCTCTATAACAGTTACTGCATTGTTTGCCATGGTAAGGGCGGTGAAGGGGATGGATCTGTGGTTCCGAAATATCCACGTCCTCCAAGTTTGATTTCAGAAAAAATTCGGGATTATCCAGACGGCAGTATTTTTCACGTGATCACTATGGGGCAGAATCTGATGCCTTCTTATGCGGATCGATTGGACCCAGAGGAACGTTGGGCCGTTGTTCATTATCTGCGCGCATTGTACCGCTCGAAAAATCCATCGAAAGATGATTTCAAAAAGGCTGAAGGCTACGTAGAAGAGGATCAGTGAACCTATGTCACACCACGGCGATCATTCTGTAACAATATCTAATCCAGGCACGGTTCAATCCAAAGGAAAGCAGCTCGTCTTCCTGGGGCTGGCTATCCTTGGTTTTGCTGTTTTTGGGATTTCTCTTTTGACCGACCCCACTCGCGCGTGGACCAGTTTTCTCATGGGCCATTTCTACTTCATGGGAATCGCCGTCTGTGCGCTATTTTTCATCGCAACCCAGTGGATTACCTCCGGAGCTTGGAGCTCTGCAGTCCGCCGTTTAGCCGAGGGCATGAGTTCTTACCTGATCCTAGCTCTTGCTACGACAGTAGGACTTTGTTTTGGGATGAAGAGCCTTTATCACTGGTTTGACCGGGTATGGGTCGCCTCTGATCCTATTGTGAGTGGCAAGGCAGGATATCTGTCGCCCCAGTTTTTTGCGATCTCGGCACTCGTGTCGGTTGCTGTTTGGGTGTGGTTCCGCCACAAGTTAGTTTCGCTTTCTCTGGGCGTTGATCAGGGCGCAGATGGGCGGAGCACGTTTTTAAAGAGCCGAGTGTTTTCGACACTCTTCATTATGTTCTTTGCTCTTTCGTTCACCAACATCGCGATTCTTCAGTTGAAGTCCTTAGACCCTCACTGGTTTAGCACGATGTTTGGTGTGTATATCTTTGGCGGCTTTTTTCAGTGCTTCTTTGCGGTGCTTGCGATTCTCACGATCGCGCTTCGGCGGTCTGGCCACCTGGCCAAGATCGTGAATGAGAATCACTTGCACGACGTCGCGAAATGGCTCTTCGCGTTTACTGTCTTTTGGGCCTACACCGGTTTTTCGCAATACATGCTGATTTGGTACGCCAATCTTCCTGAGGAAACAGGTTACTTCCTGCTTCGCTTTAACCCTTCTTGGGAGCTATCGAGCTTCGCGCTTTTCATTGGGAAGTTTGGAGTCCCTTTTCTTGCGCTTTTGCCTCGGGCGAATAAACGGACCGAAAACCTCGTTCTTTGCGCTGCATTCTGGATCCTAGGCATGGAGTACTTTGAACTCATGTGGCTCGTGCAGCCTGAGTTCTTGGTCGGTGGCCCTCGTTTTGGCCTGACTGAGGCTGGTGTCTGGGTAGGCTTCTTTGGATTGTTTGCTTGGTCCATTAGCCGCTTTCTGGCGAAACACCCTGTTGCCCCTTATAAGGATCCTTGGCTGGAACATTCTGTGTTTCACCACCACATTTAGGTTCCCATTTGGCAAGGAATTGAGTAGATTCCTGCTCCATGTCGGACCTGCAAAGTAAAGTTCAGGATCTACTGAAAGAGCGATTCCAGGTGATTCAGCGGGTGCAGCCTGGATTTTCCATCCGCGCCTTTGCCCGCGAACTGGGGTTAGGCGTCGGAACGGTGAGCGATGTCTTAAATGGCAAACGTAAGGTTTCAAAAAAGTTAGCGATCCAAGTCAGCGAAAAGCTCAAACTTGAGCCCAGGGAGCAGGCCGAACTCCTAGCCTTGTGCGATTCGGAAAATCCGAGTTACCACGTGGGACGCATGGAGGAGGAGGTTCTTTCAGGTCAGGATCTTCTATTCCTCACGCAGTGGCATACTGTTGCGATTTGGAACTTGATGCGTCTGCCGTCCTTCCAAAGTGACCACGAATGGATAGCCGCTCGCCTGGGCCTTCCGGTGTCCTTGATTGATGAATCGATGCGTCAGTTTTGTGAACGTGGATTTGTGAGGCGGGAGTTTGATGGGGTTTATGTCAGGCTACGTGAGCGTCTTTTTTCAAGCGATGAAGTGCCATCGGATTCGATCCGAGCAGCTCACCTCGAGAATCTAAAGCTCGCTCGGGATGCGCTCGGAACTTTAGGTGTGGAAGAGCGGGACTTCACATTACTGACCCTCCCGATGCACCCAGGCCAGCTTTCCTTGGTCAAGGTGATGATCCGCAAATTCATCGAAGAACTCCACCTGCGACTTAAAGCAACTGAGTTGCCTCCTACAGATGTTTATAGGGTATCACTTCAAGTTTTTCCTCTGACAGAACCTGAACATCCTGGCAAAGAAAAGGGTAGGATGAACCAGTGACAAAAGGGGTTGGGATGGGTGGTCTAGGTTTCTTCGCATTCTTCATGTTCAGTGGTGCTGCCTTTTCGCAGGACGTGACCTTAAACGGCGGTCAGGTGGTCGATGGTTGTATCGATGCCGAAGGGCCGGTGATGGTCGACTACTTTGAAGCAACGAAGTTCACAAAAGGGTATGAGCTCGCTGTCCGGGGCTCAACATCAAAACCAGTCACCTACGATGCGGTTGAGAAGACCGTCAATGAAGCCTTAGAAAACTCGAAAAAATACGTGCCTGAACTTGAGCCAATGACCCGGCAAGTGGCGGACTTGATGCTCAGTGATCTTAAAATTCTGCTTCCTTACACGCACGGAACGGAACGCTGCGGAGCTCTTCAAGTCGCTGGTCGTGAATCCGTTGATTTAACTTGTGTGAACAACCAGTTGAAAACCTTTTCACTCATGCTTGAGGGTTCACTGGAAAATGAGTTTTCCGTTCAGCTTTTAGCCACGAAAGATGTCGAGAAGTATCGTTTCAGAAAACGGGAACTCCGCGCGACTGGATGCAAAGTAAAGAACCTAGCCGTAAATATTTTCGGCAACTTCGGCAGAGCCCCATTTCTGAACGTTGCAGTCGGACTGCTCGAGCGCATGAATGCAGAGCAGATTGCTTGGTTTGTCGTGCATGAAAGCTTCCTCTCGTCTTTGATCAGCGGCAGCGGCCCAAAGCCAAAGGTGAATACTTTTGAGCAACTCTCTGATCCTGCACGAAGGATGTGTGGCTTTGCGTTCTCGAAAGAGTCCGTTACCGCCCATAAAGACCGAGCCCAAGAGGTTCTTTGGGATCGCCATTTTGACCAGCGTAACCGAAAGTAGCTTTACTTCTTGACCACTGGGACCAAGCTCCCAAGCCATCGGTCCCAAAACGTTGTGTATAACCCGTAGTTGCAGTTAAACGCTTTGTGGTGGTGGCCGTGGAGTGTTGCTGTATTGATGAAACGCAGAATAGGCCGGGCCTGATGATCGGCGGGGTAGAGTTCAAAACCTAAATGCCCGTTCACATTGAGTATAAGGGTGAGGAACTGATAAGCGAGGATAACACCCAAGTGAAATGGGATGAGACAAATCATCGTCGGCACCACAAGAGCTTCTAAAAAAGCCTCCAAGGGATGGAAAGAAAACGATGTAAACGGGGTGGGGTTTAACGATTGGTGGTGCACCGCGTGTACCCTTTTAAATAACCATGGGTGGTGCATGGCTCTGTGAATAAAATAAAAGTAAGTTTCGTGAACCACCATCAATAGGAATAAAGAGGCAAACCAGTACGGCCAGCCTCGGTCAGAGACCTGAGAATAAAGCTTCACAAGGCCTGCTTGACTGGCGAAAAACACTCCCATAGCGATCAATACAAAACACCCAATACTCGAAAAGCTCCAAAGGATCTCTTTTTTGATTTGGCCTTTCATCACGGAGTCAAAGGAAGTGGAATGGGGTCGCATGCGGGAGGGTAGTAGCCGCCAGAACACGAGGTAAGCGCCGCCCGCAATCAAAAGGTATCGGAACGTATGGGCCAGGAGCTGGAAAACCAGAAAGTCTTTGAGATTGAGTTCCCCGAAAAACGTCTGCATGCGTTACTGAGGCGCTTTGACTTCGCTCGGTTGATCCACGACTGATTTTAGGGATTTCAGGCGCTCTTTGAGATCATCAGGCACATCTTCGCCGGCTGTACCCGTGAAACCGAGCACGACACTGGTGCTGTAGGCATCGTAGCAGGCTTTGCCTTGTGGAGTATTGCGAGCAATATCGATGCAGGAGAGGTAATACCATTCATGGAAACCAAAGAGTCCCAGGTCTTCCGCCGATTCATAGGTTTGCCCCAGTTCCCAAAGCGTTTTTGGATCCGCGGTTTTTCCGGCCGGTGTTCTGGAAAGTTGATCATGGAGCACTCGTGAGAGACCAAGCGCAAGCACATAGCGCCGAGGGTCTTTCAGGCCTGCGCTCTTCTGCGCCATTCTCTTCCAGAGTTTATCGATAGCTTTAGATTTTGGACTATTCGTATAAACCACTGCGAAGGCAGGGTCTTTGAGGTCAGACATCCAGTCCAAAAACTGCGCCTTTTCTTTTGCGTTTGTTTCAGGATTCTTGATTGCATCACCGAGTCGGGCGATCGCCGCTTCTTTAGATTTTGACCAGCGAACATCCATGGCAAGGGCTAAACGGAGCGTCTTTTCCCAGGCTAAAGGACGCTTTTCAAGGAGCTTTGGATTCGTAAGAATTTGATCGATCTCTTTGGTCGCGGCATCTTTGTTGCGAATCGATAGGTAGTACGAAACTCGCTCTTCAGGCTTCAGCTCTTCAGTCCATTTGCCGGTGCCTGAAAGTGCGGCCGTGAATTTTGCATCACTGCGGGAATGGCACATGACACAGCTCTGTCCGAGGTGACTGACCAAACTTCGGGCGTATTCGTTGTGGCCTTGCTCAAAGGAAGATTTGGCAATTTGCACTTCTTGGCGGAAACGCTGCGAAATCCATGAAAGGCTGGGGTCGGTATTGCCAGAGGCTTTAAAGAGGGGCTCGACTGCGTGCGTGATCTCGCTCAATTGCTTCAGGGCGATTGGCACGGCTTTCTTGGATTCGCTGGATGCAAACCTTTCAGGACTTACAGCCCGAGATAAAAGATCCTGCAGCACTACCGACATCTGCTGCATGCGTTTCTGCAGGTCTGTTTTTTCTGGTTCAGCATCGGCCACACCAATCACTAAGCAAAACAAGGAAGCGAGCATCATGGGAATAGTATTCTCCTAAATCGTCTCAACGGCTAGGGGTGAAGCATTGCGGTCCAATATGGGGCGAGGTCGATGCTCACATCTAAGGTTCGAAGCAACTGGTAGATTCCGCCGAGTTTACGGTGCAGAAACAGGATGGTCTTCGGAGGAGGGGAGTGTTCTAAGGAGCTAATAAAGGCTGATACAGTGCGGCGGATCCGATCATTGTAGTCCCCGTCGCTGTAGATGAAGGGCTGTTTCATCACGAACGGTTCTATAGACTCTTTGAGCATTTGTATAAAGATCCGGCGCGCTTTCTCGCCTTCCTTCGCAGAGAGTATTCCGAGCTCAACGCTGAGCGCCATGAGTTCGGCTTCGTCACCCACGGGTATTCTGGACAAAAGTTTCCGGTATCGATCGATGAATTCACGTGGATAACGCAGCGTGGCGCCGAAGTCATAGAGGACCCAAGCTTGTTCCGCGGGCCGGATCTTAAAGTTTGCGAAATTCGCATCCGTTTGTACGAGCCCCCAGTGAAAGAACTCAAGGACGTAGAGGTCTAAGATCGCTTTCGCAAGTATTGTGCGGTCGTTTTCGGATGGATTTGTCGCCAACCACTCAGAAACGCTCAAGCCTTCCTCAAGCGTCATGGTGAGCACCCGCCTAGTACAGAGTCCCTCGATGGGGGTAGGAATCTTAAATCTTGGATCTGCATCCAAATTCTTTGTGTACTCCGTCATCAATGCGCGTTCCATGGTGTAATCCACTTCTTGCACGAGGACTCGCTCAAGCTCATTAAAAAAATCACCGAGCGCGATCTGTTTTCGCGACAGGAAAATTGCCCCCTCAGCGATACGTCTAAAAATCTTGAGATCGCTTGGGATGGATTCTGCAACGCCGGGGTACTGAATTTTTACGGCGAGTTTTTTCCCATCGAGCTCAGCCAAATAGACCTGGCCAATGGATGCCGAAGCAATGGGAGTGGTTTGAAATGAAGAAAAACGATTCAATGCATTTGGACCGAGATCTTCATTCAGAACCCGCTCCATTTCAGAGAAGTCAACGGTCGGTGCTTTGTCCTGGAGTTGGCTTAAGATTTCGGTGACTTCTTTGGGAAGAAAGTCGCGCGTCTCGATCGACAAAAGTTGGCCCGCCTTCATCGCAGCCCCCTTTAATCTGCCTAACCGATCGACCATTGCTCGCGCCTGATCCATACGGTGCTCAAGCGCCGATTCGGCCCCTGAAGTTTTAATCTTCTTTTCTATCTCTTTGGCAGCGAGTTGGCCTGCGAGAGAGAGGAGCTCTTTTGATCTTGAAAACAGCCCTTTTGGGATCAAGTCAAAACCCTCCTAGAGATCAATGTGCGCACCGAGTTCGACCACTTGTTCAGGCGGGATTTTAAAGTAGTCGGTCGCATTGCGTGCAGTCTTAGACAGGAAACTAAAAATGGCATGACGTGCTCCCGTGAAGTTTCCTGGATTGGCATCGACAAAGGTTTCATGTCCTAAAACGAAAACGACCTCGCGTGGGTGAATTGAAATTTCTAAACTCTCAAGCGCCGCTTCTAGAATTTTTGGGACGTTTGGAGACTCCATATATCCGTAGTGCACAATCACTCTGAAAAAGTCATGGCCCATGGACGCGGTTTCAAAACGCACGATTCCATTGGCATTTGCGCTCACATAAGGAACGTTTTCTAGATTTACCGTAAGCAAAATCACCGATTTGTGCACCACGCGGAAGCGCTGCACCATCCTTGCAAGCACGGGCGGTACCCCTTTGGCATTTGACGTCATAAATACACCAACGCCTGGGATACGCGAAATGATCTGTTTATCCAGATGTTCCAAAAAGTCTTCGAGCGGCGGCGAGTGGGTGAGAAAGTGCCGCGCGAGCAGACTTCGGCCTTGGCGCCAGATCATCATGACTAAAAAGAAGAACATGCCAATGAAGACCGGTACCCAGCCACCGTTGAAGATTTTTAAGCAGTTGGCCAAAAAGAATGGGACGTCAAAGGCCAGAAAGACTGCAAGCAAAGCAATGGCAAGAGGTCGATTCCAGTTCCAGCGATGTATCCCGACTAAGAAAAATACAACGGAAGTGATCAGCATGGTCCCAGTCACCGCCAGGCCGTAGGCTGCGGCAAGTGCGGTCGACTTTTGAAAAATGAGCACGAGTGTGACACAAAGGATCGCCATGATCGCGTTAATGGAGGGGACGTAGATACGGCCCTCCTGTTCATCTGAAGTGTGATGCACCGTTGCACGCGGCATGAAGCCCAGCTGTATTGCTTGGTGGGAGAGTGAAAACGCGCCTGAGATCAGTGCTTGAGAGGCGATCGTTGTCGCAAGTGTTGCAAGGATCAGCATCGGCAAAGCGAGCATTTGTGGGACTAAGTTGTAAAAGGTGTTTTCCGTGAGAGTTGGGTTCTCAAGAAGGAAGCTCGCCTGGCCCATGTAGTTTAAGAGCAAGCACGGGAATACGAGTGCTAGCCAAGCGATGCGGATGGGGGAGCGTCCAAAATGTCCCATGTCGGCATAAAGAGCCTCGCCGCCGGTAACAGCAAGGACGACAGAACCTAGGAGTTTGAAGCCCTCGAACTTATGTTCGATAAAAAAATTGATCGCATAGTGCGGAGAGATTGCCCCCAAGATGGCAGGATGTTTCACCACCTCGATCAGGCCTAGGACCCCGAGCGCGACAAACCACACGAGCATGACCGGGCCAAAAAGGGTTCCGAGCGCTTGCGTGCCGCGACGCTGAACCAGAAACAGCAGAATCAAAATGACGATGGTGGAAGGAAGAATAAAAGTTTCCAACTGAGGGGAGAGCACTTTGAGGCCCTCCATTGCAGAAAGGACAGAGATGGCAGGTGTGATGATGCCGTCACCAAAAAGTAGGGAAGCGCCAGCGATGACTAGGATGGACGCAAAGGCAAGTTTGCCCGGCCCTTTCATTTTTTGAGAATCCGGAAGCAGCGCCAGCAGGGCCATGATGCCTCCCTCGCCCCGGTTGTCGGCTCGCATCAGGAAAGTTACGTATTTCACGCTCACCATCATCGTGAGGGCCCAGAAAATCAGGGAGATGATCCCGTAGAGTGAATCATGAAGTGAGGTTGAACCTCCCATACCATGGAGCGCATGAATGCACTCCTGCATGGTATAGAGTGGGCTAGTTCCGATATCGCCGAATACAACGCCGAGCGCCCCGAGGATGAGTGGGAACGAGCGGCCTTTATGAGATGAAGACACGATGGATTTCAGGCTAGACCGATGCCCCTAAAAACTCCACCAAAGAGGTCCAGAAAATTCGTAGAATGAAGCCCATGAACGATCCCATTCAAAAAAGCCCCGAAGCAGTCGTCTTTTTTGATGGGGTCTGCGGCCTTTGCAACTTCTGGGTGGATCAGCTCATGAAGCTCGATCGGAGGGGTGTATTGCGCTTTGCGCCCCTTCAGAGTCCCTATGCTCGGGCTGCGATTGATGCTAGGTACTTAGAGCCCCCGTACTCAACTGTCGTGATTAAAATGTCGGACGGTCAGATCTTTGAGCGCTCGGAAGGGGTCCTACGCTGCGCCCAGATGGTAGGGGGACCGTTGGGTTCAATGTTCCGTGTTTTCGCCCTGCTTCCGCCCCGCATCAGAGATGAGATTTACGATAGGATTGCTAAGAATCGTTATGTTTGGTTTGGAAAGAGGGATACGTGCCGACTGCCGACTCCGGAAGAAAAAGAAAGAATCCTTTACGAGGAATGAGTCACCCCCGGGCACGCTCTGAGATCGAGTTGATCTACGAGCAATACCACAAGCCTCAGTTTTTAGGGTTAGATCCACTATTGATTTCCCATGAAGACAAAACAAGATCCGATCGTGTGCGCGTCGCGTTGCTGAGCGCTATCCTTGCCTATGGCGGAGTCAGGCAGATTCAATCCTCCTTGCGTGCTTGGTTGCAATTGTTATCCGAGTGGAATCATGGGGACCTCGATCAACTCGCCGAAGTCGCTTTTGAAAGTCAAGGCCGTGATGAAACGCTTAGGATATTTGATGCCTTCCGGCATCGATTTAATACTGGCAGTGATGTCCTGCAATTATTGGCGCTCACCGAGTGGAGCGTGCGTCAGTATGGGTCACTCAAAAATCATTTCGAAGCAGGACTCAGTTGTGGGACGCGCGATCTGACTGCGGCACTTACTTTTGTGATGGAAGATCTTGAGCGGGAGGCTCAGAAGTGGCAGGGCACTCAGGGTAAGTACTTCTCCCACATGCTGACGAGTCCGAAGCGGGGCGGCGTCTGTAAACGGTGGGTTATGTTTTTGAAATGGATGATTCGGTCAGATGATATTGACCTTGGATACTGGAAAGATTCAACGCTGCGACCGCATCATCTTGTGATTCCACTCGACGTCCATCTTTCGCGTCTCGTTCGGCATTTTGGTTTGGTGAATGGTGCTGCTCAAACTTGGAAGAATGCAGTTCTTGCGACGGAAGGTCTAAAAAAAATCGATGCGCAGGATCCCACCCGATTTGATTTTTCTTTATGCCGTTACGGCATGCTTGAGTTCGGAAAAAAGGAGGCGCGTGATGCCGGCCTGGTGGTCTGAAGCGGGAGGAGTGCCTTATCACCTGAGAGCTTTAAAGAACCGTAACGAAGGCTGGATCCCTCATCGTTTAGAGCTGGAAAAGCGACTGCGGGGAACTTTTGCGCAGTACCACCCGGAGCAGATTTTATGGATCGGACTTTCCGGTGCCCATGAACTTTCCACAGAGATGTTGCGGAGTTTCAGAGTTCCTCAGTTTGCGATCGAGCCTGACCCTTTGGCGCGTGCGATTCTTCGCTGGAAGAAACTTGAGATTGAACTAGATGCTCGGCCGCTTACTGAATCAGAGTCTCTGAGGATGCGCATCCCTGAAGCATTGCATGGAAAGCGCACGTGGATTTCATTCGCGAATCTCTTGGGACAGGTGCCAGGGGTTCCTTGGAATTGGTCTCTTTTATTTGAAGGTTTGTCCGGCGTTGCCACTTCTTGGCATGATCGCTTTTCTTCGAGTGAACCTGGCGTTCTAGTCGATCACGAATGCGTATCCCCGTTTCCAGGGCAGGACGATTACGCAGCTTGGTCGTGGAGTTTGACGCCTAAAAATCAGCACGAAATCGAATGGGGCAGGATAACGCTAGGAGGATGACCCGTTGTGAGTTGCGATGTCGTTGCAGGACATCAGGGAAAGACGGATCGGCTCTGCTTTTTTTTCGCGGGGATCTAAGTAAGTAAAGACCGTGTAGATAGACCCGTCCCAGGAATCAAACTTCAAGGAAGAGACTAGCGCATAGCGGTTGATCTTAAGCTTTTGCAGGACGACGGTTGGGGCAGCTTCAGAAAAAGGGATAAACAGCGAATGCAGCTCAATAAAACCAATGTCTGCTTCGTGATCTACCAATCCTAATACGACTCCCTCGTGGCCCTTATGCGTGAGTTTGTCGCTGACTTTAAGAGTAAATCGTCTTGTGTTTTTTAGAGGATCCTCAAAATATTGCCGAATCGGCTGATCTAGGGACCCAATATTTATGCTTTTGCGATGTCCTTTTTGATCGATCAATTCAAGATACCTTTCGGATCCGCTGTCGGTGATCACCAAGACATAACTATTTCTTTTGCGCGAATAGAAATTGGCGTCTTCAAAAACTTCTTCTTGTTTTTGGGTGGAGCCTCCTAAACGAATGAGCTTTCTGCTGCATAAAAAGGGATATCGGCTTGAGAGGTTACTCCAGTAGGTTTTGATCCTGGCGGATTCTGCGTCGTCCGACATCACGCCGACCGTCGTGCGCATCGCTCCGGCGGTTTGCGATAAATCTTGGAGCAGTTCTCCTGATTTTGAGTAGACCAGGAGAGAGCCAGGATCTTTTGTACTCTTCACACTCAGATAGAGACTGCTGAAATCGGCGAATGTGTAGAGATGAATGTAGACTGGGCTTGGCGTTGCCGCTGCTTTTGCCGACAGGGAGTGTACTCCGGCCGCTACAACGAATGTAGTGAATAGCGCCGTTAAGTACATTCTCAAAGTCATGCAGTTGTCTTTCCCATAGAAGTCTGACGACTGTCAACGCGAGGCATCTGTTGATTGAAGTGGATATATCCAGGTAGGCTTAGACCTTCTTTCAATCAATGCCGAAGTGGTGGAATGGTAGACGCGCTGGACTCAAAATCCAGTATCCTCACGGGTGTGCGAGTTCGAGTCTCGCCTTCGGCACCACTTGATACAGTACACGAACCGGCACGGCCGGCCGCGTTTCCGGAAACGGCTATGGCCTCCCGCGTCGCCGGAGCCTTTAAACCCAGTCTGATTTTTTCAGGGTGTAGTTCAACAAATTGAATCAGCTTCGCGTAGATCCCCCGTCTCATTTCAAGCGGAGTTTTTTCTAAGTTTTGGATCGCGCGTTTGATGCGGAACCTGAGGCCATCGCGGTCTGGGGTTTCTTGTAAGGCACGGGTAGCGCCTGTGGTGAGGGTCGTTAGCGTTTGATTGAGCGTGCTGAGTTTCACCGTGTTGGTTTGGATCTGGCTGTAGATCCCTTCAGCTGGGACGCCTTTAGGAAGTTCCGATAAGCGTTCAATCAGGTTTTCGTTTCTTCTGGTTAAGGTAGCAATGTCATTTTCCAGGGTTTTGATCCTTCCTAGGAGTGCAGGCCTATCGTCCGTGGTTTGTTTTGCATGAATCGTAAGCCAGCGGTCAATCAGCGCTTCGTCTGTCGCTAGAGTTTTTAGGGAATTTAAGATCAGGTCTTCCATCCTTTGCGCCCGCACATTTTCGACATTACAGCGCCTTAAGTGTGTCACCCCGTCGCTGTTTAACTGGCGTGGGTGACCGTAATAGAAGTGCTTCTGCTTCGTTCCGCTGGTCCCAGATTTCCCGCCTAGGTGTTTGCCGCATTCCCCGCAGACTAAAAGCTCCGTCAGCGGAAAGGGGTAGCGCTTCCATTCGTCCGGTTTGTATTTGTTTTTGTTGAGCTGCAATCGCGTCTGCACTTGGTTAAAGAGTGGCAGCTCTATCAGTGGCTTCCAGCTTGCCTGTACCAGTTCAAGGGTGGCTCCGCGTTTTACCCCGATCTCTCTGATTCCGATGTAGGCGCGATTCGTAAGAATGCGCTGGAGGGATGGAACGGTGATCTGTCGTGCGCCTTTTTCGATGCCGTGTTTGTTCGTGTAGCGCTTAGAGAGGATGCCTCGTTTGGTCAGTTCTAAGCACGTTCGCCGGACAGATCCGACTTCTAGGAATAGTTCGAAGACTTCCTTCACCTGCTTGCTTTCAGTTGGGTGAGGTAGCAGTTCTGATTTTTTGTTGGGGTTTCGATCAAATCCAAAGGGAATTGTGCCTCCATTCCAAAGGCCGCGTTTGGCGCGTGACTGCCAGTTGGCCGAGATGCGTTCGGCCGTTTGTTTACGTTCGAATTGACTAAAGTTGATGAGGTTAAAGACCATTAACTCTCCTGCTGCGGTCGTCGTGTCGAACTGTTCGCGGAGACTGATGAAGGCAGTTTTGTGTTTCTTAAACAGCTCCCAGAGTTCGCAGAAGTCTTTGATGGAGCGCGATAGCCTGGATAGTTCGGTCGCAAGAATCAGGTTGATGCGTCCCGTTTTTACATCCTGAATCAGCCGCTGAAACTCTGGCCGCTTCATGTCTTTGCCGGACCGACCTTCGTCGCAGTACACGTCCACGATGTTTCCAAAGGACCGAACCTGGTTTTGGCTTGCGACATATTCATCAAGCCTCTGCCGCTGCGACACCAGTGACCCGTCCTGAATACGCACTTGTTCTTCAGTTGATACCCGCAAATAAAGCCCGATTCGTTTTGTCGTTTCCGTCATGCCGCCGCCCTTCTTTTCTGCTCTTCGATCTCTTCATCTAACTCAAGTAACAGTTCG
>JAIXOQ010000004.1 GCA_027486675.1 Pseudomonadota bacterium
AATGGAATCACGTATCTGAAGTTCAATTAAATCCAACAAAAGAAATGAGGGAATCACTCCAAAATGCCGAACAATCCGCTGCCTAAAAAGCACGCGACATCTTTCTTGAAAAATTCCGAAAGTAAGAAAGGTAGGTAGAAGGTGGAGAAAGAAGAAGAAAAAACAAAACCAGCAATCCAAATCCCAATCCAAAACCCAATCCCAATCCAAAACCCAATCCCAATCCAAAACCCAATCCCAATCCAAAACCAAACCAAACCCCAATCCCAGAAACCAATCCATCAATCCCCAGAAAAAACAGCAGAACCAGAAAAAGACCCCGAAATACAAAGAATCGGAATCAGCAGCAAAGCCAACGAAGCCATAAAAGAGTGCATGGAACGGGTGAACGATGGCTTCGTAGGAGGAAGAGTCAATCGGAGCCAAATCGCGAACTGGATCCTAGAACAGGCCACAGAGCGAATCACAGAGTCGGACATCCGGGAAATCAGAGCAGAGCACTTCGACGAAGTAGCGGCCCTGGAAGGGCTCCTGAGGCAGGTAAAAGGGAACGGAGCGATGCCTGCCGAATTAAAAGCACTGCTACAGAAACAATTACAGCCTTCTGACGGATTAAAACGATCGGGCAAAAAGCCCTTGCCAAATAACTCCATCACAGATGGAGTGAAGGAAGGGAAAGGTGATGGGCAATGAAACCAGAAGAAATTCGTGCTTTGCGTCACCGCTTGAAGATGAGCCCTTTAGAATTCTCAGAGTTTCTGGCGATGTCCGGCTACAACAGCTTCAACAACCTTGAAATCGGGTTCCGCAATCCAAACAAACTAGCGCTTAAACTACTCCGCTACATTAGCTCCCTTTCCCAAACCAAGGCTTTGACTTTTATTCAGGAGTTCAACCGCCATGGCGAAAAATAGAAGAACACGATCCACAAACAGAAGCGCTAGGCTACGCAATCTTAAATCTGAACAAACGCCAGAAGACCCCGTCAGTTACCAAATGCGCAGAGCAAGGGTGTTAAAAGTTCTCACAGAGGCAGTTCAACAGATCCGTCGCCGAGGGCGTCCATCCAGTGAAAAAGAGGAGTTTCAAGATGCGGCATAAGATCGGAGTTTACTTACGCGTTTCCACAGACGAACAAGCGCAGGTCATTGAAGGATCCTTAGACACCCAAAAACACAGGCTTCAGGGATTTGTGGATTCAAAAAATATGCAGGACCCAAACTGGGGTCAGATCATTTCGATCTATGCGGATGAAGGCCTGTCGGCAAAAGACATGCGCAGGCCTGCCCTACAAAAGATGCTGGCCGACATCCGCAAAGGGACGATCAATCTTATTTTGGTGACCGATCTTTCGCGCCTCTCGCGAAGCATCATGGACTTCTGTTTGCTGCTTGAGGCGCTTAAGAAAGCCAACGCAAAGTTTCTCTCGCTCAAAGAACAGTTCGATACCAGTACGCCCGCAGGCGAGATGATGGTCTTTAATATGATCAACCTCGCCCAGTTTGAGCGCAGGCAAACATCCGAACGGGTCGCCATGAACTTCCATGCGCGCGCAATGCGCGGCCTAAGAAACGGGGGAAGCTGCATTTTGGGCTTTGATCGTGATCCAGAGCATCCCGGCAAATACATCATCAACCCAGTAGAGGCGGCACAGGTCCGCAGAATTTTTGAAATCTACAAAGAAGAGGGATCCTTAGCCAAAGCTAGAGACCGCATTAGCCTGGAAGGCATCAAACCAAAGCTTCGCGTGAACCGAAGCGACAAACACAATCTTGCCGGACGCTGGACCCTAAAGGTTCTTTCAACATTGCTTCGAACGATTGCCTACACCGGCAAGAGAGAGGTCAATGCAAAGTACAAAGACAAGGATCAGGACTCCCTGCGCCCATTCGAGAAATACCAAGTGGTGAAGGCCTCCTGGCCAGCGATTGTTTCTGAAAATGACTTTGCTGAAGTTCAAGAGGTCCTCGATCATAATCTTGCCCGCGAACGCTCCAGGATCACTTGCGGTGAACGCAGGTCCTTTCTTCTGACAGGGCTCGTTTATTGTTCTGACTGCGGAAGGCCCCTTACCGGTTCATCAGGCCACGGCGTGAGCCAAGTGCACCGCTACTATGTCCACCGCAATATTCCGGGTGAACCCACCACCTGTAGTATTCGTGGCGTTAACGCGGAAGAGTTAGAGACTAGGGTCTTAGACCACATGGAGGAGGTCCTACTTCGCGATGGCTATCTTGATGGTCTGGAAGCCCGTCTTGAGATTGCCTATCGAAACAGTGGCGCTGACCTTGGGGTGCGCCTCTCAAGTACCGAGACCGAGATTCAACAGATCGACCGCGACATGCTTTCCACGATCCGACTCATGGATGAAATGAAGGATGAGGGCATGGAGCAAATGCTTAAGGCGACACTTAAGGACTTGAAGCACAAGAAAGACAAAGCAACTGCCGCAATGCGTGAATTGAAAGACCAGCAGTCCGCTGCCCAATCGGCACACGAAGACCGAATAGAAATCGAAGATCGCGCACGCGAGGTCAAAAAAATTCGCAGGAGGGCCAAGCCAGCAACGCTGAAACGGCTGCTTCGAAATCTGATTTCGGCAGTGACGATTAGTGAGGATGGTGCGCGGGTAGGATATTGGGGGGCCTCGGACAGGAAGTCCGGGGCGCTCGCCCACTCGATGGTGGGACTGCGCAAATTTGTGAAAGGGATGACTTTTGGAATTTCAGAAGCCAGCCTGCTTGGGGCTGGGAGTAAGGGTTTTTTTAGTGGGTCTATTGTGAAGAATGGTCGGGCTGGCGGGATTCGAACTCGCGACCCCCTGGTCCCAAACCAGGTGCGCTACCAACTGCGCTACAGCCCGACGAATGAATAAGTTACCGGCTCAGTGGGCTTTTAATCCACCGCTTTCTGCGTGCTTCATCCAAAGTTTTTAAATAATCCCCCGCTTGGACGCCCTTGCGCTGCGACTCCACGAACTTCCGAAAGGGCGGATCTAAGGCAATGAGCTTCGTCGTAAGGGATGCCGTCATCGGCAAAAGATTTCCCCGCTTCAAAGAAGATTCGTCAAAAGGCTTAGAAATCCCGCCTTGATCAGGCAAAACATCAATGCCCTCTAAGCGGGCCTGCACCCACACAGGACCCTTCTCAATCACCCACGCACCATGCGGCGAGCGGACAAACACACCATTCATCCCTTGGGGCTCGATGAAGGCAAAACCCTTCTCTACAAAAATCGTATAAGGGTTCTCGGTCACCTCCCAAACAGACTTTGCAACCCGGACTGAACCTCCACCCGGAATCACGACTAAGGTCGTGGGACCTAGAAGCAGGCTCACTCGACCCCGACTGGGAACTCGGAGGCTTTCCCCGAAATCTAAGAAATCCCCCTCGACGCGTGAAACAGGCGGAGCACTGTGTTCTCGGTAAGCAATGACTGTGCTGATCTTCTCTAACTTAAGCATATAGGGGCGAAACACGGCCTCCTCACCCACGCCCTCAGCACGCCCTTTGTCAAAAGCAGTTTCTGCGTGCGAAATCATCATCAGCAGTACCGCAAAAATCGCCATTCCCGTATCCTTCCCCTTATATGGAGCCAGACTTCAATCGTGAAAAGTATCTATCCGTTGCTCGCACTGATGGGCTCGATGCAGCCGTAACCCAGTTGCATCAAGACCTCTGGGAATTAGAATACCAGTGCTTTGAGAATCCGACTGGATTCAACCCGTCCCAATGGAAAGTTCTAAACCACATGCGCATTTTTTCGCGCGAGATGTGGGACCTAAAACTTAAACCTCAGAGCGAATGGTAATCGTCCCTGCCATTAAGTCGTGCAGTGCCTGTCTTTTCGGATGAAAGTAAGCCATCAAAAATCCACAGCCTAATACCGCATAGGACACCAGGTAGCCTGCGGTTCGAATCAAGCTCGCCCTCTGCGTGAGCGGGTCTCCATTTAACATCACGATCTCGATCTTCATCCACTTCTTACCCAAACTTTGTCCCCAATGAAACTGCGGCCAGACATAGTACACATACCCAAGCGCCAAAGTGCTTAAGCCATCGATCGCAATGTTCAGGTAAGGATGGAACGCGCTGTTCATGGGTCCCGAAATCAGGCCAAGCGCCTTAAATAATGCAAATGCGATCCCCAAAACTGCGTACCCCACCACAATGCCGAGCGCATTGAAGATCGAGAAGTCAATGATGTGCGCTAAAGCTCTTCGGCTAGAGGGGGCATATTCTGCGATCGTGGGTTCTGCCATAGAGCTAAAGATAAGCCTGAAAAAATAGTCAGAACAGCAAGAA
The DNA here is from genome assembly GCA_027486675.1 of Pseudomonadota bacterium. Classification (GTDB taxonomy): domain Bacteria; phylum Bdellovibrionota; class UBA1018; order UBA1018; family CAIMNF01; genus JAIXOQ01. Next base: position 4,306 of record JAIXOQ010000004.1, read on the forward strand.
GCATCCTTAACGTGGGTTCTTCATGAATAACAACCCAACCAAAGAGAATCGAAATCACAGGCTGCAGGTAAATAAAGAGCGCCACAGAGGAAGAGTGAACGCGAGCCAGGGCCCAGGAATTGAGGAAATAGGTGATCACTGTTGCCGCGATCACATTATAGAGCATCGCAAAGACTTCCGTCTGAGTGGGACTACGCGCAACACCCGATAGAAAGTCCGGCACCGCTGCAAAGGTCAAAAGAACCGCTCCGAACAAGAACATCCAAGAGGTGACCCAAAACGTGGAATGCTTCTTCAGAAAATCACGGCTCAGAATAAAAAAGAGCGCAAGAGAAAGACAATTGAGCAGCGTGAAGATATCCCCTTTAAAAGTGTCGCTCGTGAGTGAAAAGTCCTCGATCCGGCGAAGCACCAATACCCCACCAAAAGCGACGACGACTCCCAAAACCTTAAGCCTCGAAAAAACTTCTTTTCCAGCCAGGAGTGCGATCACAAGCGTCACGATCGGGGTCATGGTGTTTAAGATCGAACTGTTCGCAGGCGTCGTGTAATGCAGCCCTAAAAGAAAGAAAGCCTGATTGAGCGCTACACCGAAAAAACCAAACAAAAGGCAGGTGCGTAAGAATCGAGCGTCAAGAGTTCGACGATTTTTTGGGACGACCAGGGGCGTCACGATAAACATCACAATTGCGGCACACCACATGCGAAGCGCCCCCCAATAAAGGGGGGGTAGGTAGTCTAGGATCACTTTGGACGCAACGTAGTTGAGCCCAAAGAGGACTTGAACCACCAAGAGAGCGAGCACCGCAGGCGACATAGGAATTAGTTTCCATGAAACTCAGCGTCAGAGCAAAGACAACTCTTTCAGAGCATCAAGTTCCCAACCGTGTCCTCCGATACACAGGAGAGGCCTATGCAGACCGCGTCGAGAACTGACCGCATCCGAAACCTACCCGCTTTTCCAAAAGTGTCGCTCGACCTTTATAAAAAACTGCAGTCTCCCCATTCCACATTATCTGAAGTTTCAAGCCTACTTTCGACCGATCCCGCATTAACCGCTCGGGTCCTTAAACTTGCAAACTCAGGCTACTACTCTATCCCTGGCGGCTGCAGCGATGTCCGTAAGGCTTTTGAATATCTAGGCCTAACCACCATAGGACAAATCGTTATTACGTCCTCGATCCGAGGCGTGTTCCACCCCGATGCGGCCCATTCCTCCTTTCATCAAGATTTTTGGCAATCGAGCCTATCGATCGCAGTCGCTGCCGAGTGCATTGCACGCGATCAGGATGTCTTAGATGCTGCAGAAGCGTTTACTCAAGGGATGCTGAGCGACCTAGGGAAGTTGGTTTGGCTCGCGATTGACCCACCCACTTTCAATCACATTCTTTCTATCGCGGAGACACGGCTTTTATCCTTCCACGATGCCTGTCTTGATCTTCATGTCGCCACACCTGAAGTGCTGAAACTAGAACTGCTATCCGGCTGGAAACTTCCGGAAGGCATGTTAACGCCCACTGCTGGTTTTTCAAAAATCTTGGATCTTGCACGCCTCTTCGTAAAAGATTTCCGTCCTGGAGTTGCAGGCGACTTCGACCCAGGAACGAAAGATGCCCCAGAAAAACCTCGATGGTTTGAGGCGTACTTAACTCAGGTCGAAAAAGCGAGGTCATACATCAATGGCTAAACCTCTACGCGCATTAAAAAGTGCTGTTGATGTACGCCCCGAAATCCTCTTCAATTGGAACGAGATTTCTTTGCCTATGCTTCTTGTTTCTCAAGACGAAACCATTCAAGGAAACCTAGCATTTGCCGAAAGGTTCACATCAGGTGCGATTGAGATCGCACGAAAAGATTCAAAAGTTATTCCGCTACCTGGCCGCAACCACACATTGACGTCCCAGGTGCTTGCGCAATTTGGGTTTCACGAGCAAGTGGAACTCAAATCGCGTGAAGCCTCTTTCCTAGTCGATCTTGAAATCGTCAAAGCACCAACTGAAATTGGAAAAGCTTTGATCGTTGTTCGGGATTCACGTGAAAAAACTGAGCTCGAAGAGGATTTAGCAGACGCCCATCTCGAGGTCGCTCGTTTGCATCAAACCATGGTCCACAATGCGAAACTCACAGCACTCGGCGAACTTTCCGCGGGTCTAGCCCATGAACTCAATCAACCCCTTCAAGCAATCCTTGGCTACGCTGAGGAACTAAAATCTGGACAACTCACAAAAGATACCGAGTCTGAGTTTTTAGATGACTTAGCTCAGGCTGCACGCACGATGGCTGACATTGTCCGTACTTTCCGATCCTTTGCTCGCGACGCTCGTGAAGAAACAACGGACGTGTCTTTAGGTGAAGTGATCCGACAAGCCATGAAGCTCACAAGACAAAGCCTTTTAGTATCCAATACGGATTTAGAGATTACACCAACGACGCAGGAGTTCTTCTTTAAGGGAAATGCAAGTCAGATGATCGAGGTCCTCGTGAACTTCATCAACAATGCGAAGGACGCCATAGGTGCAACCCCTGAAAAGCGTGGGCGGATTCGAATCACACAGGGCCTCACCCCCACCAATGAAACCTGCTTAGACATTGAGGACAACGGGTCAGGGATACCAGAGGAAATTAGAGAAAGAATTTTTGATCCATTCTTCACAACTAAGGGCCCGGACCAAGGCACAGGCTTAGGGCTCAGCATCGTGCACAAGATCTGCACTCAATTTCACATTCGCATTGAACTTCACACTGAGCTGAAAACAGGAACACGTTTTCGGCTGATCTTCCCGAAACAAAAGGAGCAAACATGAGCACCAATCCATATAAAGTCATGATCGTCGATGATGAAGAGTCTATCCGAAAGACTCTAAAAAGTCGGCTAGAGCGCGAAGGACATAACGTCATCGTCGCTACCTCTGCCGAGGAAGCAGAGACTCTGCTCTCGAGGGAGCGCAATATTTCTGTCGTGATCACGGACGTGCGAATGCCGGGCAAGGATGGGGTAACACTCCTTTCTGAGCAAAAGCCTCTCCACCCGGAGAAAAAATTTATTATCATGACTGGCCACGGTGAGAAGTCCACAGCGGTGACTGCACTCAAAAATGGTGCCTCTGACTATTTAGAAAAGCCTTTTGAAATGGATGAGATCCTCCACTCTTTAAAACGGGCGCAATACGAGTACGACTTAGAAAGAAAACAGGAGAATCAGGTTCAAACCCTAAAGGAACGGGCAACTCGCGCAGAAGCGCTCGCCGTGCAAGACACTTGGGTCCAGCCCAGTTCCTTAGCCATGAAGTCCGTCTTAGATTGGCTGTCGGTCTTAAAACGCGAGTCTATGAAGAATGACGCACCCGAACCTACAGTCCTGGTCTCCGGGCACACAGGCACGGGAAAAGAAGGCATTGCCCAGTTGATCCATAGGCAATCGCGCCGTGGAAACGGCGCCTTAGTCACCGTGAATTGTGCGAATTTCACCACAGCTCAGGCATTAGAATCAGAACTTTTTGGTCACGAGCGAGGCGCCTTTTCTGGGGCGGCATCCATGAAGCGAGGCCTAGTCGAGCTTGCAGACCGGGGCACGCTTTTCTTAGATGAAGTGAGCAATATGGACACAAGCGTGCAGGCTCAGGTTGTGCGGCTCTTAAAAGATGGAGTCATACGACGTGTGGGCGGAACTGAGGACATCCAAGTCGACGTGCGCGTGATCTCAGCAACCCCTGTTGACCTGGAAAGTATCGCGAACGAGGGTACTTTCCGCTCAGACCTTGCGAGTGCTCTGGCAGGGGTCCACATTGAGATGCCAGAACTCAAGCAACGGCGAGAAGACATCGTACTCCTTGCGAAAACCTTTGCTGAAAAAGCATTTAGGGCGCGGGGAAAACCCTTTGTCGGGTTCACCCTAGATGCGGAGACCGCTCTAGAGACCTATGACTGGCCGGGAAATGTGCGCGAACTTCAGAACGTCATGGATCGAACGGCATTGTGCTTTGAAGGAACGACTGCAGTAGAGGCACACCAAATTATTGGTCTCCGGTTTAGAAATCCAGCTCCTTTGCGGGCGATCTCCTCTTCTGAGGTTTCGGTGAGTTTTGAGGTTGGACCTGAAGGATTCACGGCTTTAAAGAAGCGCTTCTCAGACGAATTCGAGCGTCAATTCATCCTAAGATCGCTCGACCGCCACGGGGGAAATGTCAGCGCAGCTTCGAAAGAGGCCCTCGTCGATCGGAGTAATTTTCTCAGGTTAATGCGTCGTCACGTAATTCGGTCTGCACAATATCGAAAGGCTGCGTAAAATATGAGACGTGGCCACATTCGAACAAATCAGACCTAAAAGAAGCATTGGTTTCAAACTCCTTGTAGGAGCAGCCGTATTAGTCGGCAGCATCCTGATTGCGGCAATCGGGATCGCATTCCCTTTGCTCACAGAGGACTCGCGGAACTTTGCCTTTGAGTTACAGGCCACACAAACTAGGCTGCTCGGAGCTGAGTTTTCTACCGTTGCGCAATCCGCACTCGAGAACTCGCGCAGTGCACTCGCGAACCTACCAACTGCATCGGGGTATAAGCCTGGAGTAGGCCTAAGTAGCGAGCGGGCAATAGTCCTGAGATCACAGCTCAATAATCAAGATTCTATTTTAGACTTTGAAGCCTTCTATGTGCCGGGCATAGACCAACCTGCAGAAAAACTTTTTGCGTGGCGAAGTGATCGAGCAAAATCCCTCACGTTTGCCAACCTTGCTCCGAACGAAGCCCGACTGAAAGAACTCTACAAGCTCGGCGTGAGTTATCTGGCCAAGCCCACACCTGGGGGCAAATCAGAGATCCACATGTTTCTTGCAGAGAAACCGAAGGATGCAAACGGCCCAAAAGGCCTCGTCGTCACGCGTGCACTTTTAGATACTCGCGCCGTTCATCAAAAGGCCAAAGGAACGTACACGCAGATCTTAGATAATCAGGGCCAAATTCTGATTGATTCAACGAACCCGGCGGGCACCGGTGGAACCGTTGCGACGGATAATCCTCTCTATAAAGCGGCCTACTCTTCGTTAGTGCAAGTAGGGACTCTTGAATTTTTAGATAGCGTAAAGACCGAAACCTTATTCGGAGCATTTGCAGTTCCCGGATACAATACGCTCGTACTCAGTTCGATTCGAAAGTTAGATGCATTTCGCGGTACCTATCAATTATTAGAGCGTCTCATGCTCACCGGTCTTCTCCTCCTCGGTGCAGCACTCGTGCTTGTGGTCATTTTTTCGATCGGACTCTCCAGGCCAATTGCAGAGCTCACAGAAGCGACCTACGAAATCGCAGGCGGAAATTTCAGCATGAGGCTCGATGAGCGAAGCACCGATGAGATCGGGATCTTATCCCGGTCCATGAACTCGATGTCGGCCAAGATTCAGGATCTTCTTTTAGAGAGCATCAAGAAGGTCAAGATGGAACAAGAGGTAGCCATTGCTGCGACCCTTCAGCAAAACTTAATCCCTCCGCGCTTCATTGATCAGCCTCATTTTGCACTTCATTCCAGGTATCAATCCGCTGCCGAGTGCGGTGGCGACTGGTGGGGGTATGTAGAATCGAGGGATCATGTGTCAGTGATTATTGCAGATGCCACTGGACACGGATTACCGGCTGCGATGCTCACCGCATCCGCGCGTGGCTGTTTTTCGGTCTTACAGAAATTGCTGCAAGATTTCCCAAGGCTTCCCGCAATCCCTAGCTTCCTACTTTCGTGCGCCAACCGTGCGATCATCGAATCGACCCAAAGCCAGCTCAATATGACCATGTTCATCGCGAGCTATTCCATCGCCGAAAAGAAGCTCTCCTACGCGAGCGCTGGCCACAATCCGGCCTACCTCATCACACAAGGAGAACAAGGCCTTGAGCTCAAGCAACTGCGTGCCCGAGGCGAGCGCTTGGGTGAGAGTGTAGAATATCCAATGCCAAAGACAGAGACGATTGACTTGAAACCAGGAGATCAGATCTTGCTCTATACCGATGGCGTAACGGACAATATGGATCGCTTTGAGCAGGCTTATGGAAAAGATCGGCTCCAAGATATTCTAAAGAATGCGAGCGATAAATCGGCAAAAGGACTTGCAGACGCCTTAAACGCGGATCTTGAAAAATTCTATGAAGGCATCACACCTGCGGATGATGTCACCTTCGTCATCCTAGAAACGAGGGAGGCTTAAGATGCGTTTGCGCAAAACAGAGATCAGCGTTTTAGTGCTCGCTCTCTTTCTGATCGCTCTGCCCGGATACCTTCTTCTTCGTGGCATCGACTTGGTCCCATTCTTCTTGGGTCAAAGTCAAAGCATGCTGAAACAACGTTTAGGCGAAGTCCGCGTGGCTGAGGGCGAAGTCAAACGCAAAGGGGCTGACGAGGCTTCATTCTTAGCAGCAGTCTTTGGTGATCCTGTATTTATGGAGGATTCCATTACCACCGGACCAAAGAGTGGAGCGGTGCTGGTCTTAGATGATGGAAGCCGTATTGACGTACTCCCGAGTTCTCTTATCCGTTTGGTGTTTAAGAATGAGTTTTCACTCTCTGGCATTCGACGTGCGCCCAGTATTTTGGTCGAGCGCGGGGATGTCGATGTTAAGGCCGGCTCGCGTGAGATCACTATTGCAAGGGCGCAGGATGCTGCAAAACAAAGCAGCGATGTGCCGACTGCAGTGAAGATGTCGCTTATGCCGCGTAGTTCTGTTTTTGAGCCTAAAAAAGAAACCGTCGCCTTAGAACGGCAGCAATCGGTGGGACAGCCGATCACCGAGCCTTTGTCTGCGCTACCAGCGGAGGGTACCACTCAGATCACCCTCATGGCCCCAGCAGACCAAGCCATTGTTAAAGCGACGCCTTTAGGAAGTACCGCGCAGGCTGAAGTTGCATTTGAGGTCGCGCTCAGTCCTGGTACTGCAAAAGGCACGCTTCAGTTGCTGCGCCAAGACCAAGAGGTCGTTAAACAAGAACTCCCGGTGAGCGAATCAGGAAAAACGCGGACGCGGATCCTTTTAAAGCAACCAGGTGACTACACTTGGCGGGTGATTTCCGGTACCAGTGCGAGTGAGTACAGAAGACTAACAGTCGCCTCACCTACACTTGGAAATCTCACTCTCGGAAAGGTACTGCTGAATCAAGTGACGGTGCCCCCTGTTCTGCCACCGACACTTAGCCTAGGTAAAGCCGCCATTCAGTTTTCTTACAACCCGCCCGCAAGTCCAAAAGGCAACGTCACGATTGTGGTTCAGTACACTCCATCCGGCGGTGCAACCAAGGCCTACGAAGTACCCGGGGCCGCAAAATTGGCAACATGGACACTGCCGTCAATTGAGGAGGCAAAGATCTCTTGGAAGGCGGTACTTAAATCAGCAACTGGTGTCCGGATTGAGTCTGACAGCGAGTCCCTAGAATGGAGTGTCCCTGCACCTGAGTTGACCTTCCCCGCCATGAATCAGGATATTACCGCTGCGCTCGACACGAGCCCAAATAAGCGAGTGCTATTCACATGGAAGCGGATGCCGATCTGTCCCAAGTTTGAAGTGCTGATAGCACCCAAAGGAAAGCTCAGCACGCCAACCATCCGCCAGACTCTGTCTGATAACTTCTTTTCAATGGCCTCCCCAGGCAACGGGCTTTTCGATTGGCGGGTGGACTGTGTTTACTCGCAGCGTTCGCGGAAGGAGTCGGGGGTGCGGGCTTTCGAACTCCAGTAAACTGGCCCCTTTGGCTGCGCCTCGGGCCGATGGAGCCTGCATGACTCGAGGGTATTTGGCCTAGAAATTGAATGTTTTAATGGCTATGAAGCCCAACTGCCCTTACTGTATTCAGAATTATGGTCCTAAAGAAGACAAAGTGATCCGAAAGGGCTACTTCTTCCGTGCTTGCGACTCACGACACATCGCCCGCTTCCGCTGCAGGAATTGTGGGCGACATTTCTCAAGATCCACTTTGAGCCCTAAATTCAGGCAACATAAACGACGTGAAAATACACCGCTTTTTGATCTCCTGACCTCTGGTGTCTCCATGCGCCGCTCAAGCACGCTTCTACGCATCAATAGAAAGACTGTCACGCGCAAGAAGAAGTTTCTAGCTACACAGGCTCGAGTCGAACTAATTGAGCTGATCCAAAAACTCTACCCTGAGGGCTCAGGTGCGACAGATGTACAGTTTGACGACATGGAGTCCTTCCATCATACGAAGTTGAAACCTCTGAGTATTCCTTTAGTCGTCGAGAACAATACGCGAATTATCCTTGGGTTCGGTGTTTGCGCTATGCCAGCCAAAGGACTCAATGCCGTAAAATCAATCAAGAAATACGGCTACCGTCCCGACGACAGAGCCCCCATGTGGCGCAAGATATTTAAGCGTCTCAGACCCTACATCGATCAGAGTGCCGCTTTTCACTCAGATAAAAACCCAATCTATCCATTAGCACTCCGGAAGCACTTTCCAAATGCGGAATACACACGATCGAGATCTCGGCGAGCGTGCGTAGTCGGGCAGGGAGAACTGAAGAGCGGTGGATTTGATCCTCTCTTTAGCCTCAATCACACTGCAGCGATGCTTAGAGCAAATATCAATCGGCTATTTCGTAAAACCTGGTGCACAACAAAAAGGCCAGAAGCACTTTACGATCACATATCCCTCTATGCGGCTCGGCACAACCGTCACATCATTCGGAAACTTGAGCTTACCTGACTACTTACGAGGCGCAGCCAAAGGGGCCAGTTTATGGAGTTTAACGGCGTTTGTCGTCCCCCGCCCCAGACTTGGGACGCCCGCCGTGATCAGAATCATATCTTCTGCATCCGCCTTGCCGGACGCCTGCAGAATATCCGCAGCATAAGTCCAAAGATCATCCGTAGGGACAATCTCAGGAATCACCACACCCTCTATGCCCCAAACAAAAGCAAGCTTACGCAGGGAGGCAGGATTATCCATGATTGCGACAATAGGAATCTTCGGCCGGTACTTAGCCAAAGTGCGAGCCGCCGTCCCACTGTGTGTAATGCATGCAATCGCTACTGCACCCACATGTTCCGCAACCTTCGCAGCACTATACATAATCGACTCAACCACTGATCCGGAAACAGGGGTCATATGCAAATGCTTGTGCGCAGAGTAATTTTCCGCTTCACTCTCTGCCTCAATAATAATCCGTGCCATAGTCTCCACAGAGCGCACCGGATACTCCCCTGAGGCAGTTTCTGCTGACAACATCACTGCATCGGTCCCATCAAAAACAGCATTGGCAACATCACTTGCTTCCGCACGCGTCGGTGTTGGTGAAGAAATCATGCTCTCTAACATCTGAGTTGCGGTGATCACGGGCACACCGAGTTCATTACACATCCGGATTAACATTTTCTGAATCACCGGCACTTTTTGAGCACCGAGCTCAACTGCCATATCACCCCGCGCAATTAACATCGCATCGGTCACTTCCAAAATTCCTTCGGGGGCGTAAACCGCTTCTTCACGTTCAATCTTCGCTACAATAATGGGGCGATGGTTTGAGGTTTTACGGATCAGATCCTTCACAAAAGTGATGTCTTTGGGAGAGCGAACGAACGACAACGCGACCGCATCCACGCCTAGCTCTAATCCAAGCTTCAAATCCGCAAGATCTTTCTCAGTCGTGCAAGGCAATGAGAGAGGCGTCCCGGGAAGATTGATGCCCTTTTTGGAAGACAGCTGACCACCCACTTCGATCTCAACACCAAACTCAGGTGCGTGAGTCTGACTCACCACGCTAGAAAACTTTCCGTCATCAAAAAGGACCTTTGATCCCTTACGCACATCTTTGGAAAGTGTTTCTGCGATTTCCGCAGAAATGGGAAGGGGCTTATACCCTGCAGGTAAATGCTGGGGTTCACGCCCCTCAGGGTGAAGCCAATAAAATTCGCCAGCGACAAGCTTCACGCCTTCTGCGGGGAGTTTACCAACCCGCAGCTTTGGCCCCTGTAAATCCTGTAGGATCGCAACATTCTGGTTTAACGCTGCAGCAGCCTCGCGGACTGTCTTCACCAATGTCCGGTACGAAGCATGATCTCCGTGACTAAAATTTAGGCGAGCCGTATCTAAGCCGGCTGAAATCAGTGCGCGAACCTGATCCGGGGTTGAACTTGCGGGACCTAGGGTCCCCACTATTTTAACTCTTCTTCTGGATGAGCCGTGCATTCGTACGTTTCATTCTAGCGGCTTCATCCTCGTAATGCTCGGTCAAAAAGCGTTCTCGCTCTTTCTGAGTCGCTTCCATCTGTTTGATTTGATGTTCGTAGGTTCTTACACGCTCTTCCAAAAGCGAGCGGTTCTTACGGTCATTCTCCCGGACAGCTGAATCGCGCTCAAGCTTTGCGGCCTTCAACCGGCCCTCATAGTCCTCAATCATCTCGGACATCTTATTCTCGTGCTCCCGACGCGCTGCGTTCAACGAGTTATTGAACTCCCTGGACATCGTGCGCTCTCTGAGGATGGACTCCTGCAAGGTCTGCTTATTCTTTGAATCACTTTGGTAGCGGTGCTCTGCTAAAGCCTCACCCACGGTTGCGGTCTGGACCGCGAGCTCTTCCGCATGAGCCTTCCCCAAACGGTTTGCCTGCTTCTGATTGACATCCTGAATGCGACGCATCTCAGCATCCTTCGAAGAAACTAGGTCCGTATAAGATGTCGTGAACTGAATTTTTTCTGCCTCACGCCCACCGAGCAGCTCCCGGCGCATGGCCATGCGATCTCGATCCGTATTGTTCCTGCCATCAATCCGCTCTTTGGCAAAGGAAGCCAGGATCTCTTCACGCTCGGCTGCATTTTTTGCGTGCACTGTCTCTAGCTTGTTTTCGTAATCATCTCTCACTCGCGCCTCAATACGATCCCTGGCGCTTGCAGGCACATCCTTCAGGTCAGTAGCCTTACGAAGCTTCTGAAGTTCACGATTCTGCTCTTTCAGCTCTTCGCGCATCATTCCCTGCGCCTGATCCGCGTCGGAGGAAAACGACTTCTTTTGGCTTTCTAGGGCCTTTTGAGTCGCAACCTCGGCATTGCCTGCGATGACCGCCTGTCCACGAAGTGCGCCATCCTTTGCGGCGGTGATCTCATTCTCTGCGTTATTGGACTTCATCCGAGTTTCTGCGAGTAAATCTCTCTCTCTTTGTGAGAACTCAGAACGCTGGCTCCTCAAGGCCTCATCCATGCGCGTCTTACCCTCAAGCTGCACGTCATGAAGCCGTTGTTTTTGGGTCTCTTCTGTCTCTTTCGCTTTACGATTCTGAAGCGCAGTTTCCGCAGCCAAAGCATCTTGCATTGTACCAATCCGTTTGTAGAAGCCTCCCTCTACATCTTGGATCGTCTTGGACCGCGCATCGGCGACCGCTCCCGCCCGCTGCCCTTCCACTGCTCTGAGATCCTGAATTTCACGATTTACAGCGGCAACTTCGTTCTTCATCCCGCTGCGCTGTTCGGCAAGTGCCTTTTCCGTATTCGTAGCAAAAGTCTTTCGAGACTGCTCTGCGCTTTCTTTCTGAAATGCGTCTGCCTTCTTCTGACGATCTGCATATTCTGAAGTCAGCTCTTTTCTAAAGCGTGCAAGATCATTGCGTTCATCAGAATAGTCTCTGGCCTCTTTGACTGAAGTTTTTCCACCTTTGTCGTAAAGCTGATTCTTAAGCTTGTCGACCTCAAGTCGTGCACTTTCTCGGTCCTCGGCGACTCTCCTCGAAGCCTCGCTCCGTGCTCGCTTAATCTCTTCAGCGCTTTCTTTCTGCACGTTGCGCAAATCTTCTAAACTGACTTTCTCCGCACGTGCGCGCTCTTCCTCTAGGCTCTCCTTGGCTCGTTTGAGCTGATCAGAATACGAATCCTTCTGTTCCTGGGATGAACGAAGGTAAGCATTTTCAGCATTGGGTGACAAAACCGAAGACAAGGTGAGAACCCTCCCTGATCTTCAGACTAACATTTGGAGGAAAACACTTTGGTCGGCAAACTTTACCGTGATGAGAGCTGCGTCAGGAGTTTTGGGATAAACCCATCAAATCCACCATTGGAAAGAACTACGACGACGTCGCCGGATCGGCAGGATGCCGCCACTGCTTTGACTCCATCATCCACAGAGGCGAAAAAGTGAGCCATTTTTCCATGCCTTTTGAGGTCACCTACTAGATCCTGGCTCGAAAACTGATTCGCCTCTGGGATCTGCGCCTGATTGAAAGCCTGGGCTATGAACACCTCTGAGCAAGAATCAAAAGCGGCCGCATATTCCTTTTGAAAGATCTTTCTTCGGGAAGTCGCACTTCTGGGTTCAAACACTGCAATCAGCCTTCGGCCAGAGTACTTCATCTTCAGGCCCTGTAAGGTTTCACGCACTGCCGTAGGATGGTGCGCAAAATCATCCACCACTAATACACCGCGCACTTCGCCACGTTCTTCTTGACGACGTTTTACGCCTTGAAAAGAGCGCAGGACCTGGACGGCAAAGGCCGACTCCACTCCGAGTTCGCGAAGCTCAATCCAAACTGCAAGCGCGTTCACGGCGTTGTATTGACCTGGGATCTGAAGACGAATGGTTTCAACCTGCTTGTCCTGCGAAAAGACATCGAAGACAAACTCTTCCCCTTCTTTGCGATATCCGCGTCCCTGAAAATCAAGAGGTGCAAATTGAGAAAATCCATAGCTGATCACCGGCTGAGCCGATAACTTCGCGATCTCAACCACCTCGGGATGATCCCCACATGCGATCAAGCGGCCTGGACTTCGAATGCGACCCATCAGCCCTCGAAAGACCTTCTTTACAGCCTCAAAATCAGGATAAATATCTGCGTGGTCGTATTCAACCGAAGTCAGAATCACATCATTCGGAAGGTAGTGATTGAACTTGGGAACCTTATCCCAGAAAGCGGTATCGTATTCATCCCCTTCTAAGACAAAGAGGCCAGCACCACCTCGACTGCCCGCTTCCACATGGAAAGAGTGTGGCAAATCCAAAGAGACGCCTCCGATAAAATAACTAGGAGCGAGATTCAGACGGCTCAGACAATGCGCAAGTAAGCTTGCTGTAGTGGTTTTCCCATGCGTGCCAGCCACGACAAGGTTGCGGGTCTGTGGCAATAGATGGCGCTCCATAAAATCCGGCAGAGAAACATAAGCAAGCCCCCGGGCCTGTATCGCTTGCATCTCAGGATTGGCAGCACCAATCACATTTCCAATCACAATGAGATCTGGAACCCCACCTAACCGATCTAAGTTTTCGGCGGCGTATGGGCTCATCAACTCGACGCCACCAGCCTTCAGCACATCACTCATTGGGGGATAGACCGGCATGTCGCTTCCTGTGACTCGCACACCGCTTCTTCGCAAAAATGCGGCAAATGCGCCCATCAAAGTTCCGCCAACCCCGACAATGTGGATGTGCTTAAAATCCATCTACTTTAAACCTACACTAAACGCGATCCACGAATAAGCGTTATCCCCGCGTTTGTGGTGCAGATACTCCCCTGTACCTTCGCCATCCTTGTCGGTTGCTTCCCAATAGACCCTGGTTTTCTGAAACCCGGCTTCGATCAAAACATCATTGATCTCCGCCAAACTCCAGACGCGCCAGTCGTATACAAAAGCATCCCGATGCATCTGCCCGTACTGGTCCTTAAAATGAATCGCGTACATTCCTTCGCATCGAATCGGGTCATAGACTTGCTGGTCCCAGTAGTAGGTGAATTTCCCTAAACCCGGTGCCCGGTAAGTTTTTTGCTCCCTGGTTTTCGCGATAAACCCAGGCCCCCCGGCCAGCTCCAAAATAAAGGCACCATTCTCTTTCAGAGAGTTGTAAGCGCTTTTTGCATAGGCCAAAAATTCAGTCCGGGTCTTAAAGATGAAAAATGAAAAATTACCGACGCCGATGACGTCGACCTTAGGAGCCCGAACGGTGAGCACATCTTTTTGTAAAATATGAACTCTGCGCTTTTGATCGGGCTTAAGCTTTTTAAAGCCGTGTTCTTGACCATAGATGAGGGGTTCAGGATCAAGATCTACGCCATATGCCACTCGCTTCGGATCAGACTTCACCCACTCGCAAGAGATCAGATGCGTTCCGCAAAAATCTTCGCGAAGACTCAAGGGCTTCTTGTCATAGACCTCTGTAAAGATTCGATCGTAAATCCCGACGTGCTCCCCAGGCGTCTGCACAGAATTCTCGTAGTGCTTGTACTTATCAAAAGCTTTCACTCGCTTTTTCATGCACGAACCTTAACGGAAAGCGTCAGAACAAAAGTAGCCACGGGCTCGTCTCCAAACTTAGACGGAACAAAAGCCTCGATCCGCACCGGCGTGTCAACACGCTCGAGCGCTTCTTCCGCTCTTTTGACTGCATCGCGGATCGCGGGACCATCCTGACATCGTAAAATAGTGTCGCCCTCGGGGCGCTTGAGGAAGTCAGCCTGAAAGTTCTTAAAAATAAGGCTTCCTTTGCCCCGTTTCACTTTCGAAAGTAATCGCTGGGCAATGAGTCCACCCGCAACATCAGCCCCGATACACAGAGCACCAAAATACATGGAGCCTAAGTGGTTACGGTTCACTCTGCGAAAGGGAAGCTTCACCGATACAGAATCATCACTGATGCTTTCGACACTAATGCCTGCAACATGGATGAGCGGAATTTTTGCGAGCGCGTACAAACGAAGAAGAACCGTTTCTTTCCATTGGGTCATGTGTCGAAAACAGTAGCATGAAAGGCGCGTCTTAGGTTTCGAATACTCTCTGGATCATTGCGCGTCGGATGCACTCGATTGGTGAGAAGAATCGCGTAACGACCCCGATCCAGATCTACCCAAAGGGAAGTGCCTGTGAATCCTAAATGTCCGAATGCCGCACCTTTTAGGCTTTTTCCAGTGCTTCCTGAACCATCACCTGGTGGCATGTCCCAAGCAATCGCCCTCGGTGCGGTCCCGGGTGCGTTCCAGTTTTTAAGAAGGAGCCTTAAAGTTCTAGGAGAACAAAATGCTCCTGAAAAAAAACATTTACACCAGTCAATGACATCATTCAGAGATCCGAAGAGCCCTGCATGAAACGAAGCGCCGCCCAATGCGTAGGTATTGTCGTCATGGACTTGCCCTTGAATGAGCCCCCGGCTCGGGTGAACCTCGGTAGCAACACAGGAAGAATCGACTCCAAGGAACTCCGGCAAAGGGCGGTAGCCTAAGGTACTGCCCACACGTAAGCGGGGCTTGATCTCGGTTTCAAACCAGTCCTCAATCGTCCGCCCCGTGTGACGCAGGAACACTTGATTGAGCCAAAGGAACCCGACATCCGAATACAAAACCTTACCGAGCTGCGAGGGAGAAGGCATATAACTCTGTAAGAGACCGATTTCTGCGATCGCTGGGAATCCAGAAGTGTGGGTCAAGAGATCCCGAAGCACCACCGAGCGAGACGGCCCATCGATGCCCAAACAATCCCCCAAAGACTCATCGAGTGAAAACTCGCCATGATCGTAGGCCGAGAAGAAGAAGGTCCCCCCACTGATGATTTTTGTGAGCGAGGCGAGATCAAACAGAGAGTGATTTGGGGTAACCGGTAATGCGGAGGCTGCCCAAGAGTGAGTTCCATAGGTAACGACAGATGGCGAGGCCGTGGGGTCAAGGTAACCCCAAGCAGACGCAAAACCACTGGCAACACGCGCATTGTAAGCGTGAGTCAAGAGCGTCTGAACAGAGTCCTGTGTTAGATGACCCATTTTTCTTCCTGACGCGGCGCCGAGTCGAAAAAACGCCCCGCACCTAGAAGTGACGCATCAATCCAATTGGACTTTAGCCCGTGGATCGCATCCGCAATCATTTCTCCTGCCGCAAAACAGTGCATGACTCCGTGCCCCGAAAAACTATGTGCTTCATAACAAGACAGCTCGCCACCACTAGGATCCAATGCTCTTCCTACAATTCCGTGATGGTCTGGGGAGACCTCATACAAGCCCGCCCAACCTGTGACGTGTTTCAAGCTCTCAAAAGCCGTCGAACGCTCATAGAGCGCAGGCCAGATCCATTCCTCAAAAAAAGATTCCCCGTCGTAGTTGAAGCTGTAGCTAGGCTCCTCCGGAGTGGCAAAACCACTGAGACCATATGTGGCCTCTGGGTGAAAATAAACCCCACTCGGATCAATGATCATTCCGTAAGAAGAGAGATCTAGGTCCCGCGTCGCAAATAGTGAAATTTGTCTCCGCACAGGGCGACTCGGACAAAACACCTTCGCACGCTCAGCGATCCTTGGCGCCCAAGCACCAGCACAATTCACCCAAGTTTTAGCCATGATCTGGTACTGATCCACAAACAGTAACTGATCCCCCCGCGATAGGATCGCAAGCTTTTCTTCCGCACTTAAGTCCCGGTGGGTCCCTAAGTGCACTACCCACTTCACACCACTCTTTGCTGCCGCTAAGAATTCTGTCTTTCCTAAAAATCGCACTCCAAGCTTGGTCGCCTCTTTTCGAAACCACATCTTCAGAGCATTAGGATTCACAAGTCCGTCCCGTACTCCAAATAAAGCGCCCGCTAAGTCATCCGACTTATCGATGAACGGCAGCTTTCTCTGAAGTTCGGATCGATCCCACACCTGAACATCCCACCCCGATTGCACGTGAAGTTCACGCGTGCGCAACGCATCATCCCACTGAGCATCTTTTTGCAGCCATGCGTACCCGACTGCTTTGTAACCCACCTCATCTGCATGGTTTGCCAGAAAGTCGATCGTGCGCCGTGACATCGCGATGTTTGCAGGAGTAGACCAGGTGCCCCGTACACCCCCTGCATTCAGCTCCGTGCTACTGAGCTCCCCATCCAAATCAACATCCACAACCATTACTGAGGAAGTGCCCGATCGTGCGAGATGGTACGCGACAGCACTGCCAATCACGCCAGCGCCCACAACCAACACATCCACATTCTGCGGACGGCCTTCACTTACCACATCAACTCCGTAAAACTCTCGCTCACAATTTTTGGCATTCCAGATTCTTCCGCAAAATAGAGGATCTTGGTCCCCCGGGAAACGAGTCCCTTCCCTCCGCCTTGAAGTTCAGATTGATAGTCTTGAGTGAAAATCAGCATCGTGTATTTGGGGTGCCTAAAGAAGTACGGTGCACTAGCGCCGACAGTTATTTTTCGATACTTCTTATTCAAAACATTTTTATAGTCTCGCCACTGCGCGCGGTTCCTGCCCATCGACGCAAAATCCGTGTGGTAATGATTCATGTAACTATCGATATCGCGAGCCTCCCAGGCCTTGATCCATGAATTAAAGAAGGCATGTAATTTCTCTGAACGTTGACCTGTGGCGTACTCCGGAGTCAGTTCCTCAAAAATGAGAATCGGAGTTAACCCTAAACGAATATAAGGCTCCACTTTCAGAAGGTCGGAATTCTCTAGGACCACACAACCTTCGCTATCAAAATCTTTCTTCATGCGGTCGGGCGCGTTGGTGCCGTGCAACATAATTCCGGTTCCTGTTGCACCAGCAATGTGGTCGTAGGCATTGGGATAGTTCACTGTGAAGGCCATGACACCAAACTTTGCGGCTAAAGCAGGCGGAAGGCGCCTACCCTGAATCTGATATACCCCTTCCGGAGTCTTAAGATCGCCCTCTTCGGCCTTATCCCCCTTCACTTTCCCCATCGTCGTGTGAAAGGTGGCGAGCGTCTTTAAAGAATCATCTTTCTGATATTCAGCCACGTGCAAAAGATTCGTCTTCTTGTCGACGAGAATCAAAGTCGGCGGGCGACCAGCAAATGCGGATACAGAAATCCCAAAAAACAATGCGATGAAAGAGGACACGAATTTAAGTATGCCTGAATTAGGCGATGTTTTTTAGTCGAAGACGCGGGAGACGCAGTAAAGCTTCAATCACAATTTTCAAGCTCATCTTGGAGTGGCCGACCCTACGGTCCTCAAAGATGATCGGAAACTCGACATGCTGAAAGCCTTTCCGAAAGGCCCTAAATTTCATTTCGATCTGAAAGGCATATCCACCAGATTCAAGAGTTTCAAGCCCTACGGCCCCGAGAACTGCTGCTCGCCATCCGTTGAATCCACCCGTAAAATCGCGAATAGGAACACCTAAAACGAGGCGAGCATACACGCTCCCGCCCCAGCTAATAAAACGACGCAGCACGCTCCAATTGACTGTGCCCCCACCCTCAACGTTCCTCGATCCAATGACGAAATCCTTAACCAAAAGTAAGTCAATCATCCGCGGCAAAAACTTTGGGTTATGGGAAAAATCGGCATCCATTTGGATGACGGCATCATAGCCATTTTGCAGGGCATAACGAAAGCCAGCGACATAGGCTGGACCTAAACCCTCTTTGCGGGCTCTATGCAGAACGGACAAACGGGTTCTGGACGCCTTTAATTCATCGGCACGACGACCGGTGCCATCAGGAGAATTATCGTCCGCAATTAAAAGAGATACGGTCTCTGGGGTCTTAGAGAGGACCGCATCGACGATGAGCTCAAGATTCTCGATCTCGTTGTATGTGGGAATAATGATCAGAACACGCATGACGCCGACGGGCTAAAACGGAACATCTTCTTCAGTGAAGGTCGGCTCGCCGAAAGAAGGAAGTGGACTCGAACGGGATGTCGCGCCTGCCCCAGCACCGCCAAATGACGAGTCCGTCATCGACTGCGAAGCAGAGCCATAGGCTGAAGGGACACTCGCTTGTTGGGATCGGC
Source organism: Pseudomonadota bacterium (assembly GCA_027486675.1). GTDB lineage: Bacteria > Bdellovibrionota > UBA1018 > UBA1018 > CAIMNF01 > JAIXOQ01. Next base: position 23,011 of record JAIXOQ010000004.1, read on the forward strand.
CAGCGCCAGCTCCCGCAGTTTGACCACCCAAGAACTGCACCGTTTGAGCAACGACCTCTGTGGTGTACTTGGTTTGGCCTTCTTTATCTTGCCATTGACGCGTTTGAAGTTTCCCTTCCAGGTAGACCTGGCGGCCCTTGACGAGATACTGATTGCAAAGTTCCGCAAGCTTTCCGAAGACAACGACTCGGTGCCATTCGGTCTTTTCCTGCTTCACTCCGTTTTTATCTGTCCAAGCTTCGTTGGTTGCGATGTTGAGGTTACAAACGCCTTGCCCAGTTCCCGTCATTTTTAGTTCCGGATTCTGACCGAGGTTCCCAATAAGTATGACCTTGTTCACTGACATGCCTAAGGCTTACCGGGTGGAGATCCCAAGCGTCAAGCAGAGGGCTTAAGCTGGGACGTTTTTTCTGTGGGCTCTGGATAAACCGGAGTTGAAGTTGGGTTAGGCGTAATACCTGAGAGTTTCTTCTCGGGATATGGCAGACCCATTTGCTCAAATCTTTTGCGCCAATGCGCTTCAACCGCTTTGGCTGCTTTTTTGTTGTCGACTAAGAAGAGAACAGGATCAAAACCACACTCATCACACACCAGCGCATCGCGCATACGCATTCTATAAACGGCTTCAAAAATCGCCCAAAATGGAATAAACGCAACGACGCCCTTCCATGAAAATAGGGGCCAAGCGATCAGAGTAAAAAAAGCAGTCGAGATTAAAACCTGGGCTGCGTGATGTGCCGTGCCTACTTGCGGAGGCGCAAAGATGCGACGTTCACGCTTGCAACCTGCACAAAAGAAACGGAAGCCCTTGCGCTCAACATCTCTCCACGCCGATTTTAAGGGAAACTTGTTCGACCACTCCACTTCATCAATTGTACATTGAATGTATGAAAATCGAAGGAACTCCGGCCCTCTCTTTGGCCGCTCTGGATCGAAGTCCTGAATTCCCGGCAATTTGGACCGAGTTTGTCGACAATGTTTTGACGGCGGTCGTCAAAAAACGCTTCAGTCCGAAACCGGAATGGAAAGACAAACCCTTCTCGAAGACCGATGTCACTTTCTTTTCTAAGGGTCTTATCGAGCTCCAAGAAGAACTCACTACGGATCGCTTAACGAGTACACGCACGCGGGACTACTTTGCGCACCCTGCAAGTAGGTCGAGCTATCTTTTGTTTTATTTACCTCTGCAGGCAGCAAAATTTTTAGCGCTGTTTGATCATCACCGCGATGCCTTGAAGGCCAGGATCGAAAAATCCAGTGGAAGTCTCCGCATCCTCGATCTAGGCGCGGGACCAGGCACCGCCTCACTTGCGTTCTTAGCTGCAGCACAAACTTTCATTCCAAAGGGCACCAAGGTGCAATTGGTGTGGCTCGATCGTCGGTCTAAAATCATGGAAGATGGCATGGCGTTGCTCGATGCATTTATCCTCTCGCAGAATTTTGATTTCGAAGTGAGGCTCGAAAAGAAGTACCTCGATTTGGCCGCAATTTCTGCACTTCCTGCATCAGACTTCATTTTGGCAGGACACGTCATGAATGAACTTTCTGCGAAGGCACAAGACCAGGTCGTGCGGATTGTTTCTGAAACTCTTGGACGCGCGAATGCACCAGAACTCATTGTCGTAGAGCCCGCATTTCGCTCCTCTGCCCAACGGCTGAGCGCTAACCGCAACAGCTGGTTAAGCAACAACCCAAGCCTTAATATCGTCGGGCCTTGCTTGCATCGCGAAACTTGCCCACTCACAACAAGTCGGGACTGGTGCCACTTCAGTGTACCTGCGCAGATCCCGGGTCGCTGGTTTGCGGAATTTTCAAAGGCCCTAGGCGGCGAACGCGATTGGCTTAAGTTTGCATATGTTTGGATCAGCCCGAATCTTCGCCTGAAGAAAACGGCTTCTGAGGTACGTCGAGTGGTGAGTGACCCGATTCAGACTCCGGATGGAAGAAAAAATCTGCTGTGCGCCCCGAGCATGCTTGAAAGTCACATCTCCGAAGGACGAGGTTTTTTACGTGGCGCTTTATTTCCGGTAAACTCTAAGACAGATGCCCATCGAGTACATAAACCGACGATCCGGAAAGTCCGAGCAGGAAAAAGTTCTCGGTGATTTTTGGATTAAATTCGCCTATCACCCACTCTTTCAATGGTTCACTGATCAATTCCTCACCCGGAGTTGGATCAGCTCTCTTGTAGGGTCCCTGCAAAATACAAAAGGGAGCCGCGCTCGGATCGCGGGTTTTGTGCAAGACTATGGCATCCCTGTCCAGGATTTTGAGGAAAAAGAGTACGCGTCCTTCAACGAGTTCTTTATTCGAAAATTCAAGCCCGGTGTCAGACCCTTTGATACCGGCGCGGGGGTATTTGCCAATTTCGCCGAATCTAGGATGTTTGCGCTCGAAGGCATTTCGGGGGAAACCGAATTCCGGGTCAAAGAAGCCCAAATTGATCTTGCGGAGTTGCTCCGGGATGCCCCGCTCGCAAGGTCCTTCTCCGGGGGTACGCTTCTTCTGGCTCGGCTCTGTCCGGTGGATTACCACCGGTTCCACTACCCTTGTGACTCGGTTGTGCTTGAACAACGAACCATCCACGGGAAGCTACACTCGGTCAATCCGGATGCTCTGAAGGCTCGCCCAAGGCTTTTTTTGGAAAATGAACGTCACATCACTCTGCTGCAAAGTCCTTCGTTCGGTCGTTACGCACTCATCGAAGTGGGCGCCCTTTGTGTGGGAAAAATCGTACAAACAGGCCCGCTAGAAGGACCCGTCTTAAAGGGCCAAGAGAAGGGGTATTTCTTGTTTGGCGGATCAACTGTCATAGCACTCATCCCTGAAGGCCGCCTGATCTGTGACCGGGACTTGATCATCAATACGCGCGCTGGTGTTGAAACTTGGGTTCCACTCGGGGATCGGCTCGGCGAGGCAAAACACCCGTGAGCCAACACATCGTCGACCATCCACTCATCACCAAATTTTTAGAGACTTACCTGCTTCCGCTCAAACGCTCCAAAGTGGAGCCCTTGCTGAAAGAATCAGACCTTTTGGAAGAACGTGTAGGTGTCTTGCAAAATACGTTCCGCGGGCGTGGAGACTGGATCAATGCCTTTACTGCGCTCATCAAGTCGATGCACGCTTTTGAAAATACTCCAGCGCTTGAGGAACAAATCCGTTTCTTTACGGCAAAACACACCAGAAACTGGCTCATTGTAAACTTGCTCAATGACGTTCTTCATCTTAAAGAAACTCAAGTGGACTTGACCACTGGCCGGCTCCCATCCCGCGCACACGACATCATCCAAAATGCCTACCTATCTATGAATGCTCTTGGCGAAGAATCCAGATATAAGAACTACCTTTTTGCCACGGGTCTCTTGTTTGACTTCGTACTTCTTGCTTCAAAGAGTCCGCAGCTCAATCCCAGCGGGACAAAGTTTGATGAATTCGTGAAAACTGCGTATGCCAAAGGCATTGAACAATCCAAAAAAGCCGTCCTCCTTTCCAAACATAAGGAACGACTCAGTTTGGAAAGATTCGTGCCTATTCTGCCGCTCTTAAGACAGGCCGCCATGTGCGTCTTCGCATACATTGAACCCAAGTGGCTTGACTTGAACAAGAAGTCCGAGGCGGCAAAAACGCCTGAAACGCTTCGATGTGTCTTAGAGTACGATCACTTTGGAATCCACACTGGGACCATCATGACCCTGATCGCTCAAAGCTTTAGTGTCTTTGAGAATATGGCGGAAAGCGCTTCAAATTGGCCGTTCGTTTATATCTCCTGGCAGGACGGACGTAAAGACCACCACGACGCTGCTGCCATGGCGGCACTCACTGTGGCATTAGGGGAACGCCTGACTCCCGCATCTTTTCCAGACGGCCAAAGAGCCTCAGCGGGCTTGCCGGAGCTTGAGTTCTTAGACTATGTGACGCAGGCCTCTGTTTTAGGGGGGAAGGCAAAATGAAACTCAAACTCGATGAACACAATGAGCTTCTGGCCCTCAGCATTCGGGGCAACGTAGACGACAAGCTTCTTCGGGTGCTTGCAACAGGCATTGAGTCCATTCTCAAAAAGGATGCGAGGATCATCCTGATTAACTTTTCCCAGGCACTCTGCACCCCTTCAACAGTCCTGGCTCTACAAACTCTTAAAAAACTTCAGGAGAAGATGAACAGCAAAGCCAAAATCTACTGGATCCATAAGGATAGGACCTTAGGTGATTTTGTGACTGTCGACCTCCTGTTTTCGCGACTCCAGGGGGCTCGGTACCGTCAGATTGGCCAAAAGATCAGTATCGACGATCAAGTTGATGCGCTGGCTGATGAGCGCATACGACTCGAGGCTGAGTTTAAGGCCTTGGCCGGAGACGATGCGAATTCGCAGGCCGCTATTATCGAAAACGCTCACTTAAAAGCCACCAAAACGATCTTCGAGGGAATGTTGTCGTGGCGCAAGGAACGCCTTGAGGGGATCATCCCGCATCCGAGCGAGGACGAGAATCGGGATGCCCAAATCAGAGAAGCGCGCGATGCCCTAGCGAGCGCTTCAGAAAAAGCAGGCCTACTGCCACCTGGGAAAAAAGAGATCTCTCTATGACTCAAGAAGAACTCGCCAAGGTCGTCCACGAACTTGAACAAAGTAAAGCGAACCTAGAAAGTGAGGTCGGTGTACTGCGGGATAAACTTCACGCCTTGCAGTTAGCACTTCATGAGAATGACTTGCTTCGAGAACAGGTTGCAAAACTCTTTGGAGAGTACAGAGCAATCGAGGCTACAGAATGGAAACGAAAGTCCGAGTATTTCCCTGACATCCTTGGAAAGATCCTGGAACGAGCCGGCCAGGCTCCGGCAAAAAAGTAAGGTCCATACCTCAAGGCCTATAGCCGCTAAAAACTAATCTCAGCTACATCCACCTGTTTCCTGGACTCATGGCGATTTTTTCGCTATCCGAAGAGGACCCTACACTGGAGGTTCTCTGTGAATTTAGTTGTGCTACTTCTTGGCTCTCTTTGTTTTCTTAGTTCCCAGGCTCATGCCGCTCCCATCCGTATCGGTCTTTCGATGGACACCTTAAAAGAAGAGAGATGGCAGAGAGATCGGGACCTCATTGTCGCAAAAGCAAAAGCACTGGGTGCTGAGGTGTTAGTCCAAGCAGCAAACGGGAACGACGCACTACAAAATTCTCAGGCAGAAAATCTACTCACGCAGGGCGTGGACGTTTTAATCGTCGTACCCCACAACGGTGTCACGGCCGCATCGATCGTCGCTTCCGCTCACAAGGCGGGAAAAAAAGTCATCGCTTACGATCGTTTGATCCAGAATGCGGATGTTGATCTGTACGTGTCTTTTGACAACTTAGAAATCGGCCGTTTACAGGGTGAATACATCGCAAAGCGCGTCAAAGGAAATGTGATTTGGATCGGTGGAGCTCCGACTGACCCAAATGCAAAAATGCTGCGGGATGGTCAGATGCAAGCCTTAAAGCCTGCAATAGATCGCGGCGATATTAAGCTCGTGACTGAACAGTGGGCACGCGACTGGCAAGCTTCTGAAGCACTGAAACACACGGAAAATGCGCTTATTGCTAATAACAATAATATCGTCGCGGTTCTTGCACCCAATGACGGCACAGCCGCAGGCGTGATCGCTGCGCTCAAACAACAAAAATTAGACGGCAAAGTTCTGGTGACGGGACAAGATGCTGACCTTCCCGCCTGTCAGCGCATCGCCCAAGGTTCTCAAACGATGACAATCTATAAGTCGATCCCAGCACTTGCGCAGGCAGTAGTAGAAGCTGCGATAGAATTAGCTAGCGGCAAGGAAGTCAAACAAGCGAACCGCAAAGTGCCGAATGGAAAGAAGGATGTGACATCCGTACTTCTGAGCCCGACAGCTGTAGATAAAGACAACATGCGGCAGACCATTGTGAAAGACGGTTTCCACAAAGCCTCAGACATATACAAATAGGCACAAGGCTTTTATGGCAACCCTTCAGATGCAAGACATCATCAAGGATTTTCCGGGTGTTCGCGCCTTAGGGGGCGTGTCTCTTAGGGTTTCCAGTGGGGAGGTGCTCGCTCTATGCGGCGAAAACGGTGCAGGTAAGTCGACCCTGATGAAGATCTTAAGTGGGGTCTATCCCCACGGGAGTTTCGCAGGCGAACTCACATTAGATGGAAAGCCCCTTTATTTTCGTGGAATCCCAGACTCTGTTCGAGCTGGAATTTCGATCGTGCACCAGGAACTGTCGATCATTCCTGAGCTTTCGATCTCCGAAAATCTTTTCTTAGGACATGAGACTTCAGTTTTTGGATTTGTAAATGCCGCAAGTGAAGCCAGACGCAGTGTTGATTTGCTCAATCGCGTGGGTCTGAACGTGCATCCAGATTCTAATGCGGCAAACCTAAGCGTTGGAGAGCAACAACTCTTAGAAATTGCCAAGGCTCTCAGCTCGAATCCAAAGTTCCTGATCTTAGACGAACCCACTTCTGCCCTGAGCCCGAAAGAGGTGCAAAAGGTTCTACAGGTGATTGAGGGGATCAAGAAGCAAGGCGTCGGCTGCGTTATGATTTCTCATAAACTAGAAGAGGTTTTTGAGATTGCCGATGCCATCGCCGTGATCCGCGATGGCATTTCTATTTCTTGGAACAAAATCCACGAAACAAAAACGGAGCAAGTCATCCGTGAAATGGTGGGACGAGAACTCAACGACATTTACCCTGAAAAACACCGCCTCACAGTCCTGAGCGAACCCATCCTTGAAGTGCGAAACCTGACCACGCGGGTAGTAAAAGACGTGAGCTTCAGTGTGCACAGGGGTGAGATCTTAGGAATCGCGGGCCTCATGGGCTCGGGGCGATCTGAGCTTTTACACTCCATCTTCGGTACTGGTCCCAAGATTCAATCCGGTGAAGTCCGCTTCGAAGGACGAAGATTCATTTGCAAATCCCCCGTCGAGTCCGTTCGGCAAGGACTTGCCTTAGTGACCGAGGACCGAAAACGTCTTGGCCTTGTGCTCGATCAATCCATCCAAGAGAACTCGACCTTAACTGCGATGTGCCTAGGTCAGTGGGTTCGTGCGATGGGTTTTATCCAACCGGCTGCGATTCGAAAGAGGGCAGAAGAACTTTTTGAACTTCTCCACATCAAAGCGCCAAGCTTAGATGCAATCACCCGCAACCTAAGCGGCGGTAACCAACAAAAGGTTGTGCTTTCTAAGTGGCTCATGACGCTCCCTAAGGTTCTTTTCTTAGATGAACCCACAAGAGGGATCGACGTCGGAGCAAGAGGAGAATTCTACCAACTCATCCGGGATTTAGCGGACCAAGGCTTAGGCGTCGTTGTCGTCTCTTCAGAACTCCCTGAAGTATTAGGACTGAGTCATCGGGTTCTCGTTTTAAGCGAAGGTCGGGCGATGGGTGAGGTCGAAACATTGACCGCTACACCTGAATCCGTGATGCGCCTTGCGGTAAAAACAAAGAAAGATGACTGGAAGGAAACCTCTGCATGAAAGATAAACTGCGCGCCCTGTCTATGGTCATTGCCCTGGTCTTGATTTGGATCGTCTTTGATCGGGTCACCGGCGGAACATTTCTGCAGCCCAGAAATATTTCAAACTTAGTTCGCCAGATGGCTGTGACAGGAATTTTGGCGAGCGGGATGGTTCTGGTCCTCGTTCTGCGCCACGTCGATTTATCGGTTGGATCCTTGGTGGCCTTCTTAGGGACCATACTTGCCGTAGTGAACGCGCAGTGGGGACTCTCCCCGCTTTCGGCTTTAATGGTCACCCTGTTAGCCGGCGGATTATTAGGCTCTATTCAAGGGTTTTTGGTCAGCTTTCCAAAGATCCCTGCATTCATTGTTACTTTAGGGGGGATGCTCATTTTTAGAGGTGCTGCGATGTGGACCACCTCAAATACGACGGTCCCACTCCCTACTTCTTGGCTTTCGGACCTGGGCACCGCCTATCTCAGCGCTACTCAAGGCCTCACGGCTTTTTCTGGAGTCGCAATTTTCTTGCTGCTCGGTTTCTTCTTGCGCGCTCGAGCCTACAAATCCGTGAACGTCCCGCGTCCAAGCAACGAATCATTCACCACCACGATTACAGCTCTCGTCGTCTGCGGCATCGCTCTTTTGCTGTTCAATAACTACAACGGCATACCGGTGCCGGTCTTTATCATGCTCTCCATCATGGCGATCTTGACACTCGTCGCAAGACGTACGGTATGGGGACGCCAGGTCTACGCAATGGGTGGAAACCCTGAGGCCGCATACCTTTCTGGCGTTCCTGTGCATTCGCGATCCTTGCTGACTTTTACTTTGATGGGAGTTCTATCAGCCGTGGCTGCAGTGGTGCTGACCGCTCGCGTGGGCAGCGCATCTCCTGATGCAGGGCAGTTGCTGGAGTTAGACGCGATCGCTTCCTGCGTAATCGGTGGCACCTCGCTACGGGGCGGACGCGGGACGATCTTCGGCGCACTTCTGGGGGCACTCGTCATGGAGAGTCTAAACAATGGAATGAGTTTGGCTAACATGGAGCCCTTCTGGCAGTTTGTGGTCAAAGGGGGGGTGCTTGTGGTAGCTGTCTGGATGGATCTTGCTTCTCAAAAGCAAAAGGAAGTCTTTGCGTGAAACTCATCTTATTAGGCCTCTTCACTTGCCACCTCAGCGCTTTCGCTCAAACACCCGATAAAGACCTGCCCAAATGGTTAAAAGACCAAAGTACATATTCAGAACAAAAGGTGATGCAGGCGATCTCTGCTACGAAGAAGCGCGCTCATCCTGGCGCGGTTTACGCTTCACCTTCGCTTGCACTCCCAAACTACTACCGGCACTGGATCCGGGATGCTGCCTTAGTCATGCGTGAGGTTGAGGAATTGGCAAGTCAGAGCAAGGGTGCGGCCAAAGAACGCTATGACCAAGAACTCTATGAGTACGCAAAATTTTCACAAAAGAATCAGAATCGAAAAAACAAAAGCAGCAGCCGAAGTCACAAACTGGCAGTCACAGGCCAAACCATTTTGACCAACGATAGCGGCTTAGGTGAGCCCTTGTTTCAGGTGTCGGGCAAGGCCTTTAAACCAGGCTGGGGAAGACCCCAAAGCGATGGGCCAGCCTTGCGCGCGATCACGCTCATCAAAACTGCTACCCGATGGCTGAACGAAGGCGATGAAAAACGCGTCCGTTTCGTGAAAGAAGTCCTCTATGACGGAGTCTGGTCCGACGCAGGATTTCCGCAGAGCCCTTCTGTGATTAAGCGTGATCTTCAATACATCGCCAACAACTGGCGACTTCCCTCCTTTGATTTGTGGGAAGAAAAAGCAGGAGATCACTTCTACACCAGGCTCGTTCAATACCGAGCACTCGTGATGGGCGCGAAGTTTGCCCATCAGATGGGAGATCATGGAGGTGCCGGATACTATGAGGCCACCGCCGATGCGATCTGCGCATCACTACACTCATTCTGGAATCCCGAAAAAGGGTACATGTTATCCACCCAAAACCGATGGTGGGAAAAAGAAGAGGATTCATACCTCGATGTATCTGTGATCTTAGGAGTCCTTCATGCAGGTGAAGAAACAGGACTATACTCGGTTTTTGACGAAGGAATCAAAGCTACAGCGGATGCTCTGGCCGCAAAGTTTTCGAAACATTACCCCATCAATCGGACCACTTACTCAAAAACAAATGGCAAGCTTGCCCCTGCAATTGGCAGATATCTAGAAGACAAGTACGACGGCGTTTTTGACGATAATATCCCAAACCCTGCAGGCCCTTGGATTCTTGCAACTCTAGCGATGGCTGAGTTTTATCTAAAACGCGGCGAGATCGAGCAAGCACTGCCCTTCTTAGCGCGCGTGAAGGAACACACGAATCTCTCTTTGAGTGAACAGCTCGATCCTGCGACGGGCGCCCCGCAAGGTGCTTCCGATCTGACCTGGTCCTATGCAGCAGTGCTGTCCTGTCAGAGGGCCTACACCTCAGTCAGCCAACCCTAATCAAGAACGGCTTAAACTCACCTGATCCCAACAAACAACCCGTCTCCGCTCGACCCAATGCCAGGCGCCCAGAACTTAGACTCGGGTGCATCCTTCAGGTGCTCGGCTTCAAAGAGCGAACATACGGAATAAATCAGCTGACCCTTCGGGGCTAAGTGCTCACCGGCCCACGCGACAAGCTCTGCTTGTTTGCGCGCTGCAATCTCAACGTCTTCATATTTGCGATTCCACTTTACCTCTGGATGCCGTCGCAATAACCCGCTTGAAGTACAGGGAGCATCGAGCCAAATCGCACCCCACTTTCGGTCCTCCTGCCACACCTCTGAAAAGTTACGGATCTCTACGAAGTCACCGGCCCCAAGACGCGTCACGTTTTCACGAACCCGGGACAATCGGGACTCACTTTTATCGGTTGCCACCACTGACCTGCCTTGCTCCACGAGTCCTAAAGTCTTCCCACCCGGAGCCGCACATAAATCTAAGATCGGTCCGGACTTCGGCGACAGCCGATCGCCCACCCACGCACATAGTTCAAAGTTTGAAGAATCCTGCACGTAGCCTAGAGGCGCGTTCAAATCTGGCAAACGCTCATGCTCCTCAAAAGCACCCTTCCAAACCTTCACACCAATCTTTGGCCGTGCAAGCGCAGCCGCGCCCAAATCCCGTGTCCACTCCTCGCCCTTCCATTTCACAAACATCCCGTACATCCATGACGGCAGACTGCACCACGCCGCACGAATCGCTGCGGATTCTGTGGCTGGATATTCCCAAGCCCGCCACTGCGGCAACGCCTCGACAACTTGTCTTAAAAGCGCGTTTGCAAATCCTGCAGCTTGCGTGCCTTCTTTCGCACGAATCGCACTCACGGTTTCCGATGCGATGAGTTCGGGCGGATGATCCTGAGCGAGCATCTGTGCAAGCGCAATGCGCAGGAGCCGCAACACTGAACCCGTCGGAGCCTTCTTCCGGGAATAAACCCCAATGAGGTAATCAATACGCCCGCGGTAACGCAGTTCGGTGGAGGCAACCTCCATGATCCAGGCACGGTCCTCCCAAAGCATATTCTTTGCGACGCTATCTAAAGCGTCCTCTAAGCTTTGACCACGCTCTGCGTCTACGGCCGCCAAGGCTTGAGCAGCTTTTCGCCTCAACTCTACTTTGCCCAAGCGCTGGTGGGCGCGTTGCTTAACGACCGGCATTCCAGAGCCAATACATACCCGAAGGAAGTGCTGCATGGTGACCAGGGATAGCGCGTTTCACGACGGCGTCTACCCAGCTTTCAGAGGATGCCTCATCGTCGCTATTCCAATCGTCGTCATCATCCGAAGTCATCAGAAATTCAAATGGATTTGGAACTTTCCGCGCAGGATAAACAAGCTTCACAGGATCCTTCAGTTTCGCTTCCTTTTTTAAGTACTCGAGAGCGTCATCCATGCTCCCTAACTGATCCACAAGCTTTAACTCCTTCGCCTGAGACCCAGTGAATACACGCCCATCAGCTACAGCATCCACTTCTGCTTCGGACATTTTCCGACCCTCACGCACTGCACCCTTAAACTGAACTAAAGAATCATTCACCAGTGCTTGGAAGTAGTCCCGCTCTTCCTTGGACAACTCTTTGTATTCGGCACCAGCGTCTTTGAACTTTCCGGTCTTGATCGCAAGGCGTTCAATCTTGGCCCACTCATAAAGCTTCTTTAAGTTGGCGAGCTCAATGATCACACCGATGGATCCTGTCAGAGTTCCTGAGTTTGCAAACACCTGCTTGGTGCCGGCTGCAATATAGTAGGCGCCACTCGCTGCGACTGAGCCCATGGAAGCCACCAAAGGTTTTGGGAATTTTTTTACCGCAGAATAGATTTCCTGCGAAGGTCCAACCGCACCCCCTGGGCTGTTTAAGCGCAACAAAACACCAGAGATCTCTTCGTCCTCTTCAGCAAGCTTCAGACTTTTTAAGATCCTTTTGGAATCCAAGATGACGCCCTTCACTTCAATCACCGCAACGTAAGACTTCTTTTTAGAAAGAACCGTGACTCCGCTGGAATGCCGATCAGACTGAAACCCTGATCCGCCTTTCATGACAAAAAAGAATGACGCGATCATCGACAGGACAAAAAGGGCCCCTGCAATTCCAAACACAAGCACCAGCGGGTTTAAGGACTTTTTTGGAGAGTTTTCCATAGACCCTAACCATAGCAGAAAAAGCAAAGGCCTCGGCGGGATCCCCACCGAGGCCTTAAAATTTTTACTGAGGCTTTAAACCTACAGGGCTTACGCCTTGTCTCCGTCTTCCTTTTCAGGATCCTTGGAATCCAGAGCACTTTGCAGCGCGGAACCGAAGGCATCGCCCATCGAGGTCTTTTTGCGGTTATCGCCCATGTAGTTCTCAAAGTTCGCCCGTTCTTCCGAACGGCCAAGTTGTTTGATCGAGAGGCTAATACGACGCTCTTTTGGATCGATCGAGAGGATCTCTGCGCGCACTTGGTCACCGGATTTCACTACATCCGATGGTTTTTCGATGCGGCTTTCGGAAAGTTCGCTGATGTAGATCAGACCTTCCACGCCTTCTTCAAGTTCCACGAAAGCACCGAAGTCCATGATCTTCGTCACGACACCGTCCACGCTTTGGCCAGTGCGGTAACGGGACTTGATGTTGTCCCATGGATCACGCTCAAGCTGCTTCACGCCCAAAGAGAACTTCTCGCTCGCTTTGTCGATGCTGAGTACAACAGCGCGCACTTTGTCGCCCTTTTTGTACTTCTCGGAAGGGTTGGTGACTTTCTTGGTCCAGCTCATGTCGCTGACATGGATCAAGCCGTCGATGCCCAGGCCCACATCCACGAAGATACCGAAGTCTGTGATCGAACGGACTTCTGCTTCTTCGATGATGCTGCCCACTGGGAAACGAATTTCAAGCTCGTCCCAAGGATTGGACTGCAGTTGTTTGATCCCAAGGCTAATGCGCTTGTTGCGGGTGTCGACTTCAAGAACTTTACATTCTGTTTCGTCGCCCACTTTTACAAATTTAGCTGGGTTCTTCACGCGCTCGGTCCAGGACATTTCGCTCACGTGAATGAGACCTTCGATGCCGTCGTCGAGTTCGACGAATGCGCCGTAGTCTTTCACGCTGACGATTTTACCCTTTACAACTTTGCCTACAGGGAACTTAAATTCCGCTTCATCCCATGGATTTGGCGAAACTTGTTTTAGCCCCAAAGACACGCGTTGTTTTTCGCGGTCGTATTTCAGGATTTTTACTTTGATCTCGTCCCCGACGTTGATCACTTCGGATGGGTGCTTGATACGGCCCCAAGACATATCGGTGATATGAAGCAATCCGTCCATACCGCCCAAGTCTACGAATGCGCCGTAGTCCGTGATGTTCTTCACGTTACCGACAACGACCATGCCTTCTTGCATTTGAGCAAGGGTTTCAGCACGTTGTTGTTCGCGTTCGTGAGCAAGAACTGCACGACGTGAAAGCACGATGTTTCCGCGCTTTTTGTTGAACTTCAAAATCTTGAACTTCATGCGCTGGCCGATGAAACGATCCAAGCTCTTGATTGGCTTGGTGTCGAGCTGTGAGCCAGGAAGGAACGCTTTTACGCCGATATCAACGGCCAAGCCGCCTTTTACCTTCGCAATAACGATTCCGTCGACGAGCTGATCGCTTTCGCAAGCTTCAGAAATTTCGTCCCACGCTTTGATGATGTCAGCGCGGTCTTTGGATAGATAAATTGCACCGTGTTCGATGTCCAAACGTTCAACATAGACCGACAACGTGTCGCCAATGGTGAGTTGCGGGCTCCCTGTGGAATCGATGAATTCATGGAGCGGCACAAGCCCTTCACATTTAAATCCGATATCGATGGTGACGTATTCTTCACCACGAGCGACGATTTTCCCTTCGATCACTGCGCCTTCTTGGATTTCGCTATCCTTTTGCGCCTGTTCAAAGAGCTCCGAAAAGTTCTCTCCGATTGGGGTGGGTTTCAGTTCAATGTCTTCGCTGGCCCCTAGGCCGTCGAATTCCTCGATCCATTTTAAATTGGCAAGGATTGGCCCTTTCGCTTCCGGTGTGGAAGGAGTGGCATTTTGATTCAGTGGCGTCATGATTTACGGTTCTTCTTTCGTGAGCACCTGCATAAACACGCTTCGCAAAGCAAAGGCTTGGCCTATGTCAGATGAGCCGAAATACTAGCACAAAAGTGCGAAAGAACCGGACTTTTCTATAACTAAACGACTTTACTGCACACCCATGTAAAAGGATGGGATCCTAAAGCCGAAGCCATTGCCGCCCCAGTTATTGCCACCCCATGGATTCCCGAATTGATTGCCGCCCCAGTTGTTGGCGCCCCACTGGTTCCCACCCCATTGATTCCCGAATTGGCCCTGCTGCATCATCATGAGCTCTTGTTGGATGGCGCCGTTGTTTGCGAATTGGTTATTTAGGCCACCGTTAAACCCATTGAAGCCGAAGCCACCATTCCCGAATCCGCCGTTAAATCCATTGAAGCCAAAACCGCCATTCCCGAATCCACCATTGAAGCCAAACCCACCGTTGAATCCACCATTAAATCCGCTATTTCCTCCGTACACCGGCATCATCGGGGAATACGTCGGAAATGGGCCTACAGCTCCATTTCCTTGATACACGGCTAATTTATCTTGAAATGCTTGGAGCCCATTATTGTTCGCAGCAGTGACGGCGTCATAATACGAGCGCTGTCCCCAAAGATTCCGGTTTGCTTGCGCTAAACCAAACGCGCCCTGCGCGACAACTGCACCTACTGTGGTCGCAGCAGTAGCCCATGGGCTCATTTGTTGCTGGCCCCCTTGAAGCACTTGTCCCTGAGCGTTCACCATATTCTGACCATTCACACCTATGCAATTCATCCCTGCCATGCACCACTGTTGCGAACAGCCCGGTGCGTTTGGATACGCGCAAGAGGCGTATTGACCAGGGCCTGTGTTTGAAACATTGGAATAGCAAGACTGAGAATATTCACCGAACGAAGCGCAATGATCAGTATAAACGTATTCATCGCGGTTTGATCTTCGTGAGCTCGATTCTTCTTCCGCATATTGAGCGCGGCAATTGGCACAGCCACCATCAGACACATCACCCACCTGAGCCCAAAGGGATTCACAGGAAAAACGGACCGCTTCCACACAGTCGCGACCATACTCAAGCGCGTCTTCAAGAGTTGGGATATTGAAATCCCCGTCGGATGCGATCGAGCACGCTTCTTTCATTTCGTCTTTGGCCTCATCTAAGTTGCTCTCAGCTAGTTCGACTGCAGCATGTGCGACCCAATAGGATTTTGCGCAGCCCGTCTTAAAATGAGTGAGCAAACCTTCGCGGCAAGCATCTTTGTCCACGCGATTCCCCTTGATCGAGGCACTCGCGGACTTGTTATTCACACCGAGAGACATCACTTTTACGTCTTTATCCCAGAGATCAGCACAACTGTTGGGCTTACTGATTGCTGTTATGTCATCGCCCTTTGCGTCCTTTGCTCCAGTTTTGTAAGTACCAAAGACGGCACACCCCGTAAGCACCTTAGCTACCTCGGGTGAATTGTTAAAAAGACCTTCGCAGCCGCATTTGCCGTCTGGGTTCTTTTCAGAAAAAACGAGATCTTCCGCATCTTTCAATGCCTCTTTCGCTTCTTTCAGTTCTAACTTGAGATCCGCAATCTTCCCTTTGTTCTTAGACTTTTTGTAATCGCTGCTGTCGCGCCATTCGTTCACTTCACCAATGAAATCATCACAGCTGCGTAATCCTTCTTCTAAATCGTAATCATCAAAACGCATGCGCTTTCCGCGAATGGTTGCAGAAATATTGGTGCTCGACTTGATCACAGGGCCATTAGAACAACCACCGTCGCCGCTTCGGCCACGGCAATACTGCGGAATATAAATACCGTTTGGATTTCTAGCGCGGGAATTCGAAAGATAATACTTGTTTGGGTCGTTTTTTGCGGTGTAGCTAGATGTTGTACTTGCAACTCCGTTGCGACGTGCGACTCTTTCGTTTCTCTTTAACTGGCGAAGGCGTTGCTTACAAATACCATAGAAGCCTTTTCGCACCCCTTTGCCCATATCAAGAGTATTGCAATCTGATGGTCGACTGCCCGGAGTGATAGTCACGATGTGCCCGGAATCATCCTCGATCACCGCCTCGTTCTCATTCCATTGCGCATGCGCAACAGAAGAACACAGCATGACCAAGGTCAAACTCAGAGATTTTAAGTTTTTCGACAAATCCATAAACTCCATCCCATCCACCACCCAAAGTCCATGGGCCACCGGTGTCACTTCATTTCGGTAGGGAGGCGCTCAAAGTTGAGTAAAAACGCGCTCCTCCCCCATTCTTGATTATCTTAGGCAAGGAATTGGCATGTCAACTGGTGCCATTGGGCTCTAATGAGAAGGATTTGACGCCCTGCCCGCATGGACAGCCCCCCTTAGAAGCCTATTTGGGCAACAACTAGGCGCCACCCCCGAAATGGCTGATGTTTCAGGGAAATCCGTTACCTATTTGATCTGTCCGATCGTCCTGGGGGACACTTTTGGCCATTCTTATGGCAACCACAATTTCCTCTCTTTACGCCCACTTCCCGTTTTGTGAGACCAAATGCCATTACTGCGACTTCTATTCCATCGCTTCCAGCAAAGCTAAGGCCTCTGACCCTGACCGCTTTGAAAAAGCACTGATCCAGGAAATCAAACACAGCGCGTCATTGTTGGCGCCGACCATCGATACCCTTTTCTTTGGTGGCGGCACGCCATCTATGACCCCACCCGCATCGATGGCCCGAATCACGCGCTCTTTGCAAGAGTTGACCGACACAACCCATGCCGAATGGACCATGGAGGCCAACCCCTCTTCTATTGACCGCGAGCGCATGACCGAATACCTCAGTTTCGGAATCAATCGTATCAGCATGGGCGTGCAAAGCCTGATCGATGACCAGTTGAAGCGTCTAGGCCGAGTGCATGACTCCAAAGCCGTACCTCAGGCACTGAGCGATGTGTTTGCCGCTGGGATCAAAAACGTTTCTTGTGACCTTCTTTGCGGAATTCCCAATCAAACATTGCAAGAACTAGAGCAATCCATCGATGGGTTGCTTCAATTTCCACTCAATCACATCAGCATCTACTTGCTAACCCTGCCCAAACATCACCCGATGGCAAAATCCCTTCCTCATGAAGACGTGCAGCTCTCGCATCTGCATTTGATTCACGATCGTTTGACCGTCGCAGGTTTTGAGCATTACGAAGTTTCCAATTTTGCGCGTCCCGGATTTCGAGCGCGCCACAACGAGGTCTACTGGACGGGCGGAAGCTATTTGGGCTTAGGTCCATCGGCGCATTCCTTTGATGCGGCGGTGGGAAACCGCTGGAAAAACCTTTCATCCCTTCACGCCTGGAGCGAGCGGATCATGGAGGGCAAGAGCCCGATTGAAACGACAGAGGCGCTTGATGAGAACGCGAAAAATCTTGAACGCTGGATGCTATCGCTTCGTCGTGCCGAAGGTTTTCCTGTCGAATGGTTAGACAACGATGATCGAAAGCGCATGGCAGAAACCCTGCTACGCAAGAAGATGCTTGTGGAAGTTCCAGGCCTCACACTGGGTTCGACCGCACACCTCCGCGTGGATCCGAAGTCCTGGCCCGTGATGGATTCGATCGTGCAGCTTTTGGCCTAAGACCTGCGCCACACTCGTGCAATGACTAAACTTTATTTTTTGACAAAGTTCGCATCCGCACCATAGTGATTTGCATGACGACAGAATCCACCTCACAAACACCACCGGCCGAAGCCGCACCCGACGCGTCCCCAGATCACCAAGAGGCAACAAGCCCTGAATCACCGTTGGCCGCTCTAGAAGTCCAGTTGAAAGCGGCAGAGCAAAAATACGTTTATCTTTACGCTGAGTTCGAAAATTTCAAGCGTCGCGCTCAAAAAGAACGTGAAGAGGCCGTAAAGTACGGCTGGGAAAAAGCGAGCTACGACTTTTTAGAGGTCATCGACAATCTAGACCGCGCGCTTCACTTTGCAGGCACCAACACTGACAAAAATTTACTCATGGGACTAAAAATGGTCAGCGACCAGTTCCGCGCAGCTTTAGAAAAACAAGGTGTGCAGCCGATTGATACGGCCGGCCAAAAGTTTGATCCGCACCTTCACGAAGCCGTGGGGGAAGCAGAAAGCGAACTCCCGAAGGGGGGCATCGTGCGGGAAGAAACCAAGGGTTACAGAATCCATGGGCGCCTTCTTCGTGCAAGCAGAGTCATTGTGAGTAAAGGGAATGAAAAAGAAGTCTAAGCACCGGACTTGACGTAGGCATTTTAAGAATCATTGAAAGAGACGTAGGAGAAAAATTTTATGGGAAAAATTATTGGTATCGACTTAGGAACAACAAATTCATGTGTGTCCGTCCTTGAAGGGGGCGAACCCAAAGTCATCGCGAACTCTGAAGGCGTAAACACCACCCCGTCCGTGGTTGGTTTTACCGTCAGCGGTGAAAAACTTGTGGGACAAACCGCCAAGCGCCAAGCGGTTACAAACCCAGATAAAACCGTATTTGAAGCAAAACGCCTTATTGGCCGAAAGTTCTCATCACGCGAAGTGAATGAATTCGCAAAAGTAGCTCCGTTCAAAATCGTCGAAGCTAAAAACGGCGACGCTTGGGTGAAAGTGGCGGACCGCGAATACGCTCCGCAGGAAATCTCTGCATTGATTCTTCAAAAAATGAAGAAAACTGCAGAAGACTACCTCGGTGAACCCGTCGCCGAAGCTGTGATCACGGTTCCTGCTTATTTCAACGATGCACAACGCCAAGCGACCAAAGACGCAGGCCGGATCGCTGGTCTTGATGTGAAACGCATCATCAACGAACCCACGGCTGCAGCCTTGGCTTATGGCTTAGATAAAAAGAATCAAAACCTCACCATCGCGGTCTTTGACTTGGGCGGCGGTACCTTTGACGTCTCAGTCCTTGAACTTGGCGATGGCGTATTCGAAGTAAAATCCACCAACGGGGATACCTTCTTAGGCGGCGGTAACTTCGATCAACAAATCATTAACTGGATTGCCGATGAATTTAAGCGCGAAAGCGGCATTGATCTTCGCTCTGACAAAATGGCGCTTCAACGATTAAAAGAAGCTGCTGAAAAAGCAAAACATGAGCTATCCGGCGTGACAGAGACCGACATCAATCTTCCGTTCATTACGGCAGATGCTTCAGGTCCAAAACACTTGAACTTGAAATTGTCCCGCGCAAAGCTTGAACAACTCGTTGAGCCACTCATCCAAAAACTGGTTGAGCCTTGTATCACTGCATTGAAAGATGCCGGTCTCACGAAAGACAAAATCGACGAAGTGATCTTGGTCGGCGGTATGACCCGCATGCCACGCGTGCAAGCGAAGGTAAAAGAGATCTTCGGGAAAGAGCCATCTAAAGGTGTGAACCCAGACGAAGTCGTCGCTGTGGGCGCGGCTGTTCAGGGTGGCGTTCTTAAGGGTGATGTGAAAGACGTTCTTCTTTTGGATGTCACTCCGTTAAGCCTAGGGATTGAAACCTTGGGTGGCGTTTTCACAAAACTCATCGAAAAGAACACGACGATTCCTACGAAAAAGTCTCAGACCTTTTCTACCGCCGCTGATAATCAAACAGCAGTGACGATTCACGTGCTTCAAGGGGAGCGTGAATTCGCCGAGCACAATAAATCATTGGGTCGTTTTGACTTAGTGGGCATTCCAGCAGCAATGCGTGGAACACCGCAAATCGAAGTGGCTTTTGATATCGATGCCAACGGGCTTGCCAGTGTATCGGCAAAAGACCTAGGCACCGGTAAAGAACAGTCCATCAAGATCACTCCTTCCGGCGGTCTGTCAGAAGAAGAAATCAAACGCATGGTGCGCGAAGCAGAAGAGAACAAGTCGGCGGATGAACAACGCAAACAAGTGATCAATGCACGCAACACCTTAGATGGTTTGGTCTACTCGATTGAAAAGACCATGAAAGATTCTGCGGACAAGATCCCAGAAGACGAAAAGAAACGTGTTGAAGAGGCATTGGTTGAAGCGCGTAAATTCACTCAAAGTGATGACCTTGCTGCGATTGAAACCGCGACCACGAACCTCACGACCGCTTCAAACAAAATGGCGGAGATTCTGTACAAAAACGCGTCTGAGAATGGCGCGGGAGCACAGGCTCAAGATCAGACTTCTGCTTCGGCTGGTGCCTCATCAGAAAAGAAAAACGACGAAGGCGTCATCGACGCGGACTACAAAGAGGTCTAAGACTTGGCTCCACAGTCGAAGCGTGATTATTACGAAGTACTTGGCTTAGCAAAAAACGCTTCCGGCGAGGAGATTAAGAAGGCCTACCGAAAACTTGCCGTTCAGCATCACCCGGATAAAAACCCGGGTGATGCGTCGGCTGAAGCAAAGTTCAAGGAACTGAGCGAAGCCTACGAAGTCTTAAGCGACGAAAAGAAACGTCAGGCCTACAACCAATTCGGCCATGCCGGTGTCAACGGTGGTCCTGGAGGCTTTGGTGGCTTCGGCGGGGGTGGCGATTTCGATGGGTCGTCGATCAACGATATCTTTGGCGATATTTTTGGTGATCTTTTTGGTGCTGCAACCGGGCAACGCGGCGGCGGTGCTAGGAGGCGCCGTGGACGACCAGGCGCTGACCTTGAAACCTCTGTCGATATTTCCTTTGAAGATGCCTACCGAGGCGCAGAGAAAGTGATTTCGGTTTCCAGGCGTGTGAACTGCGACACCTGCAGTGGCAATGGCGCAAAACCTGGAACTGAACCTGAAACCTGCAAGCAGTGTCAAGGACGCGGGGAAGTCACCTTTCAACAGGGTTTCTTTGCAGTATCGCGCCCCTGCACCACATGCCAGGGTACAGGGCGGGTCATTCCGTCCCCATGCGCAAATTGCCGAGGTGCTGGGAAGATCAAAAAAACTTCGCAGCTTTCCATCACGATCCCAGCCGGAGTCGACTCCGGCCAGAGGCTCAAACTTTCAGGCGAAGGAGAGGCCGGCGAAGGTGGCGCACATTCGGGTGATCTCTACGTACACATCCGGGTACTTGAGCACGATTTCTTTCATCGCGATGGCGCGGAAGTTCTCTGTGATATCCCGATTTCGTTTTCTCAGGCCGCTCTTGGAACAGAGATCGAAGTTCCAACCTTAGATGGACGAGTGAAAATGAAGATTCCAGCGGGCACCCAGTCTCAGAAGATCTTCCGCTTAAAGAACAAGGGCCTTCCCAAGCTTGGAAGTTACGGCAACGGGGATCAGCTTTGCCGCGTGATTGTCGAAGTGCCGTCGAAGCTTTCTAAAGAACAGGTCGAGGTCCTAAAGCGCTTTGAGGACCTATCTAAGGCAGATACCCAGTCCCATCCGATGCAGAAAAAATTCTTCGAAAAGGTGAAGCATTGGTTTGAATGAGTGCGTGATGCATAACTAAGGGATGCACATGCTTCGCTTGGCCGCTTCGGCTCTCTCACTGGTCTTCATAGCGTTTGGCTGCCAAACCGCTCCAAAAAAGGGAGCGAGAGAAGTCATCAATTGGGCGGAGAAATGCAAAGAAGGCAGCAGCCTTGGATGTTATGTCCGCGGCGTAGAACTCCGGGATCAGGGTAAATACAAAGAGGCTGAAAAGCTGCTGTCAGACGCCTGTGGCAATGGATGGGCGCACGGCTGCTCGGACTTGTCAGGTGTCCTGTGGAAGCTTAAGAAATCCCCGGCTGCCGTTATAGCGCCCGCAGAGAAGGCGTGTGCATTGGGAGATGCAGCAGGATGTTACAACGCGGCATGCGCTCACTGCGCGTTAAATCAGGACCTGGACCAAGCTGGCGTTTATCTAGAGAAAAGCTACAGACTCGGATTTTCTGATCCAGACCATGCGGCACAAGACAGTGACCTCAATTGCTTAAAAGGGGACTCACGTCTCAATGGATTTATCGAGCGCATGAGGACGAGGACCGATGCTCGTTCTACCGCATTCACCCAAATTTACGTTGAGTCTGTTGCGACCTCTTTTAACCTACCCTTTTCTAAAGTTGAAAGTCTAAGCCCACTCATGATCAGTGATCCTGAGTCCGGAGCACGACTCATCGCTACAGGTGCAAGCGTGAATGTGAAGACTGCGATCGAAGAAACCCGCGCAGAGCTTGCCGCAATGCGGATGAGGGACCCAACCATCGAACTCATTTCCAGCAATGAGCGCACGGTGAATGGATACCCTTACTTTCTGCAGACTGTGCAATTTCGTGAGCGTGGTTTGGGAATGAAATCGATTACAGGGATGATTGGAAATGAAAAGTTTCACTCTCAAATAACTGTGACCTTTCTGCAATCTTTGGAATCCCAGTTGAAAGATCAAGTGTCAGCAATTTTTGGGTCGGTGGTCTTCAATCCAGATCAAATTCCGGATGCAAGCGATCTTCCGTTTCAGATGGATGCCAAGGCGCTTGGGTTCCTGCCTGCTGGCTTTACGGGTGGTTTCTACGTATATAACGGGACAGGCATCATTGATCGCTCGATGATGAACAAAGAGCCTGCTGTTTTTGTCCGTTCGATTCTGATCCCAAACACTTCAGCGGAAGAATCTTTAAAGCCTTTCTTTGACTCGTTTGAGAAGGCTCAATTCACGAAAGTTACGTCGACGTTCGCGGTCCCTACCCGGAAGATCACAACGCTTCAGGGAAAGACTTGGAACCTTTATGGGCGGACCTCCCGTGGCGCCAACGACCTCAATCAGCCCCATGAACTTCGCAACGAGATTCTCATGCTTGAAAAACCTAAATCAAAACTGAGTTTTGCGATTCAAATGATCAGCATTAAACCTCAAGGCTCAAAACCATTCACTGGGAATTTGGAGCGTGGCATACGGTCCTTAAGAATTTCAGAAAAGACCGTGCAAGATGTACTACGCCCAAGTAAAACCCCACCATCAAAAGGAACGAACGATTCCCCTATCGGAACTGGTGCACTTCCTTTCGGATAACGGTTAGAATAGGGGAATGATTCAAGCCCTAGCCCTCCTGTTGTTGTCGTCCACCTCCCATGCTGCCTTGCAAACGGCTGACCTTGAATATGGTGAAGGCAAGTTTTTAGGTTACTTAAGCCGTCCCAAGAATGTGGCCCCATCCGCGCCAGGGATTTTACTGATCCACAATTGGATGGGCATCAGCGATGAAACAAAATCACAGGCCGACCGATACGCAAAACTAGGCTATGTGGTTTTTGCAGTCGATGTGTTCGGAAAGGCTGCAAAACCAAAGACCCAAGAAGAGGCTGCCAAAATCGCAGGGCAATTTCGCGATGGTAGCCGAGCGTTGTTTCGCGAACGACTGATCGCGGGATTAGAAGTCCTGAAACAACAGAAGGGCGTAGATGCAGATCGCCTTGCCACTCTGGGGTACTGCTTTGGTGGCACGGGTGCCATTGAACTTGCGCGCAGCGGAGCAAACCTGAAAACATTCGTCAGTTTCCACGGAGGCTTAGACAGCCCAACTCCTGCCGACGGGAAGTACATCACAGGCCGGGTGCTTGCGCACCACGGCGCAATCGATCCATTCGTGAAGGCAGAAGCGCTAGCCGCATTCGAAAAGGAAATGAAAGATAGCAAAGTCAATTACCGACTCATTTTCTATCCGGGCGCAGTGCACTCGTTTACAGATAAAACTGCAGGTGCGGATATCTCACAGGGTGCCGCCTACAATGCAGACGCGGACAAAAAGTCTTTTGCTGAAACCAAAGCACATCTGACGAAAGTTTTTGCCGAAGGCAAACGGTCCTGATCCATGATCGCGTCTGCCCTGATCTTCCTTGTAGCTGCGTTGCATCTGTACTTTTTGGTTCTGGAGATGTTCTTTTGGACAAAACCCATGGGTCTAAGGACCTTTCGGATGTCGCTGCAAAAAGCGCAAGAGAGCGCAGCACTTGCTGCGAATCAGGGGCTGTACAACGGATTCTTGGCGGCTGGCCTCGTTTGGTCTCGGATTTCAAGCGATCCACAATTTGCCACCCAGCTTTCAATCTTCTTTTTAGGCTGCGTGATTGTGGCTGCACTTTACGGGGCTTATTCAGTGGGAAAGAAGATCTTATGGATCCAAGGCCTTCCAGCACTCTTAGGCATGATTGCCGTTTTAACGGGCATCTAGGACGCTACCTGTTAAGGAAGCGTTAGAATCCGTGGGCCTTCGCTTGTGATGAGCACCGTATGTTCATACTGAGCGGACCATGTGCCATCGGACGTTTCGTAAAGTCCGATCTCAGAATTTGGAATCTCTAACTCATCAATCGGAGCATTTGTCTCATTGACCATCGGCTCAACCGTGATCGTGCCCCCGACTTTCAGTTGTGCGCCTTTTCCTTTTTTTCCAAAGGACGGGACGAAAGGCTCCTCGTGGAAAATACGACCAATGCCGTGCCCACCAATTTCTTTGACTGCGTAGTAGCCCTTATTGCGGACAAATTTTTCGATAGCAAATCCGATGTCACCCACAGTTCCGTTTGGGGTAATGGCTTGAATTCCTTTGTGCATTGCTTCAAATGCAACATCGCAAAGAAGCTGCGCCTTGTCTGACACTTTTCCTACCTTAAACATCGAAGAAGTATCCCCGTGGAATCCATCTTTGATCACAGTGACATCGATGTTGATGATGTCGCCCTCCTGTAAGATCCGTTCATTCGGCACACCGTGACAAATCACTTCATTTACTGACGTACAAATCGCTTTGGGATATCCATGGTACCCGATGCATGCAGATTTTCCGCCTAAGCTTAAAATGAAGTCGTTGGCGATCTGATCGAGTTCATTGGTCGTGATCCCGGCCTTCACAAACTTTCCTGTATGTGCGAGCGCTTGTGCGGCCATCTTGCAGGCTCGCTCCATGATCCGGATCTCTTCAGCTGTCTTGGTAGTCATAAATTATTTCTTCGACCAGACCGCAAGCTCATTTCCACTTGGGTCTAAAAACTGGAATCGTCTGCCACCCGGGAACTCAAAGATGTCTTCAGTGATCACTGCCCCAATACTTCGAACAGCCCTGAGGGATTCATCCAGATCGTCGGAATACAGTACAACAAGGACGGCACCTGTACCCCCTGAAAATTCCGGATTACAGAAGAACCCACCCACCTCGCCTTGATCCCCACGAATACCTACGTAAGTAGGACTATATTCATTGAAAGTCCACCCAAAGACCTTGCCGTAGAAGGACTTGGTTTGTTCCATGTGCTTCACTTTAAATTCGATATAGTTGATTTTGTGGTGCATCTCTAATCCTTAAGCCAGCCCTTTAAGCTATCTGCGACTGCCTTGATTTCTTCATAGCTATGGACCTTGCCCTTCCCTACGCCTGGGCAAAACGAGGCAACCTCTTGACTCCAAGTTTTAGCATTGAGGACTTCAGGCCAGAAGGGCCAAGTTCTGCATTGCTCGGGACGGGCCTCGTAGACGCTGCAGCGCTTTTCTTTGAGGAAACGGCAGTCCCCCCCACCTTCATGACCGGACCGCTCCTTGAGCATGAAGTGGCCATTGTGTTTGCCGCAGTACTGCTTCGTAAATTCAGTGAGTGTGAGTTCGAAATGAGCGGCCATACGTTTACGGTCTTTGAGCGTGAGGTAGACGTACCCATAACCACCTCGCGAGGTGCAGCACTTGCCAGAACCCTGGCACTCAAACTGAAGTCCGTCTTTATAGAATGGAATGGAAGATTTTTTTATAGGGACAGAATTTTTTGCCTGGGGCTTCTTCTGAGTCATCAGTCTTAGGTCCTTATTCCCTCGGATAACAGTTATGACAGGAGGCGCATTGGTGGCAGACATAACGTTTACAGATGTTGCACTGAGAATCAGCTTTTTCGCGCTTACAGAAGAAACAAAAAGTCATGATCAAGGGCCCTCTGTCACTAGCGTCTCACCGCTTTGGATTCCAGCCCAGGGAAAGAACCACAGAGGCAGCAGAACAGACTTCACTTGAATATCTCGATTGGATGAAGTGGCATCCTTTAGTGTAGACTCCTCGGGACATGTTTCCATCCGTAATCATGAGCCTCCTTATGACCACAGCTACCTGCCTAGCGCAGGAAGGCGATGATATTCAGACAGAGTTTTGGACCGTCATAGCGGAAACCAAAGATCACCTCTCACAACTCGATCTCGAGCTGCCGTCTGAGGTGAAGTACTTTGAAGACGTAGCAGAACACGTTCGCAAGAAGGGGCGCAATTCTGGTAAGCAGTACTCTGCACACAAAACACGGGCGGACGAACTCATCTCATGTCTGGATTCTTATCATGCAGAGCCCGGCACAGAAAAACTCTGGGAAGTTTTAAAACGCGTCTATGGGAATGCAACCCTATCTGAAACAGAACGTCTCAGGATGTATCGAGCTGCGGATGAAGTATTTGAGTGCGCAAGGTCCTTGCTTCCGGCTTTGATCCGACTCAAAAATGGATTAGCTCAGTCCAATCTGTAGATGGGATAAGCTTCAGCGCTTTACAGAGAGAGTTCTCCGCCGCAGCTCACGCGCGATGGCTGGAGGGGACTCGGTAAACATCGCGTCATCGCTCAGAATGGGCACCCCGATCTGAACCCGTATCACACTTGGAGGATTTAAGAGCTCGCGTGCAAGCAGCGGCAGACGCAAAGGAGGGAACAAATATCCCATGCGCAAAAAAAGCTTGCCTGCCTGCCCGTGAAAGTAGATTGGGATGACCGTTGAGCGCGTATTTTTTGCGAGGATGCCTACGTGGTGAGTCCAGGGACGTTCTTCGGCAAGAGATGAGCTCCATCCTGGAAGTTCCGCCACTTGACCCGCTGGAAAGATCCCGAGTGCACCTCCTGAAATAAGATGATCCATCGCACTGCGAAGGACACTCACGTTTGAGTGGCTGTGACGGCTTCTCTCCATAACATTCACCGGTAAGAGAACGGATTTCAGTTCAGGCAGAATCTGCAAGGAGGAATTCCCAAAGAACTTAAATTCAGAACGAATCTTTTGCAGCATCGAAATGAGTACCAAAGCATCTACACCACCAAAGGGGTGATTCGCGACCAAAAGCAAAGGACCTGGGAGCAACCGTAGCCGTTCTATGTCATCCAAAGCCAACTCCACTTTTACCCCTAAAGTGCTGAGCACCCTCTCAAAGAACTCTCCGGCCTGAGCCCCAGCATTTAGGTTTCTACGGGAAGCATCATAGACCGCTTCTAGCTGTTTCAATCTCAGGACCCATCGCACGAAGGGTGAAAGAAAACGAGGAAGGCCAAAATCAAATGCGCTCACACTCGGGCTGCCCTTCCTTCTTTTCAACCGCATTCAGTGCACCCTCGACTTCCGAGCCACCCAATGCCTACGCTGAGGAATGATGATCCAGGGCGCTCGAATCTTCGTGACCGGCGGAAATGGATTCATCGGTTCAAGAGTAGTCGCGGAACTCATTTCAAGAGGCTACCGTGTTCGATGCCTGCTTCGGAAGCAGAGTGACTTCAGTCGCATAAGCCACCTGCCCTATGAACCTCATACGGGCGACATCTTAGATGTAGAAACTCTTATTTCTGGAATAAAGGATTGCGACGGGGTGATCCATTTAGCAGGGATATCGTCCTGGGAGGAGATCAGGAAAGCCCGGGCCCATCTCCACACCGTGATCGTTCAAGGAACCAAAAACGTGCTGGACGCTAGCATTCGTAACGGAAGACCTAGGCTTGTTTTTGTCTCTTCCAGTGCAACCATCAATGCGAGCGAAACTCCGAAATTATTCAATGAGAAGACCCGCTTTAGTCCAAAAAGGCCGCATCTTCACTATTCACAAGCCAAACGCGATGCTGAACGTCTGATCAGACGCTATCGGATCGACGGAATGGCGGATGCAATCATCGTTAACCCTTGCGAGGTGTATGGTCCAAAAGACATTGATGGAATAACCGCATCTAATCTGATGGGCTTCCTTCAATATCTGCCAGCCGTCGTGTGTCGGGGCGGAACGTCAGTTGCACACGTGGAGGACGTAGCCCGTGGGATTGTCATTGCTTTAGAAAAGGGTCGCCTGGGTGAACGGTACATCTTAGGCGGAGAAAATCTTACTCTAGAGCAAATCGCCCGTACCGTGCGGAAGGTTGCAGGGTTAAGTGATCGTGTCGTACGTGTCCCAAGCTCCTTGCTGAAGGCCGCATTGAGAGATGTCATCGAATATGCATCGCTCTATTGGTTTATGGATTCATCTAAAGCTATACAGGAACTGGGCTATCAATTTCGTTCATCTTCCGAAGTATTCGCTGAAGTCATTCCTGAACTCATGCAGAAGCAGAAACGCCCTTTCAACCTATCCTTGAGGTATGGTGGCGGTGGTTTTGATGCTCGGACTTTCCTGTTAAAGATCGCTGGACGCATCCAAAAACGAGACGTCGTGGTGCTGAACTCTGACCCCGTACTCTGCAGCAGAGTTCTCAGTGCTTCAAATAAAAAGGGAGACTTCATAGAGAGCCTCATTGCGACTCCCGCTTGGCACCCTATTTATTCTGTGGAATCCACCGACGGTGAAACATGGGAAAAACTTTCAGAAGGATTCAGAAAAACGATGACCTCCTTAAACTGGAGGGAACGACTGCCACCAATCACCTTGCGGCATTGCGATGCCGTTGCCCTGACCATGAAAGATCAGCCAGAAAAGATCATCGATGCAGAACGGATCTCACGTCTGGTTCTGCATGTGCTGTACGAACTCGTCTTCGAAGAGCCGATTAGTATTAATGATGAGAATCTTTTTTACCGGGCATCGCTTGAATGGAGAAAAGAGATTGCTGTTAAGGGCACTGCCCAAAGCGGGGTTAAGGACGCATTCATGAGTCGTCTTAAACAAATTGCAAGCGTCTCCCGATTCAAAGACGATGCTGTAACCTATGGATCTGATCCCAATCTTTGGCTCTCGATCTTCGCCCAGCCTTTTCTGATCTCCCCCCAAATCAATGTTTCAGACATCTTTTGCTCCGTCTTCCACTTCTTAAGAAAGGAACCTGAGCTGTACGCAAAGGTTCAAGGATGGGCAAGGAGTGGCGATAGAAGGCGTCTAGAAGGAGTGGTCCTCGAGGCGATTCGCTTAAAACACCCCTTTCCCATTCTTGAGCGTGAACTGACCGAAGACTTAAACACCTCCGAGACCGTTTACAAGAAGGGAACGCAGTTCTTCATTCTTTTAGATCAGTTTCGGCAAGACCCCAACTTTGATCCCGACCGTTGGCTTCAGATGAGTTATGAAAATCCCTATTCATCTATTCCATTTGGAGTAGGGCCACGTATGTGTATCGGGAAGCCGATTGCGATGGAACTCCTCACGGAACTCTTAAGCCAGTTCTTGACGCGTTTCCAAGAGGAGGTCATACGACCAGAGATCGGACATCTTTACAGTGGAAGAGATAATGATCGAAATGGGTCAATGAGTGAAGGCATATACCAGCTCAAAGTGTTCTCCAAAGTTCTTTGGAAGAGCTTCGGTATTGGGAGAAAAAAAATGTCGCTTCGGGATGAGTCTTAAGCATTCTTGTGCATCTGCGGCCTTCGTATTGAGATCGCGACTCTGATGGATTTTTATTCTGGGACTTCTGTCGTCACTTCGAAACTAAAATGAGTCTCTTTTCCATCAAGAATGGAACGCGCCCCGTCGATGCCACCGAGAAAAAGTCTGATGAAATTTTTTGGAATAGACGGTTTGCCTTTGAAGCTCATTAGAATGAGCTCGAGTTTATGCACATGCGCTTGTAGGGAATGCAGCTCCATCATTCCCGATGCGCCTTTTAGATTATGAAAGGATCTAAAAACTGAGTCAAAGAAAGGGGTTAGATCGCCGGTTTTTTCTATTGCGACAAATTTAGCCTCCGCATCATCGAGAATTTCGAGTGCCTCGACCTTAAAATCCTTTAAATCATCCTCGGGGAATGCCACCTACTCATATCGTACACCCTAAAGGAAACTAAATTTGATCGATCTCTTTTTAAGAAAACAACACATCGACACAGCGCTTCCTCGCCGAAATGAACTTTTAATGTAGCCATTATTTCATTAGCATTCATTTTTGACCTAACGTGTTAGATCATAGATTTTAAAACCTCAGCTACAGAAATCTCTTTTGGTCGATGGTTCCGAGTCGACACCTCATGGATCTTCGCAAGTTCAGATGGATCCGTATCTTTCGTTCATGTGATGAAATAAGAGGCGATAGCCAGAGGATCATTGTTAGGACACGCTAAGATTGCTGCAGATATTCATGAATAGACGAAAGAATCAGTTGTTCTTCATAAGGCTTCTTAAAAATTCGTTTGAATCTGTATTTTGTATCTACGGCTGCCTCTCCGGTGATTAAGAACTTAGGAATTTCTGAAGGAAGGAGTTGTGCGACTTCGTCGCCGTTGGTACCTGGGAGTCTGTAATCGATAAAGATAAGATCTGGCGAATGATCAGTGATGAATTGTCTCGCCAAATCTGAGTCAGTAAATGTTTTGATCTCAATATCAATAGACGAAAAAAGATCAACAAAGATCTCACAAAGCATAGGCTCATCATCTAAATAGACTATTCTAAGCGACATTCTTTAGTTTCTCTGCCTTCGGGAATCGAATCTCAAAGCATGTATTGGGTGAATCAGTCAAAAGAGAGATGGTCGCACTATGCTCATCCAGAATCCCTCTACTAATTGAAAGTCCTAGGCCGGTCCCTTCTCCCACTTTCTTTGTGGTAAAAAAAGGCTCAAAAAGTCTGGTGCGGACTTCTTCTGAGATGCCTTTTCCGGAATCCATCACGAAGAGTCTGATGTACTCATCGCTCTCTACTATCGACACCTTGACCCATCTATCAGAGCAATCTTTCACGGCTTCAATCGCGTTATTCATTAAATTTACTAAAACCTGCTCAATCTCAACTTCGTTACAAAAGATAGCAGCATCTTTCATTCCGTCGAAGGTCACTGGAGTGGAGTTCCTTTTGGAACTACTGTCAATCAGCACAAGCGACTCTCTAACAATTGAGGCTAAATCATGACGCGATAACTCTATGCTATCGCCTGACCGTGAAAATTTTTTGAGCCCTTTCACAATTGCTGAAATGCGGTCACAGGATCTCTTGATCGCTTTGATTTTAGAGTTCATTTTATCCGGATCATTCAGAAACCTCGGAAGCAAGGAGACTGCTCCGTCGATGATCGCAAGAGGATTGTTGATTTCATGAGCGATACCCGCTGACATCTCGCCCAATGATGCCAGCTTTGCGTTCTTGACTGACTTCATTCGTTCAGAGTCCAGGTTTTTTTGCAGGCTGATCAAGGCCGTGATGTCCCTCGCAAAACCTAAAACGCCGTAAACTTCGTTCTTATGATTCCGGACTGGTGCTTTGATTGTATGAAAAATATGAACTTCACCATCAATGACGGCCGGATCATTCTCCAAAACCAAAGTCTTTCCGGATGTAGTGACTTGATCATCCAGAGGCCAAAATCCAGTGATTCCTTTTTTCGCGTTCCCTCTTACCAATTCTTCGGGAAAGCCTAAGTCTAAATCTGTTTTTCCAATAAAATCAGAGGGCTTTAAATGAAGCGCGCTCGCATAGCCTTGATTCACTTTTACGTAACGATGCTCTAGATCTTTAATAAAGATCCAATCCGGCGTGCTATGAATGATCTCTTCCAATAAGATACGTTCCGAGGCCACTTTCTCCGTTTGGGTTTGCAAGACGCGAATCACTTCATTGAACTGGTCAATAACTTGACTCAGATCATGGTCTGTAACGGGAGCGATTTCAGTAAATCTTCCCACCTTCAAATCGGCTAACGCAGTCAGTATGTCTTGTACGGCCTTCGGCTTTTTCCGCTGTTCATCCATAAGATACTCTGAGATCCGTCCAATAAGTGCACGCCAGGCCTTTGAGGCCAACAGACATACTTCGGAATGCGGAGGGAAATCTTGATTCATTTCGCAGATTAGACTGAGATAGACGAATGACGGGTATATGGCTATGAAGATAAAAATCCTTGCGGGGATATTTTCAGCTCTTGTAGTCTTAAGCCCTGATTACCGAAACGACTCACCCACCAGCCGCAGGCGTTCCGATTTTGGTTCTAACGTCTCAAGCAACTTGAACGTTTTTAGTCTTTCCTTTGCTCGCCGGAGTTGTTGTACTGCTCAGCTTTAGTTTTGCAGATAAAAAGGTCGTAAGATTTTTACGCTAGGAGCAGAAGTTAGCCCAATGTTCAGTGGGAGCTGCGCCGTTCTATGGGCGTCAGGAGTCTCCACACAAATGGCGTAGAGATCCCCTCAGCCGGGCACTAGCTCCCCAATTTCGCGTTTTAGCTCAAAAATGAGTTCTTCGAACTTTACGATCCTCTGCCTAAGAAGAGTCTTTCCGGCAGTCTGAGAGCCAGACTCCAGAATGATTCGCATCTGTCGCACGTAATTCTCTGCACGTTCAATCCAGGGGGAAATATATTCATCCCGACTCTCACGATCAGCGCCCGTTCGCATCATCATGCCGCGTAAGCTTGGCCACACCGTCCAGTGACGCCCTGAAAAGTCACTCATCAATGTGCTTTCTTGAAGTTCGAACTCGCCCAGCTGTGAGATCTCGACATCATTTAAGGCACTCAACTTCTCATCTAGCACACCCTCTCCCGACGCATCGAAAAGCTCAGCAAGAGTTGGAACGGATACGTCCTGCAATTTAAGGTACGGCTCTTTAGGGTTCCATCCAGTAGCAAGACTGAGGGAGGTACGATCCTCGGAGTGTGAAAAATTGAGGAGGGTTGTCAGCAATCCTAGGAAAGCAGTGCTAAGGCCCGCGATTTTTGAGAGCACTCCTTCCGCGAATTCGGGGAACATCAATAAAGTCCCACCGGTCACCACAGTGCCAAACAAGAAGGGCCACCAAGGAAAACCACGAGTTTTAGAGAGGTAAGCAACATTTTCAGGCAATGACAGAGCGGAGAAGCCTGCGATCTTCACCGTTGCATACACAAAACTCATATTCGCTCGAATGCGTTCCTCTTTACTCAACTTGACGTTGAAATCCGGATCCGGATGAAGTTGCGTGAACCAAAGCCTCAACTGTGCATCGGATGGGTTCGCGGGGCTGAGGTGCAAGTAATCTAGAACAAGATGCTCCTGCGAGAACTCAGAAAGTAGGTTCATCGCAGACTTTAGGTAGGTCCCCTGCTTTGCCCCACCCCAAAGCTGGAGAGCGCTCAGCAACATAGAATCCGAATAGTCTTCGCTTACCGATGAAGCAGTACCGTCTGCACCAAACCGAGCTGCCGCACGGGCGAGCGTTACAAATCCGCTGGAATTTCTTGCAATCGCGTCACGAAAAGATTTTCTCAGGTCACTCGGTATGGCCTGTACGACTGCTACCCACTTTTGATCTTCGACAAGTTCTTGAACTATTTCGGTCTGAAGGGTCTCAGCACCGCTTGCAGCCGACCCACAAAGCCTCTGCACAGTGGCCCAAGCTGCAGGTTCATCGCTTTTGCCTTCTGTTGCTGAGGACGCCCATGGGCAAAGCAACAACAGAACAACCATAAATGTACGGAGCATCACGCGGATTTATACCAGGACGTAACGAAAGTAAATGTCCGCCTTTTTGACTCAACCACACGGATTGCAGGCTTTGATCATTCGATGCATGGGCCTCTGTTTTTCTCGATTTCTTAGGGGGAGGGATGGACCGTTGGTGAAGATTAAGATGGGTAGATTTCAGGGATAGCATGGACTGGGCCGTAGGGTTCGGATGGCGCTTCTCATTCATCCTATAAAGCTACTTTTTTAGCAGCCTTTCAAACATCTTCATCATTCTTTCGTCAGCCTCCTGTTCGGTTAAGTGGGAGCTTGGGCCCATTCTTTCTTGAGGGGCAAAAGCACGACTCAGTTTTTCCCAACGTTGGCTTAGGTCACCTACGGTCATGGTTCGATCCAGAGGAATATAGACGTAGGCCGAAATTGCCAGGAGATCTTCCACAATTACGAGCCGAGAATGATTTTCCGGATCTTCTCTAACAGCTGTGGTGACTTCGTTACCGCCCCCGAGACTCGAAGGATGATCTATATCCGGTCCGCCGTAACTCCAAGGTCGTCCGATACGCGCATCGTCCAGACTTTTTGAGAAGAGGCCAAACAGAATTTTTTGATTCTCCTTTGAAAGCCCGGTAAACCAAAAAGCCAATCTCGAATACGCCTTACCATCGTAGAAATAACGGTTTTCTGACTGAAGATCGTTCTTATTTGCGCTACTGGAGGACGTGGAAATATTCTTTCTTAGCATTTCAAGGATCGCGGGAATGAGAGGCACCTCAATATAGGATTCAATATTTTCTGGGGTCAATAACGCATCGGCATAAACAGGGATCGCATCGACATCAGTAACTAACAAATTACAAAGATTCTGATTATTTCCAGCGTGCGCTACACAGCCTGCAAAAATGAGAGAACTGGCTATCATTGGGACATATATCCTTAAAGTGGACATCGGCGCTGAACTTACATTCGCATAATTTTGTTGTCACTAGTGCAATGCAGAGCATAGACGAAGCAAAGACTTGAGGCGCAATCCCGGGGACCACCCCCATTCCGTAGAGATTACTTAGGAATTCCTACCAACCCCAAAAGCGGACATATAGCTGATTACCAACATCGATCGCCCCAATACTTGACAAAAGTTATCGATAATTTTAGTTTACCCGCATTTCTCGTAGGGGTTTGCATTTTACTTTTGCCTTCACTGTTTTTGCCGCTCCCATGGCTTTCGCAGCAGAGCCGGTCCTGAGCCCTGGAGTAATGCTAGCGAATGGTTTTTGCGCTCATGTTGTGGACGCTCCTGCTTCGCAAACTTTAAGGAGTATTGAGGATGTACTCATTGCTACTGCGAATACAAATGAGCTGCAAATCGAACTTCTCCATCAGGTCGGCTACATCACGCCAAAGACACTTCTAAGGTACACCGCTACCCAAGAAGTGCCCTCAGGAGTCGTGCGCCTTCCTGATCTATTCGGCATGTTGGAGCATTCCTCCGAGTTCTTAGCGAAAAAGCTAGGATATGAACCGCTGCCTGGCATGGATTCGATGTCGAGCGATTTAAAATCTTTACGGTATCCCCCTGCAGTGTATCTCGCCGTTCTTCGTACGCTACCTGACGCAGATCAATCTCGCTTAAGTTACGCTGAGCCGGCGAACGGTTTGAGTACAACCCTGTTTGAATCTGCTACTGAATATCTAAGAAATATTAGGATCGTAGGGACAGAGGAAGTTCACAAGGTGCTTCATCCGCTTTTCGCGTCGATGCTTCAGAGGCATAACGGAGGCTCTCCAGAAACTTCCATTCTCACTGCCCTTGCGCGTTTCAATGTCGCTTATCTACTCATGGGCAGCTTCAACGAATCCTGGTTCAATTTCGATCCGGAGGGATCAGCGGTGCTTCTCTCAGAGATCGCTCGGTCGCTTGGATTCCAGATTAGCCGGAATCTTCAAAGCTCAGGAAGAGGGATTGTCCATCGTACTGGATCTGAATCATGCGCTAACGTCCGGTCTTGGACTAGGAGCGAATGCGAGCCACCTGCGCACCTTGTTGCAGGATCTTAGATCTGCAATGCAAGATCCGAAATCAGCAAAATATACAATCAAGGGTCATTATTTGAGCATCTTTGCGGAAGCGGCTGAGGCTTTCAAAGTGATCGAGCGGTACCTCCTCATTTCTGAGTTAAATGCCTCCTCTTTCGCAGAGCAGCTTCAAACACTTCGGTCGCGTGTTACCGCACTTCGCAAATCGGGAAATGAGTCTTCGCTCGAAGGTGCCGGATCACTGATAAACAAAACTCTCACGCAGAGGTTGGATTACGCGGATGAAGTCCTTCAGGAGGCGATCAAGATGCTTGGTGCTTACAAGCTCATGAGGGCACAGCCTGATCAGGTTCAAGAGGTGATACGCCGTCGTGAAGCTCTTGAAAATAATATTGCTCCATTAGCCGAGAACTGGTGGCCGCACGAAGGAATCGACAGGATCACAGATCAGCAGATCAGCGATTTCTCGTACGATGCCGCTGAGATCATCTCGGTTCTATTTAATTTAGCTCAAATTCCTCGGACCCCATGAACTCATGCGTCATGCGTGCCGGATCACATCAAGTGCACAAGCAGCCTGCCCATTTTTTCGCTTCTAGCTCAAGATTTTGTCGAATACGCCTGCTTAGCTTCGTCTTCTTATCGCGAGCCGAAGGGAGAGCCTACATACGGCCGGTTCAGTCAACATCCCAAAAGCCGTCCCAAAACTCATCCCAGGCACTAGGGCGGTCTCCGGTATTCCGTGTCTCATCTTTTCTCGGCCGGGGAAATCCGTACCCTATATGCCCACGCTTTGGCTTGGCTTTACCCATTTGATATTGGCCAGGCTTAAATACCTTCGCTGAAGGACTTTCCGGAGCAGTACCTTCGCCTCTCAAAAGCCTCAATTGCGAACGCGTCAACCGCTCCTGACCCAAAAAAACTCGACCTGCAAGATCCTGAAACCAGTCTTCTCGACCCAAAAGTTCATTCGCAATCTGTGAAACAAGCTCAGGCCCTCGCGTAACGTCGGCACAGACGGAAGTTTCTAGTTTAAGGGCTTGAAACAACGCTATGTGCGAATTAAAAAGTCGCTCAGTTCGATATGCCCTACCGCTTGCATGTCTGACCGCTTCATTAAAGGCATTCTCTCCAATCCTCACTGCGGCTTCGTAAGGCAAAACGGCGTTAGCCATTCGACCAAAAGAAAGAACAAATACGACGAAGAGAACCCGAAATGCCATAGGGTATGACTTATGTTTTTATTAACGTTAAGTCTATAGCTAATCTGGGATCAACAAGGCCGGTGTACAGAGTGATCTCCGAGTTCATCGAGTTGTATGCGATAACGCCCGTAGACGAAATAATAGCTCAAAGCACCTAAATTTTTCTTCGGGTAGCGCTTCGATCCTTCCGATTTCCTAAAAACTTTTTCGGGGTTTGAAAAAGATTCACTGAGACTTGGGCCAACCTTCCCCATAGCCACTCTCTAAGCTATGTTATCGTGGAGCGACTCGTGGTTCCTACCATCATCAGATTTTGGGGTAATTAAGGGATGATCAGGCTTTGTTTAATTCTATGGATCTTTATTCTTTCATTCTTTGATTCGATCTCCGTTCGAGCCAATGGCGGAAATGATGTCATCTACTTTTTAGTCAAGGCACGCAAGACCGGAGATCAGGAGATGACTATCCTAAATAAGTTGTGGAGTAACTCGGATCTTGTCGCGAATGCAGAAGTAGAGCCTACTCCCGCGTACGTCATTGAGAAGGTTAATTTATTTATCGATAAGATATTTTTGAAGACTCACTTGAGCCGCTTCTCTATTTGGAGTGATTCCGGACTATTTTATAAAATGATCTATGGCGAACTTCTCAGGCATCCAAAACTGATGTCTCTTATCCGAGATGATAAGAACGGAGAGGTTCATGGATATATCGAGGACTACCTCCGAGGGGAGCTTCAATATGCGATCAAAACCCCAACTTATCCGGTGGAACGACTGCCGTGCCTCCTAACGATTGCAGATAAATACTTTCAGAACATAGTCAGCAAGAAACAGTTAACGGTGTTGCAAGATAGAGTAATTCATTCATTATTCGAGAATCCGAGCCTCTTTCACGAAGTAGATCAAGAGTATGTGTCTCTCAACTGGAGCAAATTACCAATTTGGGAACGCCTCTTAAAAATGAAGCCTGAAATACGAGCACGATGGGTACTCGATCAACTTGACCCAGAGAATGAAGA
Organism: Pseudomonadota bacterium; assembly: GCA_027486675.1. GTDB lineage: Bacteria > Bdellovibrionota > UBA1018 > UBA1018 > CAIMNF01 > JAIXOQ01. The sequence goes on from JAIXOQ010000004.1 coordinate 60,848, forward strand.
TAGACGCGCAGTCAAACAGATTTGGGCTGTTCTTCGGGAAAAAGTGCAAGGAGATCCACTTCATTACCCAACTGATTTCCAAATCATTGTTGATGCCGTCCGCAAAGATGGCGACGTCACGGGATGGTTCTCCGCTGAAGAATTTTATACTTGGGTATTTGAAGCATTGAAGGAGCAGCCCGCACGTAGCTGGATCACCCCTTACATTTCATGGATCGAAACCGATCCCTATTTTAAAATCTTAAGAGTCGAAAATTCTTCAGCTCATCTGTCGCCAAAAACTTGCACCGATATCGTTCAGCGATCAAACCCTAATTAATCCAACAACAGAATTCTGCTCCACGACGGTTGCCCTAAGACCGCGTGAGCGATTCCAAGTCCTTAAAATCTCTTAATCCTATAGTTTGGTCCAATCTCGCATCGCCAACGATTCAAAAAAGTATTACTCAATGACCATGGCATTTATTTCGAAACTCAAGCCAGTAGTTCGACAATATGGGTCCTGTCAGGTCATTCCTTACGTGGATGAAAGCTGGGACAGGTTAGACCAGGCTGAGATCGACTTACAGTTATCGAGTGCCTTGCAAGTTTCCGGTTGGGCTTCCGAAGATTCTCTCTATTTTATTGGGTTCTGTTGGAAGTCCGGTGATCGACCGTATATTGACCTCTGGCGCTTTAAAGCAAATCCTGTGGACGATCACTCAGGACCGCTCGCGGATATGGTCGTCTGTCAATCTGGGAAGTGCGTACAAAACATGGGGGTCGCGTCAGGGAATACATTAGCCGTCTTGGGGTTAGAAGAGCTGCATCGTCGCGACTGCGGGTCTTTGGAGAAGTATCTCCTTCTAAGACCAGAACTTCCGTTAGGCCTTTGGAAGTAAGAACTTCTGGTGGCCTCCTGCACGTGAGGGAATCGATGTCAAAAATACAGATGCGTGATTAGGTTTGAGAAAGGTATCTGCCAAGACTTTATCCAGTTGGTTCAAAATAACTCTCGAAAGCGCGGCTCTGTCTCGAACGATACTATGATCAATCCAACCCCTTCGGCGAAACAGGTCATTGTGCCATTGCCTCCTGCTGGAATTTCATCGAAGAAGTAAATCCCTCCTAGACCACCAACGATTGCTAGTTCGTCGCCTAGCAGTTTCCGTACAGCCAGTATTCTTTCAGGTGTAGGAATGCTTCCAACTTTATGGCTGTTATCTGCGGGACCAACGTGCACAACTCGGCTATATTCTCGGGCTGCAAATGCACTCTGGTTACCTCCTCATAGTCCTGGAGAATAATCGGAAGTGAAGTACTGTCCGCTACACGACGATAATGTCTGATGAATTCCGGTCCGTAGATCCAACCATCAGGAGGAGCGACCATTACAGCACCGGCCCTTAAATCGAGAGCTGATGCCGTCATTCTTATTGCCTCTTCCGTACCGTTGGCTGACGCACCAACGACTACAGGGCAACGACCATCAACTATTTCAAAGATTCTTCTAGAGAGTAACTGGGGGACGCCGTGAATGGTGCCGAAGAACTGGCGGGTTAGACATGAATACTCAGTGCTATACACCAAGCACCGAAATCGGTGTGGTCTATCTTATGTGCCGAACTTGGCCGGAAATGCGAATCGAGTCGCCAGCATCCTTAGGAATCTTGGCATAAATACGAGACCGCATCCCGATATCTTCCCCTTGAATGATTTCAATCTCGCCGCTACAAGGCCACTGAATATGTCTGAGATACCCAGCAAAAGCAGCTGCAGAGGATCCAGTGGCTGGGTCCTCATAAACTCCGCCTGCTGCAAATGCGTTCCGAGCATGAAAGAGTTGTTCGTTTTCTGCGTATACGACCATCACAGTCACAACTCCTAAATCATTCATGAGATGGAGTCCTTGGTCGAAATCATATCTCATGGCGGAAAGCCGGGTCTTACTGTTTAGAGCCAACAATAGGTGCTCGTTTCCGGCATTGATAAATGCCGATGGAATCTTCTGATCTAAGTCACCCCGGGTATATCCAAAGACTCGTAGTGCCCTCGTGATCACGTCATCATTCGTCGCCTGACTTCGGGTAGGAAACGACTGAAGTGCAGCTGTCATTGTGTTCTTTTTGCTCTCGGCTTCGACGGTAATGGATCCGCTACTGAGTAGGAGCGGGAACACACCATTTCCATTTTTCAGTGCGAGTGCGGCTCCGAGCGCGAGCGTCGCATGACCGCAGAAAGGAACTTCAACTGTTGGAGAGAAGTAACGGACGGTCCAGGCGTCCGCAGAAGGCGTTGCAAATACAGTCTCTGAATAGCCGACTTCACACGCGATTGCTTGCATTTGTTCTGCATCTGGCAGTTCGTCCGCGAGGACCACACCCGCAGGATTGCCCCCAGTGTCGCGGTCCGAAAAAGCAGCAAATTTCTGTACTCTCATCCCACATGTTTATACACGAGCCAAACTAGATGCGATAGCAAGCGACGCCTTAAGGACCTACGGAAGCACCATCGCGGACATCACACGCCACATGAATGCCCCCAAGATCCCGCCCCGCCGGGGACACGAGTGGCACTACATGACCATCAGAAGCATTTTAATTCAGCCGTGTGCCGGATGCTTGCAATTTCAGTGCTCCAGGCAGAACCCATAATTCTTCTCGACATAGTATGCCATATATGGCATAATCGTACATAATGAGGGTGAAGCGCACTGACGAGTTTGATGCCTGGTTTGACGACCAGAATGTAAAAGACCAGGCTCAGGTGGATGCTCGCATCCAAAGAATTGAAGATCATGATCATTTCGGTGACGCAAAGGATTTGGGAGAAGGCTTAGCTGAACTTCGCTGGGCAAATGGTAGGCGAGTCTACTTCACTCGAGTTTACGATACAGATGGTTCACTCGTTTTATTGATTTTAGGAGGAATGAAGAATGGCCAGAAAAAAGACATCAAAAAAGCAAGGCTTCTCGTTCGAAAATATGCCCATGCTTGAGCTGAAGTCGAACGTTAAGTTTAAGGATGCCAAGGCGTCTGATCGTTTGAAGGATAGGCACTATGTTGCCGCTGCGCTCATTCAGTGCCTTCAAGATGGCGATGCGGATGCATTTAAGGAAATTCTTGGTAGTTATCTAGACGTAGTGAATAAGAGCAATTTTTCGAAGAAAACAGACATTCCTGAGCGAACTCTCTACAGGATGGTTTCTGATGAAGGTAATCCAACACTAGATAACATTGCTCGTGTTGTACATGCGCTCTGTGCCTAAGAAGGTGCGGTCTTCAAAAACGACAAATTAGGGGGACAATTGATGCTTATCGAGTTTCCAAATGTAAATCGCTCATTGCTCGTCATCCAATTCAAGCAACCTTACCTAGACTGGGCGAACCAACTTCCTGATCCTCCCGAAAAGGGACTGCCTGATCCACAAGTATTTGAAAACTTTGACCAAGAACCGCGTGCATATCTAATCCCCGAAATCTTCGATGAAGACGAGTTAGAGGCTTTTTTTGAGAGAATGTGGATTTCACTATTCGAGAGTTTACTCGCCGATCGGGTATCCGACGAAAAACACTGGCCAAAAAAGAGAACGATGAAAATGTTTGCTAACTGGTTTGAACTCTCATTTACTTCGACTGTGAGCGATCTTTGGAGCAAGGAACCGCTGGAGCACGTTTGATAATTGCCCGCCGCGATTCATGGACGCCATCGTGGCGTCCACCCTTCGGGCGACACTCGTTACACTCGTGTCGTGCAAAAATGCCATCATGGCATTTTTGTCATGTCGGCACATCCTGTGCCTCGCCCTTAGGGCGATGCTCATAAATTCGCATCGTGCGTTTTGGCCATCATGGCGGGTGCGGTGCTTTTGCTCGCTTCACGCTCGCAAAGTCCACATTCAGTGGACACGCATCCTCCCCATTTTTTCGCTTCCAGCTCAAAAATTGTCGAACACGGCGCTTCGCTACGTCTTCTCACCGCTAGCAGGCAAGCGACAATTTTTCCGTCTCACTCAGAGATACCTATCCCCAATCGTGTATCTAGCGGATTTTATTCCGTTTGCTGTAAGACGCAGAGTCTCTTTTTCTGAGGAAATCGCCGATTCTTACACTGAAGGTGCGTCTTTGCAGAAATTAGCGCGGCTACATCAGGTCTCAAAGAACACTGCACGTAGAACATTATAAGACCAAGGTATTGCCATTCGTCACAGTAAAGAATGGCAGGACGGATTCTTTCGCGGGACACCGCCCTATGGATTTGTAGCCATAGACGGGAAGCTCATGGAGTGTCCGCGTGAACAACAAAACCTAAAGATCATCCTGAAACTCTGGCATGCAGGCAGCACATTCGCGGACATCACGCGCCACATGAATGACCACAAGATCCCGCCACGCCGGGCACGCGAGTGGCACTACATGACCATTAGATCGATCTTGAAATACCAAAGTGAGCAGAACCAAAAACCAAAGGAGACTGAACTATGAACCTCGACAAACTTGTACCCGTGGCAATTGCATTTGCGTTGATGGCAGCGGCCAGCGGGAACCTACCCTAGGTCATCCATCAGATTCGGATTGCTCAGGCGCACTTGATTCAAGAATCAAAAGCGAGTAACTGGGGGACGCCGTGGATGGTGCCGGAGTCAGTGCGCCGATACCATTGGGTTAGGCTGAAGCGCACGCGCTTAGGATTTCACTCGAAAACTACGAAATGAGGGTCTGATCCCGCATGAACTTACAATGAATCAATCGAATTGATAGTGAGGCCGTTCGACAAAGGTAGAGGATTTGACATTCTCATACTAAAAAAGTAAGACTTTCGCGTGCCGCGCATAACTAAACTCCTACCATCATCCTTAGGCTTCTCGCTCATTTTGTTAAGTATTTCAGCGCACGCCGGGATCTGTCGGTGGCTTACGGAAAGGAATCTTTCTAACGGTCTCTCAAAAAAAGAGATTAAGTACGTTTCCACGCAAGTGGAGCTCGATACAAATCGGTCGAACTATTGGATCTGGGGAAAAGAACGCCTTGCAAGGGACGAACGGATCATCGTTCTTGTTGACGCAAAGCTCGATAATCATTTGGCAAAATGGTTCGAGAAAGAAAGCCTTCATAAATACAAGGACATCGCTTCAATTGATGCATTGGCGGAGAGGGTAGAACTCACTTTCTTTGAGTCATTAAAAGAGGAACCGAACAAAAAACGTGTTGCCAGACATGAGAAACTCACTGGTATCGACATACTCTATGGCACGAATAGAATCACGAAGTTGGGAGACTACATCAAAAATGGCATCGGAGAATGCAGACACCAAAGTGTTTTGATGGCCGTGGCTCTTTTACGCTCATCCATTCATGCAAGTGTTCTTACGGGATACCTTCGCGCAGTGACTTCTGCCGGAAAAGTATTGAACGGAGTCGGGCACGCGCTGGTTCAATATGAATTTGAGGGAAAATCTTACATCGTCGATCCTATAAATCGAGTCGATTCGATACCTAAGCCTTCTGACGGCGACATTAAGCTATTTACGTATTTTGATGAGTCGCTTGAATCGGATGTCGACGTGATTTTTTCGCCGGATCAACATCAATTTACGCCCCCTCTATCTCGAGTGGACGCAACCAATCTCGAACTACTCTCTCCAGAAACGAAATCGACTTTTCGCGAAAGAAGAAAAAGTCGCTGGGATTTCTAGATGGTGTATTTTCCCTAGACCGAAGCATTTCTCTAGATCTCGCTCCATAAATCAGGGCACATCGATCGGATGATTACCCACGGCCTGCGCGACCTAAGTTCCTGAACGCTGAGGCTTATGACTTAGGAAAAAACTCTCAGCGCTGGACGAACCGGAATGATCACCAAGAACCTTCCCGCATTTTACAATCACGTGCATGTCGGTTGGCCCAAGACTTAATGAGTGATCTTACTGACTGGCAATCTATGCAAGGCACAGGGCGTGGTCCACTTGAGTCCCTGGTGTGATGGCCTCAACTCACTTTTAACTCCAAATTCGGATTAATTTTTTCATACAGACTAATGAGCCTGTCTGTTGAAAATTCATCCAGTCGATTGCGCAGAATCTTACTCACTTTGGCTTCATCAATTCCAAGAATTTTTGACATCTCTCGCTGAGTAATTTTTTTTACCATGAGGTACACAACAAATTTTTGCTGTAGATCAAACCTAAGCTTCTCAAGCGGAGTTGGGTTCAATGGAGGTGCAAGCGTACCCTCCACTTTTTCGAGCTTCTTTAAGACCTTGTTAATTTCAGCACGGCTAGGAAATCCCATAACTACCTCCGATAAGCGTTCACAACGCCAATATAAAACTGATCATCTTCAAGGAGCCAGATGAGCTTGTACCGCTTCCCATTCAATTCCATCTTGTCTTCGACAAAATAGGAGTAGCTCGTATCCACATCATCTGGAACCATCACCCGTCCATCGAGCTGCCTCACTAAAGCGAGGATGATTTCGTCCGAAACGCTGTCAGCATGCTTTTCTTCGTAATGCGGCGAAATAATCACTTTCTTGATCACCCGAAAATTAAAGCGAATGCTAATGTCATACTCGCGGAGCTGCACTCTTCTTATTTTAACCTAGTTTGCCATTTTTGGCAAGTAGGTCCTTTGTCTGGTTTTTTTCCCAAACATGCTAGGTCTTCATGGGTGTGGGGTTCAAATATTAGTGGCGCGCCCGCCGCGATTCATGTCGCCCATCCATGGGCGCCACCCTCCGGGCGACACTCGTTTCACTCGCGCCGTGCAAAAATGCCATCATGGCATTTTTGTCATGTCGGCACATCCTGTGCCTCGCCCTTAGGGGCGATGCTCATGAATTCGCATCGTGCGATTCGGCCCTCATGGCCGAATCGTCGAACACGTTAACTTCGACGTGTTCTCGTCGATGACAGGGCACGCCAAACAGTACCTACGCCTCAGAGGTACCCCTCTTATTTAATACTTCTTCCCAGTGAGGCTAAAAGAGCGGAGCAGGATGCGGAGCGATAGATCCCATGGATGGATCTGCCTCACTGGGAAGAAGTATTAAATAAGAGGGGTATTTATGGGGCATGTTTTAGAAGTGGCGCGCCCGCCGCGATTCATGGACGCCATCGTGGCGTCCACCCTTCGGGCGACACTCGTTACACTCGCGTCGTGCGTTTTGGCCATCATGGCCAAAACGTCGAACACGGCGCTTCGCTACGTCTTCTCACCGCCAGCAGGCGAGCGACAATTTTTCCGTCTCACTCAGAGATACCTATCCCCATACTTCTTTCCCCAAGTAAGGCTAAAAGAGCGTCGCACGATGCGACGCGATAGCACCCATGGATGGGTGGCCGCCTTACTTGGGGAAAGAAGTATGGGGATAGGTATTTAAGAGAAAAGAAGAAAAAAATTGGCGCGCCCGCCGCGATTCGAACACGGGACCCCCTGATTAGAAATCAGGTGCTCTATCCAGCTGAGCTACGGGCGCATTTTGATGGGAAGTGACCTCCCCTAGCCTAAACGAGAAATCGTCCCTCGGAAATGGTACCGTTAACCTTATCGTGAAAAGTCGACACCTTGCCCCGCTGGCCCTTCTGACCCTAATCACTGCCTGCTCTTCCGTGCCCGTAAAACGCAGGGTAACCCTACCTGGTCCCACCACTAGCGGGAACGCCTCCCCCAATCCAGGCTCGAAAAAGCCGGAGGAATATACGGGTACGAAGCAACCAACGAACTTTAAATTTGTTCAAAGCCAGTACCAGAAGGGTAATTTCCGGGAAGCCATCAAGGAAATCGAGGACACAACCCCGACCCCTCTGACCGAACGGGAAAAGACAGACCTCGCCAACATTCACGGACTCATCCTGCTTCGAATGAAACGATTTGACGAAGCTGAACAATCATTCCTGCGCGCGATGGAACTCAATCCCGTCCCCCAGAACCGTCCCTACTTTCAATACAATCTGGCGTCCACTTACGTAGAGGCCAATCGCATCGACGATGCCCGCCGCATCATCGACTCCATCGCCCTCAGTAAGCTTGACCCAGATCATCAGGCCAAAGTCGCAGCACTCCAAAATCGCATTGATGCGCGCGCCGGCACACCCAGCCAGTCAACACTCGCATCTTCAAGCCAAGCACCCGCGTTCGAACAGCCAACAGAAGTTTACAGAGGCAACACTCGTAGCCGCACCATTGGTGTCTTAGTACCGCTCTCTGGCCGCTACCAAACCTTTGGCGAGCGTGTCCTGCGCAGCGTTCAGTTCGCCCTCAAAGACAAACCTGAATACGAAGTCGTCAGCGCCGACGCAGGTGAATCATTAACCTCTGCGATCAACGGCTTGCAGCAACTCATAGAAACAAAAGAAGCGGCAGTCGTCATTGGTCCCATATTAAGTACAGGTCTTGAGACCCTGACCGCAAAAGCTGCCTACTACCAAGTGCCATTATTATCCTTAGCGCCAGCCAGAGGGCCTGAAACGCCTGTGTATTTTGGCTGTGGGAATTCTCCGCAAGACCAAGTCAGCCGTATTTTAGAGTACGCAATTCAGGAAAAGGGTTGGAAGAAGTTTGCGATCTTGGCGCCAAAGAATAGAGCGGGCGAAGAATACGCACGCGAATTCTGGGATCAGGCTGAAACTGCCGGTGCGTCCATTCAAGGATTCGAACTTTACTCATCAACCGAAACGGACTTCAGAAAAGCGATTGATCCGTTGGTTGGCCTATCCTTCGCAGACGACAGGAAATCTGAACTCGACGCATTGGAACGAATCCGTGAAAAAGAAGGTATCAAGAAACGAACACGCAAGACAGAGCGATACTTTGCGCTCCCACCCGTTGTAGATTTCGACGCCGTCTTTATCCCGGACGAAGCAAAGACCGTTGGCCAAATCCTTCCAACATTTGCTTACCGCGATGTGAACCAGATGAACTGGCTTGGGATTTCTTCTTGGAATTCAAAAGCCTTAATCGATCGTGCAGGGCCGCTTGCAGATTCGGCTGCGTTCCCTACGGCATTTTCAGCCTACAGAAAAACGCCGGAAACACGTGAGTTTATCCAAAAATTTGAGGCAACCTTTAAAGTTACGCCCACAGAGCTTGAGGCCTATGCTTATGACGCAGCCCAGGTGGCGTTTAGCGCAATCGATGGCGGTGCGTCCACACGCGAAGATGTGACGCGCGCCTTCCGCCAAGGTGTACGCGGTGTGAAGGGCGCGACCGGGGACTTAGATCTTATGGCTGGCCGATGTCAGAGAAACCTGACCCTAGTCACCGTTCGCCGCGGGCAGTTTCAGTAAGCCATCCCGATCGCCCGATCCACAAGTTCCTTCGCATTCTTTCGTGCTGTAGCCGTTAGATCATCGGCCCCAAGCATACGGGCCAATTCATCGATTCTTTCCGCCTTACCGAGCGGCTGAATCGTCGAGGTAGTCTTTCCAGAAACGACCTTCTTGGATACAGAAAGATGATGGTCGGCAAAACAAGCCACCTGCGGGACGTGGGTGATGCAGATCACTTGATTGTGTTTGGAAACAGATCTTAATTTCCGGCCCACACTAAAGGCCGTCTGGCCGCCAATGCCTGCATCAATTTCATCAAACAGATAAACTCCGATGCGGCCCCGATCTGACAGCACGCGCCTCGTGCTCAGCATGATGCGCGAGAGCTCACCGCCGGAGGCTATTTTTGCAAGTGGCTTTGCTTCTTCTCCTGCATTGGTACAAATCCGAAATTGCACCTTGGACCCAAGACCATACGTAGTCCAATCCTCAATCACTGTTTCACTGGCCACATCGACCGCGAACTTCGATTGCTCCATCTTCAGTTCGTGGAGCTCTTGAGTAACAGCATCAGAGAACTTCTTTGCTGCAGCACTCCGCTGCTTTCTAAGATCTGTTGCCTGCGCGCTGAGTTTGGGAGCCAATGCGCCTTGTTCTTTTAAAAGCGCTGCTCGACTTTCTTCCACGTTTTCCAAAGTGTAGATTTCAGAACGAATATTTTCCCAAGCCGTGATCACCGATGCCAAGTCATTCCCAAACTTGCGCTTCAGTGCATTCAGTCCGCTCAGACGCTCCTGAACACGATCGAGTTCCCCTGGGTCAGATTCAATCTGAGACGCGTAGTCAGAGCAAGCGCGGCAGGCTTCTTCCACTTCAAGCACTGCACGTTCGAGAGACTCACGAATGGAAGCCGCCGAAGCATCTAAAGATTCAATATTTCTTCCTTTAGATAATGCCATTTTTGCTCGATCAATGAGGCCTTCAGATTCGGTCTCTAAGATTTCAAGTAGCTCGTCAATACCGGTGCGCCGGCTGCCCTCGGTCTGCAAAAGTTTTTTTCGCTCCGAAAGCTCCTCATCTTCGCCAATAACCGGAGCCAGTGCCTGAATCTCTTCGTCTTGAAACTTCAAGTAGTCGAGCCGCTGAGCTTTGCTCTCATCTTCTGTCTTCAGCTTCATGATTTGGCGTGAAAGCTCAGTAAACCGAAGGAAGTCTTGACGCAGCTGATCTGCATCTTCAATTGTTTTTGCGTATCGATCGATCCATTCGGTTTGTGCTTCGGGACGAAACAAACTTTGATGTTCATGCTGACTACACAGATCGATCACGTCCTGACATACATTCTGCAGAACCTGAACTGTCGTGGCTTGCGCATTCAACCACACACGGTTCTTCCCCGAACGCTGGACCACCCTTTTGATGATTAATTGCGCTGATTCGGCTGCTTCAATCCCTGCTTCCTCAAGGCGCAACAAGAGATCTTTCCGATCCGAAATATCAAACACGGCCTCAACACTTGCTTCATCACAGCCCGTACGAATGAGGTCTCCGCTTGCGCGGCCACCTAAGACTAGGCCGATCGCTTCTAACGCAATCGATTTTCCCGCTCCGGTCTCACCGCTTAAGACATTGAGACCCGGACCAAAAGGAATCTCAGCACGCTCAATGAGTGCAAAGTTTCTAATCCGTAAAGATTCAAGCATTGGGTTTACCTCCAAAATTGAGTTTTTCACGCAGGAGAGAAAAATAGTCTCGTTCGGGCGAAGTCACGATCTGCAGTTTGTGCTTTGTAAAGCGTGTCACTTCGATCGAGTCCCCATCCTTCAGGTCTAGTCCTTCCTGTCCATCGACCGTCAGATAGACGTGGCCAGGCATATTGTCCAACCGCACAGTGATCGCTTTTCGATCAGGAATCACCATCGGACGTTGGGATAGACCATGCGGACAGATCGGAGCAAGAATCATGCACTCAAGGCCCGGATGCACCAGTGGACCGCCTGCAGCAAGCGAATATGCCGTTGATCCAGTAGGCGTAGAGACAATGAGGCCGTCTGCTCGGACCGTATTCGCCCATACCCCATCGATCTCGACGTGCAAATTGATAATCCGGGCGATCGCGCCTTTCGAAACCACAGCATCATTGACGGCCAACGCATCAAAAACAGTCTTCTTGTTTCTTTTCACGACTACGCGCAGAAGAGTGCGCTCAGAGATCTTCACTTCACCCCTGTGTAAGATCCCGTTTAAGACATCAAATACTTCCTCTTTTCGGACTTCAGTCAGAAATCCGAGCGTGCCCAAATTCACCCCTAACACGGGTACACTGCGCGTCTTCATCAATCGGGCGACACTGAGGTATGTCCCATCGCCCCCCAAGACGACGATCAAATCGACTAAGCGGGGAAGATCCTCTTTTGAAACGACCTCTGTGCATTTGCCTTTTGATCCGGAAAGCTTTCGACACAAAGATTTTGACTCATCACAAAAAAACAATCGATACCCACGGTCCATCAGCAACATTGCGACCTGAATCGCAAGTTCGTGTGCCTCGGGATGACGGTGTTTTACGACAAATCCAATATTCTTAACCTTAGACCAATGATTCGTTTTCATTCCCTTGCCCTTTGTTTCAATCAAAAATTTTCCCCGGATTGAGAAGATTTTTTGGGTCAAACACATTCTTTAAAGACCGCATCAACTGCATCTCGACCGGAGTCTTTGAAAACTCTAAAAGGTTCTTTTTTAACAAGCCAATGCCGTGTTCCGCTGACACAGATCCCTGATACTTCTTCAGAGTTGCAAACATCTCGGCGTCCATTCCTTCGGCAATTCTTTCAAACTCAGGGGAATTCATGCCTTTCGGCTGCAGAACATTCACGTGAAGATTTCCGTCCCCAATGTGACCAAAGATATAAGGTTCCATACCCTGATACTGAGTGCCTAGTGCACGGCCCCAATCCTTCAAAAACGCCTGAAGCTTAGAAAGCGGTAATGAAATATCGTGTTTATGTACACGTCCACGGTGGCCCAAACTTTCCGCAACTCCCTCGCGAAGCGCCCAGATTTCCTGCACCTCTTTAGGGCTTTGGGCAAGGGTCGCGGATTCTGTAATTCCAGAGTCTAAACAATCCAAAAGCCATTGATCCAAAAGCTCGAGCTGATCTGCCGATTGCGGTTTTTCGATCTCCAGGAGCACATACTGTTCGGAGACGGATGGCAGTGGATCCCGAAGACCCTGTACTTCTAAAACCGCTTCCAAACATCCCCTGGAAAGACATTCAAATGCGGTCACTAAGAACGGACTTTTCCTAGCGCGCAAGAAAAGATCAAACACTCGGTCCAAATCTTTTAATCCAAAAAATGCGACTGTGCTCTCAGCCGGAAGTCGAGTCAGCTTCAGCGTCGCTTCCGTGATCACTCCAAGTGTTCCTTCGGTGCCGATGAAAGCCTGGCGTAAATCAAAGCCGGTGTTGTTTTTTTCTAAAGAACCATTGAGATCTAAAATTTCACCTGACATCAACACGACCTTTAGACCTAGGACCCAGTTGCGCGTAAGTCCATAGCGGATCACTCGCACACCACCTGCATTGGTAGCAATGTTTCCACCAATGTGACTGGATCCTTTGGATGCAAAATCAACCGGCCAAGTCAGGCCTTGAGCAGCAGTCTTCTGATGCACGGCTTCGGTAATCGCACCGGCTTCAACTGTTATGGTCTGGGCGATGGAATCGACATCCGCCATGTGATTCATGCGGGTGAGTGAGAGCACAATCTCCCCATTGGTCGCCATCGCACCACCGGCTAATCCTGTGCGTCCACCGGATGGGACCACCGCCACGCCTTGGGCAGAGCAAATTTTAAGCACCTGTGAAACTTCCTGCGTGCAACGCGGAAAGACAATCGCAGAGGGTTTCGGTGCGTACGCCTTCGTCCAGTCGCGTCCATATGTGATTAAGTCATCGGCATCAATACTCACACGGTCCCTACCGACAGAATTTTTTATCTCTTCCAAAACTTGATCTAAAACAGAGGAAGTCACGCTCCCTAGATTACGCCAAAAACTTCCCCCTTGTCCGGTGGAAGTTCAGGTTTACTTTACCCCTAAGCCTCAGGATTATTAGAGCCACCGTGACCCTTGAAATTTGCGCGATCTTTGTGCCCTTTATAGTTCTTTTTCCTCTTCTATTTGCGGGTAAAACCACTCCTTTTGCAGGAAGTCTGCTGGGTGTCGGTCTTGGTATTCTTCTCGTGCTATTGATGGGTGCAATTGAACTACCCGAATTACTTATCATCAGCAACCAGGGCTATGGTCTATGGATTCAAGTCGCTTCCGTCCTCTTAGGTGCCTTCTATTTCGTTACCTGCTCCGAAGACTCAAAGATCCTCGCAGGACTAATGGACTGGATTTCAAAGACGCTCACGCACCGAGGCCAGAGGCTTTTTTTGATTGGTTTCGCTGTCAGCCTCACCTTCGAAGGGGCGGGGGGCTTCGGAACTCCGCTCTTTTTAGTCATGCCGCTCCTCCTTCAAGACGGAGTGCCCGCACTCAAGGCGGCAGTAACTCCGCTCATGGCTGCTTGCCTTGGGGTACCCTTTGGGGCGCTCGGTGTGCCGGTCCTGGTGGGATTCTCAGGGTCGAATGCGCAGCTTGTTGCGCAGGATGTCGCTCCCTGGGTTGCACTCATTGCATTGCCCGGGGGAATTTTGATCGCACGGAATTTAGCGCAAAGGTCTCTGTTCAGTCGTTCGATGTTGCCATGGCTGCTCCTTGTGATCGGGGCATTCAGCGGCGGCATACTCATCGGCATCCGGTTTTCTGCAAGCATCCCCACACTTCTGGGAGGGATCTTGGCCTTGGCAGTAGGAATCGGGACTGCGCAAAAGACCCGTGTGCCGATGAGTCGCACGGCGAAAACAGGTGCCTTTATTTACAGTGGTCTGCTCACCACATTACTGATGACACGGGCACTCAACCTGAATATTTCTCCCTTTTTCGTATTTTTTCTATTTGGCAGCATCGCGGTGTTCACGCAGAAAAAAATACTGCCTTTTCAGCGTACTTTTTATCGCTCGTGGCGAACACTCAGCGTTGTTACTGCTTGGATTCTATGGATTTCAGTCGTAAAACACCTAGCCTGGATCGACGCGCTTGGACACGCACTGCCACTCGCGATGACGAAGGCATTGAGCCCTTGGACAGGGTTTATTGCTTCAGTTCTCTTCGGGAGCTCAACTTTTTCTAATCTTTTGCTGAGCCCAATCACCGATCCCCGGTACCATGCCATGCTTGCGTTTGGTGCGGCCCTGGGAACCACACTGACGCTGCAATCTGCAATGGTGCTGCAGTCGCTCTCACCTACCCCGCTTCGATATTCAGAGATCGCGCGAAAGCTGGTGCCGCTTTTTATTGCGGGTCTTGTGATCTGGTGCCTAGCGCTGCTTCTTCAGTAGCGCCTGCTCCTGTTTCCAGCACTTTGGACTCGATGACAAAGTATGGCTTGTCGTCCTTCACTATGACACGCACCAATCCGCCATGTTCCAGGCGCCCAAACAGAATTTCTTCTGAAAGCGGACGCTTCAGTTCATCTTGAATCAGACGGCCCAAAGGACGAGCGCCCATGCGTTTGTCATAGCCCTTCTTGCCCAGCCACTCACGAATATCGGATTCAAATTCGATATCGACACCTTTTTGTAGGAGCTGATTTTCCAGTTCCACCAATTGTTTCGACACCACTTGCTCCATCGTTCTTGGATCGAGCGGGTTGAAATAAACTACTGCATCTAACCGGTTACGGAATTCTGGAGAAAATGTACGTTCGACTTCTTTTTGAGCAACATCAGATGCGGAAGTTTCAGCAAACCCTAAAGATCTCCGCTCCATTTCCCGAGCACCGACGTTTGAGGTCAGAATCAGGATCACATTTCTAAAGTCCGCCTTTTTACCGCTGCTATCGGTCAGGAACCCGTGATCCATCACCTGAAGTAGAATATTCCACACGTCAGAGTGAGCCTTTTCTACTTCATCCAGCAGCACAACAGCATGCGGACTTTTTGTCACCGCATCCGTCAGCATGCCCGGCTGCTCAAAACCCACATACCCAGGAGGTGCGCCGATCAATCGGGAAACCGTGTGTTTTTCCATGTATTCGCTCATGTCAAAACGCAGAAATGGAATTCCAAGCTGCTGAGCCAGCTGTTTAGAAAGCTCCGTCTTTCCTACGCCTGTCGGGCCGCAGAACAGAAATGACCCCACCGGTTTTTCACCCGTCCTCAGACCAGAGCGCGCAAGTCGAATCGCAGATACGATTTTATCAATCGCATGATCCTGGCCGTAAATAGTGAGCTTTAAACTCTGATCTAAGCCTTTGATCCGGTCCTTTTGATTCACCTGCAAAGTTTTTGAAGGGATGCGCGCCATCTGAGCGACCATCTCTTCAATTTGTTCTTTATTGATATCGATGATATCGCCAGCCTTGTGGTCCGCTTTGCGCTTGAGTCGTGTCCTTGCACCCACCTCATCGATCACATCGATCGCTTTGTCAGGTAGAAATCGATCCGGCAAATGTTTCGCTGACAACTCAACTGCAGCGCGAATGGCCTCGAGTGAGTAGCGTACTTCATGGTGCGTCTCAAACTGAGGTTTTAGGCCATTTAAGATCAGGATTGCTTCTTCAAGTGATGGCTCTACGACATCGATCTTTTGGAACCGCCGAGCAAGCGCCTGATCTTTTGAAAACACGCTTCGATATTCGGCAAATGTTGTGGACCCGATGCAGCGCAAGGCGCCGCGTGCAAGCAGCGGCTTCAGGAGATTTGCTGCATCCAGCGTTCCACCGTTCACCGCGCCCGCACCGATCATGTTGTGGATTTCATCGATAAACAGAATTGGAAATTCGCCCCGATCAGACTTCGTTTCCAGCGATTGAAGAATTTTCTTCATGCGCTGCTCGAAGTCGCCCCGGAACTTTGTTCCTGCAAGTAAAGACCCGAGATCAAGCGAGTACACAATAGCTCCTGCAAGCAGGTCAGGCACTTGCCCCGCATGGATGCGTTGCGCAAGTCCTTCGGCAATCGCAGTTTTCCCCACTCCTGCTTCGCCCACTAAGAGAGGATTATTTTTTCGGCGACGGCAAAGAGTCTGGATCACACGTTCGAGTTCGGTTTGGCGACCGACCATCGGGTCAAGTTTGCCGTTCTTGGCAAGCTCATTTAGATTTTGGGTATAGAGCGAGAGCGCATCTTGGGATGCTTTTCTTTCTGTGCGTTCGGAGTTTTCGGCATCGCCCTCTTTGGTTTGCGATTCCGATGCACTTTCCGTTTGGCCGTGACTGATTGCTTGAACGACTTCAAGGCGTTCCACATTGTGTTTGCGTAAAAGATGAACGGCCCAAGTTTCTTTGGCTTGGAACATTGCGACCAGCAAATCTTCAGGCCGAATCTCTTGTTTGCCGGAGGACTGTACCTGAAAGAGCGCACGCTGAATGAGGCGCTGCACACCTAGTGTTGCAACAGGATTTTCATTTTCGCCCGCTTCATTGGCGGCGGCTTGAGGGACCTCTTTTTCTAAGTAGGCGTCTAGCTCTTGCAACATCGCATCGACGTCGGCTTTGCAGGATTCTAAAACTTGGCGAATCTCTGAGACATTGAGCAACGCGCGGAACACATGCTCAACTGTGAGGAATTCGTGTTTGCGTTCGACAGCGACGGACAGGGCGCGATTAAGGACTTCCTCGGCTCTTTTTCCAATCATGCGATTACCTCCTCGATTTCAACTTTTAGCGGAAAATTTTTGCTGCGGGCGTACTCGGTCACCAGGTGTGCTTTTGTTTCTGCGACTTCATGAGAATAGATACCAGCGACTCCTCTTCCATCTCTATGGACCCGCATCATGATCTGTACAGCCTGGTCCTCCGATTTTCCAAAGAAGCGGTTTAAGACCTCCACTACGAACTCCATCGTAGTGTAATCGTCGTTATAAAGGATGCAGGCATAACGTGGGGGTTCTGACACCTTGGGGCGGGCTTCGGCGACAGCGACGTCGCTGGATTCATGGGGCTTTTGGCTCACAGGGGGTAGTTTACCGGGTTGGCGGGGCCATGGGGCTAAAAGTGAATCCTGGGACTTGGTCTTGACTCATAGTGCGTCGAGCTAAAACCAGATCTTTTTGGTTTCACGTCCAGCCGTGGCCGTTTCCGGAAACGGGAATTTCCTAGGCGTTTCATAAGCTTAGCTTAGGCAACTTTCGCCATTGACCTACCCCCTGCGCCCCCCCCCATTTAAATTGGAAAAGTTGCCAAGGCGGGTGGTCCACCAAGGCACGAGATCACTTTTAGGGAGACAAGACTCAGATGAAGAAGATTTTTGGATTAATGGTGTATGGGATGGTGCTGGTTGCGGGGACTGCGGAGGCGCGTCCAGTATGCAAAGGCACGCTAGGCACCTGTAATTCATCAAGTAGAACGTTCTGCTATACCAGTGGGTGTAAACTTGCTTCTTGCAGAGTTGGGATACCAAAAAACCCCGTCAACACTTCCATTTTCAAATGAAAAGCAATAATAGACTGAGCCTCCCACGGCCCCGCATCAGCGGACCTAAGCCTTGGGGGGCTTTTTCTTATCTACCCCTCAGACCAGATCTCTCGCGACAGCCCCACCACAAACTGCGCCCAGCCGAGCGCTTCTTTTGCATCCGCCTCTTTATAAAAATGAGATGGAGTTAAGTCCTCGGATCCATAAAATGCAAGCTCGCGATCCCGCCTCAGAGACCTTGAGATCTTCATGATTTGCGAAAGTTCCGCCTGAACTCCGGCGGGCAATAGCTGCTGATGCGCTTCCAAAATATCACTCACATCATGCACTCGCGGTGGATCGATCCCGATGTGCCTAAGCACGGCTTTTAGCACAAGCTCCACGACTTCTTGCGACTCCCGCATGACATCGGCCCAGTTCTGATCTTGGTAAAGAACTTGGAGCGCACGAATTCTAGAATGGGATCTCTTCAAGTAATCAACCACAAGATCGCTGTTCTTCATTCAGCCACCTTCCGCTGCTTACGCACCCAGTAGGGCTGGCCATTGATGGTCTTTCGAGTGACTTCGCCGCTTAATAGATAATCCCGAATTTCAGCAAGAAATTGCGCAATTGCCGATGGATTTTTGCCCCATAAAACTTTTCCATCCAGTGCCACCTCCCGCCAAAGTGATCCCACCTCCGTCGGATCCTTGGGCAGTGCGACACATTGAATATTGATGGTGCGGCCAATTTTGCGCGCTATTGCTGGATACTCTCTCGCGTTTTCAAACTTTCGATAAAGCGCACGATTCATTTCCACAGATGCTTCAAAAACAAGGAGGAGGTCATAGTCCGATTCCGCTGTTTCGGTTCCCCGCGCAACACTTCCAAAAAGGATAATCGCGAGCAGACCTTCGGGAGCATAAAGCGACTGCAGATGATCGAGCAGCTCATGGTCCGGGGTAGGATTTTTTGCTTGGGCAAGCCCCTCAGTCATCAGATCGACACAAGCCTGATTCAGAGACTGAGACCGGAAGTCAGCGTAACCCTTCAGGCCGCGGTGAAGTGCCTCAGGAAGCCTCAATAAAAAGCGTTTAGGATCCGTCATGATATTATGATATCACAATATGGGGACAGGGGGTAAGCGCACCCAAAACTCCCAAGCCGTTTCCGGAAACGGGAATCTATGCCTTTGCGTGATGATCCTACCGGTAATATCATTGATTATGATGGATACCGGAGGTTGTAGCACCACACAGGGGTGACTCACCCACCTGGCATCTCTGGTTTGGACGGGGGATAGAGCATGAAAAACTTTTTTGGTCTGATGTTGGTGAGCTGCTTCTTCTTTCTTGGTTGGGGCCGCCAGGCTTCTGCAACGCTAGAGCAATGCTTAAAATCTGAATGCCTCCCCGCTATGGATGGCAGCCGTGGAAGTCGTTGCTATACAAATTGGGCGACCTGTCCCGGCCCTGGGATGGAATGTCAGAGGTTCGCAGACTGCTTGGGTCCCCCTGAAAGGCGAGTAAAAATTAAGACCACCGATCCAACGGTCGTGGTCAATGGGCAAACCTACTATTACAACGCCGCCGTAAAGGGTTATCAGGCGAGACCGGCAGCGACACAACCCGCACCTGTGCAGCCGGCAATTAAGAACAAGTAATAAAACCTTGGAGCAAACATGAATCGCTTGAGAACCTTCGCTTTTATGGGCCTTTTAGCCTTGAGTGGGCCCGTTCAAACAGCCCTTGCGGCAAGCAAAAACTGCCCTTCCCGTCTATGCGAATCTGGTTCTTGCGTCAGGCATGAGAACTACCCATGCCCTGGTGAGCTCGAGTGCAAGGAAAACACGGATTGCGTCAGGCTTGCGAAGCCGACAGTCATAAAAGAGCGAACGGTTCGTCCGCCAAGCAGTGTGCGCTGAAAAAGTTAAAAAAACTGTATTCAGACCCGAGCTCCCGAAGGGGCCTTTTTTCTTCCGCCACAAACGCCCCACTTCCCAGTTATCCTGATTACCAATGGAAACTCTTTCAGCCCGCCACCTGGATGTCCTGCGCGCTTGGGTCAATCAGAACTCCCACACCGATAATCCTGATGGAGTCCGTAAAGTCCAAGCCAGCGCGCACGAAGAAGCATTCCGACTAGGTCTCACTCTTCAATGGGTTCCCTCCACTCTGCCGAATGCCCCGCACCAAGCGCTCTACGGCACGAGGGGCAACGGTCCCAAACACGTAGTCCTCGTGTGCCATGCCGACACGGTTTTCCCAAAAGACTCCGCATTCCAAAAATGCATTGAAAACCCAGACCACTGGATCGGACCAGGAGTCATTGACGACAAAGGCGGGATCTTAGTCAGTCTCCTTGCAATAGAAGAGTTAAACGCATCGTTTCCGGAAACGGTGACCATCCACTGGATCTGCATGCCGACCGAGGAAACAGGCTCTCAGGGCTATCACTCATTCCTGGCAGACCTAGGCCGCAAAGCGGAACTTGTCCTTGGATTCGAACCAGCACTACCAGACGGATCCATCATTGCATCCCGCCGTGGGAATCAGTGGTTCCAGATCGACATTCGGGGACGCGGTGGCCACGCGGGTCGGGATGCCACCACTCTCTTAAATCCAGCCCTGGAGGCTGCACTCGTAGCCGGCCACGCAACTGAATTATCGGATGAGGCCAGCCGAACCTCGGTCACCGTGACTGGCCTGGAAACGAACAGCCCTACGTTCAACACCATCCCATCCACAGCCCGGGTCAAGATCGACGGCCGTTTCGAACATTCAGCCGAAGGAGAGCGAGTCCTGTCCCACATTCAAAACATCGGCACCGTACCTTTCCTTAAGCCGAAAACCGATGCCGTGCAGCCTTTGACTAAGACCCTAAAAATCCTGGAAAACTGCCCCGCCTTTTCGCGAACGCCCAATGTCGATGCTTTGGCTCAATTCGCCCTAAACACGATTCAAAAGATCGAGGGCATAGAGGTCGAGGTCCGCACCTCTGGCGGATCAGCAGACTCGAACTACATCTCGCGTCCTGGACTCCCGATCTTAGATGGCCTCGGGCCACGGGGCAGCGGCATGCATACCGAACAGGAGCGTCTGGAACTCAGCAGTCTGAAAACCCGCGCCCAGGTGACAGCTTCACTTCTGAGACACTGGGGCAAGTGATCGCCGAATAGGTGCCGAGAGGATGAACAGCGCCGAGGGGTGTGTTAAAGTCCAAGGCTCGGTGAAACGTACGCAATTGATCACAAAATTATCGCTTAGCTCTGTCGTAGCCTCTCTGCGATGCGTTCTCCTATTCCTTCTGCTTACAACTGCCGAATCCGCGCTTTCGCGGGATGACCAAAATCTCATAAAGCTTTTAGAACCGGTAAACGCATACAAGCTCGAACGAGCGTTCAGGGCCCACGTCGAAGGGTTCTCCGACCAAATGGGTAGTTACTACTGTGAAGAGATCGTCCTTGGACCGTACGAACAGAAACAAAAAATCAAGGAAGTGCTCACTCACTTTCTTGATTATTTAGAAGGCACCGACGGCGAAACCATGATGGTCCGTGTACTCAGAGACTATGGGGCATTCATTCGGCACCAGACCTTAGGAAGCTGCAAGCAAATGAGGGAGGGCGAGTGCGATGTCGCGATGATCTTAGGAAAGATCCGTGATCATTCATTTCAACACCTTCAAAACTGGCTCTTCCAGAAAAAGATCGAGGCGGAGGGAGGCATACTCAGGAAATATCGCGCTGTAATGATGAGCGCATTTCTTGCGATAGAACTGCTCTATTTTGATACCCCCGGCCCAGGCACGTCGGCTTTGATGGCGGTAACCACAATCGCCACTCTGGCTTTGATTTGGACGGACCCTTTGGCCGAAAAATGGAAGCTTAGGTACAGTTTAAAAAAAATAAAAATGAGACGGTTCAGCGGAGAGAATAAATCCGAAAACGATAATCCTATTCACCATCAACCACTGAATCCACTTCAAGTCACAGAACACAGACAGTCTCTTGGTTTAGCTCCATATTTTAAAGGAGCCGAGCCTTCGCCGCACATCTGGATGAAGCCCTTATTAAAGATTGTCATGAAAAGTTATTTCCCAGCAGACCAAAAGAGAGAGACGGAAGAGCTCGCTAAAATGACTGCGCGACTGAAGAATGTGTTCAATTCGCTCAAAAACAAAAAACTAGCGAGCCAGTATGTACGCTCTGCATACTATGAATTCTCAACAGCAGACGATGACTACGATAGGCTGAGGGGTTCCATATTTAGATTGCTTAGTCCGCAATCAGATCCTAGCGCCCAGATTTTAACTGAAATCAAAGAACTCGATCAGCCATCTAACGCTGCACACTGATCGCATTCAGATACCGATGGTACCGGTTCAGCGTCTCCCACTTGATGCGATCATCTGAAGCTTTCATCGCCCAGGAAAAATGAAGATCTCCGTCTCCAAGATTGCGTTGCTTCAATCCAAAATCAATCTTCGATTGGGCCATACTTGCCGCAAACTTGGAATACCATTGCGCCACTTCATCATGAGAACCGCCAAGCTCATCTAATCGACTGAGGGCTGCTTCACATAAAACTCTCTTTAAAGTAAATAACGACGCGCCGACAAAAGTCTTCGCTAAATTCGCTGCATCTTCTTCTATTCCAAGTCGCTTATCGGCCGCTGGCTTCAGAAGCGGAAAAGTCTTCACTTCGACACCCGAATCTGATTCGTCTGGATAGGAAACACTCGGTACCTGCACTGCATCTTGAGCGGAAAAATTCCTCAGCGTCACCATGCCTTCACGCACCTCAGCCAATGAAACGGCGAATGCCTTAAGCAACGCCGGGGTCGCGGCACCGCTTTGACTTTCTAACGAACGGTAACGATTACTTGCAACGAGTCCTCGGTAAACACCCTCTAAAGAGGCGCCTTGCTTTAGGCTTTGGGATAGTCCGGTAAACTCTTGCACATCGCTTTCTTGAGGGGCGGAAAAATAGACAACCGTGAACATCTCGCCTAACAGCTCATCGGTGGCGCGGATCGGTTCGGCGACCTCAATGACCGGACTTTTTTTTGCTGGGAAAATTTTATTTAAGATCTGATCCACACAAGCAAATTGGGACAATGAAAGTGCGGCTGTTAGAACCAAAAGCCCTCTCTGCAAACTTATACTCCGCCGCGCTCCGACACTTCGCTTCATTCCACTTGGCCCAAGAACTCAGGCGCGCGGGCACGCCCAACAAATCCTGCTAAGACAACGAGTGTGACTATGTAGGGCAGCATCTGTATGAACTGCACGGGTACAGCTTCCGAGCCCCAAAGGATCACACCTTGCAGGCGAATCTGAGCAGCCTCCGCGACTCCGAACAACAAACATGCGAGTGCCGTTGGGACCGGACGCCACTTTCCTAAAATCACTGCAGCGAGGGCAATGTATCCCCGGCCAGCAGACATGCCTCGGCTATAAGAGGAAGCTAAACACAACGAAAGCGCGGCCCCTGCTGCGGCGGCACACGCGCCAGAGATTAGTACCCCTTGCCAGCGTTTCAAAAGAACAGAGACGCCCGAGGTGGCCAGAGCTTTTGGATGTTCACCCGCAAAGCGCATACGCAGACCAAAACGGCTCTTGGAATAAAGCAGCGCTGAAACAACCACTACCGCTAGCGCAAAATAGATCGGAAACCATTCAAATCGAGCGGACTCTGGAAGCATCGGCGTCGATCCCCCTGATCCATACCAAAATGCCGACAGAACGGGTGGAATGCCCATCGCTAAAAAATTCATCGCCATCCCAGCAACAATTTGATTTGCGCGAGCGTGAAGCACCATGACTCCGTAAATCATCGAGAACAACATGCCCGCGGCGATGCCGCCTGCGAAACCAAGCCATGCACTTCCAGTCCCCAACGCGACCACTGCTCCAAAAAAGGCGCCGATCAGCATGAAGCCTTCGAGCGCAATTTGGGTTACACCAGAACGCTCACACCAAAGCCCACCCATAGCGGCCAACATCAAAGGAGTGGCGCTGCGGAACACTGGAAATAAAAATGCTTCAATCATGTTGGGGCCTGCGCTTTCCTACGGCTACGCGCTCTGCGCCATTCAAAAATTCGGCTCCAAAGGACTTCAGCGGACACCCCCAAAATGATTAGGGCCTGAATCCAATACACGATGTCTCGATTGAGTTTTTCTGTTTCAAGATCAAGCGACGCCGCACCCTTTTGCAGAACAGCAAAGAGCAGTGCGCTCCAAAGGATGTGTACGATCTTTCCACGCGCGACCAGCGCTACGGCGATACCGACAAATCCATAGCCCGGACTAAACCCAAGCTTGAACTTATACGCGTTGCCTAAAACTTCGGGGAGAGCCACCAAACCCGCTAGAGCTCCGGCCAGCGCCATAGATTCGATCCAAACGCGCTCCCTGGAAATTCCGTGGTACTGAGCTGCGTTTTCATTTTCGCCCACGGCCTTAAGACGAAAGCCAAAAACGGATCGTTCCAGTGCAAAGTGAAGTACGAAAGCCACGGCCAAACAGATAGGCAGTGCAAGTCCCATCGATGCGCCTTCAAAAATGCTCCAAGGAGCAACTTGATATGCAGACGCAATGGTTAACGATTCTGCCGCGGCAGAGGTTGGGTCTTTGATCCAGTACAACACCACATAAGAAGCAAGAGCGGCCGCGATGAAGTTCATCATGATCGACGTGATGACTTCGTGACTCCCGCGAGTTGCCTTAAGCCAGCCGACAAAACCACCCCACAGACCACCACCCAAAGCTCCAGCAAATATCGCAACAGTCACCGCGAAGAAAGGGGATAGATCCGGCAACAAAATCGCTACCGAAGCTGCAGATATAGCCCCAATTGTGAGCTGTCCCTCAGCGCCAATATTAAAAAGCCCGGCACGAAAAGGGATCGCTACCGACATCCCCGTCAGGAGCAAGGGAACAGCATAAAGAAGGGTTGTTCCTAGGGAGTAGGCATCCCCAAAAGAGCTCCCCATCAAAATCTTAAAAACCTTCCATGGGGATTCGCCCACATAGGCTGCAACCCCAAGACCCGCACCTAAACCAGCGCCGACACCTAAAAGAGTGCGCAAAAAAAGAATCATGCTTTTGAACCACCCATCGCCTTACCAATCTTCCATTCATCAAAAGCGTTCTTAGGAAACTCTTGCACCACTTGCCCACGGAAAAAGACGAGCATGCGATCCGACAGCGTGATCAGTTCATCGAGTTCGGTACTCAGCAATACAATCGCCGAGCCTTCATTGCGTGCCGCAAGAATCGCCTTGCGGATCCGCTCGATCGCACCGATATCCACACCACGCGTCGGTTGTGCGATTAAAAGAATTTTTGGTTTGTGATCCATGGCACGCGCAAGCATCGCCTTTTGCTGATTCCCACCTGACATGCGCCCTAAAACGGCGTTCGAATAGGAGGGCCGAATATCAAATGACTCAATCCCTTTGTCCACGCTTCGTGACAGAGCAAAACGCTGTATCCACGGACCGGAGCGATATCTGCGATCGTTCTGCTGTCCTAAAAAATGATTCTCCACCAAACTTTGGCGAAGCATCAAACCCTCTAAGTGACGATCCTCTGGCACCACACCCACCCCAATCCGATGGAGCTCAAAAAAATCTGCGCGACTCGTGTCTTGTCCAAGCATCTCAATGCTGCCTTGACCGGTTTTTGCAGAACGCAGAGGCGAAGCAAGCGCACGAAAAACGGCTGAGGTCCCATTCCCTTGAATTCCCGCTAAACCTAAGATTTCACCCGGCATCACTGTGAAGGATACGTCTTGATAGCCTTCTCCTTGTGAAGCCCCGGAAACCCCTTTTACACGAATGGCTGGGGCACGATCGGTATTTGCAAACATGGCTCTGTGGCCAAGATCCTTTAATTCTACCTTCCGCCCCACCATCAGCTCTGCGAGTTTCTCTTCGTCGCTTTCCTGCGTGGGAACAGAAGCGATGAGTTCGCCTCGGCGAATCACGGTAATTTCATTCGAGTGTTCTAAAACTTCCTTCAATTTGTGTGAAATCAGGAGGATCGATTTGCCACGCTCTTTTAGTTTCGTGAGATTCACAAAGAGCCGTTCAGTCTCCTGTGGGGTCAACACGGCAGATGGTTCATCTAGGATGAAAACTTTCGCCTCACGGAATAAGAGTTTTAAAATTTCAAGACGCTGTCGCTCTCCTACTGTGAGCTCACAGACCAAACGGTCCCAGTCTTGAAATGGGATCTCGAACTCTTCGGCCAGACTATTCAACTTGGTTCGCGCAGCACTTCTTGAAACAACGACGCAACCCCATTTCGTTGGCTCTGCCCCTACAATCACGTTATCTAAGGCTGTCATTTGTTCGGCCAACATGAAGTGCTGGTGAACCATGCCGATCCCGGCTGAGATTGCCTCGCTTGGAGAGCGAAACTGGACCAGTTTTCCGTCGATAAAGATTTCGCCTTCATCTGGCTCATAGAGCCCAAACAAAACATTCATGAGGGTCGACTTGCCCGCGCCGTTTTCACCCACTAAAGCATGAAGGCTTCCAGGAGCAACCTTGAGACTAATGTCTTTGTTCGCCGTGAATGCGCCAAAACGCTTTGTAATGCCCTTAAGCTCTACGGCAGATACCACCACAGGGTTATGAGTGCTACCACCCCCGCCCAGGGCTCGTTCCTTAAGACTTTCCATTTTTCAGGTAATAATCAGGGACCTGACGTTTTCCGGAAATGATCTCAGCCTTGAAAGTCTCCGTTTGTTTCAGTGCCTCTTTGCTGAGGAGGCTTTTATTGAAGCTATCAACAGCGAAAGAAACACCATTATTCTTCAAACCAAAGCGGCTCGTACCACCTTGGAATGTGCCAGCCTTTAATGCCTGAGCCATTTCAAAAACGGCGTTATCCACGGACTTCACCATGCTGGTAAGAATCCTGCCTGGGCGAATCCAGTTCTGGTTACTGTCGACGCCGATCGCGAAAACTTTCTTCGCTTCCACTGCGTCAAAAACACCGATTCCGGAATTTCCAGCGGCGACGAAAATCACGTCTGCTTTGCGCTGGATCTGATCTAACGCGAGTTCTTTTGCTTTTGGCGGATTGTTCCAAGCTTCAGGAGTGACTCCTAAGTAATTCGATAGGACTTGAACTTTTGGATTCGCCTGCTTTGCACCCGCCTCATATCCCATCTGAAATCTTCGGATGAGCGGCACATCCATGCCGCCGATAAAACCAACCACGCCTGTTTTCGAATGAAGCGCCGCAAGGGCACCTACGAGGTAGCTTCCTTCTTGCTCTTCAAAAAGTACCGACTTCACGTTCGGTAGGCCCGCATCTGCGTCAATGAGCGCGTACTTCTGATTTGGGAAGCGGGGCGCCACCTTACGAATCGCATCCCTCTGCAAGAACCCAATCGAGATGATGAGATCATACTTTTTCTCACTCAAGGACCGAAGCAAGGTTTCATAGGCATTATTGTCAGGAGCCTCGACCACTTTAATTTCTGCGCCGAGCTCTTTTTCCACCCGGAGCAAGCCCCTATAGGCAGACTCATTAAATGACTTATCGTTCTTTCCAGCGGAGTCCGTGATCAAAGCAACTTTGATTCCGGTACCTTCACCCTGTGCCAAAAACGAAAACAAGAGCGTGAGCAGGCCCAAAGAGGCAGTCCTAAATCCGAGGATCGTCATGCGCGGTAGGTTACCCGAAGAGACCCCACCCTGGTGTAAAATTGAGACAAGGGACAGAATGAATTCAGTGGGAAGCATAAAAAAACAGTCGGAGTCGGGCCAGGGGCTAGTGATGGCGCTGGCTATGATCCTAAGCCTGCTGCTGTTCTTTCAGTTTGTGATCAACACTGGGGTCCTAGTAACCGCTAAAATTAGTCTACAAAATGCAGCCGACGCCGCCGCCTATGCCGGGGCCTCGGTTCAAGGGCGACAGATGAACGCGGTGTCGTATCTGAATTACGAAATGCTCAGGCAATATAAGAAATTTTTGGCCCGCTATGTGGTCGTTGGGAATTTAGGGAAGAACAATTTTCCCAATTTGCCGGGTCCGAATCCTGCATATTCACTGTTGCTGATTAATAATGCAGGAGGAACGTCCACCTTAGTGACTGGCGTCCCGAGCGTATGCATCCCGGTCAATATAGGAACTGCGACCGGGGGCGGCACGCCGAGTAAGGATGTTTCGTGCGGAATCGCTGGGTCCCCATCGACGAGCAACATCATAGCCACTGTGTATCAAGCTGGAGCCAACCAAAGCATCAGTGATCTCGGGCAATCGATGATCAATAACGCGGCAACTTTAGACAAGTTTCAGCAGAAAAAATGCTTCTTCAACGGCCAGCTGAACGAATTCATCTTGCTCAATTGGCTTTTTAATACCGACGGTCCCAACACTACTGGCGGAACTTTTAGCATCAACGCCATGGTGGATCAGTTCTTGGGCACGCTAACCACTCAGACTGGGATCACGGTTACGAATCAGGAGAAACAGACATTAAAGGATAGCGTACGATTTCTTACGGCTGGCCTTGGCTTATTTCCGAGGAACATGCTGAATCTTCTTCGGATCCGCACGCTGACCGATGGGTATCTCAACCGACCGCCACGGAAAGATGTCAATGCGAGCGATGCGGAGTCTCTGGCCAAATCTCCCTCGGCCGATGTGCATGAGCGCACACTGCAAGCGTATTACTCGGCTTTGTATAATTTGAACGAGACCGTGTTTGACCGCTCGACCTTTACCATGAGCGAAGTCATGGCCGCACCTTCCATCCGCATCGAGGAGCAGCTGGTGGACTTCGTGGTTTTTGTGCAAAGGATTTTACCAACTAGCCGTCCTTTGGCTGAAGTACAAAGCGCATGTGTCTCTTCCATCGATGCTCGTGAAGTGAAGGGCGCACCGGTCGGGATCAAACGGACCGATACCTCAACACTCGCCTATGCAGTTCATCTGAAGTCTGAGGCGAAATTATTATTTCTACCCGGAACGATCGAACTCGAGGCGACCGCAGCGGCAAAGCCCTTTGGGAGCCGGATATCGCCCACGACGCTGAACGCCGAAGCTGAGTTCACCAAAAAAATCACGCCAGGGAATACCTTGATTCCAGATTCAGCCACCAATGCTCCAGTGCCAATCCTGTGCAAGACACGAACGCCCCTGACCGGGACCAATACACCGGCTGAAGCATGCACTTTGCCGAATCTGAAGGTTGGCCGCGAGGGCTCCGATTTCCAGTCGACGTCTTTCTTGATTGGTCTACTCGGCGGGCCATCTCCGGCAGGACAGGGATATTTGTTCAATCCTGCCCTCGTGAACCGGGTGATGAACCGTGCGATGCTCCCCTACCGCACCGAAGTTGGACGCTACAATATTCTGCCCAAGGCTTCCCACGGGACGCGCGCTTGCGAACACATCAATTACGCATCCAAGTCCGATGCTGGCGTCTACCAGTTTTATGCGCCACTGACCACCCCGGATGCGGCAGCGAAGGTCTCAGACGAGATCAACAAGCTCGCCAGTTCGGTTTTTTCAGATTCTTTGGAAGCGAGCGCGAGCCCCGGGAATGCGGGATTCCTGATCCAGGATCTAAAGAATCGCCTGGTCACCGGGCTACAGGCTTATGTGCAGACCATGAAGTCCGGCGCCCCACAGGACGCAGAGGATGGAGAGAGCGAGACGACCGCGGCTGTGCAAATCCCTACGATGATGAGGAGCTTCCCGACGGGCGGCTCGACCTACTTTGTGCCTCAGGGGCAAAGCCCAGACTGGTCGGACCCTAAGTACGTGGCGACGACAACGGATGAGGTTTTGACCTCTTGGGGGCCCTTTAACGAGCGCTTAGATACCAATCCTTACAACTGTTCCACCGGGTTGCGGGGGATGCGTGCACGGTTTGGTTACAGCGTGAAGATGGTTGGGTTTGACACACTTCGAAGTGGAGCATCCGCAATTCCGGGGACCGACCCAAATTATGAACGTATAACGCATTGATGTTTGGGGGTGTGATTCATCGTTGCGCCGGTGTGTGCTGTCAGCTACGTTTTTAGACTAAACCTTTCGTGAGGAGTCACACCATGGCCAAGAAGACCAAGAAAAAGTCCGCAAAAAAAGCAGCACCGAAGAAAAAGGTTGCCGCTAAGAAGAGCAAAAAGCCCGCTGCAAAGCCCGCAAAAAAGGCCGTAGCTGCGAAGAAGAAAAAGCCTGTAGCTCAGAAAAAAGCTGCGGCCAAGAAACCAGTGGCAGCAAAGAAGGCTGCTCCTAAGAAAGCTGCGGCACCAGCGGCGAACAAAGGTCCAGCAGCAAAGGCTAAGAAGGCCGTAGTTGCTGCGACAGTCCTCGCACCGGCGATCGCATCGGCTCTCACCGATTCCGATGACGAAGGCATGATGGAGGAGACCTTCATTGAAGATGAGGAGTCTCTGAAAGACGCTGCTGACGACGAAGAAGAAGAGGATTCCTACTATTCCCGCGCGGTCGACGACGATGTCGAAGACGAGGATGAAGAGGAAGAACTTGAGGAAGAAGAGTTAGATGACGACCTCGAAGAAGAAGAGGAAGATGACGCCGAAATGGACGACGTCATGGATGAAGACGACGATTAGTCGTTTTTGAGACTGCAGAAACCTTTTAAGGGGGGCTCATGGAGATCCGCGACGTTGTGCACGGTGTGATCACCGTTGAAAACCATGAGCTCCCTATTCTTGATTCAAGACCATTCCAAAGACTAAAGCAGATCAAGGCGACCGGCTTCGCTGAAAACTCCTACCCCGGTGCAACCCATACGCGGTTCATCCATTCTCTTGGCGCGATGGAGACTGCCACGCATGCCTGGGATCGGATCGCGGGCCGTAGCGATGGCGTGGGGCGAATGAAGCATGAAGACTTTCTTCGCCTGCGAGCGGTGCTCCGAATTGCAGCTCTTCTGCATGACATTGGCCATGGGCCGTTTTCCCACACCATTGAGTTCGCGATGCCAGCGGCATCGCTGCTGAAGATCCCAGGGCTTTCTGCTGACGTTGCAGGCGAGAGGCAGGCGACCCACGAGGATTACACCATCAAGACCATCTTGGATTCGAGCCTGACCCCAATTTTGGAGCGGGCGGTCCGAGGATTTGGGTTCACGCCGCGGCATGTGGCGGCATTGGTGGATCCAGAGTACCTGCCGGACGATGATTTCTTTCAGGCGAGGCGGGATAGCGGTGATGTGGTGGACTGGTTTCCGCTGCTGCACCAACTGGTGTCGAGCGAGCTCGATTGTGATCGCATGGACTATCTGAGACGAGACAGCTTTCACGCGGGGGTCAGCTACGGTGTTTTTGATGCGGAGTGGCTGCTGTCCTGCTTGCGGCCCGTCATTCAAGGTGGGCGAGCGTACTTAGGGTTTGAACATAGGGCGATCTACGCGTTTGAGGATTTCTTGCTGTCGAGGTTTCACATGTTTCTGATGGTTTATACTCACCACAAAACGGTGATCTATGACGAAATGTTGAGGCTTTTTTTGACGAGTCCGGATTGTGACTACCGACTTCCCACTGATATCGAGGAATACTTCTTTAGAAATGACGCGGAGCTACTCTCCCATTTGGATCGTTCGAAGAACGAGTGGGCGCGGCGAATTGCTGACCGCGTGCCCTACGGGTTACTGCTTGAAACCCATTCGGGGATACCGACGGATGCGAGGGCTCAGACTGGGCAGGAGGCGCTTGTGAGCCAGGTTAGAGAGAGACTGAAGACCAAGGGTGTTGGGTTCATTGAGAGCACTTCGACCAGTCAATTGTCGAAGTACTACGGTCGCGAGGATTTTCCGATTTTTGTGCACTACGATAATCGGTTGTCGCCGGCGACAGACATCCCGCTTGAGGAGTGCACAGAGCTTTTTACCAGGTATTCGGGTCTGCGTTCGATCACCCGAATCTACGTCGCACCAGAAAGTTTGGCGGCGGCTCGGATCTAGTGTTGACACAACATTCTTGGTTCGCTAATTTTCGTTGCTCGATGAAAAAACTGGGGCTGCTGGTTTCGGCCCTTCTCTTTACCCTGACTTCTACGCACTCGGCGCATGCAAAGCGCGAGGCAGACTTAAGCCCAAAGTTTATTTGCTACGCGCTTTCTGAAGGATTGGCTCTCATTCGGGAAGAGTCAGAGCCGCAAACACGGCAAGAGAACAACGCACTGGTAATCGCATCGCTTGATGCACTTGATCCGAGCGCTGGCCCAGAGGATGCGGCTAAAAGGATCAAAAAAACTTCAGCATTGATTAAGAACTGGCCTGAAAAGGTGGCGACTGCTCGCGTGTTGCGTGGCCAGGAGGATATAGCGCGATTCCAGGAGTTGGTGCTTTATGCGCAGAACGCAAAAGTACTGAAATCGAACTACAACAGCCTGTATGATTCCTACGGACTGCCTAGGCTTGGTGTCATTAGAAATATATTCCTGAGGGGCCTTTATCAATCACTTGCTGTTGTCGCGGCAGGAGGGGTAAATACGCTTGTTTCTCTCTACGGTCTTTCGGATCTTAGGACCATTTACGAAGTCTTCTTGGTGCCACTCTTTGCGGTCGACGGCTACCTCCTTTGGCCTTCCCATTCTTCATTTTCTCGGTCTTTACCTAACGCACTGAAGAATGAAACGTTAGCTCAAGAGGACCTTCCTGCTGGTGCTTGGAGTGCTACCTACGGCAAGCGACATCTTAGCGCTGAAAGTTTCGCGAAACAGAGAAACTACGAAAAAATTTCCCCATTGGCATTCTTGAATCGAGGCAACTCAGAAAAGTTCGACATCCTGGTTGTAAATCATATGGGTAAAGACGGTGTTCCTGAAATGATCGTCACTTTCACTTATGCGTTAACGGGGGACTACGAGACCACTCCAGTCCCGCCCAAGAAACGTCCAGGCGATCCTGCATCCGCTACTGAGTTTTAAAGGCTTCAGGGGGTATTGATAGACCGGCATTCATTGCCACAAATCGGTTGTGCGCGGCACACAGATGCCTAAGATTGCTGAGTTCCGTCTTTCCACCCAATGCGAGTGGCTTCCGATGGTCGATCTGTAAATGCGACGTTGAACTACATCTACGCTTTGAAGCCGGATCTACATATTCACAGCGAGCACCGGACTTAAGTGCAATGGAAGCTTTAAATGCAGCGGGGATAATCCTCGAAAATGGATTGAATTGGCTAATCCGACGTCTTTGCTGAGCGGGTTGCTGCGCGGAAACCACTCGATCTCCATACAGAGGGACCTTACGAACGTCATCCGTGGTTGGCGGGAATTTATTCTCGGCTGCGCCGGCCGGCTGACTAGATGAGGATCCATTATTCCCAGGCCCACTCCCTTGGTCCCCATCGTTTCCGGCGACGACAATATACTTCCGTCTCTTCTCTTCTTTCTCGATCAATGCTTCAAGCGCGCGGTCAAACAAAGATCCTAAATCGACCACGGAAACAAGTTCTCGAGCCCTTCTAATTTTGGCCTCTGTCTCAACGTCGATTTCGAACTGAACGCCTGAACGAGTCGACGTACGATAGAAAATCTTTTCCTTGAGTGCAGCCTTAGCTATGGGGGTGGTCAACATTTTCTCCAGGCTGGATTGGAATTGCCGCTTGCTTGACCCAACGGCTGCCTCAACAAGTATGTCTTTAAAGTCGTTTGAGGTCTTTTCACCAGTTGTTTGCTCTTCAAGGTCGATCGCACGCTTGAGTAATGCCGCATTCGATGGCGATATTGTCCCTGCATGGACCAGTTCTCGGACTTTAGGTACCGATTTCATAGCCCCCACCGCTCGCGCTCGCTCATAGCTCTGCGACTTCGTTAGCCCGAGTTCCCTCACACAGAACTCGAAAAGATTTGGATAAGCCATTTCCAAATGAAGCTTACGAATGTCTACTTCATAGAGGTGTTCGAGGAAATCAGAGATGGTTTCGCGTTCGCGCACCACCATATTGCGGGCACCTTCTAACACTTGATCGTTCTCTAAGTCTGAATATTTGCGTTTCATTGTGACGCATACATCTGCAAATCGTAGACCACTCTACTACCTTTGGATTTGGCAGTCTGGAATCCGGATTCGTAAGAATCATTTCCCCGTTTCCGGAAACGGGATGGAAAAATTATTTCAGCTCACCCGCCCCGCCGCATACTTCAGTCCCTGCGCATTCACCCGTAAATCCAAGTCCAGAATCTCCCGTGCATCCGCACTGAGCACATATCCAAAGCGCTCACTTGCACCCACAATTCCCTCCCACAGCAATGAAACACATTCCTGTTCCGTAAACGTCGGATCGCTTTGAAAGCGCTTCAGATCATAGGCTGCAAAACTTAGGAAAAACTTAAGTTGATCAGCAGCACCGGCAATCGCGTCCGCCCCTTCAATCCACCCCATGTGCGTTAATCCAACCCGTGCCACTCCAAGTTCGCGCACAAATCGCACAGTCTTTTGCGCCTCCTCTGCATCAAAGTCGGTCGGCGATGTCGCTGGCACAAACACCCGGCCCGAAGTACAGGCGGCAGGATACGAAACTCCAAAGGAATCGCCCGTAAATAGGGTCTTAGAACCCAACTCAAAAATACACTGATGATGATTCGCATGCCCTCGGGTATGAAAGAACCGAAATTGAAGTCCGCGCCAATCAAGAACTGTGTCGTGCTCTGTCACGACCACACGCGCGGCAGCACAAGGCACAATATCCCCATACAGCCGCTGAAACACCTCTGCACCATAAACAACAGTTGCACCCGCAACTAACTTCGCGGGATCGATCGCATGCCTCGCAGCACGAGGGTGAGCATACACGCGCGCATCTGGCGCAAGCTGAAGCAAACGCCCTGCCCCACCTGCGTGGTCCAAATGCACGTGCGTCAGGATCAGACCCTCAACCGCGTCGCTTCCCAACCCGGTCTTTTCCCGAAGTAACCTCAGCGCCCGGTCAATCCCAGCATTCGTCGAGCTCTCCACCAACATCACGCGCCCGTCGCGCACATACGCGTAGACCGCACAAAACTCGTCCCGCACATAACCTGAATCCAGCAATAAGCAATCGTCAGCCATAGTGCGAACAGGCTAACATGATCTAGAAATGAACCTCCGACTCGTCACTTGGAACATCGCTTACTGCCACGGAGCCGGGTCTGACGGGACTCATTACGAACAGAAGAATCTGGCCTGGCATCAAAATGGCCTAAGAGAAATTGCAAACGCACTCAGTGATGCAAATGCAGACGTCGTTTGCCTTCAGGAAGTGGATTTCGATAGCGCCCGCTCACATCACTTTGATCAGGCACAAGTCATTGCCGAGCTCGCTCACTACCCACACATTCAGAAACTTGAACTCTGGAACCGCGCCTATGTCCCATTTCCCGGGGGGTTGAACCTCACAAAGCACTGGGGGAGAATCCAGAGCGGTCTTGCCATTCTTTCCAAGTTCCCGATCACGCCCGCCAAGAACATCGTCTTCCCTAAGCCCAAGAAAAACTCCGCAGCCTACAATTACTTTTATATCAACCGTGGCGTCCAAATTTGTTCACTGACCCTCCCCGGCATCCATCAGCCCATCCAACTTGCCAACCTGCACCTGGAGGCGTTTGATCCTCTCAGCCGGGGCGAACAGCTCGTCGCGATCGAGCAAGAATGCGAAAAAGGAACGATCGACTGGGCCGTAGGAGACTGGAATGGGATCGAGCGACCTACCCCATCGCTTTACCAATCGAGCCCATGCATTCCGACCTTTCCAGCACAGGACCCAAAAGATTTCTTCGATGGAGGGGTCTTTGCCCAAAGGACCGGCATCTTGATGAAAACGAGTGCGCTACCACCAATCCCTTACTCCGATCATCGCGCCGTGTATTTCGACCTGACTTCCTGAAATGAAGCAGGCTAGGCATCAATCTCTCTGCGTCGGCTTATTCAGAAATTGAACTTTGACTTCCATTGGGTCTTTCCCGGTGCCGGCCGAAACTTCAATTTTGCCCAGCTCCCATCTCTGGATCTTGCGATGATTATTGATCTGTATGGGAATTCCAGAGTTCCCTTTGTGATCGCCGATGAAAGCCGTTACTTAAAAACCCATTGGAGATGTATCAACGATACTATCAGCAAAAATATGGACAATCCCTGGCGTCAACTCGTAGCACCTGACAAAGAAGCGCTGCCACTGACTTCCATCTGACGTATTGCGTTCGTCGGCAGAGGTAATCGCTTTTTTGTCGGGGTGTTGAAACTCGACATCTAAGGTATGAGTAATTCGCTTTTTTGTGACCGACTCATATTCCACCTGGGCCGCAAATTGAAGATAAGGAATCGGATAACGAAGACGCCGAGCCTCATTCTGAATGTGCTGCGCAATCTTCTCGCGGCTTTCCGATACACGTAAATATGAAGGCGCCAAGCTATGCGCTCTGAGGTCTTGTGCACTTACGCCTGACGAATCAATATTGCCTGGAAGCAGATTCACAATTTTTCGAGACCAATTGAGGACCTGATCATCTTTGAAACTAATCCATGGCGAACTGCTCCATGTGTCCTGAACAGGAGGCGCGATAAACACTGCCCCAACCATCTCTTTCATGCTGGGATACAGTGGGTTCTCTTTATGCCGATTTTCAATAGAGGACTGCGAGGCGTCTGACATATAGGTCGGCAAGATTCTCAGAGCTGCGTTTGCGTAAAAGCTACCACTGGAGTGAGAAACAACGACGATCCGATAACCATCCAGGATTGCTTTTGAGTACAAAGCTAGATGCTCATTTAATTGAGGTAACGCGGTTGCACTCAAGATCTTAGGATCAGTAAGTAGTTGCTGGAGTTTCTTCTCTAACCAGCTAGGCGCCTTTTCCAGTCCCGACAACCAAAGCCAATAGTGTTGAAAGTCATCCACCCCACGCTGCGCCAGTGCTTCTGCAAGTTGCAGAGGCGCCCATTGCTCTCCCTCTACCCAGGCGAGGTCGTATTTCAGGCCTGGGATCGAGGTGAGTGACTGTTCTGTGGCAGTTTGGAATTCCTGTAGATTTTTATTGGCTTGATCAAAATTATTGAACAACCCGTTCACAAAGAAGATCTTTAGCCCTTTTCCTGTACATGGATTGATACGTGCGGTAGCACCGGAACCAACAAGTAGGGTCAGCGTCAGAATGACGATCAGGTTATTGATTGTCACAAGGAGACTCGACCAAAATGATGCCACCCTGCACGTCTTTGGCTTTGATCGTGCTGTTATTGTCCCAGTACCGCTTGACGCGTACGAAAGTGTTTAAGACTTTTGCTTTGATATAGACCCCTTCGCTATACCCCCTGGCTTCATCCGTGAACACCTTGCTCATGCACTGGTTAGAACGGCTCACAACGCTCCATGCTTCGCGTGCTATTTCTGAATCAAAGCGATCACTGAGCATATACTTCTGAAAAAAACGTGCTTGTTGCCTGAGAGCAAACTGCTTTTTAGGCTCATTGGGCACAAAGGCGTAAATCCAGCGCTGCACATCATCCCGTACACCATCTCGGTCAGAATCAATACCCGCAATCGTCCTCTTACCATACTCCCCAGGGTCCGGCGGAAAGCCTGCGGGATACGATGTAAAGGTCTGATCAAGATTCAAGATTTCACTCGGAACAGGTTGCGGTGAAGCACCGTAATTGCGGAGCCACCAAAGGTGTCCGCCGTAAACAAGCGCATAAAGAACGATGATACAAACCAGCAGAATCAATAAATACTTTTTTATGCGTCTCATTGGTTCCGCCCCATGGCTCTATTTTCTGACACCAAGCTGTGCTCGACTTCGCGTGAGTTGAGAAAACCGCTAAATTTTAGATGATGAAAACAACTTCTGCCACCTGAGAATCCAGTTGTGCCCCCGCTGTGGAGCGACGGTGGCCCCCTAGGATTCGGCACGCCAAGTACCCGCAAGAAACAAGAATTGCTTTTTTTATTGTTTCTTTTGCCAAATAAGCGCCTAAGCCACTCTAAATTCAAGCCGATCCACGATACTCACAGGCTTGAGCGCACGTGTTTTTGCGCCTTTTGGCTTTCGAAGATCGACCAGGCCAACTTCGACCAGAATGGCCACATCTTGGTGAACATCTTTGTAATCACGTTTCACTAGCTGCGCGAGCGCTGTCATCGACGGTGGTTCCTGGTCCCGAATTGTCCGCCAGAGTTCTAATCGCTTTTCAGTCAGGAAATTCCTCACCGCCTCCAGCGATTCGAAAAATTCTCCTTTCCTGTTTTTAGGTTTTTCACCGCGATCTAATTGCCGCGCAAACTTCAATGAGTCTGAATCGAATTCTTCTCGCGACTTAATCACGATTCGTTTTATTTTCATAACGTTTCTCCTCTACCGCTGATTCCTGAATAAAGTCTTTTAAGAGCCGTTCAAGACCTACAAATTGATAGCTCCGTTCATTTGAAACCCAATGAATATGGGGCCCTTTGGGCGCATGATTGCCGTAGAGCAGGACAACCTCATGAGTCATTGGATTCACAAGAACCAATCGGTACTTGAATCCAAACGGATAATCTTCGCACCGAGGAATCTGCCAAATCTTCCGTTCGCTAATGAGCCCGCTATCCAGACTCAGCTTTTCATGGAAGACCAAAGTGGCTTTCGGTCGCTTGCTGCTCCCACTGTTATTATGGGTCTACGTCCCATAATAGTCAAGTGGTCCACTTTTTCGGCTTACGGGATTTTTTGCGCCTTCTGTCACATGCGCCGAGCTCAGAACCCCGCAGTGACTGCCCGGCACCATGCCAGTCCCGACCCTTTCTCCCACCGATAACCTCAGGGTTCGCATCCAATCCTTAACCCATTACAAATGCGACTAAAAGCGTATGCCAGGAAGGCATGCGCCGCTTCACGGACGAGGGGCCCGGAGCATT
The DNA here is from genome assembly GCA_027486675.1 of Pseudomonadota bacterium. Taxonomy (GTDB): domain Bacteria; phylum Bdellovibrionota; class UBA1018; order UBA1018; family CAIMNF01; genus JAIXOQ01. The sequence continues at coordinate 99,477 of JAIXOQ010000004.1, forward strand.
TGTAATGGGTTAAGGATTGGATGCGTATTTTGGAGAAATTGGGGATGGGAAAGGAGGGTAGTCAGACGTTACCCCAGCCCCCCCCCTCAGCCACCCCTAAACTTAGCTATTGCACAAATGCTAAGTTTTTAGTATATCTTTTCGGTTAACTATCCATGCGCGCCACCCGCAAAACCCCACTCCGAAAAGCCCTTGTCCTCACGCTGATCCTCCTCAGCGCTGTCGCATGCTCAAAAAAGAAATCGACCAACGACAACAACGACGGCACCAATACCGTGCATCAGGCGGGTGTCAGCTCCACTCGTAACTTAGGCGCGCTTTTAGACGGATTAGAATTCCTTGCTCTGGTCGAAAAAAATACTCCGACAGCACCCACCGATGAAAAAGAAAAAGCACACTTCAACTCTCTCAAGGAGCTTCTGAAGGATTTAGAAAAGAACAAAGCTGTCCGGACTCAGGCAATCGCGGAGCTAGAGCTTGAATGCATCCTTTTAAAATCGAACTTAGCGACCCTGTCGGAAAAGACTTCCTTGCTAAAGAAGGACCTCGCTTCATTCTTGGGATCATTAGTGCCCATTTCTTTTGACGGAATAAAACTCGCCTATGAAGAGAAAATTATCGAAAAGCTCGGAACGGACATACTCTACAACAAAGACGCAACCGATCCTTTGGCCATTTATCTCACAGGAAAAATGCAATGCGCATCCGGTACTGAGTTCTTTAACTTGGCTCGCCTCTACTCCCTTCCTTCCGAACTTCATGCAGTCTGGATTTATACTCCCGGGCATGTACTTCCAGGATTTATCAGAAAATCCGGCGAGGCATTTGAACTCGATGGCATTGAAACAACGGCCCTCGGTGTGGCAAAGATCCGATATGGCACGCTCACTGCAATCGATGAACCTGTTCGTATCGTTCATGCTGACCTCGCGACACTGTTAGATTTAGTGCAACCCTATGTGTCAAAAGAGGATCTGAAAGAGCTCTCATTTCAGGCCCTCAAAAATACGGCGACCTTCTATCAGCTGCCGCTCGGGCGCCTCAACCAAAGCATTGATCGCCAGATCGAAGCTTCCATGAATAGAAGAAGTGCTGGCAACGAGCCGCAGATCACCCTCGATGAGTCGGAGAACCCACTTGCTTTTGGTTCAACCGCGACAAAAGAGGGAGACCAGCCTCGATACAAAGTTCATCCTCATCGACCAGGCCCTCCACGACCTCTAAATAGATATCGCGGTAGCCAAGGTGAACAACCCTCTTTGGAAGTTGCTTACCCCATCACCGCGCAAAACATTCCTAAAGAAGGAAAATGGGTCTTAGTGGGCAAAGAATCCTTTGACGACAAATTGAAGCAGCAGGGAATCACACCTCGGCAGAAGATTCTTGGCGACGGGCATGATTTAAAGAACACAAATCTTAAACTTCTCAGTATCGATGAAAATAAGGTCTGCTACACCGATGAACAGAGACTTCCAGAGGCCATCTTTCCAAAGAGCGTTACAGTGTGTGTTGAACTCAACCCAACCACAAATCTCTTCGAACTTTACGTCGAAGGCGAGCCACCTCACACTGCGCTTGCGACTTATGTCCTTAGGGCTGCTGCAGAGTAAGCGTCTGCACCGTCGCCTGTAACATCAGACGAATCTGATCACAGGTCGCCGCCTCAAGGGTCTTTCTTGGACCGTCAGCGTCCGCATTTTGCGTGATCGCATAGTAATCAATAGAGTTAGGAGCCTTGACCAGATCAACGTCTAGTTCCTTTAGGGAAGCTCCAAATAAGTCGTAAACTGCTGGGCCCAAAGCCTTAGAGGTTCCGAGTGAGCGCTCGACCACGGCGTGTACGCGCTGTGTGGGATCACGCGGCAGATCACTGTCCTGATCAAAAAAACACGAATCGAGTTCCTGCAGCTCAGCCTGTTTCACTAACTCTAAAACATAGCTTTCGTAAGCCAAATGGTAGTTCGCCACTGCCTGCGTCGAAGCAGCAACAAAAGACCCGGAGAAAAGCTTTTTCCACGGAATCATAGACAAAGACAACACTTGGCGCACATGAAAGGGCTGAGAAAGATCTTGGATCAAATGCGCTGCCCACAATGAAAGTCTGACCGCAAAGAATGCATTCTCCGATTTGAGACGGAGAGCCTCATCCATAAAAAGCGCATAACGCACAGGCGCCTGGCCTACTGCTTGGAGCGGAATTTGAAAGCTTCGCAAGGGATCTAAAAACCGAAAGCCCGCAAAATACATGTGGCGAAAGCCTTGGGAAGTCATCCCCGTCTTTCCACCCATCCAAGCGCGTTCCCCCAGTGGATCGACCGAATCAGGAAGATCCTGATCCATACCTAGGTCGGGCTCATCCACCATCCCAGACACCAGGAGTGAACGAAGCGGCTTTTCGACTTTTGCCGCGCAATCCTGATGCTTTGAAAAAAGTGGGACGCGGTCTGCGCTAAACGCAAGCTTCGCACCGAGCTCATTTAAAACCCGCTGTTCTTCTTTCTGACAAGGAATGCGGACCAAACCTGGGTAGCGGTCAGGATACTTCGACAACCACGCCTCCATCATCGACTGATGGTGATCCCAAGAGAATGCAGGGTACGCTCCGGCCAGGAAAAAGGCTGCGACCCCAATCATGATCATGGGAATAAGCCGCGGTACAGCATCGCCTTAGACACGCGCTCGACTGATGAAATCAGCGCAGCCGTTTTCATCCCACATTTATATTTTTCTTGAATGGCAGCCACACGATCAAAGGCATCCTTCATGACCGAGGCCAAGCGTTTATTCACTTCATCATCACTCCAGAAGAAGCTTTGCAAACCCTGCACCCATTCAAAGTAGGAAACAATCACGCCACCCGCATTTGCCAAAATGTCGGGCACGACGAATACGCCATGTTCTTCCAGATACTGTTGAGCATCGGAGGAAATGGGGCCGTTTGCACCCTCAGAGATCAATTTTGCTTTTACGTTTTTCACGTTGTCCATCGTGATAACGCCGTCGATTGCGGCCGGAACCAGAATGTCGCACTGCAATCCCAGCAGTTCCTCATTGGTCACAGCGTCAGCACCCGGGAAGCCTTCAAGCTTCCGGTTCTGATCCATATACTTTTGAACCGCGGCAATATCTAATCCGTTCTTGTTATAGATCCCGCCGTAAAAGTCACTCACGGCTAAAACTTTACATCCACGGATATACAGTTCGTTTGCCGCAACTGCGCCAACCTTTCCGAATCCATGAACGACCGCTGTTGCATCCTTAAGATCCTTCTTCCAAGTGCCTCGCTTTTTCATGAGCTCAATCGCGTGCTCGATGACAAAAACAACACCACGACCGGTACTTTCACCACGCCCTAAAGAACCGCCGATCTCAATCGGCTTACCTGTGACCACGCCTGGAACCGAGTAGCCTTTGGCCATGGAATAGGTGTCCATCATCCACGCCATGTGCTGACCATCTGTGCCGACGTCAGGCGCGGGAACATCTTTTTCTGGCCCAATCATGCTGATGATTTCCATCGTGTAGCGGCGAGTGATCGCTTGCTGTTCCGCTCGTGATAGCTGCCGAGGATCTACGCGTACCCCACCTTTACCGCCGCCTAAAGGCAACCCAACCAGAGCGCACTTCATCGTCATGAGCATGGCGAGGGCAGAAACTTCAGAAAGGTTCACTTCCGGGTGAAACCGGATTCCGCCCTTCGCTGGCCCAAGAGTCATGTTGTGCTGGACCCTGTAGCCCTCAAAAACCCGTACGCTGCCGTCATCCATACGAATGGGCACAGCGACACACATAGCCCGTTTTGGGATCTTGAGCCGTTCCAGGACGTTCGGGTCTATGCCCATGACCTTGCCGGCCATATCCAGATCTTTGACTGCGTTTTGATAAAGAGGACTCGTGCTCCAGATGCCTGAGTTCAATGAATGCGCCATAGTGTCTTCACAACGTAGCATCCAGGCGATTTCCCGTGCAGCACAAAAAAGAGTTATTGACGTATGCCTCCGCCTTCGTCATCGCTTAGTGTGACATGGCAAAACAAACCCTTGTCGTAGTGGAGTCCCCCACTAAGGCAAAAACGATCCGAAAATTTCTTCCAAAGCACTACGTTGTAGAAGCAAGCATGGGACACGTACGCGACCTCCCCCAGTCGGCGGCAGATATACCAGAGAAGTTGAAAAAGGAGGAGTGGGCCAAGATTGGCATAAACGTCGAGCAAGACTTTGAGCCCATTTATGTCGTTCCCAAGGGAAAAAGTAAGATCATTCAGGACTTAAAAAAGAAGTTAGCCAATGCCGATGAGCTTTACCTCGCAACCGATGAAGACCGCGAAGGAGAATCGATTTCTTGGCATCTTTTGCAACTTTTAAAACCTAAAGTGCCGGTCAAACGCATGGTGTTCCATGAAATCACCAAAAGTGCGATCGAGCACGCTCTCACCGATACTCGAGACGTTGACTTAAGACTGGTTCGCGCCCAGGAAACACGCCGAATTCTAGATCGTTTGGTGGGCTACACCGTGTCCCCCTTGATCTGGAAGAAGATCGCTTTTGGACTATCGGCTGGACGTGTGCAGTCCGCCGGCTTACGCATGATTGCACAGCGTGAGCGCGAGCGCATGGCCTTTAAAAAGGCATCTTACTGGGACTTGATTGCGGGCTTAGAGAAAGACAAAACTCCGTTTCAAGCTCGATCAATAGAGGTCAGTGGAAAACGGCTGGCTACGGGAAAAGATTTTGATGAGACGACCGGAAAACTTAAGGGCGATAAGGCACTTCTGATCTTGGATGAGAAGCGTGCCACACAGCTTAAGGACACCTTGAAATCAGCGCCTTTTAAGGTCTTGAGCGTTGAAGAAAAGGAATTTTCTTCTCGTCCGGCCATCCCATTCATCACCTCAACTCTGCAACAGGAAGCCAACCGGAAACTCGGCTGGGGCGCACGAGACGCAATGCGGGTTGCACAAAGCCTCTACGAACAAGGGTTCATCACCTACATGAGAACGGATTCGCCATCGCTGTCCCAAGAAGCGATCAAAGGAGCGCGCGCGGCAGTGATCGCGCTCTATGGAAAAGAATATTTGTCACACGAACCCCGCCAGTTCGCTTCCAAAAACAAGGGAGCACAAGAAGCTCACGAAGCGATTCGCCCTGCAGGCGGAGACTTTAAGACTCCCCAAGATACAGGACTCAGTGGCAGAGAATTCGCCCTTTATGACCTCATCTGGAAACGCACAGTATCATGTCAAATGGTTGAGGCGAAAAAGCTAAGCGTTACGGCCAAAATTGAGGCAAAAGCAGGCGGGGACTCCATTCTCTTTAGCGCCAGCGGGAACCGGATTTTGTTCCCAGGTTTCTTACGGGCTTACGTGGAAGGCAGCGATGATCCCGATGCGGCTTTAGAGGATCAGGAAGTGGTTCTCCCGGCCATGAAGATCGGCGACCTCTGCAATGTCAGAAAGCTTGAAGCGCAAGACCATGAAACAAAACCACCGGCGCGATTTACGGAAGCTTCTTTAGTGCAAGGACTAGAAAAAGAAGGCATCGGCAGGCCATCTACCTATGCGTCCATCATCGACACCATCTTGGATCGTGGATATGTGCGAAAAGTAGGCAATGCCTTAGTACCCACCTTCACAGGAATGGCTGTGATTCAGCTCTTAGAGCGTCACTTTGAAAACTTAGTTGACTACAAGTTTACGAGCGGAATGGAAAAGAGCTTAGACGATATTGCTGAAGGAAAGCAGGAGTCCATCCCTTATCTAAAACAATTCTTTTTAGGGAAAGAAGGCTTAAGCGAACAGGTCAAAGCCCAAGATAAAAAAATCAAACCTGAAGAATCCCGCACCATCGATCTGCCATCGCTCAAAGGAATTGACGTCAAAATCGGGCGCTATGGCGCGTATTTAGTCAAAATGGGCGGCAAAGCGAACGATGAAGTTCACGCCACCATTCCAGACGATATTGCGCCCGCTGATCTAACCGAAGCCCAGGCGGAAGACCTGTTAATCGCTAGTGAAAAAGGCCCAGAGCCGATCGGTACTGATCCTACAACCGGACAATCGATCTACTGCCTAACCGGCAGGTTTGGTCCATATGTGCAACTCGGTGAAGTGACCGACGAGGCCCCTAAACCCAGACGCGCTTCGCTCACGAAGGGGCTTGATCCCAAAAATGTTCCGCTCGACGTCGCATTGAAACTGCTCAGTCTTCCTCGCGTGCTTGGGAACCACCCCGAAACAGGGAAACCCATCTCTGCAAACTTAGGCCGTTTTGGTCCGTATGTCGTGCACGAGAAGGATTTCCGGAGTCTGAAGAAAGATGACGACGTTTACACCGTGTCGCTTGAACGAGGACTCGAACTCTTAAAAGAGGAAAAGAAAGGCCGTCGGGGTGCGCTTGTCTTAAAAGAGATTGGGAAACACCCTGACGATCAATCACCGGTTCAGGTGATGAGCGGAAAGTACGGAGCCTATGTCAACTGGGGCAAGGTGAACGCGACCTTACCTGAGGGTACGCAGATTGAAGCGATGACGCTCGATCAGGCTGTGGCTTTACTGAAAGAGCGCGAGGGAAAACCCAAAGCAAAGAAGAGACGCTCTTAGGCCGAAACAGCTCGCACGGTTCTTGAATAGCTTTCTCAGCGATGAAGACCCTGGTTCTAAAAGAAGATGAACTCACCGATTTGCTGAAGCTTGCGCCCGAAGATTTTCCGCGCCCAAAACAGCTGACCATTCAGACGCAGAGCCCGGATCCTGATGCATTTTTAGAGCATCTATTTCTTAAGGGCCTTGCAATCGTTGGCACCCGAAATCCGCAGATCAAATCACTGCAACACCTGGAACGGACGGTTGCCAGCCTGCAAGGGACAAAAACTGTGATTGTATCCGGACTCGCCCGCGGCATTGACGCCGCAGCTCATGAAGCCGCCTTAAAAAATGGCCTTCCTACGATCGCATTTTTAGGTGCAGGGATCAGCGTAAACTACCCACAACAGAATGCGCGTCTGCGCCAAAGAATCTTGGATGAAGGTGGAATGATCATCAGTGAATTTCAAGACTTAGAGCCGCCGCGTCCTGCCCATTTTTTAGCTCGAAATCGTTGGCTCGCCTATTTCAGCAAAGCGACTTGGGTCGTGGAGGGCATGACGATTTCTGGGTCATTAAATACGGCGGCATGGGCGACTCAGCTCGGGCGAGACCTTTATTCGACCGCCTGCTTTCCCGGCGATCCCGCACTCAGTGGAAACCAAAGATTGCTCGAGGAAAGTCACGCGACCGCCCTATTTTCAGCTCAGTCCCTAAAAGGCACTTGGCTTGATCTAGAAATACAGGTCGAAAAAAGACAAAAAAATTCTGGCCCAAGAACCGCGATGGAGCGGGACATTCTGAAATTGATCAGGGCGGAAGTTTCGAGGAGCGGTGCAGTACACAGTTTAAACTTAAGAGAAAAGTGCCTCGAACTCGGATGGGAAATGAGGGCATTTCAGACAGGGTTTCAGGCGCTGATCCTACGCCAGGAAATCGAAGAAAAGGCGGGATGGATCACGCTCCAACAACCGGCCCTACGGTCTCTTTGACTTCCTTTAAGACCTCTTCACGCAGACTTTCCCATTGAAAGGGATAGGATTTTTTGGACATTTTACTCACCCACTCCGGGTGCACCTGTTTTTTGGGTAAAGCATATCGAGCACAAGCGCGATCCACCATCCGCGGCAGCCATTCAATGAAATCCTGGGCCCGCTCTTCTAGGCGCGGGACCCTAATTTCTACCCCACCGGCCGCGCGCAACAGTCCTTGAAGCTCTGGATTGGGCACCCAAGACTCATCACGGGTCACAGCGAGGATGAGTTGCGCAGAGAGCGCTTGCGGAAAAAATCCGCCAACTCGGGTGAACTGAGAATCTCGCACTGCACGTGTGAGTAAACCACGAGCCACTGGCTCTAATGTTTCTACATCCTCTAAGAACAAAACGCCTCCGGCTGAAAGCTCAAGCCGCCCGGGCCTTGAGAAAAAGGCAGCCGGTGTCGCGCCCTTTTCTAATCCAAAAACTTCCGTTCCATGAAACTCAGGCTCTAAAACAGAAAACCCGAGCTCTAAGAATATTTCCGCAGACCTTTCTGAGCGTGCATGAATCTCTTGAGCAATTTCACGCAGAAGCGAACCTTGTGCTCCCATCAGCACCACAGGCAGGTTGGATTGTGTTGCGCGTAAAACTTCAGAGTTTAATTTCTTTGAAGCGTCTGAGGATCCAAGAAGTGGCAGACATTCAGACCGATTGGGAACTACAGAAACAGGTACAGGAGCATAACCTTCAAGTGCCGCTCGACTGCGTCGGCGCCTGGTCTCAATGGCGGAACGAACGATACGCAGAAGCTCTTCGGTATTGACCGGCTTCATCAAAAAGTCATAGGCACCTTGCTTCATCGCGCGTGTCGCTGATTCAACCGAACCGTAGGCGGTCATCAGGATCACCGGAATACCCATATGAAATCGCATCACGTGATCTAAAATCTGAAGGCCGTCATGCTCTGGCATCGAAAGATCGGTGATCAAGACATCGACAGGATCATTATTCAGAGCATCAATTGCCCATGAAAGCCCCGGGAAACAGGTGATTTCATACCCAGCACGATGAAAGATCGCTTCCATCGTCTTTCTGATGTTGGGTTCGTCGTCGATAAAAATCACTCGATCCCTCATGAAACCCCTCCGTGTCGCTTCAGCTCTAAAGTAAAGGTGGTACCTACCCCGACCGTACTCTCAAAACGAAGAGTCCCTCCGTGTTCGCGCACAATGCGCTCGCTGATGGAAAGCCCCAGCCCCGTTCCCTGATCAAAACCAGAAACAAAGGGTTCAAAGATTCGCGCAGTGAGGTCTTCGGGTACGCCACGGCCATTATCACGCACCTCAATGCGCAAAGGACCTGCAGGATCCTCCCGCCAAATAATTCTCACTTCCGATTTTCCCATGCCATCGGTAGCTTTCAGAGCATTTTCTATCAGATTCACAAGCACCTGATGTAAACGTCTGGGTTCTGCATCGACACGAAGTTCCGGATCGCCCTCGACTCGAATGCGATCCATCACACTAGGATTGCGAAGTGCGATGCTTTTTAACGAAGCATCGACCAAATCGCGTACCGAAATGATTGAACGTAACTCTGCGCCGGATCGTGCTAAATCAAGGACCTGTTCGACCAAATGATTGATGCGGTCGGACTCATCACGAATCACACGGACCCATCCATCTTTAGGATCCAGAAGATCAAGCGCACCCCGGATAGCTCCTAAAGGATTTCGGATCTCATGCGCCATACCCGACGCAAGCTCGCCGATAACAGACAGTCGGCGTCGCTCCAGGTCGACCAGATGTGTACGAATACGCGATAGTTGTGCAGCAGCCTTATCGATCACTTCGATCAGTTCGCTCAAACTACTTAAACCGACCTCTCCTCCACCTTGCGAAAGTTCTTGCCCCTTAGCCAAGAGGAGGCCTACAAACTCGGATCGGTACTTCAGAACGATGACCCATTCGGCTTGATGTTTCTGCAAAAATGCCTCGATCGATTTGACATCGAGGTCCCCATCCCGGCCCCACAACCAACCTCGATCTGCGTCAATCAACCTTCTATGCACGAGAGGCAAAGACGCATCTTTCACAAATTCGACAAAACGGTCGGTGAGTTCTTGAGGAAGCTCTGGTCCCAAAAGTTCAACGCTTGAGATGCGAAACCACTTTCGAAATAGACTTTGGAAGATCGCCTCGATTTCAGCTTCAGTGCGAGCGAGCTCGACTCGCTCCATGAAAGCGACAATCTCTTCCTTACGTTTACTCCGAGCGGTACGAGAAAAGAAATCCCACGCGACTCGGAATAACTCTGTTAGAGGGCGCCAAAGCATTAAGACCAAGAGTGTGGCGAGAAAAGAATTCAATACGAGCAGCGGAACACTCGCACTAAAATGTCTCTGCAAAAATGCGTAAAACAGAGTCAAAACAAGGGCTAAAGTTGCGGTGGCTAAAAACCTGGAAATGAGAAGTGGGAGGCGCAACCAGCGCTGCGGCGAAAGAGTAAGAGCCAGAAAGACCAGATAGATGGATGCAAGGATGTAACCGAAAGCGGGCAACACATCCCCAAGACTTAAGAAGTTCGTGCGGGTGCACGTCAACAAAGAGACTGCGACCCCAAAGTAGATCCAAAAAGCCTGCGTATTGGTGACGACTGAGGTCTTGATCTGTTTTCCTCCGGGCCTACTATGGAGCGCGCGGTTTAAGAGTTCGACCAGGATGAGTGCCGGCCAAAACTGCATGAAGCGATCGGCCCACACGGGTCGTACTTCCATCGCGATGCGCATCGTACTTAAAATCGCCGCCCCCACTAAAGCCAACCTTGGAAGAAAAATGGAAAATTTATCCTGGCTTTGAGAGATCCAGTTCAAGAGAAGAAGAGCAGGGGGTGCAATCCAGACGTTTGCGATCCAGTGAAGGCCAAGCGCGACGTCATCCTGAAATGTCAACCAAGCCACAAGACTGAATGCATAAATGGAGACCGCAAGAGCAAGGAGTGAAAAAAGGATCCCGGGCCGGGTACGGAAGTTCCGGTAAGCCGAATAGGTCCCGACCCCGCTTGCCACAATTCCCAAGATCAGGGCTGCCTGCCTGAGGAGCTCCACGGATCACCACCCAACAATCAGGTCAGTCACCCACATGGCAAGACCGCTGACTAAGGGGATCGAAAAATTGTCGTCGATATCCAGCGGCACCATTTCCGAGCCGCCACCCGCAATTCCTCCAAAAAAAGCGATCAAGACCGCTGAAACCAGAGGCATGCCTTCGTGGAAGCGCAGAAACAGCAGCGCAACGATAAAACAGATTCCCATGCCTGAAGCCGTGCCGATCAACGACTTACCATTCTTAAACCGAATACTTCTGTCTCCGTAAAGGATTCCCATGACGCTACTGATTGGATCCCCGATCGCGAGGAATAGAATGGAAAGTATTGCGATACTTTTTGGGAAAACGATCACACAAAGGAGGACCGAGCCGACGTAGAAAGGAGTGCCAGATACGCGATCGACTTCGCTCCGTCGCAGGATGCTGCCAAAGAGGCGAAGTGCGGCCGTGTTCAGCGCTGGGCTCCGCAGCCTTAAAATCTCAAGCGACAGAAGTCCGACGAAAAATCCAAGGAGCAAAGACACCGCCAAAACTTTTGACAGCACAGTTGCATAGAGCGCGGCCATAAAGAGGCCCATTCCACAATGGAACACTTTTCTCGTTAAATGAAGGTCGCTGCGCAACCCGAGCCGCCAAGTGTCTGCCATGACCCTGCAGTTTATACCGAGTCGAGTTCTTACCCGACGAAAAAGTGCATTGACGATGGGGTGTTGCGATGAGGACCCTAATAATTGAGAGTACTTAGGTATCCATGGACGGAAGCCCAATCAACCCGATCTCGTATATAGGTTCTCAAACTGCCGCCCCAACGGTCTGGGCGGTCGGCGGTGGTAAGGGCGGGGTTGGAAAAAGTTTTTTAGCTTCGGCACTCGCTTACTCTGTTTCACGCCACGGCTACCGCATCGTCGCCATTGACTTAGATCTTGGAGGGTCCAACCTGCATACCGTCTTAGGGATCGATCCCCCAAAATTCGGTTTAGGCGACTTTGTTTCTAACCGCTGCGCGACTTTAGAAGAGTGCATGGTGCAAACACCATTTCCGAATTTAAGCATTATTTCAGGCGCAAACGATGCACTTGCCATCACACAAATGGCCGGATCCAAGCGTGACCTCGTGATTGCGGAACTTCGGCACTTGCCTGCAGACATCGTGATGGTGGACCTTGGCGCCGGAACCTCAACACACACTCTTGAGTTCTTTAACTCGGCCGATGTGCAGATGATCACGGCCCTGCCTGAACCCACCTCGATCGAAAACGCCTACAGATTCATCAAAGCTTCCTATTACGACCGCTTGCAACGCTTCAGTCAGCTCGATCCTGTTCGATATCTGATTGAGGCAGCAACGCAGCCCAACAATGCTTTTAGCATCCACTCCCCAACCGACCTGCTGAACGAAATCGCCAAGGTGGATCGGGATCTGGCCCTCTTTTTTAAACGTAAGGTCACAGAATACCGCCCTCGGCTAGTGATGAACCAGGTCCGCTCCCAGGCCGACATCGATGTGGGCTATTCGATGAAGGCGGTTTGTAAGAAATACTTCGGATTCGACCTCGAATACTTAGGTTACCTTGATTACGACAGTTCGGTTTGGCAATCTGTCCGTAGGAAGAGACCAGTTTTGCTTGAGTTTCCAAACTCAAAGCTCTCGGTGACGATCGAGCGCATGGCAAACTATCTCCTCAAGCAACGGAAGGCCACCGGCAATGCAACTGGGCGATGAAAATCCAACTTACTACGACGTACTGGAGCTCGCCTCTGCTGCGACTCCTCAAGAAATCCGCTCAGCCTATTTGCGGCTCAAAAATGCTTATTCTAAAGATAGCTTGGCGCTTTATTCCCTGATCCCTGCGGGTGAAACGGAGGATCTAGTTAAACGCATTGAAGAAGCTTATCTGATCCTGTCGCACCCAGAGAAACGGCGCGCCTACGACGCCTCCCACGGTTTTATCCAGGAACCTGTTTCAAGCGTGACCCCCTTGCCGGGCTTAGGCATGCAGATTCAACGCGCAACCCACAATGTGACGCCTGCACGCGTCACTACGACCAGTGAAAGCACGCAGGCGATCGAAGAAGAGATCTTAAAAGAAACGGAATTCACCGGAGTCTTCTTAAGGAGAGTGCGTGAGGCACGGGGAATCTCTGTGGATGAACTTTCTGACTTCACACGGATCACTAAGATGTACGTCATCGCCATTGAGGATGAGGACTATGCACGCCTGCCGGCTTCGGTCTATCTCCGTGGGTTTTTGATTCAGATCGCGAAACGCTTGAAGCTCCCTCAGGAGCCCCTGGTGAATGCCTTTATTCACCGTTTCAAACAAGCAAGACCGGATAAGTGATGCAAACCACTTCGCAACTGGTGATTGAACCAGATGATCTCCTGCTGGTGCGTGCAGACCGGATTCTTGCGGCCTGCGCTAAAAGGGATCCAGAGTTAGCCACACTTTCACGGAGTCAAATTCAACGTTTAATGGATGAGGGCAAAGTTTTAGTCAACGGCGCTCCGATCCGTGCTCAGGATGCACTGCATCTTGGCGACACCATCACCATTCAGTGGGCGGAACCCGTTAAAATGGACGTTCTTCCAGAAAATATTCCCCTCGAAGTTCTCTATGAAGATGAACACCTCATCATCGTAAATAAGCCCGCCAATCAGTCGGTTCACCCTTCTCCTCAGGAAACCTCTGGCACCTTAGTGAATGCACTGCTTTTTCATATTCGCGACTTAAGTGGAATCGGCGGAGTGCTGCGCCCTGGCATCGTGCACCGCATCGACAAAAACACAACGGGTGCACTGGTCGTGGCAAAAAACGACGCGGCTCATCAGGGACTTGCAAAACTTTTCTCAAGCCACACGATCGAACGGAGCTACTGGGCCTTTTGTTACGCGACACCCCTTTGGAAAAAAGAAAGTGTGCGAAACGAAATGGACCGAAACCCGAAAGACCGTAAAAAAATGGCGGTCGTGCGATCCGGCGGGCGCGTTGCGATCACTCACTTTCAGAAGCTTGAGAGTTATGGGCGCAGCACAGCTAAGCCATTTGCTTCTCTTATTGAGGCGACACTTGAGACTGGCCGCACGCACCAGGTGCGCGTCCACCTCACTCAGCTTGGCCACTCGTTGCTCGGGGATCCTATCTACGGCACCCCGACAGCGTCCCAAGGCAAGTGGGTGGCTCTTCCTAAGGTTGTTCAAGACTGCGTCGCTGCACTTCCCGGGCAAGCGCTCCACGCAAGGACGCTTGGGTTCGTACATCCGGTGACCAAAGCCAAGATTTTCGTCGAAGCGCCTTTACCTGCCTCCCTTCAGATTTTGGCTAATACGCTAAAAACCTTCGCTTAACTCACGCCGTCATCCGTCATTTTTTTGGCGAAACATCACACTGTTAAAAGAGTGGCTCCAGAAGATGTCTATTCGAAGAACTTAATCCTCAAGAGAACCTGCTGTAGGTCCGAAGTGCTTAGTGAGGCGCAACGTGGAGGCACAAGGATAAATGATGACGAACTACGACGGTGATCAGATTGAGATTCCAGGAACCCTGCCGATGTTACCCGTAAGGGACATTGTGGTTTTCCCTTACATGATCATTCCCCTCTTTGTTGGGCGGGATACTTCGATACGCAGTGTTGAGGAAGCCTTAGAAAAAACAGATCGCCTGATCTTTCTTTCGTCGCAAAAAAACATCGCAGACGAGCAACCGACGCCAGAAGGCATTTTTGAGGTCGGAACCATTGCGATGATCATGCGCATGCGTCCCCTGCCAGATGGCCGCGTAAAAATTCTGACGCAAGGTTTATGCCGTGCGCGAGTAAAAACTTACAAGAAGACGAATCCATTCTATGAAGTCGAAGTGGAACGCTTAGACGATTGCATTACGGATAAGAAAACTGAATCTGAAGCCTTGATGCGTACCATCCGCGAACAGATTGAACGTCTGATGAGCTTGGGTAAGTCCATGGCCCCAGACCTGATGATGGTTCTTGAGGATATCCAAGACCCTTCCCGTTACGCAGATCTTGTTACCTCAAATTTGAGTTTGAAAGTGAACCAAGCGCAAGCCGTTCTTGAGACTCAAGATGCATTTGAAAAATTAAAACGCGTGAGCGACTTTGTATCTAAAGAGCTTGAGGTCCTTTCCATTCAGGCCAAGATCCGAAGCCAAACCAAAGACGAAATCACGAAGACGCAGAAGGAATATTTTCTTCGTGAGCAGATCAAACAAATTAAAAACGAGCTGGGTGATGGACAGGATCCAAAGGGCGAAGAGCTAGCGGAACTGCGTGAAAAGATCGCGCGTTCGAACATGCCATCCCACGCCGAGACCGAAACCTTAAAACAATTGCATCGTTTAGAGCGTATGCATCCAGAGTCTTCGGAAGCATCCATGCTACGCACTTACGTCGAGTGGATGATTGATACCCCATGGGGCAAAACAAGTGTCGATAACTTAGACCTCGTTCATGCACAAAACATTTTAGACGACGACCACTACAAACTTGAAAAAGTGAAGGACAGGATCTTAGACTTCCTGGCGGTCCGAAAATTAAAGAGCGACATGAAAGGTCCCATCCTTTGTTTGAGCGGCCCTCCTGGCGTGGGTAAAACGTCGCTTGGGAAATCCATTGCGCGCGCATTGGGTCGGGAATTTGTACGCATCTCTTTAGGTGGCGTAAAAGATGAGGCTGAGATCCGTGGGCACCGCCGTACCTATGTGGGCGCTATGCCGGGCCGTATTGTTCAAGGCTTAAAGCAGGCCGGAACGAACAATCCAGTCTTTGTATTAGACGAACTCGATAAGTTGGGCAGCGATTTTAAAGGCGATCCTTCGGCAGCACTGCTTGAAGTTCTTGACCCAGAACAAAACTATGCATTTCGAGATCACTACTTAAACGTAGCGATCGATCTCAGAAACGTGATGTTCATCGCGACCTGTAACGTGCTTGAAAACATTCCTGCACCTCTACGGGACCGTATGGAGATCATTCAACTCTCTGGCTACACCCAGGAAGAGAAGTACTTTATCTCTAAGAAGTATTTGATTCCAAAACAAACCGAAGAGAACGGTCTTAAAGAAAAACATATTGAATTCACTCACGAAGCAGTTGAATCCATGATTCAGAACTACACACGTGAAGCTGGATTAAGAAACCTTGAACGTATCGTCGGTACGGTTGCACGAAAGACCGCTCGCCGTGTCGCTGAGGGATTTGATGGGACGACATTGATCACGCCTGCTTTGGTGACCAAGTACCTTGGACCTGCAGTTTACATTCGTGAAGATGAACAGCAGAAAGATGAAGTTGGAGTGGCTACAGGCCTAGCCTGGACGTCTGTCGGTGGAGAAATTCTGTACGTCGAAACTGCGATGACTCGCGGTAAAGGCAATATGGTGCTCACTGGGCAACTCGGTGACGTTATGCGCGAATCCGGCCAAGCTGCGCTTGGGTTGATTCGATCTAGATCTACGGACTTTGGGATCTCTTTAGATACCCTGTCTGAAACTGATCTTCATGTGCACTTCCCGCAAGGAGCTATCCCTAAAGATGGTCCTTCGGCTGGGATCACCATGGCGACTGCGATCATCTCAAGACTGACCGGAATTCCAATCCGCAAGGATGTCGCGATGACGGGGGAAATCACTCTGACGGGACGCGTGCTTCCGATCGGTGGACTCAAAGAGAAAGCTCTTGCTGCAATGAGGCATGGAATCAAAACGATCGTCATCCCTTACAACAACAAGAAGGATCTTGAAGACATTCCTCAGGAGTTCCGCGACGAGCTTGAATTCGTGCCGGTGAAGACTCTAGACGAGGTGCTGAAGGTGGCCTTGGTTCAGAAGATTGTTCCGATCTCGCGTAAGGCGGGCTCTGGGGCAACGAGTGGTGCGAGTGCTGAGCAGAAGACGACCCAGAAAAAGGGGCGCAAACCGCTTGCTGCTTCTGAGCCTGCGGTTGCGAAATCTGCGCGTAAGGCGAGTTAAATTTCTAAATATGAGGGGGGGGGGGGAGGCTTTGGCCTTCCCCCTTTTTTTATTCTGCGGTCCGAACTCCGCCGGCGGAGGAGCTGTCTGAGTCAGAAGTGCCTTTTGTGCCTGAGGCGGATCCACCTAAGCGAGATTCAAGTTTAGACAGAATATAAGCGTGTATTTGTTTGGGTTTCATCAGAGCGATGTCGTTGCTGGCAGGGGCATTTGCACGGCAGAAGTCGCTGCTATTGAATCCCTCCACCATGACCGCACGGACATCGTCGATCGAGGCAGGAGCTGAGGCTTTTCCACGTTTCTTGAGTGCTTTGTTAATTCGATCTAAAGCTCGCTCCCTGTACTTAAACTTTTCGAGTAACTTGAGTTGTTCTTCACTCAAAGTTGTATCTACTATTTCAGGAATATTGAAGCGAGAGGCAATCTTGTAACTTTTTCTATCCTTGGCATCACCAATCGTGGGTGCGAAAAGAATAAGTTCCGCAACTAATCCTCCAGCAAGAGCACCGAGGATTGTACTCCCAGAACTACTAAGGTCTGCAGTTATAATAGCCCCGAGAACAGCCCCTCCATAAAATCCAACTAAGGTCCCAAACCAATTCATGCGAAACTTTCCGCCAGACTCTAGTGCCAACATATCAAAACAAGAAATCTGCGGGATAGGCTTCTCGAGATCCTTCGATAGGGCCTCGATTTCTGAAAGCTCTTCTTTGAGTTGCTCTTTTGCTTGCGCGAGCCGGCTTCTATACCGTTTCCCCTGCTCGGCTTTCAGACTCAGAGCCTCGATTCTCATTTTAGATTGCTCAGCTGATTCTTTCGTTGCATCGAGCTCGTCCATTTTGTCTTTATGCCGACTTGCCTCGTAAGGGTCCTCAAATCGGACATTTTCTTTCTTCGGCTGTACCCCGCCTTGCGCGAACGCTTGCATCGAAGGACCAAAAGCTAAAGTCAGACAGATCAGAATTTTTAACATACGCAACCTACGCAACCTAGGCCTCCACGCCGTTTTTGGCCTCAAGGTGGGCCTGCACAAAATGCTAAAAAGCTTCACGGGGATGGGGCAAGAAAAATGCGATTTAAGACGCAGTCATACAATTGGCAGTCCGGCCGGCCGCGGTGAAATAGCGGGGCATACTTTACTGAAGTCCTACTGCTGATGTCTAAGCGTTTATTCGCATCGCAGATTGCTGATAAAAAATTTTATAAAACTTTTTCTTGACCACTCTTACGGGGAAGGCTTTTTTGAGTTGCAAAAAAACGACTAGATAATGACCTGAAGCGCCTATGCGGCTTTGATGCGAACGATCTTTCGTAGATTGTCCTTTGAAATCAAAAATCTGATTTCGTGCGCTTATACGGGCCATGAGATGGCCGAAAAACATGGGGTTACACTGAAAGGCGTCATGAACAAAAACGAACTTAGAAAGCTTTCGGATCTCGAACTCTTGGAATTCACAAGCAGGGCTGCAAAGAATGAGAAGGCCGCAACACTGGTGTTACTTGAGCATCTGTTAGAAGTAGATGTGCGGCGGGCATTCGCGGCAGATGCCTATTCAAGTCTGTTTGATTATGTAGTGCGGGGCCTCAAGTATTCCGAGAGCCAAGCCGCAGAACGGGTATCAGCCGTGCGCCTTATGCGGGAAACGCCGGAGGTGAAGACCCATATTGAATCTGGCGCACTAACACTCACGTCAGCTGCCATGATTCAGCGCCACATCCGCGCTGAGATGTCAGCGCCAGGTGGATCAAAAGTGAAAGTGCCTAAGGAAACAAAGGCAGCTCTCATCACAGAGTGCCTGGGCCAATCCAAGCGTGAAGTGGAAAAGATCCTATTGTCACATGCATCAGAACCCGTGCGGCTAGCATCGCAAGAACTGACCCGGCAGGTGACTGCAACGCATACAGAACTAAAAATATTGATTGATGAAGAGACACGCGAATTATTGAAACGCGCAAAAGAACTTTCCCAGACCAGTACGACTGCGGAACTCTTAAAGCAGACACTTCAGACCATTATCGAGAAGCGTGAAAGACAGTTGGGGAAAAGCGCGCCGGCCAATGAAGCGCAAGAACATTCAAAACCCAGTCACTCCGCCACTTCAACTCCGCCGGAGGAGGAATCGAAGGAAGCCAGGAACCCTAATGCCCGGTACATCCCAACACAGTTCAGACGCGCAATCTTCACGCGTTCAAACGGCCAGTGCGAATATCGCGCCCCACACACAGATGCACGCTGCACTTCGAGCGCGCACTTGCACGTGGATCATGTTCTTCCGCTTGCACTCGGGGGTAAAACTGAACTTAAGAACCTGCGGCACCTCTGTTCGGCACACAATCAGAAGGCAGCTCAAATCGCAGGAATCGCCATTCCTGCCATTACCCCCACCCGCAACCCCAAAAATGCCCCAGCAAAGTATCGATAATTCCCGTATCCTTTAAATCTCAAGTGACCTGGGAACTCTTTTTTAAAATCTTTGCGCTCATGACCATTTCGGGGATCTTTGCAGCCTCTGAGATCGCACTGTTCTCTCTGAATCGCGTGCATCTTAGGAAAATGAAGCAATCCAACCCAACGCTCTTTCGTCGAGTGAAAACTCTGATTTTAGATCCCTTTGGGTTACTGATCACGATTCTACTTCTCAATGAGATCGTAAATATTACGATCGGTGTCCTACTCACCGACGCAGTCCTGCAAGGGATAGCGGTTCCCATCTGGGCAATCAACTACGGCATCCCGGAATGGTTGTTTCACACCGTACTTGGGATCATCATAGTCACGCCGATTCTTCTTTTCTTTTGTGAACTGACACCCAAGATTATCGGCGCAAGAACCAATCAATTGGTCGTGTCCCTCTTTTCACGATTCGTCACTTTAGGTTATTGGATTGTATGGCCGGTAAGAACCGGCCTTCGTCTCTTTGCAAAGAAGAGCGTGCTCACCACAGAAAAACGCGCCTCTGTCGATCGCATCCATGAAGAAGACCTCCTTTCGCTTGCGGAAGAACATGTGGATGGCGGACAGATTCATCAAACGGAACTTGAAATGATTCGCAGAGTCTTTGAATTAGACGACATTCCAGTCGAGCGGATTGCGATTCCGATTCGAAAGGTCGCCTCCCTCCCCGAAAAAGCAACACTGCGCGATGCGTTTCATTTTATGCAACTTTATCCAAGCTTCACCCGAATTCCAGTTTACAGCGGCACAAAAGACAACATCGTCGGAATCTTAAATGTGAAGGCCTTGCTTAAGTTTCGGGACGACGCAGAAAGCCACAGCCAAACCATTTCAGAGATGACGCGCCCTCCCCTCTTTGTCAGCACGTCGACTGACTTAGAAAGCCTTTTTAAACGCATGCGGTCTAGACGCACACACATTGCTTTCTTAAGAGATACGGGGGGTGCAATCACGGGGCTAGTGCACCTAGAGGATATTTTAAATCTGATGCTGGAAGAGGTTTTTGAAAACGCTTGATGGACCTTCACATACTCTTCATTCTCATCGCCTTACTGACCTTCGAGTCCTTTTTTTCAGGATCCGAACTTGCGCTCCTCACGGCTGACCGTACAAAACTTAAAAAACAAGCCAAAGCGGGATCTCACGGCTCAACTCTTGCGCTCAAGCTCATTGAGAAACCGGAAAAAGTTTTATCCACGACACTCCTCATGACCAGCTCCTGCATCATGGGTATCACGGTGCTTTGCACTATTCAGTGCCGTAGATGGTTTGGGGAGGACTCTGAGTTTGCAGCTGTTGCCATGGCTTCCACCCTGGTCATTAGTTTAGGGGAACTCCTGCCAAAACTTCTTTTTCAGCGCTATGCAAATGCGTGGGCTCCTTGGATTGCAGGACCAGTATTTTACCTTCAAAGCCCACTTGCGCCCTTTATTTCGATCGTTTCTTTGTACACCCGGCAGATCGAAAAGATCATGCGCCCTATCGACCGAGCGTGGATGGGAAAGAAAACCGGGCGCGAAGAATTGCAGACTTTGATTTCTCACGACTCCACCACTGAAGAGATCGGCCTCGATGAAAAGAAGATCATTAGACGCATCCTGAAGTTTCGTGAGGTCTCTGCCAAAGATGGTGCATTGCCGCTGACACAAGTCGACGCCATTGATCAGGACACCACAGTGCGGGAAGCGATCTTAGAATTTGACCGCAGCCGTCACACACGTATGCCCGTATATGAAGGCAGGATCGACAATATCGTGGGAGTGATCGATATCTCAGCCGTTTTTGCTACAGAACAGGGAGACGCAAGCATTTCATCTCTCATGCGGATGGCACACTTTGTAGCTGAGACTCAGAAATTAGAAGCGGTTCTTTTGGAAATGAATACGAGCGGATCTAAGATGAGTATCGTGGTGAATGAATACGGCGGCGCCGTAGGGATACTCACCCGCGAGGACATCGTGGAGCAGATTGTCGGGGATTTAAACGATGAGGACGACCTTACAAAGACCGCCATTCGCCCGGATGGTCCCGACAAATACACCGTCAGGGCCCACGTGCCCATTGCAGACCTCAATCAGGAACTCAAGCTTGGCATCCCCGAAGGCGACTACGACACGCTCGCAGGCTTTCTACTGCATGATATGAAGCACATTCCTAAGGTGGGCGAACGGCATACGATCTCAACGGAGCGGGGCTTGATTTTATTTCGTGTTTTACATGCTTCACGCAAGAAATTGGAAAGCGTGCAAATCGAAATCCGGGAGCCGTCAAGGGATTGACTTTGTTGTTCGGAAGCGTCCGATATTAGCATAGAGGAAGTGGGGGGCCACACCATGAGTAGTACTGTGCTTGTCGTCGATGATATTCCGTTCGTTAGAAAAACATTGATCCAGATTTTAAGTAACGCCGGCTACAAAGTTGTCGGTGAAGCCCAAAACGGTGAAGAGGCGGTGCAACAGTTTAAGCGCCTGAGGCCCGCACTCGTGACGATGGATCTTGTGATGCCAGTGATGAGCGGTATCGAAGCGACCCGCCACATCATGAAGGAAGACAAAAGCGCCAGGGTTGTGGTCTTAAGTGCGATGGCGCAGGAACACCTGGTGACTGAAGCGATTCACGCAGGCGCGCGCGACTATATTCTGAAACCCTTTCAGAGCCAAGACGTCCTGAAAGTCATTGCCCATATTTTAGAGCCAGATGGGGAACCCAAGTCTAAGACAGGGAGTTAGATGAAACGATTAGACGATCTCCCAGCATCGTTCTCTTTCTTTGATCATACGATCGCTTGCGTTCGTCGGGTTAAGCCACATAAGCCAAACGGTAGCCCCTCTTTTTTAGTATCGGTTGGAGATTATGCCTTGGTCGTCAATGACGCGGGGGCATTAGCGCAGGAGACGCCCGAAGTGGCGAACCTCATTGCAGCCAGACTCTGTGTAGATAGCGATGATCTCCCCTCCTCGCCTGTTGAGGTCGCTGGCGATCTTTCAAAATTTTTACTGACCTCACGCACCGTATTCGATTCTATTGATCTTGAGCTGACCCGGCCGGATCGTTCTGTATTACTGATTCACATCGACATCGTTGCCTGGCTTGAAACGAAAAAAGGCCCAAGCCTCCAGTAGTACCTAGAGACCCGGGCCCTTTTTGGGGGTTAGGGGGGACGAACAAAAATAATTTAAGAGGCTACGAAGCTTTTTCCGCTTGAACTTTGCCTTTTAGGTTAAATCCACTGATTACCTTCCCTGGTCCCTGCTTCATAAAATTGTAGTGTGCGCTACACTTCGTACCTGGGGTCGAACCGGAATTCATCGCTGCAAGCGCTGCTGGACTCACTAAGAAACTCACAACAACCAACATCAAAATTTTCATAAATGTTTCGCTCCTACAGGACTAATAAGCAGGGAGCATGCCAAGCCAAACCTCCCTGAATTGCATCCCCACAGGCTTTGAGCGCGATCGCCCTGCACCAGGCCTAACACCTGTCTAAAAGTTAGACAGCCTCACCAATTTTCCCCTGATTGTTAATAACACAAACGGGCTTATAGATAACTGGCTGAACTCCATCAGGATTTTGTAAGGACTGTGTCCCAGATGACATCTCCTGGATGCTCATAAAATAACCGAAACTATAAGAGTGAGGATCTCTCTGATTCCCTATCGCGATGCCTGGCTCGCTTTGTCGCTGTTTGCAGCGTCTGGGTGCGGACTTGCTTTCAATAGTGGAGATGAGGTGGCTTCCGATGCCGGGACCTTAATCGCGTCAGCGGCTTCCGGACTCTCTTTTCAGGAAGGCACGACCTCCCAGGTGTTTATCGTCACTGCCGAGTGGACGAAGCCAGAGACCTCCGGCTTAAGTTCCCAGATCATTCAATTCTACCAAGGGAACAGCTGCGCTACTGCACTTGGATCTTCGGTGAGCCTCTCTGAGCTTGCATCTTCAGCCAGTTTTGTAGCGCCATCAGAAGGTGTTTATAGCTTTAAGGTAACCAGTCTGTATGACACAGGCGACCCGATCGTTTCCGCCTGTTCGACCCCGATCATCGTCGATGCGACTCGGCCACTTGCTGCATGGGGATCCCCAAGCCGGACACAGATCAATGCAAGTCAGAGCGTTACTTTTCCTCTGACTTTTGTCGATGCAAACACGATCACGCTTTCCTTATCAAACAGCAACCTGACCCTCACTCAAACGGGATCGCTATCTTGTTCCTCTATGGTGTTAGGCGGATCTGGAAACTCACGGACCCTCACCATTGGAAGTTGTACGGGACTCGGAAATCTTAGCGTCTCGTTAGCGGCCGGTGTCGCGGTCGATATTGCAAACAATTCATCTCTTGCCCTTGGTGCATCCGCAACCGTCAGTGTCGATGCGGCTGCACCCTCGGCTCCGACGCTTGCGCTGCTCACCCCAGCGACTTCACCTGGCAACAACAGCAGGCCAACCTTCCGTGTGAGCGGGCTCTCTGCACCTGACGTCATCACGCTGCACTCCAATTCCAGCTGCTCCTCGGCTTCTCTTTCTTCGGGCTCGGCATCAGGCGCAACTTTAGATCTTCAACTTTCGAGTGCCCTCACTGAAGGCAGCTTCACCGTTTATGCAAAAGCCACAGATGCATACGGCAATGAAAGCTCCTGTTCTGCTGCGGGTTCTTCCTATATTTACGACAACACCCGTCCTGTAGTAGCGATCAGCGCTCCAACTGTGACTGGGATGAATTCCACGGGGAGCAGCCTCTATACAGCGACGATCACAGAGGTAAATTCTTATTCGGTTTCACTTTCGAATGGGGACGTCGTTTTAAATAAGACCGGAAGCGCAGACTGTTCAAGCGTCGTCGTCGCAGGCTCAGGTGCGACGCGCACGATCACTCTGAGCTCTTGCACGGGCGATGGCACAGTTGGCATCACGATTCCTGCAAGTACTGTGACCGATGCGGCGGGCAATACGTCGCTCGTTGCGTCATCCACTACACAAATCACTGTGGATAATACTGCGCCAGGTGTACCGTCGGCGCTGACCTTACAAAGCCCAAGCACGACACCCAGTACAGACTCAACACCTACCATCCGTGTCGCAGGCGTTGCTTCGGGTAACACAGTCAGTATCTATACGAGTGCAACATGCGCTGTCGCCGCCTTAAAGGGGACCGCCACTTCAACAGGGGCAACAGTAGACATCACTTCAAACGGACTGACCGAAAATACTTTCACTTTTTACGCAGACTCTTCGGATAGTGTTGGCAACAAAAGCGCATGTTCTTCTGCAAACGTAGTCTATGAATACGACAACACTGCACCTGTACTTGCTTCAGTCACCGTGACGAATTCTACGCCGACCAACTCCACGACTTACAATTTGACCTATGGCTCAATTACTGGGGCCTATGCGGAGTATTGCATCTTAGAAAACCAAACCAGCGTCGGTTTTTGTTCCTGGGTTGTAGGCACATTGCCTGCAAGCTTCACTGTCAGTAGTACGAATAACAGCAAAGTCTTAAGCGTTTGGATCAGAGACGCCGCCGGCAATCGGTCCGCCCGCCAGGACTCTAATGCAGTGGTGTTAGATACCGTAGCACCCGTGCTTGCATCGGCAGTGATTACAAACAGTGATCCATCGACGACAAGAACTTACAATCTTGCTTACGGGGCTGTCACCGGAACCTATGCCGACTACTGCATCAATGAGAACGATACTGCTGTTGGAAATTGCGCGTGGGTCGCGGGCACTCTCCCCGCTTCAACTTTAACGTCGGCTTCTGCAAACGCGAAGGTCTTAAGTCTCTGGCTCAGGGACGCCGCAACCAACGTCAGTGCCCGTGTCGATACCAACAGCGTGACTTATTCACCGGTGATCCCAACGATTACGATCGGGGCGGCTAGCTCCAGTATCGGGAATAGCACGACGAACTTTGCTTTTACCGTAAGCTACTCTGATGCCACTGCGGTCACTCTTGCCAACGGTGATATCTCAACTTCTGTGGTAAGCGGCACACCCTCTTGTACTGTTGCGGTCACGGGCTCTGGCGTTCTGACCCGCACTGTCACCTTAAGCGCTTGTTCGGGTGACGGGACGATCAGATTTGATATCGCTTCCGGCACCGCAAGCAATGCCGCTGGATCTGCAAACGGCGCAGGCCCAAGCGCTACAGTCACTGTGGATAACACTGCCCCAGGTATCCCTTCGGCTTTAGCGCGCGTGAGTCCGACTGCTGCTGTAGGAAGTGATTCCACTCCGACCATCCGTGTCAACGGGGTTATTTCGGGCGACATCGTCTCTCTTCACCGTGACTCAAGCTGCACGACGCCAACACTCTACGCAAGTGGGACCGCATCCGGGGTCACTATTGACCTGGAAGGGTCCGTCGGCCTTTCTGAAGGCGCATACACGTTATATGCAAAAAGTACGGATTTAGCTGGGAATGCAAGCGCCTGTTCGTCTGCAAACGTCGCTTATCAGTACGACGCAACTGCGGCAACACTGGCTTCAGTCACAGTCACCAATTCCACTCCTACAAATTCTACGACCTATAATCTGACTTACGGCGCCATCACGGGCTCTTATGATGATTATTGTATTTTAGAGAATTCAACGACGGTGGGTTCGTGCTCATGGACAACAGGAACACTGCCTTCAAGCTTCACAGTCACTAGTACAAATAACAGTAAAGTCTTAAGCGTCTGGCTAAGAGACACCGCAGGAAACGTATCCACAAGGCAGGATTCCAATGCCGTGGTCTTAGATACCGTGGCGCCATCTCTTGCATCTGCCGCGATCACAAATTCCACGCCCTCGACGACAAGAAACTACAACTTGGCCTATGGCACCGTCACCGGAACCTATGCCGAATACTGCATCAATGAGAACGATACAGTCGTTGGAAATTGCGTTTGGGTCACGGGGTCGCTTCCGGCATCCACTTTGACGTCGGCTACTGCAAACGCGAAAGTTTTAAGCCTCTGGCTCAGGGATGCCGCCACCAACGTCAGCACGCGTGTCGATACCAACAGCGTGACGTATTCACCGGTCATTCCATCGATTTATGTCAGTGCGGCAAACCCATTGATCGGAAATAGCAGCACGAGCTTCAACATCACTGTGAACTATGTGGATGCTACCAGTGTGACTCTGGTCGCGGGTAATATTACGCAAGAAGTCTTAACTGGGAATCCTTCATGTTCAATAAGTGTCACTGGATCCGGTGTCTTAACCCGTACCATCACACTCAGTGCATGTTCCGGAAATGGACTCATGAGGCTCCAGATCAATTCTGGAACTGCGAGCAATGCAGCTGGACTATCGCAATATAGCATTAGTCAAAGCTTTGAAATAGACAACACCCCGCCTTCAGCTCCGACTTCACTGATGAGCATAAGCCCAGCAGCCGCTATCGGGAATGACTCGACTCCAACTCTCAGGGTCAGCGGAGTCACAATTGGGGACGCCGTTTCTATCCACCGCGATTCCAGCTGTACCACACCAACCCTTTACGCATCGGGAACTGCATCGGGTGGGACCATAACATTTGATGGATCAGTGCCACTTTCTGAAGGTTCATACACGTTCTACGCAAAAGCAACAGATCCCGCAGGCAATGCAAGCGCATGTTCTTCCGCAAGTGTCGCGTATCAATACGATGCGACAGCCCCAGCTTTAGCTTCAGCCACCATCACGAACTCCGCTCCTTCTACAACTCGAACCTACACTCTCAGTTACGGGGCGGTCACAGGAACTTATGCGGATTACTGCATTTTAGAAAACTCGACTACGGTGGGCTCTTGTTCTTGGACTTCAGGCACCCTGCCTGCAAGTTTCTTTGTCAGTGCTACGCAAAATGCGAAAGTCTTAAGCATCTGGCTCAGGGACAGCGCCTTAAACGTGAGCGCACGGGTAGACACCAATTCCATCAGCTACAATCCGTCCGGGAACTTTACGATTGCGGATGTCAGTTTTAGCCTTAGAAAAGGAGCCGGTGGGCAGCAGCAGGCTGATAAAACTAATCTCTCTTACGCAACATTCAAAACAACACCGACGGTGGTGATGAATGCATCCACAAATGGAGCAGCAGGAACTTCAAGAGTTCAGATCTACAGTGACCCAGGCTGCACCTTGCCTTTAGGCAGTAGCGCCACAGGCATTAGCGCAGTTGGCGGCGTCAACATCGATGTCACCGAAGCCAGTTACGGCCGCAAGGAATTCTATGCGATCCTTATCAATGGCGGGAATGCCTCTGCTTGTACGAATACTCAGACAGCATATTTCCGTGCATTAGCGAACGATCTGACGATTACGGACAATACTACTCCATCGACCGCTATACCCAGCGGAGGAACCCGATACATCCAGTTTTCAGCGGCATTGCCTCAAAATAAAATGCTGGTCTGGGTGGACGATATAAACCAAGCCAATACCAACCGTGCATTTTATGTTTTTAACCCAATCCTTGGGACCGCTACTGTAGCTGGGCAAGGAGGAGCAGCTCCAAATGGGGGTTGTGTGGAGGATTATTGTTTGATGCTCAGCTTGAGTTCCGGAAAGGTTCTGATTATTTCGGGTTATCAGGCGACAGTCTACGATCCGACAACCGATGCATTCTCTTCCGCCATTTCAACTGGAAGCGGGGCGAGATTAGGATACCTAGGGATAGGTTCCGGCCAAGAAACCCGAGCTGTAGAGCTTCAGGATGGGAACGTCTTTGTGTTGGGGGCTTCATCCGTAGATAAGACAACGACACCTATCGCAAAGATCATCAATCCAACGACTTTTGATGTAACCCAGCTTCCCTCAGCACCTCTTCGAATATTCTCAAGCCTCACCTTATTACCAGATGGCCGCGTCCTCATAGCAGGCGGACGACAGCCTTCTATCGTCGGAACAGATGTGAACTGGAGCCCAGAAAGCGCCAGTGATGCGCTCTATCTCTTTGATCCAAGCGACAACTCATTTTCAGCATCTGCAGCAACATTTCCAGAGGGCATCCACTCGCACGGTGCGGTTCTTCTTTCCGGATCCAATGCTGGGAAAGTCCTTTTCTTGGGAGGATCAACCCCAAATGCTGGAAGTGCTGCCGATTACAGCGGTAAAAATTATCTCTATGACTTTGCCCTAGACTCCATTGCTGTAACGGACGGCACAAATGCGATTGATCCCTTCACAGAGGATTCTTATTATCCAAGCTCGCCTACAGTCTACCAAATTTCCGAAGTCGAGACCATTCGATTGCCCAATTCAGGAAATCAGATTTTTGTGAGTATGGGTTTCGCAAGAAACGGATCAGGAATTGGAGAAGCAGATACAGGACTGTCTAACCGGACCTTTATCTTAAGTGCTGACGGAAAGAGCTACCGTGCTGGACCATCGATAGCAACTGCTAATAATAGGCCTCCCTGGATCTCAAGTGTCCTCACCAATGGTCAGATTGCTTCTATCAGAGAGGGTTCTCTCTTCCTCACCACAGTCCCTTACTCCGGTACATTCTCACTTGCAGCGACCAACTTAGATAAGCCTACTTATGCGCACAAAGCGCTCGTCACCTCTGACGACAAAGTCGTACTGCTGGGTGGATACACCACGGGTGCGGCTACCCAGGACCAAGCAGCGCTGTATGACTTACCGAATAGCTCCTACACGGTCTTAGGGAGTTATGGCGGCCAGGGCCCGACTTTTGGATTTGGTGCTGCATGGATCGACTCAAGCACCATTGTGGTCGCGGGAGGAGATTCGAAGGGAACCTCTTTAGACTTGAGCCGTGAACTTTCGGTTTCAGATTCATTTGGAAATGCAGCATTTCTAGTTGGAAAAGTACAGAATGTTTTCTCAACGGTCGTGAATTCCCCAGCCCTCGGCGTGCTCATGATCGGTGGATTTGATGGTACGAATGTTCTTGATTCCATCTCGACCTACTCTTCAAACGTTTGGAGTGCCGCCTCGAACACTCTTCCTGAGGGATTCTACAAACATACTTCTGATGTGATCGCCGATGGAAGCGTTGTCGTCATAGGGGGATTAAAGTCGAGCGGTCAGACGAGCGATAGGATCACAGTCATCCGCCCTAATGGGTCTATTGGTGTAGACGGCACGTACCCTCAACAGCTCATGAATCACGCAACCGCGGTGATCGGATCATTAGTTTATATCGTCGGAGGGGAGACAGGGCAGGACAAAGGCGACGGGTCATCTAAGATTTACAGCTACGATGCATCCAAGAAGGCACTTACTGAAGTCGCAGACTTAGGTGAAAGCCTTGTCGGCCACACCGTGACTGCATTGAACGACGGCAATCTTTTGGTTGCGGGTGGAAAAAGTGAGAAGAACGGCTTCAGCAACAAAGCCTATCTTGTGAATGTCGAGGCTGGGACCTTCCAAACCTTGACCATGAGCGGCAAGCGCGCATATCACACCGCCTCAAAACTCAGCGACGGCCGCGTCCTTCTGATCGGCGGGATCGATGAGAATTCAAATCCACTCGATACGGTAGACATCTACACGCCTTAAGCCCACGGTTTCTGATTATGACCGCAGACGGGACCGCCGACTGTAGACATGACTATGGACGGCTTCGGCGACTGTGGTAATATATAGAGGCTATGACAAAAGTCATTCGTTGCCTTGACCTTAGGGAATTATTAGAGAAGAAGAGCTGTTTTCTTTTTGGCCCCCGCCAAACTGGGAAAAGTACTCTCATTCGCCAACAGTTCCCAGATGCAATCTATTACAACCTATTGTTCGTGGACACTCTCACTGAGCTTTCACGCAATCCCTCTTTGATCCGAAAAGAGAATCCGAAGTCGAACCTGCTTATTATTATCGATGAAATCCAAAAGCTTCCACAACTTCTGGATGAGGTTCATGCAATGATTGAGGGACAAAATTGTCGTTTCCTCCTGACCGGTTCAAGTTCGCGAAAACTAAAACAATCCGGGGTGAATTTACTCGGAGGGAGAGCTCGTGAACGTTATCTGTTTCCCTTTTCCTTCTTTGAGCTAAAGAGGTCCTTCAATCTGGAGCGTGCCCTCCAGTTCGGCCTTATGCCGTCTATTTATTTCTCTGACTCCCCTGAAGAGGACTTAAGAACTTACGGCGGGTCATATCTTCAGAATGAAATTGCGGCTGAAGCCTTAGTCAAGAACCTCCCTGCATTCAGCCGTTTTCTGCAAGTCGCTGCCCATTGCGATGGCCAAATGATGAAATACACTCAGATCTCTTCCGATGCACAAATTGCGAAAACAACGGTCATAGAATATTTCAAGATTTTAGAGGAAACCTATCTCGGATCTCAGCTTCTGCCTTTCCTAAAATCTGAAAAACGTAAACCAATTGAAGCAAAGAAATTCTATTTCTTTGACTGCGGTGTCGCCAGAGCGCTTAGAAATGAACCGATACCGCGTCAAAAAACACCGCAAATGGGTTGGGTCTTTGAAAACTACATGCATCATGAACTGAGAACTTACACTCACTACCATCAGCTCCATCCACTCCAGTACTGGAGATCAACCAGTAAATTTGAAGTTGATTTCATTTTGAATGACGAAATTGCAATTGAAGTGAAAGCAAAAGCGACGATCGCGAGTGAAGATCTCAAAGGACTCCGCGCCCTAAAAGAGGAGAATAAACTCAGGCGCTACTATCTTGTCTTCATGGGGGAGCGCGCTCGGAACGAAGACTTCATTGAGGTGCTTCCAGTCCAAACATTCCTGAAAAAACTATGGGCCGGAGATCTATGAGAGAAAACGACCCGTCCAAAGCGCCTCACACCCCTGCCTGCTGAAGGACTGTCCAATCAGAACCTCCGCCACAGACGTCATCCTGTCCGCCGAAAATCCGCACGGCGATCCTACTTTTGCCCAAGGGCCGGGAGTAGGCACAAGATTCAGCGCGATCCCGTGATAACTCACCCACTTCCGCACTGCGATCCCGACGCTTGCAATTTTTTTTTCACCCACCCACACACCACTGGCATCACTCACGCGGTGCGCGTCAGGGACACCCATGTGCACTAAAAGATCTATGACCGTTTGCTCTAAGGTCCTCACCCACTTTTCAACATCTTTGGGTTCAATCTTAAAAATCGGATAACACACCAGCTGGCCAGGCCCGTGGTAAGTGAGGTCCCCACCCCGCTCGATCTCTACATATTCGGCAAATAAGGGATCTGGGGCGTAAGGTACGGGAGGCCGCGCCTCACCCGCTTTTCGCTGGAGGCCCCGACCACGCGTCACCGTGGGCGTGTGTTCACAAAAAATCAGGGTGTCAGGAACTTCGTCCCGGATGCGTTTTTCAAGTAACTGAAGCTGCTGAGCGTGCACTTCACGAAAGGGCGTAAGCCCCGGCAAGGACAGCACCTGCATGAGTCAAACTCCTTAAGCGCGCTTAAAGATGTGAATCGGATGGCCCATGGCAAGTTCGCCCGCTTCCATCAAAACTTCAGGAAGCGTTGGGTGCGCATGCACGGTCAGTGCAAGATCTTCCACGTTTGCACCCATCTCAATCGCAAGAGTCGCTTCTGCGATTAAGTTTGAGGCTTCACAACCCACGATGTGAACGCCTAACAGCTTCCCCGTCTTTGCGTCACTGATGACTTTGGCAAAGCCGTCAGACTCTGCTACTGAAAGCGCACGGCCGTTGGCCGCAAAGGGGAACGCCGAAATTTTTACGTTGAGACTCTTAGCCTTAGCTTCAGATTCCGTCACGCCAACAGACGCGATTTCTGGATCGGTAAAGATCACAGCAGGCATAGCCCGCACATCATAGATCGTGGTTTTCCCTGCAATCGCTTCCGCGGCAACGATGCCTTCTTTTGAACCCTTGTGGGCCAAGAGTGGCTGGCCTGCGACGTCGCCTATGGCAAAGATATTGGCGACATTAGTTGCCCGACGCGGATCCACTGGAATGAATCCTTTGGCATCCAGCTTCACGCCCGCTTTTACTAAGTCAAGCGCGTCCGTATTCGGAGCACGACCAATGGTGACCAGCACTTTATCTACGTCCATGGCCCCATCGCCGTTTTTGCCAGCAAGCTTGACCGAAACGCCGCTTGCACTCGCCTTCACTTCTTTCACTTGGGTGTCTTTGTGTATGACGATACCCAGCGCGGTCATGCGTTTTTCAACAACACGCACAAGATCAGGATCAATCGTCCCAAGCAGTGCAGGCCCCGCCTCCACCACAGTCACTTTTGTGCCCATTTTTGCGTAAAAAGTGCCTAATTCTAGGCCGATATACCCGCCACCCACACAGAGCATGGATTTCGGAATCTCCGTTTGATCTAAGCCACCTGTTGAATCCAAGATTCGCTTTTGGTCCACATTAAAACCTGGAATCGCTGCAGGACGTGACCCTGTTGCAATCACCGCGTGTTTAAACTTCAGGGTTTTTGTCCCGTCTTTGGTTTGCACAGACAAAGAAGTAGAGGAGAGAAACTTCGCGTCGCCTGTGATCACTTCGCAGCCGTTTGCTTTGAGTAAACTAGCCACGCCAGTCGTTAGCTTCTTCACAACGCTGGACTTAAACTCCATCACCTTGGTGAAATCAGTCTTGACGCCACCCACATCTAACCCAATCGAAGCAGCGTGCTTCATCTTGTCTAAGGTTGTGCCGACGTGAATGAGAGCCTTCGAAGGAATGCAGCCGCGATTCAGGCACACCCCACCGACGACGTCTTTTTCAATCACGGTGACTTTCTTCCCCAGCTGCGCGAGGCGAATCGCACAAACGTAACCTGCAGGGCCCGCACCAATAACGACCACTTCTGTTTCCATGTTAGAACGACTCCAACAAGAGCAGATTTGGGGTTTCAATGTACTGGATAAAGGTCTTCATGAACTCTGCTGCTTCTGCTCCATCCACGATGCGGTGATCGAGCGAAATTGAGAAGTAGGTCCAGTCCCGGATCACTACTTTTTCCACACCGTTGATTGTTTTCACAACAGGCTTACGTGAGATCTTGTTGAATCCTAAGATAGCAACCTCAGGGAAGTTGATCACAGGCGTTGCAAATAGCCCACCGATCGAACCGGCATTGGTGAGCGTGATCGTTCCACCCGTCAGGTCTTCCATGGTGAGTTTCTTCGCTCTTGCCCGCGCGACGACGTCTTGAATTTCTTTTGCAATCTGCAGAATCGATTTTGATTCCACGTTCTTGATCACAGGCGCAGTCAAACCATCCGCAGTCTGAACACTGAGACCGATATTGTAGTAGTGCTTCACGACAATTTCTTGTGCAGCTTCGTCCAAGGTCGAGTTGAGATTTGGATGCTTCTTGAGTGCAACAACCATCGCCTTCATGACGATAGGTAAGTAAGTAAGCTTAATCCCCTGCCCTTCAGCAATGGCTTTAGCCGCAGTCCTAATCTTCACGAGCTCTGTAACATCTGCCTCTTCAACATACGTGAAGTGCGCTGCCTTATCTTTGGAGAGCCGCATCTTTTCCGCGATCTTCTTACGTAGACCCTTAAATGGCATACGGTCTTCACGCGACGAAGGTGCTGCCTTCGGTGCTGCGGCAGAGACCCCGCCTCCACCCACAAATTTCTCTAAGTCCTCTTGCAACACTCTGCCGTTTGGTCCTGTCGCAGCAACCTGGCCTAAATCCACGCCCTTTTCTCGCGCCAATCTTCGCGTGGCAGGAGAAGCAAGAGTGTCGTTGCTGGTAGCGTAAGCAGCTTGAGGAGCAGTCGTAAGCGCCACAGTAGGAGCTACCTCTTGCTTTTTAGTCGGTTCCGCTTTGACTTCACCCGAAACATTCGCAGTAATGAGCACTTGATGCACCTTCACCACTTCACCCTCTTTTGCGTGAAGTGTTTCCACTTTTCCCGCAAATGGGGATGGAATTTCCATCGTGGCTTTATCAGTCATGATTTCACACAGAGGCTGGTCGTCTTTGATGACATCGCCTGACTTCACAAGCCACTTCACGAGTTCACCCTCGTTCACACCCTCACCCAACTCTGGCAGACGAAATTCCATAACTAGCTCCTTTGATGACGAATTAAACTCTCGATAAAAAACTCTGCAGCGCGGTAACTGGACCGAACCATAGGACCTGCTGCGACATACAAAAATCCTTGGGCTTCAGCGAGCTTCCTCAGCTCATCGAACTCAGGGACAGTGACATACTTTTCAACAGGAAGGTGTTTTAAGGTTGGCCGCAAGTATTGACCTAAGGTCAAGATGTCCACGCCGACTTCCCTCAAGGAACGAAACGCATGCAAAAGCTCTGCGTCTGTCTCCCCAAGACCCAGCATGATCGAACTCTTCGTCACAACCTTTTGGCTCTTTTCTTGGGCGTAGATTTTCGCGTGCTTTAAGGTCTTTAAGCTTTGCGCAAACCCTGCTCGAGGATCTCGCACTCTGTACTGGAGACGCTCGACGGTTTCAATATTGTGCGCATAGACGTCCACCTGTGAATCGATCACAGTCTCAACGCCGCGTAGATCACCTCTGTAGTCAGAAACCAAAGCTTCCACCAGAAGCTTCGAGTCGAGCTGTTTTAACTCTGAGATGGTCTTCGCAATGTGACCGGCTCCGCCGTCTTCCATGTCATCGCGATCCACAGTAGTCAGCACCACGTATTTCAGCTTCAACGCTGCAACCGCACGCGCCACATTCGCGGGTTCGTTCGGATCTAGTGGCGGCGGGATTCTGGCCGTCTTCACTGCGCAAAAACGGCAAGCACGCGTACAGATGTCCGAACCGACCATGAAGGTTGCGGTGCCAGAGGCCCAGCATTCTGAAATATTTGGGCACCTCGCCTCTTCACAAACGGTGTTTAATCCACCCTCTTTTAAGAGTCCTTTGATTTTTGTGTAGGATTCGCCTCCAGGCGCGCGCACCTTGAGCCAGTCGGGCTTACGAAGGGGCGGAATTTTCTCCGCCTCAGTAGGAGGAATCGGGCGAGCCTGATCTTGCATGAATGGCCGTTAGTTTAACGGACTTGTTCCGGATGGTCCACAGATACGGCAGTGGGAGCGTCCCCCTCGGGGCTATGCACCTCTTGATCGAACGGGTTATATCCGAATTTTAGAGGTTGATCGCTGATTGCGTGGCTTTTACAGCTCTGGGGCAGCTCAGACGGTGCGCCGTCCGGGGAAAGACCAGCCTGTGGCCCAGCCAGACAGATCAGCGATAAAACGGCAATCATCGCGAGCATTTTTATATCCCTAGGTTTGCGCCCGATGGCCGCACCAAATCGTAGACGGTTTGAATCACGCCAATGATCTCATCGGTGACGGCATCCCCGCCGTCGCTCGTCATCTTGTCCACTTCACCACTCGATTTATAAGTGAATGCAAGCTTCCCCTTACCGCGACTTGAGATCAGCGCTGGGCGGTTGTTTTCATTGTATTTGAGCTGAAGCACCATGCCTTTTTCGTTCGCAATCTGCATGGGTCGCTGCTTGCTATCCCAAACGAGCTTCACCCACTGCCCGGAGGAGTTCTTAGCTGATAAAACCACGTGTGCTTTTGGATCCCAAGTGAACTCAGACCAAGTCAGCTTTTTTTCCGGAAGCTCTGTTTTTTCAACACGAGCGAGCTTCCCGGTTTTTGAATCGTACTTCATCGCCACAATCTCATCTGGAGTGGTCTTTAAAATGGTCCTTCCCCGATCATCATATTTATATTCAGTCTTGGCCCCAGCCTCATCCACCTTCTTCGGTAAGCCCGTTTTTTCATCATAGTCGGTGATGGTCACCTGCCCATTGACATTGCTCTTGAGCTGAATGGTGTAGGGCTCGCCTGAACTGCGATGTTTATTTTTATAGTCATACTTTGAATTAGAAACCACACGGCCGCGTGAATCCTTTTTAGTGACCGATACAGAATATCGATCAGGATCGGTCGAGACGCCATAAGCGTATTCGTATCGGCTCCCATCTAAATTTTCGACTGACTTTACGTTCAATAATTTGTCCGGGCCGTAATACTCCACGCGCATCGCTTGTTTAGTTCCTGGAAAGCCAATTTCAGTCAAATTGTAGTAAGGAGCGGGGCCGTACTTAAAGGTGTTCTCAATCCCCTTCATGTCTCGACTGGTGGCTAACATGCCCGCGTCATTGTAACCAAATGAGGCCTTAAGCCCACTTTCACCGATGACTTGAACCAGGCGGTCCCCGACTGCTCCAAAGGTTTTGTAAGAAAACTTCATTTTGCGTTTTTGGTTGTCAATGAGTTCAGCAATCTTTCCGTTTTTTCCGTAAGTAAAACGAATGAAGTGTCCGAGCCGGTCCTGCAATTGGGTCAGATGTCCACGGTCATCAAAGGTATAGACTTCCCCGTATTCATTCACACGAATGAAGCCCGTCTTCGTTTTTGTGAGGTACTGATGGCGATAAAGAGATGATGCCAACTGAGCGCCCACTTTCAGTGTCACTGCTTTTGCAAAGCCGCGACGCACGAGGGTTGCCCACAGATTGGATCGATACTTCGGATCTGCGGTGATTCTTGATTTAAACTCCTCAAGCGCCTTACCCGTAGGAGCAAGCCCTTTAGAGACCGCAAGCGTCACCATCTCATTTATTTTTTTTGTGGCTAGCGCTTGAGTGTAGTTCTTAGGTAGAAACCGATTCTCGGCCCCTCCACCGTGCTCGACAATCAGAACGCTGCCATCCGGATCTACGGAAAGCTGGGTCTCGTACTCGCTCCCCCAGCCATAACCAAACATTGGGCTCACGTAATCGAGCTTAGAGTTGTAAGTAGAAAGCACCTTGGGTTCTAAGTCACCCGGATACTCGATGTGGGTGAAACCTACAAAAAAATTACCATTCTTCAGGCTGACGTCGGCCTGAGAGTTGAAGCTTAGAAAAGACGTCAAAAGTGCAAAAGCGATCACCTAAAAGCCCCCTCTTTCAAAGTCTTTCTTATACATCGACGCGCACTATGAAACGGATCAAAAAAAACGCAACCATTTCTAAGGCCACAACAATCGCTACTACGATCCAACCCATGGCACTGCTGAACAATGCTGCAAACATAGTCGGATCATTCTCTTTTAACATCAAAACCATCATGGGTGGAAACAACAACAACAGGTAACCCTGCATCTTTCCCTGGGTTGTCATCGCATCGATCTTCTGTTCCATCTTGATGCGTTCACGAATGGTGCTTGAGATCGTGTCAAAGGTCTCAGCCAGGTTACCGCCGGTCACCTTCAGGATATTGACGCTGGTGACAAACATTTCTACATCGTCTGACTTCATTCGGCGTGCGAGTTCAGAAAAAGAATCCTCAACCGACATGCCCAAGCGATTCTGACTCAGCATCAATTCGAACTCATCCTTCAGTGGGGACTGGCTTTCCTGCGCGACAAGCCCCATAGCCTGCACAACACTCAGGCCAGAACGCATTCCATTGGACATGAGTGAAAGTCCGTCTACCATCTGAACAACAAATTTTTTGAGACGCTTTTGATACATCGTGTCCACGACAAATTTTGGAGAAAACCAAACCACGAGGGATGCAAACAAGCCAAAACCTGCAGCGACCTTAAGATCTGGAAGAAGCATCACAAAGACGAAGAGCCCTAGGCCAAGACTCGCACCCGCCATCAGCGCGAAGACCTTCTCAGAGGTCATATCAATCATCATGAGCTTCAGGCGGTCGTAGACGTAATCCCGTGTGCCAATGGACTGAAATCTCACCCAGTCTAGTATGCGATCGGAAAACTGGTAAAAAACTAATGAAAGGGCTATAAAAACCACGCTGATGAATAAGAGGGATGTCATCTATTTCACCGCAAATATTCCGCGAGGTATGCGCAGGTTCTTGCGCTCCAGTTCCTCGACAAATTTTGGAATAAATCCGGTCGGCACATAACGGCCAATGATTTTCCGGTTTTTATCCATTCCTTCTTCTTTAAACTCAAAAATATTCTGTAGAGTGATCGTGTCGCCTTGGATGCCAGCCACTTCTGATATATGAGTGACTTTCCGTGTCCCGTCCGCCATACGACTTTGCTGAATCACAAGATTCACTGCAGAAGCAATCGTTTCCCGAATCGCACGCGACGGTAGCCCTAAACCCGCCATCATCACCAGGGTCTCAAGCCGAGCTAGTGCTTCACGAGGCTCATTCGCATGCAAGGTCGTGAGCGAGCCAGAATGGCCCGTATTCATCGCTTGCAACATATCGAGAGCTTCGCCGCCACGGCATTCCCCGACGACAATTCGGTCAGGCCGCATTCTCAGACAACTCTTGATCAATTCACGGATCGACACTTCCCCAGTGCCTTCAATGTTCTTAGGTCGGGTCTCAAGACGCACCACATGGTCTTGACCCAGCTGAAGTTCGGCTGCGTCTTCGACCGTGATGATGCGTTCATTGGACGGGATGAAGTTCGAGAGAACGTTTAAGAGTGTGGTTTTACCGGAACCAGTTCCCCCAGACACAACGATATTGAGTTTTCCTTCCACACAGAACCTTAGAAAATCAGCCATTTCTTGGGTCATGGATCCATAACCAACAAGGTCTTTGATGGTGATCCGGTGTTTCGGAAACTTTCTGATCGTGATTGTAGGGCCTCTCAGTGCGAGCGGCGGAATAATAATATGCACCCGAGATCCATCTGCAAGACGGGCATCCACATAAGGAGTACTGTTATCGACTTTCCTGCCTAAAGGTTCGACGATGCGTTCGATGATTTTCATCATCTGCTCTTCACTGGTGAATGTTGTGCGAGCAACCTGAGGCTTACCGCCTCGTTCGATGTAAATTTGGTCTCTGGCATTCACCATGATCTCAGTGACGCTTTCGTCTGCAAGTAGATCCTCCAGCGGCCCAAGCCCTAAGGCTTCATCCAGCACTTCCTTGAGTAACTGTGTCTTCTGCTCACGACTCGGACAGGTAGAACTGAGATCCTCCTGATTCATGAGATCTAAAATTGCTTTTTGCGTCTTCTCACGTAAAACACCGGCGACGCCATCACTTCCATCCCGCTTAAAGTCCATGATATCGATCAGGCCTTTATGGATTCTGATCTTCAGTGCGGTCCACGGGTCGATCGAGCCGGACTTCGAGCGTCCAAAATTTCCATTTGCATCTTTAGATGGTCCAGAGACTAGAGCAAGATTTTGATTCTTGCTCTCTTGCGCCTTCTGCGCAACGCCGGAGGGTTTATTGAGTCTTGCTAAGTTTTCAAGCAGCTTCGTCTGCTCCATTCGCCGCACGAGTTCGTGATAGGAGCGAGTCAAGGCACTGGCAGGGGCGGAGAGGACGAAAGGCGCACTTTTGGCGAGCGCCATATCACTGGTTGCGGCATCCTCAGGAAGAACAGCAAACGGTGCGCGACCTAAGTTCTTCTGAATCATGGCTGGATTGATCACGCTCGTTGCAGCCTGGCGGTTGATCACCAGTTGCACCATTTCAGGGGGGAACATGAGCTCCTGAACACGCTGTAGCACTCTTTTGGTCTGATTGAGCACGATCATGTCTGGAGTGCTTACGACAAAAATCAGGGAAGCCACCTCCATCGCACGCAATGCCTGCGGTTCGGTTCCACTCCCGCCATCGACAATCACCCATGGAAAAAGAGTAGTTGCCGCTTTCAAAAATTTACCTAATCCGTCCAAATCAATATCACGCGCTGAGAATGCATCTCTCGGTGCGGCTATAAAACTATAGCCTTGAGGTGAACTTGCCATAAAAGGTGCAAGAGCTTTTGGGTCCCAGGAACCGACATTTGCTTTGCTGACGTCGACGATACTTTTTGCAGGATTGAGTCCTAGGACGATATTCATATCCCCTAGGGCTTGAAAATCAAGATCAACGATCAATGGGCGTTGCTTCACATTGAGCTGATAGGACAATGCTAGATTTGCAGCGAAGACACTCTTCCCTACGCCTCCTTTGCCCCCAACTACAACGATGATATGACCTGCCACGATTGACTTCCCTTCCTAGTTCGACTTCACACGAAAGTTCGCTTTGAGGTCTGTAGTTCCTTCAGATGCATTTTCAATCAGCTGCGGCGAAACATAGACGATGAATTGACCGCGTCGTTTATTGAAGTTCTTAGAGCGATTTAAGGTGAAGAGCGGACGAGTTGCAGCCCCCGTCGCAGAAGCTCCAAAGGCACCTGGGTTGGCGTCATCCCGGTTGTAACCAGTCTGAACATCATTGGTATCAATTCCGGCTAGAGCCGCAACTTCACCCGACTTCAGATAGACCCTGGATTGTACTTCGTGTTGCGCCACAATCGGAGTGCCGTTAGGACCGTTCCCAATGCGGTTGGTCTGATTGAGTTTAAGGCTAAGATCAATATTGTCCTGCGCAAGAATCGTGGGCGTGATCTCGACATCAAATCCCACATTGATTGGATTGCCGGTCCCCGCGGTCCCATTCAC
Source organism: Pseudomonadota bacterium (assembly GCA_027486675.1). Classification (GTDB taxonomy): domain Bacteria; phylum Bdellovibrionota; class UBA1018; order UBA1018; family CAIMNF01; genus JAIXOQ01. The sequence continues at coordinate 139,914 of JAIXOQ010000004.1, forward strand.
TCCTATTGTTTGTGGGTAGACCGTTTGCAGGTCCTTGAGGAGACCCTTTTCCCCTGATTTCGCGATGATATTTGCAGTCTTTAGGATACGACCATAACCCGCATCTTGTGCGCTTTGGAGGACTGGGAAGAGCGACGAAAGAGTGGCTGCAAAAGAGAAGCCCCCAGCGCCTGCGCCCGCAGTCGTCACCGACCCCGTAGAACTTTGACCGATAGAAATTTTTGCGTCCTCTGTAAAGCCTGGCTGCCACTTAAAGCCAAAGACCTTTCTGAAGTCCTTGGATAGCTCGACAAAGTGCACCGTAAGCCGAACAAGTTTGCTTTCCCTTTTTGGTGGTGGCTCTTGTACTACGATTTGATCCTGCAAAAGATCTAGAGGCTTCGTATCACGAACGGCCAGTTCATCTTTTGAGATCGGATCAGAAGGTCTAATTTCAGGAATATAGATTCGAGCGCGATCAAAGACTTGTTTCTTAAGGGCAGCGCTTTCTACCGTGCCCTCAAGCAAGATCTTTTTATTTACTACTCCAACCCTCACCGTGACTGCGATCGTCTGCACTTCTTTTTCAATTCGTTTGGAAAGCTCAGAAAGAGAGACAGGCGACAGCGTTACCTTATTTGAGACATTTGCGGCAAATCTTGGATCATTGGTGATGTCATAAACACGTCCATAATCAGGAATAGTGATCACCTCGCCCAGCAAATACACCTTCCCGCCCACGATGCGGTACTCAATGCCTTCGACCTCTTTCAAAAGCACATCCCGTAACTCAGACAAGATCCGGTCTAAGTTCACGCTGGTTGCAATGATATCTAGAATCAGCTTTGGATTACCGGCTTCATCCCGGATGGTGATATTGGTTTCTCCAACCTGGAGTGCCTTGAGTACCAACTGCTTCTGGTCCCCCACCTTCACTGCGGTCGCACGTACTATCTCTGTATTCCCGATCTGAATCCCATCTCGGGTCATGTTGGCATCAAAGTCAATATCGATCAGTTTATCGACACCTAGGCCCACAACAATTTCACGGTGGTCAGCCTTCGCTTCTGTGCGATCGCTCGTCAGTTCAGATTTACGATAGGGATCTGAACTTTTACGACGACGAGTCTCAGCATTGGCATCGGTTGCAAATGCGAGTACCGCCAAAAGAATAGAGATGGTCATTTTCATCTGAGTCCTCCTTGAGGAGCGGGCGGAGTTGCAGAAGCAGGACGACGTATATCCCCTAAGATGTCGCTTTGTGTGACGAGACCCACTGAGGTCCTATCGGTATCGTCTGCATTTCGGAGGGTCAAAAATAGCGTTGAATTCCCCATGCTGAGGAGCGCAAGAGATTGAGCAGCGGCAGGTTCTACCTCAAGAGTGACAGAGCTATACCCGTCGTAATCTGCGAGTGGTCGCACGGTTTGTTTACCCGAGCTTGGATCCACATCTACTTTGCGAGGCAGATTATTCGTCACCGAACGACCCACTGCAAGGATTGCAACATCTTGGAGAATCGTACGAGCGACTCGTTGCACACCCCCACTACTGGTCACGTCAATCACCGCTATGACATCGACACGATCACTCGGCTTCACTAACTTTCCAACACTGGTTCGTTCATCCACTGTAATCGAGATCGCCCTTTTTCCTGGGGTCACTTGCGGAGCAAGGCCGGTGCGAAGCGATGGCTCTCTCACTTTATTATATGCGAGCTGTTCGCCCTTCTTAATCGGTACCAACGCTACAGCACCTCGAAGTTCCTTGATGCGTTGCTTAAAGAGATCACTGGATGTGGATGAGTCCCGATCACTGTAAGAAATCGCATCGGGTTCCACGTAGTTTTTTGGAATTTCTTTGGGTTCGATGATGGCGGGATCTAAGGCTTGCATCTCTTTAATATCGCCTTTAGCAACTAGAACGATCACAGGAGTGCCATTACGATGCACAGTCTCTTCCCGGATACTTTCCACCGAGGAATAGACCAGATAGGTCGCAATTCCTGCCATAAATAGGCTTAAACCCATCGCTTTATTGTTCACAACGAAGTCCCTCCGTAGGTGCATGGAGTGCCACCTGAATACTGCGGCCAACGCACGTTTCTTGGAAATGCCTGTGGATCAATCGCGACCCATTTACCATTTGATTTCGTAGCACTTGCCTGTGTGCACAGCGCAACAGTGTTTCGCACTCGAACTTTGGTTCTACGATCGACCTCACCCGGAGCATCCGAACCTGGACTCTGAGTTCCCGATCGACCGATATTTTCCTCTGTAGGGATGGGTTCAAGGGCATCCCCTTCTTCTGCAGCAATCGCTGCCGAAGGATCGTTCACACCTAAGATCACCATGGAGTGGCCATACTTATCCATACTGGCGGATGATTGAGGTGGTCTGCGCCATTCCATCCGTGGGTACTCAGGCTGGTTTGAGGCAAGCTGAAAGAGCTGGACGCGGGCGTACTGCACATTGTTGATAGCAACCTGAGCCGCTAAATTCACATGATACAGAATTCCGACCATGGCAAAAAAGAGTGGGATCACAAGGATCACCTCCACTAAGCCTTGTCCGGATTCGGAACGGAGGATATTAGCAGCCATTGTCCCACTCCAAACTGATGTTCTTTAAATCCCCAGGCATTCCTTGGGAGATCTTTTTTTGAGTCTGATTGAGGCATTCGGCAGTGGTCTCTTCACGACCGAGCCAGCTCTCACTCGCAAGATCTAAATTTGCACTCGTGCCTGCACGCGACCACGGGTACATTTCAAGTTTTGATCGAAAGCTAAAGGTCACTCCCTGGTTCCATGCATTTCTTTCTTTGCTTTCATTATTGAAGAAATAGCCGCCACCAATGCCTACACCCTCAATCTCTGAGTTACCCTCTTCGGCCCGGCGCGAAATGAATCTCTTCCACCGGGATCCAAGAGCCGACTCCATGACAGTCTCAGCACGTGTGATTTGCGCACCTGGATTTTCCGCAGATGCAAAGTATGCGCGCGCGCCCATAAATGTTGCATAGTGAATGTAGTTGCCGATGGCAAAGACTGCGCAAAGGCGAACGATGAAGAAGAAAAAGGTAAGCAGCAGCAGCAAAGAGAGTACAAACTCCATTGCCGCTTGGCCTGATTCAGAATGTCGGTAAATCTGCTGACTAAAGTCCATCTCATTACTCTTTCGACGGATTGATGAATACCCTTGAACCGCCTCCTAGTACCAAATTGACGGGACCACCGTCTTCCGGACCACGCGCATCCTTATGGCCGTACCGGTATGCAAAAGCGAAGTCTTTCGTCAAAGGACTGACGAGTCTTTTAAAAAAACCACGATCCTGAATGCCCCGCATAGCGAAGAGAAAAGTTCCAAATACGACCGCTAAAAGGAGTACATATTCAACAGCCGATTGCCCCGATTCGTTCTGGCTATTTCGTCCAGTAAGTCGCCGGCAATGCACCTGTTCTAAGTTCTCGCTCGAACCTTCCTCCAACACCTTCTACCCCCTTATCCAAAGAAGCGACCACGGTGACCCTCACCACGATCACGACACTTAAGACGACGGCCAAGACCAGGACGTATTCAATAACAGCCTGCCCGGATTGCCGTTTTCTGCGCAGGGACTTCACTTTTGTTCCTCTAGATCGGCTAGGTGACGCTCAAGCTCCTCTGCGATCGGTGCGGTGTCTAAATGTTGCGAAAGCACGGCTGCAGCGCTCTGGACTTCGTAGGTATATCCGTCGCCAATCTGCTTTGCGTCCGCACGCAACCCCTTACGGAGTCGATCAATTTCCGTCATGTCTGCATCCGGCATGCGGGCCGCTCGATTTGAGACCAAGAGGGCTTTTACCATAGGTGCCAGGACGAGCGATTGAATGATGGTTTTTGCACGTCCGGGAATGTCATAAAGCTCAAATGATTTTGCAGGCTCCGAATAGCGAGCAAGGCGCTGACTGAGTTGTTCAGGTGTGATGCTGGCTAAGCTGCGCTCGGAGCGCTCCACGAGGTCAGACATATTCACGCTTGGACCTCCCTTGGTGTCCTTGTTGTAAACAAGAACCAGTCCTAGCTTCTTCGTTTGAAGCGCCTCCGCGAATTTTCGTACCGTTACCTCCTGCGCTTTCTTTTCCTGAACGAGCGCGGGTGTTGGGCGCTCCTGAAACTTCAGGTAAGACAGTGCGCCTACGAAAGGCACGACCATGGCGATAACAAGGAACAGTTTGAACATATCTTTGACCTCTTCGGTGTGAGCCCACACAAAAATAAGGAATGCCTGTTTATACCGCCAAAATCCTAACTACCGTGGCATTGCGATCCCCACCCTTCGGGTTGCCGCCTTGTCGCACTGCTTCAAACTGCTCCGAACTGACTCCGCTGGAACACAAATACACGGCATCACCTGCAATCAGCTTGAGCTCAACCAATTCGGGCTCAAGCGTGTTGTGTGTCCCAATACTCACCAATGGAATTTCATAGGCAGATCCGATCAATGCACCGCTTGGATCTAAAGCCTGAGCAAGACTCCTCGGTTGAACAATGGGAGCCAAACATTTTTGCCGTTCGTGGTAGGCCCGACAGGCCCCGATGTTTGCAATGGAAAGGTTGGGCCCATCCATAACCGCGGCAATCAGGGAAGCACCCCCCCGTTTTGAAATAGGCGTCTCAGCGAAGCTTTCCATGACACTGCGATTTGCATGCGAGACAGCGTTAAAAAGCACATTACCCATCAGAGTCAGATAACGACGGATTTCAAAAGGAAGAGTCGCATCTAAATCTCCTGCCTCAAGTTCCAGGAAATCAGCAAGAGATTCGCAAGCGAGCGTTGAAGCAAAAACACCAGGATGACCACCAAAACCGTCCCCCAAAACAGCAAATCTTCTTGCCTCACGAACGACAATCACGTCTTCCTGAAAGGGTGTATTTCCTTCTGAGGTCCAGACATCAAACTGAATCATGGGTTTCCTGTCTCCGTCGGTGTAGGTGATGCAGCGGCGTCTAGGATCGTCAATCTCCGTAACTTTGCCTGAGCTTTTTCATGGTAACTGTCGTCCCTGGTGCTGCTATCGAGTATCTGTTTAAACTTGGCTTTTGCAGTCTCCACATCGCCTAAGCTCTCTGCAAAAACAGCCTCGATGTAGATGTGTTTGGATTTAGCCTCAAGCATTCCTTTAATTCGTTTCATCCCATCTTTTGAGATTTTATCTTCTGGATCTACTTTGGATGCAGAAGAGAAAGAGTTATAGGCTGCTGCAAGATCGCCGCGATCTTCTGCTTCTTTTCCAGCTCGCAGAAGCGGGTCGCGTTCATTTGCGATCAGTTGGGTAGAGGCTTCGATCTCACGATCGATCTTCGCATCCCAGTCAGAAGGGCCTGGGTCCTTCCCCTTCATCTCTGAAAGCTCGTCAATCGCAGCGTAGTAGTCCTTGGTTTCGGAGCGACGGGCAAGAATCGCGGTCAACTCTGTTTTCAGCTGCCTACGAATGATCGCAAGCTTTTCTGCTTCCTCTTTTGCGCGAAGCTTGCGCTCTCGCTCCGCGATGACCTCATTGCGCCATGCATTCACGAGCGCATTCTCGGGCTCTATGATTTCGATCTCAGCAAAAATTCCCTCAGCCTCAGTGTACTTCTTTTGCGCCATCAATGCGCCAGCCTGCTGTGTGAGCGTATCTAACTTGATCCTTTGAGCTTTCTCTAAGTCTTTACGCTTTCGATTCTTTTCTTCCTGTTCAATCTTTGCCTGAGCTTCCTGTGCGTAGGATCGAATTTCTCTCGCTTGTTTAAAGTCTGTGGTCACTTGAAAGATTTTATCGACCTCAAAAATTGCTTTTGCGTAGTCACGATTTTTATAATAATCAACGGAGAGTTGATACTGCGCCTCCACATAACGTTTCTGTTCAGGTGATAGGGCTTCAAAATGAGGGAGTCCCACCTTTTCAGAAGAATCCTTCACCGGCTTCTTAGCGGACACCTGTTGAGCACTGGGTTGCACTTGCTTCTGGGCTGGATCTTCATCAAAAAACACCATGTAGAATACGCCCAATATGGCCGCACCATAGATGATTTGCATCTTGGGAGGCAAGGTCCGGTAGTACTCTAAAAAGCGTCCAATCGCGGATTTTTTTTCGACGCTTGGGATTCCAAGACCCGGATTTGAGGAGACAAATGCATTTGACGGTTGAGCCTCAGCTCCTGCCATAGGATACGGCTGCGCCTCTGATACCTGGACTGCCTCGGCAGGTATCTCAACGGGTAAAAAGTTTCTTTCTTTCTCTTCGTAGTCTTTGCTGTGAACACGAAACTGAAAGGTAGTATTGCCGATCTGGATTTGATCACCTGAAGAGAGTACTGCTTCAGAAACTCTGGATCCATTGATGGAAGTTCCGTTTGCGGAACCTAAATCCTGCAATACAAATCCTTGGCCACGACGTTTGATGATCGCGTGTTTGCGCGAGGACTTAGCGTCCTCTAAAACGACATGACAATTGGGAGCGCGCCCAAGGGAGATCTCGTTATCTAAAATCTCATAACGTTCGCTGTTTGCGGATCCAGGGGAGAAGATGAGTTCTGCAACGGCCATCGGTGCCTCAAAGGCACGGGTCTGATCAGAATTTTCTGTTTCTAAAAAAATCTCTTGTGGTGCTTCACTAATCACAACCTGTGAAGCGTTTGGAATCGAGAAAACCGGCTCCTCAAGTGCAGCAATAGGGATAGAGGCGGTCTGCTGCTCGGTTGATGGGTCATAGCTTGGCATTGCCACTTCGTCCTGGGGTAAAGGTTCTTCCGGTGCCGCCTCCTCGGTCACTGGCGTAACTTGAGGAGTGCTCATGACATCGATTACCGGCTGCGGCGATTCTATCTGCTTTTGTTGCAAAACAAGAACAAAGGGTCCTATTTCAACTCGGTCTCCAAGAACTATTCTTGCGCGCTGGGTTTCGGCACCATTCACCATCATGCGTCCGAAACGGGAACTCAGCAGGACCTCGATTGCATCCCCAACACGGCGGACTTCTGCGTGATTTCTTGAAATTGCATGGTCATCTAAACGGATCGTGCAAGCAGCATCCCGACCCACTAGGATGGGGTCCATCTTGAGAGGTACTTCCATGAGGCGACGGCCCTCACTAAAGACTTCTATGAACGAGTCAGCCATCAATAGCCCCTCTTCAATTCCTCGTTCAACTCCTTGAGGGATTCCTTCGCTTCACTGAGCTGATCATTTTCTGTATCTCCAGGAAGCATCCTAATCATTGTTTCATAATATCCCCTCGCCTCAGAGGACCTTCCGATCGAGCGTGCTTTGGCGGCCTGCGCTTTGAGGCGAGTGAGCTCGTTTTTGATCTCGATGTCGCACATAGCCCAGTAGTCACGGGCACGCTCGTGCCCTGGATTGACCTGAAGCGCCAACCCAAACTGTTGTTTTGCACGGACGTAATTCCCTTCGCGATAGTCCCTAAGCCCCAGACGAAAGTGCTGCTCCGCTGCTTTTTTGACACCCTCTAATCCCTCGGGTGGCTCAATGCGTTCGAAGTCTAAAGCACCGACGGGTAGTTTTTTTGCACCCGAAGATCCTCCGGGGACGGATACGGATTTTGGCGGAGAAAAGAATCCAGTGATCATGTCCATGTTCATGTAAGCCATTGCCCCGAGGGCGACCAACAAGAGGACCCGAACTTTTTTCTTCTGTTCCTCAGTTTGCACCGGACTACTGACTGTTGCGCGATCTCCGAGCTGTCTCACCCGCTGCTTTTGTTGAAGGTAAGCAATTTGCTGGGCCTTCACATCCGCTTCGGGCTTAAAAGGTGCCTGTAGCATTCGTGTTCCAGCATCAATGGGCACAAATTCATAGGTCGTTTCACCCAGCGTAAATTGATCCAGCTCATGTAGGACGGCTTTTCTCACGAACTCACCCTGGAAGAGAATTCCGTTATCACTCCCGAGGTCAGTCAGAACCCAGCCATCTGCGCTCAATTCTAACCTCGCATGGCGTCTAGATGCCTTAAGGTCGTGCATCAACACGTCCACGTCTTCAGCACGGCCTAAAATCACTCCTTTAGAGCGAACGATTTGAATGAGTCCTTGGTCCGGGCCCGTGAGCACACGAAGACGTACCAATTCCCCGACTTGGCGGGGAACAGCAACACCTTTAAAGCTTAAGACCCGAGTCGCACTCATTTAAATCCTTAGTCTTTCTTTCTCCTAAATAGGATGACAAACCCCTTACGCTGAGCCGGTCCAACCGCAAAAGCAGTCAGCCAGTACGCATCGCCCGAAAATTCAAATTGATCGTCCACTGCCCCATAGACCATAGCGCTCGATTTTGAGGCAATGTCTTCTACCAATGAGATGAAGGCGCGGTCACGGGCAAACTGAGACAGGTGACTTCCGATGTTTGTCATGCGAATACCGACGACCTCTTCACCCACCGCATTCACCGCAACTAAATTTAACCCTGCATCAAAAGCAATCATCGCTTCTTGGTGTGCATCCGCAAGCGCGCGCACGCCGGTTAACTCTGCGTCCCAATTCACCTCTGCAGCGCCCTCAGAACTAGAGGCATCGCTTCCATTTGCAGCTCGTTGAATCAATACATTGATCGAATCCCAGAGCGATTGAAGCTCAGGGAATCTAAATTCCCGTGTGACCTTTGGAAGTAGCCCACGTAGGGACTGATCGAGCTCATCGGCCAGAACTTCAAAGGGTTTTAACGTCATCCGGTAAATCAAATAGGTACCGATGACTGCGAAAATCAAACCGATCAGTAGCCCTGTACCGTAAACAACAAGCTCATCCCCACTGGTCAGTTGATTTCTTGAATAGTCCACGGACACCACAGCAAATCCTGCGAGTACAGGCTGCATAGTCTTTGGGTTCACCATGCGAATGGGCTCTACCGCAACTGCAATACCGCCAGGAATCTTGGTTGCAAGCCCTGCGTCTCGACCGCTTTCAATCAATTCACGGCGGGCACGGGTCAATACTGAACCTTCCCTCCCGCCAGTGAGCATCTGATTGATTTTACTTTGAGGTGCAATGATCTGAAAGTTTGGGTTGGTCACCGCGGCTATGCGGACTGTTGCTTCATTGGCCAAGGAGGAGACATCGATTTCGCCCTCCGTCTTACTTGCGAACCGTGGAGCAGCAGAATCAGCTACCTGCCGGGCTAAGATCTTCGCACGTAAGACCGCCTCACGATCAATATTCCCAACAGCAGAATCCAATGTGGGAAGAACTGCGGCCATCGCAGCCGCGATGGTGATCACGCCGACTACTGTGGCCAGGACTGCCTTATAGTCATTCTTCATCAAAACTCCATAAAAGATTGGCATCACTGTTGCTTCGATCTGCACCTGGATTTTACCCAGCGGCGTATCGGGCGACTGCAAAACATTTGGAATAACCGTAAATTGAGGCGTTTTTCTTTGGCCCTGATGGTTCACGATCTCAGAGGCAGCATGGCCACCCCCTGAAGCTAAAGCCAAGGCGCGTCTGGCGCCGACGACTTCTAAAATGAACTCACCCACCGTGATTCGATCCCCAGGCTGGAGTGCTTTTCTTTGGACCATTTCACCATTTATGAATGTGCCGTTGGTGCTGCCCTCGTCCCGCAGAGTGAGCTCACCCTCAGTCACTAGGATGGTGCAATGCAGTTTACTCACGCGAGATGAGCTCAGCACGACCCGTGCATCCTCTGAACGCCCAATCGCATTTTCTCCTTCAGTCAGAGTGAAGGAACTACCCCTATTCGGCCCGGAAACGATCGTTAGGCGATACACAGATGGTCTCCCTCTTTGACTTCGTTTCTGACTACATTACCAGCGGCCATTTCTAAAACTGCGTCTGCTCTGAAATTTGAAAGAGGCAACGGCCGCCACGGCTGAATCGCTTCATGCACCGAAAGAACCTCAAACCGAATCTCATCGAGTGTTTTCAGAAACACGATATCAATCGGCATCCTCATGAAATACATGTGAACGCTAGAACAATTTGGAAAGAGTAATCCAGCATCCATAGGATAGTTACTCCGTCCCATCAATCCTAAAAATCGTTCTAGAAAACGATTCGCCTGATGAAGGTCTTTCACAAGAGGGAGAGTCTCACTGCCCCTTTGAATGAAAAGTGAACTCATAAGGAGGCCCCACTTCCATAAAGTTGCGCTGCAAAGGAACCAAAGATGATCGCCATGATCGCAAGGAGAATCGGCACCATCGGAATCAGCAATTTAGCTGCCGCACTACCGCCGGCCTTTTCGGCTCTTAAGAATCTTTCGACGCGGACTTGCTCCGATTGCTGCCTGAGGACCTTTCCAACAGGCGCGCCCATTTGTTCGGCGGCGATCAGAACAGATACAAAAGAACTGGTCTCTTTCAAATTCAGACGAATGGCCATTTCACGCAACGCGGTCCCCCTTGGGGAACCCAGCTGAATATCCTTCAGAACTTGCTCGAGCTCTTCAATGAGAGGTCCTCGCTTGCCTTTTTCTACAACTTTTTGGATGGCCCCAATAAAATCCAAACCCGCCTCTGTGGACAAAGCCAACAGATCAACGACAAATGGAAGTGTTTTCAGTACCGATTTGTGACGCTTCTTGATTTGCCCCTTCAGCCAACTATCGGGATAAACGAATCCAACAGCCGCAAGTCCAACCAGGAATATCGAATCAAACTGAAAGACCTTCGCGGCATTTAAGATTGCGCCAATCATGGGGAACGCAAGCGTGAGCAGCAGCTTAAAGCCGATCACCTCATCAGCTGTAATGTTCCCCTTCTGCCCCCCCGAAATCACAAGCCTCCGGTAGATGACTCTTTGTGCATCGAGTTTCGGTTTGGCACGAATCGCTGGGACTAAGTAGTTCCTGATAAAGGGTTTTAAAATTTTGAAGAATGGATCCTCTGGCCCACGACGCCCGTCCATCTCGTCCAAACTGTCTTGGGTAGACAAGGATTCCGTCTCAGATAAAAGAAGGAACACAACTCCAAAGACGGCCAACGCGCCTAAGAGCAGTCCCGCTAAAAGTATCCATTCCCGGTAATCTTGTAGACCGAGCATATTCCCCTCAATGGCGTATCGGTATTATGCTTCCCGAGATGAACGGCCTGGGATGGGTGACAATTTTTTGGCTCTTTGGTGCAAATGCTCTCGCAAAACCGCTTTGGGATAGCTGGTATCTCGTCTATGCCGACGGGATCACGCCCTCTTCTTATTATAGCGAAAAGGTCTACATTCAGGGAAATGAACTCAGAATTCAATTAAACCAATATAACAAGACGGATGAGGGGCTCGAAGAAGAGCATCTGGGCTCGGCGGCCCGCGACCTCCCTGACCTTCCTCCTCTCAAAGTGACATTCCAGAAAACCTCCCCCTTTGGCAATGTCGCGATCGATGGCGCCTTGGATCAAACCGGGAAGATCTTCGTGAGCCGGGTGGCGCACGGAAAAGAGCCGCGCCGAGTGCTTAAGGCAGAGATGCAGCCCAAACTTTTCTTCGTCTCCATGTTTCCAGCATGGCTCGGAAAAAATGCGAAACGCATCAACTCGGTTCAGCAAACTGCTTTTACCGTGCTCCTTGAGGACAAAATCGACACTCAAGTGCCCATCGCCGACGGCAGCGTTATGGAAACACAAGGGGACGTGATTTCAAAAAACACAGGCTCACGAAAACTCAGAGTGAAATTCCAAGGCGACACTCAGTTCTGGTGGGTTATGCCGAATGGCGAAATGGTCCGGATGGAAACGCCGAGCACGCGCTCGGTCATTGAAAAGACGACCCGAGAAAAAGCGATCGCTGCGTTCCTGCCTCCAGCAAAAGGGAAATGATGACGGACATTCATGAGCTTGTGTTTCAGGCATTTGATGGCGCAACACTTGGAGGAAATGCTCTGCATTTTGCTGAGAAGTTTAGACCTGGTGCATTTATCCTCTTTTCTAAAAATGGAAATGCCGTCGATAAAGATCAAATACGGGGTCTATGCGCCGAGATCCAAGCCTTACATCCGAAGTCTTTACCGGCGCTGATTTCGGTAGATCAAGAAGGCGGCCGCGTTCAAAGATTCAGACAGGGATTTACCAGGCTTCCGCCTGCCGACCAAGCCGGAAAACTCAGCGATGAAGACTTGCGGGTTCTGACCGAAATCCAAGCCCGTGAACTGAGAAATGTCGGCATCAATTTAAATTTTGCGCCCGTGGCCGACGTGAATACGAATCCAAACAACCCAATCATCGGGGATCGGGCGTATTCAAGCGATCCTACCGATGCTGCCCGAGCCGTTCGTATCTTAGTCCAGGAACATCTCAAGTGGGGCGTGCTCCCTTGCATCAAGCACTTCCCCGGTCACGGCGATACACACTTAGACACACACCTTGCGCTCGCTCGGGTCGACACTTCGCTCTCTCAGCTGCAGTCCCGGGAATGGCTTCCCTTTCAAGCTGGCATTGGTGCAGGCGCTCCCCTCGTGATGACCGCTCACATCGTCACAGCTGCTTTAGATCCCGATCTTCCAGCGACCTTAAGCTCGCGTGCTCTAGATCCGCTGAGGACCTTACTGGGTTTCTCTGGGCTCATCGTTAGCGATGACATGCAGATGAAAGCTATTGAGGACAATTACGGCAAGGATGAGGCACTCGTCCGTGCACTTCAGGCGGGATGCGATCTATTACTAACGAATACTGAGGAAGGCCACTTCACTGCGGTTGAGTCTCTGCGCAAAAGCGTGCGAGACGGCCTGCTTTCGGATCAGCTCATGGAGAAGAAATTGCTGCGTGTCCGTGAATTACGGCGTGGCCTGAGCTAAGAATCCGCTCTAACCACAACCCTGGCATGAGCCCCAAGATCAACCCGATCACCACAATGCTTTGGTAGATTCTGCGGTGCCCATTGGGGAGCCGGGATTCCCGTGTTTCATCGGAATTTGCGGGCCCAAGAAACAGGTGGGAATAGACGTGATAAAGCGCAATCACGTTGAGACTCCCTAGGGCAATGAGGACCAGGGTCTTCGATAGAGATAGCTCTAAAAATCCGTGAAAAAGAATATCCTCACCCAAGAAAGTTAATCCTCCAGGAATCCCAACCCACAGCAAGGAGACAACAACAAAAAATCTATGCTCTTCTGGGAATCTCAGCGCCAGGCCCCTATACCCCATTAACTTTGTGGCACCTTCGATATGAATCAGCCTCGAGATCACACCAAATAGAATCACACTGCTCCACTGAAGGGAGAGGACCATAGGCAAAAGCGCACTGTGGGTCAACTCATTGCCAAAAGCCGCAGCCAAGATCAGAGAACTCTGTGCAAAGAAAATCGCCCACACCGCACCGGCCGTCTCCGTGATCACACAAGCAGAAATGGCTCTATAACAAGCGTGAATCAGAAAGAATGAAAATAGGACAAAGGACTGCGAGTCGGTCAAAGCCCCTCGATCAAATCCAATCTTTTCAATGAGAGCCAAACCCGGGAGAGCTGCAAAGCAGGTAACCAGATTCCCCCAGCTCCTTGAGGCCTGGAGCAGAAATACAATTCCGTGAAATGGAAAAATTCCGGCTACTACGAGCACCAGGCCAATCAGTGGCCATCGATAGTACTCAGAGGCCAGCAACCACTCTTTCGAGTCAAACGGTGCAAAGATGGCGGCATAATGTTCTGAATGGAGGGCCATCGCGACTACAATGGCGCCAGCAAAAAGAGCGGCAAATGAGCCAAGTACCCCACGCTCTTTCTTCCCTGCTCTTTCAAAAAATAGACTACCTAACCAGATGCAGCACAGGGCCAGGCAGGCAATACCGAAGTTAGGGGCGAGCCAGAGGAGAATCGATCCAACTGCAATTGAAGAAGATCCGAAACGCCAGAATTCAGGATCCAATCGATCCACGACCAAAGTCATCAGTGCTGTTGATAAGGCGATCCACAAAGAAAACGTCATCGTTTACCTCGCATTCGGAAACTCAGTTCTGAGCTGATCGATTCTTCCCACCTCACGATCGTAAGAAAGAAGTTCAGGATACGGGAAGTGAGTCGGATCTGAATCGCATCCACAAAAAATCCATGAACAGACCAGATCAGGAACTTCCGTCGCCACGCAGAACGGATTGGCTCACGTTCGGTCCTGTTCTTTAACCAATCGTAAGCGACCGGGTTTTCTTGAAAGTCTTGAAGAAGTGAAGAAGCCCGCAAAAACTGCCAGGTCCTAAAGAATGCATGGAGGCACAAATGCACCAGGGCAATATTGAGCCAACCGAGGGAAAGCTCAATGTACAGAAGAGAGACCCCAGCCATCGAGGCATAAGCGAGATGTGTTTTAGCATCGGGACGTGAACGCCCAACAGAAACCGCAAACAGGAGTGTCGCTAGGCCAAGAATTCCCATCGCAATCCTAAGAGCAGAAACATCCATCCAAATTTCTGGCCGACGCAACAAGGTGATCACACCTAAGTGAATGGCTACCCCGCCGTAGAAAGCAGCACTGGATGCTGTCGGCCCTTCTACTGCGCGAGGCAGCCAAGGAGAGAACGGCAGCTGTGCCGACTTTGCTAACGTCCCGAAAACGAGTAGCGATGCACCTAGCCAGTGCGCAGAACCGTGGTGATGCGAAACAGCTGTGGCAGCAAGCATTCCAACATCCCCCATGCGGTAGTAAATCAGCGCACGAAAACTATTTTCTACAGCGCGGGGATTATGTCTAAAAAATGAAATGAGAAATACAGAAGCCAGTCCCGTGAGTTCCCAACCGATGCAGTGCACATCCAGGTTCCCGGAAAGGGAGATTAACGTGACACCGAATCCGAGCAAAGAAAGTACGAAAAAGAAACGGTCTCTGCCGGGATCCTTCACAAACGAAGGCAATGAAAAACGGGTAATGACAAGAAGGATGAATGACGAAAGCAAAAGGAATGAAGTGCCAGGGATATCTAAAGCGAAACGAAAATCTAAGGAGTATCCATGGATATGCAGCCAACTTCCCAAATCAAATACTTGCCCCCAGTGCCCTCCTTGCCAGCAAAGTGCAAAAAGAATTGCCTTGAGCAGCACATGACTTGAGGCGGTAGTCATTGCCCAGCGAAGAACAGCCCTTTCACCTAACTTGACGCCAAAAAAAATACAGCTGCCTGCAATCAGTACTGTCAAAAAATGGGAGAGAACAATGAAGGCAACAAGATTCTGCACATCAAACATTCGCACGCCCTACTCTATTTTTGGTGGGAAAGACTTCCTGCCAACCGCAAGCCGTGTATTGCTCGTAATAGTCCGAGTCTGGATCCAACCGGATGAGATGGATCCATTTGCCTACCGTTAAGCGCTTCAATCGATCGTTTCCAAAGAATACCTTTTCAACATTCTCCCGAGTTGCTTCCACGATCATAGAAGGACGCAGCGGCTCATGGATCTCTGTCATCTGCGTGGCTAAGCCAAACCGAAGATCGCTCTTTGATCCGGTCATTACCCCCAACAGAGACGTGACATTGAGCGGTAGTTTCGACCCTGCCCCTAGGCGATTTGTATCCACTGTAGAGAAGTAGTAGTCGAGAGCGATATTGGCGGCCACAGGGACTGTCCCCATCACAGATTGCTCCAAAACTGTTCCATCGAAGTCGATAGCGGGATCATAAGAGACCAAAAAGGCACGCCGGTCGAGATCTGCCCCACGGTAACGTGAGCGACGACCCACGATGCATGCGGCCACTCTGGAATGCCCATATTCTGGACGTGGCTGAGCAAGGTCCCGAGATCGAATGATCGCGTGCTCAAGTGCACGCTCTGGGCTTAAGTTTGCTGGTGCATCCGCAAACCAGCGCATGCGTTCCATGACATGCCCCTTGCGGGCTTCATCAAGTGCCTCTTTAAGACTGGCCCATATCGCAGCAGACGGAGGAGATAAATCGGACTTGAGTTCGATTTCATCCGAACAAGTGTCGTGGGTCGCAGAGACGAATACCGTCTCATCTGGAATCAAGAAGCCTCTAGACTTTAATATCGCTCTGACATTTGCGTCATTTGCCATCTCACAAAATGCACGAGAATTAGGCGCACCATGATTCCCGCCACATGCACCACAGCCATAGGCCTGTCGGAACGGATTGTTCGTCATCGTTGAACCATGACCTAAGATCACTACTACTTTTGCAAGCTTTTGACCCGGACCGTGATTCACAAGGAGAGACCGAACAATGTCCGCTTGCTCCGTCAAAGAAAACCCATTCTCGCCGTTGAGTATGAATTTCGTCTTTCGCTTCGATTTCAGCAGTGACCCTAAAAACTTACCCAAGCGGAGTTCAAGTCTGGGTGATGCTTTCAACATCATGGGAACGAAGGTAATCAGACCGCCCATCAACGCCAATAAAAGGCCTCGAAGTTCAGTTCGGCTCGCAGAGTAAAATTGAACTGCATAGGTGTGCCGCATGGTCCCCGGTATAGATCCATCTAAAGCCACTTCATCCACATGCCGTCGGGGCTGCACGACCGGTGGGCACTGGTTACGGCGGCGGCGCTCCCCATAACCTTTAAACTTCATATCGACATAAAAAAAACCTGGTACTCCAAAGGTCTCGAATTCCGGTGCGACCAACTCAAGTCGCCGACGGAGTGACTCTTCCCGATCATCCATACAAAACAAAATCTGGGCCTCTCTCTGCGGCTCCTGAAGAGTCGGAAGGGTTCTCATGCGACTTATCAATGAACGCTGAATCGCTCGCTCCGATGCGGCTTGCCAAACCATCAGTCTCTCCAGGGCAGCTTTCTTCGCCTCAGGCGAAAGCCTCTTCTTTTCATCGATCTCCGGCAGGCGTTTATAGATTCCAATGTAAGCGCGATGAAGTGAATGCTCGCAGAGCAACCTTACTGCAAGCCAATCCAAGAGATCTAAATCCCAAGAGAAAATCGGTGCCTGCTCTGGCACCGCAGCAAGACGCTGGATCATGCCCCCCCATCCGGGGAGGTCAAATAGGATCTCTTCAAGATAATCGCGATGAAGTTCAAGAGGCAGGTCCACTTGTTTCAGCTCAGCTTCAATGATCTGTGAGCTATTAAGATTTAAGTCCTTGTAATACTGAACTGCCTTTTTAATTTCGGAATAGCCATCCTGCACCGCTCCCGGCAAAGCATCCACCCAAAGACAAAATGCGCCCCAAAGAGAAAAATTCTTACCGAACGGCGCTCGCGTATCGCTCATCCCCTGATCCAGCAAAACGGAAATGAATGGAATCAAAAGATCGTGAATGCGTCGATTGAATGGCTCAAGGGCGCCACGCTCCCAGCGCTGTGCGACCCTCAGGGACTTTGGAATCAAAACACCGGCATCAATCGGCTTAGTATGAATCAACTCCATTTCGTCGAGCTGGCGTCCCCCTTTCCGATTGTGCTCCTCAATCGCAAAACGGAGGTCAGAGGCTTCAATGCGACCCTTTTGAAACATCTTCCGGAACCGATGTTCCGACCAGATACTCTTTGCTCGATAGCGTTTGGAAATCTCTAAGAGCGCATCCGGAAACGCAAACCGCTCAAAGGGTTGCATCGGGTTATTATGAACAAAAGTATTGAGCGGATTCTGAAAAGGGAGAAATTCACCGATACCTTTCATGCCGGAGCGACCTTGTTCCTCTTGTCATCAAAGAGAATCTCTAACGCAGGCTTCTTGACCTGACCACCCTGGAGTTCGTATCCCACCTTCCATCCGCGGATGGCTTCAACCGCAGCATGATCGATACGTTCGACCTCAAGGATGAGATGGACCGTCTTTTTTGCAGGGATCTCAGCTAGCTTTGCCGTAAGCAGAGGCACACACAGGAACGACAACGATCCAGAAACAGTCACGATTTCTGAGCTGCCCTCTGATTTACGGCTGATCTGAACACGACTGAGCTGCAGCAGTAAGAAAAAGATCGCCAATGCGAATCCGACTCCAATCCCCCACAACAGATTAATGAAAACAACACCCAATAATGTTGCAGCATAAACAAAGTGCTCGCGAAATCGCGTCATTTTTTTCATTTCCTTCACCTTAACCAACCCGACTCCGACCGAAATCAAGAGCGCAGCAAGCACTGCAAGTGGAATCAGCGTTAGGATCCCGGCCAACAACGATGCAAACAGAAGAATCCAGACCCCATGAAGCACTGCCGACCATTGGGTTTTACCCCCGGCAGAAATGTTCGCAGTAGAGCGGACTATCACCCCCGTGACCGGCAATCCCCCTAAAAGTCCACTGACGACATTTCCAATTCCCTGGGCTCGGAGCTCCTTATTTAAATTGGCTCGAGGTCCCGAATGCAGCTGATCTGTTGCTACCGCGCAGAGTAGCGATTCAGCACTCGCCACCACACCCAGAGCCAGTGCAGCCATTAGAAGCTCGATCACACCATAGCCACCCGATGTAGGAGCATGAAAACTAAACAAGGACTGAGCCTCAAGATCCACACGTGCCACATCCAGGTTGAGAATCGATGCAAGCGCAGTCCCTGCAACAACAGCGATGAGTGAGGCTGGCAGAAATTGCAACTTGGCCTCTATCCATTTTCTCCACGAATACAGAACCGCGTAAGTGAAGACACCAATAATGACAGGAGCCATGTTAGCATTGAGGAGGTGATCCGGCAGAGCACCCAGATTCGCAAGAGCTGAGCTGCCGGGCTTATAACCCAAGACCACATGGATCTGACCCAAAGAAATCAAAATACCAATCCCTGCCAACATCGCATGGATCACCGCTGGTGAAATGATCAACGTCAGTTGTGCGGCACCCACGATACCAAGCCCAATCTGCAACAAACCCGCGAGCATCCCGATCGAGCACGCCACACCAAAGCCATAGTGTTCAATGAGGCCCGCAACAATGACGGTCAAACCAGCTGCAGGGCCGCTGACCTGCAGCGGTGCGCCCCCCAACAATCCCACCAAGATTCCACCAACCCCGGCGGCGATGAGACCCGCCGTTGGACTGGCTCCGGAGGCGAGTGCAATCCCTAAAGAAAGAGGGAGTGCCACCAAAAAAACGACGAGCGATGCGGGTAGATCTTTCGAAATTATAGGGCGAGTCATGAGCAATCTTCTCCTGGATCTGTGCGTAGGTGTTTCACTGCGGTAATTAGAATTCCCAAATCATCGATCAAGCCCATTCCCACCACTGCATCTGCAATCAGATCGAATGGATTGATGAAGTAAGCAAGCGCTGCGACCGCCACTAAGCGTGCCTTTTGATTTAACGGTTGCCGCAGGGTCTTGTAGAGTTCCTTCAACAAAAGCCGCAGTTGAACCGGGGCACGGACCTTCTTCATATGCAACTTTGCCCCTTCAACCGTCGCCTCTGCCGAAGCGTCCTCCGGGAGTGCGGCGGCAAGAGTCTGCATTGTGATTTCGGGTGATTGCTGAAATCCGGACTTGAGTACTGATATCGATTCCACTTCTTCTGCTAAGAGTGGGGCCAGCAAGGAAGCATACTTTTCTGGGACCTTGATGGCATCCCGCCGGGCTAGAAGCCGTCTCCAAGTCATGTTTGAGACCGGGAGATGCCGGGCAAGATCCTCGGGCGACCAATCCTTTTGTTCTAGAAAAGTTCGGAGATCACCAACTGAAATGCCCTTTGAATTTCCAGAAGATCGCATCTAGGTTCTACCTCTGTGTTTTTCATTGTCAGAGGAAAATTCACAAATGTGAATTTAAAAATCTAGAACCCAGAATACTCTTGGTATTCCCCGAACACAGAACGCATCGCATCTGCAATTTCACCGAGCGTACACTCAGAGGAAACAGCGTGAACCACAGCATCCATGAGGTTTCCGCCGCCTTTAGCGCAGTCCGTCAAACGCAAGAGTGCTGCAGCGGACTCTGTTTGATTCCTTCTGGCCCGAAACGCTCGAATGCGCTCACAGGCAGCTTGGCCCACCGCTTCGGATACGCCAAAGTGTTCAACTTTCTGGGAATCTTTTTCTTGGAAACAATTCACACCCACTACCTTTAAAGTCCCGTGGTCTAAAGCAACTTGGTCCTGATAAGCAGAATTGAGGATCTCATTTTGGATATAGCCGGATTCGATACTGGCGACAGTACCTCCACGCTTTTCGATCTCCTCAAGGTAGGACCAGACTTGCTTTTCAATTTCGTCTGTCAGCGCTTCCACAAAATAGCTGCCGGCCAAAGGATCCACCGTCTGAGTCACATTCGTCTCATAGGCGATCACTTGCTGCGTCCTTAGCGCAATTCTTGCTGCACGTTCGGTGGGTAGCGAAAGCGCCTCATCTAACCCATTCGTATGCAGGGACTGCGTGCCACCTAATACGGAAGAAAGCGCCTGAATCGCCACACGCACAACGTTGTTGTCCGGCTGCTGGGCCGTAAGTGTTGAGCCCGCCGTCTGTGAATGGAAACGGACCATCATGGATCTTGGGTCCTTCGCATGAAAACGTTCTTTCATCAATTTGGCCCAGATCCTTCGGGCTGCGCGAAACTTTGCGATCTCCTCAAAAAAGTCGCTGTGCACATTGAAGAAAAACGACAACTGACCAGCAAAATCATCAACAGCAAGACCGGCTTTTAGCGCTGACTCAACATAAGCAATGCCATCTGCAAAAGTGAAAGCAAGTTCCTGAACGGCGTTCGATCCTGCTTCCCGGATGTGGTACCCAGAGATACTGATCGGATTCCACTTGGGCGTGTTTTTTGCGCACCAAGCGAACATATCGGTAGTTAACCTCAGGGCGCCTCTGGGCGGATAGATATAGTTTCCGCGAGCAATGTACTCTTTCAGAATATCATTCTGCACAGTCCCACGAAGATCCTGGGTTGCGCACCCCTGTTCCTTGGCGATCGCAACATAGAAACCCAGCAAAGTAGAGGCCGTGGCGTTGATTGTCATCGAAGTCGAGACATCGGAAAGCTTGATACCCTGAAAGAGGGTGCGCATTTCGTCCAACGTTGAAATTGAAACCCCAACCTTACCTACCTCACCCATGGAGCGTGGATGATCAGGATCGTAGCCCAGTTGAGTCGGTAGATCGAAAGCAACCGATAGACCGGTCGTGCCTTGCGACAAAAGGTAGTGATAGCGTTTATTGCTCTCTTCCGCGGATGCAAAACCCGCGTACTGACGCATCGTCCAAAGCCGCCCGCGATACATAGTTTTCTGCACACCACGAGTGAATGGATATTCGCCTGGAGACTCTGGACCGTATTTCTCCTGAACAGTAATCCCGGAACGAGTCACAAAATTTTCGATCTTTTTATCAGCCAAAGTAGATCAGCTCCGCACCCGCTTCAATAGTTGCACCTGTTTCCACAAGCACTTTGCGCACGACCGCGTCTTCCTGCGCCTTCATCTCATTCTCCATCTTCATCGCTTCCATCACGAGCAAAGCCTGCCCCTTAACCACCGAATCCCCTGCTTTCACAAGGACCTTTAAGATCTTTCCAGGCATTTGGGACTTAAGCTTCCCACCCTTTTTCACCCGTGCACCGGCAGTGATTGTGTCTTCACCGTCCTTTTGAAATCGCACTTGGGAAACATGCACGCTACTGTTTCGGCCGATCAAACTGTATCGAGGCAACCCGGCGTCCTGATTTTCTTTCCGCCAATCGTACCCCACCACGCGGTCACCAAAATCGAGGGTTATCCCTTGTTGATCCCTGACGTACTTCAAGGATACCTCTTTACCTTGGACTCTGAGCCTCAATTCGCCCGAGCCAGCTTGAGGCAAAGATAGAAACTCAATTTCAATCCCTTGCACCTTACCGCGCATCAAAGTCATGACAGCACCTCCTGAGCAGGGAGCTGCTGAAGAATTGAAAGGGCAATCGCACTACTCAGATCGATTGCTGAGCTAGCGTCCGCTGTGAGTTCAGGGTTCTTTGGAATCAGATCCGTCGTCGTGCTACCGGTGATCGCATCTTTATTTCGCACCAACCTTCGCAAGAACGTGAGGTTCGTTTTTAGGCTGCCAATCTCAGTGCCATCTCTCTTTTTTGGCGCCTCAATCGATAACTCATCGAGAGCCACCCGCATGCGACCTACAGCTTCAGTCCGGGTATTTCCCCAGACAGAAAGTTTTGCGATCATCGGATCATAAAATCTTGTGACTTCACCCTCGGTGGCAAATGAGCTATCCCACCGAAGAAACGGCCCATTGGGTTGTCGGATGACGCCGATTTTTCCAGGCGCTGGCAGGAAGTTCTGTGGATCTTCTGCATAAATTCGAACCTCAATTGAGCTTCCACGAACAGTGATGGCGTCCTGCTTCGGCAACTGCAGAGTGCCCTCGGCTAAAAGAAGTTGCCACTCCACTAGGTCAACACCCGTGACCCATTCACTCACAGGATGCTCCACTTGAAGGCGAGTATTCATCTCTAAGAAATAGAACTCACCCTTTCCATCGACGATGAACTCAAATGTTCCGGCACCAGCATAACGGATTTCTTGAGCCACACGGACTGCGGCATCCTGCATTTTCTTCCTGGTGCCACCAAAGTTTTCTAAGATCGGTGCGGGAGACTCTTCCCAGACTTTTTGGTGGCGACGTTGAATTGAACATTCACGCTCACCTAAATGCACCGCACCTCCGCGCCCATCGCCGAAGACCTGGATCTCGACGTGATGAGGTTCGACAATATACTTCTCTACGTAAAGCGAACCGTCCCCGAATGCGGCTTGTGATTCCCGAGCTGCCGCCTCAAAAGAGGAAGCAAGTTCTGCAGCGCTATCTACACGGCGCATGCCCTTGCCACCGCCGCCAGCAGCAGCTTTCAGCAGCACTGGGTAACCGACATCGCGCGCAAAGGCGAGTGCTGCTTCTGCATTCGGCACCGCACCAGGGCTTCCGGGCACGCGCGGCATCTTGAGTCGATCTACCGTTCTGCGTGCTTCAATTTTATCCCCCATCACGCGCATGGAGTCAGCACTTGGGCCGACAAATACCATGCCGGCCTTTTCTACTGCCTCAACAAAGTGGGGCCGCTCACTTAAGAACCCGTAACCTGGGTGTATGTATCGCGCTCCAGTCTGTTTCGCTGCAGCTATGATCTTCTCGACAACAAGGTAGCTATCTTTGGGCTCTATTCCACCGATTGCGATTGTATGATCCGCGTACTTAGCGTGTTCAGAAAATCGATCCGCATCGGATACGACAGCGACCACTGGGAACCCTAAACGACGCGCAGTGCGCGCGATTCGAATGGCAATCTCGCCCCTATTTGCGATCAAAACTGGCTCACGGTTTTTCATAGTGGAATATTCCCGTGCTTACGGCTTGGGCGGACTTCCAACTTATTTGCAAGCAACTCAAGACCACGGATCAAACGCAGCCGCGTCCACTCCGGGCGGAGCACTTCATCGATGTAACCCAGTTCAGCCGCTTTGTATGGATTCGCAAATTTGTTTTTGTATTCTTCAACCAGCCGAGCACGCACCTCAGCGGTATTTCCTTTCGCTTCGCTATCGGCGATCTCTTTACGGAATAGGATATTGATCGCGCCCTCTGGACCCATGACCGCGATCTCTGCATTTGGATAAGCGAAGTTGAGGTCAGCTCGGATGTGTTTAGAAGCCATCACATCATAAGCGCCGCCATAAGCCTTACGAGTGATCAAAGTCAGCTTAGGTACAGTGGCCTCGGAAAACGCATAGAGCAACTTCGCGCCGTGCCGAATAATGCCGCCAAACTCTTGTGCGGTGCCAGGAAGAAACCCGGGCACATCTACTAGGGTGATGAGTGGAATGTTGAAGGAATCGCAAAAGCGAACAAACCTTGCCCCTTTTACAGAAGCATTGATGTCCAAACATCCAGCTAAGTGCGCTGGCTGGTTTGCGACAATCCCGACCGATCGGCCGCCTAGACGGGCAAATCCAACAACCAAGTTTGCGGCATAACCGCTTTGTGTTTCTAAGAACTCCCCATCATCGACGACATCTTCAATGATCTGCCGAACATCATAAGGCTTGTTGCTTTGCTCAGGGAGGATGCCCGCAATCTTGGTGCACAAGCGATCGATCGGATCTGATTTCTTCAGTGCTGGAGGAGCGACCCGATTGCTTGACGGAATGTAACCTAAAAGTTTTTTCACACCATCCAAACATGCCGCCTCACTTGGGTAGACCAGATGCGCAACACCCGATTTTTCTGCGTGCGTTTCTGCGCCGCCTAAGTCTTCTTTGGTCACCTCTTCGTGCGTCACAGTTTTGATCACGTCAGGACCCGTGACAAACATGAAGGATGTTCCATCCACCATGCAGACGAAGTCAGTGATCGCTGGACTGTAAACCGCCCCACCAGCGCATGGACCAAGAATCACGCTAATTTGCGGCACGACACCGCTGGCTTGAGTGTTTCGCCAGAAGATCTCTGCATATCCGCCTAAGCTCTCTACGCCCTCTTGAATGCGCGCGCCGCCGGAATCATTGAGCCCGATCACAGGCGCCCCCATCTTAAGCGCGAGATCCATGAGCTTACATATTTTTTGCGCATGCGCCCCAGAGAGCGATCCACCAAAGACCGTAAAATCCTGCGAAAAAACGCAAACCTGGCGGCCATCAATCGTGCCGTACCCAGTCACCACACCATCGCCGTAAACCTTCTGCTGCTCCATGCCAAAGTCTGTACAGCGGTGAGTTACAAACTGATCCAGCTCAACAAAGGATCCTGGATCCAGCAGTTGATGCACACGTTCGCGGGCGTTCCATTTTCCTTGCTCCCGCTGCTTCGCAAGGCGCGGATGCCCTCCTGCAAGCAATGCTTGGGACTCACGTCGTTCAAGTTCACCAAAGGCCTTGGAATTCATGGCCTTACGATAGCCGCCGGGGCCTAGAGTTTCAGCCAAAAACTTGACCATCACCCCTATGTTCAATAGCGGTGATTGAGGGCCTAAACTAATAGAGCCATGAGTTTGAGACGGATCCTGATGCTTTTTGCCTGCGCTTTCACCCCTGCGGTCACACAGGCGGCTTACATCGACGTGGGCACGAGCCTTGGGAGTATTTCTTCACCCTCTGGTTTCTTTAACTCACTCGGTTCGAGCTCATCCAACACGGGATTCGTCGGTAGCCTCGGCGGCTACTTCGGCCTCAACTCACTCAGCTCTGTTGTTCGATTCCAACTTGGAGTCCAGAACAAGCTCAGCATTGCTTCACTTGAGGCGACCTCCGAACAACTGGCATCACTGACTCACCACCTCGCTCTTCGCATCGAGCTTGCTCGGTTTTATGTAGGAGCAGGTTATGCACCGATTGCATGGCGAAGCGAGAATGGCCGTGGGCTTGCCTCACTGACGCGCGCCCAAGGGGCAAGTGCGCAGTTTTTTGAGGGGGGCATCATTTGGAATATGGTGCCGGAATTTCAAATTTGCGCACACTTTGGGGCGGAGACATTGAACCCTGGCAGCGGTGGCACAAGCGCAACAGTCACGGAATACGGCCTTAGGTTTCGGTTTACCTTAAATCCAAGTGAAGTCACCAAATCTGGATCAAAAAGCTGGGATGGATTCCGCTACCCCTTTGGAATTATGCGGGATTAAAATCCTGCTTATGGAAGACCAGAATCCCCGATACGGCAACAACCGATCCTTTAAAAGCTTAGCGCCCATTCAGTGGCTCAAATCCTCACCTTTTGTTCTCATGCATATCGCGGCGATCGGCATTTTTTTTGTCGAATTCAAGTGGCAGTACGTGGTGCTTTCACTTTGCGTCTACGGCGCTCTGATGTTTGGCATCACTGCTGGCTTCCATCGGTACTTCAGTCATCGCACCTATAAAACCTCCCGTTGGTTTCAATTTGTGCTTGCTTGGCTAGGAAGCATGTCCACACAGAAGGGTGTGCTCTGGTGGGCTGCTAATCACCGCCATCACCACAAAGTCAGCGATATGCCAGCTGATATTCACTCACCTATTCAGGACGGATTTTTCTGGTCGCACATGGGCTGGATTATGGGCAAAGAGGCAGAACCTGTTCGAGTGGAACTGATCAAGGATCTCTGGAAGTTTCCAGAACTCCGCTGGTTGAACCGTTGGTACTTGCTGCCTCCGATTCTATTTGCGGTCTCTTTGGTTCTTTTAGGGGGATGGGGCGCATTCTTCTGGGGTTTCGTTTTTACTACCGTGCTGCTTTGGCACGGAACATTCACGATCAACTCTTTGTCCCATGTCTTTGGATCACGCCGCTATAAAACTGGGGACACCAGCAGAAACAACTTCCTGCTCGCGGTGATTACTCTGGGAGAAGGCTGGCACAACAACCACCATTGCTATCAAGCGTCTGCGAACCAGGGCTTCTTCTGGTGGGAAATTGATGTCAGCTTTTACACCCTGAAGGTGATGAGCTGGTTTGGTGTTGTGAAGGAACTCAAGAAGGCACCCGTGAAAGCTCTTGAAAAGAAACGGCTCAATGGGGATTCGGTTCAGGATGCAATCGACTCGCTCACAGCTACTTCCGCCGACTCCGTCACAAAAACGGCTTGAGTTGATTCTCAGTTTTTCTCATTTATCACCAGGACCACTTGAACGACTTTTAAATCCGACCGTGGTAGTTTTCTACAATCATGTTCGGTTGCGTGCGATCCGCTCTCATCGTTTTTGTAACACTGCAGTGTTCGGCTGCATCTTCGCTGCCTTTAACCGATAAGGCGTGGAATAAGCTCGTCTGCCGAGGGGCTGTTGTAGGCCAACTCCCACGCACGATCAATGATGCTTCCGAAATCAGTAATTCCGGGCCTCCCATTTCCTTCATCGCGATCGATCTGGACGACACCTTGATTCCCGAGGAACGGAGCAAAAAAGTTGCTCTGAAATTCATCAATCGGCTCTGGCAAGAAATTCGCTTTGAATACGATAGCCGATTTCCGAGGTCTCCGTTGTCATCGCGGATCGTGGCGCTGCAGACCATCTCGACAATCGTGAGCGCCATCCGGGGCGCGCACAAAACCCTCACGATCGAACAGCAACTCATCGAATCCGTAACTAAGAGTTTCAAGATTTCCCCGCAAGAAGCGCAAACGCTTGTATCGGCAGTTGTTGATCGTGCGTATGACGTTCTCCGTCCCTCATTCGGACGGATCGATGGAGCTCCAGAATTGATCGCCTGGCTGAAGGCGAAGGGATTCCCGCTCATTCTTGCTACGACCCCACGTTGGCCGCTTCCACGAATTCATGAACGGGCGCTGATCGGCGATATCCAACCTTCAGACTTTATCGGCATTACAGACTGGGCGAGTTACCGGGCCGCAAAGCCACATGCGCCTTATTACCAACAGATGTTCGAACGGCATGATTTAAATCCCCTTCTCGGGCTGATGGTTGGAAATGACATCGACAAGGATTGCATACCCCCTTTGAAAGAAGGAATGTCCGGTTTCTGGTTTGTCGAATGCGCCTCATTTGGTCGAATTACAGCCGCGCACTCCAAATCAACCTGGCTTCTGGATGGGAAACCATGAACACGCAAAAATGGTCGCCGATCGACTCGGGGCGCTAAGCGACTTCCCCGCGCGCTAATTTTCGCTTATCCATTCCATATTTTTCGACTTTCATAATGAGTCCAGCACGGCTAATGCCCAGTTCCTTTGCAAGCTTGCTTTTGTTCCACTTGGTGCGCTTGAGACCTTCTTTAATCATGGCGCGCTCCAGCTCCTCAACCGCATCCTTCAAGCGACCGGCAAGATTAAAGCCACCCATGGACTTTGCACTCGCCCCACCGCCCGGGGAGGATTCGCGAATCCTTGCGGACAAGAGATCAGGCCCAATTCGGGTTTCGGCGCCGGAAAGAACTATGAGGCGCTCGATCTCATTCTGAAGCTCCCTCACATTTCCTGGCCATTGGTAGTCGTAGATTTTTTCCATTGCCCGCGCATTGAGTTGCTTCAATTCAAGATTCTTTTCTTTGCAGGCCGTGATTAAAAAATGATCGACCAGGACCGGCAAGTCTTCTTTGCGTTCACGCAAAGCCGGAACATGAACGTTGATGACATTAATTCGATAATAAAGATCTTCGCGGAAAGTACCTTCTTCAATCATCGACTTCAGATCACGATTGGTCGCGGCCACGACCCGGACATTCACCTTTCGCTCTTCGGTTCCACCCACCGGAGTCAAGGTGCCTTGTTGCAGAACACGAAGCAGTTTCACTTGCATCGAAAGCGACATATCGCCGATTTCATCTAAGAACAAAGTCCCGTTGTGGGCCGCTTCGAAGAGACCTTTTTTATCTTTGATTGCGCCGGTGAAAGAACCCTTCACATGACCAAAGAGTTCACTATCCAAAAGGTTCTCATTGAAGGCAGAGCAGTTCACGGTAATGAAGCTCGCAGTCTTCCTAGGTGAGTTGTAATGCACGGAACGCGCGATCAGCTCTTTCCCTGTACCATTTTCACCTTGAACAAGAACTGTAGCTTCGGTGCTGGCAACCTTATCTAGGATCGAATAAAGCTCCTGCATGGGCTTTGATTTTCCGATCATCTGATCGTAGCGGTAACGATTGCCAAGCTCACTATTGAGAAGTTTGATTCTGTCTTCACGCTTCGAAATTTCAGTGTGGAACGCCACGATTTCTTGGGAGACCAGGTCTACAAGTTCAAGGAAGTATTTCTGCTCAGAATCTGAAAGGACCTTCATGCGTTCTGCAGCACTCTCAAATAATTCGCGATCTAAGCCCAAAGAAGCCACCTTGACCCCGGCTTCCTGGAGGGCTTTAGGCCCAATCGACTGGTCTAAGTAACAGTAGGCGGCGACCCAACCCAAAGTTTCGTTGTCCTCCTGGATACGCACAAAAGCCACGCGCTCAAACCCCATTGGGCCCCGTGTGATCGTCTGAGAAATAGACACCTCACGAAGTTTTTCAGATTCCTCTCGAAAGAACCGTAAGACGGCCTCACGGCTGGCTTCTTTCGGAAGCAAATTTGCGCAAAGGGGATTCTTAAATTCGCGCTGGCGATCGGCTGGATCGTAATTCCTGACTACCCCTCGCTCATCCAAAAAGAAGATTTCGCTGTGAAACCATTGACCAATAATGGCTTGTAGCTTTCGGATGACGTGTATATGCCTTAGCGCTTCCCAATTGATCATGCGTCGTTTCTCCAAAGTTCGTATCGGTCGATACTGCACAAACTTTAGACAATCCAGCATGCTAGGAGACTACTTCTTAGACACTCGCTCGGTAAAGATTTGAATAAATTTCGGCGCGCTCCAAGGCTGGGGACCCACCCACTTTGCCGCAAGTTGACCCTCTGTGTCATAGAGGTAGGTTTCGGGGTACTGATAGGTCCCTAGGGCTTCAGGTAGGCGCAGCTTTGTGTCAAGGACATCGATCCAGTTTTTAGGCCTTTTCAGCGGCTCGAGCATCTTATCCGCGTCGCTCCACCCTTGATCCAGGGATACCGCTAGCACCAGGACCTGAGGGACTTGGTCAGCGAAACTCACGAGTGCGGGCAGTTCCTCCTCACATGGAGCGCACCAGGAAGCCCAAAAGTGGACTAAAACCCATCGTCCATTGAGTCGTCCTGGATCAAAAATCTCGCCGCTCGGCTGTTTGACGGGCGTCAACATCAGCGTCGACTCGATGCCGGTATGATTCTCTGGCCGCCACCGCTTGCTCCACAAAAGAGCGGCGAAGACGATAACGACCACCGTTAGGATAGTGACGACAAAAAGTTTGATCCATCTCTTCCACTGCATTTTCATCAAGCCTTATACTCTTACAGATGGAAGGCAACGCCCTCCTTTTAAATGAGATCTTTCAACCGATCCAACTCATCCCATGGCAAAAAGCCGTGCAGCTCTTCTATTTGGGAAAAGCGGAGGTCGTTGAGGAATCCACACAAGTCATACGCACGGTGAGTTTCTCCATGCGCATGCCGCTCGTACTACGACTCACACGCATTGTTCCGCTGCGCGCCCGGCGCAACTTAGTGCGATTTACTCGCAATAATATTTTTTTACGGGACCGCTACCAGTGCCAATACTGTGGGCACAAACCTTCGAGACACAACCTGACCTTAGACCACGTCAAACCTGTGGTCAGCGGTGGACTCAAGACTTGGCAAAACATCGTCACAGCCTGTCGCTCTTGCAACCAACGCAAGGGAGGCCGAACACCACAGGAAGCGAAAATGGTGCTCATGCGCAAGCCTGCAAAGCCCCAGTGGCTTCCACTTCAGGAGGCCGCAATAAATATCGCCCATCTTCCAGAAAACTTACGAATTCTGCTGAAGGGCTATCTATTGATTGAATAAGATTCAGATGTGGTACGAGATTCATACATTCAACTTTGGCAGCAGTACCATTCGACTCATCCGCGGGTCTTACCGCCGAGCCTAGAGGCGTCTGACAGTCCAACTGAATGGGGTTCGGTCGAAGCATCGATTCTCACAGAGTCTGTATTGGCTCATCTCAAGCGAGATCCGATGCTGCTCAATGAGTTTGAAGCCCATTCCATAGATCGGGCTCTGCACGCCTTAGAACCCAAGGACCTGGTTGCAACGGTCGCCCACTTGGCTTGGGGGCTTCAAACTGAGGACATCGCATCTCTTCTCAACGAAACAGTATCCGCCTCAGAGCAGCGGCTGGCCCGCAGCACCCGGGAACTCGATGAACGTCTTGAGATGACCCTAGATCCTCCCGATAGTTCAGAGCAGGCCTTAAAGGCATGGCTCACTCGTCCTCTTCAAATCACAAACCAGGTGGCCACTCCAAAAAAGCTCGCACTCGGAGCGTGGTGGCTGCGGCCGATTTTAGAGGGCGCATTATTTGTTGCGGTCCTAGCACTAGCATTCTGGGGTGTGCCTGAAATCAAAGCACTCTACGACCAAGCCATGGAGCAAAAGTTAAACAGCTACCTGCTGGAGAATGTGATCACGGAAGCACCGATACCAAAAGGCATGGAGCCAACGAGCCCATCTGCAAACACGCAGTCCGAGGAATCAAAGGTGTCGCCCGCAAAAGAAACCTCCCCAGCCCGGGTGGAAGCATCAAACACCCCGTCGCCCAATACAAAAAAACTACAGATCCCTGAGCCTAAGGTTCTTGCCGGAGAAATTTGGCGTTTTTCCTGGACTGGCGCAGACCCTGATCGCACGCGCTCGATGGTCGAGGATGTACTCAAGAAAGAACTGAACCGAACAACGGTTGGAAATGTAATCCCTGGCGGAATCCAATACGACATTGAGCTCGAGGTCGCTCAGGTTCTTCCTTTGAAGCGTGCTTTTGAAGCGCGCATCTCCGAGGAACAATCCAAAACCAACGAGACCACAGATGCAGCCGATCGAAGCACAGGAGTTTCCACAGTTCCGCAGCTCTCTTGGTATAAACGCACCCCTCAGCGTCAAACCATCACTGAAAAAGGAAAAGTACAGGTTGTGGTTTGGATTTCGACGCTTTGAGGAAGGGACATTTTTGTAGATTTATCTGATTGATAAATGTGTAAAATTTATCCTAATGAGTGAAAAGAGTCCGGTGGGTACAGTCATTCTTTGTGTCGTTTTAGGCTTTCTAGGGCTCCACCGTTTCTATGTCGGTAAATGGAAGACAGGACTTCTCTTCCTGCTGACCTGCGGGTGCTTTGGCATCGGCCAAACGTACGACATGGTTACGATTCTGCTCGGCAAATTTAATGATTCAGATGGCTACAGAATTCCATCCGGGCCGGCAGTCATTGGTGCCACCGTCGTCATCTACGCGATCTTTTTTAGGATCGCGATGAGTGCTGAAAACAGGCGAACCAACGCCACTGTGAACTCTGTTTCATCCGTAATCGTTCGGAATATTGATGCATTACTGCCCCACGTGCTTGGCCCAACGCTGAAAGAAAGCGTGAAAAGGACTGTTCAAGAAATCACGCAAGAGACAAGTCAGACTTCTGCTATCTTTTTCAATCGCATTCACGTGAACGTCGGATTGCTCATGCTTCTCAATGAGAGCCTTAAAGATAATGTCCTCACCGATGAAGAGTACAAAGAATGGATGGATCTCGTCGGGCTCCGTAAAAGTTGTTCTCGCAGGAGGATTGATGCAGCGATTCAGACTCGGAAAAGTGCTCCACCCGACCCCGCTCCTACACCGCCCGTCGTAAATACAACTAGCGAACTCGCTCCACAACCGGCCAGCCCATGACCTCAGGCGCTCCGAGCTCGCATAAAATAGGACACAAGTGGGACACAAAATGAAAAAGGCCCGCTGAGAAAAACCCAGCAGGCCATTTAAATTTCAATCTAGAAAACAGTTTACTTAGACGCTGCAGGTGCCTTACGAGCTGTCTTCGTCGACTTAGCAGCTGGAGCCTTCTTAGGCTTAGCTTCTCTGGTCTTCTGCTCTGAGCCCGGAGCTCCTTTTGCCTTCTTGCCACGGAATAAACCACGCATTTTTGCGAAAGGATCGGACGCTTCAGGCGCTTTCGATTCCGCCGTCGCACCAGCTGTTTCCACAGTTGATTCTTCACCTTCTGTGGTTTTCGCCTTACGACGATCGATCGGAGGATGATCTACGAGCTCGAGCATGGCCATCTGAGCACCATCACCAAAGCGACGCTCGGAAACTTTCACGATGCGAGTGTAACCACCCTCACGCTTTGCGTAACGCTCGGTCAGAACATCAAAAAGCTTAGCAACGACTTCTTTATCGCGAGTCCGATCAAAAGCCAAACGACGTGCGTGTGGTTTTCCCTTTTTTGCCAGAGTAATCAAAGCCTCTGCAACCCTACGGGCTTCTTTTGCCTTCTCTACGGTCGTAATGATTTGCTCCTCACGAAGCAAAGCATTTGAAATGCTCTTCAACATCGCTACGCGATGGGATGTATTCCGACCAAACTTTCTACCATCAACAGCATGACGCATGACTGTACTTCCTCTTAATCTTCGAGATCGTCTTCGTCGGCTTCGTCCATGCCAGCATCGAGCACGAGTTCACCACGCGTTGCTTCATCTAGATCCGACTCTACAGGCTTCATTCCATGAACTGGAGCGACGAACCCATCGAGGCGCATCCCAAGACCAAGACCCATCTCAGTGAGGATCTCTTTAATCTCGTTCAACGATTTACGACCGAAATTTTTTGTTTTCAGCATCTCTGGCTCAGTTTTTTGGACTAGCTCATAGATGTATTTGATATTTGCGTTCTGCAAACAATTTGCGGAACGAACCGAAAGTTCTAACTCTTCAACAGAACGCAATAGGTTCTGATTCAAGCTTGGGGAGCGATCTTCCGTTGGGGCAATGACCACTTCTGGCTCTTCATCAAAGTTCAAGAAGACTGAGAGTTGGTCTTTCAGGATTTTGGACCCCAAAGCGACTGCATCGTCAGGCTTCACGGAGCCATCGGTCCAAACTTCGAGTGTCAACTTGTCAAAGTCTGTTCGCTGTCCAACGCGGCTCTGAGTGACTACATAGTTCACTTTGCGCACGGGTGAGAAAAAGCTATCGACTGGGATCCAACCAATTGGCAAATCCGCAGATTTATTGCTTTCAGCCTGTTTGTAACCGCGGCCCATATCGACATTGAGTTCGATTTTTAGGCGGCCTTTGGTTTCCAAAGTGGCAATCTTGAGATCACCATTCATCACTTGAATGTGCTCTGGGCAGATGATGTCTTTTGCGTACACATCCCCTGGACCTTGGAAGTCGATAACGACCTGTGCCTTCGGGCTATGCATCCGGAAACGAACTTCTTTCAGATTCAAGATGATTTCGACGATGTCTTCACGTACGCCTTCGAGCGTTGTGAATTCGTGCACAGCACTCTCGAACTTTACGGAAGTAATCGCTGCACCTTGAAGCGATGAAAGAAGAACGCGTCGAAGAGAATTTCCGAGCGTCAACCCAAACCCACGCTCCAGAGGACGCGCTACAAACTTTCCATAACCTGTGGAAAGAGAGTCTTTTTCAACATCCAGAGCCTTTGGCCTGATCAAATCGCGCCAGTTACGTTCCAACATGAAGTATCCCCTTATATCTTTCTTCTAAGTTATTTTGAGTAAAGTTCGACGATAAGACGCTCTTCAATAGGAGCGGTCACATCATCACGCGCAGGAAGGTCGCGCATCTTAATTCTGAAATCACCAGTGCTCACTTCTAACCACTGTGGGGTTTCGCGGCGCTTGCTTGATTCCATCGCTGCAAGAATCTGCACTGCTCCACGGCTTTTCTCGATAACCACAACTTCTTGGCCTTTTTGAACCAAGAACGAAGGAATATCTACGCGCTTTCCGTCCACCATGAAATGACCATGACGAACCAACTGACGCGCTTCAGAACGACTATTGGCAAAGCCAGCACGGTACACGACGTTGTCCATGCGACGCTCAAGGAGAGACAAAAAATTTTCCCCCGTCACGCCTTTCATACGCTCTGCTTTTCCGAATAGGTTACGGAATTGAGCTTCAAGCATGCCGTACATGCGACGAACTTTTTGCTTTTCTCTGAGTTGTAGTCCGTACTCAGAAAACTTGATTCGGCCTTGACCATGCTGTCCTGGCGGATATGCACGGCGCTCGAATGCACACTTTTCAGTGAAGCATCGATCACCTTTTAAAAATAGTTTCTGATTTTCACGACGACAAAAACGACAAACTGCACCTACGTAGCGAGCCATGAATTAGACCCTCCTCTTCTTGGGTGGGCGACAACCGTTATGAGGAATTGGAGTCGTATCCTCAATGTAGGTCACGCGAATCCCTGCCATTGCAATTGCTCTCAAACCAGATTCACGTCCTGAACCAGGTCCGCTCACGTAAACACTCACAGAGCGAAGACCGGCATCGTATGCTTTACGAGCAGCGTCTTCCGCCGCAACCTGAGCTGCAAACGGGGTGTTCTTACGTGAACCTCGGAATCCTTTTGCGCCTGCACTCGACCAGGAAATTGCATTCCCCATCGAATCGGTCAAAGTGATCACGGTATTGTTGAATGTAGAAAGAATGTAGGCACGGCCAGTCGAAACTGCCCTTTTCCCCGAGGAAGGCGCCTTCAGTGTCTTCTTCTCCATCTTTTCTGCTGGTTTATCAGCGGACTGTGGAGCTGCTTCAGTGACTTGCTTATTTTCGCTCATTTATATCCTACTACTTCAGCGTCTTAATAGACTTCTTGCCTGCAATCGCCACAGCAGGACCCTTACGAGTGCGCGCATTTGAGTGCGTACGCTGACCTCGGACTGGGAGTCCTTTTCTATGCCGAACGCCCCGATAACAACCGAGGTCGACCAGGCGTTTAATGTTAATGCTCACCTCACGGCGAAGATCGCCTTCAATACGAAGGTTCTTATCAAGGAACTCCCGAATGAATCCAACCTCGGCTTCCGTTAGCGCTTCGATCTTTTTATTTTGATCGATGCCTCCGGCCTTCAAGATTTTTTGTGAAGTCGATTTCCCAACACCAAAGATGTAGGTCAATCCTATTTCTGCCCTTTTATTCTTAGGCAAGTCGATCCCTGCAATACGAGCCACAGGAAAATTTCCTTTCTGAAATTTTGCGGAAAACTCCGGTTTACTGACTCAAGACTCTCTTGTCAAGAATCCGATCAGCCCTGACGTTGTTTATGACGAGGATTATCGCAAATCACCCGGACTACGCCCTGGCGACGCACTACTTTACACTTGGTACAAATTTTCTTAACAGACGCACGCACTTTCATTTAACTACTCCTTCAATTGAAACTCTCTCACCCAACTCACCTTTTCATCGACTGAAGCGCTAACCCCAGCCGATACACACAATAAAGGCTTTTCACCACGAACCTTTTCTTCCCGTTCTAATCACCGGGGAAAATGCTCGAAGTGGAGCGTGCTGACTCTACTGTGGGTAACAAAATTTGTTATCACGCATGTGCACTCGCTATCAATGTATTTCTCAAGAATGCCCAGAGTGATACTTAATGCATTGAGTGCGAACTGGGATCCGCCCACCCAGCTGGTAGCCCTCAACACCCTCTAAATACGGCTTAAAATAGCCTGTGTCACCAACCCCGGATCCTGATCCCCATCGACGGTAATGAAGCCTGGGCGCGACTGGTAGAACTTAAGAAGCGGCGCCGTCTGCTCCTGATACACGCTCATTCTTTTTCGAATCACAACTGGCTGGTCATCAGAGCGCTGAGCGAACTCACACACCCCCGAGACCTTGCAATCCACTGACGCAGCCGCGGCAGCCTTTGACCCTAAAATCCGGCCACACTTCGTGCAGGTTCGGCGATCGGAAAGGCGCGCCACGAGGACATCTTCTGGAATCTGAAAGTTAACAATAACGTCGAGCTTCAGTCCCATGCCCTGAAGAACGCGATCTAGCGCCTCTGCTTGATTCAGTGTTCTTGGAAAGCCGTCTAAAATAAAACCGTTCGCAGAGTCCGCCTGACTCACTCTCTCTTTGATGAGATCAATAACGACTTGATCGGGAACGTACTCCCCACGATCCATAAACCCCTTAGCCTGGAGCCCAACCGGGGTTTGCTCAGAAAGCGCTTTTCTAAACATATCTCCGGTCGAGAGATGAGGCACCCCAAGCTTACTTTCTAAAAGCTTAGATTGTGTACCCTTCCCCGAACCAGGGGGCCCGAGAAAAAGAAGAATCATGTATACACCGCGCGGCCCTTAACCCTCGCGTGCTTCATGAAGCCTTCATAGTTTTTTGAAAGCAGAAAGGTCTCTACCTGCGCAACAGTATCAAGCGCTACGCCGACCAGAATCAGTACTGAAGTACCACCAAAATAGAATGGAACTTTAAGAGCTTGATTGAGAAACGTAGGCAGGACGCATATTGCGGCAATATACACTGCACCCCCCAGAGTTAATCGGGTCACGACATAATCGATGTAGCTGACGGTTGCTGGGCCGGGCCGAATGCCTGGAATAAAGTTACCAGCCTTCTTCAAGTTCTCTGAGATGTCTTCAGTCTTGAACGCAACGGCGGTATAGAAATACGCAAAGAAAATAATCAAACCGACAAAAAGCACTTCATACAGCCAGCTTCCAGGAGCAAGCCAGGAGGTGATAACGGAGAGCGCTCCAGCGGTAACAAAAGTCCCGATCGTTGCAGGAAACATTAAAAGAGAGGAAGCAAAGATGGGAGGAATCACGCCCGCAATGTTCACTTTCACTGGCAAGTTAGACCCCTGCCCACCATAAATCTTTCGTCCTACGATTCGACGAGTGGTTTGAATCGGAATACGACGCGCAGCACGCTCGACAAATATGATCGCGAAGAAGGTAGCCAGTACAAGGGCCACAAATACCGCGAGACGAATAATCGAAAGCTCGCCCGTACGAATCAAAGAAAATGCCTGGGCGATCCCAGATGGAATATCAGCAGCAATCCCGGCAAAGATGATGAGCGAAGTTCCGTTCCCGATCCCACGCTCTGAGATTTGCTCTCCGAGCCACATCAGGAACATCGTCCCACCCGTCATCGTGAAGGTTGCAAGCAACCGAAAGCCGAACCCTGGATCAAGAACGACCTGAGGCTGATTGTATTGCTCCATCGTCGCGCTGATGGCCATCCCCTGCACAAAACATAGGAGGACAGTAGCGTAACGCGTGTACTGAGTGATTTTTTTCCGACCCTGCTCACCCTCTTTTTGGAGTTCTCCCAAACGAGGAACCATCACGGTTAGAAGCTGAAAAATAATAGAGGCACTGATGTAAGGCATCACCCCTAATGCAAAAATACTAAAGCGCCGCAAGGCTCCACCACTAAAGAGATTGAACCACCCAAAAATAGTGGAACCCATCTTTTCAAAGGCTTGGTCCAATGCAACTGCATCAATCCCAGGGGCCGGAATATGAATTCCGAACCGATATATTGCTAGCACGACCAATGTGAAGATAATTCTCTTACGTAGCTCTGGTATTTTAACCAGTCCTGCGGTGCCAGACACGGTGCGTCTCCTTCAGAGGTGTTAGCCGACTTTTACGATCTCTACGGACCCTCCAGCAGCCTGAATTTTCTTCACTGCTGATTCAGAGACGCGATGAGCTTTGACTTTGATGCTACGGGTGATTTCACCGTTGGCAAGCACGACTAAGCGGTCGGTGCGACGTTTTGCTAGACCAAGCTCCTGAAGTGACTCTAGGGTGACTTCAGAGACATCCGTTGGCAGGAATGCAGTCAAGTCAGCAAGATTCACAACAGCATGATCTTTTGCATGAATATTGGTAAATCCACGCTTTGCAAGACGACGGTAGAGTGGAGTTTGACCACCTTCAAAGCCTGGGCGAGATGTCCCACCCGAGCGTTGGAGCTGACCTTTGTCCCCTTTACCGGCCGTTGGTCCGTGACCGCTACCGGAACCGCGCCCTAAGCGTTTGCGATTTTTTGTAGATCCACGCTGTGGCTTCAAATTATTTAACTTCAACATAATGATGATTCCTCTCAGGTCTCAGATACGACTTCGACCAGGTGAAGAACTTTCTTCACCATACCGCGTACTGCGGGAGTATTTTCAAGAGCCACTTCTTGGTGACGTCTCTTTAAACCAAGCCCTTGTAGGCAGGCTCTTTGATTTGGATTACATGCGATCAAACCCTTTTTTAATCGGAGTTGAATCGTGCTTTTTGCAGCTGCTTCTTTCTTTGCCATAAATCACCTTAGCCCTGGAGCTCTTGTACAGTCTTGCCCCGTGCACGAGCAATTTCGCTCAAGCTACGCAGCCCTCTAAGTCCATCAAATGTTGCACGGACTACGTTGTGTGGATTATCACGACGAAGCGACTTTGTTAGAATGTTTTTCACACCAGCGG
This sequence comes from Pseudomonadota bacterium, assembly GCA_027486675.1. Classification (GTDB taxonomy): domain Bacteria; phylum Bdellovibrionota; class UBA1018; order UBA1018; family CAIMNF01; genus JAIXOQ01. Next base: position 178,549 of record JAIXOQ010000004.1, read on the forward strand.
CCTCAAGAATCGCGCGAACGGCGTGAGAAGCGATAACTCCTGATCCCTCTGGCGCAGGCTTCATCAAAACTGCGCTAGCTCCGAATTTTCCGGTCACTTCATGAGGAATTGTAGTTCCACTCAAAGGCACAGTTACCAGCGCCTTGCGAGCACGCTTGCCGGCTTTTTTGATCGCCTCAGGGACTTCGTTTGCCTTCCCTAAGCCAACACCGACCTGGCCCTTTTTGTTACCGACTACGACGATTGCTGCGAAACTAAAGCGGCGTCCGCCTTTCACAACCTTCGCGCAGCGATTGATGTGAATCACTTTATCTTCAAACTCAGAATCTTCGTTATGTCTGTCGTTGTGTCCAGCTGCCATTGAGAAACTCCTCTACTAACCTATTAGTTAAAACTGAAGCCCAGCTTCTCGAGCGGAATCCGCTAGAGCTTTCACTTTTCCGTGATAAACATATCCGCCGCGATCAAAAACAATAGACTTGACCCCTTTGGACTGTGCGCGTTTCGCAATCAAGCTACCCACCAACTTTGCACCTTCGATGCTGGCACCTGCTTTTCCACGCAGTTCCTTCTCTTGGGTCGAAGCCGCAGCAATGGTCGTCGACTTCACATCGTCAATGAGCTGCACATAAATGTGAGCATTCGAGCGAAACACAGCTAAGCGAGGACGCTCAGTCGTTCCTGACAGGCGTGACCGAATCTTGCTTTTGTGTTTAATCCGAACTATAACTTTTGGATTCGTCTTTTTACGTCTTTGAGTACTCATAACCTATTTACTCCCGGCAGCAGCTTTACCCGCTTTGCGAACAATATGTTCGTTGGTGTAGCGAATGCCCTTGCCTTGATACGGCTCTGGTGGTCTTACGCCACGAATTTTATCGGCAACCATACCTAGCTGACCTTTGTCTGCACCCGTTAGAACAACGTGGGTGTTGCCATCGACACGAGCTGTTACCCCTTCAGGGATATCGAAGTCCACTGGATGCGAATAGCCCACGGTCAGTGCTAGCACCTTCCCTTTAGCAGCTGCTCTGTATCCGACACCTACGATATCAAGCTCACGAGTGAAGCCTTCACTCACTCCTGTGACCATATTCTGGATCTGGGAACGAATCGTCCCCTGAATCGCTGATGATTGGTCTTCAGATGCAAGCTCTACCTGCACTGAAGTCGGCTCAATTTTGAGAACGATTCCGCTTGGAATTTTGAAGCTCAACTTCCCTTTAGGTCCCTCAACGCGGACTAAGCCTTCATTGAGGTTCACTTTCACTCCGCTAGTAACCTTGATTGGATTTTTTCCTACGCGAGACATAAATCACCAGACCTCACAGAGAATTTCGCCGCCCACTTTTTGCTGAGCTGCTTTTTGGCTTGTCATCACGCCTTTTGATGTCGTGAGAATTGAAATGCCAATTCCACCCATCACTTTCGGCATTTTTGCAACCTGGGCATAGTGACGAATTCCTGGCTTTGAAATTCGACGTATTCCGCGAATCACACTTGCTCCGCCGTCATCGTATTTTAGGTACACACGAAGGGACACACGACCGGCGTCATCACGCAGAATTCTAAAATTCTTGATGTAACCTTGATCTTTGAGCACCTTCACCAAGTTTGCTTTCAGCCTTGATGCTGGAATGTCCACGCGCTCGTGTTTTTCAGCAGCCGCATTTCTGATGCGGGTGAGAAGATCTGCAACTGGGTCTGTCATCGACATAATATATTTCCTCTTACCAACTCGATTTGGTGACGCCAGGTAGCAAACCCTTCAGGGCTAGACTCCTAAAGCAAAGGCGGCACATGTTAAACTTACGCATATAGGCCTTGGAACGTCCGCAGAGTGGGCAGCGATTCTTCTGCCTGGACTGAAACTTCGGCTTAACACCAATCTTTACTAACTTACACTTTTTAGCCAAGCGTCGCTCCTCTGGTTACTTACGGAAAGGCATGCCCATTTCGGCCAAAAGCGCCCGTGCATGCTCATTATTAGTTGCTGTTGTAACGATAGTGATCGTAAAGCCTCTGACTTTATCGACTGTATCGTAATTGATTTCTGGAAAAATGATCTGCTCACGAATCCCAAGGGAATAGTTCCCACGACCATCGAAGGCCTTTGGGCTAACACCTTTAAAATCGCGGACCCGTGGTATCGCAACCGAAACAAGGCGATCAAAGAATTCGTACATCCGCGCTCGACGTAAAGTCACCATTACGGCCACGGCATTGCCCTCACGCACTTTGAAGGCAGCAATAGCTTTTTTTGCGCGAGTCATGACTGGCTTCTGACCGGTAATTGCCATGATGTCGTTTAATGCGCTATCTAACACCTTCGGATTAGCTACAGCTTCTTTCACTGCGCAATTCACGATGATTTTTGAGATGCGAGGAACCTGGTTCACGTTCTTCAGACTGAGTTGCTTCAGCAAAGCTGGTGCAATCGTCGTCCTGTAAGCCGTGAGCAGGCGAGGCTCGATCGCAGGAGAAACCTTTGTCTCGCCAGCAGCGGCCATCTTAAGCGCATTTGGGAGCTCACCCTTGGACCTTCCGCCGGACTTGGGTGCCTTTGGAGCACCTTCAGCTTTTGGCTTCGTTTCCTTCTTCTTTTCGTCTTTTTTATCTGCAGCCACAAAAACTCCTTGAGCAAATAACTTTAGGCTTTAGCCTGAAGCTCGCCCTTCTGATTACGCGTCAGTTTTGAAGCACGCACTGGCTTCTTGGTTTTGGGATCCAATAGGGAAACGTTGGAGTAATTAATCCAGGCTTCCTTCTCAACAATCCCGCCTTGAGGGCTGGTTTGACTTGGTTTCGTGTGCCGCTTCACCATGTTGAGGCCTTCGACCAAAACACGATTGTTCTTCGAATCAACGCGAAGAACCTTCCCTTGGCTGGCTTTGCTCCGGCCAGACAGCACAACGACCTGATCGTCTTTTCTGATAAACATTTTTGTTTTCTTAAATTCCATAAATCCTCACAGCACTTCCGGTGCGAGCGAAATAATTTTCATGAAATTTTTCGCTCTAAGTTCGCGGGCAACTGGTCCAAAGATACGAGTCCCAACTGGCTCGCTCTGAGCATTGATCAAAACCGCGGAGTTTGTATCAAAGCGGATATAACTTCCGTCTTTGCGGTTAATCTCCTTTTTGGTGCGAACGACAACGGCTTTCATCACGTCGCCCTTCTTCACCTTTGCATTGGGAGTCGCTTCCTTCACAGCCACGACGATGATGTCGCCGATCGTTGCATAACGACGACGTGATCCGCCGAGCACCTTAATACACATAACTGAGCGCGCGCCGGAGTTATCTGCGACATCGAGCCTAGTAGTTGTCTGAATCATTTCATTACCCTCTTTAAGTCTCTACTCGGTGATTAAAACTTTGCCTGCTGAAGCACGAACGATCTGCTGAAGTGCCCAGCGTTTATCTTTACTGATAGGACGTGTCTCAACGATCGTGACCAAATCACCCTCTTTAGAAAGATTTGCCTCGTCGTGAACTTTGACCTTGCTCCATTTGCGAGTGGTCTTACCGTAGGTTGTGTCACGAACCATGCGGTCAATCCGCACTACTCGGGTCTTCATCATCTTATCTGAAACAACAACGCCAGTCTGAGTCCGACGAGGTTTTTGATTCTCGTTATTGATGATTTTCGCCACAGGTGCTTTCGCAGCTTTGGGAGCCTTCTTTGCAGTCGCTGGTTTCTTTGTAGTGGTAGCCATCTCTTACTCCGCCTTGCCCTTTTGGGTCAAAAATGTCTTGAGGCGAGCGAGCTCTTTACGGCTACGCCACAACATCGACGTCTTTTCGAGCTGGCCTGTCGCATGCTTAATGCGCATCTGAAACAGGTCCTTCTCAGTTTCTGAAACCTTTTGAATCAGCTCTTTTGTCGAGAGACTCTTTAAAACATCAATTTTTTTCTTAGCCATGGGTTACGGCCTCCTTCTTGGTACGCTTGGCTTCGCGCGCGTCAAGGACGGCCTTCTGTGCCAGAGCTTCGCTCTCTTTTGTGATCGACTTAAACTTGCCTGGCAGCTTATGACTTGCAAGACGAAATGCCTCGTAGGCCTCTGTCTTGGTCACACCGGCCATCTCAAAAATCACTCGGCCTGGCTTAATCACTGCTGCCCACTCTTCGACGTTCCCTTTACCTGAACCCATCCGTGTCTCAGCTGGTTTCTTCGTCATTGGTTTGTTCGGAAAAATACGAATCCAAACATTACCACCACGTTTCACGTAACGAGTCATCGCCACACGAGCCGCTTCGAGTTGTTTAGCAGTAATTCTACCGCAGCCAACGGCCTGCAATCCAAACTCACCGAAGGTTAAGGTTCCGCCACGGTCTGCACGACCACGCATCTTCCCTTTTTGCACCTTCCGCCATTTCACTCTTTTTGGGGACAGCATTCATCGCTCCTTAAGAATTCGATTCCGAATGGTTAGACGTGCTTGCTGCCAAAGCTTTCGCTTCAGCGGCAGCCAAACGCTTCAATGTTTGGATCTCGCCGTTGTATACCCAGATTTTTACACCGATAACGCCGTACACGGTGTGTGCCTCGGTAGTACCGTAGTCAATGTTTGCGCGAAGCGTATGGAGAGGAACACTGTCCTCGCTATACCATTCCGAGCGAGCAATTTCTGACCCACCCAAACGACCCGCAACCCGCACTTTAATCCCTTTAACGCCCTGCTTGAAAGCAGCGGTCATGCACTTCTTCATCGCTCTGCGGAAAGCAACCCGTTTCTCAAGCTGGGCGGCTACGTTTTCAGCGATCAGTTGCGCATTCGCTTCTGGGTTCTTAACTTCAATAATATTTAGGTCGATTTCGCTATTGGATAGCTTCATCACTTCAGCCCGAAGAGATTCGATGCCTACACCTTTTTTCCCGATGACGATCCCCGGACGAGCCGTGAATACATTCACCCGAACTTTAGCTGCAGCACGTTCAATCTCAATTTTCGAGATCCCAGCTTGGAAGAGCTTCTTTTTCAGAAACTTACGAAGCTTGAGGTCTTCATGCAGAAGTTTTGCATAGTCTTTCTTCGCAAACCAACGGCTTTCCCATGTGCGTGTGACTCCAAGACGAAATCCTACTGGATGTACCTTTTGACCCATGGTTAGGCTCCCACCTTCTTGGTCTTCTTCTTCTGAGCGACTTCAGAAACAGCAACTTCCAAATGACTTGAGTACTTCAAGATGCGGGCACCTGCTCCTTTTGCTCGTGGCATAAATCTCTTCAAGGTTGGTCCTTTGTTCACAAGGATCTGGGAGATCACGAGTTGATCCAGATCCATAATCCCTTTTTGTTCTGCGTTAGCGACTGCACTTTTGATTGCAGTAACCACCACAGCAGCACTTCTTCTGCGTGGGGAAAGCGTCAAATAGGTGATTGCGTCCTGAACCGGCTTCCCGCGGACTGCATCGGCAAGCAAGCCTAGTTTCCTAGGAGTGATGCGCACGTACTTAACTGTTGCTGTAGCTTTCATGGTCTAGCCTACTTCCCCGCAGCGGCAGGGGCTGCGTCTTTCTTCTCGGATGCTGTGTGACCAGCAAATGTCCGCGTAATCGCGAACTCACCCAACCGGTGACCAACCATATTTTCAGTGACATAAACGGGAATGAACTTGCGCCCATTGTGCACCGCAAACGTCAGACCAACAAAATCTGGAAGCACCGTCGATCGGCGTGACCAGGTCTTGATGACCTTTTTGTCATTATTTTCTTTAGCGACAGTCACCTTCTTTTGGAGGTGATCATCGCAAAATGGACCTTTTTTTAGGGATCTAGCCATGAATTCTAATCCTCCGTCTACTTCCTGCGCTTGACGATAAAGGCCGTCGTGCGCTTGTTCTTACGGGTCTTGTAGCCCTTCGTTGGTTTACCCCAAGGTGTACATGGATGTCGTCCACCTGAGCTTTTCCCTTCACCGCCACCCATTGGGTGATCGATTGGGTTTTTAGCTACTGCACGGGTGGTAGGACGAACCCCTAACCAACGCGTACGGCCAGCTTTACCGATAGTAATGTTTTCGTGGTCTAGGTTAGAGACCTGCCCGATCGACGCTCTGCAGTTGACGTGAATCAAGCGCATTTCGCCCGATGGCATCCGTACCTGAGCGTACTCAGATTCTTTGGCCATAAGCTGAGCGTACGCACCAGCACTACGGACCAGACGTCCACCTTTGCCTGGTTCAAGCTCAAGATTATGAATGAAGGTCCCAACTGGGATCAGCTTCAGCTTCATTGAATTGCCCGGCTTAATATCAGCAGCGTCTGAAGAGATCACTGTGTGACCTACTTGGAGACCTTCTGGGGCTACGATGAATCGTTTTTCCCCATCTGCGTAATTCACTAATGCGATCCAAGCTGTTCGGTTCGGATCGTATTCGATCGAAGCGATCTTGCCTGGCACACCCTCTTTGTCACGCTTGAAGTCAACGGTGCGATAACGACGCTTATGACCACCACCGATTTGTTGAACCGTGATGACGCCATGAACGTTCCGACCACCCGACTTCGAGATGAAGCTAGAAAGGCTCTTTGGTCTCTTAGGGAGTTTGTTCTTAGGTGTAAGTACCGAGAAGTCCGCCACTGTTTTGTAGCGGAGAGTCGGAGTAACTGGTTTGAATGACTTAACTGCCATGTTCCCTTACCTCACTGCTTCGCCTGGAAAAGATCAATGCGACTGCCTGCTGCCAGGGTCACGATGGCCTTTTTCCAATTGCTGCGTTTGAAGGCATTTCGCCCCATACGCTTGTTTTTACCTTGCATCATCATCGTACGGATCGAGCTGACCTTCACACTGAAGAGCTGCTCAATTGCGTCACGAATTTCTGGTTTCGTAGACGCAGGTGCGACTTCAAATACATACCTATTGCCTAGCTCCGCGAGAGCTGTACTTTTCTCGCTGATGACTGGGCGCTTAATGATTTCGTAGATCTTTTGCATTTTTAGATCTCCTACCCTTGAAGACGCGTTTCTAATCCGCGCGCTACATCTTGCGTCAGCACTAACCAATCGTGTTTCACGATATCGAGTACGTTCACGCCTTCAGTGCGAATTACTTTTAGCCCCTTGATGTTCCGTGTTGATAGCTCAACATTTTTATCAGGAGTGATCACAACCAACGCATTCTGCAGTCCCAAAGTTTGCATCAATACTTTTTCTGCATCTTTGGTCTTGATCACAGGAAATGTGAGCTTATCCAAAATGATGACGCGCTTTGCTGCAAATCGATCTGACAAAGCGCTTCGTAGTGCGCCTTTCATCATCTCTTTTGGTGTGCGCTCTGCGTAAGAACGAGGCACTGGACCAAAAGACTGACCACCGCCTGGATTCAAAGGAGAACGAGTCGAACCCTGTCGGGCATTCCCTGTTCCTTTTTGCTTGAATGGCTTGCGGCCACCCCCGCGTACTTCAGACTTGGTTTTAGTCTTTGCAGTGCCTTGACGGCGATCCGCTAACTGAGCCTTGATCACTTGGTGAACGAGGGCGCGGTTAACGCGGGTAGCGAACACATCATCACTGAGCGTGAGTGTTCCAACCTTCTCTTTGTTTTGATTTAAGATATCGATTGTTGCCATCGTCTTACGCCTTCACTGCTTTGCGGATGGTGACAATACCGCTCTTAGGACCAGGAACACTGCCGTTTAAAAGCAAAATCCCTTTCTCAAGATCGATTTTCACTATCGTGATGTTTTGGATCGACACGTGCCTATGGCCCATGTGTCCGGCCATTTTCTTACCCTTAAATACTTTACCCGGGTCAGCACGGTTACCGATCGAACCAATAGAACGATGGTTAACGGATGCTCCGTGGGACGCAGGACCACCGGCATAGTGGTAACGCTTCATGACACCCTGGAATCCCTTACCCTTGGATACCGAGCTCACGTCCACAAGATCGCCGTCCTTCAAGAACGCTGCTGTCAGCTCTTGGCCATCAGCCAGACCTTCAAGCGCCTTGTCGTTCTCCACGCGGAACTCTTGTGCATGGTAGTAGCCAGGATTGCCGGAACGTTTGAAATGCCCAGTCTCAGCGCGATTGACGCGAGAAGCCTTTTTCGGCAGAAAGCCAACCTGAACGGCGCTGTAGCCTTCGGTCGCTGCTTTCTTAATTTGTGTAATCGTATTTTTCTTCAGCTCAACAACCGTTACCGCAAGAACGCGTCCGTCGGCACCGAAGACTTGAGTCATCCCCGCCTTCACACCCAGGATTCCGCCTCGGTCTGAATTTAAAGTTGCGGAGGTTTGCGTATTATTTTCTTCCATCGCTAGGTCCACTCCGTTCCGTTACGACTTGATCTCAACATCGACGCCCGCGCTCAGGTCGAGCTTCATGAGGGAGTCAATGGTTTGTTGAGTTGGTTCAACGATGTCGAGAATACGCTTATGAGTGCGCACTTCGAACTGTTCACGGGATTTTTTATCCACGTGAGGGGATCGCAAAACACAGTATTTATTAATGACCGTTGGGAGAGGAATTGGGCCACGAACCATAGCGCCTGTGCGGCGGGCTGTGTTTACAATTTCCCAGACCGATTTATCGAGTACCCGGTGATCAAACGCTTTTAGCTTGATTCGAATTTTGTGCTCGGCAATTGCCATTTACTCTCACTCCAATCGCTTCACCCGCCATCAGATACGCGGATTAGTCCACGCACCCTGAACAGGTGTTGTTTGTTTCTAAACTAAATATTCGACACGGAAAGCTAAGCACCCATCATTCACCGTCGTCGGGAGGTGAACTGTAGCGGATAGCCAAACTTAGCGCGGCAAGTGTTAGAGAAATACCGGAAGAGGCGGTTTCTGACAAGTGTGTTTTGCTGTTGAAATTCAGCAAATAACAAAACGCGAAAGAAACTAGATTAAAATCCCTGCTCTTCGTTTAATTTCTGCAAGTGCTGAGTCAGAAACCTGCGCATACTGAGAAAATTGCATGGAAAAAGTTGCGCGACCTTGGCTAGATGAACGCAAAACCGTTGAATATCCAAACATCTTCGCCAAAGGTACCTCCGCGCTAATGACCTGAAGGCCCCCCCTCGAGGTCATTCCATGGATTCGACCGCCTCGGGCATTCAGATCGCCAATCACGCCCCCCACAAACTCCTGCGGGCTTACAACCTCACAGGACATGATGGGCTCAAGAATTGTTGGATTGGCCTTTTTTGCCGCATCTTTAAACGCCATGGTGGCAGCAATCTTGAAGGAAATTTCGCTCGAGTCCGTTTCGGAGAATGATCCGCCGGTGAGCGTAAAGCCGATATCCATCGCCGGATACCCCGCAAGCACTCCACCGGAAATGCTTTCTTTTAAGGAGTTTTCCACTGCTGCTGCAAAAACTTTAGGAATCTGTGTTTCCGGAACCAAATTTTTGAACTTGAAGTTTTCACCCCGTGTTAACGGCTCAATTTTCAGTACGACGTGACCGTACTGGCCCTTAGATCCTGGAATTTGATTCACAAACTTAGCCTCTCCAATCGCGTCTTTCGTGATCGTTTCACGGTAAGAGACCGAAGGGTTACCGACGTTTGCATCGACTTTGAATTCGCGTTTTAAGCGATCCACAATAATTTCTAAGTGAAGCTCGCCCATGCCGCTGATCAGTGTTTGAGCAGTGTCCTCACTCTGAAAGATGCGGAAAGAAGGATCCTCGACCGCTAATCGAGCCAAGGCCTGACCCAGTCTTTCGCCATCTGCTTTGGTTTTAGGTTCGATTGCGATCGAAATGACAGGTTCTGGAAATTCTATTTTTTCAAGTAATAGCTGTCGGCCTTCACTACAGATCGTATCGCCGGTTGTAGGGAGCTTGAGACCAGCAATGGCAACAATGTCGCCTGCGACGGCTTCAGTGAGTTCCTGACTCTTGTTTGCGTGCATGCGCAAGATGCGGTTAGCGCGCTCGCGCTTTCCTTTGCTTGGATTCCAGAACACCTCGCCGGAGCTGAGTTTTCCGGAGTAAATCCGCACGTAAGTAAGCTGCCCCACAAACGGATCCGTCATGATCTTAAAAACAAGTCCCGCAAGAGGTTCGGTGGGATCTGGCTTACAAAGAATGATCTCGCCTTCCTTCTTGACGGAATGCGCTTCAAGGGGCGGCTTCTCAAGCGGTGAAGGTAGATATTCAATCACTGCATCGAGGAGTGGCTGCACTCCTTTGTTTTTGAAGCTCGCCCCACAAAAAACAGGGGTAATCATGAGCGCTAGTGTCCCTTTGCGAATGGCGCGGGTCACTTCTTCGGGAGAAAGCTCATCGCCTGAAAGATAGCGCTCGAGCAAACTCTCATCACATTCTGCAGCGGCTTCAAAGAGTGCCTGCCTCGAGCGCGACACTGCGGCGAGCATCTCTTCCGGCACTGGGCACTCTTCGTACTTTCCAGAAACTTCGGAATCCTTCCAGCGAAGGCCGACATTACGCACAAGATCGATAACGCCGACGAAGGTATCCTCAGCCCCCCAAGGAAGTTGAAGCGCGATTGGACGCGTCCCGAGGCGGTCCTTCATTTGGGCAAGCACCGACTGAAAATCTGCGCCAACGCGATCCATCTTATTCACAAAAGCAATGCGGGGAACGCGGTATTTATCCGCCTGGCGCCATACAGTTTCGGATTGGGGCTCTACACCACCGACTGCGCAAAAAACGACGATTGCGCCATCTAAGACGCGCAAACTTCTTTCGACTTCAATAGTGAAGTCGACGTGGCCCGGAGTATCGATAATGTTGATCGTGTGATCATGCCAATAACAGGTAGTCGCAGCTGCAGTGATCGTGATTCCACGCTCCTGCTCTTGCGGCATCCAGTCCATGGTCGCGGTTCCTTCATGAACCTCGCCCACTTTATGAGTTTTACCTGTGTAGTAAAGAATGCGTTCGGTAGTCGTGGTCTTGCCCGCGTCAATGTGCGCGGAAATCCCAATATTTCTGGTCCGCGCAAGCGGTGACCCCTGAAGTTTCGAGGGTCCGGATGACATCGATTACCAGCGGAAGTGAGCGAAGGCTTTGTTCGCTTCAGCCATGCGGTGCATGTCTTCGCGCTTTTTCATCGCGTTTCCACGCAAGTTTGCCGCGTCGACAACTTCACCTGCCAGACGCTCTGCCATGGTTTGTTCACCACGGCCGCGAGCTGATTCAATCAACCAACGGGAAGCAAGGGACTGGCGGCGTGCCGGTTTTACTTCGATTGGCACTTGGTACGTAGCACCGCCGACCCGACGTGATTTCACTTCGAGGAGGGGTTTTACGTTTTCAAGGGCTTTTTTGAACAAGAGAATTCCAGCTTCGCCGCCCTTTTCTTCAGCCATTTTCATGGCTCCGTAGAAAATGCTTTCTGCGATGCTTTTCTTTCCATCCCGAAGCAAGGTGTTGACGAATTTCGTCACGACGATGTCGTTATAGATTGGATCTGGAATGATTTCTCTTTTTGAAATGACCTGCTTACGTGCCATGAAATTTTCCTTTTACTTCTTCGCAGGAGCTGCGGCTGCGCCAGCTTGCGGTTTTTTTGCGCCGTATTTAGAGCGGCTTTGCTTACGGTTTTGAACACCTTGTGTGTCGAGAGTCCCACGAACGGTATGATACCGAACGCCCGGAAGGTCTTTTACCCGTCCACCACGGATGAGGACGATGCTGTGTTCTTGAAGATTGTGACCGACGCCTGGAATGTACGAAGAAACTTCGTAGCCGTTTACAAGGCGGACCCGACAGACCTTACGAAGAGCCGAGTTCGGCTTCTTAGGTGTCGTGGTGTAAACACGGGTGCAAACCCCACGGCGCTGCGGGCAGCTTTGAAGTGCTGGTGAGTTGGTCTTCCAAGTGGTCTTCGTTCGGCCTTTCCGAACGAGTTGGTTAATCGTAGGCATTCTTTTCTTGTTTCCTTACTGCGTGACGAAAATAAACGCGAATATCTGTGATAAGCGATACGAACTTTCCGGGTCAAGCTTCAAATGTTAGTGTTGGGTCCGTGAGACATTTAAGTGCGATTTTGGGCCTGCAATGGGGTGACGAGGGCAAAGGGAAAGTCGTTGATTCGCTGTCCCAGGAGGCGGACGTCGTCGTTCGCTTCCAGGGCGGGAGCAACGCAGGGCACACGATTTATGCCGGTACCACGAAATACGTTTTCCACCTCGTGCCTTCTGGAATGCTGCACCCGACGGTGCAAGGGCTCATCTCCCATGGCGTGGTTGTCAATCCGCTCAAACTCATCGGAGAGATTGAAAAGCTCGAATCCCAAGGATTATCGCTCAAAGGGCGCTTATTTATTTCATCCACAGCGACGGTCATCACACCCTTCCACATCGATCAAGATACAAAGCTTGAAGCAGGTGCCGGAGCAAGTGCGATCGGCACCACCAAGCAAGGAATAGGGCCTGCTTACACAGATAAAATCAGCAGAAAAGCGCTCAAAGTGAAGGATCTTTACAGTCCTGCCAAGTTGCGCGAATTCCTAACACCTCAGGGGTTAGCGCTCGGGTTTGATGCAGCGACAGTGGAAGGTCATTTCAAGACGCTGCAAAATTGTGCTGAAAAATTAGAGCAATATCTTTGCGATTCCTTTGAATTTTTAGAACGCCGCTACAAAGAGGGCGCACACATTTTGTATGAGGGGGGACAGGGTGCGTTGCTGGATGTGGAATACGGCACGTATCCTTTTGTCACGTCATCCAGCACCACATTTGCGGGTATTTACGCAGGCGCATTCGTGCCCAGGGATGCACAGATTGAAGTGATTGGGATCATTAAGCCCTATGTGACACGCGTCGGGGGCGGGCCTTTTCCAACGCTGATGGAGCCTGAGGCGCATCAAATCATTCAAACCGCCGGAAAAGAATTTGGAGCGACCACTGGCAGACCTCGCAAGTGCGGCTGGCTGGATCTTCCGCTGTTGCACTACGCTGTGAAGATTTCGCAGGTGGATGTCTTAGGGTTCATGAAACTTGATATCTTGCAGGAGCTTTCTGAGATCAAGATTTGTGTGGGATATGAATGGCGCGGAAAAAAGGTGGAGCACTACTATCCGTCGATTGATCTGGAAGAAGTAAAGCCCCTCTATGAGGTGATTCCAGTCACTGCACCCTTGGTGATTGATTCAAAGCTAACCGCTGCGGGTGAAGCATTCATAAAATATTTAGAGCAAAAATCAGGCGTTCCCGTGCGCTATGTCGGAACAGGGCCTGAGCGTTTGCAGCTTGTGGTGCGAGGATAAGATTCTGAAGATGCGGGGGCTTGTCCATCGGCTCAATTCAGTTTGAATGTGGATTCCCCCATCCCCTGACGCAATCGCGACTCTAAGAGGACATCTAAAGCGCCCCCAATATGAGCGTTCAGTACGTCGAGGGGTAAAGAGAAATGAAGCGTGCTGTCGATCCAAGTTCGTTCTGGATTACCGCAACTTTACGTTTCAGAGCATAGTTTCAAACGTACTATTTTGAGGGAAGAACAACACCTTTTGTTCTCTTTTGCTCAGCGGCGTATATCTGTTTAATCTCCATTGCACTGATACGTCTCTTAGTCGTATTTGCCAGTAACTTTTCAAAATTTGCCTTCGTGTAACGCCAAGGCATAGCAACTGAGGGATTCCTTACCTCAGGATTGCTTGCAAGGGTTCGAGGTGGACATTCGTTACCGGATCCGTACTGATTCCAGCTTCCAGTACACAGAAAATTATTTTCAAGGATGAATGCCGCATTTGTGCCGCAAAGAGTTATACATTGGCCGCCCCCAATATCTACGTCGCAATAAAACCCTGCATAGGCATCAACTGAGTAACCACCGAGGACAAACAGAAGTGCCGCTAAAAATTTTTGTCTAAAGACCATAACCCCAGCCTCCTGGACCTATGTCCTCCCATAGTATAGAGCCGGATGCAGGGGGGGGGGGGGCGGAAGCGTAACGTGAAAGCGCTGTGTCATGTAGGTGGCGAGACGACGCGTTCTGCCTGTATCGCGAATTTTATTACGCCTATCGGCAGATTAAAAAAACCCACCCAAGCGACCGAAATTCCGCTTGGGTGGGTTTGACTTTGTGAGATGAGAGAAAAGACTTAATCGACGAGCGTCACTGTGCCCTGGGTCCAGCTGACACAAACGTCAGTGCCATTGCCTGCAAGTGAGGTGAAGCCACCCTGGCAACGGACCGGAGCCTTAAAGCCGCCGTTTGGAAACGAAGCACTCGGAAAGTGGCACTGGTCAACAGCGCCACTACCGCAAATCGCGGAGCTACCTGTAGAAGAGCTACCGCATGCAACATAAACACCTGCCACACCTGCTGGAGCGCCTGGATAGTTGGCTGTGGTGCACGGAACAACTTTGGTAGAGTCCTCATTCACTTTGCCGCAGCGGAAACCGGAGCCTGTGCCTGCTCCAATTTGCTGCCAAACTCCCCCGGGAACGGGCGCATACCCGTTAGAACCAGGGGCAAAGCTACACTCCAAACGCTTAGTTAGGCCGCTGAGCTCAGCAAAATGGGTCTTAGGTTTGTATTTATAATGAGGACCGTTGACTATCACTCCTTCATACAACGCAGTTCCGTTCGTAGTAAAACCTGACGTTGCTGGGGCTACAGTTGCAAGATTCATATTCACCACACCTGAGCGCTGGCATACGTCGCTACCGAAACCGATCCTAATTCCGCTAGTGCTTGCGCTCCACTCCTGGGGGGTGGCACTTGAAAAACTACACACCGGCAAGGACGCTGAGACGACCGGAGCAGCATGAGACCCTTTTAGGCAGACGTCTCTTTGTGGCGCTGCAGCAGAGCAGTAGTTTGTTCCAGTAGAACCGGCTGGCAAAGGACAGGCCCCCCCCAACCACTCGCCTGCTACTGCACAACGAATTGGATGCCCCAGGATCCCCCCTACAGCTCCGAATCGGATATGGCTAGGAGTATCGCCTGTTGAAAATACGAAGCCTCGCACGTCACCGGAGGGAAACACTACTTTCACCGCAGGCTGAGAGTTAATAAAAGTCATCTTGGCAAACTTATCCGCCAATTGCGCCTCAGTCTGAGTGGCAGACAGACAACTCAACATTACTGCGAACACAGAAAACAACTTCATAAAATGGCTTTCTCCCTAAAATGGTATAACTCTCCCCAAACGCCTTACACGACGTAGACGCTAACGCTTTTATCTTAACGCCTGGACAGGGAGGCGAGCAACGGTTGATTAAAAGTATGCCCGCGGTGACACACCCTTTCATAAGATCTCTGCGTCAAGCCTTTGTCAGTCCGTCTGAAGCACCATCAGTTTTTCAAGCAAGGACTTTGCTTCCCGGTGATTGGGATCCAGCGTTAAAGCATAATTAGCTAAGTATTCAGATTGATCAAAGATTGCATCGCTACAGTAGCGCTGACCCCGGTCCACAAGCTTCTGCACCGCGTCCTTTGATCCTAAATCGAAGCCGCCTTCAATGAGTGGACAGGTGGCGTCCGCAGGTGCAAATGAGGGAACTTTCCGCACGTACGCACCTTTGACGTTACGGACAAAAAAATCGCTCGCCCGTTTCAAGACATTCTCCATCAGTGCGTCTCCGCTGAACTTGCAAGCCCCTGCGACGACAACCCAAAACCCAGGCTTTAGTCCGGCGACTGACTTTGACTCTAAGATTTTTGGATAACCTTCAAAGTAGGACACCTCTAACTTTGATTTGGCTTTGAAGTTTTTTAACCATTGTTCTGCCGTCTTTTGATCCTTCCCACCCGAAAGGATGACTAAGCCAAGCTCTGCGAAGGCTACGTTTTGAATGAGGAGAATACCGAGACAAATGATGATCGAGATCATCTTTCCTCGCTGGCTATTAAAGGAATACAAGAATGAGCGCAACATTTTAATCGCTTAGTCCCCTGCACGTTCTATTTTTTGAATCAGCTTTTTCAGTTCTTTAGGAATGCGATCCAGCCCCTGGAGCTCATACTGAGGGAGCTTGCTGTTTCTTTCTTTGTAACTTTGAATGCCAGAAATCACTTCCGCTTCTAAGCCTTGTCTTTGATCCCGATCGTCAGTGCCTATAGACAGAAGATTCTGAAACAAGCCACTTCGCTCCGTGACAGATTTCTTAAGATCAGCACGCACTCGCTCTAAGAAAGCCTTGGTACTTGAACCAACGAAGGGACGAACGAGTTCGATGAGGTCGACAATCAGCTCACTTCTCTTCATTCCTCCATCCTATAATGAGAGCTATGAACAAAGACTACAGAAGTCTTCTTTTGAATCGTGCGCCATGCACTCGTCCAGAAGTGCTTCAGGCGTTGAATCATTTCGGGGAAATGATGGCTGCCTTAACGAAAGACGGCTGGGTAGAGCGTTCGGTGCGCTTCAAAGAAACGGCCCAAGCTATCGCGGAATATGTCGCGGTAGAGTTCCCAGATGAAATTGCGACTTTCAAGGAGACTTCATTTCATAGGCCGGGGTCCCTATTAGGAAAAGGAATTGTAAATGCACTGCTGGTGCAGCCGGAACTCGCATTGAAGGCAGAGCTTCAGAGTGAACAGAAAAGGAATGATGTCGGAAAGGTCGGCCTGACTCTGGCTGAATACAGTGACTTGAGTAAGGCTTACAAGAAGTGGGTGAATGAGCTATTGGTCGGTCACGCTGGGATGTACAAATTTCAACGTGAAGATCACAGTTTTTACTTCATTGAAATTGCAGATCAAGGAAACCTGATTGCGCAGATCTTAGTATCGCAACATGCGTTCTGAGTACTTTTCACCCTAGTCAAAGGACAGAATGACGGGCTTTCTGTCTGGGCCAAACCAGACATGATCGTAGGACAAAACAAAAGTAGCCGTCTGATGACTGCTTGCCGTTTGGGAGCTTGGGTCCATAGGAAGTCCTAGGTTTCCGGTGACCTTCACCTGCAAGACCTCCTGCAGATCTGGAACAAAGCCATCAAGACTTTGGAGCTCATCTTTCTTCGTAATGACCTCAACTTCTACCAACTCACCGTTTAAGAGTATCCTACGAGCGGGGTAGAAGAGCTCTTCCAGTGCAATGCGGGTGTCCCGAAACCACAGGTTAGCGAGATCCATGGGGGAGGCTTCCTCCAAGGACATTTCATCGGGGTATTTAAGATCTTGAGTTGGGATCTGAATCACTGTGCCAAATGCAACGTCCAGATTTTTGATTGCAAGTGGAGAGTTGAATCGCTCTCGAAACACATAGGTTTGTAAGAGATCCTGTCCGAGCTGAAAAATTTTTGCGTCAAGTTCACTCTGAAAAGTCTTTAAAAGGTACCGCTGCTTCACGAGTTTACCAGCGTTAGAGGCGTACTGGTCCATTTGAAAGGTATCTCTTCGTTCACCTAATGGGGAAATCGATACGCTGGCATCGGGAGGGATATGCCGAGCGATAGCATCAGTAAGTCTTAGAATCGCTTGATTTTCGGGGTCATATTTTCTCAGGCCTGGATCTGCCACAGCAGCACAACGACCCAGGGCCTCAGCTGAACCGAGCAGGATGACGATCAATGTTAAGACACTCGCTCTTAGCTTGAGAACGGTCATGGCGCGGATCTTTGTCTATCCAGGATAGATTGTCAAGGTTTAGGCCAACTGAGGAGCTAATCGAGCTGGAAGCTCACCCCTAAAAAGAGTTGGAAGCGCCGAAACGGAAGCCTGAGCAGCGAATCGTTCTCCTCGTTTGCATCCGAACGATAGACAGAGCCAACACTCATTCCTAAACCAACAAAAGGGGCAATCGTCGGAGTCAGGTCGTAATAAACCGTGGACTCCACCCCTAGACTCCAGCCCTTAAAGCTTGTCCCGTCGGGCGCAGTCATGAAGAGGCGCCCGTATTTTAAGCGGGAAGACTCGCGAAATTTTGGGTGAATCGCTCTTAAAGCGTGGGTCTTTGCACCTATTCCTAAGCGCGTTGATATCAGTTTCCAGCGCGCAGTCGGTTCACCTAAGTTGTTCAGTGGCGAGTCAGGGTCATTGAAGTCACGGGTATCCCCGTCGCTTGATGGAAAGACGTCGGATCGTTTTGTAGGGATCACGTCTCTTTGCTGAAAGCTCCCTCCCTGCACTTCGAGCGTGCCTTCAAAGAACCGACCCCAGCCCCAGATGGCTTGAACCAAGCCACCGTAACTCTGCGGTAGTAGTGTGGCCGTGGAGTCTAAACCGACATCAACCTTCAGCTCCGCGAGAGCCTCAGTCGGTGTAATCACCAGCGTAAGCAGTAAGGCCCATGCGATCACCAAAAACTTTATCCTCATAGGGCCTTCACCCCGGTGATCAGCGCAAGCTGAGCCTTGGCTGATATGTGCTGAAAGATCAGCTGCTTCCAGCTGATTTCAGTCTGCCTAGATCGTTCGATGGCATCCCTCACGTCGACTCGGTTAAATTTCTTTGCTGCGATTGAGCGAACAACTTGAGATAGAACCTTGGAACTTTCTACCACCGAGGACTCTTGGCTCTTGATCTGTTTCTCAAGTGCTCGGAGTGCCGCGATCGAAGATAACATCTGCGTCCTTGTTGCAAGCTGCGTGCGGCTAAAGTTGATCTTAGAAAGAGTTTCATTGCGTATCGCTTGGGCAATATTCGCGCTTTGAATAAAGCCGCCAGGACCGAAAATCTCCCAGGAAAGGGAAACTCCGATGCCTGCATCAATCGAACGAAGGTTGTTTGAAATTCTTTCATTGGAAGCCGTGTAGCCATGAGACCCAGCAAGGGAAAAGAGAGTCATGTTTACAGTAGGTAATGGCAACCGAGCTTGCTGAGCAGTTTCGAGGCCGATGCCGGCTGATTCCAGTCCAAATCGCGCTGTTGCAATGGCCGGAGCTTGATCTTCATCAAAGACTTGATCCGCAGGAACAGCCACAAATTCTAGAGGAGTTTGTAACTTATAATCCGTATCTTCGGAATCCGAGAGGACTTGATTGAATGTGAGCTTTGCTATACTCACGAGACCTTCTTGCTCACGCACTGCAAGCTCTGCTTGGAGGCGGTCAAACTCAGCGCTGTCTACATCTTGCTGGGTCGCTTCCCCGAGTTTAAATTTATTCTGCGTAAACTTTCTTAGGGTCTCTGCAACTCTTAAAGATCGTAAAGTCGCCTCCGCCTGATCGAGCTGAAGCCTGTAATTCATGTACCCTTGGGTGACCTGGGCCTCAAGGGAGAGTTCCGCAAGCCTGAGTCCAATCTTACTCCCCTGAAAACTGATCTGAGCTAATCGATAGCCGTTCGAGTCCCGAAATGCATTAAATAGTCGGTAGTCCAAAGTCAAACCGGCCGTGGAAGTCGGCATATTGGTCGTACGCTGAAACTGTGGATCTCTTTCTATCAGCTGGGCGGTAGCTGATTGCGAACCCGTCACATTTAACGTTGGCAAAAATGCTGACCGAAAGGCAACACCATTTGAAATCTCGGCGATTTCGTAATTGATGCGCGCAATTCGAATATCGAAACTCCTGCGGCTCGCACGCTCCTGCGCCTGCTTTAGAGTCAGCGGAATTACAGTTTTAATCACCGTTTTTGGGGCTGGAATGGGGCTTTGAGGCTGCTGATTCTGAGCAGAAACAGTGGGTGCAGGAGGCGTCAGCACTGAGCCTAAAGATGGGGGAGCGGGAGGAAGCTGAGCCCGTGACGTTGCATTTAAAAAGAGAAAGCTAAAAACGCCGAAAGCCAATGCCTGCGGCGGTAACTTCATATCGGATCACAGCCTGGGCATTTCTTCGCTTCACTGCGAATAACTTCTTCTTCCGATTCTTGCGTCCTGAGATGAAGCATCGCGATAGTGATATTGGAATTCACTTTGATTTGAATCGAGGCAGATGAATTCGGATGTTTATCAAGGTATTCCTGATTTCTATCTAAGATCGATTTCATCTTTAGTTTATTGGCCTGCACCTCTTTGAAGGTCTTCTTTAAGGTCCAACAATGCACAGCACTGCACTCCACCGGCACGGCACCAGCCCGGGCTATGTGCGATTTTAGGATGTGTTGTGAGAATAAAATAAATAGAAACAATGGTTTCAACCTGCCCTGCTGAATAGGTTAATGGCCAGAGAACGCCTTAGCATCTGACATTGATTTGTCGCCAATTGTCCGTATGTCGGGACTCAATTTTGTTTCACTTTTGGGTTAGCCTACAGTAATGGCACCTAGGACTCCTGCACGAAAGACAAAAAATTGGCTCATCCTACCTCACTTTCAGCTGAGGTTTTCTTTCCTGCTAGCACTCGCAGCATTGAGTGGAATTGTGGCGTTTGCGTTTGCCGCCGGCTTTTTGATTCGGGAAAACTACGATCTTCTTGTGCAATTGTCGCCGATGGATGACCAGACCAAGGCTTTGATGACTTCAGAATTTGAGACGATCGTTCAGAGGCTGATTGCTTTGAGCCTGGGATTTACGGGCTTCTTTTTTGTACTTGGAATCCTTCTATCCCACAGAATTGCAGGACCCCTTTATCGCTTTCAGAAACACTTTCGTGACGCGGCCAAATCTAAAGGACTGCATGAAGTCAAACTACGCCCGAAAGATGAGTTCCAGGACCTTGCTGCTGCACACAATGAGATGGTGCGGAGCTTGAAGGGCTGAGGTGCAGAGGGCTAGCAACGATAAGGGCGATGAATGACAACCGCCAAAGAAGCGTCACACTTATTTCGCTGAAGTCGACCCTTGAGGTGCCGCAACCTTATTTAAGCAAACAGAAGAGAGATTGAGCACGTTCTCTTTTCCATGGCACTGATTACTATTAGAAACAGGGACTAGATGCACAGTACCATCGGAACAGGTTACCTTGCAGTTCCAGCCACCGCCCCAAGCTCTCTTACCACCAAGGCCAACAACAATTGTTGCCTGCGCGACTGAGCTAGCCATCAAAAAGACAGAAAATAAAAGTTTTCCCATGACAAAGTCCCCCAGTGTTAAGAGTGCAATCAGTCTATCTTACTAGCAACATGGGTCACCGGTGACACACTGAGTTGATCGAACATAGGGGGGGGGGCAATTCCCGCGCCTCTCCTACCTACTTCCCCATCCTCCACTCACGATCGGGGATGATCCGCGATTCACGCCGGTAAGTGAAGTAAGACCAAATCCAGGAGAACAAAACTGTGACGCGGTTTTTAAAGCCAACCAAGTACAGCAAGTGAACAAAGAGCCAGCCTAACCATGCAATGGCGCCTGAAAGCCGCAAAGCACCCACCTCAAGGACTGCCCGCCGTCTTCCGATCGTTGCCATGCTTCCCTTATCAAAATAGTGGAATGGGTTACGGGGCTTCTGAGAGAGGTCATTCAAAATGGTGTGCGCGACATAAGCCCCTTGCTGCACAGCTACGGGTGCAACCCCGGGGAGCGGCTTCCCATCAGTCCCTGTAAACGCTGCTAGATCACCGATTGCAAAGATGTTCGGCAATCCAGGCAAAGAGCAATCGTCCTTCACAATCAATCGTCCAACCCGATCGCGTGGAGCAGTGATCGATTCAGCGAGTCTTGAAGGGCGCACACCAGCCGCCCAAAGCAAGGTCTTAGCCTGAATACTCCGATCTGGAAGAGTCAACCCACCCGCATCTACATTCTGCACTTTTGCACTCAGCAGGACCTTCACCCCCATCGAAGAAAGATCTTTCAGTGCTTTTGCAGAAAGATCCGGATGAAACGACGGGAGCACTCGGTCCCCACCTTCAATCAAATACACCGTCGTTTCCTTCGAGCGGATCTTCCTAAAATCTTTTGCAAGTGTCGCGTGGGCAAGCTCTGCCAGACTCCCTGCGAGTTCTACTCCTGTTGGTCCAGCACCAATGACTGCGAACGTCAGCCATGCTTTTTGTTCGATCGGATCCTGAGCCTTTTCAGCCGCTTCATAAGCCAAAAGAACGCGCCGTCTAATTTCTGTGGCTTGCTCAAGCGTCTTCAGCCCCGGGGCAAACTCCTCCCAGGTTTCATTTCCAAAATAAGAATGGGTCGCCCCAGCTGCTAAAAGTAATGAATCATAGGAGTAGGTACGCTCCTGACCAATGACTTGATTTTTTTCCGCATCAATGCGCAATACCTGGTCTAAGACGACCTCTACATTGTCGTATTTCGCTAAGATCGAGCGAATGGGAACCGCGATATCGGCCGGGGACAAACCTGCCGTCGCAACCTGATAGAGCAAAGGCTGAAAGAGATGAAAGTTTTTTCGATCAATCAATGTTACCGAAACGCGGGGGTCCGACCCCAAGGTCTTTGCCGCCTCTAAGCCACCAAATCCCCCACCGATGATCAGGACGTTCATGCATTCATCTTAGCTTGAAACTTGAAATGAGGGGGAAAACTACCGCGCACGAATCAAAGTAAAATTCTGAGTAGCACGCTCTTGTAGGTATTCCCAATCGACGATTCCAGCATCAAACCGCAGGCCCTGCTGTTTTGTCGCAGCCACCAAATGGTCCCGAAACTGCTCCAATGACTTCGATGCGAAGCTAGCCTCTTGCACCAAACGGTAAAGTTCTTCCCTCGACACAGAGTTTGCGCGAATGAGTTCGTGCAAAACTAAACTCGAAAATACAGCGAAGCTTTCTTTCGCACGCGACTCTACGCGGGCCCGGTTCACTTCCAGTTGGGAAAGCATCTTGCTTAAGCGCTTTAACGCGTAAGAAAGCAAACCAAAGTGATCCGGAAGGAACAACCTTTCCGTACTGGAATGCGATATGTCGCGTTCATGCCACAAGACTATGTTTTCAAGGGCAATAGATAAATGCGAGCGCAATACTCGCGCAATTCCTGTCACGTTTTCAGTCGCGATGGGATTTTTCTTATGCGGCATGGTCGACGACCCTTTTTGACCAGTCGCAAACCCTTCACTCACCTCACCCACTTCACTCCGGTGCAGATGCCGTACCTCTACTGCCATCCGCTCCATAGCACTGGCCAGCAGCGCACCGATGGAAACCAGCTTTGCGATGCGATCACGCGGAATCACTTGGGTGGATATAGGCTCTACTTTGAGATTGAGTCGTTTCAAAACGGCCGCTTCAAAGGCTGGATCGACGATGGTGTAGTTTCCAACAGCACCCGAGATCTGGCCGGTGATGTCTTCGGTTAAGAACCGTTCATAGTCCTGAATCCTGCGAGAAAACTCGTGCGCAAAACTTAAGAATTTCTGGCCAAAAATGATGGGCTCTGCCGCCATTCCATGCGATCTACCTAAAGCGAGCAAGGATCCCGTTTGATCAGACACTTTGAGAACAGCCTCTTGACACCCCCTAAGATCGTGCAGTACCAGTGCAATGGAATCCCGAATTTGCATGGAAAGGGCCGTGTCTAGTACGTCGCTGGAGGTCACGCCAAAATGAAAATACCTCGAGTACTCAGGAGGCCGCTGCTCGGTGATGCTGGAACAAAACGCGATCGTATCGTGACGCGTGATCGCTTCAATTTCATTGATGCGCTCTGGCCGGATCAGAACGCCTGCAAACTGGGCTGCGCAACCGAGTGGCGCCACACCGCGAGTTTCCCACTCCTGCAAAATTGCAAGTTCCACCTCAAGCATGCGTGTGAACCTGGCGCGATCACTCCAAAGGGCCGAGACTTCTTTTACTTCATAACGTGGAATCATGGGGTGCCTTCTTGGTTATCTATTTTAATTTTTCAGTCTTTTGTCGAGAGAGATCCGCGATGGATTTTCGGTAGGCAATCAGCTGAGCACGAATCTTATGGTCTCCAGTTGCTAGGATCCGAAGGGCCAAGAGTGCAGCATTTGTAGCATTATCAATCGCTACAGTGGCCACTGGAATCCCTTTCGGCATTTGTACAATAGACAACAAACTATCCATGCCATTTAAGCTATTGGTCGCTACGGGCACACCAATCACGGGCAAGGTTGTATAACTTGCGATCATTCCGGGAAGATGTGCGGCCCCTCCCGCTCCAGCAATAATCGCACACACGCCCGCGGCTTCCATTTCTTCGGCAAAAGGGCCCAAGTCTTCCGGTGTACGGTGCGCTGAGACCACCCGAGCCACACACTCCACATGAAACTCCGTCAGGATTTCCTTTGCGGCACTCATCACTTTCCAATCGCTGTCACTCCCCATCACGATTGCAACGCGTGGCTTTGCGCTCATAACTGATACTCCTTAAAGATTTTCTCTGCCGTGGGTTTCAAATCAAACCCCTCCCGCGCAATCAGATTCACATGTCCCATCTTTCTGCCCACTCTACAGTCTTTTTTTCCATACATCTTCACGAAGACTTCCACCTCAGGTGAAATTGGCGGTAAGACAAGCTTGACATCCGTACCATTGGTTTTTCCTAGGAGATTCACCATCATTGCATTCCGCGCAGTGACGGGTTCTTGGCTCGAGGATGTTGCCGAAAGATGCTGCACCAATAAATCAAACTGAGACCGATCGGAAGCGTCGATTGTGATGTGCTGAGAGTTGTGAGGCCGAGGCGCACCTTCATTCATCAAAACAGATCCTTGAGTGGTGACGAAGAATTCAAAGTTAAAAAGCCCATTGATCCCACGATTCGCGATGTTTTGAATCATCTTAGAAACAGCAATCGGGATAGAGACATCGACCCTAGGTCGGGTAGAAACCCAAATACAAATTCCGTCCTTTTGTTTGGTCTCAACGAGCGGGAGGAGAATGGGCGGTTCATTCCCCCTAAAGAGGGCGCCTTGGGCAAGTTCACAGCTGAGGTCAATCCACTCTTCTACAACCAAGTCACGATCACCGAACTCTTCAAGAACTTGAGATCGGTCTTGGATCGTTTTTGCAAAACGCACCCCATAGCCGTCATAGCCCCCTTTTGAGACTTTAATCACGATCGGATCTGGGCCAAAACATTCTTCGATTGTTTTGAGGCGCGCGCTCACTCCTTTGTTCCTAGAATCTAGAATCAAGAATTTCGGAGAGGGGACTTGAGCCGAATCAAAGAAAGTTCTTTGAGAAATTTTGTCTGCAAAATACGCAAAGTCTTTTGAGGAAGGAACAACCGGGGTACCTTCAGCTTCGATGGCCTGCAGGTCTGAGACTGAGAAAAACTCATTCTCTAGAGTCACGACCGACGAGCGGCGCGCGAACTCGACTAAACTTTCTGAGTTTATGCCTGACCTGTGGTGGGTTACGGCAATCAGGTGCTTTTCTGCGGCTTCAGTGAGTAGGAGTGCCAACTGGCCATCCCCTAAGATCCCTAAGGGTTTTTCCTTGGAAAGCATGGATGGAATGTCCCATTACCAAGTTACTTTAGTCAAGTTATAAACCTAAACCTCACAAGTATTTATCTTGAGGTTTGCCAAAAAATCGAGTAGTTTAACATACTCTTATACTCGGAGATTTATACCATGTGCGGGATCATTGGAGTCTTAGGTTCATCCACAGCAGCTCAAGAGGTCGGCCAAGGCCTCCTCATGCTGCAACACCGTGGCCAAGATTCGGCGGGGATCCTAAGCGTCGATCCTGACTTCGGAAAATTCCACATGCATAAGGCCATGGGCCATGTCTCTCAGGTCTTCCCGTCCGGAGATTCCATCCGACGTCTTGCTGGCAATGCAGCCATCGGCCACACCCGCTACTCCACCTTAGGTGATGTGAAAGAGAGTGACCTGCAACCGATCGCCTTATCCCACCCCGTTGGAATCGGCGCGGTCCACAATGGAAATCTTTCTAACTACAATGAGCTTCGTGCTGAGCTGATTCTAAAACGGCGAGTGTTCATGACCGACAATGACCTTGAAGTCATACTTCAACTTTTTGCCGATGGTTACGGCGTTGCGAGTGGCTCAACCTTACAACGAGTGAGTGCTGCAACCCGTGCCGTGCTGAAGGTCGCTGAAGGCGGATATTCTGTTGTTGGTTTACTGGGAAGCGAAGGTTTATTCGCGTTTCGTGATCCGCACGGGATCAGGCCTCTTATTTTAGGAAAACGCCTGACCGCACAAGGGGGCAACGCCTACGCCCTGGCTTCTGAAAGCTGTGCGCTCACTTTTTTAGGATACCAAGTCATCCGCGACGTGCGTCCGGGGGAGTTGATCTGGATTGATGAAAACGGAATGCTTTCCTCGGTTCATGTTTTAGAAAAAAAGGCTCTGCCCTGCATGTTCGAGTGGGTTTACTTTTCTGGAGCAGATTCCACCTTGGAAGAAAAAAGCGTTTCGAGCGTCAGGCTTAAGTTAGGCGAACGCCTAGCAGCGCGCATTCGTGCAATGCCAAACATGCCTCAATTTGACATCGTAGCCCCAGTGCCAGAAACTGCGCGTCCAGCAGCGATCGCACTTTCAGAGAATCTTGGAATTCCTTTCCGCGATGTCCTCATTAAGAATCGTTATGTTCAGCGAAGTTTTATCTTAAACGGTCAAGACCGCCGGAAGGTCGCAGTCAATTTAAAGTTTAGTGTGGTGGACTCTTTGGTTCGCGGCAAAAGTATCCTGCTTGTTGACGACTCCATCGTGCGCGGGACAACCTCTGCAAGACTTATTGAACTCTTACGCGACCATGGGGCCCGCCAAGTTTATTTCGCAAGCACCTGCCCTCCGATCACACACCCTTGCTTTTATGGAATTGATTTTCCTACTCCTGAAGAACTGATCGCAACGAGCAATGGCGAAGAAGGCGTTGCAGTGAAGCTCGGAGCAAATGGTGTGTTCTATGCGTCTATGGAAGACCTTTCCTCCGCACTCGGCGGGTCCTCGGTTTGCTCGGCGTGTTTGACCGGCCAATATCCCTACCCCACCCAAGAATCAGAGACTCACGCATGAGCACTTTGCTTCACACGGGCTCTGTGAAAGATGTACACCGTGGAAGCAAAGACGGTGAGCTTGTTTTTCATTTCTCAGATCGCTACTCCATTTTTGACTGGGGCACGATGCCGGACGAGATCCCAGGAAAAGGGAATGCACTGGCGGCGATGGGGCGAACATTCTTTTATTGGTTAAGGAAGCTAGGCTACACAAGCCACTACCTGTTTCCTGAATCCGAAGCCCCCGGTTGCCTCAGCGTAAAAGAAGTCCGTGTCCCAAGGGATGAGATAGAGGCTGCGTACCAAGATCGCCCTGTGCAAACTTTAGTTCCGCTCGAGATCTTGTTTCGCCTCGGTGTTCCTCAAGGCTCCTCACTGTTGACTCGATTCCCCGGAAAGTATTCCGTCGGTCAAAAGTTCGATCAGCCACTCATTGAAACCAGCACTAAGCTCGAACGACTCGACCGTAACCTCAGCGCTGAGGAAGCTCAAGCGCTAGCCGGAATGAATGAAGCCGAATGGCGTAAGCTGATGAAGCACACCACCGAGATCGCAAAACATTTGGAAACGTTTTTTTTCGAACGTGGGCTAATGCTTTGGGACGGAAAGTTTGAGTTCGCTTTCTGTGAAGGCTCATCGGGTGATTCTAGAGACTTCATGTTAGTGGATTCGATCGGGATTGATGAACTCCGCTTGACGATTGACGGGTACAGCGTTTCCAAAGAGGTACTTCGTCAGCAGTATGTTGACTCCGAGTGGCTCAAGGAGCTGCGTGCTGCAAAAACCGAATTTGGCGCTGGATTTAAGAGTCACTGCGCTGATGTGCTGAAGATCACTCCCAAGCCGCTGTCGAAGGAAGTTCTTAAGTTGGCATCCCAGATGTATCTCCTTTGCGCTCAGTTGATTGAAGCAGAACCGAAGAGCGCTGAAGCAGCTCGCCTACAACTTGCAGAGGTCTTAAAGAGGCTCAACTCATGCGAGTCCTAGTCATTGGATCTGGTGGCAGAGAACATGCGCTAGCCTGGCGGATGGCCCAGGATGAAGGGGTCACGGAAGTTCTTGTTTCGCCGGGAAATCCTGGGATGGCTGTTACGCCAAAAGTCACCACTCACCCTACCGTAGGATTGGACCTGAAAGAGACGATTGATTTTGCCGTCAAGAGCCGCGTTAGCCTCATCGTGTTTGGCCCAGAGAAGCCGATCCTTGAGGGATGGGCAGACCACTTTG
Source organism: Pseudomonadota bacterium (assembly GCA_027486675.1). GTDB lineage: Bacteria > Bdellovibrionota > UBA1018 > UBA1018 > CAIMNF01 > JAIXOQ01. The sequence goes on from JAIXOQ010000004.1 coordinate 206,432, forward strand.
AAAGCTTGGGCATCCCCGTCTTCGCCCCAAGAAAAGCAGCTGCATTTTTAGAAGGCTCCAAGATCCAAGCGAAACGTTTCTTCCTGGAGCATCAAATTCCGACTGCCAGATTCTTCGAGGCAAAAGATGCCCGGGAAGCGAAGGCACTGCTGAAACAATGCGCAGACTGGAAGGGCGTTGTCGTGAAGCTCTCAGGCCCTGCCCTTGGAAAAGGGGTATTCGTCTGCGCGAATATCCAGGAGGCAGAGGCTGCGTTGGATCAACTGATTCAAACCCCACAGCCTGGGCAAGAAGAAGGGCTTATTCTTGAGGAACTTCTCCTTGGTCGTGAAGTTTCGATGTTCTATCTGATCGGCCCGAATCAGCCCGCTCTATTTTTAGGAAGCGCCTGTGATCACAAAAGGCTTTTGGAAAATGATCTTGGGCCGAATACCGGCGGGATGGGCGCTTATGCACCTGCTCAGTTCTTTCCTAAACACCTTGAAGAGACCGTTCTCAAAAAGATCATTGAACCGACCTTAGAGGGATTGCGACAAAGAGGAACATCCTTCACAGGTGTGCTCTTTGCAGGACTGATGGTTTCAGACCAGGGACCCATGTTGCTGGAGTACAACGTTCGATTCGGCGACCCCGAGACCCAAGCATTGATGCCGCTTTTACAAGGCAATCTATCTGAAACTTTGCGCGCCTTAAGCCTTGGCCAAACAATGAGCGGGATCTCACTCAAGAGTGACTCCGTGTGTGTTCACATTGTACAAGCCGCAAAAGGATATCCCGGTCTTTTTGGCGCACCCATTGAACGTGGGCAGACAATCCAAGCCTGCGGGGAGCCTATGGCGAACGGCACAGAGTGTTTCTACTCAGGGGTTACTGGACTTTTCCCAGACCTCACTACATCTGGGGGCAGAGTCTTGGGGATCAGCGCAGTCGGGCGCAATACCGGTGAAGCAAAATCATTAGCCGAATCAGAATCGGCGCGGCACACATTCGTCAATGCACAGTGGAGACGGGACATCGGGAAATCAGCACTATGATCCGTGTCGCAATCTTAGCTTCAGGCACAGGTACGAATGCTTTGAAATTGATCGAGGCCGCAAAACTTCTGCCGCGAGTCAGTATTGAACTCGTCATTGTCGATCAGATGCAGGCTCCCCTCCTTCAAACACTGAAGGATTCGGAATCGGGTCTCAATCTTCAAATGATTCTACAAGACCACTCCCTGAAGGGGAGTGATCGTCGCAAAGAACATGAAAAGCGGGTACTTCAAGCGCTGCATGCAGAGAATATTCACTACATCTTCCTGGCAGGATACATGCGAATTCTATCCGCTGAATTTGTCAGTCTGTATCGAGGGCGACTGATCAACATTCACCCAAGCCTGCTGCCGAAGTTTCCAGGCCTTCATGCCTATGAGCAAGCATTTGCAGCAAAGGAAAGCCATAGCGGCGTGACCGTTCATTTTGTGGATGAAGGTGTCGACACTGGCGCCATCATCGCTCAGGCGCAATTCCCTAGACTGGATTCAGATTCAATCACTGATTTTATTGCCCGAGGAAAAAGCCTAGAGTGGAACCTCTACCCTGAGGTTCTTAAAAGATTAGATCGAGACGGAAAACTATGAATCAACATCTGCTGGTCATTCGCACAAAAAAGGAAACCGATCTAAAATTGTTCTGGGTCTTAGGGAATCTGAATGGCGAACAACTCTTTCAGGTTCGCGAGCGTCTCATTGACAGGGTTGATCAAGAACTTTGGATCAACCCCAACCTCAAGGACTGGGCAAGTTTGGGTCTACAAAAAATTGATGTGGTTCGATTTCGTCCAGGGGTGACGGATAATTCTGCCATCGGCGTGCGGGACCTTCTGCTACTTTCAGGCATCCAGGCTTCGGACCTCAAAGAGGTTCACAGCGGGAGCGCAGGCACTGCCATCGCATTCAACCCATTGATTGAAGATGCGAAAATCTACAACACTTCATCCCAAGAGTTAGAGAATCTGATTGAACTGCCTTTCACGACACCCCGCACCCACTCTGCAACGTCCCAATTCGTTCGCATTCATGGTCTGAAGTCTTCTGATCTGGTCGCTCTATCTAAAAACAACCACTGGGCACTCAATCTCGAAGAGATGCTTGCGATTCAGGAACATTTTCACGATCGAGATCCGACCGACCTAGAGATTGAAGTGATTGCTCAGACCTGGAGCGAACACTGCAAACATAAAATTTTTAATGCGGATATCACCTACAACGGCCCCGATGGTCCTCAAACCATTCAAAGTCTCTTTAAGACTTACATCGCAGGACCAACAGAGGCTCTTCGCAAGAAGAAACCGTGGCTCATTTCGGTTTTTAAGGACAATGCTGGAATTGTTCGATTTCACCCGAAACTGGATGTGTGCATCAAAGTTGAGACACACAACTCACCTTCTGCGCTTGATCCCTACGGCGGAGCTTTAACGGGAATTTTAGGAGTGAATCGGGATATTCTTGGAACTGGAATCGGCGCACGCCCGATTGCCAATACGAACGTGCTTTGTTTTGGTCCACAAGAAGAGATACCAGAACTTCCTCTCGGGCTTCACCAGCCGAAGACTGTTTTACGTGGCGTTCACAAAGGCATTCAGGACGGCGGCAACAAGAGTGGAATCCCAACAGTCAACGGCGCGATGCTGTTTGATGATTCCTTCGCAGGAAAGCCCCTGGTCTTCTGCGGAACCATTGGGGTGCTTCCACAAACGATTCATGGCTCAGCCACTCACGAAAAGAGGCATCAGGCCGGGGATCTCATTGTCGTTGTTGGTGGATCAGTTGGTCTGGACGGAATTCACGGTGCCACTGCGAGTTCGCTTGCGCTGGATGAATCCACTCCAAGCAGCATGGTGCAAATTGGAGATCCGCTGACGCAGAAGCGAGTGCTCGACTTCCTGATCGAAGCCAGAGATCTCGGTCTTTATAGTTCAATCACGGACAACGGCGCCGGGGGCTTAAGTTCATCCGTCGGGGAAATGTCAGAGAAGACGGGTGGCGCACGTATTGAGTTGGATCGCGTTCCTCTCAAGTATCCGAATCTTGAGCCGTGGCAAATCTTTGTGAGCGAAAGTCAGGAACGAATGACGCTTGCTGTTCCGCCCGCAAGGCTAAAAGCACTGCAAACCCTTGCCTTAGAAAGAGGGGTACAAGCCGTTGAAATTGGGGTCTTTACTTCCGGCGGATATTTGGAGGTTTTTCATAACGCCCAGAACATCGCGCGGCTTGACCTCTCCTTTCTCCACAATGGAAATCCAAAATTAAAACTTAAGGGCCAATGGGACGGGGCTAGGCCAAAGAAGTCTTGGCGGACCAGCGCAAAACCATCACCACAGCTGGAAAATCCTATTCAATGGCTGAAGACACTTTTATCGGATCACAACATCGCTTCCAAAGAACGCTGGATTCGGCAGTACGATCATGAGGTGCAGGCGGCAACAGCCTTAAAGCCTCTAGAAGGGTCTGACCGTGTTTCACCCAATGATGCAGGTGTGGTTTGGCTGAACCCAGGCTCAGAGAAAGATTTTTCAGGCGTAGCGCTAGGATCCGGCATATGTCCGAAATTTTCCCAGTTTGATGCCGCTCTCATGGCGAAGCTTGCCGTAGACGAAGCCGTTCGGAACATCGTCGTCACGGGTGCAGATCCAGATCGCATCTGCTTGGTGGATAACTTTGCCTGGCCGAATCCCGAGGCAGATCCCTACATTATGGGTCAGCTTGTACGTGCTTGTCAGGGACTCGCAGAGATCGTATTGGCTTATGAGATGCCACTAGTGAGCGGTAAAGACAGCATGAAGAACGACTTCGTGGGTCAAAACAAAAGTGGGATAAACGTTAAGATTAGCGTCGAACCTACACTACTCGTCACTGCACTCGGTGCCCATCCCGACGTCAACCAAGTCGTCAGGGGCGCGGCCCGAGCCGGAGACCTTGTCTACTTAATAGGCGCGGCCCATTTTGAATGGAAGTTTGACCCAGCCCAAGCGCCTGACATTTCAAAGTGGGATCTCAAGGGAACTCTTGAAACTTATCGTCGATACCACAAAGCGACAAAACAGAACCTCGTGCGATTTGCACATGATGTGAGCGACGGCGGGCTTCTTGTTGCTTTGGCCGAGAGTCTCTTCTTAAATCACTGTGGAATCGAGATCGACACCAAAACATCACTGCTGCACGCTCACGAGTCAGAGAACTCACTCTTCTTCTCTGAACATCCTGGGCTATTCGTTGTCGGCATCAGCGAAGTCAATCGGAAGGCATTTGAGGCCATCTGGAGGCCAGACGAAATCAGATTCTTGGGCCAGACTAATTCTGCCGGGGTGATCAGCATCAAGTCAGATGAACGCAATCTTGCAGTGGATATTGAAACACTCAGACTGGCTTGGGGGGCTGGACCATGAAACACGCACTTGTGCTTTCCGGGGACGGTATCAACTGTGAGAGAGAAATGGCCACAGCACTTGAGCTGGGTGGCGCAAAATCATCCGTGATGCATGTGAATGCATTCCTGAGGGACACAAAAGCACTTTCAAAGGCTGATATTCTTGCATTGCCAGGGGGCTTTTCGTTCGGCGACGAACTGAGAAGCGGCAAGGTCCTAGCAGAAAAGCTGAGAAGCACTTTACTGCCCCAGCTTAAGAATCACCTGAAATCCGGTGGAGTCGTCATCGGTGTTTGCAATGGGTTCCAAGTTCTGATGCAACTGGGAATATTCCCTAGCCTTGCAGAGGAACGAACCCTAACCCTCGCAACGAATGATCACGGACGATTTCGTGACTCCTGGATCGCCATGGAGGTCACCGCCAATGGCAGGGAGTCGTTTCTATTCCGCGGGATTGAAGGGCCACTCTATATGCCAGCTCGTCACAAAGAAGGGCGGCTCATTTCAAGCGGAGGATCAGTGCAAGACCCTCCGGGTGTGAGCCTCAGATACACCCGCGACTTTAACGGTTCTTTGGCTCGCGCTGCAGCGCTTCTGGATGACACGGGGCAAGCCTTCGGCATCATGCCCCACCCCGAGGCTGCGCTCTTTCCATTTCTTCATCCCATGGATATTCCAAACGCCGCAAAAAATGTCCAACATCTCAGACAGTTTTTTAGAAACTTAGTAGAAGGATCAAAAAAATGAGTTTGGATCACGTGAAGATCAAACGCGCGTTGCTGAGCGTCACCGACAAGACAGGAATCGTGGAACTGGCAAAGTCCCTGGCTGCATCGGGTATCGAGCTGATCAGCACGGGTGGAACTGCAAAGACTTTGATCGAAGCCGGGCTGAAGGTTACTCCCATCGAAGTCATCACCAAAAATCCTGAGGCCTTTGGTGGCCGCATGAAATCCATTAGTTTCCAAGTTGGAAGCGCTTTGCTCTTCAGACGTGGACATGATGGGGATGAAGCGGAGGCGAAGGCTCTCAACATAGGCCCCATCGATCTTGTCGTCTGCAACCTCTATGACTTTGAGGGCACTAGCACAGGGAAACATTCTCTGGATGAAAAGATTGAGGCGATCGATATCGGCGGACCCACCATGATTCGTGCGGCTGCGAAGAATTTTTCTGCTGTGGCGTGCCTCACGGACCCGAACGATTACGCTGAGTTGAGTGCTTCCTTAAAAAGAGACGGTGGACTCTCTTTGGCAGAACGTACCCGCCTTGCCGTAAAAGCTTTTCAAAGAATCGCAGCCTATGATTTGGCGATCGCAAGCCACCTCACGCAGGAACTTTCTGGCCCAGAGGGAGGCAAACTTCGGTACGGGGAAAATCCACACCAAAAGGCTTCAATGATTCCCATCCGAAATACCTCTTCGACGCAGGCTCTAGCTCAAAGCACGGCACTTCAAGGGAAAGAGATCTCTTACAATAACTGGCTCGATGCGGATGCCGCTTTCAAGTGTGTTTCAGAACTCAATGCAAAATTCGAAGGCTACGCGTCAGTAGCCATCATTAAACATGGTAATCCATGCGGGGTTGCCACTCAGCGTACCGGGATTGAAGCACTGCAGGCTGCTTGGAATGCGGATGCCATCAGTGCTTTCGGCGGCATCCTAGCATTCAATTTTTCTGTGACTCAAGAACAGGCCGAATTTTTTTCCGATCGTTTTGTGGAAGTGATTCTTGCACCGTCATTTTCAGAAGAAGCAAAACAGATCTTTTCTAAGAAGAAGAACCTACGCCTGCTGACCTGCCCGATGAAAGCTTTAAATGCTACCGAATGGACAGCAAGGTCGATCCATGGCGGCCTGCTGATTCAAGAGGAAGATCGAATTCGGGAGATCAGCCTCAAGAGTGTCACGAAACGGGAGTTCCCATCGGGCCTGCGTGATCTTGCAAAATTCGGAGTGATTGTTTCGCAATACTTAAAGAGCAACTGCATCGGGCTATTTCAGAAACTTGGATCTGGATTTGTGTCCGCCGCAAGTGGTGTTGGGCAACCCAACCGCCTAGACTGCATCACACGACTGGTCGAGCCCAAAGCCGCAGAAATGAAAATCGCTACCCGAGATTGCGTCTTAGTTTCAGATGCATTTTTTCCCTTCGCCGACTCGATTGAAGCCTGCGCAAGACTGGGTATAAAAACCATCGTGCAGCCGGGTGGCAGCGTCCGCGATGCTGAGGTCATTGAAATGTGTGATCGACATCAGATTGCCATGGCATTCACAGGTGAACGGCACTTTCGCCACTAGGAGCAGAGATGGATTACAAAGATTCCGGCGTCGATGTTGAAAAGGGTGATGCTTTCGTGGAACGCATTCGCTCTATGGTGGCTTCCACTTACGATGCATCCGTAGTTTCTGGCGTCGGCGGATTTGCGGCACTCTACGATATTGGGGACGGTAGGCTACTGGCCAGCGGCACCGATGGCGTCGGAACTAAAGTCAAACTTGCGCAACAACTTGGGATCCACAATACGATTGGCCAAGACTTAGTCGCCATGTGCGTCAATGACGTGATCTGCACCGGGGCGCGCCCCATGTTTTTCTTGGACTACTTCGCTACAGGAAAACTCGATCTTGAAGTGAGCACTGAGGTCGTAGAAGGAATCACACGGGCGTGCAAAGAATCGAGATGCGCGCTGATCGGCGGAGAAACCGCGGAAATGCCGGGTGTCTATGCCGATGGAGTTTATGACTTGGCGGGCTTCTGTGTTGGAGAACTTAGAAGAGAGGATTGGATCGATGGTTCCAAAATTCGGGCGGGCGACCGACTCATCGGCATTCGCTCCAGCGGCTTTCATTCCAATGGTTACAGCCTGGTTCGCAAACTCGTTCAGGAAAACGAAACTGCACTTCTCAAGGATCTCCTCACTCCGACTCGGCTCTATGTTCAACTCCTTCAGTCCTTGCTTTCGTCCCAAAGGGATAACATCTTAGGCGTCGCTCACATCACCGGCGGCGGATTTCAGAACATCCCTCGGATGAATGAAAATTTTTGTTATCGGATCTCTAGCCCACCGACCGATCAAGATCGGCCCACCTTCATGAATGAAATCGTGAAACGAGCGGGCCTCTCAAAAGTGGCCGCGCTCGAAACATTCAATATGGGAATTGGACTCGTCCTCGCCGTTCGGAACGACAACCGGGCATTGGCAGGCCTTCGCCAACTTGGAGAAAACCCTATAGTTTTAGGGACGATTGAGGCTGGAGCCCCAGGTCTTGCTCTAGATTGTTAGGTATATTTAACTTTTAGACTTTTTCTGTCGGACTTTGCACGCTTCCCGCAATCAGCTACTATAATAGATGGGGGAATTTGGCGGTGAAAAAGCAAAGCTTGAATCTAAAGCTCATGGGAGTCGCCCTCCTTTTTCTAGTCCCGCTCTTCGGTTGCAGCAAACTCAGTCCCAAAAGTATTGCCACCAACGGATTTTCCCTCTTTGGTAACTCGGCCTTAAGCGCGATGGGCTGCGAACTTCTGATCAACACGGATCTAACGATTAGTCCTGGAGTCAATTACGACACCGATTTGATTTCTTGCAGAAGTGATGTCGACGTTTCCGGAAGTGGGCCAGTCCTAAGTGAGAACTCGAACCCAAGCGTGGATCCAGAAAATATCCTCGTCCGCTGGCGCGAAAAAACAGTCAATGGAGTCACCAAAAAAATACTTAACTTCAAGGGCTTCACAGTCGTCGCAAACTGGGCGAAACGCTACAAAGTTACGGTTGCTGCAGCGGAAGCCTCTGTTCGAGTGGTTTCAGGGAACTACATCTTGAGTGATCAGCTCGAAGTTTTTGATTCGAAGATTCTAGGCAGCGGCACTACCTATGCTTGCACGTCCAACGGCGTAAGCGGTTACTACACATTTAAGTGCCCAAAAGGGTCACTACCAAAAACTCAGGTTGTAGTGACAACCCAAGTTGTCGCCGGAATCCCTATTCCTATTCCAGTCCCAATTCCCTACTGCGAACTTTGGAGAGTCGCTCCGAATGCAGCTGCTGGCATCACGCCACAATCGGTGCAGACCATGATTCCATCGATGACTTTCCCGGCCGGTTCCCTGGGAATTGATCGTTTATCCTGCATTTCTGGCACTGAACAAGGGGTGAGCGTTTCCTTGATTCCAGCATTCACCCAGGACGGCATCGTTTGTAAGGATGTTTTAGGCACAGCATCGGCCCCGGTGGCTGCGCCTTCCGCTTTGGCGTTGTCACAGTTTTTTAGAACTGCGGGAGCATCGTGTGCGACAGCGGCGCCGAATGGCGGGCCAATAACAACTGGCAACAACACAAATGGCAATGGTACTGCTGCCCCTAATGGAGGCCCCGTATCGAGCGCAACGGCCTACCCTAACTGCGACGAGGGCGTAAATCTGCCGAGCACCTGTTCATTTCCTGGCTTCACCAATACCTACCAGGTTCATGTCGAAAATCCAAACTGCTGGGATGGCGCAAATTGCAGTACAGCGGCTGCGACTCCAAACACAGGGATGTACTTCGCAAATCCAATTCAGGGTTTATGTAAAAAGATATTGGCAGGTGCTGACCGAGTCTTTAGCAGAACCTGCAAGGCAACGCTAGGACCTCCAAGTTTAGATAATGGCTGGATCATCAATAGTGGTTTCCAAAAGTGCAAAACCGCTACATCCAGCTTCTACTATATCCGGCAAGGAACCTGTTACTCAGGGGATCTATCCACTTGGTAAGGAATCAAATGAAGAAAAGATATGTCTCAGTCATCACTCTTGTGAGCCTTATCGCTTGCGTAAAGACCACACAGGATCCCGGGCAAACTGGATCCCCCATCATTGCGCCGATTGTCACACCGAGTGGGACAGCAACTCCCGTCCCTACCTCTACTCCGGTTGGCTCCCTCACACCTGGACAACAGGCTGGAACAGCAGCCCTGGTCGGCTGCACCTTAAATATCCAACTGGGCACCTTATCGGGCATCAATCCGTACCAGCCCAGGGGAGATGTGATTGCAACCTGCCCGGGGGCAGCTGTAGTTTCTGTATCGCCCATGAATGGGGCGCCCATTGGCCCAGTCAAATGGCGAAACATCACAGGCAATAAAGTACTTTCCCTCTACCAATGGTTTACAGAGTCTGGTGTGTACACCTACAGCTTCACTGTGACTCACAATGCAGCGCAATGGACACGGATCATTCAATTTGAGATCGGCAATCGCATACCTCTGAATGCCTCAGCGCCATTTCGTTCCGCAAATAATATGACCTGCAACACAGCACAAGTACCGCAGTGCATCTACCCCACAAACTTGGTTGGAATTGCAAACTTAGCGTGGAGCGGAGGGTCCCCAAAATGCAGGATCCAACGTCCTCGTACAACACTAGTCCTCAGCGCTCCAAACTCGCCTATAGGCGTTAATCTTTGGAAATTCTACTACGCTAAAAACACCGACCCCTACACGCCAGCTTGCGTGAGCAACGATACCGTCGATACAGCGGTCATGGTGGCTGGGGTACCCGCATGTAAATTTGCTGTAGATCCTGTTGCATTGCTGCCAGGACGTATCCCAAGCGCAGTCAATACTGGAGATCAGCATTACTTCCAATACGATGCCGATATCGCCGCTGGCCCGGGAAAGACCACCATCACATGTCCTGTGGGCAGTATTCCTGTCTTTGTCGGAAACCCAGCTTCGGTCAGCGGTGCACATAAATGTGAAATTTGGAGTACTCCCCCAAACTCAAGTCGCACGCTAGAGGTATCAGGAAGTACCGTGTATCTTTCAGCCGCTGTGAGCGGTGCACCCTATTGCCCACCAGGCATGCTGCGCGAAGGGGTCACAACGGGCCGATGCATCATCGGAAACTTCCCATCCTGGTCCCCAGCAATATTTACAGACTCAACCGGCAAAAAAAGCGTTCTAGTGAATCCATCCTCAGTCAGCTGTGAGGCTGACCTTTAAGTCATTCCGATCAGGAAAACTTCTTTGCTCTCACGGCGCGTGCTCTTGGGGCGTAAGACTTCGACACGGGCAAATCGAGCGCGCATTTGTTTCCGGAAGTTTTCAAACTCATTGGAATGAAAGAGCTTAGCGACGAAAACGCCATCCCTCTTCAAGAACTTTTCTGCAACTGAAAGCGCGAGTTCACAGAGTTCAAGACTACGGGCCTGATCGGCATCCCGAATGCCTGTCGTTTTGGGTGCCATGTCGGAGAACACGCCATCAAAAGGGGGCACGAATCCGTGTTCCTTAAATGTGTTTTCTAGGTTGAGATCTCGCAGGTCGGCTTGGATGAAAAGTGCATTTTGCAGTGTGATTTGAATGCGCTCAAGATCCACACCTAAGACACGGCCCTTTGCGCCCACTTTATTTGCTAAGTACTGAGACCATGACCCCGGTGCAGCACCCAGGTCTAGAACAATCATCCCAGGACGCACGATCTTAAAACGCGCATCGATTTCTTCCAGTTTATAAATAGAGCGCGCTGCGAAGTTCTCTTCCTTCGCTTTGTGGTAAAAAAAATCTTTCTTGTTATACGCCATGGGCGCCTACCTTACATCACAGTGACTTTGCGAAGCAGATCTAAATCTTCAAGCGCAATTCCAGAACCCCGGACAACACAGGTGAGCGGATCTTCAGCCACTGTCACAGGAAGACCGGTTTTTTCTTTAATCAGGATGTCTAAGTTGGTGAGCAGTGCACCACCGCCTGCGAGTACGATCCCGTTATCCACGATATCTGCCGCAAGTTCCGGAGGCGTGCGTTCCAGCGCGGTTTTAATCGCGTCAATCACTGCTGAAACTGGAGTCGATAAAGCGTCCCGGATCTCTTCTGAGTTGAGTTCGATCGTCTTGGGTGCACCGCTGATGAGATCCCGGCCCTTCACTTCATAGGTCTTTTCATCTTCGAAGGGATAGGCGCAACCAATGGCGAGCTTGATCTGTTCTGCAGTGCGTTCACCGATGAGTAAGGAGTATTTGCGCTTCACGTACTCGACGATGGAGTCATCGAACTTATCGCCTGCCACACGAACTGAGCGTGAATAAACGATCCCGCCCAAACTGATCACTGCAACTTCCGTGGTTCCCCCACCGATATCGACGATCATATTTCCGGTTGGCTCCCGGATAGGAAGGCCAGCACCGATTGCGGCTGCCATGGGTTCTTCAATCAGATAGACCTCACGAGCACCGGCAGATTGAGCGGATTCTTTCACCGCACGTTTTTCCACTTGGGTGATCCCGTAAGGAATGCAGATCATGATTCTGGGACGGATAAAGCTACGCCCTTCTGAGGCTTTCTGAATAAAGTACTTCAGCATCGCTTGGGTCACTTCAAAGTCCGCGATGACACCATCCTTCAAGGGCCGAATGGCCTGAATGGAACCTGGTGTTCTTCCCAACATTTCTTTCGCAGCCTTGCCAACAGCTAGGACGCGAGTCTGACCCCGTGCATTCCTGTGAATCGCCACAACCGAAGGTTCGTTGAGAATCAATCCCCGACCCTTACCAAACACCAAGGTGTTTGCGGTTCCCAAGTCGATAGCCAAGTCATTCGTAAAGAAATCAAAGATCTTTTGAAACATGTTGTAGTTAACCTCTCACCACCGGTAGTGGCGGATGTGCTCTCCCCGTTCGGCGATTTCGCTCATGGATTTGATGCCGATTTCTAAGTGAAGATCGGTGTACTTCCGAAAAACTGAAGATGCTGATTTTTTGGTCTTAATGCCGCCCCGACGCAATGGAAGATCGGACACAAGCAAAAGAGCACCAATCGGCACCTTGCTTGCAAAACCCACGATAAAGAGGGTCGCCGTTTCCATATCGATCGCAAGCGAGCGCTCTGCGTAGAGGTCTGCCTTAAAGCGATCATTGAACTCCCAGAAACGATAGTCGGTGGTGTGCACAACACCCGTTCTGTAGTCGAGTCCGCGCTCAACCAGAATATCGGAGACAAATTTTTGAATCTTAAAGGTAGGCAGCGCGGGCACCTGTCGTGGCATGAAGTGATGAGATACACCTTCATCACGGATCGCAGCCGTTGGGAGGATAAAATCACCCTTCTTGAGTGACCGGTGAAGCCCGCCACACATTCCTAAAAATAAAACTGCCGTGGGACTCACCATGGACAACAGCTCAATGATCAAGGCAGCTGTAGGAGAACCAATCAGAAAGTTGATGATCGTGACCCCTTGATCCTCGCTATGCACGACCGTCATTGCAGATCCCCGAGTGCGGGTCCCTTTGGTCAAAGTATGAAATCGATCGATGTAGTACTCAAAATTGGTGAGAATGATCTGCTTCTGAAAAGCGCTCGCAGGGCTCCCTGTGTAGCGTTCCAACATATCGGACGCAATTCTCTGCTTCCGTTTGTTGAGATAGATCGGATTCGTGTTAGGAATGAGGAAAGGGTTCTTTTCCACTGAAGTCAAGGTTACCAGCCCAAAGATCCGAAACAAGCGGAATTATTGAGAATGTCGGCACTAGACACACAACACATACCTGTCCTTTTCGCAGAAGTGATCGACTCTTTTGAGCGATTCTTAAGCCAATATGAAGCCTCTTTGCGCGATTCCATCTGGATTGATTGCACCTTAGGGGGCGCAGGGCACACTCGTGGACTTCTCGAATTAATTGAAAAGCGGAACAGCAATGTGGTCCTTCATGGCATCGATCGAGATTTAGGAGCGATTGAGCGGGCAGAAAAACAACTCTTCCACCCCATCCAAGACGGAAAGATCATCCTGCACCACGGCCGTATGAGTGAGGTCCTCCCCGAACTGCAAAAGACCCACCGTGTCACGGGACTGCTTGGAGATTTTGGAATCTCCAGTGATCAGCTCGACTCCACTGTGCGTGGCTTTGGCTTTCGCCAAGATGCCCCGCTCGATATGCGGATGGACACAACTCGTGGTCACCCGCTTTCTGAGTTGCTGCGGTTTTGGACCGAGAATGAGATCGAACGGATCCTGACCGAGTATGGGGAAGAGCGATATGCTCGTCGCATCGCCCGAAGTTTAGCGGATCTCAAGCGGGAGGACAGACTCCCAAGCACCACAACTGAACTCGCCTACCTCATCCGGGGTGCATACCCAAAACACGAACGACACGGCCGCCTCGACCCAGCGACGAGATCCTTTCAGGCCCTAAGAATCGCTGTGAACGAAGAACTCAGTGAGATCGAAGCCTGGGCGGAAGCTGCCAATCGCCTCGCCGGACCCGCTGCTCTTGCGGTTGCGATCAGCTTTCATTCCCTGGAAGACCGCATCATCAAGAATTCATTCCGAAACTCACCCACCCTCGAGGTCCTGACCAAAAAACCTTTGACTGCTTCCGACCTTGAACTGAATCGGAACTCTCGGTCTCGAAGCGCAAAACTGCGGGCTGCCCAAGTCAGAGCTTTGACCCCCTAAGTCCTGTTACACTCAAAGTCTATGCGTCGTTTTATTCCGTCTTGGGCGATTGCTGGAATTTTAATACTCTCATTTACTACGGTGTGGTTGCGCCTCACCTTAGTACGCAGCACTTACGAGCTCAATCAATCCACGAAGATTCTTCAGACACTGCAACTGGATAAAGAACGTATGGATCTTAAGGTTGCACAGCTCAGATCGCCTCGACGTCTTGAGCTTTTGGCTCGCACAAAATTCGCCTTGCACGCTCCCGCCCCAACGCAAGTGGTCTTTCTTCGGGATCGGTAAATGGAGCTCAAGCATTCTAGATCTCGGCTCACTTTTGTCATGATTGCATTCGGCATGCTCGCTCTCCTCTGGGCGGGACGAGCTACTTATCTTCAGATTATCGGGGATGCCCGTCTTGATCGATTGGCTCGGCGGCAGTTCAACGGAAAGGTTCTTGTTCAACCCAGGCGTGGTCTCATCATAGACCGGAATGGGGAGCCTCTTGCGATCAATATTGAAGTCTCCTCACTCGCTGCGAGTCCAAAAACACTGCTAAAAAATCCGATGTCGCTTAGGCTGCTTGCGCGCGGGTTAGGAGTGCCCGAGGGGGTTATGCGTCGACGACTGAACAAACAAAAGTCTTTCCAGTGGATCGAGCGACAAATCCCCGAGGAACGGCTTCAGCAGTTTGAAACCAATGGGATGCTTCGTTCAGATGGCTCCCTGCCTCAAGGATTGTGGCTCGTGAAAGAAATGCGCCGTGCTTACCCGCACGGGGACCTAGCGCGCTCACTGATCGGGACGACGAACCTGGACGCGGCCGGCACCGAAGGAGTTGAGTACTGGCAGAATGAGCGCCTTCGCGGGAAGGGTGTTTTTTTAGATGCGGTGAAGGACGCACTAGGAAGACCCGCGATCATCGCCAATGACGACAGATCCCAGTTGAAAGATGGCCAGCAGTTTCAGCTTTCTATTGATGCTTCATTACAGTTTTCGGTGGAAGAGCACCTGAAGGAATCGATGATCCACACGGGAGCAGAGTCCGTTGTCGCAGCCGTTTTAGATGCAGAAAATGGACAGATTTTGGCCTTAGGGCAACGATCCAAGGGCCGCATCCCAAAAAGCAAAATGATCACAGACAGCTACGAACCAGGATCGACTATGAAGCCGATTTTGCTTTCAATTGCGCTTGAGAACGGTCGGAAAATCACCGATGGCGTACATGGGGGGTATGGAAAGCTTGAAATTCAAGGAAGAGTAATTTCAGAGGCTGAAGCGCACGAGCGATATGGCATGATGACCCTCGCAAAGATGGTTGAGGTCTCAAGCAACGTGGGTGCTGCGCGCTTGGCCTTAGAAGCGGGGGCTCAAAAAGTAGTCGAAGGTTTTGCAAGGTTCGGCCTTGGAAGTAAGCCGGGCACAGGATTTCCAGGCGAATTCGGAGGCAAATTTCCAGCTCAAAAGCTAAAGCCCATTGAACTTGCCACCCTTGGATTTGGTCACGGTCTTTCCGCAACCCCCCTTCAAATGCTTCGCGCCTACTCTGCGTTTGCCACTGGAGGTGAGCTTGTCGAGCCCAGGCTGGACGCAACTTTAGTCCCCGCAAAAAGACGAATTTTCAGTACAAAGATTGCGGATGCTGTGATCAAAGCTTTAGTCGATGTAACCGAAGGAAAAGATGGCACTGGAAAAAAAGCAAGAGTGAGTGGTTATAAAATTGCTGGGAAAACAGGGACTTCCCAAACCGTAGATCCCTCTACAAAACGTTACTCTCGTCACCGTTACATCACCTCGTTCATTGGATTTCCGGTAGGCGCCTCTCGGAAACTAGTAGCGCTGACTTGGGTGGATTATCCAAAGAATAATATCTACTCTGCTGAAACAGCGGCCCCACTCTTCGCGAAAGTAATGGAATCGGCTTTGAAACGATATTCTGTCCCAACAACAGAACCTTATGAGCAAGAGGTAGTCCTGTCAGAGTTAGCCACGCTCAGCCCTTCTCCAACTCCAAAAGTGGAGGCGACACCAGAGAAGGCGCTCTCCCTAGTCAATGAGCTAAAAACCGAAGCAGACTCGATTCCTGATGTGATGGGGTTAAGTGCCAGTGAAGCGATTCAGGCTTTGAAACGCTATTCTCCGAACATCCGCATTCATGGTTTTGGTGTCGTGAGAAGTCAATTTCCACAACCTGGGACGATCGCTACACGAACAGATCGAATCGAGCTCCATTTAGAATCTCATGAGTAAAAGCATCAAGTCACTTTGGGAACTAGCCCGTGGAGCCGGCTGCGAACTCCCAGCCGAACCACCCCTGGATGTCGAAATAGAGGGGGTTTCGATCGATACGCGGCAACTCAAGAAGAACGATCTCTTTATTGCACTAAAAGGTTCAAAAATCGACGCAAAGACGCTAAAAGATGAGGCACTTAGAGCCGGCGCGGCCGCAGTGATTGACCACACCATTCTTGGGAGCCACGCCAGAAGATTTGCCGCTATTATCGCCCGCGCTTTTCTACCCCCTCGGGCAAAAAACTTGAAATGGATCGGGATCACAGGCACCAGCGGAAAAACCTCCACGACTTTTCTGATCCAGCACCTCCTCACCCGCTTAGGGGCAAGTCCACTTTTAGTCGGCACCATCGGAAATCGCTTTCAAGAGGAGACCATCCCTACCGACAACACGACTCCCGATCCCTGCACCCTCTTTGGCCTAGTTGCGCGGTATCTGCCCAGGGGCCTCACTCATGTGGTGATGGAAGTTTCATCTCATGCACTTGCAGAAGAACGGGTCTTTGGAATTCCATGGTCCTGCACCGGCTTCTTAAATTTAAGCCGGGAACACCTCGACTTTCATGACTCCATGGAAGATTACTTCCAAGCAAAACGCCGTCTCTTTTTCGATTCGCCTCATTCCACAAGGCACGTCATCTGCCCTGGGGATGAACATAACCAAAGACTTTTACAAGAACTACAAGAGGCTAAGCGGGATGTGATATTAGCCCCGAGCGTAAGCACCGAGGTCTTTTCTGCTTCTGGTTTGGAAGGTGAATTTCAGAAACAAAATCTTTCTTTGGCGCTTGGAATCACGGAGGCTTTAGGGCTTCTCAGCGACTCAACTCACCGAGCCGACCTCCTCAGAGATTTTTCGGGGACTCCAGGACGCATGGAGAAAGTGGCAAATATCCCCCGTGTTTTTGTCGACTATGCGCACAAACCCGAAGCACTCAAACAAGTTCTCGCTTCCACTAGAACTTCTACAGAAGGGAAACTGATCCTCGTCTTTGGATGTGGCGGCAACCGCGACCGAGGCAAGCGGCCTATCATGGGCGATATTGCCTGCTCTTTAGCAGACCAAGTGATTATCACTACAGACAACTCTCGCGACGAAGATCCCCTTCAGATTGTCGCAGATATCAAAGCAGGGCTTTCGGAGGTTCAAAAACAACACCTCACCATCGAACTAGATCGTGCGCGGGCGATCCGGACTGCTTTAGCAGTTGCTGGTCCAAAAGATACAGTTCTTATTACTGGCAAAGGGCACGAAACATACCAGCTGATCCAAGGCGTACGTCAACCCTTCGATGATCGTGAAGTGATCAGAGAATTTCTTAACGAATGACGCGAGCTCCATCGAATTCCTGACTTAAGGCGCGTACCACTTGCTCCGTATGCTCTGGACCGCGGGTTTCTAAAGTGAGGTGAACCTCAGTTTGATCGATTCTCACGTTCGGTTCGTCACGATCGTGGATGGTCTGCAAGATATTCACCCGCAATTCAGCAAGTCGCTGCGTCAGTCTAGCCAATGACCCGGGACGATCTGAAATCAGAACATCAATGCGGAGGCGTCGGCCCGACTTAGTCAGTCCGCGATCGATAATTCTTGAGACTAGATTCACATCGATATTCCCACCGCTTACGATCAAAACAACCTTTTTTCCTTCGAGTGAGGATCGGAATTGCTCAAGTGCTCCTATCACGATTCCGCCACTACCTTCTGCCAGGATTTTCGCTTTTTCCAGCAGCTTCAGCACTCCCATCGCAGTTGCCTCATCGTCAACTTCACAGGTGTGAGTGACCACATTCTTCAGGATTTCAAGCATTTCTGGATTTGCACGTTTTACCTGAATTCCATCCGCAAACGTAGTCTGAGTGTCTGGTGTCACCAAAGACTTTGCTTCGATTGAACGCACCATCGCGGGTGTTGCAACCGCCTGGCAGGCAATCAACTGGCAACCCGGCTTAAATTCTTTGAGCACTAGCCCTACGCCCGCAGCCAGTCCACCACCACCAATCGAGGTGATGACTGCATCAACATCAGGAAGTTGATCCAGAATTTCGGTCGCAACAGTCGCTTGCCCTGCGATGATTTCGGGCTCATGAAAGGCATGCACGTAGATCATCCCAGAGGTAGTAGCGATACGCTGAGCGGCCGCATAAGCCTCATCGTAGTTTTGTCCTTCAATATGAATCTCAGCACCCAGCGCCTGGGTATTTTGCATTTTTGTCAGCGGGGCCGTTTCGGGCATAACAATCAGCGCTTTTGTTCCAAATTTTCGGGCGGCCCAAGCCACACCTTGCGAATGATTGCCAGCGCTTGCCGCAATCACTCCCATCTTCTTTTCTGCATCTGTCAGTTTAGAAATTCTGAAACTAGCACCACGAATTTTAAAAGAGCCAATGGGCTGCGCAGTTTCAAGTTTCAAATAGACATGGCAGCCATATTCTTCAGAAAGCCAATCACTATAGACCAGGGGAGTGGGCTGTAAGAGTCTCGACAACACACGCTTCGCTTCAAGGATCTCGGCAATCGTCGGCGCATTAAAAACACTCATGTTGTTGCTCTCCTCACTCCATCACTCGTTTTTTGACCAGGGCATGAGCTTCAAATCTGCCCAGATCCAAAGAGAAGCTGTGCCATCCTTTTTAATCCAAGCCACACACTTTTGACCAAACTCGATCCTACATTCTGGGTCCTGAAATGCGGGACTCCATGTGCCGGTATTGAACACCTCTATACCATCCACTTCAGTGATTCCAGCCACATGTGTGTGCCCAAAAACAATGCGTTTTATACCTGTGACTCTTCCAATCAAAGGCGCCTGCCTCAACGCTTCAGCCTGGGAAGTCAGAATCCCCGGCACCATGCCACGGGTGTAATAAAACAACGCTGGTACCGTTAGGAACAAAGAACCGCACCACCAATACACAGAGATAGATACAACGAGGTTGAGAATGGCATAAAGCCATAGTGAAAGAGCTGCAAAGCCTATCGTGATCAAGATGCGGTCGAGCCACAATTCCTGGATGACTTTGATTGGGTTATAGATCGCGGGATGGGCGTGCAGTTCTCTAAGCGTACGCACCATTGTTGGTGTGCCATTGGCTTTTTCAGCAATGCTCTGAACACGAGCTTCTGTATAAAGCGGGTCCCTCATCGCCGGGAGGAATCCATCCTTAACTGCCGCAAAGAAAGAAACAAAAGCGCTCCATGCATAGGTAAACGGAATGCCCGGTTGGATCCGAAGAGCATAACGATAGAAAAACTTGAGGTACGCTGAGAAACTCATCAGGTACGAGCTCTCTGCGTGAGGATTAAACAGTCCTAGGCCATTGGCCATATAGCGAGAGGTGATGTTTCCAAATGGAAGCCGCACCGTGATTTTTTTTCCAGATTTAATCAAGGGATGAATCGGATGGACCGCAGTGCAGAAGTCATCGTACTGATTGCCGTGTTCGATGAACGTGTCTGAGTGTGAAATATAAAACCATTCACAGATTCGAACGCGTGCTTTCTCAATGTCATTCAATAGAAAAGCATCGATCAGATCAGCCTGAACGGTAGGCCAATGGAGCTCGATGTCATGATTGCCAATGATAAAGATAATAGAGTTTCCATCCTTCACAAAACGTGTGATCGCTTGAACCCACACGGGGTGGTCCTGAAGAATGACCTGCATCTTAAAACGTGATTTATCCTCTTCGGAATTGACTCCCCTTAATTTCTCCAACCAAGAAAGCTCAAATTGCTCTCCTGAAGGAAGTCGGGTCACCGCATCAAAATCAAAGATGTCGCCATTGAGGACGAGCTCATAAGGGCCATCGCCATTCTCTTGAAATTGAGACAGTAGGTCCGCAAACGACTGGTCGATAAAAAATTCAGGGCGTTTGTACTTCTTCCAAAGGGGACGGCCGGCCAGACCAATCTCAGCCTCGGTGAGATGAAGGTCGCTGACAACCAAAGTATGGGCAGTTCTAATTGTGGGGTTCAGAGGTATTTTTCTTTTTGTTTTCGCAGGGTTATGACTCAGGAGCTTGACTTGAGAGCCAAATTTTGTCAACACTGAGCCACATGCTCCATGCCCTTCTTTTCCCCCTTGCCGAACACTTCTCGGTATTGAACGTCTTCCGCTACACAACCTTCCGCGCTTTTGGTGCCGCATTCACGGCGATCATCCTCTGCCTCATGTTTGGCCGTCCCTACATCGATTGGCTGCGCCGCAAACAAATCGGCCAAAGTATTCGCGAATTAGGGCCTGAGTCCCACCAATCCAAGAAGGGCACACCCACGATGGGTGGCGGCCTCATCTTATCTGCCATTGGGATCTCGACCTTACTTTGGATGAATTTTCAGAATGACCTCGTTTGGGTCGCCCTATTTGTTCTTGCCGGCTTTGGCTGCGTCGGTTGGATTGATGACTATCAGAAGGTAGTTCAGAAGAACTCCAAGGGTATCAGTGCGCGCCAGAAGCTATTTTGGCAGACGCTGATCGCTTTTGCTGCTGCAACCTATCTCTATCTCTCGCGTGATACACCTCCAGTCCTTCATTTTCCTTTCTTAAAGGAAGTTCGCATCGACCTTGGCTTACTTTTCATTCCGTTTGCGACACTGGTCATTGTAGGCGCATCCAACGCAGTCAACCTCACCGACGGACTAGACGGTCTCGCTGTTGGTCCAACGATTACGACTGCCCTGACGCTCGCTGTATTTGCTTACGTCGCAGGCACGATCACAGTAGCGGAATACCTCAACATTCCTCATGTCAATGGCGCTGCTGAAATGGCCGTTTTCTTGTCCGCTCTCGGTGCAGCGTGCCTCGGCTTCTTATGGTTTAACTCTTACCCTGCGGAAGTTTTTATGGGAGACGTGGGTGCACTTTCCTTAGGTGGAGCCCTTGGGGTTGCTGCCGTGATGACCAAAAACGAACTCTTACTGGTCATCTGTGGTGGCGTTTTTGTCGCCGAGGCCGTGAGTGTGATGATGCAGGTTTCCTCTTTTAAAATGACCGGAAGAAGAATCTTCCGAATGGCCCCCCTTCACCACCATTTTGAACTCAAAGGGTGGCCAGAGCCTAAAGTCATCGTTCGTTTTTGGATCGTTTCAATTCTTTTAGCACTCGTCTCACTGGCGAGCCTCAAACTGAGATAAACAAGGAGCAGTACCGTCATGAGTAAATACCGTGGAAAGAAAGTTTTAATCGTTGGTTGCGGAGTTTCGGGAGTAGCGACTGCCAAGTTCCTTCTCAAGCAGGGTGCGAAAGTGTCCATTTCAGACACCAAACAGCGCACCGAGTTATCGGAAACTCTGAAAGAACTAGGCGACCTCAAAGTTGAATTTGAGTTCGGGGGCCATACGGAAAAAACGTTCATGGCTGCTGAGCTAATCGTCGTTAGCCCTGGCATCGCAATGCAAAGTCACACCATGATTCAACTCGCAAAATCTCGTGGAATTCCTACCACCAGTGAGCTTGAAATTGCGGCGGGTGGTTTAGAAGAGCCCCTGATAGCGATCACTGGGACCAATGGAAAAACCACCGTAACAACTATTATTGGCGAGATGTTTAAGGCCGATAGCAAACCAGTTTTTGTGGGCGGGAACATCGGCATTCCAGTTGTGAATCATCTAATCAGCGAGCAAAAAGTGAGTGCTGTTGTTGCGGAGATTTCAAGTTTCCAGCTCGATATCACTGAACGTTTTGTTCCCGCTGTAGCCGTCTTTACAAACATCGACCAGGACCACCTGGACCGGTATGGCTCCATGGAGTCCTACATCAACTCCAAGAAAAGATTGCTGAAGGCATGCGATAGAAACAGCTTTGTAGTGCTGAACTATGACGATCAGATCGTCCGGAATTTTGCTTCAGAAAACACGGGAAAACTCATCTGGTACACGTTGAAAGATCCGATGAAAGTGGGTGGCTCATTTGCCGAAGGGTTCTTTGGAGTTTACTTCGATTCCGAAAACAACCGTATTGTCGCAAAACTCTCCAACAAAGAAGAATTCTACCCACTCACAAACTTCAAACTCTTCGGAGATCACAGCAAAGCAAATCTCATGGCTTCGATTTGTGCGGCGCGTGTGATGGGCGTTTCTCCGAAAGCCATTCAGACCGTGATCGATATATTTAAGGGGCTCCCTCACCGCATCGAGTTTGTACGAAAGAAGGATGGGGTTTACCTCTTTAACGACTCGAAATCGACCAATGTGCAAAGTCTTCAAGCTGCCCTTGAAAGCTTCCGCCGCAGTCCCGTCATCCTGATCGCGGGTGGAAAAGATAAAAACATGGACTTCACGTCGGTCGGACCTGTGGTGCAAAAGAAAGTGAAGCTCCTGATCCTTCTTGGGGAAGCCAAAGAGAAGCTCAATCGGGCGCTCGGTGATTTTGCAGAGACCTATTTGGTCGGAACTTTCGAAGAAGCTGTATTGATCGCGTTCCAAAAATCTCGCAACGGAGATATCATTTTATTGTCTCCGGGCTGTTCAAGTCAGGACATGTTCAGAGACTTTGAGGAACGTGGGGACTACTTTAAAAAACTCGTACACCAGCTTTAAGTCTTCGCGATTCTTCCGTTTCAACGGGGATCGGAGTTTATTGATTGGTACAGCGGTGGCCCTGATCTTTGGGCTGCTGATGGTTTATAGCGCCTCTTTCCTCTATTCAGAGGAAAGAACGGGCGACGGCTTCTTTTTCTTTCGCAGGCAACTGTCCTATGCTGTTTTAGGTTGTGCTGCACTCCTCGCTTCTATTCAGATACCCTTAGCTAGGTATGCGAAGTTAGCACCCATCCTTCTGGGGTCAACCATCGCCCTCCTTGCGTGTGTCTGGATCCCCGGCATTGGTGCCCGAGTGGGTGGCGCGACACGCTGGATTGGATTAGGGCCAGTGCGGTTTCAGCCCGCAGAGCTCGCCAAACTCATCTGCATCTTATTTTTCGCAAAAGCACTCGCTGTCAGAATGCGCTCAAAATCGGCACCAGCGGTTGCCTACCTGAGTCCACTTCTTTTTGTGGCGCCAGTTTTTGGGTTGCTCTTACTGCAACCTGACTTTGGCTCTACCGCGATCATCGCCATGACCTTAGCGGTGCTGGTCTTTGTAGCTGGTATTCCTTGGAAATGGGTCGTGGGACTTGGGCTAACTCTCTGCGCAGCTGCTTCCCTTTTGATTTTCAGGTCTCCCTACCGTCGTGACAGAGTGCTTACCTTTTTAGATCCTTGGGCCGATCCCCAGGGTGGCGGCTTCCAGGTCATCCAGTCCATGCTCGGCCTTCACAATGGCGGCTTCATTGGCTCAGGCTTAGGAAACGGGAAGGAGAAACTCTTTTTTCTCCCAGAAGCTCACAACGATTTTATCCTCGCAGTTATTGGGGAAGAGCTGGGCTTTGTCGGTGTACTAGGTGTGCTGTTCTTTTTCGTTTGGTTCATCACCAAGGGCTTTCGCATCGCCTGGGTAGCACTTGAAAAGCGAGGAGATGCTTTCTCATTCTTGGTCGGTTGTGGAATTGCAGTTTGGATTGGTCTTCAGGGATTTATCAATATGGGGGTGGTCCTTGGGCTACTACCCACCAAGGGGCTCACACTTCCTTTGATCAGTTACGGAGGCAGCTCCCTCATTATTGATCTATGGGCGATTGGAATTCTTTTTCGAGTGTCGGTCGAAAACAGGAGTGCACAACGATGAAGCTCTTGATTGCAGGTGGTGGCACTGGAGGTCACGTCTTAGCCGGGATTGCGATCGCAGATGAATGGGCGAAAGCTTTTGGCAAAGAAAACGTACTGTTTGTGGGATCCTCGCTCGGACTCGAGGCACGCCTTGTTCCTAAAGCAGGCTATCTACTTAAGTTATTGCCTGTAGGCGCCCTCAATCAAGTGAGCCTCAAAGTCAGATTGAGAACCTTACTCAAACTCCCTCTTTGTTTTCTGGTCTCGGCTTGGATTCTGCTTCGATTTCGACCTCATTCGATCTTAGGAGTCGGAGGCTACGCATCAGGCCCTGTTGTCCTGATGGCCTCATTTCTTGCGCGATTCTGGCGCGGAAAAACGGCCATTCTTGAGCAAAACTTAATCCCGGGTTTCACGAACCGAAAACTAGGCGAGTACACAGATCGAGTCTTTGTGGCATTTGATGAGTCTGGAAAGAGTTTTAATGCCAAAAAGATATTAGCTTCTGGAAATCCGATCCGTGCGGCCATGCAAGACTGTGGGCAGGTACCACTCGAAAGAAAAACACTTTTTATTTTCGGAGGAAGCCAGGGTGCAATGGGGATCAACACCTTGGTGATCAACGCACTCCCCCACCTCAAGTCGGCGGATCTTCGATTTATTCATCAGACCGGTCTGAAAGATTTAGATCGGGTGAAAGCTGCTTACCTGGACGCCGGAGTCAATGCGCGAGTTGAGCCTTTTATTGATGACATGCTGTCCTGCTACCGGGCCGCAAGCCTGATTATTTGTAGGGCCGGATCCTCTACACTTGCAGAAATTGCTCGCGTCGGGAGACCGGCACTCTTCATTCCACTGCCCACTGCTGCAGACAATCATCAGCAGAAAAACGCAGAAGCCTATTCCCGCGTAGGTGCTGCCCGGGTAATGAGGCAGGACGGAGTATCTCCATCCGAATTTGCAGAGTCAATTCTAGGACTCCTCAATGACGGCGAAGCCTTGGAAGGGATGGCGCTGAAAGTACGAAAGTTCTACAAACCCAACGCAGCAGCAGACATTGTGAAGGACCTAAGCCTTTGACACCTCATCCCTACCGTTTGCATTTTGTTGGGATCGGTGGCGCAGGGATGAGTGGAATTGCTGAGGTGTTCCTCAATCAAGGCCATACCGTCAGTGGCTCAGATCTAACCGAAAGTCCAACCACTGATTATCTTAAGAAGCTTGGGGCTCGCATCGAAATAGGACACTCTGCTAAAAATTTAGGGAATGCAGATGTCGTTGTCGTTTCAACTGCAATCGCGTCGGAAAATTCTGAAGTCCTTGAGGCTCATCGACGTAGAATCCCGGTGATTCCCAGGGCCGAAATGTTAGGCGAACTCATGCGCGGAAAACATGGGTTTGCGGTTTCAGGAACCCACGGGAAGACCACCACCACGAATCTCTTAGGTCATATTTTTGTAGAAGCGGGTTTTGATCCAACAGTGATTGTCGGCGGAAAAGTAGAGTCTTTTGGTGGGCATTCCAAAGCAGGAGAGAGCCAGTGGGTCATCGCCGAGGCGGATGAAAGTGATGGGTCATTCCTGCACCTTCCAACCACGGATGTGATCGTCACCAATATTGACTCCGATCACCTCGATCATTTTGGAGATTTATCTGCAATTGAAGACTGTTTCGTGGCCTTCATCCGTCATATCCCATTTTATGGAAAAGCTGCCCTCTGTGGTGATGATCCAGGTGTTCGGCGTATATTGCCGCGCTTAACAAAGCCATATTTTACTTATGGTTTCCATGAGCAGAATGATGTTTTAGTGCGTATTACTCACGAGGATCCAACAGCACGTATTACTCGCTTTGATGTGGCTAAAAGGATAGAACGAGGCAAAACAACTCAACTCGGTAGTTTTGTGCTGCCTGTGCTTGGGACACATAACGTGCTCAATAGTGTTGCGGCGATTGCGCTTGCCCATTCGCATGGGATCGAAATCGAAGAAATCGCTCGAGCACTTCTTTCCTTTAGGCATGCTCGACGCCGTTTTGACGTCAGGTTTGAAGATACAGAGAAAAAGATTCTAGTCATTGATGACTATGGTCATCATCCCACCGAGATTCAGGCTGTGATTCAAACGGCGATGAAACTGAAGCCCAAACGACTCAGAGTCGTATTTCAACCGCACCGCTACACACGCACTCAAAATTCATGGGAGGAATTCTTAGGATCGTTCTTGGGATGTGATGAGCTTGTACTATTGCCGATCTATTCAGCGCAGGAATCTACGATTATTGGAATCACCTCAGAAGCTCTTCTTGCAGAAATCAAGGCCCCGGCACAAAAGAGTTTTAGAGCCGGTCTTAAAGAAACGATGCAATACCTACTCGATACCCTTCAACCCGGGGATTTACTTCTCACCTTAGGCGCAGGAGATATTACAGCGCTTGCTGATTTGATTGAATTGGAGCTGCTCAAACGAAAAGAGGAAGGGCACCTCCAGCCATTGGCTTAGAAGGTGCCCCTCCAATAATTATCGCTATTTTTCTAATGATTTTCTAAACGCCAAAGACGTTACAGAAGATCCCTTGGCAACCCGCTGTCCCTGGACTTGGGGACGGAGACGGAGAAGGCGCCGGTAAGATCACGATCGGATCCCCAAACACTTCCGGTGGAACGATCGGTGTCGGCGTTGGAAGTATCACAATCGGATCTCCAAATACTTCCGGTGGAGTGACCGGTGTTGGTGTAGGCGCAACAACTACAGGAGTTGGTTGCGGAGTAGGAGGAACCACCACAGGTGTTGGCGATGGAGTCACTGGAGGATCGACGGGAGGTTGATCGCTCCCCTTTTCACAGTAGTCGATTCGAATCGAGCTACCCCAGGTCCCGGAAGAAGCCGGAGTGACGATATTTCGAGATTCGGAGTACTGGTGCGCGATGACGACTTCATCTACCCGAACAACAATCGATGAAAGTAGAAGGTTGTTTGGATGACTCAGTGGAAACTCAGTCTTCGCTTCAAGTTGTGATGAAACGAAGTGACCAAAGTTGTCCATAGCATGAGAGAAGTCACGATCCGCAAGTTCATAGACTCGGCCTTCGGTTTCGTGTACAAGCTGAATCGCACCGGCGAAGACACCATCGTAACGATTCCTGCCGACAGGGATGCGGGCGAGGTCCTCATATCCAATCGCCGACAAGGCAACGGGATTTTTACCTTTAATTGCTGAAATTCTATCTTTGAGCAACTCAGCATTAAAGTCCCGTACTACGCCATCCACACGTACCTTACACCAAAGTTGGCGTGCACGCTCTTCGTCTCTTTGTGTGAGCGGAGGTTTCCGATTGAGGGTTTCTTCCTTGTAACAGACATCGTTCTCGTCTGAAACCAAAGTGACAGCAAGGGCTGCATCGTCACGGAAGAAGCCACGGGATTTTGAAAGTTCAAGTTTTGAACCCTCAAGTCCATTCCAAAGTGAAATCAGTGGCATTTCACCGTAAGCCGGAGCAAGGTCATTCACCACTTTCTTCATCTTCGCGATTAAGTGTTTACGAAGATCGCTTTTTGAAAGTGCCTTAGAGCTCAGAACGTAGGGTTCTTTCTTTGCCTGAAGGAAAGCACCGGAATATTTAGAGCTGGTTCCGTGCGCAGGCATCACGGCGATTCTTAAATCAACGCCATCAGGCAATCGATCTAAGAACGAACCAATGTTTTCAGCAATCCTACTTCTTTCATCATCCATAGAACCACTCGTATCGACGACTAGAAGGTAGTCCACCTTGTTAGCACTGGGCGCCTTAGGCTGTTGAAAGGCATCAGAATGACAGACTGCTTCGTCAGCGGCTTTGGCCCCCGGTGGCGCAAGCAGAAAACCTGCGACGAACGCAGCGACTCCTAATGTCGGCAGGCGAGCCGACTTCCAATTTATACTTCTCATCATGTACTCCTTTTCCTATCCATGGATTCGAACTACCTAAACTTCGATACGGCTTGAATCCTTGAAGCAGTACCGACTTTTTAAACTCCGAATGGTGCGCAGAAGATTCCAGAGCATGTGTCGTCACCCGGCGGTGGTGGCGACACCGGAGGTGTTGGGCTCGGCGGCGGCGGTGGTGGCGGCACCGGAGGTGTTGGGCTCGGCGGCGGCGGTGGT
>JAIXOQ010000005.1 GCA_027486675.1 Pseudomonadota bacterium
GTCCTTTCGCCCGGATGGTCCGGGTCATATTGGGTTCAAAACCTGATTATGAGGTAACGAGCCGTTTCCTCACTATTAACGCACCACAGCTCGGTCGAATTCATTACGAGGCAATTCGGTGGGTGCTCGCTTGCATTGTTAGATTGACAAAGTATTTTAGTCAACTTAAAGTTGCGCAGTGATTGCAGTGTTCAAAACCCCTAGAAACGACAGATTCCTCGGGGCATTTTTGTTCTACTGCCTCTGCAATCTAACACAGCAACTTTTCTGGCCCTCGTCTGCTTTCGCCGTTTTTGACTCCTGCATGTCGGCAAACGGAAATCCCTATCAACGCCCACCAGAAAAATTCATCTATCCAAAGCTCTCCGAACGCTTGCAGTGGATTGACTTCGAGCTCCGCGCCAACCTTGTTCAGTATAAACGAAACGAGAGTGCAGTGACGGTGCCCTGGGTTTGGCTGAACATAAACGAGGTTAAAAGCCGGGCTCTCACCGAAAGTGGGTCAAAAATATTAGTCTCCTTGAAAGAAGGGGATCGCATTCGAATACCAAAACACCCGTTCAACACGCTCCCTTCGGTGCCTCTGTTCTCAAAAAAGAGCGATGGGTTTTTTCTTGGGCACCTCACCGCGTCTCGGTCGATCTATCTCGAAACTTCAACACTGGGTGTAGAAACAACAGTAAAACTGGCAACGAATCGGCCATTTGGACCAAAAACCTGGTGGAACCCAAGAGCTGGCAGGCAAAATCAAAAAGCAAAAGGAGGGAATACTATTGCTCGAGGGATGGATCTTTCACACTATCTGCTATCGATTCGAAAGCTTCGCTCTGCTCAGGCTAAAATCCCTAACAATTTTTTACCTGAAGCACTCTCCATAGAATTTGGTGACGATGGCATTGTTCTCTTTCGCGATCTGTCAGCCATGAAGTTAAAGCATCACTATATGCCAGGCACGGCGTCCATCTTCGCTTTAAGAGAAATGTCGAATGACTTTTTAAGTATCATGCTTCAAGCCTACGTGTTCCCAAAGGCAAGGGATGATGTCGCCTACTTCCTTGACGATGGTTTTATTCGCAACAATGCAACCCCGCAAAATATTCTGATCGAACTCAACGAAGATTATCAGCCCACTTTCCAGCATCTCTTACGTGATTTTGATGATCAAAGAATCTCTAACATCCACAAAGAACTCTTTAAAGAATGGGGATTTTTCCTGCCTGAAGTAGAAGGCGTTTATATGGGTTTTAAGCCCCATGAGATGTTAGAATCAACTTTTATGAACCTTGAGGTCTCTATTCATGAGGCAGACGACCCCTATTTGATACCGCTTTCAGCACGGACCGCACTGAGATCTGGTTACGAATCCGTTTTTTTAGAAGAGTGGAACCGACGGATGCGAACTCAGTTTAATTCGATCCAGCAAGTCGAGACGTCATTGACGACACCGGAATTCAAAGAAGCTCTCAGAAGTCACTTAGTCAAATTGTATGGAAAGTCCCCCCTATGACGCTACTTGCCCTGCTCCTATTTCTAGTCACTCCCGCGATCGCTGACGAAGCGCACGACCGCAAAGTACTACTGCGGCAATTCGATCGGGAAATTTCCCGTTTCCAGAAACGGGTCAGGAACATACTCCACGAATATTACGACTCACCCTATGCGGCCGCTTGGAACCAAGATCTTGAGCAAGCAAGAATTCAACGGGAGGAGAGACTCGCCAAAGGTAAACGCGTTCGAGGCAAAGACAAAGACGGCGTGCCTGAAACCGTCATCGAAGATTACTTCCGGGATGCGGATGAGGATCCCGCTTCATACACCGTGAACCGTGGCGGCTTACTTGAAGACTCAAAGGTCGCACCCAATCTGATTAAGCGGGAAGAACTAGAGCAATTCTTAAAAGATGACGTCATCGCGGCGCTCAGGAAGAATTTCGAAGCCAGGATGGATGCCGAGGGCGCGACACAAATGCGGGCACGAATTCGTGCTCAATACACAGGCGTGAACAGCTGCCTCTGGAAGAGATTAGCTGCTTGGACTGGGTTTGGTCTTTTAGTCGTTGCCGAAGCTGGGCTTGCGATCGCTATGTTGGACCCGACATGGCTGACCGAAGCCGGACTCAGCTGGGCCTCGGGACTCTTTATTGGGGGTTCACCCGGTGACTTCGCACTCATTTTTGGAGGTGCAATCGCTCTGATATCTCTCGAATTCGCTCTCACCAAAAAGAAGATCGCCCCACCCATTCGCTGCCGATTTCAACGCCGTCTGACTTGATAACCCACTGTCGCAAGCACAACAACGCCCGCCATGCTGAGCCACTCGATCGGTGTAACACTGGCGAGCAGGAATGCCATGGGAATGAGAGCAAGCCATGGAATCAAACTTTGGAATTGGCTTTCAGACGCAAATTCCTTCTTCCGCTTCAACAAAAGAGCCGCACCTACACAAAGTACATAAGCCAGAATTGCTGAAAGATTTGCAAGTACCGCCAAGTGTTCAAACTGACTTGAGACCGCAAGGATCCAAACCACAAAGGTTTGGACCACAATAGCGAGCGCTGGCGTTCGGTACCTGCTGTGTAATTCTGAAAGAGCCTTCGGCAGATAACCGTCTTCTGCAAAGGCAAAAACAGTTCTTGGGAGGGCAAGGGTCATCGCACTGAGATACCCCGCTGTGGAAAAAATGGCCCCAAGAGAAAGCAAGATACGACCCACAGGTCCCATCAATCGGTCTGCTGCTTCCGATAAGGGGGAAGCAAAACTTCCGCTCCCCATTGCCTGCCCTAATGTGGACTGCGCGACGAACTGCACACCTAGATAGAGAAACAGCACCAGAAAAAGCGCAGAATAAAGGGCGCGCGGGAGATTCTTCTTGGGGTTATCGATTTCGCCACTGGGGATCAGTGCGCTTTCGATCCCAGTGAAAGCAAAGATCAAGACCATGGCGGCGCGACCAATGGCCTGCCAGTCTAAACTTTCGGGAAGCTTGAGGGCCTCAGAATCGAGTTGTGGAACACCGACTCCAATCAGTAACAAAAGCGGGAGAAGCTTTGCAATCGATAGGAACATGCTCGTCTTCGCGCCCGACTTCACGCCGATGATATTAAAAATGCAAAATGCCGCAAACGTAACAAAGAGAATTGCTGCCTTCCCCGCGGTCGTTAAGAGCTCGGGAATAAATCCGCCCACAAAACCTGCGTAGGCACTGGCCACCGACGCCATCGCAAAACTGCCTAAACACCATACAAACACCCCACAAATATAGCCCGCATAGGGACCAAGGACTGGCCGCACATAGGCATAAGGCCCGCCGCTGACTGTGATGTGACGGCCCACCTGTATAAAGACCGCAGCAATCAACATGATCGCAACAAAACACACCAGGTAAACCAACGGCGACGCCTGACCGACCAAGAGGTAGACACTGCTAGGGAGTTTGAAGATCCCACCTCCCACTGTGCAATTAAAGGTAGAGGCGATCAGACCAAAGAGGCCTAAGCCTTTAATGAGTTGCGCAGATTGCAAAGGAGGCGGATTCGTCATTCAAAAGAGATTGCCACAGCATCGGCTCAATTCTTGATCCAGTTTTTTGGCTACATTCACCCATTGGGTTATTTCGGTCAAAAATGATAAATTGCCATATGATTACAGATACTTATCGCCGACTGGATTTTGGGTTTTAATCTAAACTCCAGCCTCAGCAGTGCTCGAGCAACTTCTGCTCTGACCCCCGGACCTGGGACACCTCAGCGGGAAGACGTGCCTGAATGGACCGCTCTAATGCCTGGATAACTGAAAGCTTCCAATGATCCCGTCGATATACAAAACTCACCTCCCGGGTAGGCACTGGGCTTTTGAACTCGCGTACATGGGCCTTACGCTCTGCGGCTGAGAGATTGCGAGCCATCAAAGCAGGAATCATCGTGTAGCCGTCGTGTTTTTTCACAAGCGCTCTTAAGGTCTCTAAACTTCCACTCTGAAAATGCACATTGCCGGGCGTCCGCCTTTTCCCCGAAGACCAAGAGCAAAAGTCTTCTACTTGGTTTCGAAAGCAATTTCCGTCTTGAAGCATCCAGAGTTCAGCTCCATCAACGTCAGAGGCCTTAAGAACAGGCTTTTTTAAAAGCTCGTGCCCTTGGGACAAATACAAAACAAAAGACTCGTAATACAAGGGATGAACCTTAAGCCCTTGCTCTTGCACTGGAGTCGATAGAATCGCACCATCCAAACGGTCCTCCCGCAACTCTTGAAATATGGATTCCGTCTTAAGCTCTTCAACGTAAAGATCCACCTTCGGATGTTCTTCGGCAAAAGAATGTAAAAACAAAGGCAAAAGCGATCCAGAAACCGTAGGAATCACGCCCAAACGGAAGTCTCCGCTCACTTCCTTCGAGCTCCCGCGTGCACCAAATTCGGCAAGCCTCCGGTGCTCCCGAAGCACAATCTTTGCCTGCTCTAGATAAAGCAACCCCTCAGGGGTGGGTAAAACCGGCTTCTTGAGCCGGTCAAAAAGGATGATGCCGAGCTCATCTTCAATTTTTTGCAGTTGCTGACTCAAGGTAGGCTGCGACACATGGCAAGCCTTCGCTGCCAGGCCAAAATGCCTGTGTTTTTCGACCGCCACTGCGTATTCCAGCTGAGTGACTGTAACCATAATAGAAGCCTCCCTATCGATAGGAGATCCCTATTGTGCCATAGATTCAATCGATTTCAACAATGAGTGACTTTAAGCAAAACTATGAAAAGAAAGAATGAGGTTCAATCGATGTTCAGTGTAGGTAAAAAGTTTCCAGAGTTTAAAGTGAAAGCCACCGTTTCTAATGATATCAAGTCCGCGTTCGTAGATATCACCCATGAAACCTACAAAGGCAAATGGCTTGTCGTATTCTTCTATCCGAAGGATTTTACGTTTGTCTGCCCAACTGAAATCAAAGGCTTTGCAGATCTAAACGGGAAGTTCCGTGATCGGGACGCACAAATCCTTGCCGCAAGTACAGATACCGAATTCGTCCATCTGGCCTGGCGTCAAAACCACAAAGACCTAAACAATCTGCCGTTTCCTATGCTTGCAGACGTCAAACGTGAACTGTCCGGCGCCTTAGGCATCATCGACGAAAATGAGGGCGTAGCGCAGCGTGCGACTTTCATTGTCGATCCAACCGGCATCATTCGTTTTGTTTACGTCACAGACCTAAGTGTGGGCCGAAATCCTGGCGAAGTCTTAAGGATCTTAGATGGACTACAAACCGATGAACTCTGCCCATGTAATTGGGAAAAAGGGAAAGAAACCATTCACGTCTAAAAGAAAGGCTTTATGAAAATCACATCTATTCTAGAAAAAATTCCAGATTTTGGGCGCGACACCCGTCTCAATCTTGAGACGGTCCTGACGGTAGAGGGTGCACCTGGCCTACTGCCCGGACAAATTGCAGGCATAGCGGTCGCTTGTGCTTATGCGACCCTAGATTTAGAGCTGGCCGATGCGATCCACGGCGATCACGCGATCGCACCAGAGGTAGATCAGGCTGCAAAAAGCGCTGCGACCATCATGGCGATGAACAATGTGTATTACCGATTCCTACACTTAAGTGAGGATCCGGAATTCAAGACTATGCCAGCCCGACTCAGAATGAACGTGATCGGAAAACCTGGCATTGCCAAAGTGGATTTCGAACTCATGTCCCTTGCGGTATCTGCGATCGCTGGGTGTGGAATGTGCATTCAGTCTCACATTTCAGAAGCGCGCAAAGGGGGTATCTCTAATGAAGGGATTCAATCTGCAATTCGAATTGCTTCGGTGATTCAATCTGCAAAAACTGCGCGCGCGATTGCGTGACTATTGGTCTAAGTAGAAAGTTTCGGAATCGTCATTGTACCCGAACAACTCGGCGTATCTGCCCCAACTGACGATTGCACCAAATTGGTGTTCGGCATCCTCGTTCGGGAGGATGTCGGCGATCTTTTCTAAAACCATTTCTTTGGACGCCTCGTGGCCATCTTCTTCGTCTAGGAATTCACGAATTTTTTTAAAAAGCGGAATTTGCTGAAGCTGTTCAAAAATCAGCTCTTTGCGCTCGTGGATCGAAGCATCGACAACCTTCGCTCCAAAGGGCTCCATCTCCACTTCACCGCCTGGGGTATTCACGAGCTTTAGGGTTTCCGCTGCACGAATCACTTTGAGAGTTTCGCCCAGCTCCATGGAGAGTTCTCCAGCAAGGCGATAAATATCTTCTTTGCCCCCCACACTGCTTAAGTGAGAGACCAGACCAAGAACCTGGGAGATGCCGACGTCAGGCAACGATGAAGTCGCCTCTTTACGTTTCATAAATAGAGGCCTCATTAGACCCTAGGAATGGCAGGGTGTTAAGCGAGAAGTGAGAAGACTTCATCGACGTACTCCAGAAACAGTGGATCCCGTTTTTGACGGGGTCTAGGGATGTTTACCCGAATATTCCCGGCGATCCGGCCGGGGCGGCTACCCAAAATCACAATACGATCTGCAAGCTCGACCGCCTCCTCAATGATATGAGTTACAAGCACTACAGTGTTCACGACATTGTCGCGGTCGCTCCAAATGTCTAATAACTCATTTCGCAGGTTAATCGAACTTAAGACATCGAGTGAGGAGAACGGTTCATCCATGAGCAGCAGAGTTGGCTCCACTGCAAGCGCCCGAGCTAAACCTACGCGCTGTTTCATGCCGCCTGAAAGTTCGCGTGGATAAGCTTCTTCATATCCATCTAAACCCACTTTGCCGATGTACTTCTGAGCGCGCTCACGCCGACGGTCCAACTCCTTCACTCGGTTCTCTAGGCCAAGCTCCACGTTTTGCAACACAGTCAGCCAAGGCAAGAGACCGAAGTTTTGAAACACCATCGCTGTTTCCATGTTGATTCCGCGAGTGGGTTTGCCACGAAACAAAATGCGGCCGGCCGATGGAATCACGAGTCCATTCATCATGCGCAGGAGCGTGCTCTTACCCGCACCCGACGGGCCCACGATGACTATGAATTCGCCCTCCTGCGCTTGCAGTTGGATATCTTCCAAGATCGTGACTTCCCCTTGAGGGAGAAGAAACTTCTTCGAGACGTTTTCCACGTCGATGATGATCTCTGGCTGCGGAGTCATTTCAACCTTCTAACCGAAACCGATCTAAGTTCCGATGATACAAACGTTGCCACACTAAAAGATTCAACGCCAAAATCCAGGCGACCATCACTGCAACACCAATCGCCATGGTCGGAGTGTCACCCGCTTCATAAACTGCCGAACTGATCCACGAGCCCATTCCCCGGACTTTATAGACCTTGTCATTGGATTGTACATACTCCGACACCACAAGTGCATTCCAACCGCCGCCCCAGGCTGTGATTGCACCGGTAATCAGGGCCGGCCTCACTGCTGGCAAAACTAACTTTCTAAACATCTGCCAATCCGTCAAACCCAAGGAGCGCGCCGTCTCTGTCAAATCGTGCGGAATAATCGCAGCACCCCCTAAAGCATTAAAGAGTACGTACCACTGAATCCCAAAAGTCAGAAGAATCAGTGTCGCAATCTCAACACCACCGCCTAAGCGTTTAACACCTACAAGAACAATCAAAGGAAAGAGGGCAGTGGCTGGGATGGAAGCACCTAACTGAGCGATGGTGCTCGCAGCATTACGAACTTTAGGTTTATCCCAGCACCAATAGATCAGCGGTAAAATCCAAGCAAAAGATACCGCAAGCGCAAAGGTAATCCGTAAAGTGCTAAATAGGAGACTCATCGGGATGTCGTCAACGGCATCCGGTAGTGGCTGCGCCACCCGACGCCATACCAAAACACAAAGACTGACCGATAGAAACCCAAGCGCAAAGTACCCTACAGCCTCCCTAAACTTTCTTGTGCGGTAGATCAGGGGTTCAACCGGCACACGAACCTCGCGCCAAATTCCGTAAATGAGCGCGGCAGGAAGATCCCAAAGGATGGGTAAGAAGATCTCGCGAATGAACCAGCGAATTGGGAATACAAGGACCCAAAGCAACTTAGAAAGCGGCGTAACCACGAAGCTGATCCGATCTAACACCGTGTCAGGAAGGCTTTGAAAGACCGTTTTTTCTTCTTCCTCGTTTGCACTAGCCTGCTCCTGTTTAAAGCGTTTGGACCAAACCAACATGGGACGCCACACCAGCTGATCCAAAAGCAGCACCATACCAATCAGAGCGCCTAAACCCCAAAGAACCTGCCGCAGGTCATCTTGTTCCGCAGACCTGGCTAGAAAACTCCCAATACCAGGGAGGTTGTACTTCACCGGGCCAACTGCGATGATTTCGCACGCCACCAGAAAAAACCAACCGTTAGACCAGGAAAGAATCGAATTGTAGGCCAGGCGCGGAATTGCGGCTGGCATATACAACTTAAAGAACCGAGCACTGCCCCTTAAGCCGAAGCTTTGCGCCGCTTCATCGGTTTCTATTGGAATACTCTTGGTGGACTCATAGACAGCGAAAGCCAAATTCCAAGCAAGGCTTGTCACAATCAAGAAAACCGCAGCGCATTCAACCCCGAGCCGGTGACCGTCAAAGATCGAAATAAAGAGACCGATCGCTACTGGGAAGAAGCTCACAACAGGGATGGATTGCAACACATCGATGATAGGAAGAATCAGGCGCTCGCCCCAGGCAGTGCGAGCAGCCGGAATGCCGAGCAAAAACGCGAGAACCAACGACGCGCCATAGGCCACGATCATGCGCATCAAAGAAAGCAGAAGAGCGCTGGGAAGGTCAGAAAGACCCACATCCTCACCCTTCAGACCCACCAGATGAAAGCCAAAGCGCGACACCCACTGAATGCCAGCAATCAGCAAAATGAGCAGAGTTAGATAGATCAGGCTCACTCGTGCTTTTTCGAGCGTGCTGCGTGGGACAATTGCCATGACTTGTTTGAGTGATACGCTAATTGAGATGCCGTCGCATCTTCTATTTTTTGCAGTAGTCACGGCGAGCTATGCGCTCGCCACGAGCTTCTTCGTTCCCCCACTTCCTGACTTCACAGGACAAGCGGAGGTCGTTGTTCGAGCAAAGCCCACGAAAGTTCGATCGCAATGGGTCTTTTCCGAGCGAGGCAAATCGATCTATACCTATGCGGATCTTCGTGTTGCCGAGACAATACGTGGGGAAGCCATAGAGTTTCTGACTGTTCGCCGTGCCGGCGGGGTGATGGGCTCTGTAGGCCAAGAAATTCCAGGCAGCGTCGCACTTCAGGAGGGGAAAGAAAGCGTTTTCTTTTTGAGCAGCAAACAGCCGGACTCAAGCCGGGAGATTATTGGAATGGAGCTTGGGCGCTTAGATTACGAGGATGGACCCAATGGACCTACGGTATCGGGAGGCATTTTAGGTTATGGGCAGGGATTGCAAGAGGTAGAACACGATCACCCGGGTGAAGAAAAGAAGCCGATGCGTTACTCCGATCTGGTGGCCTTAGTGAAGAGCCAGCCAGGCCCTCCTGCTGCAATGGACGGAACCCAACCCCGGCGCGAAAAAAATGACACCACCACTACAAAAGTTACCCAACCCTTGGAGCCAGACTTGCACCGGGGCAATTCGCTACCACCGTCAAAAACCGGGCCTTTAGAAATTCAGGCAAAATCCGCCGGGCAAGAAACTCCACAAGGTAGCCAATTTAAAGGCATTTTGTGGGTTT
This sequence comes from Pseudomonadota bacterium, assembly GCA_027486675.1. Classification (GTDB taxonomy): domain Bacteria; phylum Bdellovibrionota; class UBA1018; order UBA1018; family CAIMNF01; genus JAIXOQ01. The sequence continues at coordinate 9,678 of JAIXOQ010000005.1, forward strand.
TTGCCGTGTCATTAATCTTTTTTTTATTCATGCGATCTAAACGCTAATACCTCGATAAACTAGTAGACGAGGAGACCTCACGGATGAGGACCCACGTTAGTACAAGGATGTATTTAGTCGCCCTAGTTGCTTCATTGGTCAGCGCACCAGTGAACGCCTACACAGTTGGCCTCTCCCAAAGTGGGGCTTCACTGCGGTGGGCTTCTGGGCAAAAACTCTACCTCGCTGGAAATCCAAGCGGGTCCCATGAACTTTCAGATGGGTTCTTTCGTAGCGCCGTCGTCTCTGCCCTCATGCAGTGGAAAAAAAGCACCAATGGGCTCTTTGATTTTGATTATTGGCAAGGAACAGACTCCGCAGACTATCCCACAGCGATGAATTCGGATGGTCTCAGCACAATCTTTTTTGCGTCTCGCGGAAACATCAGACCCGATCCGCAAGTGATCGGCTACACACAAACTACCTTCAATGTGGATACGGGAAACCTCGTTGAAACAGATACTTTTTTAAATGACGTGAACTTTACTTTTACAGAAAATCAACAAGATACCTCTTCCGCAAGTGCAGGCGGGAAGAGCCGAGTTTATGCCGCAAATGTCATCACCCATGAACTTGGACACGCAATTGGCTTGTCCCATACAGGGTCCATCAACGCGAGCATGCTCTACGTTGAGTACCGCGACCAATCGGAAGTCGGCTGTGACGACGTCAGCGGCGCCAGAGCACTTTACGGGACCCCAGGTCAGGTTGCTTTACGTGGTCGTATCGTCAGCGGAAGCGGCGCTGGGCAGGCTGGAATTCAGGTCTCAGCAATATCGCTCGAGCGCGGCATCCCTCTGGCAAACGCAGTGACCTCTTCAAGCGGTTCTTATTCGATCGCCGGCCTCCCGCCGGGGCGTTATGCGCTCATTGCAGAAGTCTTTCGTGGGGACAAAAATAGCATCCCAGCACAACAAGTTCGTTCTTCCGGACTCGGACTTTGTGGCTTATCCAGTGAGTTTGAAAAACAGTTTGTTCACAAAAATGGGGCTTGGGCGCGCATCTATGATGCTCGCAGCGGAAATGTTTCAGTGCCCGATTACGCAATTTCATGCTCTGCCAACGTCACCTTAGCAGGGGGATCAAATGTTTCTGAAGGGGCTGCTTTCGTAAATATCGGAAGCGGGTCATCTCTCAACTTCCCAATTGCAAACGATGCAGCGCTCCGCGTCACAACTTTAGGCTACCTTTTACATATGCCGATGTTGGCATCCGTGGATGTCATCAACTCTAGTGGGCAGTCGGTCGCCACTAACAGGATGTCACCCCTCTACAGCAGCGAGTCTCTCTTTGAGATCACGGATTCAGCCGCTGAAGGAGGCGGATCCGCAGCAAGTTGGGTGCGGCTTGTTGGAAGTGGGAACTCCCGAGGCGACTATCCAAGCCAAAGCACTACCCCAAGCGGCTCAAATCAGGTGGTCCTTGTCGCTTCAGCAAGCGGCGAAGAGATCAACGCGCGTTGCAGCGTAAAAGTTGATCCGACTTCATATCAAAGCCCTGATGGACCGCCGGTCCGAAACTACGGAGATTCAACAATGCGGGACCAAGTGGGCTTCTGCGGTAGCATCAGTCAAAGTTCAGGCGATGTGCCTCCTGACTACGGCGCACGCATCGGTTGGTTTTTGCCGTGGGCATTGATGATGATTTGGTCAAAGGTCCGCTATAATCGAAGAAGATGCGAACTCTCATACTCGTCAGCTATCTCCTAATCTCAAATGCCATTTTCAAATCAACGGCTCATGCGAATGTGCCATGGGATGATTCCGATGTTCGGCAAGCATTGATGGCCAAGAAGAATGTCCTCTTAGGTGCCGGAGCGTTCACGGGCGGTGACGGAACATTGAAAGATTTTAGAGTCACAGCAATGCGTGCGGGCACGAGCCCAGAAGGTTACGATCGATTCGTGATCGATCTCATTGGGAATGAAAAGGGCGTAGCGAGCCCACTCAACCGTGCACCGCGCTTTCATGTAGAAAACATCCCAGCCACGAAACAAGTCGTCATTTCGCTTTTCGGGAAACCCAAAGTGGAGGCATCCCTTGCAAACGCTCAAGCCTCAGTGCGAAAAACCAAGTTCGTTGAAGCCCTCCAAGTTTATCCAGTCTTAGATGACGGCACCTTCGCGCTCACTCTAAAGACCTCAGAAGCGGTGCGCACCGAGGTCTTCGAACTGTCTAAACCAAGCCGCATTATTATTGACCTAAAAAAATAAGGCCCCCTTGCCAGTCAGGGTTTAGCTCCCATTGATCAAGGTGTGAGCGATAACGAGCAGAATGATCAATACCCCCGCGTTGCAACCTCTCAGGAGCTGGTCCAAGCGGACCAAACGCTTCCGGGTCAACTCTTGATTCTTCCCACACCGGGACCTGTGCTTTTCCCAACACTCATCTTGCCTCTGATTGTTTGGCATCAAGGTGCAATTCAGGCGATCGAAGAAGCACTCAATCAGAAAAAAATTATTGGGATGCTTGTGACCCGGGATGACCAATTGCGGGATGATCCAAAACTTCGGGATCTTTTTGATTATGGGATGGTCGTGCGCATTCTGAAACGCGTCAAACTCCCTGATGGAAACGTTCAGATCCTGGTCCAGGCGATCAAACGATTCAGAGTACGCAAATCGATCTCAGAGTCTCCGCTCCTCTTGGTGGAGCCAGAATATTTTGAAGACACAGCTCCCGAAAAAAGTCTTGAGATCGACGCACTGACCCGCAACATCATCAATCACGTGAAAGAGCTCTCTGAGACCAATCCGTTCTTCACAGATGAAATGCGAATTGCACTTGTGAATGCCCCGCACACCGGGGTAGCCGCAGATGTCGTAGCATTTGCGTTAGGCCTTCCGAAGACGGATGCTCAAGAATTTTTAGAAACGACAGATGTCTACGCGAGATTTCAACTTCTATTAAAGCACCTCAAGCGTGAACAAGAAGTATCGACCCTCCAGCGCAAGATCAATGATGAAGTCAACGGGAAGGTGAACTCCCTTCAGCGCGAATATTTTTTGAAAGAGCAACTCAAGCTGATCAAAAAAGAACTCGGGATGGAAGAAGAGGGAAAAGAAAAAATTTCCCGTACCTTCCGTGAAAGAATTGCAGCGGCCGAGATGCCCCCTGAGATTGAGAAAGTCGCCCTTGAAGAACTTGGACGCTTTGAAACGATCAACGAAGCTTCGCCAGAATACAACATCGCCAGAAACTACCTTGAAGCCTTAGTTTCCCTACCTTGGAATAAGCGGACCGTAGACCAACTCAGCGTGGATCATGCCCGGAGAGTTTTGAATGAAGATCACTTTGGCTTAGAGCATGTGAAAGACCGGATTATTGAGTTCTTGTCTGTGCGAAAGCTTAAGGCGGATAAAGAACCTGGCAGTCATCCAAAAGGTTCGATCGTACTTTTAGTCGGTCCGCCGGGTGTGGGTAAAACCTCGATCGGTAAGTCCATCGCGCGCGCCATGGGTCGGAACTTTCATCGTTTTTCTTTAGGTGGCATGCGCGATGAGGCAGAAATCAAAGGGCATAGACGCACGTATATTGGCGCAATGCCCGGAAAATTCATTCAGGCTGCTCGCCGTGTGGAATCAAAAAACCCTGTGATACTGCTCGATGAAGTAGACAAGATCAACCAGAGCTACCATGGTGATCCTGCCGCAGCTCTACTTGAAGTTTTAGATCCGGAACAAAATAACGCCTTTTCTGATCATTACCTCGATCTACCCTTTGATTTGAGCGAAGTACTTTTTGTCTGCACCGCCAACACAACCTCCACAATTCCTGCCGCACTTTTAGACCGCATGGAAGTCATAGAGCTTTCTGGCTATACCCTGGAAGAAAAGGAACAAATCACCAAACGATTCATCCTTCCTAAAGTTCTAGAATCCGCGGGCATGACTGCATCTACCATCAGGCTCCCTCGCACGACCCTTCGAGCGATCATCCAAGACTACGCACGCGAACCTGGCCTTCGAGTGTTGCAACAACAGATCGAGAAGCTTGCGCGCAAGGTAGCCTCCAAAATTGTTGAACGCCGTGAATCCAGGGAAAAACTAAAGCTTCCATTAACCATTGAAGCCGAGGACCTTCGCACTTGGCTTGGTCCAAAACGCTTCTTGAACGAAGTTGCAGAGCGCGCTCAGGAGCCGGGGGTCGGCATTGGCCTTGCTTGGACACCCATGGGTGGAGAAATTTTATTCATCGAAACCACAGAACTTCCTGGCACAGGACAGATGAAACTGACGGGCCAGATGGGCGATGTGATGCAGGAAAGTGCCGCATTGGCATGGACCTTTGTGAAGCGTCGTTTGTTCCAGGAAAGCGGGATTACCCAAAACGATCTTAAGGACAAAGATTTTCACCTTCACCTTCCTGCAGGTGCGGTTCCTAAAGATGGTCCGTCTGCCGGGATCACCTTAGCTTCCACTTTGTATTCACTGATCACGGGCAGAAAGATGCGCCCTTTCTGGGCCATGACGGGCGAACTTTCACTGACCGGGAAAGTCCTTCCTGTTGGAGGCGTGAAAGAAAAATTGTTAGCCGCACGCAGGTCCGGGATCAAAGATGTGATCATTCCAGATGGGAACAAAAAGGACCTGGAAGACCTCCCGGTTGAACTCCTGAAGCAACTTCGCATTCACCCTGTCAAAATGGTGGATGAGGTGTTCAGCTTAGCGCTAGAACCGGCACGCCGACCTGAAGGCCAGGCCCGGCTGACGTATTCAAAGTCAGATTCGAATTAGTGATTATTTGACAGAGTTGCCTTGATTTGCGACCCTCCGGCGCATGCAGCGCTCTTGGATTTTCGCTCTTTTTGCCCTTATATCTGTCACAAATGCCGCTCTCGCAAGTAAGCCCATTGTATCTTTTAATTCCCCGTTGATCCCGATCGGGTGCCAAGAGATTGCTGACGATATCCTTTTGAGTGACCTGCAAAGTTCCTACAAAAAAGCGCAGATGGCTCTGATCAACCGTCTCAAACGTAATGGTGCTCCAAAAATCGATTGGAGCGATTCGCATCAACCGTTTAGTGAGAAAACTGTCGAGAAATTCAAATTCCTGACTTCAATTTTCTCTGACCCTGTTCTTGGCCCAGACGCTCGATTACTCTATGCCCAAATCGTCACACGCCAAAGGACACGGGCACTGATAAATCAGGTGCTTGAAGTAGTGCCAAAGCTTTTCAAAAATTTTAATCGTCTCACTCAGGAAGATCAAAGGCCGTTCATAAATTGGTATCTACCTCCGGAGTTCCCGGAGAAAACTTGGCCCCCTTTCGAAATTGAAAGGTTTTTGAGGAATGAAGCGAGCTTAGATCAAATAAGCCTAAGGGAACAGAATCAATCGAGTGAAGGCCTCAATCGATCCATTGCAGACTTGCCCCTCTTCAAGGCACTCAATGAAGCAGACGATATTTACCAGAAGCTTCAAGAGGTTCAGCTCGAATTCAAACGCATGCTCCTGAGCACGGTTCCTGAATCAGTAAATCGTCTCCCCCAAATTAAGTTCACCCGATCTCAGAGCATAACGATGTTTCGCGCATTACCCCGACCGGACTTTGGCGCTAGCGTCAGTCATGTTGCATTGGTCCGTAGCTGGCAAGAGCTTGGGGCGCATCTCAAATGGGTGCTCCAGGAATTTAAAGCGACCCAAAGCGCCACAGGGGTAATTCCGACTCTGGCCTTTTCGCCGGAAGTAATCAAAGAGAGCCGTACCTACCGTGATCAGCTCATTGCTCATGCGCGTAATATCGCTGGATTGATCAAGACCTTAAAGGAATATGAAACATTTGGTATAAAGGCTGTAGTGAACACTCAGTTTTTGACCGAATCGCTGTCAGAGGATGAGCAGGAATTTTTAGGAAGAGAGCGAGAACATCTCAGGACATTGAGGATGTTGCATGTTCAGGCAGCACAGGCGCTTGAGCGCTATAACGGTTCATCACAGTTCATTTCGACACACATTCCGGGCTTAAGCCTCTGGGAAAAGGACATGATTGATTCTTTCCAGTCGCTCCAAAAGTTTATCAATGCCATGGCGGAATTAGATGCCAGCACTCAGAAGCAGCTTCGCTTACAATTGGACTTTTCCGACCTTCTTGAGTGGAGTGTATTTCCAAAAACTGTAGATCAGACTGAGTAAGACCCCGATACAAAGTAGAGACGGGGCCCACAGGCGATCTTTTGAGTTAACGTTAAGATTACGGAATCTGTTGAATTCTTGACCTGCCCGATTGCTAACGCTAGCTTCGTGTGCATGCATTTCTTGCCAGTACCGTTCGTAGTCTTTGCCTTACTTCATGCGACTGCGTCCTTTGCCGAGGGGGAAAGCCCACTCCTGAGGAAAATCCTAAGAGCCCCACTGCCGCCGATCACATGTGGTGAAGTTACGGATCATTCGCTCGCACAAGCTCAAGCGTCCTACCATCGCTCAATCGAAAAAATCTTAGGAGAATTCGATGTTCGTGGCGAACCCCTAGACGTTGTTGAGCCCTTGACTCCAGAGCAACTCTTAAAGGCTACAAACGTTGTTCGTTCCTATGTGACCAGAGTTAAAGTTGCCGGTCCTGCACGTCTCCTTTATGCGCAACTCGTTACCCGGCAAAGAATCAGAGCATTCCTTAGTTCAGAGCTCGAAAAGCAGAGGCATTTCAAGTCCTTTTGGACAGAGGGCCAGGCAGATGCCGAAATGCAAAAGATCTTCATCCTATTGGCCCAGACCATCGCGAGATTCAAGACGACAGAGATTCAATTAGATCAGGTCAGTCTCTTAGAACCAGAAACGAGACAGAATCTTGAACCTATATTTAAAGACTCGTTGATCTATCAAACGTTGCAAGACTTAGACGATATCCTACGCACAGCCGAACACATTCACCACAAACTGAAGCTCTTGGCTTTTCAAAAATGTAAGCCATCTCAAGAACTCCTAGCCAAAAATCTCAGCATATTCCAATCTCTGCCTCATCCTGACTTTATAGCGGTTGTAGGTCATGTGGGATTACCGCGAGACTGGCGGGGAGTCTATGAGCATCTCTCTCTGGTCATGCATGATTTTAAAAGTGCGGTCGCCCTAACCCGAACAATCCCAACTTTGCTCTCTCCCCAAGCAGCCTTGGTAGAGACTCGTCGGTACAGAGATGAGCTCATCGCGCATGCAAGCGAAATCGCAAAAGCCGTGACTCCTCTTTTTGATCAATACTATGACTTCGTACGGCATCTAGAGATACCCAAGTCCCTCAATGATGCAGATCTTTCGCAAGAAGCAGTCGAAGCTGTAAAGATAGTATCGAACTCGAGCAGTGACTTACACGACTTCATACCTGATGCAGCTTTTGCTCGCCATGCATTTTATCGCTCTCCCCAGTTTAAATCGACTCACGTGCCGGGTTTGGATTTATGGAATCGAGATATGATTGCCTCCTTGGAAGCCCTCCAAAAGTTCATTCAAAAAATGGTGAAGTTAGATGCAACCAGTCAGGACTTTGCGTTTTACTTCAATGACCTGGCCCAAAAGACGCTCTCCAAAGAGACCCTCTTCTATTGGACTTTCGAGGAGCGATATCCTCTACCTGAGGCAGACCCCACAGCTCGGCAGTAGGATTACGGAATCTGTTGAATTCTTGACCTGCCCGATTGCTAACGCTAGCTTCGTCTCCATGCATTTCCTGCCTTTAGCGTTCACGGTCTTTGGCTTACTTCATGGGACGGCGTCCTACGCCGAGGGCATTCGAGCGATCTTTCGTAAAGCGCCCCTGAAGGAGCTGAGTTGTGAGGAAATTGCGAATGAATCGCTTGCGAAGACTCAAGAGTCTTTCCGTCAGGCTACCGATAACCTCTTCCAACGTCTTGGTCTTGATAAGTACAATTTCGAAGCCCGCGAAGAGATGGTGTTTTTGATCTCTGAATTCTCACCCTTGTTTACAAGTCCGAAATTCAGTCTCAGGCCCTTAGCCCAGTTGCTTTATGCACAATTGGTGACTCGACAGGAGGTCAGACAGACCCTGAATGAAGTGATTGCGATGGAATCCAAGCTTGTCGAAGAATCGAATCGCCTTCTGGCGAAAGGTGATACTTGGCACTCGGAATGGATGAAGGCCCAAGGTTTGAAGGAGACGATCGCTCAGTTCAAAGCGACAGAAATCAGCTTAGATCAAGCAACCCTGGAAGAAGTGCAACCAAGGCAGAATCTTAAGCCAACGTTTAAAGACTCTTTGGTTTATCAATCGCTGAAAGACTTAGAGGCTGTACGCCGCAAGGTATTGCAGGCTCGTCTTGAGTTTCAACTGAGGATGGATCGAGACGCGGATCCTGACCTGTTTGAAACGCCCGATGAATACGAACTTTATAAGGTCACCACTATAGTCGCTGCCCGAACCCTTCCTCAAATAGATTTCACAGAGATCGCCGGTCATGTGGCACTTCTACAAACTTGGTCAGACCTCGAAGCTCACTTCCTTTGGGTTCAAGAGGAGTTCATAGGAACCCTCAAGGCAACCAAGGTCATCCCTACTCTTCTGTCTCCCCAAGCTTCACTGGATCGGACGCGAAAGTACCGAGATGAACTGATCGTGTATGCAAGCGGACTTGCAAAATCACTTCATGACCTAACAAGTTATGATCATTATTTAATCAAAACAGCGGACTACCCCCACCTCGATCCTATACTGCTACCTACAAAGGCCAGCGATCTGAATTACGCTAGAACGGAGCACCACAAGCAGCTCCGAGAAGCACTCAAGAGTGCAACAGAAGCGCTCGCCGCATACAGAAGATTCTCGCCTCAGTTCACCTCTTCACACATCGCCGGCTTAGATTTGTGGGAGAAAGACATGCTGCTTTCTTTTGAATCCTTCCACGGGTTTCTCCAGGCTATGACAGTGCTCGATGCGACGAGTCAGAGACAACTTGATCTTCGGATTAAACTCTCGGACGCCCTGAGTGCGATTCTGAAGGCTTCTTTAGAGAAAAAATAACCATCGGCAAGATCCCGATCCAAAGTAGGACCAAGGCCCACAGTTCACCTGCGCTTAGGTCATAGGTGTGCAGGATTTCTGGCCAGGTTAATTTTCGGTTCAGGATGAATGTTTCAAAGAGTGCTGTTGCGATCAACCAGCCCACTCCCACTTGGATGGCTTGCGTGCGGGTCAGAATTTTTAGTTTGCTCCAAAACAGGTAAACAAATCCGGTCATCACCAGGCTGCCAGTCAAACAAGACAACTGGTTTGCAGCCTGTGCATCCATGGAAAGAGCGTTCTTAAGAACGAACTCCCTGAATGCACCATTCATGAATGCGATCACTAAGAGGAAGATCCACACTACGGCCGAGCGATAAAAATGATTCATCTCTCAGGATTACGCCCTAAGTACTGGGTAAGCAAGGACGGCGGATGACTTGATTCAGTCACTTGGAAGAATAGCCCGGCGATCTGGGCCGTCTTCTGATTGTGCGCAGGACACAGATGACGGAGGTTTTTCAATTCTGTTTTGCCCCCGACAGAGAGCGGGATGACATGGTCGATTTGCAAACGGGCCTTGGAACTGCAACGCATAGACGAATGTGACGCGCGGTATTCACATTGGCCATCAGAACGGCTGAAAATCGCACGTTTCATATGGATTGGGATGTATCTAGAATATGGATCATTTGAACGCGTGAGTTGCACATCCGGCCGAGCTGCTGCCGCACCTATCCTCTAACTTCTCAGTTTTGAACTCAGCCACGCCACTGCAAAGGTCCCTGTCGCAGACGCTGGGATAATCCAGAAGATTGCGCCGTAAAAACTTAAGCAGACTGCAATCAACAAACCAACCGTCACCCCAAAACGAATATCTTGACCCCGTACTTGGGTTAAAAATCCGGCTAAAAAAATCGCGCCCAGCGGGCCGGTTAGGCAATTGAAAGTGCGCTGTGAATATTCAAAGACTCTAAAATCTTTTGGAACAGCAAGAATCAAAAATGCGATTGCAACGATCCCCACCCCTACGACCGCGCTCAGTCTTTTTGCGGCATCTAAACTCCGCCCACCTGGTTTCCATTCTTGACTGATGGTTGCTGCGATCGAATTCACTCCTGAATCTATCGTGGACATCGCAGCCGCCAGAAGTGCCGCCATCACGGCAGAAGAAAGCACTGGTGGCAATACGGTCTTAATAAAGTGAGGAAAGACTCGGTCGAGGCCCACAGATGCAGCCAGAGTGACCCCTTCTGGAAGTGACTCAGGAAATTGGGAGCAATAAAAAAACAGAGCTAGTCCCACCAGACCGAGAAATGCGACCAAGCCCACATGCATAAGAAGGTGAGCCAATGCAATCTTCCGAGCCCCCGAAAGATCGCGCGCTGCAAGATACCGCTGGGCTAACACTTGGTTGCTGCCCAGCGCACAGATCCCCCAGAAAAAGGCATTGAGTATGACCATCGCAAGGTTTGAATTCCCCGGACTCTGCGGCTTTGGCGCATTTGAATCACCCAGCATCCGAAACCAGTCGATCGGCGTGGTGCTTGTGCTTGACCCAATGAAGTAGACAACCAGCACAGCACCCAAAACCATCACTGCAAGCTGCACGGCATCGATTAAGACATCTGCGTCAAACCCGCCGATGACTGTATAGAAGACCGACACCATGCCCACGACTCCGAGCATCACCCAAGGCGATCCACCCACTGCTTGAGAAATTGCAAAGCCCGTAGAGACCAGCACGACTGCAAGCCAACCCACCATCATGACCAAAGCTAGATTCACTGCCCATCTTCGAGTTTTCTGATCGAAGCGCTCCCCCAAGTAGCCGTACACCGTCACAAACTTCGAGCCCAGAATTTTCGGCAAGATGACAAACCAGACAACAATCAAGATGAGCGGCCAGGGTAAGATCATTCCAAGGGCATAGTTGGGCCCGATTCGAAGGAACTCTCCGGGTATTGCGAGATAAGTAATCGGCGACATCGCAGTCGCAAGCAGCGATGCTGCACCAAAGATTGGCCCTAAGCGTTTCGCACCCAAGTAATAGGCCAACGCACCTGTTTGTTTATTTCCGATCCAAAGAGCCATGAACAGAATTAAACCGACGTAAAAGATAATAAACCCAGGCATTTCAAGGAACCTAGCACCCCGTCAGCCTTAAGCTCAAGCGGGTGCTGCACAACCCGCACGAGTACCGTATCCTAACCCCATGACAACTCGACTCGGGATCATTGGACTTGGGCAGATGGGTGAAGCGATCGCAAAGGGCTTGCTCAATTCGTCCTTAAAGAAAGACTTCGAAATTTCAGGCACCACGCGCAGCAAAGAATCCGCTGCTGATTCAAAAAAAGTGCTCGGCATCCAATGCCACACCGACAATCGTAAACTGACAGAATCCTCAGACGTCCTAGTGCTTGCTGTAAAACCCCACCAGGCCCACGAAACCTTAGACCAAATCCAAGATCTCCTCACACCCAAGCACCTCATTGTTTCCATCTGTGCATCGATCACCACCGACCAATTGCAGACCTGGAGCGGCGGACGATGCGCGATCATTCGCGCCATGCCGAACACTCCTTGCCTAATCGGTGCAGGAATGACTGCGCTCTGTGTTGGTCCAAACGCGCAGGACAAAAACATCACACTCGCTTCCAGGCTCTTTGAAAGCTTGGGCCGCACGCTGGTGTTGGATGAAGCACTTTTTGACGGCGTCACGGGCTTAAGCGGCTGCGGACCGGCTTATGTCTACCTCATGATTGAAGCTTTAAGCGATGCAGGCGTGACTGTGGGTATCTCGCGTGAAAAGAGCACCTTACTTGCAGCTCAAACCATGATGGGAGCTGCAAAAATGGTCCTTGAACAAGGGCGCCACCCAGCCGCATTAAAGGACGAAGTGACGACTCCTGCTGGCTGCACCATTGATGGTCTCATGGCCCTGGAAGAGGGCCGACTGCGCGCCACACTGATCCGTGCAGTGCGCAGGGCAGCGCGGAAGAGTAAGCTGCTTCGGTTGCAGGGTTGACGGCAACCCAACAGGAGCGCAAACCTCTTCGCTTAGGATGTGGGGATTCTTCACCATTGCGTCTTTTGCTTTTGCTGACATGAGGCCAACAGAGGTTTCCCCCGGGTTATTCATCTCTCTCGATACAGAACTCTGTACAAAGCGCCCACCAAAACTTGAATTAGAACTCCGCCCCATCTGGGCAGAGAAAATAGAGATTCTGCAAAGTCCTACTGGAAACGACTTCTTTGTTGCCATCTGCGGCGTAAGGAAAACAACAGAGTTTTTAATCCACCATTTTCCAAAGCAACTCGCCATCACCCACGTCTTGACAATCCCAGGATATTGCGAGGAAAAGGGATGCGTGGTCACCGGTATGAGGGCATTCGAGGCAGGCTCTTACTCTTATTTTGTGAGCCGAATGACGAAGAAAATCCTGCGTAAAGGTTATCGTTCGGGTGGAGAAATTAAGGTCAAAATTCAGGCATCCAAAAGAATGCCGAGCATCTAAACGCTTTTGAGGTTCAAAGAGAATCTAAAGTTCGCCAGGCAAAGGAGCTTCGTCGCCACCTGCGTAACGAGGCTTAACGTAGCCTGCCGCGATTTCGCGAAGAGCAGTAACGGCAACGCGATTCTTGCAGTCCACAAGTGCATCCGAACCCTTGGTCAACTGCCGAGTACGGCGAGTCGCAAGATGGATCAGTTCATACATGTTGTCTACGTTCTCTAAGCAGTCTTCTACGGTTACACGTGCCATGGCCCTATGGTGCGCGACTGGGCAGGTGTTCGTCAAATTTCAGCGGTTTTTTCGCATGGCGCGGGCCATTTCTCGGTCAGAATCTTTCTTTTTTAAGTCTTGTCGTTTATCGGACTTCTTCTTCCCTGACCCTAGTGCAAGCTCAAGTTTCACCCGGCCACGCACGAAGTACATCTGAGTGGGGATGACTGTCTTTCCTTCTCGGGTGAGTGCGCCCAGCAAACGCTCAATCTGGCGGCGATGAAGTAGCAGTTTCCGTGGATGTCGTGGCTCGTGGTTCCAAATATTCCCATGTGAATACGGCACCAAGTGAAGATTGAGTAGCCAAGCCTCGGCGGCATGAGATCCCTTGGCTCGCACTTCGACATAACACTCCTTCAAGCTCGGAGCCGTTTGCCGAATGCTTTTGATCTCAGTTCCTGTGAGCACCATGCCCGCTTCTACGACTTCTTCCCAGTGGTAGTCTTGCCGCGCCTGCGGATTCGTTGTGATGATCTTGCGCGATGGAGCTTCGCTCATCCAGCAAGCCCTAAACTTAAGATCAAACGAAAGGCTTCTTCAACGCGCATGCCGCTTTCAATGACATCTTTTTCAGGCACAAGAAGATGAAAGCCCGAAGTTGGATTCGGCACTGTTGGAACGAAGACATTGAGCATGCCCGGAGGAAGCGCCTTTAAATGCGAAGGGCCGGTCACAAACCCCACAGCCCATGTACCTACACGCGGATACTCCAGAAGTACGACACGGTTGAACTGCTGCGAGCCATCACTCGATGGCGAGAGCGTTTTGACTAGCTGATCGAGCGAGCTGTAAATTGCACCAAAAACTGGAATTCTTTGAATGAGGCCTGAGAGCCAGCGTAGAAGTTGTTTACCAAAATAAAGCTTAGAGAAAAATCCAATGATCGAAACACAAACAAACACCGCAACAAAGAAAAGCAATAGGATGAGGTAACGAAGTACCGGCCAAAATGGATCTGAAGGACTGGCGAGCATAGAAAGAATGGAACCGTTTTCAATCCATTCGATCAGGCCACCAAAGAGCCAGTTAAATACCGTCAATACGACGGTGATCGGAGCTACGACTAAGACTCCTGAAAAAAAGTGGTTCTTTGCAATATTTCGCCAGCGCATGAACCTACAATACAAAGCTCAGGGATGCACCGCCACCTAAGACAGAGCCGCCGATCGTATACCCGGGAGATCCAATCTTCACGTTGTTCGGTGCAGTGGTATTCCCAAACTCGTCTCCTGCGCTCTTAATAACGGTGTCTTCAACTAACAGTTGATACTGGATGTGCCCCAGCAACTTAATTTGAGCCGTAATTGGGATCTCTATACCTCCAGACACGATATGGCGGTCGGGATCGACAAAGTTGGTAGCGCCGGATGGCAGGTATGTAAAAACGCCCGGACGATAGGCGTAGCCCGCACGCAGGGTAAAGGACTCATTTGGGATCTCAATCCCAAACCTAGGGACCACGATATCTCGAAACGCAATTTCTGGAACGATCGACGGCTCGAACTGACTGGTACAACCCGAGTTTCCATTACAGTTGTTACTGACGCTTTGATCGATCGAGGCCACGGGAAGTGTTGCAAGGCTCCACATTTGGAAGTCGACCTGTACTTTTCCGATGATTCCCAGGATCGGTGGAGTTGAGTATGCGAACTCAAAGGACCATGGATCATAAGCAAGCATGGTCTGAGTCACGTATCCAAAGTCGATGGCAGCACCTAAAGAACCAAAGACTCTGGCGTTTGCGTTCGTGCTGAGTTCAATTTCAGTTTTACTTTCTCCACGCACCGTTGTGGCCAGCGAGCCAAAAGCAGTATCTAGACTTGCGCCCAAGATCGGCGCAAAGACTGGCTTAATATCGACGATCAATCGCTGATCAGAGGCCCTCCCTGCTCCTGCTTGCAAATAAAGATCTGCTGCCGCTTGCGTACCAAAACCGATGTCTAAGCTGGCCCCAAGCCGGAAGCCGGAACCGGCCTTCACTGAGCCTCCGACGGCAATCTTGGGCCGCTGCCACCGGGTACGATACAAAGCATACTCAGGCTGATAGAGAGGCCCTGTATCAATGACCGCAAGTGACCCCACCGGAAGATATGTTGCTACTCCAACACTCAGCCCATATTCGGGGAGTACTAAAAACTCCGCGCCTAACGACTGACCAACGACCGTCGATACCGACGGATCGTAACTTCCGTAACGTGGACTCGTGACAGAAGAGATTACGGAGTTTTCAACAACGATATTATCGATCGGCTTAAAAGAAGCGGAGAACACAGATAAATTTAAGTTGGCCTTGAGCGGATTCTTTTTCGTAAGTCCTTGCCCGATGCGTGCGGGGTTTAAAAAAGCAGAGTATTCACTGATGCCGACGCCCGATGTCATCCCAGCAAGAGAAGTGGCT
This sequence comes from Pseudomonadota bacterium, assembly GCA_027486675.1. Taxonomy (GTDB): domain Bacteria; phylum Bdellovibrionota; class UBA1018; order UBA1018; family CAIMNF01; genus JAIXOQ01. Next base: position 24,846 of record JAIXOQ010000005.1, read on the forward strand.
TGTGGTCCAAACCCTGTGTCCGTCACTGAAGCAAATGCGGTAAAGCTGAAAGCAAAAAGAAGAAAATTTAGAAAAAGCGCGCGGACCATATTGCTCTCCACTCCGAAAAGTCGAGTTCTTGCGCCCGTGAGGTCAACGAAACCCCACTTTTTAAAAGCGCATCACTCCAAGGCTGACTCATCGATAAAGCGTTCTTGAGTGTCTTTCGTCTTTGCCCAAAAGCCAACCGAAGAAGTTCGGTCCACTCTTTTTCTCTACCACTTACGTTGATTTGGAACTCAATTCTTGGCTTGAGGACAACCACTGCGGAATGCACCTTCGGGGGCGGCCTAAAGGCCGTCGGGGGCACGATTAGAATGCGCTCCACATGAAACCTGTTCTGCACGTCAATAGAGAGGGAGCCTCGATCCGTTGACCCAGCCTTGGCCGCGACACGATCTGCGACTTCCTTTTGAAACATCAAAGTCATCTGGCGCACTTTCTTGGGGTGCTCAATGAGTTGCGACAAAATTGCGGTACCCGCCGAGTAAGGCAGATTGGACACGATGACGAACGATTCTCGTTCGGCAAGGGTGGCCTCTGCTTCTTTCACAAAATCACCCTCAATCATTCTTTGAATACGAGGCTCCCTGGACCAGTGAGCGATCAAATCACGATCGACCTCGGAAACAAAAAATTCGGTCTTTGCTGGCAGCCTTTTTACGAGTTCAAGCGTAAGAGCCCCATCTCCCGGACCGATCTCAAGCAGAGTCGCATCAGGATGTTCATTCACAGCATTCAGCGCAGAAACGACGATGCCTTCAATCACCTTTATATTCACTAAAAAGTGCTGCCCGAAGGCCTTCCTCTTATCAAATCTCATGCGCTTGCCTGCGAGTAAGCATTAATAGAATAGAAGTCCTTCAGCGACTCCCCTTTCGAGTGCCGCAATGCTCCGATAGCCGCGATCATCGCAGCGTTGTCGGTGCAATAACGAAGCTTTGGAATAATCAGCGGAACGGACAATTCATGAGCAGCGCGCTCTCTCAGTAAGGTATTCGCAGAAACACCACCCACCACGATCACAGACTGAGCACCTTTTTCTTCGATCGCAAATTCCAGTTTGGAAATCAGGACATCAACAATTGCGGCCTCAACTGAAGCTGCGAGATCCGAAAGCCTGGACTCCAGGAGCTGCGCTTGTTTGAGTTCAGAGACTTTGAGGGACACAGCGGTCTTAAGCCCACTAAAGGAGAACTCATGAGTTTTTGAATGCAGCATGGGTCTAGGAAAAATGAAGGACTTTCCATTTCCACCCCGCGCGCGCCGATCGAGCTCAATCCCGCCTGGATATGGCAGTCCCATCAACTTTGCGGACTTATCAAATGCCTCACCCGCTGCATCATCCCGGCTGGACCCGAGAAAGCTCTCTTCGATTATATTTTTATCCCAGGTGACCGGCTGCCCAGAAACGCAGTGCAGTTGTGTATGACCGCCAGAAGCAAGAAGCACAATGGCGGGGAACTCAATTCCCATCAAGTCTTGGCCGGCGTCTAACCAAGGGGAAACCAGGTGCCCTTCTAAATGATGGACTGGGATCAGCGGACGATTCAAAGAATACGCAAGAGCCTTGGCACTACTTAAACCCACCAGCAACGCCCCCACAAGCCCGGGACGATTGGTGACTGAGATCACATCTGCATCGGCAAATGCAACACCCGCTTGGCGGCAAGCCTCTTCCAGCACAATCGGAAGCTGTTCCAGGTGATTTCGGGAAGCAATCTCAGGAACAACTCCCCCATAGGGTCTGTGTTCCTCAAGCTGAGTGTAGGTAGCAAGCCCCAACACTTTGAGGGAGTGATCATCGTAAGAAACGAAGGAGGCGCTGCACTCGTCGCACGAGGTCTCAATGCCTAAAGAGAGGATCACTTGAGCCTTTTTTTGGCGGTCTTTGCTTCAGAGGATTTCGGGAACCGCTCGATGAGTTCAGAATAAAATGGCCTAGCGTCTTCTTTGTTTCCGAGCTGTTCGTAGGATTCTGCAATCCTGAGCACTGCTTTTGGATACATCGCCGACTTCTGATATTTCTCTGGGAACATCGCGAAATCGAGAATCGCCTTCTTTGCAGAATTGGTTTTCAAGTACGATTCACCCCGAAGAAAGTAAGCTTCCTCGGCATGTTTGGCCCCAGGAAATTGTAAGTAGACGGAAAGCTGTTCAATCGCCTCTTTCCAGTCAGAAGCAGCAAATGCTTTGCGGCCTAGATCCCAGGCTTCTTTATTTTCTGAAGGTGGAATGGATGCCTGAAGTTTTTTAAAGGAATCCGCAGTTGCTTGAAGAGACTTTTCAACCTCTTCCAAACGACGCTCCAATGCATAGACCACTTCTGACTCTTTCAGCTTCTTCATCTGATCGACGACAGCACGCTCTGTTTCATCCAAGCGCCCTTGAATTCGAGCCATCTCGGCGCGAAGCTCTTCCACCTCATAGTTGCCCTTCACAGGCTGTGGCTCCATCTTCACCGGCGGCTCTTCACCTCGACTCAACAATCCGCCCCTTGTAGTCACGCAGGCGGTGGCGAAAAAAAGAGCAATCAAAACTCCAAGGATATTCTTAATCATAGTATGTCGGGCCCTTTCAAACTTTAAGGAGTCGCTGCTTCTGGGTTCGGCTCTGGCTCTGAGGCAGACTCATCTGTGAGGGGATCTTCTGGAATCGCGGCGCGCTCACCACCTGCACGAATCGCTTCGTACTCTGCTTTTTCGGCATAGTCCCTGGAGGTCTGTGCCAGAGCTTTGGCCTGATGGAAGTTCTTAAGCCGGTACTCGCGCTTGGCTTGCTCGTGATGCTCGGTCGCTTGCCGAAAGAGTTCAGGCGCAAGGCTGATTGCATTCACTTCGCGGGCTGCCCGCACTGCTGCATCCGTATCCGCCATTTCTTGGAGTGGCCGAGTTGCTGTCACCGAACAGGCGACAGCAGTCCCGAATACCAATACCAAGAGACAAGAACGAAAGATCATTTCAGTGCGGGCCCCACAAATCTAAGTTCTGACTATCGGGAAGTAATTACGAAATTGCCGCGACGGTTCTTCGCGTAAGCAGATTCGCTATCACCCTGATCGAGTGGCTTTTCATGGCCGAAGCTCACGATAGCAATTCGAGCCTTTTTAATGCCCTGATCTACAAGAAACTTACGAACTGCGTTCGCGCGTTTTTCGCCCAGAGCCAAATTGTACTGAGTGCCACCACGCTTGTCGCAGTGCCCTTCAACCTGAACTTTAACTGAAGCCTTGTCTTTCAGAATTTGAGCATTGGCTTTTAGAACTGACTGAGCCTGTTCATTTAAAGTGAATGAATCATAGTCAAAGTTTACGGTTTGCAGTCCGCCAGCTTTGCCAACGTCTGAATCCCCTGACCAGTTTTCATCTGCACCTGTGGCCGATGGAAGGACGGAATCTTCAGGATTCACTTGGCCTTTTTTGCTGCAGCCATTCAAAGAAACGAAACTCACTAAAAGAAGTACTAACCACTTGTTCATTTTCAAAATCCTTTCGAGATATATCCATTTATCCTAAGGGCTGGGCGATGGATTGCAACTCCTCAACCTTCAACCACAGCTCTGGCGAAATGAATTCATCAAGCAAGTCGTCCCCGAGATCCATTGAAGAGAGCCGTACGCTGCGGTTGATTTCTAAAAAATCTGGGTTTAGCCGCCCCACCTGGGCAGCTTTGGATCGCAGTCGGTGCACGACGTCAAAGAGGTGGGATTTTAGAAAAATCCCTAAAAGACCCGGCCCACCCTCAATCAATACAGATTGGATGCTTTGCCCTAGCGTTTTTGCTGCTTCTTGGATCGCATGAATCACGGAGTCTGAATCAAGATTGCCGGGAAGGGTGGAGTAGTGAACTCCGGGCGGCAATCGCCCTGGAGGCGAGCGCTCGCCACCCAGAAGTATCCAAGGAGGACTCAGGTCTGAAAAACGTTCGGGGAGGTCTGGCAAGTGGCTCAATAAGTTTTTGGGATCAATAATCACACGAAGTGGCTGGCGCAGGTCAGGAAGGAGTGCATGTCGGGCGGTGAGGGATGGGCGATCCTGAATCCAGGTGTTTGCTCCGATGACAATCGCATCGTAACGCTGCCTTAAGCGGTGGGAAAAAATGTCGGTCCTAGGACCCGTGATCCGTAAACGAGTGTCCCGATGATCGGGATGAAAGAGATGCCGATCCTTCGTTTCAGCCCACTTCAGAGCGATGAAGGGTTCTTTCCTCCCCATCGCTACAATGAATGGCAACTGCATCGCGGCACACTCCTTCCCGAGCACACCCACACGGACCTCAGTCCCTTGAGTCATGAGGGCCCTGACACTTTTTCCGCGGGTTCTTGTGTCTGGGTCGATGAAGCCGACCAACACCCGGTCCACGATCCCCTCCCGAAAGAGCTCAAGACAAGGAGGCTGATTTCCATGCTTCGCGCACGGTTCTAGGGTTGTAGCTACGGTTGATTCTTTCGGAAACTCACCTCCCAAAGAATCAAAAGCAACTCTCTCCGCATGACGCAAACGGTATTTTTCAGTTGCTCCAAACGCCACAACTGCTTCACCGAGTTGCACAGCACATCCGACACCAGGATTAGGGCGAGCGCGAGAAAGAGCCTGCATTGCCTGTAAAATCGCTACGTGCATCAAGGATTCGTCAGGACTCAGAGGGCTCGAATCCGTGCTTTGTAGTAGCTCAGGAATCAGGTTAGGAACAAAACCAACCGTTGAATATCCTGGTCTCAAGAGAACAACCTGCGACATAACCCCAGTTTGGCACACCCTTCGCACTCGACCAATTGCCCAAAAAATGTGGGCGAAAGGAAGAAAAGATGTCCGATCTCAATCAAGTGCTACTCATGGGTCGCTTAGGAGGCGAACCCATTATCCGAGAAACAAAAACGGGGAAGAAGGTCGCGCAGTTTAGCCTGGCAACCTCAAGTCTGTCCGCCGACCCAGAAAAAAGAAAAACGACCTGGCACCGAGTCGTTGTTTGGGGAAAGGAGGCCGAACTCTGCAATCAATGGCTGTCAAAAGGATCTGCAGTCCTGGTCGAGGGACGGATCGAGAAAGATCGTTACACCTCATCTACAGGAGAACAAAAAGAGTCCATTGAGGTGACAGCAAGCAAGGTCCACTTTCTGCCAGGCCAAAAAAAGGTTTCTAAAAAAGCCTCAGAGGAAGAGGTAGAGACAGATGGAGAGGAGGGGAAACTTCTGAACTAGTTTGATCTTTTCATAGTTGGGACGGCGCTTCTGAGATGCCCCAACACTCAGGGGCGTCGATCCTAAAAATTACTGACCTGAAGGTCTGACCCAATCCCCCACCATGATGGCTTGGGTTGAAAGCACGGGCTCCATCGACATGGATACGTATTCGTCCAAACGCCCGATCGCGGTGGCATTTTCTACATGGATAATTTTAATTCGCGCCACAGGAATCATGTGGTCTCCAGCATGCTTTTGCGTCACGGCATCAAAACTAGCTGTTTTGCGATAGACGTCTAAGATCGATCCCCGTTTGAGACCATTCTTTTGACCTAAGCCTACATAAAAATCTTTTGGAGGTGGTTCCGCGCCATAGCCAAGATCGATGGGGCGAAAGACCTGATAAACAACACTTTCAGTCGCTAAAGTCGTGAAGGGCAGCCCCGTAATGAGCGTGAGCACTGCAATCCAGAGCATCCGTGTTTTCATACGCCGTCCCTCCCTTAAGACGGGGTGACGGGACCTCCTTGACCCTAAACTTCAGCCTTTCCGTGGCTCATCTTGCCTATCGGAGCCCGAAGAAAAATCTTAAGGGCGTGGAGTGACGTCTAAATACTTATAGGTATTTGGGACCAGCTCGGCCGAATGAAAGTTCTTCACCCATGGCTGAAATAGCTTATATTTCCGCTGATAATAGCCATATGCCCACGGGCATTCCTCTTGGACAATCGCTTCCATACGTTCGACAAGTGCTTGACGGGCTGGGCCGGGCTGCATTCCTGTCAACTTGCTATAAAGGCTGTCGTATTCAGCGTTTATAAAATTCGAGCGATTGGATCCTGGAGGAGGATTTTTTCCGTAGAGAAGCTGGAGCATATTTTCGATATCTGGATAGTCTAGCGACCAGCCATCTAAAAAAATCTGAAGATCCCCTTTTTTTGCTTTTTCAAGATATGCAGGGAAAGTATTGAGTCGCACCTCAATTTTAAGTCCAATTTCTTTCAACTGCGCCTGAAAGAATTTTCCCAGTTTTTCTGACTGTTCATTTGAGCCTCTAAAATCAAAACGAAGGATCGGAAGACCCGCTCCGCCTGGGTGCCCTGCTTTGATCATCAATGCCTTTGCGCGACCCAGATCATATCCATACTTCAAAGTAGTACTCTTGGATCGATCTGAAATTCCAGGGGGTGCCATCTGAGTCTGCAACGTGCCGCGCCCCATCTCAAAAAGCTGCAACCACTTGTCACGGTCAATTGCCGATGAAATCGCCTGGCGCAAAAACTTATTAGATAAGGTCTTGTCCTTCATATTAAATCCAACCCAATATGCAATCAGGGTGTCCTCAATGCTGACTCCTATGCCCTTCTTGGCTAAATCGGGATGAAGCGTTTTAGCGTCCGACATCGCAGATGCAAAATTATCGTTTGGAATTTCAAGGAGATCCAAATCACCACGCATGAACTTTACAAAGCGTGGCGATTCCTCCTTGAGGATTTCAAAATGCAGTTCGTCAATCTTGGGAGTGTTTGGAACTCGAAATACGGGATTCTTGGCTAGTACGACGCCCTGTTTCGAAATCCAGGATCGCAGCAGATAGGGTCCAGTGCCCACAGGATGATCATCCCAGTTGCCCTCGGAATCAGCGTAAGTTGCAATCGCCTCTTTCGGCACAGGTGCCGTAAAGGGCATCGCTAACAATGAGGTGAGCTGGGGATAGGGCCGATCTAGCGAAATCTGAATGGTGTGTTCATCTAAAGCGCGGAACCCACTCACACCTTTTTCAAAAACATCCTGAAACTGTGCTTCATCTTTGGCATTCATCAGGTCGCGCATGAAATCCTGATAACCTGTCACCTTACCCTCAAAAATCCACAAACCCGGGGACCGAAGTGATGGAATGGCGAGACGTTTCCATGCATAGAGGAAGTCTGACGCAGTCAACGCTCGGCCTTTGCCAGAGCTATCTTTAAAACAAGGATCATCCTGAAAATGCACGCCTTGCTTCAGACGAATGACGACCGTCCGACCATTGGCCGACCACTCAGGCTGCGAAGCTGCCAGATTGGGAAGCAACGATGCAGTCTGGGATTGGTAGTCGTATTCATAAAGAGATTCAACGACCTGGCCGAGGACCGCAAGACTCACGGAATCATAAGCGTTCGCAGGATCGAGGGTGCGGACATCATCCTTCAACGGAATTCTCAGCACGCTTGGGCCTTGTGCTGTTTTTGAGGTGCATCCATTGATTAGGATTGCACAGAGAAGGAGAATCTCCCGAAGTCTCACGCGCTGCCTGCACTTCCCGATTCAGCAAACCTGCGTGCCGCATCAATGGCATTTTGCAGTGCTTGTCCGCCCTGCCCACCTGCTTGCGCAAAATCAGGTTTGCCCCCGCCCTTACCGCTCATGTGTTTTGCGCCCTCTTGCACCAGCTGATTGGCGTCCGGCTTTTTGGGTCCTTTTGAACCAATAGCAGCAATCAAAAACGCTTTCTGATTCTCTGAATCCTCTGCGCCAAGAATGACGACAGAATCAGGAATTTGTGCGCGGACTTGATCCACTACATCCCTGAGCTTTTTCATGGCGTCGGGCATAGGGTCCATTTTTCCAGCAATCAAGACCCCGCCGGTCAGAAGTTGCTTCTTTGCGATCAACTGATCGATGAGGACTCGCTGCGCTTGTCCTTCAAACTTTTCTAATGCTTTCTTTAGATCCCGTTCTGTTTGAAACAGCTTTTCCAAACGCATTGGAATCTCTTCAGGGTTCATCGCCTTTACGGCTGCCTGAACCTGTTTCAGCTGTTCGGACCGATCATTTAAGAACTTGAATGCTCCGATCGAAGTTTTAGCGATGATCCTTCTGACGCCAGCAGCCACGCTGCCTTCACTGACCACTTTAAACAGATGAATATCAGAACTTTGATCCACGTGGGTACCACCGCAGAGTTCGACGGAATAATCACCCACCGAGATCACGCGAACTTCTTCTCCGTATTTTTCACCAAAGAAAGCAATGGCGCCTGCCTGTACCGCTTCGTCCTTCTTCATGACGCGTTTCTTTACACCGTCACCTGCCCAAATCTTTTGATTGATCAGGCTTTCAATCTTTTGCAGTTCGGCCTCTTCAACAGCCTGGAAATGATTAAAATCAAACCGAAGAAGTTCAGGCGTCACTAAGGACCCAGCCTGCTTCACATGCCCGCCTAACACGTCGCGTAGGGCCCAGTGCAACAAGTGCGTTGCCGTGTGATTGCGCGCAGTCAAAGCACGAATCTTTGCGTCTACCTCTTGTCGGTAGGTGGCTCCGATCTTGAGAGATCCTTTTGTGATTTTAACTTCAGCAACGATCAGATCTGCGACCGGCTTTTGAACATCTAAAACTTCCGCTTCAAAGGTTCCGTCTGCATTGGTAATAGAACCACGATCGCCCGTCTGACCGCCCGATTCACCGTAGAACGGGGTCTTCGAAAAACAGACACTCCAGTGGTCCCCGTTTTGTTTCGCATAAAGACACACACCATCGGCAAAGCCACTTTCGTATCCGACAAATTCTGGAAGCTTTTGAGAATCGCGAAGTTCATCCGCAAGCTTAAGCCACTCGGCCTCAAGTGCATGGCCGCCAGCACCTTTCCAGTTTTTCCTGGAGTCCTCTTTCTGCTTCTCCATCGCGACATCAAAGCCTGCTTCATCCACAGCGATGCCTCGCTCGTCACAGATCGTACGTGTGAGATCGAGCGGAAACCCAAAGGTGTCGTACAACTGGAATGCTACCTTTCCTGGAAGCCGCTTCCCTGCCTTTTGCAGCTCTTCGTCTAACAAACCCAAACCCCGTTCCAGGGTTTTTAGGAATTGCTCCTCTTCTGCAAAAACTGCCTTTTCAACAAAGGACCGAGCGCGTTCTAACTCTGGATACGCATCTCGCATCTGATCGATCACGAAACCACATACTTTTGAAAAGAATGGACCCCTGAAACCTAATTTGGCGCCATGGCGGATCGCGCGCCGCATGATCCGTCGCAAGACATACCCGCGACCCTCGTTGGCAGGCACAATTCCATCACCAATCAGAAATGCAGTTGCGCGGGCGTGATCGGCAATCACTCTAAAACTAAAACGGGATTCTGATTTTGCGCTGTATTCAATTCCTGCAAGTCTTGATGTTTGATCCATGATGATGCGGAAGAGGTCCGTATCATAATTGGTTGGCACCCCCTGAAGAATGGAAGCCACACGCTCTAGTCCTGCCCCCGTATCCACTGAAGGTTTTGGTAACGACGTCACGGAGCCATCCGCATGTTTTTCAAACTGCATGAAGACCAAATTCCAGAACTCCATGTAGCGGTCGGTCCCGGCATTCACGTTCGTGAGGAAATCCCCTTCCCCGTATTCAGGGCCGCGATCAAAATAAATCTCTGAACAAGGGCCGCAGGGCCCAGTGTCGCCCATGGACCAGAAGTTATCTTTTTCGCCTAAACGAAAGATGCGGTCGCTCGAGACATTTTCTTGTTTGCGCCATATCTCAGCAGCTTCGTCGTCCTTTTCAAAAACGGTGATATAAAGTTTATCTTTTGGAAGCTTCCACTCTTGGGTGATGAGTTCCCACGCGTAATGGATCGCCTCTTTTTTGAAGTAGTCGCCAAACGAGAAATTACCCAGCATTTCAAAAAAGGTGTGGTGACGAGCGGTAAAGCCCACATTTTCTAGGTCGTTGTGTTTTCCGCCGGCGCGCACACACTTTTGGGATGTGGCCGCTCGACTATAAGAGCGGTGCTCTTTCCCTAAGAATAAATCTTTGAACTGATTCATACCTGCATTGGCAAAAAGGAGAGTCGGATCATTCTGTGGGACGAGTGATGAGCTGCCGACGACCGTATGCCCTTGGTTTGCAAAATAGTTCAAAAAACTAGAACGAATGTGTGAGCCCTGCATTGTTCTTAAAGTATGCCAGACTAGGGGGATATGGCGCTGGTTCCGAGTGTAGATCTACTGAGCCGATTTAAAGACTATGAATCCTCCCATCAAACCCCGGGCAATCGCTGGACCCATTGGATCGGGATCCCGGCTGTGGTCTTTTCTCTGCTGGGGCTACTTTCACAGGTCCCACTCTTCACGAGCCCTTGGCCAATAGATGCGGCTCAAGTTCTATGGGGTATCGCTTTGATCTGGACCCTGCGGGTGGATTGGAAAGTCGCACTGCCTTTTGGTCTTGCCTTGGCCGCATGCTATTTCACGGCCCGAGAACTCGGCTTGATGACCCTGCTTGGAATCCAAGCCATCGGGTGGGTTTTTCAATTGTACGGGCACGCTCGATATGAAAAAAAGCGCCCAAAGTTTTTAGAGAGTGCGCAGCACCTCTTTGTTGGACCCCTTTGGGGGTTTGCGACCTTAACGGGCTATTACAAGCCACCTCGTGCCAGGGCCCGGACCAAATGAATCACAGGACCCGATTCGTAGGAGCACTGCTGCTTGCCGTAGTGTCTGGAGCTTGTTTCGGGGCGAAGGAAAAAACGGTAACCCGGCCACGCGCTTTTGACGCCGACCGAGCGTACGCAGATGTAATTGCGCAAGAAAAACTAGGGCCCCGCTATGTCGGGGCTGAAGCACACACAAAAATGCATGCTTGGCTGCTGAGCGATTTAACAGGTAGCGGACTCACCCCACGCACGCAAGTTGGAGTGATCGGACCAAACCAAACTCCGATTAAGAACGTGCTGGCATCGACGGCGCCCGGCGCAAAACAGCGGGTGCTGCTTTCGGCGCATTACGACACGAGGCCTTTTGCGGATGAGGATCCGAAACCTGCAAACCGGAAGCTCCCTATTTTAGGCGCAAACGATGGTGGAAGTGGTGTTGCTGTTTTGTTAGAAGTTGCCCGAATTGCAGCCGCCCTGAAAGATTCGGACGTCGGAATTGATTTTGCATTCTGGGACGCAGAGGACTTAGGACTGCCCCACGATGCTGAATCTTATTGTTTGGGTTCACAGTACTTTGCTGCAAATCCTGACTTTCCATTGGGGCGGCCAGAATACGGGGTGAATCTAGACATGGTGGGTCGGAAGGGTTCTGTTTTTCCAATCGAACGCTTTTCGGAACAACAGGCTGCAAGCGTTCTAGAAAAACTTCGAGCTGCTGCAAAAGTTGCCGGCGCCGACTCTTTGTTTGGGAATTACCGTGCAGGCCCCATCACCGATGATCATGTGTTCATCGCGCGTGCACTGAAGATCCCGATGGTGGATCTGATTTACATCACCGAGGAAGGCCGTTTTGCTCCGGAATGGCACACACTCCAGGATACTTCCGAGCATATTTCCCGCGATGTCCTGCGCGGAGTGGGACAGACGTTGGTCGAGATGATTTGGTGAGTACATTCAGCGAAAAAATGGAGCGATCTCTTCAAACTCATTCACGAACTGAAAGAACGCGAAGTCTTTCTCCGACACCGTAGGGAACTTCGATCCGATCATCGACCGCAGGCCGCTCAGAATCGGGTCCCAATATTCATCCTTGCCGACCAAGAAAATGGGTACATCGGAAATCTTCTTCGAAAGCTTAAGCGTGACCACTTCGAAGAGTTCGTCCAACGTGCCGTAGCCGCCCGGCATGACAATGAATGCTTGGCTGTAGGTGATCATGAAGTGTTTACGAATGGGATAGTCTGCAAATTTGATTTCAATGTCTAAGTTGTCGTTCGGCGTTTCGGGATAAGGCAGCTCAATCGAAATTCCAATGCTTTTGCCAACACCTTGCTTTGCACCTTTGCTGACTGCTTCCATCATTCCTGGGCCACCACCGCTGATGATATTCCAGCCTGACTTTGAAAGCTGTTCGCTGATTTGAGCGGCAAGATGGTAGGAGGGATGATTCTCTTTGAGTCTAGAACTACCAAAGAATGTGATGTTTTTTCGGCCGAGCAGATGAGGTCCTAGGACTTCATACCCGCGGCGGATCTCCGACAAGGTGTGGTCCGCAAATGCGGAACAAGCGGCCTGGACTGCATCGGAGGGATTCATCGCAAATGCGGGAAAGGTTGCTTGCAGCAGCAGTGCTAAAAACATGTGGGCCAGCGTAAAAGTCGGCTTTCTGGAAGTCTAGCTCAAAGATTGATGCTCTCTTTTATCGGTTGATTCAAAATGTTTAGGGATCGGTAGGCCAACTCAATCCCGGCCAGCAGGGTTTTTTGGTCCTGCTTCCGCTTAGAACTCAAAGAGAAAACTTCGATCACTTCGCCATTTCAAGAAGCAACCACTTCAAGTGCGCGCGAGCGAGCTGGAGGGATTGATTCGAATGATCAGGTGCGTCTTGATGTTTGAGTTTCAAAGCCGCGGAAAGATCACGCGCAAAAAGGTTTAAGCGAATTCCAACCTGCTCCGGAACCGCAATGCCGGTTTGAAGATGAACGCTCGAGAGTGTTTTGCTTTGTGCGCCCAATGACTCATTCGTGAGCAGGATTTTGGCGAGATTCTTAAAATCGATGGAACAAAATGGGGTACCGTTTGCAGCGGCATCATCTGAGCCGAGCTTGTATTGCGTGTCAGGTATTGAAATCTCGATTAAGTTTTTTTCTTCTACTGAAGCGCGCTTCTCCGCAGGGGCAATCACTTGGGCTGTAATCCATTCTTTGTCGTCGACTTGAATCGAAGGATCCATCGAGTCTGAGAACCACACGATCTTTCTATTGTCCGGCTCGGAATGATCGGCCAACTGGGCTAATGCTGGTGCCGAGAATGCGCTGATAAGCGCACTGAAAATGAATGCAGATTGGAACTCGACCTGAACCTGGGCCATGAAAGTCTCCTGCTAGGCTTAGCCCACCAGATCATGCATTATCTTAGTCTTTTTGTCTAGTACTAAAACGCTCTCAAAAACTCATCCCCGCCATCGCGATCATTGCCAAGTTTTCAGCAATGGTGAGATTTGAAAGTGGGAGATTAAACCCCGTACCTAAACAGGCGCACTCGATTTGGCCCTTGTTACGAAGCTTCTGGTAAACACCATAGGTGGTTGGCGATAGCACCAGAATGGTGAGTACCTTTGCGGCCGGTAGACCCACGCCCGAGAGGAACAAAAGCCCCAATGAGAGCTCAACGAATGGATAGATACTTCCATAGCTTGGCAAGATGCGCGCAATTGGATCGTAGCCCGCGAAAGACTGGGCGAAAGCAGTCAAATCGAGGAGCTTAAAAAACGAAAAACCAATAAAGAATCCAGCCATCAGGTGGTTCATGAACAGGTGTCCATCAAACGCGCCCAGGCTAACTTGAAAGGCCGCGCTGCCAAGAAGAATGAACACGACCAGCAGTAGGAGTGGCTTATATCTCGTCATGTGGGAAGCGTGGCCGAGGGAGCGCATTAAAGGAAGCGATTCGATGGGGATGCTACTTAAGATGGGCATGGCTTTTGCTGTCATGACTGTCAGAGGGCAATATGTTTAATACCTTAAAATATGCTAGAATGATGGAAGAAGTTGGCTTTTCGCGGGAGCAGTCTGAAACATCCGTGAGAATCTTGGTGGAAATTATGGATGAAAAACTAGCCACAAAAGAGGATCTAAAAGAGTTGAGATCTGAACTCCAACTCCTAAAGTCAGACCTCACTATCCGCATGGGTACCATGCTCGCTGCATCGATTGCAGTGCTGACAGCAGTTCAAAAATTAATTTAGACTGAGCTGTCCTGAACACTCACTTCACACATCTGCGCCAGATATCGAAAGAAGGCTGCCCTTTAAAGCTGAACTCTTCATCCAGCCATATGAAGCGATAGGGCTGCCCACCTCCAGATAAAATAGAGGTCACAATCATGCGGCCTGACTTTGGATCGCGGGCGACATAGCGTCCGGTGTGATATCCAGCGCGATACACGACATCACCGAATGCGGGCGCCAAACCATCGGGTAACAGACAGTACTGACGCGCTAAGGTCACCTCGATACCATGGGAATTCACTCTATGGACCATCGTGCCTCTGATGCCTAATTTCCAATCGGTTTTTACATCAGGCTGCTTTTCCCAAAAAAAGCTATTCGCAAAGGAGTGACACACATCAATGTCGTAATCACGGTTCGGATACTGCCCGATTTTTTCACCCACCCAGCCTGGGAAAATCTTTTGTAATTCCACCCAACGTGATTCTTCATTTCCAAGGGATTTAACCACCAATTTTCGTACGTCCGCAAAACGCCAAGCGCCTTGAAAACTGCGGGCGACCTGGTCGATATTTTCTTTGGTCACCAAGACTTCAACTTTGAGGTGGTTGCGCTCAACTCTTGAGAATTGACCACCTAAGACAGCAGTATCCAACTGAACCGGGGTTACGCGAATTTTGTGAGAATCCGCTGCCAGATCTGAAATTTCCATTGAAGGAAGGATTTCCCAGGAAGGTTCCGTATAACGTCGCTCAATTCGTTTCGAGCTAATGCGCCCTTGACGGTAATTTTCTAGGAGGGTCTCGATCCCATTCTGTAAGACACCTTCGATCTCAAGCATGGATTCACTGTACAGAGTAATCCCTGGGTATGAAGTCGACCTCTGAAGCTTAAGGACCGTCCTATTATCGATGGAATAGTGCGTATCTAGATTGAGCTCCATGTCTTCAGGCACAGCATTATCTCGAATGCTTTGAACAATCGCTTCACGTTCTTGCCTCGGGAAATCGAGCACGGCTTTGTTTTCAACCCAGAGCGCAAGCTCTTCGCGACTGAGGATCATCGGTTTTCGGCCCAAGGCCTTTAACTCAGAGTTCATGCGAGCGATCTCACCTTCCCAGGTACGGCCCTTCACGCCCGCTTGCGCAAAAGAGGCTTCAGGCTGGATCAGCAATAGCGATAGAAGGGCTATGAACATAGGGGCTCCGGGAGGGCATAATGCATTATGCGATCTTTTTTGTCAACCATAAGAATGGCGCATGGGCCCAATTGTGCGGGAAACATGTGAGGATTGTTCTGCAATTAATCCAGACTATGGCCCAGTCGGCATGCAAGAATCGGTTGAGTTCCTTACTGTTTTAGGCTACTATCCGCACGTTCTCAAAACTTTAAGCTGCGGAGACTTGCAATGCTGTTGTTGATATCACTCACTTTGTTCACGAACGGGAATCCAGTCCTCGCCGCCAAGGCAGCACTCGTGCCCACTTGCGAAGGATACAAAGCGCAGTTTGAAGAGAGTTTCGATTCGAGTGTTGCTTTTTTTGATGAGACCGCGCCTAAGAGCGGCTTGCAAATGGATCAAGACCTGGGACCTTTTTTAGAAAAAGATGTAAAAGCAAATCTCGCTCAAAGCTCCGAGGAGACCTTTTCGGATATCTTAAAAAAATATCGATCAGAAATCGACAGCCTCGAAAAGGTGCTTCTCACCAACGATCGCGTTCTTGATGAAATTCAACGAGAAACGAATCTTCTGTCCATTTTTGGGTTAGATGCGGACAGCTCTTGGAGATACCTCCCAACTCTTGATCAACAATTTATGGCCACCAGAGGAACTGGAGAGGAAAACATATTTTCCTTTCTACTCTCCCAACTCATTGACCCGATCGAAGAAGCCTTAACGATTAAAAAAGGAGCGCTAACGGAGGAAGAAAAACTAGCTCAAGCAATGGAAAAGTTTTATTTAGTAGACATCATTGAACCAGCGCGGCAGCAAGTACGTTTGATCCATGAGATTGTAATTAACGCTAAGGTACTTGATTATCAAGTCGAGCGAATGGGGCAGATTGACCTTTCAGGCCGAAGCAGCGAAGAAGTTTCAATCTTTAGCTTTGGAATCAAGAATGACCATTTTTTTCTTACCTTGAAATCATCCGAGGTCATAAGGACACCTGCCACCGTCACTCGAGCGCAATTCGTACGGGATCAAATTCTGAAAAACTACCCAGAGTGCGAACCGTTACTGAAATTCTGATAGTCAGCTGGGGGGATCGTTCTGTCGGGTGATCTTTTCATTCAACCCCATATGGGATTGCGGATTGTCCGTCTGTTAAATCCGGTCCAGCCGTGCTTCATAAACTCATTCGCATGACCACTTGCCCCCCCACCTTCGGGTTATCCATAGGCCAATGAAAAAACTTATCTTTATGTCGATGTTAGCAATCGTTATTAGCACTGCGGTGAGCGCGAAGGCCGAGGCGCAAGAGACCTCGGAATCCGCTTCAGGCGGAGCATCGGGGGTGGTGGTTATGGCGGTGGATAGAGGAGAAAAGCGCTCATATGGGGAAAAATGGGTCGATACCCGATTTGGTATCGTTTGTTACACAGCATTCCCTGGCTCGACTGATGGTGGTACCGCCATCTCCTGCTTGCCCATCAATCCAGCTTTCGTAAAAGCGCTGAAGACCAAGTGACCCAGCGCGCCACTCCGCCCTTCACTCCTCCATACCCCCGGGCTATTCTTACGGCTTATGTCCACAACCGATCTCAAAGACATGGCCGAACTAGTATCCCTCTGTAAACGACGCGGATTCATCTTCCCGTCGAGCGAAATCTACGGAGGCATCGGATCTTGCTGGGACTACGGCCCCTTGGGATCAGAGCTCAAACTCAATGTGAAAAACCGCTGGTGGAACGCGATGACCAACCGCGATGACATCGAAGGTTTGGACGCAGCCATCCTCATGCACCCGCGCGTATGGGAAGCATCCGGCCACGTCGATGGATTTGTAGACCCATTGGTCGATTGCAAAAAATGTCGTGCACGCTTCCGTGCTGACCATCTGACTCCCGAACAAATCGATAGCAAAAACTGCCCCACCTGCGGCACGAAAGGCTCACTCACTGAACCACGCCAGTTCAACCTCATGTTCAAAACCCACATGGGTCCCATGGAAGACACCGCAAGCTTGGTGTATCTGCGCCCAGAAACGGCGCAAGGGATCTTTGTGAACTTCGAAAACGTTCAACAAAGTGCGCGCCAAAAAATTCCATTTGGAATTGCTCAAATTGGGAAAGCATTCCGAAATGAAATCACCCCAGGAAATTTCATTTTCCGCACACGCGAATTTGAACAGATGGAGATGCAGTACTTCGTGAAACCTGGTTCTGACATGGAACACTTTGAGCAGTGGAAGGCGATGAGACACAAATGGCACGTGGACAACGGAATTCGCCCAAATAAACTTCGTTTCCACGAACATGCGGGGACCGAACTCGCCCACTACGCACGCGCGGCGTTTGATATTCAGTACGAATTCCCAATCGGCTGGCAGGAAGTCGAAGGCATCCACAACCGCACGGACTTTGACTTAAAGCGCCACCAAGAGTTCAGCAAAAAGAAGATCGAGTACTTCGACGAAGCGACTCGTGAAAAGTATGTGCCCTTTGTCGTTGAAACTTCAGTCGGCTGCGATCGTGCGCTGCTTTCAATTCTTTGTGATGCCTATCGCTTAGAGGGCGAACGCACGGTGCTGAAGATGCATCCGGAACTAGCGCCTTACAAAGTGGCGCTCTTTCCACTGATGAAGAAGCCAGAGCTGATTGAATTCAGCGACAAAGTCTACGCTGATCTAAAACGCACTTTCCGCGCCACCTACGATGACTCAGGATCGATCGGAAAGCGTTACCGCAGGCAAGACGAGATCGGCACACCATTTTGTGCAACGGTCGACTACGACGGTCTCACAGACCAGTCGGTCACCGTGCGGGATCGCGACAACATGACCCAGGAACGAGTTCCAGCCGCTCGACTTACGGATTACATGCGGGATCAGATGAAGATTTGGAAACCAAGTTAATCTGCAGTCGAGGGGTGAGCCGAATAACGAGCTTTAAGCGCCTTGATATACAAAGAAATGAGCCTCTTCGTTCGTTCACTACGACCATAATGAGCACGCGCATATTCAGAGGCACGTTTCCCCATCGCTTTGAGTTCATCCGGGTCCTCTAAAACAAGGCGGAGCTTTCTTTGCAGATCAAAAGCATCGCCGCTACGGATCAGATGTCCTGCCCGGCTGGTGCCGATCCACTCAATTGGATCCGGGCCAGTTGCACAAACAATCGGCGTACCGATGGCTAAGGCTTCAATCGCTTGTAATCCATAAACCGCTTTATTGGATGGCAATACAAAGACATCCAGAGTGCCTAAAACCAACGGTACGGATTCTTCATTTGGAACCAGCCGAATTTGCTTTTCCAGGTGAAACTGCTTGATGAGATCTAAAAGTGCATCATTCCCCTGGCTCTCAAAACCAACAATGACGAACTGAGTTCTGGCGGCAAGTTCAGAGTTTCTCAAAAAACTAGCCGCAGCTTTTATGAATGAGCTTTGCGCCTGTGGTGCCTCACGGGACGCGATCATGCCCACTAAAAAGGAGTCGTCTGACAACCCCCACTTTTTACGCAGAATTTTAAAATCAAAGTGATCGGGGTTAAAGACACTGAGATCTAAACCAGGAAAAAGCGTCCTTGTCTTTGATTCAAGCACGGGACGATACAACGACACACGATCGCGAATGGATCTTGAAGGAACAAGCACAAGGTCAATGCGCTTGTAAAACCAAGATTGGAACCAGTGAGAGATGCGTTTTTCAAGCACCGACCCCTGAGAAACAACAATAGGGACCATGGGGTGCCGTAAGACCCACGGTAATACACTTCCGAGTATTCCAACCTCAATCACGTGAATCAAATTGAACCCCGAAGCTAACGAAACCTCTAAGGCCTTCTTTAACTTTTTGTCCAAAATATTTTTTGGATGTTCATCCCAAAGTTCTACAGCACTTGGGCGAACTCCCCTGACCTGATCTGCAAATCGAGATCCTCGAAGTGCGATCAATTTCCACTCAACACCATTGGCCGATAGCTCACGAAAGTCTTCTACAGAGACTTCATCTTCTGGAAGCGGGGATTCCTCAAAGTTCAAGAACAAGATCTTTGGCTGCGGCGCGGGACTAATATCTTCCATGCAACAACCCTTCTTGCGCCTGATTGGCTACAGCGTCAAATGAGATTCCCTTTAAACAAGCCAGATAGGCACTACCCGAATTAGAACAGATGTTTCTCTCACAGGGCCAACACGGAACAGGATTAGTCGTCAAACTCACACGGCCAGGTCCAATGGGCAGTGTGCGACTTGGATTGGCTGCGCCACAAATGATCTGCACCTTAGATCCACAAAGTGCGGCGACATGGGCAAGACCTGATTCATTGGTGAAGGAAAGTTCTGCATTCTTAAAGATCGAAGACAAGACCGGCACTGGGCCAACCGCAATTTGGTTCACCATCGTAGCGCCAAGTTCTTTTTCGAGTCTCGCCACAAATTGCAATTCTGCGGTCCCTCCCACCCAGACCGACTTCCATCCTGTTCGTGACGTCATCAACTTAGAAAGATCAATGAATGAAGCTAAACTGTAACGACGTGAATCGGCTGTGGCGCCTGGGGCAACGACAAAATATTTTTCCCTTGGAGGAGGGATAGGATCAAAGGCGCCCCAGTCCCGAGAAGCGTCAAAAGAAGTCACGATTTCTTCCAAAAATTTGGCTCGTGAGGTTCCAGGCAACAAATGACAATAAGCATCCGCTCGATGCAGATTTGGATCTGGGTCCCAAGCAACTGACTCATGCAAAAGAAAACTGCGAGCATCGGTAGCATAGCCCCGGACTCGACCCACACCACCTAACCGAAAGAGTGCCGCCGAGCCAAAAGAATTTGGAAGAAGAACGCCTAAGTCCCAAGGTCCACGCGCCCGGATATTGGCTGCATTCTGTCGCATCCACTGAAATGAACTCAAGATTGAGCCTTTTTTTCGTTGAGTGATCACCAGGGTTTCATTCACTAAGCTTCGAAACTGAAGATCCTTCACCCAAGGCATGGATACTACGCCGATCCAAGCTTTCGGAAATCTTTCCCTTAAAGCATAAAAAAAAGGATAAGCCATCACTTGATCGCCAATCCAGTTGGGGGCGCGTACAAGAATTCGAGTCATGGAGCTGGCGCTATTTTCTCAAGTGCTACGGCGAAAGACCCTACTCGGACCTTAGTCTCTACGCGAAGTATGTATCGACCCGGATGATCCGCGGCGATCCAAATCCAATTATCCTTATTCTTTAACTCCCCGTTTTCATAGTTTTGCAGGTGATAAACATTGAGATTCCATTCTCGGCCAGCCCAATTCTTACGCTCTGTCCGGTCGAAGCGGATCACACCCTCCCACGGCTTACCATCGAAAACGATCGGCATCCGATACTCCTTTCCTGGAGCATCAGGCAGCGGAGCCACTCGCAGGAAATACAGCATACCGATCCCATCTCGGGCCCAACGGTTGAGCGCAAACTCTTCCTTTTTTTCGCTATAGCCCTTTTCAATATGCTCGGTCCTGGACCAATAATAGGATTTCAATTTTTCGTGGTCAAAGAGCTCGATAGCTTGTTTGGTTTGCTTCGAATCTTCCTGGTCGAGTGCAAAACGATAGGACTGTAGCCCTTCAAAATCTGAATAGCTGTTCAGTTGAGCGACCACTCTGTAAATGAGGCTAAAAATACTGGTGGTTTTTGCTCGCCCCTGAAAATGATAGACCTCATGTTCATTCACAAACTTATTCGGCATCACCTCTAGATCCAAGGTGCCCGCTGTCACGCCAATATAACGAATGTCGTACTGCAGAGTCTCCCCGACCCCAAAAGGCATCGGCTCTTTTCTAAAATGAGGAGTTTCCATCTTTTGCGTCACCATAGGCGGTGTGGGTGTCGCCACTGCCGATTTTTTCTTCTTTTGTTCAACTGCTACGGGGGTAGCGGCGACCACCGGGGCATCCTTAATTTCAAACTTCTTTTCAATCTCTTGAGAAATACCCGATGCACCATCAGCATCCTTAAACTTGCGAACCCGCGGGGAGGAGCAACCCAGAAGCATGAGCGGCAAAATCCAGACACAATATTTTCTCACACTTTAATCTTAACGGCTTAGCCAAGCTTTTCCAGAACGAAGGCACTAAAACTAGATTCAATCGTCAGATCTTGCTCAATAACGACCAACTCGCCTAGATCTTGAAGTTTCGACGCGTCTTTTGAGGTGCAAACAGGGGTAGCCCCTAGACTTCGTGCCCGTTCCACCACAACTTTTATGTCCCGAGGAGAGATCGAGGAATGATCGGGCAAGAATAGAGCATCCTGCACTTGGAAGCCTGAATCTCTCATGGACTGCACAACGGAAACAGGGTCGCCGACGGCAAGGAGTGCTACAACAGGCCCAAGGATTTTGGGATGGTGACGCGCCTCCATCTCAAACTGGGCCAAGGCACTTGCAGCGAGCGGACCGCCCCTTCCTTTTACCCAGACCAAAGCATCTGCGTTCTTGGCTGCGGAAAAGAAATCACGGTACACCACTTCAGTCGGCTGCCGAGGAGTCACAGCCAGAAGGGTGAGATTTGGCTTAATATTCATGGATTGAAAACCGTCATCGAGTAACACCCATCCAGAAAATCCTTTTTCCTCAAGCTGTTTCAGCACCTTGGATCGAGATCGGGTCGCGATGGTCAGTAGGTTAGGGAACTTCTGCTTTAAATCAGTCAACTCATCACCCAGGTCATCGACATTGGGTGATGCCTCAGGACCACTCCACACGTCTTTGTGATTCTTACGGCCGTACCCACGGGACACCACCGCGACGGGGATCTTTTGTCTTGCCGCAAGCTGAACTAAAGCTGCCACGATTGGACTCTTCCCTGACCCTCCGGCTTGCAGGTTCCCCACCAAACAAGTCTTTAATCCCCGAAGAGGCTGCAATTCCCCACGTAACAGGCGTACCAAACGATTCAAAACACTCCACGCCCAAGAGGCGAGCCCTACTCTGAATCGAGAGCGATGCCGAGTGAAAATCTGTCTCTCAGGACGCTTCTTTCGCCAGTCTTCAAGCTTTTGTGCAATTCGGACCGAGGTGGTTTCCTCCTGCAGTGGGGCTACGAAGGACTGAACCGCCATGACTCCGCCGTCGCGATCCTGAATCTGCCTCAGTGTTGTCTTCACTAGGTTTTGGGCATTTGCTTCTGGACCAAGAAGTTCCGGAAAAATCGAGTCCGTTCGCAATTGAATGCCTAACAGAATGTTCGGTAGTCCGACTGGACCACGGTACCGGATGAGGTGGGTAAAGATCCACTGAGTGGTCTTAGAAACCGCATAAATAATGATGGGAAAACATCCCGCCCACACTGCCTCCAAAGTGGAAGTTCCTGATTTAATCCAGCCCAAACGGTGTGCGCGCAGGACTTCATCTGATCGCCCTATAAACCACCGAAATTCTACATTCTTCCCCGCACGAAAAAGTGTCTTCACTTGATCTAGGGATTCAATCTCTGGGACAGGAACAGAAAGAATGACTCGTTTCTTCGACTCCTGGGCGAGGAGTTCAGCTGCATCAGAAAAAAGTTTCGCGTGGAGCTTGATTTCACTCGGCCTGGATCCTGGAAATGCAGCTAACTCGATGCATGGACCGAGCTGCATTGTTGTTTCAAGGTTGAGTTCCCGCCTCACTTGCTCCACAGACTTTATAAATGCAGGACGATCTCTGAGTGGGTGACCCTCAGAGATCACATTAAACCCAAGCCTAGAAAGCCACGCCGCCTCAAACTCAAAGAGCGATACCACACCATGCACCAGTGCATGGAGCTTCGCAGCCCTCCTCTCGCGCCATATCCACATCTTTGGCGGGATTGCGTCAATCCAAGTGCATTCCTGAATTTCAGCAACCGATTTTAGAAGCCTTAAATGAAAGTCTGGATAATCAAATACGATACCCATTTGAGGACGCACGCTTTTTAGCCGAGAGGTCAAATCATCAAATATACGCCGCAGGCG
The DNA here is from genome assembly GCA_027486675.1 of Pseudomonadota bacterium. Taxonomy (GTDB): domain Bacteria; phylum Bdellovibrionota; class UBA1018; order UBA1018; family CAIMNF01; genus JAIXOQ01. Next base: position 47,840 of record JAIXOQ010000005.1, read on the forward strand.
AAAGAAGCTTCCGATGAGTTCGGAAAAACCCATAACCCGCATTTCTTCGGCCCGTTGCCAGCAATGAAAAGCAGGAATTTTCCTAAGTTCTGGTCCCCCAACGCCACAAAACTTAAGATCTGGATTCACACTCAGCCAAGCCCGAACGACGAGCGCAGCAATCGCATCCGAGGATGCCTCAGCAGCTGAAATAAAAATGAGCGGCGCATTCGGGTCATTTGATGCAGCCACGTTCACTCTTTCGAATGAAATCAACGAACTGTTTCACTTCAGCGTACTCACCATACTGAGACTCAATTTCAAGAAGACATTGATCCTTACTGAGATCAGGACGCTTCCAAAGCTTAATAGCTTCATTCAGAACGCTGATGGACTCAGCTTTCAGTCCCCTGCGTCTCAGTCCCACAATATTTGCGCCACGAATCTCAAATGGGCGCTCGCCATAGGCAATGACATAAGGAGGAACATCTCTGTCTACAGCAGTTCGTCCTGCGATATAGCAGTGAGCTCCAACTGTTAAAAACTGGGCAACACCCACCATTCCGCCAATAACAGCAAAGTCCTGCACGGTTGCATGCCCAGCAAGCTGTGTCGCATTCGAAATCACAATATCATTTCCCACAATGCAGTCATGTCCGAAGTGCACATACGCCATCAGAAGATTACGGCTACCGAGTACGGTCTTACCTCCACCCTGCACGGTCCCTAAGTTGAGCGTGACGCTTTCGCGGATGGTATTGTCATCGCCAATCCATAACTCAGTTGGTTCATTTTTATACTTTAGGTCCTGCGGAACTGCGCCCAAAGCTGCAAATGGAAAAACACGGTTGTCTTTGCCAAGGGTGGTCCTTCCGTTGATCACCACATGACTTTGAATCTTTGTATTCGCGCCGATACGTACTTGGGCACCAATAATGCTAAAAGGACCAACTTCGACGTCGATATCCAGTTCAGCGCCTTTTTCTACAATCGCGGTGGGATGAATCTTTACACTCATGAATGAATCACTCTTTCTTACAAACTAAAATATAGATCGACCACTCGACCGAGGAATCATATTGGCCATCATTTTAGCTTCGGTGACTTTTTTATCCCCGACATAGGCGACGGCATCAAAGCTCCAGATCGCACTCCGCGTGTGCAGAACCTTAGTCACGATCTTTAATGTATCCCCCGGCGTCACTGGAATACGAAAGCGAGCCGAATCAACACCCATTAAGACACACTGATAACTTTCGTCTCCGGTCTCAACTTGCGCTGCTGTCAGTGGGTAAAGAGAAAAACTAGCGACTTGGGCCATGGTTTCTAAAATGAGCACGCCAGGCATAATGGGCAGGTCTGGAAAATGCCCTACGAAATGCGGCTCGTTTGCCGTGACATTTTTAATGGCTTCGACTTCTACCCCCACAAAGGTCTTGATGTCTTGAATATCAATCGGACGGTCATCCGGCTCACGTATAGCAATTACGCGATCCACCATCAAAAAAGGCTCCCGATGCGGTAAGAATTTTCTGATTTTTTTCTGATCTAAGTTCTCAAATAGGACCTTCATTGCCGATCCCCTTTCTTCTTTGCCGTCCGAGCCTGTATCGCAAGGATGCGCATCGTCTCTTTCACAGGACGTGCTGGTATGCCCCAATACTCCGCTCCCGCAGGAACGTCGCGAGCAACGCCTGAGAGCGCACCGATGCGGGCATAATCCCCAATCTTTACATTGTTTGAGACCCCCGAACCTGCACCTATCATGACAAAACGCCCGATCGCTGCAGTTCCTGCAACGCCGACTGCACCGCACAAAACCGAACCTTCGCCGATGGAGCAGTTGTGACCGACCTGGACCTGATTGTCGATTTTCACTTTTGATCCAATAAGCGTGGGCCCCAGAGTACCGCGATCAATGGTGGAATTAGCACCGACCTCAACTTCATCTCCGAGAACTACAGAACCGACATGATAAATCTTGCTGTGCCCAACTGGAACGCGGCCTGTAAACACGGGAGCATAACCGAAACCATCGGCACCGAGCACAGCTCCCGAATGAATCCGACAATGTTTCCCGAGAACAACTTTTTCCAACAAAGTCACGTTCGGAAACAAAACGGAGCCATCACCCACAATGCAATTCGGCCCGACGTAAACACCAGGATAGAGCACTGCATTGGCGCCAATCGCGGACTGAGCGCTCACCACAACATTTGCGGCTATGGATGCAGTGGGGTCAACTTTCGCTGATTCATGGATCACAGAAGAAGGATGCCGACCGGCCTGCGCGGCCAATGGGGTCTGATGGTCCACAGAAGAAAGCCCTGGGCTCAGCCTCCTCGTCCACTCAGCAAAAGCCGAATAGGCATCTTTGGACACAAGGAACACGCAGGAGGTAAGCTTCGAATGATTCTCGGCCTTGAGTAAAGAAAAGATCTGCTGAGAGACCAGGAATACTTTCGCAGCAGATCGATCAAAATCTGCGCGGTAGTTCTGAGAAATATAGACTGACGCTTCGTCTGACCTTGCCTCAAGTAATGAAGCTACACCGCTGATGGGCAGCGAACGGGCTGACTCATAAGGTAGCGAGGTCGCTATCTCTGCCTTAACCCAGTCCGCAAGTTCACCAGCAGTGAGCATAAAACTCCGAGACTATTTGTTGATCGAGTTGATCACATCGTCGGTCAAGTCATCTTTTCCATCCTGGAAGAGAACTAGATTTTCATTCTTCTCCAGAACTAGGGAATATCCCTTCTTTTTCGCAATTTCTGTCACATTGTTACGAATTTTCGTGATGATCGGAGCGCTCATTTCCTGCTCTTTTGCTTGGATCTCTTGCTGAGACTTCTGCAGCAGTTCTTGGTATTTCCCAAACTTTTCACGTAGTTCGGATTCCTTTTTTTGACGAGCAACCTGATTCAAAGCAGCCTGTTGTTTCTGGAAATCTTCCTGCAACTTCTTGAGCTTTACTTCTTCGGCCTGAAGTTCGACTTTTTTCTTATTAAATGCCGTCTCAAGCTCTGATTTTGCTTTTTTTCCTGCATCCGAAGTTTGGATAGCTTTCTGAATGTCTAGGACCGCAATTTTCTGATCAGCAAATGCAACTGGAGCAACCAAAAGAGCAACGATAAAACTCAACATAGGGGTAAGTGATCCTTTCAAGTGGACTTTCAGGCTAGCTCAAAAGGGTTGGCCGATAAAGAAAATGAACTGCGGCGAAGTGTCTCGCTCTCCACTGATCGGATTGATCCGGCGATTGATCGGAAAGCCCCATTCAAATCGCAGAGGCCCGAGAGGAGAAAACCACCGAATCCCAAAACCCCAGTCCATAAGCATCGAAGCGCTCCCGGGCTGAATGAACGGTACATTCGCAAATGTATTCCCGACGTCATAGAAGAGCACCCATTTGAGGCCCGCTTCTTTGATCAAAGGATGTTCAACCTCAAATAAGGAATAGGCTTGGGCGGAACCACCAATATACTCCACACCCTCCGGCCGGGTCACATTTGGAGAGATGGAAAAAATGGAATAACCTCGCATGTTGAATGGGCCACCCAAGTAAAACTTTTCTGCAGGAGGGATCCCACTCCCACCCGTATTAGCCATCGCACCAAGTTCAGTACTGTTCTTAAAGACCAGGTTTCCAAATACGTTCCAGTAGAATCTATTGTTGGCGGTAAACTTCGCGAAGTTCTTCACCCCACCCACGCCCGCAATTTCCAAGGCCACACTCTGGTAATTCCCGCCAGTCGTCTCAAAGCGATTGTTTCTGACATCGCGCACCAGACTAAAGGTCAAGCTCGATAGCACCCCTAAATCCAGCGCAGGGTCTGCGAAGCCACCCGTAAGAGTGAGCTCCCTTAGAATTCTCAGGTGCTCTAACTTGTAGGCAATCTGTCCGCTGAGCTCATCCGTGAGTAGATACCCGGTACGAAGTTGCATCCCGGTTCTGCGAGTCAGATAGCGATTTGGGATCGGCGTGTTGTTGAGATAGAGATCAAATCCAGCGCTCCAGTTTGTATCAAAGGCGTAGGGGTCTAAGAAAGAGACACTATAGCTGCGCCAAATATCCGCACGGCCATACTGCGCTTGGAAGGAAAGATTCTGACCTCGTCCAAACAAGTTTGACTCTTGGATCTGACCTTGAAAAAAGAAGGCTTGAAGACTGCTATAACCCGCTCCAAGCGTGATGCTACCGGTGGAGCGTTCCTTCACCTGAACCTCAAGATCCAAAATATCATCTCGGTCTTTGCGTGGAACCTGGTGAAAAATAACCTCACCCGGAGCAAAGAATCCAAGACGTTCAACGCGTTCTTTTGAAACCCTCAGTTTCGTTCCGCTAAAAAGCTCACCTTCATAGACGCGCAACTCGCGACGAATAACTTTGTCATAGGTCTTGGTGTTGCCGATGATGCGAATTTCGCCGAAGTACGTCAGTTTTCCTTTTTCAAACCCATAATCGATGTTCACGATGCGCGTCGCATCATCCATATCCATCTTCGGAACGACGTTTACGAACGCGTATCCCAGATCTTGGTACTTTTCCGTCAGACGCTGAATGTCTGCATTCCTTGTAGAAATCGCAAAGGTCTTTCCTTCGGTCAGATTGACATCTTTGCTGAGTTCATCTTTCGTGAAGAGAAGGTCTCCGCTAAAGTCAGTCTTGCCCATGGTGTATTGCTCGCCCTCCTCGACATAAATCGAGATCGTGACGAAACGTTTATCATCACTGACCGTGATGACTGGGTCTTCATATTTAAACTTCACATACCCATTCTCCAGGTAGTGGTATGTCAAGCGCTGGAGATCGTTCTTGAAAGCTCCATCTTTGAATGTCCCGGCTGAAGAGATCAGATTCAGTGCCTGACCTTCTTGGGTTTCTTGAAAGACGGATTTGAGTTTTGCGTCTGAGTACTTTCGGTTATTTAAAAAAGCGATCCGTTTGATCTGAACTTTCTGATAATCCGATACGTGGTAGATCAGGTTGACTTCACCATTCTCTCCAACCGGCTTGAGCTCAAAATTCACCTTGGCTAAAAAGTAACCTTTCTCTTCGTACTTCTTTTGGATCAGCTCAATGTCTTCTTGAATCTTTGCGAAGTCGACGATCGACCATTTTTTGATCTTCACGACCTCTTGAAGATCAGTGGTTGAAATGTTGTCGTTGCCTTCGAACTCTACGTCCTTAATGACCGGGCGCTCAACAAATGAGTACGTCAGCTGCAGCCCCTTGGCAGTAGTCTCTTCGGTGACCTCGATGCCATCGAAGTAGCCCATGGCATATAAAGCATCAATGTCAGCGCGGACTTTCTTGGCATCGAGCTCGACACCAGGGCGTGAGGATATCTTTTCCAGGACGGCATCACGCTCGACCTTCCTGAGGCCTTCGGTGAGCACTTCCTGAACAACTGCCCCCTGGGCCAAAAAAGAGAGAATCAGCAAGACGAACATGAAGCTCTAGTTTTCGGGATGGGTATGGGTAGGTGTCAATTCAAGAAACAAGGAGTTCTCCATCTCTCATGGTGAGGACCCGGTCCATGCGTTTGGCTACGATCGGGTCATGAGTGACCGAGAGAATGGCTATTTTTAAGCTCTGATTGAGTTCAATCAGTAAATCCATGACCCGTTTTCCGTTCTCAGAATCAAGGTTTCCCGTTAACTCATCAGCCAAAAGAATCGGTGGCCGCATGACGATTGCGCGCGCAATTGCGACGCGCTGCTGCTCTCCACCCGACAATTCGGCGGGTCGATGGTCCACCCGGGACCTCAGTCCCACTTGCTCTAAAACCTCTCTGGCCCTGCGTTCAGCCTGACTCCGCGACCATCCAGCGATCAATGCAGGCATCATCGCATTTTCCATGGCTGAGAACTCGGGCAGCAAATAATGAAACTGAAAAACAAATCCTAGATTTGCATTTCTAAAACTGGAGAGCGCGTCATCATTCATCGTCCATAAATCAACTTGGCTTGGACCAAAGACCACACTGCCACCTGTCGGACGATCGAGTGCTCCAAGCACGTGAAGGAGTGTTGACTTGCCCGCGCCCGATGCTCCCATGATTGCAAGCGTTGATCCGGATTCAATTTGCAAACTGACGCCGCGCAAGACAGGAACCCATGACTGCCCTTTCTTGTAACTTTTGGCGACTTGTCTTGCTTCTAAAATCACTGACCCCATTTTAATCCCTCCACAGGCACTTTCGACGCAGCCTTCAGAGCAGGGCCGAGTGTGGCCACTGCACCCACCATCAAAGCGACTAAAGAAATCAGCAGCCATTCCTGGCCTCGAATTGCAATGGGCAGATATTCGAGTCGATAGACCTCAGCAGGAAGTGATACTAAATGGGTCTTCCGCATGAGCCAGACCACCAAGACCGCTGCAAATAGCCCGAGCGCGATTCCAATTGCAGCAACGAAAGATCCGACAAAAGAAAAAAGAAAAAACTGGTCTCGTCGTCTCATCCCTAGAACACGCAGCATTGAAATTTCAGATTCTCTTTCATAAACCAGCATAAAAAGTGCGCTGACAATGTTGAATGCTGCAACCAACAGAATCGCAGTCAGCAAAACTGCGATGACTGCCTTTTCTGTTTCGATTGCGTAAAGAAGATTTCGATTGAGCTGTCGCCATTCTCGGACGCGGTACGGATAGCTGAATCGATTAGAAAGATCGGCAGCCACCCGAGTCACATCCGATCCAGGAGCTAACTTCAACCTGAGCACTGTTACCTGATCCGGCTGATCTAAAATGGTCTGTAAATCTTCGAGGCGGAGGTAAGCGTATCGTGAGTCGTAATCATGCATTCCAAAGTGAACAATGCCCCCGACTTGAAGGGTCGCAGTGCGCGGAGCACCCGTTGAACTCGGGTCACTGTCCCCCCCACTCTGTGGCAGAAGTACTTGAATGGCATCTCCAACATGGACACCGATCTTTTTTGCGAGGGCCGTTCCAAGAACTATTGAGTTTGGTTCAACAAGCCACTGACCATCTTGTAAGCGGCTCTGAACCTGGACGACGCTCGACACAGTATCGAGATCCACGCCCTCCAGCATTGCTCCGGAAGATCCTTCCGGCCCAGAGAGCATCGCTTCACTACTTAGGCTATGAGTGATGGCCTGGAGTTCGGAGACTTCAGCACGAACCTTATCCTCTAGGACGGCGACATCCCGAATGGGACTCGTGCGTGTCGAAAAGATGATTTCGCCTTGAGCTCCGGCGATCGTGTGCTCAAGTTCGTCCTGAAACCCATTGATCACGCTTGTGACGACAGCAAGAGCAAGGACGCCGATAAAGACCCCTGCAATAGAAACGCTGCCGATCAGGCCAAGAAGGCCACGGTCGGCGCGAGGCGCCATCAAACGATGGGCGATCAGAAAGATGAGCTTCAGTCGGTTCATGGGTGCTCTTAGAGCTTACCCTTAAACTAAAGACCCTCTGCTTCTAAATAGCGTTCAGCATCTATGGATGCCATACAACCAGTCCCTGCAGCAGTCACTGCCTGGCGATAGACATGATCCGCAACATCGCCCGCGGCAAAGACTCCTGGGATATTCGTGCGCGTCGTTCCTGGAACAACCTCTAGATACTGAGCCTCAGTCATCGTGAGCTGGTCCTTAAAAAGCTTCGTATTGGGCTGATGGCCAATAGCAACAAAGACACCTTTCACATCGAGCTGTGAAATGGCGTTGGTCTTTAAGTTGCGGACTTTCACGCCTGTGACTTCTTGATCTCCTAAGATTTCGGTAATCTCAGAGTCCCAGATAAAAGAGATCTTTGGGTTCTTCATCGCTCGATCCTGCATGACTTTCGATGCACGCAGAGAATCGCGTCGATGAATCACAGTAATGCTTTTTGCAAATCGAGTGAGAAAGTTTGCTTCTTCCATGGCGGTATCACCACCACCTACAACCACGATGTCTTGACCGCGAAAGAAAAAACCATCACAGGTTGCGCAAGAAGACACACCACGGCCCATTAATTTTCGTTCGCTTGGAAGGCCGAGCCACCGTGCAGTAGCGCCTGTGGCAATCACGAGCGTCCTGGTTTGAACGGTCTTTCCATTTGCCAGGCTCAATGTGATCGGATTTGACTTCAGGTCAACCTTCTCGACATCTCCAACTTCAAAGCGCGTCCCGAATCGCTCTGCTTGTTTGCGAAAGCCATCCATGAGTTCCGGGCCCATGACCCCATTGGGGAATCCTGGATAATTTTCTACTTCACTGGTGATCGTAAGCTGACCACCGGGTTGGGTGCCCTCAATGCAAAGAGGATTTAGATTTGCTCGCGCCGCATACACCGCTGCGGTGAGTCCCGCAGGTCCGGTCCCAAGGATGACAATTTTCTCAATGTTTTGCATGCTTCAAAATCTTACTTCGCAGCGGACTCGGAGGCTTCAATTTCTTCAATGCCTACGTACTGAACATTTTCAGCATCATCCGGAAGTTTTGCGACGAACTGCTTGTACTCGGCGTCTGTGATTACGGCTCGGACCAAGTTTTTGTCCAAAACGCGGGTATCAAACTTTTTCTTATCAATAGATTCGTGAAGAAGTGACATAGGACTTGGATTATGGATCTCTCTTTCCAAGAGTCAAATACCGTTCTCAAATGTTCTAGTAATATCTACAATTTAAATTGAAAAATGCGATGAAAAGTTCATCTAGGGGCTACAAAAAACGAAGACCCCTGTTAGCCTGTCCCGCAGGGTTGGTGAACGATGGGGATTGTTTCACTTATAGTCTGGGGCCTTGGCTTTGGGCAAATGAGCTCGGCGACGGTCATTGAAGTGAGCTTCAAAGTGGTGCGCACTGAGACCTGCGCATTCATGGTGGAAGGGCCAACCTCTAAGTCCGTCAAACAGATCCGCTTCTCTGAGGTCATTCCAACCATTGATGCAAAGACCTGGCTCCGCTACGCGGTTGACGGTAAAAAAATTCGGATTGAAAAAGAGTCTCCGGCAGCGACACGAGAATTTTTTAAGGACCTAAAGCAACGCGCATTAGCACTCAAAGAAAATGCAGTGAGCAGAAATGGTGAGTCCTCACAACTGACTCTTGTTTACTCCGATCAAATGATCGCCTATGCAAAAGAAACAGTCACTTGGGACGTGGCCATCCTCTTTGGTGATCGAATGGCGAAAACATATGGCCCATCTTTTAGTTTTGAGGCGGCCTATGAACTGAGGTTTCAGAAGGGTTCGTGGGACGCCCTGCTGCGTGATGAACCCGTAGAGATGGTACCGACAAAAGACGGCGAGGAACAACTTGCTGCACAAGAGAATGAAGTCACAGCCGTCATTTTTGATGCACTAGAAAAACTCGAAGCGAATCAAGGTCAAAAGACACAAGGAAATTTACAGACCGGACTTGACTCAGCGCCGGAGGCCCCACCGTTGATTCATCTCAACGTAAAACGATTCACTCAAACGGAACCAGTGCAAAGGATTTTTACTGGGACTCTTTCAAACTTTTCACGAAATTCGATCTTCACGACTATCAGTCGAGAAATCACGGAGGTCATTCATTGAAGAAGCTCTTCGTAGCTATGGTGATAGGCGCGCTGTCGCTCACGGCTGCACTCGCCCCAAAGTTGGCAGCAGCAAACCACCGCCTCTGCCGCATCTACTCACACGGAAAACTGAGTCTAAAGGCGCCTGCAACATCGGCACAAGCACTAGAAATCCTAGATCAGGTCGCCGTGCGGCGGGGACTCGATCCATCGGCGCCCCGAAAAAGATCCAAGTCCCTCTATATTGCCAACGACAACATCAGTCCCGAAAAATGGGCAACACTCTCTGAGCATATTGCCGACTTGAGAGAAGACCTGGAAATGGACCGTGATTTTCGACTTGGGAGTAATGGAGCCAAAGGGAAGTACCAAGGTGTGAAGGTCACCATCAACCTACTCCAGGGCAAGGAGGCGATTAACGACTACAATAAATCTTACTTAAAAATGGCGAAGCTACTGAAGCAGTACATTAGCCCCACGGACAACCGGGGAAAGGCCATTCGCGTGAGTGAACGTTTAGCACGTGTGGGATTAGCTAGCGCAGGCCTTTGGCTTTGGTTTAGAGATCAGGACCTAACCGCCTTCATAGGCGAGATGATGTTCGGAACCCAGGACAGCGAGGTGCTCTTAGAGAGCAGTCAATACGTGGGTTACGGAATCGGGCTCATGACGCTTGCCGCCCTCTACCCCCTTGCAAAGAGACTTGTGGGTTCCATGCGCAAACTCGCTCCCGGCGGACAGGCTTTTGCACTGCCCCCGGCCAAGGTTTTTGAGAAGAAAGTTCTCACTTCGGAGGATATCTTAGTTGAGTCGCATTCAGAACGAAGCGATAACGTTCACTGGATTGGACAAAGTACGCATTCGGCTTTGGACCGGATTTCCTACCGCAATGAGGATGGCACCCCCGTGATGCTGATTATTTCGCGGATGACTGTGGCGCAGCCGCAGCAGGATTAGTGAAAAGTTGGGGGCTTTTTTTGATCTGTTTTCTTTTTTTCTAAAGGCTTTTCTGATTCCGGCACTAGTCGCAGATGCCCAGACTTTTTCTTGATGGGTTTTTGATTCGGTAGTTTCGAGCGGCTGACCCACAACAAGAGAAAACCTGCACCCATCCCGCTCAGATGCGCCAAAGAACTGAGCCAGCCTTGCCGGCTAGAAACTGTCGTTAAAAATTCAAATGCGGCCAAGATCCAAACAAAATGTTTGGCGCGCATTGGAAACACCATCATAAAAAGCATGGTGCGATCCGGGTAGAGCAGCCCGTAAGCCATGAGTAAACCGTATATCCCGCCCGAAGCGCCTACCATGGGAACAAAAACTCCACCGGCTATCGTCTGCGCGAAAACGTAGATCACGGCTGCAGATAAGACGCACAGAGCATAGAACTGAAGGAATTTGTTTTTCCCCCAAGTGGATTCAAGATCGCTGCCGATGAATGCAAGCACGAGACAGTTCAAAGTCAGGTGCAGGACATCGGCATGTAAAAATGCGTAGGTGAGCAGCTGCCAGAAGAACCCTTTTTTAAGGACTGAGGCAGGCACCAATCCAAAAACAGCGGTAACGCCTCCATCTAACATTTGATCAAAAACAACCTGGCAAAGAAAAACACCGACACAAGCAATGATCAAGGCCTTCACGGCGGGCTTCAGTTGGATCATGCGCTTTTCTCCATGAGTTCAATCAGCACGCCGGAACAAGACTGAGGATGAATGAAGTTGATTCTCATCCCTTGGGCACCTAAGCGGGGAACATCGTAGATGAGTCGATAGCCAGCATTTCGCAAAACTGAACAAAGAGATTCGAGTGAGCCTGACTCAACGGAGAATGAGAGGTGGTGAATGCCCTGTCCCCGTTTTTCTATAAACTTTGCGATAGTTCCTTCGGGGTCTTGCACCGAAAGCAGCTCTAGGTGAGGCGCACCACCGGGAAGATTAAAAAAATGAACTTCAACACCTTGGTCTGGGACGGCCTCTACCGGACCGAGAGGTATGCCTAAGATCGAAAAAAGGCGACTCAGCTCTGGGACTTGCTTCACAGCAATCCCGATGTGATCTAGATGTACTTTAATTTGAGGTGATGTCATGGGCTCGTGTATGAGGTTATCACCAAAAGAAAAAGAGGCCGATTCACTAGTCGCTGTACCCGGTAAGACCTCCTCGGTCTGTCCCGAAACTTGTGCATCGGCCCCCAGTCAAGTGTCTAAGCTTTCGCACCCACCAAAGTTCCTCCAGCTTAGACACCTACGTATCGACCGGCCACTCAGGAACTTTAGGATTATTTTTTTGAAACAAGCTCGACGCATTGCGACGCGAAAAATGCCTTAACTTATAACTATTTACGTGGTTTACCGGAATTGAAATCTCAGGCCAAATTGCTGAATCGTATTGAGATCATTGAGATGATCAAAGGCTTGGCGCCCCCCGGGATACCAAAGAGTCATGTAAGGAGTGATCACGACCTTACCTTTAAAGACTCGAGGATGACTCGCGATACCAACCCCAGCGGATGTGCCCAAACCCTGAGGGGTAGCGCGAACGCCAGCAGAGCCACTGAGTGAAAGTAGTGGGCGTCCTTGATCTTGCCCAGCACGTTTTTTTAGTAAAACCGTATTGGTCACAACACTCCCACTGATAAAACTGTTTGGACTCAGCGCAGTCACACCCTCTGACGCCAACAAAAACTCTCCGGCCACTGCGACATCACAAACACCTGCAATACTAAAAACATCTTTTTCGACCAGAAGGGACTCAAAGAAGCTGAGCGGTGAGATCTTTCCTATGACGCGATCTGGGCGGTACCCTTGCTCGAGTTCGGTGGCTCCATTCGCACCAGAATGCACCACCATGGGGCTCCCATCCGATGGAAGATATTCGTAAGTATAAAGTTCGAGCGAATGGTGCCATGCATCTTGGATTTTGGCCGCTGGAGGTAATCGCCCTCCCTGAAGAGGCGAGGTCGTTCTACGTTCTATACCTGCAGTCACATGAAGCCTGACTTTCCCTTCATGAGACAAAGTGGCAAACAGGCGCTCGACATCAACAAACTGCACGGGGGTAGCGCCAGTATAATACTCCTGCCCGGGTACGAGCTCACCCGTTTCAGGATCGATCTGCCCCACCTTGAGCAGCTGCTCGTCGAAATCCGCATTCCCAACCGCTCGTCGCGTGTAGAGCTCCGTGGCGAATCGTACTGTGAGCACAAACTCTTCAGAAAGTCGGCGCTGGGCTATGAACCCGAGCGAGTGAGTGTATCCCTCGTCGTTCCCAACAGAGACCAATCCCAGCATCATGTTGTCGTTCGTGAAATCCAGGGACAAGGACGACCGTGCATTACGATCAAGAGGCTGGGGTCTAAAGCTTTCCCGAAATGCGGGCACAACAAATGAACATTGCCCCGGAACAGCAACGCTTGGCGAAGCATTCGAATGCTGTGCACTCGATTCCCTTCCCAGGAGAACGAGCAAAAGCGATATCCCAACCACCGCCTTGGAGACTAAACCATTTCGATGAACCCGTCAATAATGAGCCCGGTACCAATCCACAAAATGCTGAATACCCTCGTTGATTGAAACTTTCGGTCTCCAACCTGTCATACCTTGAATCTTTGTAATATCCGCGTGAGTGGCGTGGACATCGCCCGGCTGAAACGGTTGGTTCTGAATCAATGCTTTAAGACCTAATGATGATTCAATAGCTCGAACAAATTCTTTCACTTCAACGGGGTTCCCGCATCCAACGTTAAAGATTTCAAAAAGACCGTTATCATTCGCGGGACTTAGCTTTGCACTCGATTGGAAAGCCTCTACCGAGAAGCATGCGGAAACTACGTCATCCACAAAGGTAAAATCACGTTTCATTTCTCCGCTATTGAAGAGCTCTAGGCTTTCACGATTTTGAATCGCCTGAACAAACTTAAAGAGCGCCATGTCAGGGCGGCCCCAAGGTCCATAGACCGTAAAAAATCTTAAGCAGGCAATGCGTAATCCATAGAGGTGCACGTAACTCGAGGCAATGAGCTCCATGCTTCTTTTGGTGGCCGCGTACAGGGAAGAGGGTTGATCCGCTGCATCGGACTCCCGGAAGGGCATTTGCTCTGACCGTCCGTAAACAGAACTCGAAGAGGCAGCTATGCAGTTTGAGCTCGGTTGATGCATCCGCAGAGCTTCAAAGAGCTTGAGTGAGCCATCAATGTTGGACTGAGTGTAAAGATACGGGGCCTCAAGGCTGTAACGAACACCGGCTTGGGCTGCCATGTGAAAGATAGAATCGAACTTATCTTTCTTGAGGAGATCAGCAAGAATATCATCGGCATTTATAGACGCCCGAACTTCGGAAAAGTCAGGGAATTCACGCAGAATTTTGCTTCTTTTCTCTTTGAGCGAGACACTATAGTACGAATTAAAATTATCAACCCCACGCACAGCATCTCCACGCTGTAGACAACGAAGAGCGATGTGGAATCCAACGAAACCTGCCGAGCCAGTGACTAGCACCTTCCTCATGATTTTTCCTTGCTATCTAAACGAATCGAGCCCGACTACCGTATCATTCCCGATACTGATTTATTTCCAAACCGTTCAGTTTTGAAACAACCCGTCTCACATCGTATTAAAGGATTGCCGCAAATGCATCTCTGGGCCTTCATGCATTCAGTTTGTCACTTGCAGGGCCCCCAAGCGACCCCTGCGCGGAGCTCATCCAAAAGAATAGATTTCAACATCGAAGCCCGCTGAAGCTCCTTTGTTCTGCGACACACTGCATCTACAATCGGGAAGTACCACGAAAGCGAACACGCTCATGACCATCAAAAGTTTTGTGACAAATAAACTCCACTCAATCGAACGCTTCGCCACGCTCCCATTAGTCGCTCAACCAAAAAATCTGCTTTACCCAAATGGCTATCATACGTCTCGCCTGGAAGAGTTTTGGGGGGGCGAAGCTCTGCTGGCATTCTTGGATAACGTCGTAGCAACCCGATTCGAAGGATCACAACCTCTCCCCGGCTATCCTTTCCGCAGGTCATTGCTCACTGACCAGGACATTTTTGACCCGGCTAGCCCTATTCTTCAATTCTGTCTTCAAGAAGCGATTTTAAAGCTAGTTAAAAGCCATCTCCCATTCGAGCCATTCCTGCGCTCCGTAGAACTCTGGGTAGACACTGCCGAGGTAAGTCAAAACGGCCCAATTGAAACGCAATATTATCATTTGGATGGTGACGATTCTTACAATCTGAAATGCTTTCTTTATTTAAGCGATGTAACACTAGAGCACGGTCCATTCACTTTCTTTCCGGTGCATTATAAGTCCGCAACCTCCCTGATCGGCCGACCACGGGGCATAAACAACACCTCACGTATTAAAGATAACTCCCTGGAGAGCCCTGAGAAGAAAGGTGTGCATTTTGTAGGTACCAGAGGTTCCTTGATTTTTGCCGATACCTGCTGGGGGTATCACAAAGGATTGCTGCCGAGAGTGGGTCGTCGAATCTTGTTCACCTTTCAATTCACCAGCAAAAATCCATACTGGGGCCCGGTAATGGTCATCCCGGACCAACTTCGTGATTCGGTAAAGCAAAAAGAAATGAAACAAATACTTACGAAGAAGAACAAATAAATATGGCAGATAAAATCTTGGTCACTGGTGCAGGCGGCTTTATTGGTTCTCATCTTTGCGAAGAATTAGTTAAAAAAGGTCATAAAGTACGTGCATTAGTTCGATATAATTCACAAGGCAGTAAGGGGTGGCTGGAGAAATCCCCCATAGCGAGCGAGATCGAGTTCATCGCTGGTGATGTTCGAGACTACGATATGGTTCGGCGAGCTATGCATGGCGCGACAGAAGTGATGCACCTCGCTGCCCTGATTGGAATTCCCTACAGCTATGATTCACCTTTGGCCTACATAAGAACGAATATCGAGGGCACCTACAATATTCTTGAATGCGCCCGCCAATCGAATGTAGCGCGGGTATTGGTTACCTCGACCAGTGAGGTTTATGGATCAGCTCTTTTTACTCCCATCTCAGAGGAGCACCCTCTCCAACCGCAATCACCTTATTCTGCGAGTAAGATCTCAGCGGATCAACTCGCGCTCAGCTACAATCTGAGCTTTGATACTCCAGTGGTGGTCGCACGTCCATTCAACACGTTCGGACCCCGACAATCCACAAGAGCAGTCATTCCTACGATCATCACACAAATGCTAAAGAATAAAGGACAAGTCAAACTTGGCTCTTTAAACACTGTGCGTGATCTTACTTTTGTCGAAGATACAGTTCGAGGCATGATTGCGATTCTTAAGACTGATCACTTCATTGGGAAATCAGTCAATATCGGGACTGGTCAAGCAAAGAGCATTCAAGAAATTGTTGAGACCCTACAAAAGATCTCAGGCTTAGACATTCGTGTAAAAACTGATCCCGCTCGAATCAGGCCAGAGAAAAGTGAGGTGCTCACTTTGATCAGCGATAATAGGCAACTCCGCGAGCATTCCTCTTGGACTCAGCAAGAGTCCATGGAGTCGGGACTGACCAAGACGTATGAATGGATTAGTAGAAATCTCGAAGCATATACGGTTGGTTCGTACCATGTTTAACCCAGAGAAAAGAAAGCGCATTCCGCTTTCAGAACCCTTGCTTTATGGAAACGAAAAAGAGTGGGTGCTGCGCTGCCTCGAGAGTAACTGGGTTTCATCCTCTGGCCCCTTCGTCGAGCAGTTCGAAGATGAGATTGCCCAGTCAGTAAACGCCCCTCACAAGAAAAGCGTTGTGACGGCAAGCGGGACAGCTGCACTCCATTTAGCCCTGCTGACTGCCGGCGTTAAGCCCGGAGAACTTGTGCTCGTGCCTACTCTCACATTTATTGCGACGGTAAATGCAATCAACTATGTGGGGGCAGAGCCTCTTTTCTTTGGAAGTGACTCCCGACTCTGCATGGATCTGAACTCTCTAGAAGAGTTTCTACAGAATGAGTGCAGAAAAGAAGGGGCCCACTTTGTACACAAGAGCAGCTCTAGACGCATCTCAGCTGTCATGCCAGTTCATGTCCTTGGCTTTACTGTCGACGTCTTTAGACTACGCAGTCTTTTTACGGATTCCTCCGTTGCAATCCTTGAAGATGCTGCCGAGTCCATGGGAAGCCTCGTCAAGTCGCCGATCACAAATGATTGGGTTACATCCGGTACCATCGGGGACCTAGGCTGCTATTCCTTTAACGGAAATAAGATCATCACATCCGGAGGAGGTGGTTCAATTGTTGGGAACAATCAGGAGTGGCTCAAACGCTGTAAGTATCTTGCAAATCAAGCGAAGGATGACGCCCTATTCTTTGAACATCACAGCGTTGGTTATAATTACAGAATGACAAGCCTAGAGGCGGCACTGGGTATTGCCCAACTTAAGAACCTATCGACCTCTATCGAGCGACGCACACGGATTCATCTCCAATACAGAAATCACTTGAAGAACGCGGACAATGTCGAAGTCATCGAAGGCTTATCGACTGAACAGCCAAACTACTGGCTAACCGCCGTACGAATAAAAAACTGGAACCTTGACCAACTGAGGTCAGGAATCTTCAAACTTCAGGAGCTTGGAATTGAGGCTAGGCCTGTATGGACATTGAATCACACTCAGGCTCCTTACAGAAAGTGCGCTACATTCAAGCCTCAATCTTCAGAGGCTGACTACCCAAAGATACTATGCATACCAAGTTCTTCAAATTTGACAGAAGAGGAAGTTGGTTTCGTGGCAGACAACGTAGTCCGCATTGCCGCTCATTAAAGGCAAATGAGTCATGAGGAAACGCAGTGTCACGACCTTCTTGAAGTACGTTATTGATGGTGCTTCTCCACTAGAACGTTGGATCGCTTTCAAACAAAAAAAAGAAGTCCCTTCTCGGGAGATTTCCAGATCCGCAGACCTACTACGTTCGCTGGTCGGACTTTCTGCGATGCGAAATACGGAAGAAGCCTCAAAAAAACAAAGAGTCATCTTAGTGGAAGCACTCTTTGAACATCCCGGCTGCAATTACAATAGCTGGCTCGTAGCGGAGTTACTTCGCGGTATCTCTAAAAAGACCACGAAGATTTTAGCGATTACTCGGCACAAGAGTTCTAGCGCCACGCAAGTGATGCACGCACTTGGAGCTTCCGAGGTGATCTATTGGAGCGGCCGTGTGAGATTTCAGGACCGACTGAAAGCCCTTGTTGATGCAATCAGGGTATTCAAAAAAGTCACTTGGGACCCATCACGGGGTTGGAGCGTCCAGGTTGATGGCGTGGAAGTGGGAGACCTGCTGCACGACGATCTACTCCGAAAGGCAAACCTCCCAACGAACCAGAACAAGAACCTATTGTTGTTCGGTGCCATTTATTTTTCTCTCATGCGACTTCGCGGCTACAAGGCAATTATAAACTCTTATGGAATTTCAGATATTATCGTGTCGCACGATGTTTATCTCGATTTCGGTCTTTTTCATAAGGCTGCGCCATCTGAGGTAACTCTTTGGGGATGGTTTGGCACTCAGAGATTCCAGATTCATCAGACGAATGAAAATAGAAGTACAATTTTAAAGCCGAAGTATCAGACGGAAGACCTATTAGGTTCAATCCTCTCTACTCGGGATGCTTCGTGGATCAGAGAGCACTACCACTCACTGATGGCGGCTCGAGCTCAAGGTAAGTTCGTACGCAACTTCGATGAAAACAATGTGAATTGGGGGCCTCTTCAAGACTCGCAGGGGAAAAGGAAGACGGAGATACCTAAGATTCGTATCGTGGTTTTTGCGCACATATTTGTAGATGCCGTGAACTACGCCGAATGGCGGCTATTTCCTGACTACTACATCTGGCTAGAAGAGACTTTAATTGCACTTGCAAAGAATCCTAAGGTCTCAGTATTAGTGCGCCCCCACCCTTCCGAAAAAAGCTATGAAGTTTCTGTGACCGTTGAATCCCTGGTGGATAACATTCGGGCAAAATATCCTGATTTTGACTGCAAAATATCCTCAAAATCCGATCCGATTTTGTCAGTGCTTTCGAGTTGCGATTTAGTAGTGACGGCCGCAGGCACCATTGCAATTGAAGCCCCGGCCTACGGGGTGCCCACGTTGGTAGCCGCCTCGATCAGAACAGAACAAGCCGGTGCAATCATTCAGCCCAAAAGTCGCGCAGCGTATCTGGAGCTATTACAAACGATTGATAGCCCACCTAAACTGACAGCTGATCAGATTACCCATGCACAGGCTGCCTGCTGGGCGGATCTAGAATACACCGAGGTACCCACCCAGCTGAATTTTGATGCGGAGGCTACATCCCTCGCAGATCGAAAGAGGGAGTGGTCAAAGTACGTAGAGACTCTGACAGCCGCTTTTGAACAAAAAAAATCAAATCAGCTGGATGATCCGCTCATTACTTGTTTTCTGGAAGCACATCACAGGGATGTAGGAGATCTTGCCCCTCACTTGAGGCGTCAGATTCAATTGATCAATGGCAAGAAACTAGCCTAGATCATTTTCTTGAGCCGGAGCCAGATGGGTTTGAAGGGCTGAAATACCTTTAAGTGACCCAGTTCTTTTAGAACAATCACAAGGAAGTAAAAAAGGTAAAACTTTGAAACTCCTCTGACATATTCAGAAAAACTCATTTGGCTTTTGATTTGACGAAAGACTGCAGCCATCTCACGAAAACCGTCTCTATATCGTTGAGCTCCAAGGCCGCTGACATCAAAGTTTGCAATCACTGTCTGGCTCCGAAGTTCTGGAAGTCCTGCCACAACCATCCGGAGTAAATGATCATAATCCGATGCCTGTTTGAGATCCGTTCTGTAATTTCCAACCTTCTGAAAGGCTGTTGTCTTATACAAAACTCCCTGATGGCAGACGCGATTGTATCCCAATAAAGCCTCCCTCACGCTCCCTTGAACAGTCCAAGAATATTGGACAACCCCATCCTTTTCGCGGTTCACTCCAGCAACGAGCCACTCCGCTGATGTGTTGGCGTCTAATTCCTTCGTGAGCCTACTCACTGCAAGAGCGTCAGCGCATGTATCACCACCATTTAGAAACCAAAGCACCCGACCCGATGCCGCAGCAATGCCATCATTCATTGCTGAATAAATTCCTCGCGGTTCTTTTTCAATGCGGCGAATCACAACTTTATCTTTGGGCAAAATGGTCTGTGCCTCATTCACGACCACCTCGTTCAGTTCCGGACTGGAGTCTACAATGACCCATTCCCAGAGACCTGCTCCCAGTGAAAGGGATGAAATACTCTTAAGGGTACTTCTCAGGCCACTTGGATCCTTGTAGGAAATCGTGATGATCGAGAGTTGGGGTGTAGGAGAGCCGGATGATGGGTTCATCATAGTGAGATTATAACTTTCGCTAACGGAGTGCCCTTGGCCAGCGCACCATGATGCTGAAAATAAACTTGGGATTCACATACAAATATCGCCGCCAGAGACGCCTTGGTTCCTGCAGGAGTCGATGGAACCACTGCAATCCCGACACCTTCATCCAATTGGGAGCATCAGCAACAAGTCCAGAATTGATGTCAAAGGCAGCACCAACGCCAACAAAGAGGGCTTTAGGATAGAGTCGGCTCCAGCGATGCATCCATGCTTCTTGTTTTGGAGTACTCAACCCGATCCACACCACATGGGGTGACTTCTCAGACAACAGGCTTAACAAAGACGACTCTTCGGCATCAGTCAAAGACCGAAATGGAGGAGTGTACCAGCCACTGATTTTGGTATTCGGGTACTTGGAACGAATGCACTGAATCAAGAGCTCCGCTACGCCTTCTTTCCCACCCAAAAGGAAGTGTGTGATCTCTGTGCCCTCGGTTGCTGCTATGAGCTTCCACATAAACTCAGGTCCATAGACACGAGTCATGGAGCGAAAACCCAAAGACCGGCCTAACCATACGGTCGGCATCCCATCGGGTAACACCAGCGTTGCTTCCTGAAAAATACTTGCTAGTTTCTGACTTTCCTGAGCCTCAATGATTCCGTGCACTCCAGTGACAGTGAAATACGGACCATGATTTTCGGACGTATTGTCACGGGCGAGCCTCGCATGCGTGAGCCCACATTCAACGGCCTCACTCATAGAAATAGCGCTCACGGGAACGCCTAAGATCTCAACAGCTGCTGTACGCACAAATCAGGGTTCTGACTCTCAAACTAGCGGGCATTCGCAGCAGCGGAATGCACTTGGTCACTGATCCAGCCATAGGTAGCTCGAGTGCCCTTTTCAAGGGACTCACTTGGCGACCAGCCCAGCTTCTCTTGGATCAGTCTATTGTCAGAGGTGCGGCCCCGAACGCCGACAGGACCTGGAATATTCACGATATCCAGCTTCTTTCCAGCGATCTTCATAATCATTTTTGCGTAGTCATTGATGGAGATCATTTCTTCAGAACCCAAATTAACGGGGCCAGAAAAATCAGACTTCATCAGGCGACGTATTCCTTCAACACATTCGTCGACATGGAGGAAGGAGCGAGTCTGAAGGCCATCGCCCCAAATTTCAATCTTACCTCCATCCTTTGCCGAGGCAATTTTTCTACATAGGGCCGCGGGAGCTTTTTCTCTCCCACCTTGCCATGTGCCCTCAGGACCAAAAATATTGTGGAATCGAGCGATACGAACTTGCATCCCAATGTTGCGCTGATAGGCCAGGTAGAGGCGCTCACTAAAAAGTTTTTCCCAGCCGTATTCGCTGTCTGGCTCTGCAGGATAAGCGGAGGCCTCGGAACATTTTGGATTGCCTGGATCCTCTTGGTTGTAGGCAGGGTACATACAGGCAGAACTCGAATAGAAAATTTTCGCCATTTGTTTGGCTCTACGATTTGTTTCTGCGACGTTCAGATTAATCGTCGCAGAATTTTGTAGAACATCGACATCGTGTTCGCCGGTAAAAATGTAACCGGCACCGCCCATGTCGGCTGCGAGTTGGTAAATTTCATCGACCCCTTCGCCGATGACCAATTTGACGGTTGCTTGATCGCGCAAGTCAGCAACAAAAAATTCATCCGCGTGAGTCGGAGAAAACTCAGGGCGTTTGAGATCGACTCCCCTCACCCAATAACCTTCGGACTTTAACCGCTTGACTAAATGACTTCCGATGAATCCGCCTGCCCCGCAAACGAGGGCTGTTTTACGCTTTTCTTGCATTTTGTTAATATGTGAGACCGTCGGAACACCGTCAAGGCGATAAGCGAGACTTTGCCCAGCTAGCGACCAAAAGCTAATAAAAAGACCAGCAATTCCTGACCTCCAGGATTAAGCTGACGGGATCTATCAATTTCACTCTGGAGTGCGTTTTCTATGTGCGGCATCGCC
The DNA here is from genome assembly GCA_027486675.1 of Pseudomonadota bacterium. Lineage (GTDB taxonomy): Bacteria > Bdellovibrionota > UBA1018 > UBA1018 > CAIMNF01 > JAIXOQ01. The sequence continues at coordinate 69,670 of JAIXOQ010000005.1, forward strand.
GGCTTTACTTCTCGAAATGACCCCGAGCTCATGGGGCAGATGCTGACCGCGATCGAACACCGCGGCCCAGACGATGGGGGCGCCTACTTCAGTGCAAATCCGGAAGTTTCGCTAGGGATGCGACGGCTCACTATTCTGGATTTGGCCGGCGGCAAGCAACCCATGGACTCCAAAGATGGGTCCTGCACCATCGTCTTTAACGGAGAAATCTTTAACGCCTCTGATCTCAGGAAGGATCTGGAGTCCTCTGGCGTTCAACTCAAGTCTCGCAACTCTGATACAGAGGTTCTGCTCGAACTCTACGCACAGCATGGGCCAGGCATCGCCAGGAAACTGAATGGAATGTTTGCGTTTGCGATCCATGACCGAAAGCGAGGAATTCTTTACGGTGCACGGGATCCCTTTGGGATTAAGCCATTTTATTACTCACGACCTAAGGATCAATCGTTTGTTTTCTCGTCGGAACTGAAGAGTCTTTTGCAAGACAAGACTGTCCCCCTCAACATTCGACATAACGGACTAGCTCATTATCTGGGCTTACAAATTGTTCCAGCACCGGGAACGATCATTGAGGGCGTCGAAAAGTTACCTGCGGGCCATGAGTTTATTTTTGCCTTAGAAAAAAGATCTCTGAGTGTTCAAAAATTTTGGTCCCCACCTTTGTCGCAATCCAAAAATCGATTCACTGAGGAACAATGGATTGAAAAGATTCGCACGACGCTTCCAGAGGCCTTAGACCGCTGGGTTCAGAGCGACTTTCCTATAGCCCTCTCTTTATCCGGTGGACTTGACTCTTCAATCATCACTGCATTGTGCGCGAAAATGAAGCTTCAGAAGGAATTGCACACCTTCTCTATCGTTTTTCCAAATCACAGCGAACTGGATGAATCAGCTGGTGCTTTAAGCATTTCAAGAAAATGGAATACAACACACCACGAAATTAAAATCACCCCCGAGGATGTCATCAATAGTCTTGAGGACATGGTCGGGACCCTGGATGAACCCTACTCGGGTGGTCTCCCGTCCTGGTTTCTTTACAAAGAGATGACAAAACACGCCAGAGTGGCGCTGAGCGGCACAGGCGCAGATGAGCTCTTCGGAAACTATGGGAAGTGGATCCCACATGAGCAGCCCTATCGCAGGCTAAAAAGAAGCGTGAAACATCTCATGCGCGGACAAACTCTCCGCGGGCTAACTAAAAATTCTTTTGCAAGTCTCTACCCTGTTAACTTCATCGATGCCGAAAAAGAGACCCTTCTTAGCCCTCAAGTTCGCAGCAAAGTCACGGAATGGACTGAGGACTTTATCGAGCGGCACGCCGAACAACAGAATAACCAAAATTATAACGCCCGAGATCGTGTGGCTGAGCTTGACCTCTCCGTGCAGCTTCCAGAGGAGTTCTTGCATGTGACCGATCGTTTTGCGATGCGTTTTTCTATCGAAGCGCGCACTCCGTTTTTGGACATGGAGTTCGCAGAAATGGTTCTCTCGATTCCTTCGACCCAAAGAACATCTGCAGGCAGTTTAAAGTTCTTATTGCGGGAAGCCTTTCGTCCCCTACTGACTGACCCTGTGCTCCATGCGCCAAAGCGAGGATTTGTCCTTCCGATAGCACAGTGGGCACGCAAAGAATTGCAGCCCATGGTGGAAGAATATCTATCCAAGCAAAATCTTGAACTCCATGGCTTCTTTAACTACGAGAAAGTTCGAAAACTAGTTCAACAAACAGAACTTGGAAACATTACTGCTGCCGAACAACTTTGGAATGTACTGATGTTTCAGATTTGGTACCTGAAGGTCTTTCGGGGCAGATTCGCCGACACTTCTTCAGGGGGATTACTGCATTGAAAGTAGCGCATCTTTGCAAGACCGACTCTGACGGCGGTGCGGCTAAGGCGGCATATCGGCTGCATGACGGTCTTGTACGTCATGGAGTGAGTTCCTCTTTCGTGGTGGACATCAAAGCCACAACGGATTCTACGGTTTTTGGACCAACTTCCCATTTTTCAAAGTTATGGGCCCGAGCGGTAGGTCACTTGGATCGATCCCTCTTACGATTCCATCAGACAGAAACACCAGGACTCCGATCTTTGAACTGGCTGGGCACCGGCGCTTTAAACCGTGCCCTGTGCATGAATCCTGACATCCTTCATCTTCACTGGATTGCCTCAGGCCTCGTGCGATTGGAGAAACTCCGAAACGTTCAGGTTCCGGTGGTGTGGCGTTTACCGGATATGTGGCCCTTCTTAGGGCTGCAACACTATGCGACTGATGACACTAGGTGGATTCATGAGCCAGGGGCTGTACCAAAGCCAACAGGAGAAACGGGATTCGACCTGGATCAATGGGTCTATTCACGGAAGCAACGTGTCTATCGTGATATTCCGAATCTCACGCTGATTGCACCCAGCCGTTGGATGAAGTCCTGCATAGAGAAAAGCTTTCTGTTTAAAAGTCGCCCTGTGGAGTGGATCCCTACCGGTCAGAATTTGGCAGTCTACCGTCCCATCGAGCAGAACATTGCGCGGCAAATTCTTCGTCTGCCCGAGTCAAAGAAGCTCGTCCTGTTCGGCGCGATCAATGCGATGGGCGATCCCAGAAAAGGGGCCGATCTCTTGGATGCAGCCATTCAAGGGATCGCCCAAACCGATGAATCTAAGGATATCGAGTTGGTCGTATTCGGCTCTCCGAAACAAAGAGGCCAACAACGGATTCATGGTCTAAACGCACACTTCTTAGGTGAACTGCATGACGATACAACACTTGCGTTAGCATACGCGGCCGCCGATGTCTTCGTGGCACCATCCCGTGAAGAGAATCTGGCGAATACAGTGATTGAATCTTTGGCCTGTGGCACTCCCGTTATTGCCTTCAATATTGGGGGAATGCCGGACGCTGTGGTCCCAGGAAAATCAGGATGGCTCATTGACCCATTTCGGATTGATGGGCTAGCGCAAGCACTTCTGGAGGCGGTTCAATTGCCTTTAGATGCTCAGAGAGCATTCCGAGATTCCTCCCGACTTCACGCGGTGGAGAATTTTTCGATCGACCGTCAGTGTCGCGCAACGTTGAACCTCTACGAGTCGATCTTTAGAAGGAAGACAAACGGATGAACACGACCCGTATCGAATCATTAAAGCTTTTACAAAAAGTCACGAAGTTTCTCCATCTTTGCATTGCCTGCTCCAAATGAAAATGACCCTAAGATCTCGTATTAGTTCGATCGCTCAGTTTGTAGGAAGAAAAACGGTCCTACTTATATTAGGCGGTCTTGGAGCGGGGCTCCTTTTCGCACTGGTTGAGGGCCTTCTCGCCCAGAAAATTCAGCTCCTTTTGTCCGTGAATCTTGGACTCGCAGAATCAACGATCATCCCGGTTGTATTGCTCGTGATTGTTCGCGCTTTTGTCCAAGCAATACAGACGAATCTAGAAGGTAAGCAGCTCGAAGTGTTTAAAGCAGAGCAGCGCATCCGAATCTGCGAAGACGCATTCGTTCATAGCATGATCGGGCCAAGTGAAGTTTCAACTCGGTTTAATGAGACCGTAAACTATGCGGCACAATTCATTAACTACGTCCAAAGGACTGCATATACGGGTGTCGTATCCGCTGGAATCTTGGGATTGATGTTTTATCGAGAAAGTCGCCTCGCGATCTGGGCGCTTATTGCCCTGGTCTTGACTGCTCCGGTTATTCTACTCGCAAACCGTGCGATTGGACGTGCTGGTGCCGGTCTCAGCGAAGGATATACCAAGATTAGTGCGCGCCTCCTCAGTGGAATTCGCAATATCCTATTTCTTAGGATCATCGGGATGGCCTCGCATGAATCGGCAGCCACATCAAAACAGATTGAAGATGTTTACAGTCAATTCCGAAAATTTTTCAATATCAACTCAGTTTTTTTAATACTTCCCCAACTGGCTGGCGCGCTCATCATTGGCTTCCTCTGGACTCTGGGATTAACAAGGTATGGTCTAACCCCAGCCGAGCTCATTGCTTTCATCTATCTTGTTTTACGACTGTCTCAAAATGCGGCGCAAACTGCTCATACTTTAAGTTCATCCATTTTTTATCGGAGTGCGTTCCTAACTTTGCTGCGAAGTGAAAACAAAAATAAAAAAGACTTAAGGATTACGGTCTCTCAAGAGGATTTGGGATTCACTCCGATCACAGGCTGGAAGAGTGAAGGGTGCTCGCTGCAATTCGATCCCCCTTTTGGCACGCAGATACGCTTTCCCAATTTTAAAATACCCGTCAACGCCCTTACCGTGATTACCGGACGCTCCGGAAGTGGGAAGTCGACGCTTATTTCGCTTCTCATCGGAGAGCTCGCCCCGGATTCCGGTAGTCTTGAAATCAACGGACTCCAAGCCACGGTTCTGAAAGATTGGATTCGACGGCAGGTAGCCTACGTTGGGCCGGAATGCTTCCTGGTACAGGGCACAATTCAGACAAATATCCTCTATGGCAACAGGAAGGCACAAACTTGGAGTCCACTTGAAAAACAGAACCAAATTCTTCGTGCGTTAGAATTGGCCAGTTGTCAGTTCGTGAACGACCTGAGCAAGGGCCTCGACCATACCATCACTGAGAATGGAGAGGGTCTATCCATGGGGCAAAAACAGCGCCTCGCATTGGCCCGCGCTCTGCTCAACGAACCAAAGATTCTCATCCTAGATGAGGCCTCAGCGAACTTAGATGCATCCACTGAACACGACATCATAGAAACTGTCCGAGGACTCACTCAGAAAATGACCATTATTGCTATCTCACATCGAGATACCTGGTTGGATGTCTGTGACCATCATATTCATCTGGAAGCTAAATAATTATGGATAAAGAGAATCCTAAAATTGCGATCTCCACCACCACCAGAGCAGACTTTGGACTGCTTTCCACGCTCGGCAATGCTTTGCAAAGCCATACCAAGCTCAACTACTCATTTTGGGTCAGTGGCGCACATCTGGAGCCTGAGTTTGGTTTAACCCTAAGTGAGATAGAGTCTTCCGGTTTGAAAATAGGCCCTAGATTCTCCACATGGTCAAAAGAGTCCAACTCGCTGATGCTCGCGAAGACGATAGAACAGGTCGACCGTCACATAAGAACAGTGGAACGGCCAGATGCAATGATTGTTCTAGGGGACCGATTTGAAACTCTTGGGGTTGCTCTAGCTTCCCACTTAAATCTAGTACCGATTATTCACCTGCACGGGGGAGAAGTCAGTGAAGGCGCATTTGACGAAGAGTGCCGTCATGCGATCACCAAATTATCATGTAGGCATTATTGCGCCTCTGATTTGAGTCGGCGCCGTATTCTACAAATGGGGGAAAGCCCTGACGCCGTCTTAAATGTCGGGGCATTAGGCATTGAGAACACCTTAAAATCCAGTGACTCCAATCACACGGAAGTTCTGAAGAAACTTGGTCTACCACCCGAACAACGATTCATCTTGTGTACTCTCCATCCAGATTCTCGTAACCCAAAGAGTTCTTCGGAGAATTTTTGTATATTGAAAGAGGCTCTCGACCAGTTTCCTGATCATGGCGTCATATGGACTTACCCAAATACAGACCAGGGTTATGAACCGATTCTTTTAAGCCTCCAAGAACTTCAACAACATGAAGGGAAAGATGGGAATCGCTACTTGATTAGAAAAAGTCTAGGACTGTCTCTTTACAATCAGACTTTGCGTCATGCTGATGTTTGTGTAGGCAACAGTTCTAGCGGCTTAATCGAAGCTTCGGCCCTACAAACACCATGCGTCAATATTGGGGATCGACAGTTGGGACGCGAGCACGGAAGTCCTATGTTAAATACTCCCTTCCAGACCGATTCAATCGTAAAAGCAATCAGTGAAGCCATTCGTCTCAAAATGGATTCGAACACCTTGTATCGACATCCGTTCGGCATGGGTGATACCTCAAAACGGATCGCAGAAGATCTTGAACTTTGTTTTGAGCGTGGAGACTTTTTCAATCGAAACGGAAAGTCATTTCAATTATTAGAGGTGATGAAGTGAGCAATACAATTGTCATTCTAGGATCGGGTGGGTTTGCTCGCGAGGCGTACTTTCACCTTCGCGACGCTGGGATTTCCAGCGTCTTTTTTGATACGCACTCCTCGCGGGAGTCAGTAGTCATCGCAGAACAGGAAGTCGAGGTCGTCAAAAAACCAATGCAGATTTTAAATCACCGATTTATTGCGTGCATTGGCGATCCAAAAGCTCGACAAGCGGCAGTCAGAGATGCGCTGGAGGCGGGTCTGAAACCAGCGCCCACATTCATTCACCCTAAAGCAATAACATACGATGTTCAGTTTGGAGTCGGGGGGATCGTAACCCCTTTTTGCATAATCACAACCCATGTGAAAATCGGAAACTACGCACTCATCAACTGGCATACATCTGTTGGGCATGACACTACTATCGGTGATTTTGTGACCGCTTATCCAGGGAGTCGGATTTCTGGAAATGTGGCCATTGGGGATCGCGTTTTGATTGGCGCAGGGGCCTTTATTAAACAAGGTCATTCCATTGCATCAGACGTAATTATCGGAGCACAGGCTGCCGTAGTGAAAGACATCACAAAAGCGGGTACCTATAGTGGTGTACCCGCGCGAACCCACTGAGTAAGAGCTCCTATCATGAAAACAAAAAATACATTAATCATCGCGGAAGCTGGAGTGAACCATAACGGATCGCTTGAGAGAGCTTTAGAGCTCGTCCGAATTGCTGCGAAGAGTGGTGCTGACATCGTTAAATTTCAGACCTTCATTGCATCCGATATCGTTACGCCTTCAGCAGAAAAGGCTGAATACCAAAAACTCAACGACCCTGCGACGGGTCACTCGCAATATGAAATGATCAAGAGTCTCGAACTCAGCAGACCTCATCATTTCGTTCTCAAGGAGGCCGCTGCGGAGCTAGGGATCGACTTCCTTTCTACAGCCTTTGGTGTAAGTGATTTACAGTTTTTGATCAAAGATCTTGGAATGAAGCGCATTAAAATCGCTTCTGGCGAGATCACTCACAAACGCTATCTCGAGGCCGTAGCGGGTTATCGACTCCCTACTATTTTATCCACCGGAATGTGCACACTTCCTGAAGTTCGGGCCGCTGTAGATCTCCTTTTTAAAAACGGATTAAATGCTGATCTCTTGACCTTGCTTCATTGTGTATCGGAATACCCAGCTCCGCTTGGGACGATCAACTTGCACGCGATGCTGCAACTAAAAAGTGAGTTTGGATGCGAAGTGGGTTATTCAGATCATTCTTTAGGTTCGGAGGCGTGTTTAGCCGCAGTGACTCTGGGTGCAACGGTGATAGAGAAACACTTCACATGGTCAAAAAAGGCAGAGGGCCCTGACCATCTCGCAAGCATGGAGTCCGAAGAGCTTTCTCAGCTCGTGCAGAGTATACGAAGGACTGAGCTCCTTTGTGCAGGAAGTGGGATCAAAACTCCATCCGCTATTGAGAAAGAAACCGCCCTACGCGTCCGTCGGGGTTTAGTGGCAGATCGGTCCATTCAAAGAGGAGAAGTATTTACAGAGAATCTGTTGAGAGCGAAACGTCCTGAGGGTCAAGTGAGTGCCTGGCGAATCGACGATTTGATTGGAAAGGTGTCCCTGAATCACTACAAAGCGGATGATCCAATCTTAAGTGTGGAACTTTCGGAGGAGAAATGAGTTATTGCGTAGCTATTATTCCTGCTCGTGGGGGCAGCAAAGGCCTTCCCGGGAAGAATATTCGAATGCTGATGGGAAAGCCATTGATCGTCTGGAGTATAGAGATGGCTCAGAGTCTTCCGGATTTAATCCAAGAGGTTTGGGTTACCACGGACTCAAAGGAGATTGAGCAAATTTCAACTGCTGCCGGCGCAACCGTCTGGAAGAGACCTTCAGAGATTTCACAAGATTTATCTCCTGTTTCTGAAGCAGTCCTAAACGCTCTTGAACAACACAATCACAAGGGTGGGACAACACCCACGCACTTTGTTTTGCTTGAACCGACATCACCTTTACGAACCCGAGAGATGGTCTCTCATGCAATCCATCAAATAACTTCGTCTTCCCAGTACAATTCAGCTGCGAGCTTTTCACCGGCTCCCGTAAATCCACACCGCATCTGGAAGATCGTCGGTGGTGAGCCCAAAACTTTTATCGACGGAGTCGACCCTTGGCTCCCCAGACAAAAGCTACCTGAGGCTTTCTTTATAGATGGAGGAGTTTACTCGGTGCGCACTGACGTATTCCGGAAAACGGGGGGAGATTTTTTTGCGCCTCCATGCAGTGCGGTTTTATCCCCCCCAGGCGAGATTGTCGACATTGACCACGAAATCGACTTTCAAATTGCAGAAATCAAACTCAAGAAAAGACTCTTCAAGGAGCCAAAATGAATAACAAAAATCGAGATCTTAGATTGGCTGTGATGGGATTGGACGGACCGGGAAACGGCCACCCCTTTTCATTCTCCGCCATCATCAATAATTACCAAGAAGCCCCAATGCGTGAGGCCGGATGGGGAGTGATTGCAGATTACTTATCCGAACGACAGTCAGATGAATTCGGCATCGACGGAGTCAAGATCACTCATGCATGGACACAAGATCCGGACATGACTCAATTGCTTTGCAAGGCTGGAAACATTCCAAATGCCTGTAAGGATCGAACAGAGCTTTATGATAGAGAAGTCATCGACGCTGTGCTTTTAGCAAGGGACGATGGCCACAGTCACTGGGAATTTGCTCAGCCCTTTTTAGACCTTGGAATTCCTGTCCTGGTGGACAAACCACTTTGCACGAGTCTTTCGGACTACCGTAAATTTGAACCCTACATTAGAAATGGGCTCATTATGTCGGCTGCCGGAATGAAATATGCGCCTGAACTCTCTCAAATTAAGGGAACCGAGTTTGATTTAAATTCACATGTCATTCGAGGAATCATCTCCAATGGATGGGATCGATATGCGATTCACATCATCGACGGCTTGCTCGGTTCCACAACTGCACGGCCAACTTCTGTTTTTGGAACGGCTTTAAGCACTGATGGATTGACCGCAACCATCAGGACAAATAGCCAGCAACACTGGATCATTACTGCAGCCGGCGACGGTTCTCGAGTAGCAAGGTTTGACTGGACAGGTCCGTTTCCTCATAAATCCGTAGATATCACTAGCAACTTTTTGATGTTTCGGACTCTACTGCATGGATTCATCAAACAGGTTCGTACCGGAGAACCTCAACGTGATCCTAAAGAGCTTGCTTTATCCATTCAAATATTGGCAGCAGCACGGAATAGCGTCGAAACCCAAGCATGGGTTGATCTGCAGTAGAGATAAAAAAGGGACAGTCCATTTCAATGAAAAATTTAATCGATATTAAAGATAAAGTTATCATCATTACAGGTGCCGGCGGAATCATCGGGAGTCAGCTCTGCAAAGACTTTACTGAGGCAGGCGCTAAAATATTTGCCATGGATGTCTCCAACGATGCACTAAAAACTCTTTCGCATCTTGAGGGACAAAATCTAGCTTGCTTTGCTGCTGATGTATCCAATCAAGCCTCCGTAGCGTCTTCACTCAAGGAAGCTCTTCGCTGTTTTGGCAGAATTGACGCGCTCATTAATAATGCAGCCACCAAGACCTCGGACGTAAGAAGCTTTTGTGCATCAGTGGAAGCCTATTCCCTAGAGACTTGGCGGGAAGTCATGTCGGTGAACTTAGATGGGGCATTCATAATGGCCAAAACATTCGGCGAATGGATGGCAGAGAACGGCGGAGGATCCATAGTACAAACTGCATCGATTTATGGCTTGGTTGGGCCTGACGAACGCATCTACGAAGGTTCATTTTATTTGGGTGGAAAGATATCAACCCCCCCTGTGTATTCAGCGTCTAAGGCTGGACTCATCGGCCTAACGCGACACCTTGCAACCCACTGGGCAAAGTCAAAAGTCCGCGTGAATACTATTGCTCCTGGTGGTGTCGAGAGCGGACAGAACGAAGAGTTTCAGAGGTTATACTCTGAGCGCGTTCCCATGGGACGCATGGGAACGACACAAGAACTTTCTGGTGCCTATGCCTACTTCGTTTCTGATGCGTCGACCTATGTTACGGGGCAACTCCTATGTGTAGATGGCGGATGGACCGCTTGGTAGAGCGGTTATGAAATCGATTAGCTTAGGTTAGAAAAAACCGTAGAAAAGTCTTTTTGAGCCTGCTCAAAATCTTCCATTCGTCCGATATCTAACCAGTACTCGTTAATCAAATACGAATCCACGCGACAAGATTTTTCGATCGCTTGATCGATCAAGGTAGTCATATCAATCCGATCTGACCCATTGATCCAATCCAATACCATTGGTTCCAAAATATAAATCCCAGCGTTAATCTGGAATCTTTGGATGGGTTTTTCTTCCACACGTACGACGCCAAAACTATCGGTACGTACGACCCCGTAAGGCACTTGAACTTCGTAATCTCGAACCCCTATTGTAATTGTGTTCTTTCGTTCTAAGTGAAAAGCCAACATGCGCCCAATATCAACAGAGGTCAGCAGATCACCATTCATGACGACGACAGGAGATTGAATCGGCTTTGGCAAAAGCCCTAATGCACCAGCGGTTCCGAGACTACTTGATTCCGTTAGGTATTGAATATCTACGCCGAAGTGCTTCCCATCTTTGAAATGGTTTTGGATTTGATCTTTTTTGTAATTTACCGAAATAAAGAATTTAGAAAATCCAAATCCAGCAACACTTTCGACAATAGTCTGAAGAATTGGCCTTCCGCCTACTGGCAACATGGGCTTAGGACACGTCTCAGTCAAAGGCCGGAGCCTGAGGCCTTCTCCCCCGGCCATCAAGACGACTGAGGTTTCTTGGGTGGCTTTGTCCAAAGCTTCGGCTGTTTCGGGATAGGCGGCAAATACGTCCACGATCAAGCCAGCTGGGTCAAGCACCGGGGCAAAACGAACACCTGCGCGCCTGAGTCGGACTCGAGCTGGACCTTTTGGCTCCCGTTGTCCTATGACCGCAGGTCGTGGATTCATCACATCTACAATCCGAGTATCCAAACCATTATTCTTTAAAAGGGCTCGACGTATGTCACCATCGCTCAGGGAGCCCACTAACTTGCCTGAACCATCGACAACAAATAGCACCTGAGTACCGGCGGCATTCAATAAGGACATGGCGTCTTTAATGGATTTGGAACTGAGAACGAGCCAGCTATCGACCTTCATCACATGAGTTTATACAACGGCCGCATCTCAGTGTCCCAGGCGGTTTTGCGATCGACACATAAACAGAGATCAAGCAGCTTAATCACAAAAGAAGGAGTCATTCTTGAGTAAACGAACATTGTTAATTACGGGTGCAAGCAGTGGGATGGGCTGGTCATTAGTGGATCACTTGAAGAAGACCTTCACCATCCATGCGGTGGCACGCAGAACCGACAAAATCATCGGATACTTCAAGGATTCCGTCTTTGCCCACCACTGCGATTTGGGAAACGAAAGTGATGTTTCAAATCTCGCTCAAAAAATCGAACTAGAGATTCGACCCACTCACGCAATTTTAAATGCAGGAATCATGACGCAGTCTAAGATTGCGGATCTATCCCGCGCAACCTTAGTACGAACTTTACAAGTCAATGCACTGGCAAACTTATCTCTTCTGCAGGCCTGCCTAAATGTGATGAATGAAAAAGAGTTTGGACGGATCGCTGTCGTCACCTCAGGTGCTGTTTTTAACTGTGCGCCCGGTTATGGAGCCTATTCAGCCTCAAAAGCGCTATTAAACGCTTTGGTTGTAACGGCGGCAAAAGAGCATGCTGCCCGAGATATAAAAATTAACCTAGTGAGCCCAGGCCCAGTGAGATCCGAAATGGCACCGCAAGCTACGTTAGATCCATCTGTCGCGCACAGCACTTTTGATTACGCTCTGAATGTACCTGCGGATGGGCCTACAGGCAGGTTCTTTTGGCTCGGGCATGAAGTGCCACTGGTTCCTGACTTTGGCGGAACAGATTGGTTAAATGCAAAACCAGGAACCACGCTAACACCCTTAAATCAGCACAAATCCTAGCAACGATTTGCGCTTTCGTGAAAGAATAGGACTTAAATGAATCAGTCTTGGAAAGTGAGTTTCGGAACTTCAATATCCGATTTTGAACCTGGCGTTAAATCTTCAAAAGCGCTTTATGGTCTTCCGCTGGAGGTAAAGTACTGCAAGCAATGCACTATGACCAACCAGAAGCCAAGCTCAGAGAAGGAATACAACCACAACAGAAACACCAAAAAACATACCTTGGACTTCAACGAGGATGGCGTCTGCTCTGCTTGCCGAAATAACGAAGCAAAAAAATCCATCGTCAATTGGGCAGAACGTGAAAAAGAGCTGATGGACCTGTGCGATCGATACCGCAGCAAGGATGGCAGTTACGACTGCATAGTTCCCGGGTCAGGTGGAAAAGACAGTTTTTTTCAATCCCACGTTTTAAAATACAAGTACGGCATGAATCCGCTCACAGTCACGTGGGCTCCCCACATCTATACGGACTGGGGCTGGAAGAATTTCCAAGCCTGGATTCATTCGGGATTTGATAATTATCTCCTGACTCCCAATGGACGCACGCATCGTTTGTTGACCCGCTTGGCGATGGAGACTTTGTTCCATCCGTTTCAGCCTTTCATGCTTGGGCAAATGTATTTTGGGCCAAAAATCGCTGCAAAGTTAGGGATTCCTTTAGTGTTTTATGGCGAAAATGCTGCTGAATATGGAAATCCAATTGAAGAAAACTCCAAGGCAGAAAAGGACTGGTCCTATTTTACCTCTCAAGCAGATTCGGAAATCTATCTTGCGGGCGTTTCCATTGCTGATTTAAAAGGGCGTTTTAAGTTGACTCATGGTGACCTCGAGCCATACATGCCTGCAGATCCAAATGAGCTGGATCGACAGGAGGTGAGAGTGCATTACTTGGGTTACTATTTGCAGTGGCACCCGCAAGCGAACTATTACTACGCCGTAGAGCATGGGGGCTTTCAGGCAGCACCAGAGCGAACCCCAGGAACCTATAGCAAGTACAACAGCATTGACGACAAAGTCGATGACTTCCACTACTACACGACACACGTGAAGTTTGGAATCGGACGTGCTTCCTATGAAACTTCACAAGAAATTCGGAATGGTGAAATCGACCTTGAAGAAGGAATCGCGCTGGTGAAGAAATATGACGGCGAATTTCCAGAGCGTTTTACAGATGAAATCTTCAAATACCTGAGCATCAATCCCAAAGAGTTTCCGGAAGCAAGCCGCCAGTTTGATGCTCCACAGATGACTCGACAGAGTTTTGAGGAACTCACGGATTCATTCCGCTCGCCTCACCTATGGATGAAGACCGGTCAGGGCTGGGCACTCAGACACACACGGCAATGATTCTCAAATCATCGGGGTTCGTCAGAGTCATTGCTCGGATGGATATCAAAGGAGCTCGGCTTATCAAGCCTGTTCGGCTAGAGGGAGTCAGACCCGTTGGAATCGCTGGACCATTCGCCACCCGATACGCTGAAACAGGTGCAGATGAACTTCTTTTGATGGACGCAGTAGCCAGTTTATACAGCCGAAATCAGCTAGGAGACCTGATCCAGCAAATCACCGAGTCTGTCTTTGTACCTATCACCGTAGGCGGAGGCATCAGAAGTGTCGAGGATGCCAGGGCAGCCTTGCGCAGCGGCGCTGACAAAATTGCGGTCAATACGGCAGCAGTGCAAAGGCCCGAATTAATACGTGAGATTTCTGAAGAATTTGGCCGCCAGTGTGTTGTGCTTTCGATAGAAGCCAAACGAAATCAAGCTGGATACTTTGAGGTTCTGCTCAATGGTGGCCGAGATCTTACGGGCAAAAATATGCTGGACTGGGTCCATCAGGCTGTTCATCTTGGCGCAGGTGAGGTTCTTCTGACCTCAGTGGATCATGAGGGGACCCGAGCTGGATTTGATCTTGAGATGTATCACGCATTGAGGCCGAGCGTTTCTGTTCCTCTGATCCTCAGTGGCGGGTTCGGCTCTGAAGCCCATCTCGATGAACTCATCGCGTCAGGCCCGATTCCAGAAGGTCTTGCTTTTGCCGATGCGCTCCATTTCGATCGCATGACGATTTCGCAGATCAAATCGCATCTAACGCAGAGATCACTTTCTATCCGGCCCTACGCCTTTGACAGAGGTGGAGCATGAGGTCGAGAGTAGCCATCATCGATTATGGCTTAGGCAATCTGCTTTCCGTGGAGCGGGCCTTACTGGCCAATGGTGCGGAGTCAGTTCATCGCGTGGAGACAGTGCAGAGCTTCGACCCGATAGATTTTACTCACATGGTTCTGCCTGGTGTTGGCTCTATCAAAGCGGGAATGGCTCGATTGAGTGATACTGGCTTAATCCCTGCGATCAGAGCCTGGCGCGAGTCCGACCGTCCGCTGCTTGGAATTTGCCTAGGGATGCAAATGCTGATGGATTTTAGCGAGGAAGATGGCGGGCATTCTGGTATCGGAATTTTTAGGGGAAACGTAGTGCGGCTGCCCACTACGGGAGCGGACGGAGTACCTCTAAAAGTGCCGCACATCAATTGGAGTTATGTGCAGAATCAGTCGCCAGACCATCCGTACCTCTTAGATGTTTCACAAGAGGCAACTTTCTACTTTGTTCACTCTTACGCAGTGCCCGCAGATCCATCATTGGAAGGCCTGATTTTAAGAATTGGCGATCGACCCTATGTTGCCGCTCTAGTCCGTGGAAAAACGTTGGCCTGCCAATTTCACCCTGAGAAAAGTGGACATTGGGGGAAAAAACTTTTGACTGGTTTTATTGCAGGAATATAGCGAGTTTCAGAAGTTAAAAATGCGTCACCATGCGCTTGATTGATGATTCCGGGCACAACTTGTATGCTGATCCAACACGGATGAACCATCAAAAAATCGTATTTGAGCCCTGGAGTTTGGGCGATGTTCTCATTGTAGCCACTGTAGTATCAACTCTACCGATCACAGAGGTTACAATCGCTTGTTCTAGACGATGGATCCCATTACTTGAGGCTGCGTGGGAGAAGAAAAAGATTAAGTCACCTCTTTCCACAGTTGCGATCGACCTCGATTACACAACTCATCATCGTTTTTATAAAATCTTTGGAATCAAGTGTCGAGAGGATCGATCCAGATCCGGCGACGTAGTGATCAGCGTTCGTGGTGATCCAAGAGATTTCATCGCGGCGCTTTTGCTCTTTCCAAAAGCAACTTACAGATTT
The DNA here is from genome assembly GCA_027486675.1 of Pseudomonadota bacterium. GTDB lineage: Bacteria > Bdellovibrionota > UBA1018 > UBA1018 > CAIMNF01 > JAIXOQ01. The sequence goes on from JAIXOQ010000005.1 coordinate 84,956, forward strand.
TCGGGGTGGTTACGATTCCTTTTGAGAAGATCAGGAGCGTTGAGTACTTTTCTTTTAAACCTTTTTCCAACTCTAAAGGTACGTATGGTTCGTAATCGATACCACCAGTGGGGGGACGCGCTTGGCTGTGATCTAGAAAGCCTTGATCAACGAGTATTTCCTAAATTTTCGGACGCTCAAAATCAAAGAATCCTGATTCATGTAGGAGCACAATGGGGCTCCAAACGTTATCCACACTTCAATGACTTGACTGCTTTCCTGAAATCCAAAGGCCATTCCGTAAATATTGTCGGTGGTCCAGGTGACTCAAAGCAGTTCTCTGATTTAGGAGTCAAGGAAATGAAAGACGCGGAACTAGTAGAGGCTATTGTACAATCACACGTTTTGATCTGCTGTGATTCTGCCCCTTTGCATTTAGCAGCGTTTCTTTCACATCCAGCAATACCCCTGTTCCACGTCACGAATCCTACAGAATGGTGTCCGCCCGGCTATCCAAAAATCGCTTCACCCGACTGCCCAAATGGATTAGAAGCTAAAAGGGGTTATGCCCAGAACGAGCCCCTACCTGGCTGGACCGATGCGAAAGAGGTTTGTGAAAGGATTAGCCTAATCTTATCTGGACGAAGAGATTAGAACGAAAACTCGATGCGATTATGCGGAATGCGATCGGGCCATATTCTTCGATTGTTTGACGCCAAAAGCCCCTAAAATTCCACCGAGGCCGATCCAAAACCAGTTTCCGTTGAAGGGATTCTCCAGTCCCACATTAAAGAGCGCATACCATGCTGCGGCACCAGTCAGTGAAAACTGAAAGGCTAGCACTAAGTTTCCATAGACGTCTTTCAGGCGTGTCAAGGCAGCAAGCAACAACACCATCAGTGGTACGAGACCTACAACCCCCATTCGAAAAAGTAGCGCTAGGTAGCTATTGTGAGGCCCAGAAATTCTACGACCCTCAGAAGTGATCACATCTCCGTATAGGACCGAACGAACCACTGGCGGTCCAAAGCCAAAGCCGAACCAAGGCCGCGTTCTCCATGCATCTATTGTTTGCTCCCAAAGGTACCCCCGCCACGCCGCATATTCCCCACCGATCATTTGAGGCGCTTGCGCGATGGGCCGCACCTCTTCAAGCGCTTTCACATCCTCACCGTGAAGAATCCTATAGTTCCAGCTTTCAGCGCTCAGGGAAGAAGTAAAAAACTGTTGACTCGCCTCGCATCCAGACTTTACTCCAAGCTGCTTCACGTTACCCAAACTAAAAAGAACTAAAACCGCGAAAATCCCGAGGATAGTGGCAAAAATGTAGCGCCTGATGGGCTTAATAGATTTGACTCCAGCGACCAAGAGGGGGATGTGGATCACAATCAAACCAAAGATCAGCGTTTTCTTTAGATAAACCAAAATTTGGCCAATCATCAAACTACCTGTTGCTAAAGACGCAAAAAACCAGCCTAGACGGGGAAGGGGGAAGGCAAAGAACCAAGGCATCAGTTGCGCAATCGGCTCACTGCCGGCAACTCCACCCAAAGCCATGGTTCGAGTGCCGACCAGGGATTGAAAGACTTCATCCGCTGTATACAAAGCTGATGCCAAAAGAGAGCCCAATGGGATGAGTATCACTAAGAATTTCCAATTGGTTTTAAGCAGACAATAACCCCATATGACCCACAAGCTTTGATAGACCAGTGCAAAATCGCGAAGTCTAGCTGCAGCTGTGAATCCTCCATCCTCAAACCAAGACCAAATAAACCTAAAAAAGCAGCCAAATATCCATGAGCCAAAGACCAAAAGCAGCCAAGGCGGAGACAGGAATGCCTTTCCGTTACGAATCTTGAGGTAGCTGGAAAGCAATGCGAGAAATAGAGCGACTTCACCGACATAGAGGGGTAGACCGAGAAGCGAAATATGCAAATAAGAGAATGCTTTATTGAAAGTTCCTAACAAGACCAAATAAAGCATGACCAAAATATCTAATTTGGATAGATGACCACCGAAGCCCTTCAACAGAGTTCGTAAATGGGTGATGCGTGTTTGGGTCAATTGCAGGTTATCGCTCGCCATCTCTTGGATCACTTGCTCGCGACCTCTTTTGATTTCATAAAGTTCTATTCTCGCTAGGCGTACATGAAAATTCGAGCTGGAGTTTCGGCTTAGAGTATCGCAGGTGCTTCCTTTTTGAAGAAATGCCTTTTGATGCCTCCGGACATAAACCATTCTCGTCTTAAGCAGTGTTGGTCGTCCCCTCAAATGCCTTTCAGTCCATGCCGTGTCACAATAAAAGACGTCATGAAAAGATCTCATTTCACAGAATATCTTCAGAACGACTACGACCTGGTTACGAATGATGTTGAGGACATCCGCACCGGTGTTTTACTCAAAAAATCCACCGGCACCGAAGTCGAGATACGAAATGGAATTCCACGTTTTGTACCGAGCGAAAACTACGGAAACAGCTTTGGTTTTCAGTGGAATCAATTCAAGAAGACTCAGCTCGACAGTGCGGTCGGACTTCCATTGACCGAGAACAGATTTTTAAAGAGCACACGCTGGACTCCAGAAGAACTCAAAGGAAAGAAGGTATTAGAAGTTGGTTCTGGTGCCGGCCGATTCACTGAGATTTTCGTGAAATATGGAGCAAAATTGGTCAGCTTCGACTACAGCGAGGCCGTAGAAGCCAATTGGAGTAGTAACGGAGGTAAAGGAGAATTCCTCCTGTTTCAGGGGGATCTTTATTCGATTCCGTTCCCAGATGAATCCTTCGATTACGTTTTTTGTTATGGAGTTTTACAGCACACGCCAGACCCGGACCGTGCGTATCAAGCTATTCTAAAGAAATTAAAACCCGGTGGAAAGATTTCGATTGATTACTACCTCAAAACACTCCGTCCAAGTCCCTGGAGCACTCCTAAATACTTCTGGAGACCACTCACCAAGCGTTTAAAGCCAGAGAGCTTGTTCAAGATCATCTCTTTCTACATTCCTCTCTGGCTACCAATCGATACATTTCTGCGTCGAATTCCAAAGCTAGGCGGTGCATTACTAACCTTGATGCTCATTCCATGTTGGAATTATGTAGGTTTAGGCTTGAACCGAAAACAAAGACTCGAATGGGCGATTCTCGATACCTTTGATGCATTGAGTCCTGCTTATGACTATCCAAAAACTTTAAATCAAGTTCGCCAGATGGTGAGTTCACCAGCGAATGGAAAAGTGGAGGTCTTCTACGGAAGCAATGGGGTGGTAGCTAATGTACAGAAGCTGCCTTAGATAACCTTCCACCCCGAAAGGACTCCAACAAAATCCACCCAATGAGTACCGCATGGTTGATCACGAACAGAGGCTGATCAAACATGCCGAGGACAAAGAGGGCAGCCAAGGCCGCAAATCGCACCCCTCCCTGAATAGCAGAATTCCTGAAGCATAGAAAAACTCCGAAAGAGTAGACTGCAAAAAATAGAAAACCGAAAATCCAGCCTCTTGCACGAAACTGCTCAAGAAAGAGATTGTGCGAATGAGCAGGAATTACCGCGCGTGCATCAAACGATGCCTGGGATACACAAGGATTCCCGAGAGGAGAAGCCCTGATCACATCCAACGTGACCAGGAATGTCCGTTTTCTAAACTCCACATTGTCAGATGCGGTTTTCTCAAGGCCTTCAACCCTTTTTAGGTCTTCAGAATAAAGTTTTTTCATGAATTGGGGGCCTCGACTCAGGAGGATCGGCTTGGGTGTCAAGATCACTGAAAGAAGCACAAGGGCGGCGGTAGCGGAAATTCCAGCGAGGATGAACTTATATTTTAATCCTCGATGAAACACGAGGTGACACAAAAATGCGAACAGGGCGATAAAGATCGCCAAGACTGCTGCCCTTTGGCTCGTAGAAAAGGTTAAAGACCAAAATATGCCTGCGATGCACCAATGCCTCAAAGATGGCGCTCCCTTCCGGAGAGCTAAAAAAAGCCAAGGTAGAAGAACCAGGATCTTTGCGAGGGACTGCCGACTAAAGACTGAACCTAGCACTTCGTCCCCAGCCTCACGGATGTCGCGAAGGACGGACTCAGCACTGAAGAGAGTTTCACTTAATTTTAGACTACCCGGCTTCCATAGAATATCGAGCAAGCAGAGAACCGCTATGAGGATCATCCAAAAATGAACCACCATCGATCTACGAGTATCCGATGATTGGTAAAGGAACAGGGCCACTAGCGTTCCAATGCTGACCGCCACCCATTCCCGAACAACGTTATTTGGAATTCCGGCGCAGCCAAAATTAGCAATGAAAGAAGCAATCATCCCGAGGCCAAGAAAGAACAGTACCCTCACCTCGGTGGAATGGAAGGAACGCTTGAGAAGAGCAGCGTGAACAATCACAACGATAAATGCGGGGGATAGCAGCTTGACCGTGTTCAGAGGTCCCAAGCCCCATCCTTCCGGTGTGATCGCAGCCATTGAGGGAAGAATAGAAAGAGCTGCAGAAAGTAAGAGAATCCAATTCAACAGTCTTCCACCTAGAGTAAAATCAAACATTCCCCAAAACTTACCTCTGAAACGAGTCGTTCGCGATAGTCTAAAGGGACATGACCCGACGGATCTGGATCAAAATTGCTTCATGGACCTTCGTCGACCTGATTGGGACCCGCCTATTAGACGCGGGTATCACCTTCCTTGTCATTCGGAGCCTGCCGACAGAGTCCTTTTCAGGGGTTGCGTTAGCCCAAGCTTTGATTACACCCTGGCTCATTCTTTTCGTCCCGCCAGCCGCAATTATTTACCGCGATTACCGGATCTGGAAGGCGGAAGGCGCAGAGACCCTGGCCTGGAAACTCAGCGTGCTCAGGACTTACGGATTTGTAGCCTGGCTTCTGGCCACCACCTTTGGGAGTGCTATTTTTCTGGTGATCTGGAGACAAGCAGAAATCAGCCATCTCATCTGGGCCTGGACCCTAACCCTTGGAATATACATCTCAGGGGCTGACCGGGAATTTTTACGCCTTGAGCTTGCGCCCAAGCGAGTCGTATTCATTACATTTGTCCAAAAGTCTTTAGTACTTCTTGGCTTTGGATCAGCACTCCTCTTTGCGCCTGAACATTTAATGCCGATTCTGGCGACATCGATTATTTTTTCCTATGGAGTCTATTCCCTGGCTCTACGGAGTTGGGCACAAAGCGCATGTGGCATGCGTGCTCCAAAAGTTCCTCTTCGGGAATCTATTCTCTCTCTGACGACACAAATGCGCGAGTACTTGATTTGGAATCATGCGGGTGGAGTGCTATTCGGTTGGATTCAAAGCATGGATCTTTTTATGGCGGGGCTTTTCGGACTCCCTGCAATAGACACGGGCCTTTATGCAGTGGCTGTAAAATTCGCAAACTTTGTTTCTATTGTGCCCAATGCACTCACGAATACCTTCTCAGTCTGGCTATCGAGGGAAGACCAATCCGGAAGGCATACACTTGTTCGAGTAACACTTACTATCCTTTGCACCGGCGCTATCACAGCCCTGGCAATTATTATGTTAGCCCCCTACGCACTCGAATGGGTTGGAAATGATCGTTGGTCAAGTGCCGAGAAAGAACAAATCCTTGCCTGGATGGGATCACTTTGCATCGGGGGCGTTCTGCTCTCCGCGGGTACAGGCTTCATGCTTTGGCAGTCGATTAAGGGAAATGTGAAGAAGACCCTTTTCTCAATTCATCTACCGGCAGCGGTGATCGCAGCCATAACATATACAATCGCATTGAAAGCAGGAGGTCTGACTGCAGCAGCTCATGCAAGCGCCATTGTAGGAGCCGCCTTCCTAGGTTTAGGCCTTTTTTCGACCCGGGGTGAAACAAAGTGAAGCCATCGGCTCTCTACAACTGGGACGCAAGAATTGCTCAATGCGGAATACAAGGCCTCTGGGATGGAATCACGCAGAATATGCAGCAAGGGAAAGAACTATGAAATGGCTGATCTGGGGAACCTTAGATTTCGAAGACGGGCTTGGAGGAGTTGAAGTTTATAGTCGTTGTTTAGCGCGAGAACTTCGGAAGAAGGGCATTACTGTCACACTCTCAAACGATCCCGAAGCCGTGCATTTTGATGCCTGGGATGTAGTTCAAACGCATGGTACGAGTATCTTTAAGAAGAATATTAAGACCAAAGGTGTGCGCCTCCATACCTTGCATGGGAGCACCTTTGAACGCATGTGGGCGTGCCGTGAGTTTTTTTGGCTCGGTGGTTATTTTGCAGGCTTGAGGGAGCGCCGCGGAATTTTGGAGTCGGACGGCGTGCTGAGTGTTCATGGAAAATTGCATTGGGCAAAAATGGCGGAGCGACATGGAAAACCGTTTCTCGTGTGTGGTAACGGATGGGATGCGGCGCCTGAACATCAGCCGCCTGTGAACACACAGATTCAGCGCCCAGCGATTCTCTTCATCGGTCGAGGGGACGATCCAATGAAGAATGCACCGTTCTTTTCTGAACTTGCAGCAAGATCGCGTAAGGAGGGAGAGATCTGGAATTGGTTTGCAGCCCCGGGTTCTGGCTTTGAAAACGATTCAAGTGTGCAACCCACTGGTAGGCTCACATCCGCTGAGGTCCGCGATTGGATTGAAAGCGTCGATGCTGTAGTTCTCCCTTCTCTTTATGAGGGTCTACCACTTGTGGTTTTAGAAGCTCTTGCTGCTGGAACCCCTACGCTTGCAAGCACAGTGGGTGGAATCGGCACGCTGTCCGACGCGTTGCAGGGCTTCACACGGTTTGTCGATCGCCATCCGAGCGAATGGATGCGTGCTTTGCGAGAGGCAATCACCCTTGAGCCCACACGGGAGATGCGACGGAACATCAACAGAGGCCACCTCGATTCATGGGCAGACGTGGCGCAACGAGTATCTCATTTTGCAGAGACCTTACTCGCACGAAAGCGGGATTCCAAATGAATCATCAAAGCGCAATTTTTTGGTGCCCCGAGGAAAGGGGAGGCATAGCAGATTACTTCCGGCATTTGTCACCCAGCGTTTCCACCCTCCTGAGAGCTCGCGGCATCACATGCACTGAATGGCGAGGTCCTATGAGCGAAGAACGAATGAGGATGCTCAGGGAGAACCCACCAACGTTTTTATGGATTCAACATGAATTTGGATTTTTTGGTAGCAAGGTGCCGCTCCTAAACACCTGGCCGAAGATGATTTCGTCAGTTCGTAATTCCTCAAAAAACATGAAGATCTTTATCACCGCTCATACAGTACTGCCGCCGGACTTCGAATACCCAGTGCGCGGGACAATTTTCCAAAAGTTCTTAAGAATTCTTGTCAATCGATTCCTGATCAAGAGCCTCCGAAGAGGTTGGATGTGGTCAACATTTGAGCACGCTGATGCCGTATTCGTACATTCTCAGCATCAAGCAGATTGGATCATGAGTTCAGGCGTACCTACTGATCCTAAGGTTATTCCTCACTATGTACCCCCAAGACTCGAGATCACTGAGTACTTTCAGAGTCTTGAAGATCGATCTAGAAAACGGATTACTGTGTTCGGATATCAATCCACGGACAAAGGTCAGGACATCGCGATCGCGGCCCTTGAGCATCTAAGAATCGATTACAACATAGATGCCGAGTTAGTCATTGCTGGTGGAGCACGGAGGGAAGAGGACAAATCGTATTCCGCTTCTCTTCTGGAAGAGATACGCAATAGAGACCTTGAGTCTGAAGTTAAAATTCTAGGTTTTATCCCAGAGTCGAAATTGGGACATGTCTATGAGGCGAGTGACGTAATCCTCGCACCATTTCGATTCACTTCTGGATCTGGCTCACTTGTTCGAGCTTTGGCGCAAGGATCAGCAGTTGTTGCATCAGACCTTCTACTCAATCTTGAGATCGCAGAGCGTTCACCAGGATCACTCTGTTTTTTCCAGACTGAGAATCCGCAAGATTGTGCGCGTGCTATTGCTGAAGTCCTGCAGAATGATTCGCTTAGAAGTAATTTGAAAGAGTCTGCACAAAAATACGCAAAGAACAATAATTTGCACATCTGCGCTGAACTGATCGCCAATCATATCACCGCAGGGTCTGAATGAGTTTACGCGCGACATCAGATGGACTTGGTGCAGCACCGACTACTGATCCCTTTTTTGTATTTTGTGATCTTAGCAAAGAGCTAACCCACAGCTCTGGGTTCCTTGGGTCTAGGAATTCAATTTCCCCGCTAAAGCCATCCAACACTTCACGTAAGACCGGAATGTCAGAAATAATCAACGGTGTTCCAAGAAGCCCTGCTTCAACCGGTGGCCGACCGTAACCTTCATACTCCGTTGGAAAAACGAGGGCACGTGCACCCTGAATCAGAGTATTTAACTGCCGATGATTTACGGAACCTAAATATCTTATTCTTGAGTCACAGTAGGGAGAAGCCTCCGACGAAAGGGTTACCGCGAGAGGGAAATCCAAGTTGGAATGGACATAGGCATCCATAAGCGGAAGGAGACCCTTATGAGGTTTGCGATTACCCACCAATAGAAAATATTTGTCTGGCACAAATGAGAAATGACTTAGGTCCCGAGAAAGTGTTTCGAGGGATGCACGATCTGGGGACTCAAAACCATTGGATAGAATGCCGATCTCCTCGATTCGGCGACCGCTCCATTCTGAAATATCCTTACGCATCGTCTGGGACACGGTGAACAAGTGGTCTGCCCGCTGAATCGAACGCTTCAAAAGAAACTCGTAGTACTGAATGTGGAGGAATCCACCAAACTTCAGGTGGTTTAAATCATGAACAACTTGGGCGTAGCGACAAGGAAGGATCGGAAAACTCTCAAAGCTCGGATTAAAATAGAGGTCTATATCTTCTCTCTTTAAAATCCACGGCACCTCAACCATTGCCTGAGGGGCAAGAAACGGTGAATGCGCCTGGATACTAGGAAAGGACTCGGAGAGCAAAAATTTCTTATGGATCAGAATAGAGATTCGGCATGAATGCTCCCATTGCCGTCGAGTCATATCCAATCCCCATAACAATGTTTCGGTGTAACGCCCGATGCCATGGGCCTCAGGCAAAATGGATCTTGCGTCGATTAGAATGTGCTGCATCGGCCCCTAGTTTACCGCTTCACGCAGCTTTACGCTCATTGTCCTGCCGTTTTGAGATCTCTATGACTGGCGCAAACGGTCCAGGTTCAGATTCTTTCCTTCTCCAGGAGATCTGCATCGGGTAGAAAAGTTTGTGCAAAAATACATACCGTAGACTCATGCGCAGAAATAAGTGGAGAAAGGTATGTTCTCGTTTTGGGTTCCAGATTCGCAGTCCCATCAAATGCAGCCCAACCGTAGCCTCAGTGAGCTTCATATAGAAGACCCGATTGAGGAGTCCCGCATAAAGTACGCCCGCTAAGAGGCCCATTTTAGTCCCGAGGCGAACTGTCGCCTGGACATGATCAGGGTCGGCTGTGCCCACCTCTGAATAAAGGGTCGCAAACAGGGCCCCCGAAAGAGCAACGAGTACAGAAATAATGCCCTCTGCAGCTAGGTCAATGATGAACGCTGCCGTGCGAGCAGCGAATAGAGAGCGTTGAGACGCCATTAATTACCTATCGGCCGATATATTATTGACTAAAGATGTGTCGCAGAGGGCACTCCAATAACGCAGGGCGTCTAAGACTGAACATCAACCTGAGCGCGGAAGCGCGCAATTTTTGGAAGCATGAGTAGCCCAGGGAGAGCAATTAATGCACAGAAGACGTAAAATCCAGTCCAGCCCATATTTTTTGCCATGAATCCTGTTGGCATTGCAAAGAGACTGCCAGAAACCGCCATGAGGCTGCTCATGAGTGCAAATTGAGTCGCTGTGAAGCGAACAGAAATCAGAGAACCCATGAAGGCAAGATAGGCCGCAGAACCCATACCGCTCGCCAAATTCTCAAAGACCATCACCCAAGAGAGCGTGAACTCTGAATGACCCGTACCATCCAAAGCTGAAAATGCTGCTGTGCTTAAGGCCTGAAGTACACCAAAGCCGATCAATGACTTCATAATCCCAATACGTAAAAGTAATGCGCCGCCTAAGATTCCTCCGCCTATGGTGGCCAACATCCCTAAGCCCTTTGCAATAGCTGCGTATTCCGTCTTGGTGTAGCCCTGGGAAAGAATGAAAGTCACATTCATATTTGCGGCCATGTTGTCGCCAATTTTATAAAGCAAGATAAAGAGCAACATCACGAGCGCCCCTCGCTGCTGAAAAAAGTCACGGAAAGGCTCAATAACAGACTCTCTGAGAGACTTTGGCAGTGATACCGAAAGTTCTTTCTCTGGAACGAGCAGTGTGCCAACGATTCCTAGAGCGAGCATACCCGCCATAATTTGATAGACTCCGCTCCAAGGAAGAATGTCTGCCAGCACCAAGGCCCCCGCTCCGGCAATAATCATTCCCACACGGTAGCCTGTTGTGTGGATTGCTGAGGCAAGGCCTAAGGACTTTCCAGGAAACGATTCAATTCTAAATGCGTCGATGACGATGTCTTGAGTTGCAGAACAAAGTGAAACTGCGATCGCAAGAGCTGCTGTCCACCACGGTGAGTTGAGTGGATCCGCCCGGGCTAAAAGTAGGATGGCAAAAAAAAGACCAATCTGGGTGCAGACAATCCAACCCTTTCTGCGGGGCAGGCGTGGAATCCTGAAACGATCTACAAGTGGGGACCACAAAAATTTTAAGGTGTAAGGAGTTTTTACAAAAGCGAAAATGCCGATCAAGGTGAGATCTACTTTTTGATCCGTCATCCAAGCTTGAAGCGTAGAGCCCGTCAACAGGAGAGGAAGACCCGAAGAAACACCAAGAAAAAACTGTGCAATCCAAAGACTGCGCGCGAGCTTTTGATCACTCATGAGTTTGGTTTTCTTTTCTTCTTAAAGTAATCCTTGAGGACATCGCTACAAAACGGATCTGCCTCAAGTGTGCACTCGAATCGATGATTGAGGCGTGTGTCTTGATGGATAAGATATCCCAGGCTAACAGCTCCTCCTTTTGGATCTAACGCTCCATAGACGACGCGCCCGATCCGGGCAAGCTGCATAGCACCCAAACACATGGTGCAAGGCTCAAGTGTCACATACACTTCCGCATCCAGCAGGCGCCAGCTCTTGATGTTTTGCGCTGCGTCCCGGATGGCGAGAATTTCTGCGTGGCCAGAAGGATCGCCTGTGCTCTCTCGTAGATTGTGTCCGCGCCCAATCACTTTCCCATGAAGCACTACAACCGCACCCACGGGGACCTCATCTTTGACTTCTGCAAGGTACGCCTCACGTAACGCTTCAGCCATCCACAACGACGATTGCATTTGCAGCCTCTTTCATAAATCGGGTTGAGATGACCTTCAGCGCCCTCTTCGATTTCCTATCGAGATCAATAAATCGGACGCCGATCCCTTTTGGATGAGTCACCGTGCTTCGTGCGGTCCAAATCACCTGTCCTTGCCAGTTAAATTCATGGGAATCATAGGTGCCAACAACGTTTACCCACTCAAAGGGTTGGAAGTTGGATGGGGATTTGATGAAACAACCCTTTGGGGAAAGGTCCAGAATCTGCCCGGTCGATTGGGCTGCCGGACGAGACTTCACCGTCACTGCGATATGAGTCATTCCAGCGATCCCAAACTCCCACCATCGTATTTTTGGAAACAGAAATGGAGTGATCAATTGCCCACGACAAAGGAGCCAAACATGGAGCTGCACCAAGACCCCTAAAGCAAACGCATAGAGCTTGAGACTGGAATTGGAGTAGTTCACGAGAAGAGAAGCTGAAAAGTAAAAGCTGAGCACCTGTGCCACAAGGAGGGTGTGCCAGGCCCACTTCTTAGTTTCACGAATTCCGACTCCGGTCAGCACCCACAAGGCACTCAGTACATAGAAGAGAGGGGAAAGGAGAATGCTAAAGACGCCCCGACTACTGAGCTCGAAGACGATTCCGCTAAAGACGGGAAACACAACAGGGAACGCGATCATGACTAGGCTCATGAATCTGAGGTACCGGGAAATCCACTGCCTCTGTACCCGCATCCCTTGAGTATACTGAAGACAGATGCGAGTCCTACTCCCCTTACTTTTATTTTTCGCCTTCCCCGTCAATTTTTCGTTCTCTACTGACTTCGAGGCGATTACTGGCGAAACCGTCCAAGAAAATGATCTGCTCTGGGATAGTTATTACCGCTCCAAGGTCCGAGCCGAGCACGATATCCCCATTCCATTCGTCAAAGAAGTTTCGCGGAGCTGGCCACGAGGGGGGCGCATTTTAGTGCCCGGCATGGGCGAAGGACGCAACGCGCTATTTCTGGCCGAAATGGGTTTTCAGGTGACTGGAATTGATATCTCGGAGGTCGCAGTCCATCGCGCCGAAGCTTTAGCTAAGAATAGGAATCTCCAGCTGAAGTCTATTATTTCCGACGCCCTTAAATATCCGCTCGAGCACGAATATTATGACGCTATTGTGCTGTCACTGTTTCAGCTCAGGGCGCTTTTTCCAAAACTTAAGGATGCGCTGAAACCAAAGGGTCAGTTTTTGATCTATCTCCAACTTGAGAATCGCCAAAAGCCGGGAAAACCGGCGAACAAGGAACCCTATAATTTTGCAGTAAAAGAGGGAGAAGTAGAGTCGATGTTTAGCTCTTGGAGGACCGTGGTCAGAAGAATTGAGAAAGCAAAGTCGCTTCGTTATGTTGCCCTGGTCTTGGAGAAACCATGAAAGCGACAGGCACGGTCTCTGAGCTTTATCCGAAACAATGCAAAGTGCTGCTGGATGGTAGCCAAGAGTTTTTACTCTGCTCTTACAAACGCTCAGCCTTGATCCCTCGCGAAAGTGACGTACGGGAGAGGTCCCCAGTAGCGCCGGGGGACCGAGTTCATGTGGAACGAAGTGGAACCAATGACGGCGTTGTTGTTGAACTCCTGACCAGAAAAAATGCTTTGCAACGCCGTGCCCCTGACAAAGAGGGGCCGGTGGTCCACACCATTGCCGCAAACATTGACCTCCTCTGCATTGTCATGAGCGTCAATGACCCAGAGTTCAATGCAGGCTTACTGGACCGTTATTGGGTTGCTGCTATCGCGGAAGATATCTCGGCGATTTTGGTGCTCACAAAAATGGACTTAGGTTTAGACCCAAGAATGATCGAACAGAAAAAGCTTTACGAGTCGCTCTCCTTACCGATCTATCCAGTCTTTCAAGAGAGTACACCCGAAGACCTAGGAGCCTTAAAGGACTTCCTCACAAAGAAAATCGTGGTTTTTTGCGGCCAATCTGGGGTTGGCAAGACTTCGGTACTGACCAAGCTGAGCGGGAGAGATGTCGGACGCATCGGAGAAGTCAGCACCGCAACGGGCAAGGGAAAACACACCACTACGACCTCAAGAGTCATCCCGATGGATCAGGAGACCTTATGGATCGACACACCTGGGGTGAGAGAGTTTGCTTTAAGCGATATCAACCCTAACCGCTTGATCTCATGTTTTCCTGAGATTGAGGCCCTCCCAAAAGAGGAATGGGCAACCCAGGCAAGGTACGACAGTTATTTGAGAATCAAAGCATCGATTGAGGAATCAGCCGCAGCAATGGGGCCCACTTATCCTAAGCGTGAGCCCCGCCCAACGACAATTCCGCCGAAACCTGGGAGACGTAGGTAAGACTACTTCCGATCGAACGTCTCTTTCGCAATGATCAGACGCTGAATCTGGGATGTACCTTCATAGATCTGATAGATCTTTGCGTCACGCATCAGCTTTTCTACAGGATATTCCTTGGAATATCCGTATCCACCAAAGACCTGCACAGCATTGGTTGTCACTTGCATTGCCATGTCGGCAGCAAATGCTTTTGCCATAGCTGCAAGTTTAGTATTTCTCCGACCTTCGTCAATTTCCCATGAACAACGCCAAACCAACATGCGGGCCGCCTCAATGTCCTTCGCCATATCTGCAATCATGAAACTGATCGCTTGGTAAGACGCAATCGGCTGACCGAAAGTCTTTCGCGTCGTCGCATAGTTAATCGCCTCATCCATCGCACGACGCGCTAGCCCTACGGCACCTGCCGCTACTACAGGACGGGTGTGGTCAAACGCACTCATCGCGATCCGAAAACCATCCCCTTCATTTCCTAAACGGTACTTTGCAGGAATCTTTACATTTTCAAAGGTCAGCGAGCGGGTATCTGAACACCGCTGCCCCATGTTGTCTTCTTTCTTTCCTACCGTGATGCCCGGAGTGTCCCTAGGCACCATAAAACCCGACATCCCCTTATGTTTTTGAGATTCATCCGTATAAGCCAAGACAAAGTACCAAGACGCAACCCCACCGTTGGTAATCCACATTTTTGAACCGTTGATGATGTACTCATCACCCACTTTTTTTGCTGTCGTTCGAATACCAGCCACATCAGAGCCAGCACCTGGTTCAGTCACAGCGTAGGCTGCAAACAAAGGGGCTTCTGTGAGTTGTCCTAAGAAGAATTTTTTCTGCTCCTCGTTACCAGAAACGATCACCGGAGCTGCGGCCAATGTGTTTGCTTCCATCGCGGTAGCAATACCCGTGCAACCGTACGCGACTTCTTCCGTAATGATCGCGCCGTCTAAGACACCAAGGCCCATTCCGCCGTATTCAGCAGGAATATGCGTATTCATTAACCCGAGTTCCCAGGCCTTCTTTGCGACCTCTTTTGGAAATTCACCCGTACGATCGTGGTGCTCTGCCACCGGGATCATCACGTCCTTTGCAAATTTTCGAGCGGTATCTTGGAGAGATTTCTGATCATCACTGAGGTCAAAACTAATCATGGTTACGAGCCTCCTCGGGGGGTTGCTAAAAGTCTAAACCTAAAATGGTCCAGGGGGAATTCCATGTACAAGTAAAGCTCGGTCAAAATGTTTAAAGGACTGCCCAGCATCGTCCAAGATCTTCCGGTTTGGGCAAAGCATGGCTTCTTCTGGAAAATCTAGGGCATCCTCTGACAAAGCGAGCAACGCAGCGCGTGATGGCAGCTTTTCTTTGATCTCAGCGACGCAGGTATCGTACCACCGTTTGTCTCGCTCAGAGTCTAGGGAAAATTCTGCGATGCCTTCTACTTTGTAACGGTAAAAGAGCGGAACGTCCCGGGACCACAAAAGTGGCGGTGAATACTTGGGCTGGTGCGCCGCATTCTTATGGGCCTTCTTTCGGTAAGAGACCCCTACGGTCAAATCCACTACTTCTCCGTGCTTGGTGGCAAGCCAAAGGTGAACGTTCTCCCCCCAGCATCCCACCCACATTGGGGTCTGGTCCTCCATCACCTCGATCCATGCTGCAGAACCGAAGAAGATATCAGAGCCTTCGCCTAAGTGTTCTAATGCAGCTTTGCTAACGGCCGCGACAAGGAGCGGAAATTCACTACGGTCCCCGCTCACGCGGTCCGTGAGTTTGCTCACGAGCCGCGAGACAGTTGCCACAATTGGAAGCGGGGTCATATCAATCGACTTGTTTTCAGGCTGCATAAATTAACTCTGCTTCTTTGACTGAACCGCGAAACCGATCCAGGAGGAAATAAGGATCACACCACCGATCGGTGTGATCGCCCCAAGGCCAGTGATGCCGGTCAGCACAAGGGCGATGAGACTTCCCGTAAAGATGCATGAGCCGAGAAGAAAGCCGATGAAGGGCAGTTTCGAGGTCGGAGCTCCTGGCCACCAAAGTGCATACCCCAACATCCCGAGCGCATGAAACTGGAGGTAAGAAATTCCGGTCTTATAAATCTCAATCGATTCTGCGCTCAACTGCGACTTCAGTGCGTGCGCACCAAACGCCCCGAGTAATACGGAGATAGCCCCTACTATCGCTGAGGTAGAAATCATCTTGGAACGAGAATTCATCGCAATAACCCCAGCCCACGCTCAATCATTTCGCCGTGATCTTTGTTTTGATTTCCGATTTCCTTGAGTTCGACCCGAACTGCATCCATCCACTCCGGCTGGGTCTGCCAGCCAGTCACGATCTCAAGGAGTTCAAGTCTTAGAAGCCAGTCTCTTGGGTACCGACGTCTGAGTGCGTTATAAACTTCCGTCAGTTCATATCCGACTGCTTTTCCGGAATCCCGAAAATCTCTTACTTTTTGATATAGCTCGGCCAGCATGAGCTGATCTGGTGAGAGATTTGTTTGATGTTCTCCCGTCTTTTTTGATCGCTCTGATTTTTTTTCGGCTCTCACAAAAAACTCGACTCGATCAGCAGCTCCTCCGAAAACAGCGCGAACATCGCTCGAAAGAACGAGAGGAAAATACGCAGGATCAACCCCAGTTACTTTGACGCCATCTTTTTCTGCACGGGCGTTTTCTAAAACCAGAACCTTTCCACGACCACCAAGGGATACCTCTTGCACGACGTTCCCAAAAATCCGTACCCCACCCCGGCCCATCAAACCCGTGGTGTGAAGCCGCGATCGCAGGCCTTCGAAACTGGTTGAAAGAACTCCGCGTTCAAAGAGAGGCACATAAAGTTCTTCACTGAGTTTGTAGTGTGGTACGCCGTCGGTAGTTTTATCGTTCGAGGATATCTGCTTTTCACCCCTAAATTTTAGACTCTCTATAACACCGTCACCACTCACGACATAGTCCGTCAACAGACCAGAGAACTGAACACCTGTATCCATCACCACTGTGACTGTATTCATCGCATCGCGACCACGCCGGAGTCCTTCGACACCACCCATTCGATAAGCCATTGTTTTAGAAAACTCTTCGAGTGATTCCGTGAGTTGATCAAAGGACTCTGCGACAAAGAGCTGAGGCTGTGGGCGAGTAATGTCAAATGCCGTTTCTATACACTTCACGCTAAAAGGAAGTTTTGGAACCCGATCACTCAAACAATGAAAGCTTTCTCGCACGGATGAAAGCAGTCCAGCACCAAAAATGAGCGGGGTTTCCATGGATCCGATGAGTCCATACTCTGTTGTCCACCAGGCCATACGCGTCAAGTACGCCGCTTCACTCACATCGGTGATACCAGCGGCCACGCCATCAAAGTAGCGTTGTGCCTCCTCCACTTCAGTGGGGCCGGCATGAGGGCTTTCCTTGATGGATGAAAGTGCAAATATGGCCGCATAGAGATCTAGGTCACTTTTTGAGATAATCGCATTGCGGGCCACCTCTCCGTACGCCTCTAAGTAACGCCGGTACCCGGAGTCTGCGAGCATCGGTGCGTGCCCTGCGGCTTCGTGAATAATATCCGGTGCCGGTGTATACCCCAGGTGCTCAAGCTTTCGAATGTCACAAGCAATCGGCAAAACTCGGATCGATAGGAATTCCAAAAAAATTGCTGGCGGGATGAACCCTTTAACCGCAACTGCACGCCATCCAAGTTTTCTTAAAGAACGATCCATCTCTGAGACCAGTGGAATGCGTTCCCGATTCATTCCAGTAATCTCAATCCCTTTGTTGTAGATGGGGTGAGCGTATTTTGAAAAAAAAGCCTGTGAAAGGCGCATGACATAGCGCCACACGGCGTGATCGATCGAAGAATAAAGGGCAGGATTTTGTTCCGTGATGTAGGCGCGGAGGTGCTCAGGTATCTCTTCGATTGGAGGGCGGTTCATCGTGTTTTCCAAGCCCCTTTCTAAAGGAACTCAATCCCTTACCCAACGCTGTACCCAAAGCAGGTAAGCGCTTTCCACCAAAGATAAGAATGACAATAAACAGAATCAGGAGATGCCCTGTGCTGAGACCAAACATTTCCTTATTTTTACCACACTCTTCATTGCTGAAGCGGCTCAAATTTGGCTACATT
Organism: Pseudomonadota bacterium; assembly: GCA_027486675.1. GTDB lineage: Bacteria > Bdellovibrionota > UBA1018 > UBA1018 > CAIMNF01 > JAIXOQ01. The sequence continues at coordinate 102,735 of JAIXOQ010000005.1, forward strand.
GGAACACATGCCTCCTGTTGCGCTTGTAGCAACCGTCGTGCGGAAGAGGGAACTCACGCCGACGGTTTTTGAGCTTTCCTTTGAAGTAGAACCAAAAATTGAGTTTAAGGCCGGTCAGTTCATCTCGCTCATCGTCCCGGGCGCGGGCCCACATGGCAGGGACTTAAGGCGCGCTTATTCAATAGCCAGCTCGCCTGATGTGCGTCCTCTCCAACTCTGCATCAAGCGGGTGGAGGGCGGTCCAGGCACGACTTTTTTGGATCGTCTTCAAGTAGGCTCTCATTTTCAGGCGATGGGCCCCTACGGTGACTTCATCGCCAAAACTCCGCCGGAGCGCGGAATGTGTTTCGTCTCCACAGGGACAGGAATTGCTCCATTCCGCTCCATGCTCTTTTCCCGTGCGCTAACTCTTGCTGCCCCCGCTCGGCCAATGATTTCACTTTTTGGCTCACGGGATGAAACGGAGCTTCTTTATGTCGATGAAATGAATAGTGTCCATGGGCACCGCTTCATTGCGGCGTTATCTAGGGCAGATGAGGCCAAAGCCAAGTCCAACAATGCTTACCGCGGGAGGGTTACGGACTATCTCAAGACCCACGAAAAGGACTTCCCTGCCACAGATTGGGACTTCTATCTTTGCGGGAGCAGCGCAATGATTGAAGAGGTAAAAGCAATTTTGACGGGGTTTGGCTTTGATAAAAAGCAAATCCACCAAGAAGTGTATTACAAAGTAAAAGACTGAATCATTTTTCGCTGCGGAGAGGTGGCAGAGTGGTCGAATGCACCGGTTTTGAAAACCGGCGTTGGGCAACCAACCGTGAGTTCGAATCTCACCCTCTCCGCCATTTGCACGAAAAAAAAAGCTGCCTCACAAAAAGTGGGCAGCTTTTTTTGTTTGTGCAAATGGCGGGTGATATGTCGAACTCACGCACGAAGAGTTCGGCGGCGTAGGCATTTTTTGAGCGTGACGCGAAAAAAAGGGCTCGCAGCGTCAGGCGCCTTCGCGCCTGTTATCAGCCAGGATGGCGGATAAAGCGAGAAGCCCGGGAAGCTGCGCTTTAGCCTGAGCGCGTCAGCGCGAAGGTTGCGAGCGGGATGCGAGCAACAATCTTACCCTCTCCGCCACGCAGGGGTCGAGGTCACTTCGAGGGCAGGAGCCCGAGATGAATCTCACCCTCTCCTGTATTTTCCTGCACCACAGTTTGAAGTCCCAAAATCTATTGCTAACATTTGGATCTATGGACTTAACGCTCATGCAAGCCCTCTTTCCATTGGTAGGGATCCTCATGATCATTGCAGGGGCGGCAGTCTTGATGCACGCAAGGCGGCTTTACTAGGGAGACCAGGATCGATCCATTCAAGATAAACTCCTGAATGATCTACGGGGCGCTGTAGACGTTGTGTTTCTAATACCCATTATGGTGATCGCATTCGATCTCCCGAGCGCAGCACAAATCCGACGCCTCACCTCTACGTACACTGCTGGCATGCTTTACTTAAGCGTCGGAGTGCTCATATTTATGGCTTCGCGCGGATAACTCGGAGCCGTCGCCGCTTCTCAGGCAGATGTTTCCGAGTCCCAAGCCCGAAGTCCGGTCGAACGGCACTTGGGCTTAAAATCCCTCGATCTAATGATTTCAATCGCTTAGACCCAGCCGCCCCCTTTGGCATGGCCTTGCATAGGAATTCCTCATTGAACTGGCTTCAAACATGAGGAAATACGATGACTTGCAAGGACGACATATATGTCGTATTATGAAAGTGAGAGAATACAGCTGCGCGACTACTTGGGCCGCGGTATCGAGTTGGCTGAAACAACCTGGGCACATATACAGGACGCACATCCTGAGATCACCCTGTAAGAGATTCGCTCGGTGCTAACGAATCCACTAGAGGTTCGGCAGTCCCTACAGCAGAGCTTTGTCGAAATTTTCTATCAGGTTCACACCGGAGGGAAGCAAAGGTTTAGGGTAGTTGTTGTAAAGGTACTCAAAGATGGTCTCTTCGTATCAACTGCAATGACAACCGCCGCGATGAAGAGTGGACGAACCATTTACCGGAATGGAGTAGGACAATGAGGATTCTTTATGATGTTGAACGGGACTACGCTGAAGTCTTCTTTAAAAAAGATGAGAATTATGGAGAGGAAGTGAATGCTTTTATCACGACCTTCAAGTCGGAAAGGAACGGCAAGATCGTCGGTTACGGCTTTGAAGCAGCGAGCAAAACCTTGTTTGACTACGACCTCTTATCTCCAAGCTTAAGGCTCGCCGCTCTACTCCGAATGCTTAGGGCAAAGGGAGCCCTAACTCAGGAACAAGCAGCAAGTAGAATTGGTGATATCACAGTTCGCCACTATCAACGCCTCGAGTCTGGCGAGGAGAATCCTACACTAGGCACGATCGAAAGCATGATGACTGCATTTCCTAATGTAGATTTCTCAGTCATCCTCAAGCATAAAATCTCCGCTGCATGAGTATCAACTTGTCACCACAGCCCCACAGACGTGCTGAAATCTTCATGAGGGTTTCTCAAGTTTCCGAAGGAAAATGAGCTAGAAGAAACTTGGCCAAGAATTAGGAGTAGCAAATGTCCTCATACGTAGTTTGGATCGATCAAGAACACGCTAAAATCTTTAAATTCTTGCCGGGCGGCAAGACTGAGAACCAATCAGTGCAACGGCACACCCACGAACACCACAGCGCCCCAGACCAGAATCATCAAAAGGGTCATGACGCTTTCTACCATGACGTTGCTTCCCATTTAAAAAGCGCACAAGAGATCCTTTTAGTGGGGCCAGGTCTTGGCAGAGACCACTTTAGAACTCACCTGGAAAAACACCATCACGCCGAACTTCTCAAGCACGTGATCGGATCTGTCGCGATGGATCACCTCACGGATCCGCAAATTATTGCCGAGGCCCGTAAGGTCTTCAAAAAGAAAGACCTTTTTCTTTAAATCGGACCAAGAAGGCCTAAATCTTTCTTTTCTTGAATTTCGGAATCACGTACTGAGCACCAACCGATATCTGTGTGGATGGCGCCACAAGGGCTGGAGCATCATCTGTAAAAGTTCCACGCCCCTCACTCATGGCTCGCACTGAACCTTCCAGTGCAAGAGATCGATTCACGCGAATTAACACACTACATGCGGCCCAGTTTGAGTGATCGTAATTCCTGCGCTGAAAAGAACCCGTAGCTTGGATGTTTGGATTTGAGAATCGTAGAAATATTCCCGCGATTGGGTTGTTTCCATAGGGCACGGAGCTTTCATCGCTCCAGCCACCGGTAGTGGATGTGATGCGGCGCAAGCCATTGCCCCCACTAAATTTGCCGCCATATCCAGCCATTAAGACATTCTGTTTACCAACGATTCCACCGATACCCACTTGATATTCAGTCGCAAACTCAAGACCGCCGATATAGCGAAGCTTAGGCGTACGATTTGGAATCATGGTCACACCGTTTTCCACTGATACCGAAACAGCTTCATGCGTTGCGCGAGTACCGACATGCACCGCATCCACCGACACACCGCCTAAGGCATAAGCGAACACCGCATTCCCCGCTTTGTAGCCAACTAGGTAATCCAAGTTAGCGTGGGTCATGAGTTTCGTTTCCCCTTGGACAATGAGTGGGCCGCTATAGACCGTGTTTCCGATAACGGGGTGATCGTCTGGGCTACACGGAATTTCGTCTAAGCTGTACTCCGCACCATACTTTAAGTCGACAATACGCATAGGACCCGACTGATCTGTGATCTCAAGGCGACTGCGTTTTCTTGAGAGGGTAAAGACTGGGGTAATTCCTACCGGTAGGTCCGTACTGAGAAGGGGACTGGTTGAGGTACCGTTCAACTTCGCTTGAGCGATCCCTGCGTTCAAATCCTTCACGATCAAATCAAGGGCGTGAGTCGCCTTCGGTTTGTTCCCGCTGATTCGCATGCCAATCCCGTAAAAAAGCTGTTCGTTCACAAAACCGCGCCCAGGTTTGAATATCGTTCCAGAATCCTGAGCTTGAGCCGAAATCAGAATAAAGAGAGACAGGAATACCAAGTGAACCCCCCAGGCCTACAAATTTCAAACCGGATCTGACTGCTTCTCTTTTACCGATTCAGGGACGGTGTCGTAAAGAATAACCGCATCCAGAGGCTCCCAGTTCGATCCATCTTTTCGCTTGAGGGGGGTGCGGCCCTGAAATCTGCGCAGTAACTTAGTATCTACATCGAGTAGGAGCTGTATGGGTTTAAAGAATAAGCCTAAGACTCCGGCAGGCTTCATGCTGAGCCCGATCGCTTTCTGGTCTTTAGTGTCGGCTTCCTTGTTGCGATAAAATTTGAATCCCACGCTATCTCCACGCTCAGCCACCCCAAATCGAACTTTCACAGTGTCACCGGAGTTCAACTCAGCCCACTTGGCTTTCAAATAAGGCTCTGACAAGGGGCCGGTGATGAAGTTATCACTCATATCCTCTGTCCGGGAATCCTGAGCCGGTACCCGCTTCCCATCGACTATTTTGAAGACCTGAAAGGTGACTTTCCCCGCTGATACCTGCATCACATAGGCCTCAGACGTTTGAAGCTGCTCAAGTTCATCCGATATCAAAGTATAACCCTTAAACGAGCACTTCTCAGTCATCGCCAACTTCCCGGCAGAGTCCTCGATGGTCGTAGAAACATGTGTAATACCTTGGGCATCGGTAGTCAGAGAAGTCTTTTGAATAAAGAGTGGAGCCCCCCCCTCATCCCCAATGTTGTAAATCTTTGCGATGCGCTCCAGGGCAAATGATTCATTTGCTAAAAATCCTGCTCCAAAAACACTCAGGAAAAACAGCACTTTACACTTGGTCATTTAGAGCTCCTCACAAACCACGGAATGAATGCAGACGTTGTTTTCTGATACTCACGAAATGCTTCGCCCCTCGATTTGAGTGACTGAGCTTCAGCCATAGGTATACCGGTCACCTTGAGTAGAAGATATAGGATGCTCAAAGGGCAGTACACTGTAGTCCACCCCCAAGGTGAATCAAGCGCCACAATGAAATAGCCCCACCAAATACAACTCTCAAAGAAGTAGTTTGGATGACGTGAATACCGCCAAAGACCTTCCTGACATACCTTCTTTGCGTTTTCAGGATTTGCCTTAAAACGATTGGCCTGATGATCTGCTAGTGCCTCACCGAACAAAGAAAGTACTGCAACCGACAATCCTACCCACTCTAAGAGTGAGATCTCAGGACTCGTGTTGAGACTGATCATCAAGAACGGTACCGAAAGGAAAGCCACACTCAGGCCCTGGATCAAAAAGAATTCTAAAAATCCTCGCTCTACTTGCGGCGCGTATTTTTCTCGAAGTGCGAGATAACGCCCGTCTTCTTTCGGGTGATGTGCACGAATTCTTCTACCAAGCATCAGCGCCAATCTAAAACCCCAGGCGGAAACAACGGCTAAAATAAAAGCACGTCGATCCAATGCTCCGGGCGCCAAGAGAAAGAAGCAAAGAACGGTCAGTGGAAACGATGCTGCCCAAACAGCGTCAACGATGCTGTAGTTCTTAATCTTTATAGCAAATGCCCAAGTGAGAACCATGATCCCAGAGCAAAAAAACAAAGAAAGAATAAAGAGCTGAATTCCAGTGAAACTACTCATTGCGTTTCTCGTTGAAGAGGATGCGTTCGACAGAAGCATCTGCTGGAAGTTTAAAGGCGAGCCATAAGACATAAAGTGACATGGCGATATTTCCAAAAAATAATATTACGGGGAGAAGAACAAACTTTCGCATCATTGAGTTTTCTCTGTAAAGAACCCAAGCATAAAAGGTCATAAAACCAAGGTAAGCATCAGCAAGGGTAGCTAAGCCCCAAGGCTCACGACCAACATGGACAAATCCATCCCAAACACTTTCATAGGTACTGGCCCAAGCAGTCACCCCGATAATTACGGCAAGAATCAAACTAAAATAAATACGCGCACTTCGAACTGTCATCATAAAGAAGCCCTTTCGTTTTCTTGTTTAAATACAAAATCTAAAAATCGATCAATCGCAGAGGTGCTCAGTAACCCACCGGGCCCATTCAGATTGTAATCAAAGCCATGGGTCGCCCACGGAATGGATACAAGCGCCGATGGAACACCGTACTCTTGTAGACGCGCAAAGAGTCGTTCGCTGTGCCGAGCCCAGACCAAAGGATCATTTGGGCCGTGAAAGAGTAGCGTCGGCGGCGCATAAGAGGTCACATGATTGAGAGGCGACGCATCCTGATACTGTGTCGCAGATTTTATGGGTTCGCCACCGAGGTAGTCTCTAATAAGTCCGGGAGACTTTAAAAGATCATCTTCCTTTGCATTACGGTAGGCGAAATTAAGATCAGATGGAGCATAGAAAGCAATACAACCACGTAAGCCTGCATCACGGGTCGAGCGGAATGCCAGAGACTCAGCAATTTGTCCCCCGGCCGAGCGCCCAAGCACTACATACCGGTTTGCATCTAGTCCAAGGGTTGTGGCCTGATTTTTTAAGAATGAAATCGCATCCCGAACATCTTCCAGTGGAGCGGGCCACTTTGCCTCCGGCGCAAGACGATAACTCACGGAGGCAACCGAAATGCCGCGATCAGCCAAGTGATGATTCAGTTTGGAAAGCTGTCTACGATCCCCACTATTCCACCCTCCCCCATGCAACACGACCACCCAGGGGTTAGACGTACCCTTTTCAGCATTACCAGGATAGAAATCGAGCTGAAGAGGAATGCCGGCATGAGTCGCGAAAGTTAGGGTTTTTATATCTACTTCAGCGTCGTGGCGACCGAGAAAGAGAGTTCGGTAGCGAACATCTATTTTGTCTGATGCATTCGTGAGACCAAGGCCAATCTTGAACTCTTGATCCCAACGACTGAGTCCAACTACCAATTGAACTAGGGGCAGCAAGAACAGCACCAGGGCCACTGTGGTGGCGACCACCGACCCTCGCGTCTTGGCTCGTACCAATACAATCCCAGCCAAAAGAGCTAACCAATGGCCATACTCGGTGGCGCCAATTGAAACCTTCCAAAGAAACGAACTCTCGGTGCGATTAAAATACGTTAGAGAGACGAGCAGTAGAACGAGCGGGAGGAGCCCTACCCTCCAAGACTTGTTCATCTACCCTTGTCCATGTCTCTTCGTGAAAAGGTAGTGGGATACACCCCACTCACTCCCATTGCGGTAGTTAAAGAGCTCCGCGCAAGACAAGTAGAAAATTCTCCAGCGCTGAAGCCAGATCTTGGCTTCGCTGTCGCCATAAACCTTCTTAAATATTGAAAGAATGGATAGGCGATTCTGATCTAAATTTTGTAACCAGGCTTCTGCTGTTCGACCGTAGTGCGTTCCATCCCAGGCCCACTGTTTACTTAAGACGAGATCCCTTTGAAAATGTGACAAGAGTTCATGGCTCGGCATTTGGCCTCCGGTAAAGAAATACTTTCCAAGCCAATTATCCTCGCCATCTACCTCAAAGAGGTAGGAATAGGTCTTATGGGTGAAGATATGAACAAATAATTTTGCATCATCGTTCATCCACTTGGATACGCGTGCGAATAATTGTTCATAGTTACGAAGGTGCTCAAACATCTCCACACTAACAACGCGATCGAAACGACCGAACTCTGCTTCCAAGCCGGTGACTTGATCGATGTTACGGGTCAAGACCGTGATATTTTTTAACCCTCGCGCTGCAGCCTGAGTATCGATGTACTCCCGTTGCGAGGATGAGTTTGAAAGGGCAACGATCTTGCTGTTTGGATATCGTTTTGCCATGGCAAGGGTCAACGAACCCCAGCCACATCCAAGTTCCAAGATCTTCATACCATCTAGGATTTCGGCCCTTGCCATCGTCATTTCAAGCGCAGCGTCCTCAGCTTCATCCAGGGACTGGCATCCTGCCGGCCAGTAGGCGGAACTGTATTTACGATTCTTGCCCAGGCACAAGCCAAAGAAGTCGGCTGGAACTTCGTAATGCTGCTGATTTGCAGCCTCGGTGTGAACTGCGATGGGGGATGACTTCAAAAGATCGATATAGGCATTGGAAAAGTTCTGTCTAAGCTCAAGACTCTTTTGGTCCAGACTTTTGAGACGCTCAGAACACAACTTTCTGATCCCAGCACGAATCAAAACATCAGGGACAAAACCACGCTCCATAGAGTTGATAACACTGCTGATCATATCGAATTTCCTTTATACCTTTCCTAGCAATGGCGCCCTACGGCACCCCGGTTTCGTAAACAGAATCTGAGAACATCCGATTGCCCTTTCGGCAAATCCACCTTCACAGTACGCGAAGTAGTACTGCCAAAGGCGATAGAGTTCGGCCGGATATCCAAGCTCAGTGATTCGGCCTTGATTCTCTTTGAGTCGCTCACCCCAGAGTCTCAGCGTCGTGGCATAGTGCGGACCGATCTCTTCCTGGTGAAATACTGAAAGATCTGTCGATTTCGAAATAGCCCCATGAATGCTTCGAATGGAAGGGATCCCAGATCCTGGGAAAATATATAGCTGGATGAAGTCGACGTTCTTTCGGGCGTATTCGTAGTATTCATCCCGAATCGTGATTCCCTGAATCAACATTTGCCCGTTTGGCTTCAGCAGTGAGCTGCACTTATTGAAGTAGGTTTTTAAATTATTCAGGCCTACTGCCTCAATCATCTCAATAGAAACGAGTTTATCAAACTGACCCTCTAACAACCGGTAGTCCTTCAATAGAATCTTTATCCGGTCAGCTAATCCCTCAGCCTCTACACGAGCAACGGCATGTGCATACTGCTGCTTAGAAATAGTCGTGGTGGTTACCTTGCATCCGTAGTTCTTTGCAGCGTGAATGGCAAAACCACCCCAGCCGGTCCCAATTTCCAGGAGGTGATCTGCCGGAGTAAGGTCGAGCTTCCTGCAGATTCTATCGATTTTTTCTATCGACGCCTCCTGAAGGGAGGTGTGTTCGTCTTGAAAGATCCCGCAACTATACATCCACGTATCGTCTAAAAAGAGTTCGAAGAAATTATTCCCCAGATCGTAGTGGGCCTGAATGTTGGCCTGTGCTCCACGAATCGTATTTCCATTTAAGCGGTGAGCAAGGCGCTGAATGGGTGCGAGTATTGCTCCAAGCCCCCCGTCTAGGGCTAAAAGAGATTCGCGATTCGCGACGAAGATTCGAATGAGTTGCGTCAACTGATCGCAGTCCCAGTCTCCGTCGACAAAACTCTCTCCGGTCCCGATCGATCCCCCGAGTGCAATCCTCGAGTACGCCTGTCTGCGGCGAATATTCACGCGTGCACGGAGGTCCTGAGGTGCGTTTTCACTGCCACAGACATAGACCTTTTGCCCATTTGGACCTTGTTCCACGAATTCAATCCGACCATTCGGAATCGTGCGCAGCTTATTCAGCAGCATGCCTTGGCAAAATGAATCGAGCACATTACTTCCCAAAAAACTGCGTGACGAAATCAGATCAGGGCTAATGAGTTTTTCAGCACTCATAAATTTTCTCCATGGGATGGGTGTGTGTACACGGGCACGCCTTTTAACTTCAAAAGAAGCGCCTGAATGTAGATTGCAATAAATGACTTAATTGTGAGTAAAGGAAACGCTAATAAAGAGAGAGGTGTGCTTAGCCATCCGAATTCTCTTCGCTTCAGCGTGAGCGTCGCATCAAACAGCACAGCTTCTTTTCCTTGATCTCGATTCTCCATATGAATATTGAGCCGTTCTACAGGAGTAGAAAAGTTCCAACGGTAGTCCATCGTCATTGGAAAGAAGGGAGAAACATGAAAGTTTTTTTCAAAATCGAACTGATGAGCCGCTAGAACGGCATCTGCCTCTAGAACGTAGGCGTGTCTCTCTAACCAGGGGGTATTTGTGATCTCTGCAACGATGAACTCGACATGAGAATCAGATTTATCAAAGCAGTAATAAAAACTGACTGGATTAAAACAGAAACCAAAGTAACTGACCTGCGTTAGAAGTCGAATAGGACCAAGCACTTCTTTGCCAATCCGCTGTCGCACCAATGTTTGCACGCTCTCTCGAATGGATACGGATGGGTCACCAATATAATTCGATCGTTTAAATCCAATCACCGATGGACCTCGATCTGAGCAAAGGAGCGGAAAACGAAAAATTTTCTGAACTTCATCCAGATCGATGAAGAAGAGAAGCAAGCTGTAGTTGAAGTTATGCAGCTTCGGAGAAAATCTTCGGTGCCGGATGTTTCCAATGTAAAGCGAGCTCTTCATAGCTGTGCTCCGAAAGTTTCGCAGACACGAAGAGCACTCTTCACCCCGTCTTCATGAAATCCGTATCCCCAGTAAGCGCCGCAGAAGTGTACCCTGTCCTTTCCGCTGACTTCCGCCCACCGTTTCTGGGCTGAGACCGCTTCTGCCGTGTAAACAGGGTGGTCATAGACAAATCGTGCAAGGACCTGAGTTGGATCAATCCGCTGATCCATGTTGAGCGAGACGGCGAAGGTTTCCGGAGCCCGAATCCCTTGCAAAATGTTCATGTTGTAAGTGACCGCAACCAAATTGCCTTCCTGCTTTGGAAGCCAATAGTTCCATGCAGCCCAGGCTCTTCTTGATTTCGGCAGAACGGTTGAGTCGGTATGCAAAACCGTATTGTTTGGCTGGTAGGAAAAGGCTGAAAGAACGCTGCGTTCTTGCATGGTGATACTTTCAAGAATTCGCATCGTTTGGTCTGAGTGAGTAGCAAAGACCACGTGATCAAAGTTCAGTGATTGCTGACCGCTCTCAGAATTTACCGAAAGAACAACTCCCTCTTTCCCTCTGACTACGGAGCGAACCGGAGACTTCAGATGAATCTTCTTAAAGAATCCTTTTGTGAGTGGTTCGATGTAGGCGCTCGATCCACCTTCAATCACCTTCCAAACCGGGCGTTCATTCACAGAAAGCATCCCGTGATTCTTAAAGAACTGAACAAAATATTGGATTGGAAAGACTTCCATCTGTCGAGAAGACGAGGACCAAATCGCCGCCCCCATAGGCACGATATAGTTCGATTTAAAAACGTCGCTATACCCTCGAGTCTGCAGATACTTGCCAAGCGTTACACCAGCAAATGTTTCATCGCCCAAAACCTCAAGTGACTCTTTGTTAAAACGCAGGATCTCTTGGATCATCCGGTGGAAAGAGATACTGAAAACATTCTTTCGCTGAGCAAAAAGTCCGTTTAGGTCGGTGCCATTGTATTCAATGCCACTTTCCTCACCTTTAACGCTGAAACTCATCGAAGTGTCTTTGAATCTGACACCTAACATGCCCATGAGCTTAATAAAATTCGGATAGGTCCAGTCATTGAATACAATAAATCCGGTATCAACCGCATATTGACCCGAACGAACATTTACATCCACAGTGTGGGTGTGACCACCGATATAGTCGGCAGCTTCGAACACATGAACTTCATGATTTTTTTTGGACAACACATAAGCGGTGGTCAGACCGGATATGCCAGAACCAATAACTGCAATTTTCATAAATTTACGACCACCTCAGAGCGCGCGTGCCAACGACTGCGCCTAGAAGCATAAGACCCACGGTAGGTGAAAAGTGCCAAACAATGAGGTGCAAAGGATTGTCATGGGGGCAGACCAAATGCATGAAGAATGCACCGACACAGGCCATAGATGCTGCACTCCAAAGACCGGCCCACGCGAGCCGAGTAGGTGCGGCACCGCGAACCACGAAGAACAACCCTACCGACGAAAACACGGCAGAGAATGCGATGAAAAATCCACATCGGCCGCGAAGTAGGTCGACCTCAAGCGGTAGCTCGCTCGCCAAGGACAAAGAATTCCATTTCCACAGGATACAGCACGCCGCAACACCAAGGATGAGTCCCGCAATACGGACCACCTTTTGCGTGAGCGGCCCCGCAAAGGAGGCTTCATAGGCAATCCATCCTGATGCGAGAGATCCAAGAACCCAAAGAAACGCCTCAGCAAAATAACCAAAAGACAGACTGAGCGGAAGATGTGCGTCTTCAGGCCAATTTTGCGTGATGTAGAGGACAGACAAGCCCGACAGAACGAAGAAAAGAAAGAATATTGTCCAAAACTTGAGAGAAAACTGCTTCTGCAAAGATGATGCTTTTGAATCTGTAACGAGGTGATTGATCAAGTCTTGAGTTTTGTTCATCGAATCCTCAGCTTCTTAAGACTTCGATGAATGGAAACCTTCACAGCGGATACTGTCATTCCCGATTTTTTTGCGATTTCGGCGTACGAAAGCTCCTCGACCTTTGCAAGTTGAAGGAGTGTTCGTTCTTTCTCATTCAAGCAACGCAGAAGATCATTCATATTCGACTCCTCAGCACGAGCTGGCTCAGCTGGAATCAAATGATCAAACTCTGGTACCCACTCAACAGTTGCGATCCGTCGAGATTTGGATCGAAGAAGGTCAAAGAAGCGATACCGAGCGATCGCATGAATCCACTGAATGAGCGGAAACTCTGAACGATAGAATCCTCTTTTGCGATGAATCGAAAACAGAACATCCTGAATCAGATCTTCCACGTCGACTTCGGATCGCTGGCGTACACTCATGATGCTCACTAAGAATGACCTCAAAATTTCCGCTACTTTTTCTAAAAAGAGCCGATAAGAATCCTCATCCCCTGCTATTCCATCTAGAAACAGCCGGCGGAGGATCTGATCGAGTTCTTCGTTGACCGCAAAACTGCGATTCTGTTGCTTCATAGGTCAATACGCCTAGCGTTGTAGAAAGGTTACAAAGAAGAGCAATAAATTGAATCTACACCGCTCCAATCCCACGGATAACGGAAAGAACCGTCTTGACGAGAATAGCCACATCGAAAAGCGTGGAACGGTTATTGAGGTAGAAGAGGTCATACTCAATGTTTGCGTGAATCGGCTCACCCCGTGCGGCACTGATCTGCCAAACACCCGTAATGCCAGGCTTCGCCTCAAGCCGCTGTCTCTGCAGCGGTGTGTAGGTCTGAACAATAAAAGGCATCTCAGGCCTTGGACCCACCAGGCTCATTTCTCCACGAAAAACATTAATCAGCTGTGGGAGTTCGTCTAAACTTGTTCTTCGTAGCCACCGCCCCAAACTAGTTATTCTCGGATCCGCAGCCGAGTCCGGGGTTGTAGCGTATTTGGGCGCATCTAAGAACATACTTCTAAATTTCAGCAATTCAAAAGTGCGGCCTCCGAGCCCTATGCGTGTTTGCCTAAAAATTGCTGGGCCAGCTGAATTGAGTTTGATGGCCAAGGAGAGCCCAAGAAAAAGTGGACAGAAAAGAATTAAAAGAACTGAAGAACAGAAGAGATCGATTGTCCTTTTGATAAAGTTATACAGAAATCCAATCTGATGATCCCGGCGCTTCAGAATCGGGATCCCACCAATCTCGAAAAGCTCGATGTTTTGAACAAACTTTTCGTACACGTTGGGCACAATACAATATTCCAAACCGGCGGCGATACATTGATCTACTAACTGTTGGTTCCGCAGAAAGGTGGCAGAGGGTAATGCTATAAAAACTGCCTCAACGCCTAACTCCTTTAGTTTTGGGATCCAATCCTCACCACCTAGTATGGGAGCAATTTCATGAACTTTTTGCCCCGGCCATCGCAAACTTGTCCCATACCTTGAAACATCATCATCAAGAAAACCAACGGGAAGCAGTCCTAATGTCGGGCTTTGATACATTCTCTTCACCAAATGCTGACCGATCTCTCCAGCGCCAAAGATAAGCACCTTTTTGTGCGACCACCCTTTCCGGTGAAACAGTACATGCATCTGTTGGAAGAAGAATCGCTCTACATACAAAACAAAGGGGGTTAGGACAATGGCGATAGTGATGGATACCCGAGAGAGATAAAGAGACCGAAAATAGAATGCGAGCCCAAGCAGAATGGCTGCTCCATAGATCCCCGTTCGAAAAATGCCCCTCAACTCCTTAATGTTCAGAAGACCAATCTCCCGTCGATACATTTGCGTTTGCGCCAGAACTAAAACATAGAGCACAGCAACTGCGGCGGAGAATGAGGCGTACTCAGGCAGAGTCAAAGGTGACGATCGCTTGAGCACGTAAAGGTAAAAGAACTGCGCAGATAAGAATGAAAGAACAACTGCGCAAAAATCCGTAAAGACTTGAAATGCCGTAATTAACCGACCCCAGAAGATGCGGCTTAGGATGACATTTTTTTGGTTGATCTTTGCGCTTGAAATAACGTGGGAGCCGCTCATGTAGGGCTCTTGATACCGCACATCACCTAAAGTTGTCGACGACTCGCTTTTTGGTCCATTCTTGCGTTGATGTTGGAAGTGATTTTGTATGGGCCGCTGATACCTCCTTTGAGCAAAGAGCAACTCCAGTCTCGCCTTCCTTCTCCGGCATTAAGGGTTGCTGTCGATGGAGGCTCTCATGCGCCAGTCGAGTTCGACCTTTGGTGCGGCGATGGTGACTCCGGGCAACCGCCGCGCGGCGTTCCTTATGTTCAAAAAGAGACCCAAGATGAAACGGACTTATGTTTTGCCTTGCGGCATCTGAAGCCCAACTCTTGGACTCACCTTCATCTCGTGGGGTTTTTAGGTGGGCGAAAAGATCACGAACTTTCGGTCTTAGGTGAACTCCACGCTGCCTTACGAAAGGAAACACAAAAAACTGCAATGCTCTACAACCAAAGGCTTGAGATTGATCTTCGGGTGTTGAGCCCAGGGTCTTATTCACTCAAGTTGAATGGGACATTTTCGGTCCTCTCTTTAGAGGAAACAAGAGTGAGTCTTTTGGGGGATTGTGAATATCAGACGGATGAGGTGACTCTTTTACCCCTCAGTGGGCGCGGCATTTCGAACTTTGCGACTGGCAGAGTACAAATCACATGCAGTCGTCCCATTTTTGTTTTTGAGATCCAAGGATGAATCTATCGCTGCTGGATCAATTGTTGATTGCATTGCCCTTTTTGTTCGCTTGGTTTGGAATCTGGGTTGGACGAAAAAAAATTAAAAGTGAAGGCACCGCCGAACTTCTGGTGATGGGTCGCAGATTGCCCACATCCCTCTTCGTCTTTTCCCTCGTCTCAAGCTGGTATGGAGGCATTCCGGGTGTGACTGCCCTTGCATTTGAACGAGGGATCTTCAGTTTCATCACCCAAGGACTCTTCTGGTACGTCACGTACCTCGTGTTCGCATTTGTGCTTATTCCGAAAATTCGAAGCACAGAAGCCTATACTCTTCCCGACTTAATTGGCCGCACATTGGGCATGCGAGCAGGAAGATCGGCAGCATTCTTAAATACCCTCAGTACACTTCCTATCGCGCCTGTTCTTACCCTTGCGGTTTTGATTCGCGCAGTGAGTAGCCTTGCTCTCCTTCCGGCTGCAGGACTCGGGCTCGCTTTGGTGCTGAGCTACTCCCTCACCGGCGGTTTAAGGTCCGTAGTCTTTGCAGAAATTGCACAGTTTTTTGCACTCATTTTGGCAGTCGTTAGTGTCGTTGTTGTTTCGTGGATCAACTATGGCCCCATCACCGATCTTCTCCATCTGTTGCCTGCTGCGCACTTGAGCCCACTCGGAGGATCAAACATAAGCGACCTCTTGGTTTGGGGCTTTGTTGCTGTAGCAACATTAGTGGACCCAACCTTCTATCAAAGAGCACTTGCAGCAAAAGATATTCGGACCGCGCAACGCGGAGTGCTCATCAGTACAGCTCTATTTTTTGCAATCGACCTCTGCACAACCGCAGGCGCACTGTATGCCAAGGCTCTCCTGCCCAACGCGGCCCCAGCAGATAGCTACATGGAGTACGCTTCTCTTTTGCTACCTTCCGGTCTCAGGGGGTTGTTCTTCGCAGGGCTGTTTGCGGCCGCCATGGCATCTGTCGATTCAGGACTCTTTCAAAGTTCGAGCATGATCACACATGACTTCTTAAGGCTCCGTAGCCTTCGGAAGAAGAACCTCCGCGTTGCGATGATCGCAATTGCTGCAGTCTGCATGCTGTGCATCCCAATCTTTCAAGATCACATCAGCGATGTCTGGCGTATTTTAGGCAGCCTCTCCGCGGCGTGCCTGGCTTTTCCCTGGCTCATGATGTTCTTTAATCCTAAACAACGTTCTTCAACCCTGTTTCTGCGCAGCCTTTGGGCTGGATTCCTCGGGACAATGCTCGGCCACGTCGCTGTTTGGCTGAGCTGGACAACCCTCGATCCGTTCTATTTGGGGCTAAGCTTCGCGGCTTTTATTTATTTCGTTGATAGAATTCGCCTAAAAGCATAGAGTCCCTCCTCGGTGGGTTGGACAAAACGATGGATCGTTGTTGTTTGTATTTTCTTGGGCCCTTTAGCTTGGGGTGGCACCCGCGTCGTGGGCGGCGGCGTCTTGTTAGCGGGCGAACATTCCGAAGTGGTCGAGCTCCTGCTTGGGTCAAACGAAAGATGCACTGCGACCTTCATCACGGATGAACATGTGCTCACGGCTGCCCACTGCACCACTCATTTTGTTCCTGCCCATCTTCCTTCACCTTTTCAGGTTCGCCAAAATTTGGGCACGGAAGGAATGCGCCTCTTTCAGGTGGAAACTGTCAAAGCTGCAAATGGAGCTTTCTCTGGCTGCCCACACCTGAGGTGGCCTTACATTGACCGAAAGTCAGCAGAGAAATGTCTAGATCCATCGCAAGATGTTGCGATTCTTAGGATTCAGGGGACTTCCAGTGTTTGGGCGCGTCTTGCGACCGAACGCGCAAATATTGGAGACCTGGTTTCGATGATCGGCTTTGGTCGAAATCACCTGGGGGATGAATGGATCAAAAGAATAGGCTGGAATCGCATTCAATCTCACCCAGAAAATCTTGGCTATGTGGTCGGCGGACCCGGGTGCCCTATCCCAGGTGCTGATCCTATAGAGTCTGTTACATCGTCGGGAGACAGTGGCGGACCATTGTTCAATGCGTTAGGCGAAGTCATCGGCGTTACGAGCACCCTTAAGGTGAACAACCCCTCCATTCCGTTTGAAGACTACGAACGCCTCGAGAGCTCTTTCGCTGACATCTTGAACCCGTCTGTTTACACATTTATTGACGAAGCGCTTCATTCATCTTTTTTAGAAAGACCTCCAATTGCAGCATGGCGCTGACTCTTTGATCGGTCTTAGCCCGTTGCCAAAGCTCGTGGCCGGAGGTCTCGGACCAAGAGCTTCCTAAAGCGAACTCTTATGATAACTTTAGAGGATGACTAGTTTCTTAGGCCGCGTCGCGCTCCCCTCGCTGATCTTTTGTGGAATGAGTGCATCCGCATCGCAAAGCATCAACGTTCAAACCTTTACTCCATCGACTTCAGATCAATTTGTCCTCATTGAAGATGCGAATCGCGGCACTTGGCCTAAGAAAATCAAAGGCTTTTTAGGAGTAAACTACAACTATTTGAATGAGCCATTAGTAGAAACAGACCCCCTCTTAAACGACCGTGTAACATCGGTGATCAGCTCAGTACAAACTGTCGATGCATTTGTTGGTTACCACGTCAGTCCTCGAATCGCACTTGTAGCTGGCGCCCCCCTGCTGCACGGCGTTATGTTTCCCAATGGAACTTTTAATGCGGCCATCGGGGACGCACGGGGCTTAGCTAAAATTCGCATTACCCCAGATGACTGGCGCACCAACATCGCTTTGATTCCGGAACTCCGTTTCCCGACGGGCAGCGCGGACAACCTCGTTTCGGATTCTTCTTTAGTATTCGTAGGTCGAGTCTCTTTAGAGCGCCAGTTTAAGGCTTTCACCCTGGGACTCAACTTAGGTTACCTGAATGCTGCAAATTCTGTTTTCAGGACAATCGACTACCGATCCCGCCTATTACTCGGGCTCGGAATGCTCGTGCCGCTCAACGATCAGTTCGGCATTAACGTAGAATACTTCGAACAATTCACCTACCCACAAAGGCAAAATCTCAACCCGAACGAACTCTACTTAGGTGGACGATACGTCTATCTTAAAAATCTGATTCTCACCGGAGGGTTTAGTCTTGGGTCCATCACCGGTCCAACGGGTCAGGACATCCGTATCGTCCTAGGTCTTCGCTATTTCTGGATGGATGAGACGCCTGAAGCCCCACCCGTTGTCCAAGAGGCACCGAAACCGATCGCAGAAGTTGCACCAGCCCCAAAGCCAGTACCACTTGCGGTCTTCACTCCGAAGAAAATCGAAACCCTACGTGCGATCGCTTTTGCTCACAACGACGCTGAGCTCACCCCAGATGCCCTACCGGTCTTGGATGAAGTTGCAGCCCTCATGCTCAAACACAACAAAGAATTCAAAAGAGTTCAGATTGATGGCCACACAAATAAAATTGGCCCAGATAAACTCAATGTGGAGCTTTCGCTTCAGCGAGCACAGGCGGTACGAAACTACCTCATCCTGAAAAAAGTCCCTGCAAAAAGCTTGGTCGCGCGTGGATTTGGCGCCCGTGTGCCAAAAGTACCTTACACAAATCCGGACGCCGAAGATATCAATCGGCGTGTCGAGTTTATCTTAGTCAATCGTTAGCTTTTGCCCTGACATCGAACTCGATCGCTGTAGCGATACCTTCCCGGAACAGCTTCCAGTACAAGGGAGCTTTGTCTGCGTTAGCGCTGGGTAGCTCGAGTGTAATGGTTGGGATGCCTAAGTCTTGGCCGGCATAATTCCCGAGTGACCCTGGGAAAAATCCGCCCCGCACCGCACGGACTCGTTGTTGCAACTCCACACAAGTTTTTATGTATTCTTTAGAGAACCGCTCGATGGCCAGATGATCCGGCCCATCGTAGTCGATGAAGTTCAGCGGCGCATGAATCGATATAATCTTTGTGGGCTTATACTTTGCGATAAGCTCTTTCTGAAAGCGCGTTTCTGGCTCCGAGTCGGCGGTGAACCCAGGAAATCTCCGAGGATTAGATGCAAACTTGGTCTTCCACGCTTTAATTGCCTCTGCATCCCAATCTTTTGTTCCTAAGTTTCGATTACAGTCGACCCCGTTCGCATTGGTGCGTGTTTTCGGATAATCAAGAAACCCATCTGGACTGACCAGCGGAGCGACTATGACCTTCGACTTTGGCCATTCTTTGATTTTCTTTTCTACGTGACGTGCGACTTCGAAACCTAAATAGAGCGGCGTGATCTCATCCCCATGCACCATGGAAAAGATCAAAGTGACATTTTTAGGCTCATTATCTCCGTATTCAGCATAGATCAGGGGGCGGCCTTTGACAGATCGCCCGCCGACAATCCACTGCGTCCCTTCGCACGGGTTTTTTCCCCACTTTCGTTTCACAAAGGCTTTGTCGAGTGCGCTACAGAGCGCAGGAACCGTCGTTTCAATCTCATCTGCAAGGCACCAAGAACCAAGAAGAGAAAGGAACACTAAACTAAAGATCGGCTTCACGACGTTTTTTTCTCCTCTTGAGAAGGGCTCGAACAACAAAAACTAAAATGACCCCTGCGATTACAAACACGATGCCGTGCTCTACTTTCTTAATCCACAAAATCACTTCTTCTAAGAAATCACCGAAATAAAAAACAGAATACACAATTGCAGGAACACTGATCAATGCTGCCAAGCCGTCGTACATTAAAAGGGATCGGTAAGGAAAATGCAGTAGCCCTGTTGAGAAAAAGATTGTTGATCGTAAACCGGGCATAAATCGTGCTGAGAAAAGCACTTTACCGCGATGATTCTCGAGCTTCTTTCTTATCGAAGCCAAACGTGATTCATCGATGATCAACTTAAATGGCCAATACTTTAACAAACGTTTTCCATAACGACTGCCCAACCAAAACATGAATGAATCACCGATCATGACGCCCACAAACGTCACCAAAATCATCAGATGAACATCACAGATCCCGTAATAACAAACGATCCCTGCGGCAACTAAAGTCAGGTCTTCAGGGATTGGCACTCCAAGGCCGCAGATCAGCAGCACCAAGAAAACCACGGCGTAAGGAATCGGACCCGTGTACTCGATGAGAAAGTCGACAAGGAAGTCCATGGAGAGATCTCTAGTAGATCACGAGGATGAAGTCTTTTTCCAGAGGGGATGACTCGCGCGATAAGCATCCTCAAGATGGCCAAAGTCTAAATGAGTGTAACGCTCGGTCGTCGATAGGCTGGCGTGGCCAAGTAGCTCCTGAATGCTTCTGAGGTTTGCTCCGGCGGACAGAAGATGGGTCGCGAAGCTATGACGGAGCGCATGTGGGTGAATGCGTTTCGTTGGATCAAGATGATCCGGATGCAGTTGAGCGGCAAGAATCAAACGTTTTACCAACAAGCGTGCGACTGAACGTTGCGTCATGCGTGTTCCACCACGATTCGGAAAGAGCGATTCATCCCCTTTGGGCACCTCACACTCGAGGTAAGCGTCTAGGTTTTTCAAAGTGCCTTCAGGAATTGGAACAAATCTCTCTTTTGCACCCTTGCCGAAGACACGCAACCAACCTCGCCGCTCCAAGACTTGCGCGCGGTTGAGTGAAGTCAGCTCGGAAACTCGAAGCCCACACCCGTATAAGAGATCGATCATCGCCAGATCCCTTGCGTCGATCCAAGTTTGTTTTGGGATCGCATTTAGGATTCTGAGGAGTTCTTCGGGCTTAAAGGTATTGGGCAACTTTTTACTTTGTTTGGGAAGAGTCACTAAACGACCCAAATCTCTTTTGATCCAACCGGCAAGACGCGCGTGCTTTAGAAAACTACGGATTGTAGAAAGCTTTCGAGCTCGACTAGAAGCCTCCAGCCCATCAAAAAGATGTGAAGAAAATACGCGTAGTTTTGCAGGAGTGAGCCCCGCAACCTCATTCACCGATTCTCGTGACATCAACTCTGAGAATTGACGAAGATCACTTTGATAAGCTCGGGTCGTCTCTAGGGACCACCCCTCCTGCGTTTGACCACGGTGCAAGAATTCTTCGATTGCAGAGAGAAGGGTCACTCCTAAGAGTTTAAGAAAGTTCAGCCTCGCGGTAAACTCGCCATTCCCCATGAAAACCAAAGAAATACATATTATTGGCGCAGGACTCGCAGGCAGTGAAGCCGCCTATTTTTTGGCGTCTCGGGGACATCGCGTTCACCTCCATGAAATGCGGCCACTCGTGACTACCGAAGCACATAAAACAAACAAGGCTGCGGAGCTAGTTTGTTCCAATTCCCTGAAGTCAAAAGCACCCGGGAGTGCACCAGCACTCTTAAAAGACGAAATGCGCAGAATGGGGAGCCTAGTACTCCAAGTCGCGGACCTGCATTCAGTTCCAGGTGGAGACGCACTCACTGTCGACCGTGATCTTTTCTCAAATGCCATGGACCACGCACTGAGAAGCCATCCCAACATCACTTGGGTCAGCGGAGAAGTGACCGAGCCCTTCCCGGGTGCGATCAACCTCCTGGCTACGGGGCCCCTCACCAGTCCAAAACTCACCGAGTGGCTAGGGAAAGCAACTGGCGAAGACCAGCTCTACTTTTATGACGCGATCGCACCCATCGTCGACGCAAAAAGCATCGATTGGGATCATGCATTCATCGCGAATCGATACGGTAAAGGCGGCGAAGAAGCCTACGTGAACTGTCCCCTAACAGAATTGGAATACAGTGCGTTCTACGACGCATTGATGTCTGCGGAACAAGTGGTTCCAAAAAACTTTGAGAAAGAAAAATTCTTTCAAGGCTGCCAACCGATTGAGGCAATCGCTGCTACGGGGAAAAATTCTTTGCGGTTTGGTGCGATGAAGCCTGTTGGGCTGAACGCTCCTGGGACTGAAAAGAAGCATCATGCAGTGATTCAACTTCGACCAGAGAACAGATCAAAAACCGCCTACAACATGGTTGGCTTTCAAACGAAACTCAAGTGGGGCGAACAGAGTCGGATCTTCCGTATGATCCCGGCCTTAAAGAATGCAGAATTTCTGCGATTGGGCTCCATTCACCGCAACACATTCGTTTGCAGCCCAAAAGCACTGCGAGCAGACCTTTCCCTGAAAAAAAGTCCTGACGTCTATTGTGCAGGACAGATCACTGGTGTGGAGGGTTACCTGGAAAGCTCGGCGTGTGGCTTACTTGCTGGCCTCTTCATTGCACAAAAATTGGAAGGCTTGCCCATCTCTGCCCCACCGGCGACAACTGCGATCGGTGCCCTACTCAGCTTTCTGATCTGCTCACCCGCTAAAAATTTTCAGCCCAATAACATCCAGTTTGGTCTCTTTGAAACCCTGCTTTTTAGAAACATGGAAGGGCTTAAGAAAGACGCGATCCGGGAGCAGATCGCCATTCAAACCAGAGAAGACTTCTCCGCCTGGAGTGATGGTCAGCGTTTGTTGACAAATTCAGGCGGTGAATCTAGGATTTCGGCATCCCTATGAACATGGTTCGCAAACGTGATTGGATCCTCCTGACCGGCAGCTCGAACCCACCGCTTGCTGAAAAAATCGCGACGCGACTTCAGAAGCCACTTGGAAAGGTGGACATCCGTCGCTTCAGCGATGGCGAAGTTTTTGTCGAGATCAAAGAGAACGTGCGGGGTCGTGATGTATACGTGATTCAGTCCACATGTTCGCCGGCCAATGAAAGCCTCATGGAGCTTTTGATTATGATCGATGCGTTAAAACGCGCGTCGGCTAAAGAGATCAATGCGGTGATCCCTTATTACGGGTACTCCAGACAAGATCGAAAAGTAGCGCCCCGTACTCCCATTAGCGCAAAGTTAGTTGCAAATCTGCTGACCTCAGCTGGGGCGACTCGGATCGTTTCTGTAGATCTTCATGCGGGACAGATTCAAGGTTTCTTCGACATCCCATTTGATAATCTTTTTGCAGGTCCTGTGATCTATCAATACGTAGCAGAAACCATTAAACCGCACGGTGAGTTAGTGATCGTCAGCCCAGACGCGGGCGGCGTCGAGCGCGCTCGCAGTATGGCAAAGCGCCTGGAAGCGACCGTAGCAATTATCGATAAACGCCGCACCGGACCAAACGTTGCGAAAGCGATGAATATCATCGGCGATGTAGCTGGAAAAAATGCACTGATCTTAGACGATATGATCGATACGGCAGGAACGTTGACGGAGGCCGCTCAGGCAGTCAAAGATCATGGCGCTTTACGTGTTTTTGCAACGGCAAGTCACGGAGTTCTGTCAGGTCCAGCGATCGATCGCATCGAAAAATCCACGATTGAAAAGGTGATTGTCACGGATACGATTCCACTTTCTCACTTGGGATCAGGCTGCAAAAAAATTGAGGTCGTTTCTGTATCTGATCTACTGGCCGAGGCCATTTACCGCATACACAGTTACGACAGCGTGAGTTCTTTGTTCACATGAAGATCGTGGCTGGCCTTGGCAACCCGGGCACCAAGTACGCTCGGACCAGACACAATGCAGGATTTCTTGCATTAGACGAAATAGTTCGTTTTCTTCACGCCGAAGGTCCGCAAGAAAAACACAAGGCACAGCTTTGGCGAACTAAAGCCGCGGGGACCGACGTCTTACTGATGAAGCCTCAGACCTTCATGAATCTTTCGGGCGAGTCGGTTGCCCCACCCTTTCATTTCCATAAATGTGAAGCCAAAGATCTGATCGTGATTCACGACGAACTCGATCTGCCATTTGGTGCGATCCGAATCAAGGTGGGTGGCGGCAATGGTGGGCATAATGGGCTGAAATCGATCGATGAACATGTGGGTTCGGAGAATGTTGCATACATCCGAATTCGTGTGGGCATAGACCATCCGCGAAAACGCTCTCTTCCGCTGGATGTGGCAGACTATGTGTTACAGAAATTTGACCCCATCGAAGAGCAAGAGCTTGCTGAAATTTTAAAGAACGTCACAGGGGCGGTAGAACTCATTCTTCAAGGCAAGACCCAAGAGGCAATGAATCGTTACCATCCCGCTATGAAACAGGAGAAAGAAAAATGAGTTTACAGTGTGGAATCGTAGGTCTTCCGAACGTTGGCAAAAGCACAATCTTCAACGCGCTCACGAGTGCGAAAGCAGAGGCAGCAAACTATCCGTTTTGTACGATTGAACCCAACACTGGAATGGTGAAGGTCCCTGATACACGTCTGGAGCAGATCCAAAAATACATCCCTACTGATCGCGTGATTCCTGCGGTGATGACTTTTGTCGACATCGCAGGGCTCGTGAAAGGTGCTTCTAAAGGTGAAGGCTTAGGCAATCAGTTCTTAGGCCATATCCGCGAAACCAATGCAATTCTGCATGTAGTGCGATGTTTTGAAGATGGGAACATCGTGCACGTGGATGGTGGTGTAGATCCCATCCGCGACATTCTGACGATCGATACCGAACTCATGCTTGCAGATTTAGACGCAGTGACTAAAAAGTTCACGAACCTGCAACGCACTGCAAAGTCTGGGGACAAAAAAGCCCAAGCTACCCTAGGTGTGATGGAGCAAGTGAAGAAGGCTCTGGAGGATGGCCGCACCGTACGTTCCTTAAAGCTTTCAGCAGACGAGCTCGAATTGATTTATGAATTTCATCTGCTGACCGTGAAACCTGTGCTTTACGTCGCAAATATTCAAGAAAATGAGATCAAGAATCCTAGCGTGAATCCCCACTATCAGGCGGTCGTGGCGCACGCCAAAGAAGAGGGCGCCGGTGTTGTCGCGATTTGTGGGAAAGTAGAATCTGAACTCGCTGAGCTTGAACCCGCCGATCGAGCTGGGTTCTTAGCTGATCTAGGAATGCCAGAGGCAGGCCTATCGAGCGTTATCCGCGCAGCCTACTCGCTGTTAGGGCTTCAGACCTACTTCACTGCAGGGCAGATCGAAGTACGCGCATGGACTATCGGCAAAGGCTGGAAAGCGCCGCAGGCTGCTGGCGTCATACATACTGATTTTGAAAAGGGATTTATTCGGGCTGAGGTTTTTCATTTTGATGATTTGATGCGCCTGAAATCAGAAACAGCGATCAAAGAAGCCGGACTTCTTAAGGTCGAAGGCAAAGACTACGTCGTGAAAGACGGGGATTTGTTGCACTTTAGATTTAACGTTTAAAGTAGATCAGACTAATACTTGACAACGTAAGTTCAAAGCTATTATTCATGACGCTCCAAAGACCTTCATATGACCCCAATTCTATTTCTATTTTCCTGCGTCACAGCAATTGCACAACCTGCGGCACCTGTGACCCAAGCAGTGCTCCTAAAGAAGTTGGAGCTGCTGCAGCCCGTTCGTGATGCCTCACGCGGTGAGCGTGTCTTAGGTGCTTCATCTGCATTTCTAGGAAGCCCTTACATCGGCGGAGGATCCACGGGCGAAGGTCGTGGAGCCCGATTCGATCAGGACCCGGTGATCACGTTCCAAGGTTTTGACTGCACCACCTACGTGGAGGCGGCAATCGCGCTGGCGGAGACAGCGCAAGTTTGCAGTGCATCTCAGGATGCCATCCTTCCGATTTTCCTGAATCAGTCCATCGCGATCAAATACCGAAATGGCTCCGACGTTTCATACGTGAACCGAAACCACTTTACAGAAGTAGACTGGCTGCCAGCTCTCCAACGTCTTGGGATTCTTGCTGATGCCACAGAACTCTTCTCAGAATTTGACGCCACAGAGCTTGAGATCTTCATCGAGCGCCATACCTGGGGAATGGCAAAGGGGAAAGATGACTTAAGAATTTACGAGTCGAGACAAATCTCAGAGAAAGAAAAAGATGCCAGACTCGGAGATCTTCATTTTGATTTTGACTCAGAAAGTAAGGCTGCAATTCCGTCTTTGCTTAGGGTCATCACCTTAGAAACGCTTGCTTCCACTGAATTCGAAAAAAGTCTCACGTCAGTTTTACAGATACAAAAGATTCTTCAATTCCAGCTTGTGAAGAAAACCAGTCCAGCCTTCGGGATGCGTGTGACCCATCAAGGGTTCATCGTTCTCGGCCAAGATGGCAAGCCTGCTATTCGGCATGCGTCCCCCAGCGCAAAAGCTGTGGTCGACTTTCCTTTCCGCGACTACGTCGAAGCACGCAAAACAGACAAGCTCCCTACCCTTGGATTCAATATCCAACGATTTTTGAATTAGTTTCCGTACGGAAGCAATGCTGCCGAGTCCCTTCATTCTCAGAATAATATCTTCTGGTTTCGAGGGCTAAAAGAGCGTCGCATGGATGCGACGTGATCTGCCCAGGGATGGGTGCCGCCCGAGAAAACCGAAGATATTATTTTGAGAATGAAGGGACTTAGGTTTCTTGCATCCACCCCAACGGACTTGAATTCAAAGATCTATTTATACGTCGCTTCCAAATCAAGCGGCGGAAGCCCCAAGTTCAATCGATACCAATACACATTCCGCAAAATCGACGTCACATAGTCCCGCGTTTCTCTATACGGAATGGACTCGATGAACTCATGAATTCCAGCCCCCTGAGGCAGATCTTTGCGCCATCGGTTCACACGAGTGGGCCCTGCATTATAAGCCGCAAGCGCTGCAGGCCAGCTGCCTTCATACCTTTGAAGCAACTGAGCCAAGTAGCCAACACCCAAACGAATGTTCAGCGCGGGGTCATGGAGATCCGCAAGCGCGATTGCACCATCCATCTCAAGCGCTGTCACCGGCATCAACTGCATCAACCCAAGCGCGCCGGAAGCGGAAACGGCTTGAGCGTAAAATGCACTCTCTTGCTTGATCAAAGACATCGTCAGAATCGGATCCACAATCTTTTCATTTCCGGCAGTTTCAATCTCTTTGGAATACATCTTCGGGAAAGCAACTTGAGCCCAATCCGATACGCGCACAAGAGGTGACTGTCGTTGCACTAACTCGGCCAAAATCTTAAGAGGGACAGATGCGAAGCCCACTTGTTTAGAAAGGTCTAAAATCTGCACGAGTCCAGCATCGCTATATTGGCGGTAACGCGACATCGCTTCGAGCTCAAGCCGTGCCCCATTCAAGTCTTTCGCCTTTAACAGTGTGTGGACGCGTTGAACCTTAAGTTCATCCCAAGGACTAAAACCAAAATCTTCGCCTACGTAAGGGGCTAATGGGCTTTGGAGCAACTGGTCCTTTAAATTTTTATTGAGACGTCTGCCCGCAAGGACGGCATACCAACTCCATGGGGCTTTCTGAATGATCTCTTCGAAGATCGGTAACGCCTCTGCACCACGATTGTTGCGCGATAAGCTTTCGGCAATCAAAAAACGGATCCGAAACTGGTGGGAGGACTTTGGGAATTCCAGCAAGAATTTTTGTCCAAGATTCGCAGTCTCTACGTAGTCTTTGCGCGTAAACGCTGCAACTATCAAGCCCAATGCGTCATCATCTTTTTCCCGTTTCTCTGTGTAGGTTCCGCTCAACCTCTCCCCAGTAACGGAAGTAGTGACTAAGGTAAGACTGGCGACAAGGGTCAAAATTGGCTGAAATTCTTTGGAGTTTTTAGGCAAGACCTCAGAGAGTCTCTTCAACCAATACTCACAGAGTGCGGGGCGGAGTTGTTTTGAGCACGCTCGCTCCAGTGCTGTAGCAGACCTTTCTGAAAAATAGAGCGGCCACCTGATCGTAGGAAGTTCGTTCAATGCACGCGAAAGAGCAGCCAACGCGAGGTCCGTTTGTTTGAGTGAAACCAGAAGCTCAAACCGTCGCACTTCAAGTGCGTAAACCAAAGTCTTCAATTCATCTTCAAGGCTGTTGACCTCGATCGACAATGGGACTTGAAGCAGCTGGCTCTGCATCCCTTCTAACTCAGATAGTGTGGGTTTCTTTTTTTTAACTAACTTCTCGGCCTGGCGATACAGAATGTGATCCTGCGGAATCTTTGGGACCTGTCTCGGGGACTTTCCCCAAGCACAAGGCAAAAGAAAAAAACCTGCTATTAGCAGGCGGAGGATCATTTCAAGTCACCGAGTACCGATTCAATTTCAGCGCGTTCTTGCCCTGATGTCCGGGCCGCCAGTTGGGAAAGGCGTTCTTTGGCAGATTCTACTTGAGCCACTAAGTCCGCGTGTACCTGAGCCGCGATGTTGTAGGCCTCTGATAGTTCAGTGAAATTATCTTTTTTGCGAAATTGCACATTCAATTCGGTCCGCCCACCCGACCATGCCTCAAGGGCCTTCTGAATTCGAAAAACAGGACCGGCAATGCGGTGTGACAGATAAATACTCCATAGGAAGCTCGCAGCGATCACAAGAACCGAAGTGACCCATAACCACAGCAGTACCCCGCTCTGCAGGTCACGCACTGCGGCAAGCGCACCCGCGTCAACCTTACGCTGAACCAGCGTGAGGATCGTGTCGGACACCGAGGAGACGATCCACGGGAACACGAGTGCAAGGAGTACAATCCAAGCACAGACAAATAATGCGAATTTCAACTGAAAGCGTCTATTGATGAGAATGATGCGTCGCTGGTAGTTCACTTAATAAATAGTCTAATCGACGACTCCACTCCTAGACAACGGAAGCCTAGGTTTGATATTCGAGTGAGTACACGTTCAGGAGTAGCTCAGTGGTAGAGCAACCGGCTGTTAACCGGTTGGTCGGGGGTTCGAGCCCCTCCTCCTGAGCCAAATTTAAAGGTTGGCCGTACCAGCAACCCGATATAGGCATCCAACCGAAACCCCGATGGCAAACCGCTGTCGGGGTTTTTTATTATAAATATCAACGAGTTGGCGGAGTTACAGGCGCAGTCGGAACGTCGCGTGTCGGCTGAACAATCACGGTCTCAGGCATCACAACTGGGGCTGGAACCACGACTGCTTCCGCTGTCTGCCCCCCTCCTGACGGCAAAGCGCCCGCCTCAGGATTCTCAGCCTGCCAAGGAATGGAATCAGCTCCAGGCAGAAGGACACGAATGATAACGCGTCTGCTTTTCGCAAGAGCCTCTTCATTCCATGACCCATCGGCATTTTTAGGACTCCCGATTGCACGCGTTTCCCCAAATCCAATCGCTAAAAGATTTTCACCTTTGTACCCATTGTCAGTAAAAAGCCGAACTACACGAGATGCGCGCGCACTGGAGAGTTCCCAGTTCGACGCGAAATCTCCACCAACGATGGGACGACTATCGGTGTGTCCTTCGACGACAACTTTGTATTCGGCATTTTCAATCTTTTGTTTTTCATTCAGAGCAGTGACCAGTTTATCAAGAGTCACGCGACCTTCATCCCGGAGTTCCGCACTCAGAGTGTCGAAGAACATCGTCGAGTGAAATGCAATCGCGACACTCAGACCATCCGAAGTCACAGTTGCCTGTTTATCTACACCTGCACTCGTTAAAACACGCTTAATGAAAGCGATCATTCCGCCCGTTGGAGCTTCATACTGCACTCCCAAATCTTTTGCGACCTGCGCTTTCGCCTTTTCAAATTCCGGAACATTCATCTTCGACATTGAAAAAAGCATGATGTAGAAGATGCACAAAAGCGTCATCATGTCGGCGTAAGAAATGAGCCAATTGGATTCATCATGACCGTGTTGCGCACGCTTGCGCTCTTTCTCTAACTGCACATTAGAGACTTCTGGCAGTTCATGTTCCGGTTTTAATTTTCTAATAATTGCCATAGTGCCTCCTTCGCTCAAGCGGCATTACGACGACGAACACGTTCCCCTGGCAATAAAAATGAGTTGAGACTTTCGCGCATAAATACGGGATTTACACGCTGTTTCAGCAGAATCGCGCCCTCAATGATCATACGGCGTAGAGTGACTTCTTCTTCGGTCTTCTCTGCCAATGCCTCTCCGATGGGAAGAAACACAAGGTTTGCGAGTGCAATTCCGTAGAGAGTGCCAACGAGTCCTATCGCCATTGCGGGGCCGATCAGTTTTTCTGCACCCGGCTGACCAATCTTTTGTAAAAGTGCAATCATTCCAAGCGTTGTTGCTAATAGTCCAAAGGCGGGCGGATATTTGCCGATCTTTGAAAACATATTTGCCTCATGGAGGTAATGGTGTTCAATCGTACGCAGTCGCTGTTCTAAAATTGCGCGAATCTCCCGCTCGCTTAAGATTCCATCCGAAACGAGTGCCACAGCCTCCCTTAAAAAGGCGTTTTGAATCCCTTGAGTCGCGTCTTGGCTATTCACGAGGCCAAGTGACATCTTTTTATTCAGTTCAAGCATTTGCTCAATGGTTCCCTGGTAGTCTACTTGGTTACGGCCTAACAAGCGGAGTACGAAAACCTTAGCCAGGGTGAGGATCTTAGACATCGGAAAACTAATCGCCGCCGCGGCTAAGGTCCCACCGCAGACGATCAAAATTCCGTGCTTATTGAGGAAGAACCCCATGTCCATTCCTGTCTCAGATAGAGAAAGAAGCAGGACCACGAGGCCAACTACGATTCCAAAAAGCGATGAGAAGTTCATTATGCCGTTTTACCTTTCGCGTCTAATGCATTGGACCAAAGCTGATACTGAGCAACCATAAAGTTTTCATCGACATCGCGAAGGCGGCTCGCCAGCATGGTCAATGCATGTTCATAAAAACGCATCTTCCGTTCGGCACTGCCTGCCAAAAATCGATCAAAATCCATTTTCTCTATATAAAGTGTTTGTGATTCTGTCATCGCCCGCACGGTCGCAGAGCGAGGGTTAGAGTCAATGAGCGACAATTCACCAAAGAAACTACCTGCAACCAGTTGAGCGACCTGATAGGTCGCGCCATGAAGTGGATCGTCGCGCAAGACTTCGCAAACTCCCTCGACGACAAAATAAATTCCCCAGCTGAGTTCACCCTCAATAATGATGTTGGAATAAACATCGTGGCGAATGGTCTGCGCAAGTCGGGCTAGATCCCCGATTTCTTCATCGTTGAAGCAATGCAAGAGTGCTACTCGTCGGAGCGCATCGACAAACATCTATGCAACCCTCCGAATGCTCATCTGCGAGACTTCTTGCTGTTCAGGTGCTGCACCAGAGTTTGGTCCAAGTTCATAAGCAAACATGCGTTCATTGACTTCAGCGAGGTTCACATGACCCTGACTTGCTAGGACCTTAATTCGGTTCATAAACTTACGTTCAACCTGGGAGAACGCTTCTTTGTTCACTGGCCCAGTCAGCTGGAGCTCTTCCCGCAGTTCAACTGAAAGGTCTTGTGGTGCCTTAATAAGAACCGCTTCCCTGGTTTCAGTGTTACAACCCTTTAGAAACACAAGGAGTTCATCGTGCTTCATACCAGAAATCACTTCAACAATCTGGCTGTCTTTCAAGAACCGCAATGTATCGACACTCACCAACTTAGACTTAACGTTCTGAAGAGTCTCAGCGCTCGAATTGAGAAGCTGTTGAATGACGCCCTTTTGAACTTCCAAGGAGGAGCGCTCTAAGAAGGTCACTAATACGTCAGTCCCCGGTAGAGCCTCGGTATTGAGTCTTGGATTCTCGGCCTTCTTGCGACGTAAAGCGGCAGCGACGTTATAGATATAATTTTTTGGAAGATTATCAATGCGAGTCAATTCGGCCATCAACTTCATCCGATTGGCCTCATCAAATGAATGGAACAGAGTCTGCCGCTTCTTGGAATCACACTGCGTTAAAACAATCGCTTTCACGGTTACCGATTCATTTCGAATCATTTCCATGATCTGAGGCGCGTCCATATCGGCAAGGTAGTCAAACAAGGTTGCAGACCTAGACCCATGAATCGCCATCTTTCCTGCAACGCAGCGGTGATGCAGACGGCGCAGTAGATTCAGGCGCTCTTCTTCATTGATGTCGAAAGTGTTTCGAGCGTAGAAATCCATGAGTTCCGTTAGGTCACCCTGAAGGGTTGGATCACGTAACAGATCCAGCACAATGGATTCACCAAAGAAAGTGATGTACTGCGCAGTCACCTCTATGCCTTCTTCAGTCAACACTTGCCCAAACACATACTTTGCAACCTTCGGCTGTTCGGAGAATGTCGCCATCAGTTCATCCTGCAGACGATCGGCCTCCATACGCATCCCAACAATCTGCGCTCTTTCGTCCGAAGAAAGCGACGAACTGCCTTGATGGCCCAAAGACTGCTCTAAATCCCGTACTTCACCCCTTGCGTGCGATGAGTTCGGCCAGAAAGTACCCTGACGCCTGAAAGCAAGCGCAACTAAGGTCATTAGCAGTGCAAGAATGACTGCACCGAATATGACGGCATATCGGCTGTACTCCGAAAGTAGACTCTGTACCGCATCGCCACTTTCTACTCTTTCAATCTTTTCGAACCGTGAGTACTTACTCTCGTTTGCGTCCGTAGTCCGACTCGTCGTGTTTGTCTTAGAGTTAGCGCGTGAATCCTCTGAGGAAGAGGTTTTTGAATTCTGTTTAGACTCTATAGAGTTCTTCTGTTCATTCGAACTCAGAGATTCCTGCTTCGAGCTGCTCTCGAGTTTTGAGTCCTTACGCACACCGCCGCGGCCATAACCCCATTCTTCGGATGCAATACGCTCAATTTCAGGGAGACTTCGTTTCGCAATCACGGTTGGACGTGGGAATTTCATCATCTTCCCGTTGATCTCAACATTCTTGATAAAGTTCGTCTTCATTCGCGCCATTTCAAGGAGGCTATTCATCTCATCCGTTGGCAAAGTTTCGTCCATCAAGATCGTCGCCTTGACCCCACGCACCCGGATAGCTGCGCCACCATCCTGAAAATACTCGGTGTTGGATCCGTACTGAGCTTCCTCAGCGTTTACAGTGTCGGCTGAAACGTCAAACTCGCCTAAAGTACAAGCCTCAGGACAGAACTGATTGAGAATTGAGGTGACTTGCTCTTTAAATTGCCGTGTGACACGGTCCCGAAGCTCGACCGATTTGTAAGCCGCACTTGCAGGCTGGGGAAATCGAAGCGTCTCTTGCTCAAGAGTCACCGGATAATTCAGGCCAGCGAGTTGCTTTTTCAGTAGATCTGTTACTTTTTGGGTAGAAACTTTTCCCAATGCTTCATCAATCAAAAGCCGAATTTTTGCGGCTGCTGGAGCTAAGGCCAAACGCGCAGAGGGCGCATCTTCAAAACCCGGAGCGACTTGGTCGTCAACGGCCACATCGACTTCAACGTCGATGCCAATAATCTTGCATTGTTCACCGCAGTGCTTTCCAAGGACAGCCTCGGTGATGCCGCGTACTTGGAGTTCACCTCGCTTTTGAGCGTCCTCGGTTGTCGAAGAAATCGCGAATGCGAGGGAGTTCATAAGAAGTATAGAAACAAAGAAGGGGAAAGTTAAAGTGTTCATAATCCTACTTGACCTCACTTGCGATCGACCTCTGTGTCGACCTCTTTTCAATCAATCTCGCCAAAGAAGCATTTCCTGGCTGAAATTCAAGAGCTTGCTTCCAAGATTTCATCGCGAGATCCCTATACCCCAGGCGATCAAATACGGTGCCTCGCATCTCATAAAGTTTCGCGTTTGTTGGATAAGCGCGAAGAAGTTGATCGATCTCTAAAAGGGCGGCTTCGTATCGACCGAGCTTATAGAGCTGCTTAACCACATCTACCTTCGCCAAAAAACTCTGCTCCATATTTGGGAGCTCGTCTGAGCTTTTTAGCCCAAGTCCGGTTTCAATTTGGTTCCTTCTGAGATCGTTTTCAGGATTACTGCGCACAAAGGTTCCAGCGATCTCTCGATCTGAAGGTTGACTTTTTATGGATTCGTACCGCGAGTCGAGTTCCCCGACGGAAGCATTGGTTCTTGCTACTCCAAATTCCGGTGACATAGGGACTAAAACATCTGAGACACCCCGTTCAGCTGGAAGTTGTACTTCAAAACTTCGATCCCCATTCTTTGTGCGTAATGTCATTCCTTCTTCAGTCGAAGGCGCATGAGACACACCAAATGGATTTTCAATCGGACGGGATTCGACGTAACTTTTTTTGGTGCCGAAGAAGCCTTCAAGAGATGCACAGCCATGGACTGTGAGCGCGACCGCCATCATAAACAGAATTTTTCTAGAATAGATAGCCGACACCGACGCCTCCTTCAATCCCACTCACCGCTGCTTCAACTGCAGAGGGTAAAACCGCAGTTGCTTTTGGCCGAAGCCCAAGCAGCACATTCATCGACCAGCGCTTAGCGAAGCGCCACTCATATCCACCTCGAAGTACTGCACCTAAGAAGCCAGATGCATAGGTGCCGCCAATGGCTCCAAAAATCGACCCACGCATAATGTTGTAGTTTTCTTCATCACCGATAAGGTTCCAAGCATGATGAAAGAGAAGAGTCGTATTAAAGCCTGAATACAGGGTGTTTGTGCCTGAGCTGAGGCCCACAAGACTTGAATAATCAATGTAGTAGTTCATCTCGAAACCGACTTCCTTCTTCCGATTGTCATAACGCTCTACCATGCGAAACCCTAAAGCGAGAGCAGTGCTCGACCCACTGCCTGGTTTTGGAGTAATGATCGTGTAGAGGGCCGGACGGATTTGAATCGTTGGAACGTATTCATTCTTTGTTCTGGCTTCTTCGTCTTGACTTGGATCAACGCCGCGACGAAACGCTGCAGCCCTTGAAGTTTCTGAGTTATAGCTCCTAGACCACATCATCGTCCCAGTTTCCGAATCATAAATATGTAAAGATAGGATCATTCCGCTCGGTTGATAGGCGTAGGCCACATCCATAAAATTCTGGATATTATTCATCTTTGCGATACGTCCGAGCTCGGCAGAGTTCGCTTCCGGTCGTGAAATGAGTATATTTCCGCCACTTAGACTGGCCCGCTTCGAGCGACATGCGCTGCAATTCACAATACGTGTCTTTGTATTTCTCAGGATGCGTTCTGATATCAAGAGTTCGAGGTGGGTTCTGAATGAGGCCGGTACGTTTTCGCTCACGACTATGTCTCTGAGAGAGACATCTTTCAGGCCATAGACCTGGCCACTTTTCAGATCGTAGTCAAAGTCTGAAAGTAGATCCTCAAGCACAGAATAGAAGTTCCTAGTCTCTGACTTTGGGTCAGACTCAGGCGCAAGCTTAGAGGCCGTGGACATAGGATCCTCAGCACCAAGCGCGTGATGCGCTACCAAAAGTAATGCACCTAATATTACTAAGAGTTTTCTACTCTTCATCACTCATTAGATCGGTCGTTAATCGAAGGCACTTAAAGGATTAGATCTGGGGAGGTGTGGCAAAGGATTGGCAGTTAAAAGTCGAAGTCGAAGGATACGCCACCTAAAAGCTGCGACTCCGTTACAGTGACATCAAAGTTCTTCAGCTGAGCATAGCTTCCAACCAAGAGGAGTCTCAGGTCTTGAAACAAATAGTACCCCAATGTGACACGACCGGCGAAACCCGTGTACGCCACGGTCTTACTCGAAAGTTGAAAGGAGCGCTGTGAAATATAAATCCCGAGATCTATTCCAAATTTCGGGGTCTTATCTAATAGGAGTGCATTGTCAAAATTCTGACGTGTCTGCACGCAAGAAAAGAGACAGTACGTTCCACCAATATCAAATCCAGTAAATATCGATGCACCGCCTGAGCTTGCAGAGAGGCCTTGATTGAAGACTGCGGCGACTCCAATTTCTGGACTGATGTGGAATTGGTAAGCTAGATTGAGTGCGCCGATGGAGCTCAACTGACCAGAGTTCGTTTTTACTGCGAAACTACCCGCGAGAATAGCCAATGTGTGGCGGGCCTTAACTGTAGTTTCCTGAGCCTGACTTTGAGAGCTCAGCGAAATGGCCAGAAGGAGTGCCGCAGACCAAAGACGCAGGCGAAACTTCTGGATTCTAGGAAGCATTCTTTAAAGGCTGTTCCCCAGGAACTTCCCTTCGTTTCTTTAGTACCTCTAGGACCATGGATCGCGCCTGTTTACTTGCATCGCTTCTGTACTGAAGACCGTCTTTCTCGGCCTTCTGCATCATGGATTCTGTCCAAAGACGTTTCTTAGCAGAATAGTTTCTGAGTACTTTTTCCCGCCATTCTTCGCTGTACCCGTAGAACGCATGAGCCACTGTGTTTAAGGATAGTGCTTCCCAGTCTTGCTCCTGGAAACCGTCAACGCACTCTAAGACTGACATATTAGGGTACATCTTGACCCAGCCCTCAGACTCCATGCGTTCCTCTTCCTCTTTGAAAGAAGTCGCCTCCAAAAGCCCTTTCTCTAGAAACTGAAATTGACTTGATGGGGTGGATGTTCTGACGAGATCTAACTTCTTAACTTCCGCTTCTACTTTCGTAGCCAATGAAAGCTCGGCCTGTTTCTGCTCAACAGTAGTTCTTTGCTTCCTGGACGCTGCAGCAAGATCCATCCGCACATCCTGCGGCAGATCGCTGGTCAATAGCAGTCTCCATGCAGGAGTGAGCCCGCTAATCAAAAGAATTTTTTCAATGTCATCCAGCTTCATGAACATGGTCATGACGGTGTCATGGCTGAGCTTTGCAACCTGCTGAGTCAAGGCGGACCTTGAAGCACGCATGTACTCAGGCATACGCACAGACACCTCTTGCGCCCACTCATTCTCACCGATGCTTAGGCCAACCTGAAGGTGCTTCATCGCAAGCACTGTCCTTAAAGGGAATCCAAAGGTATTTTCGTAAAGTTCTTCCACCCGATTTACCTTGGTGATCGGAATCGTATGGTTCATCCAAGATTCGATCCCTTGAGGATAGGCCTCTAAGCCATCTCGAATGATCCAGATCCAGGTGTTTTCATCGATCATGTCTAAGACTGCACCTTGGCGCGCCGCCGGCATTTGAGACTGTCCACTACTAGAAGCCGATGGTGCATTGAGCGCAGGCTGTTGCCCACCCATGACTCCACTGAGCCCCATTCCACCCTCAAGCACTTCCACCAAACGTTTGGCCTGAGCCTCTAATCCTACGGTGAGATCTTTTGAAAGATTACGAATGGTAAACAGGATCCCAAACATACCGCAGAGCAAAAGAATAGCAACCGCTACACCGCCGACAACAAACGGGAAAACGGTCGATGACTTTAACCAGTCGATCCATTCGTTGATGGGAGAGAGACTTTTCCAATACTCAGTCACTTCTGGGGAATACTCTACAAACTTAAAAGTGTCACCGCGGGACGTCTGTAGACGAAGCGCTTTAGAAACCGCATTATCGATGAAAGATCTGATGCTTGCAGGCATATCCGGTGCAACGCGGACCTGAACATCTATTTTCTGTATCGAATCTAAATAAAGTTGAAGTGGTCGCTCCGTGAGTTGTGCTCCTTGGAGCATCTGCATCTCATGGGTCGTCAGTGTTGTTTGGGAAAGCGGCAATGTAAATTCGCTCTCTTCATTGACTGACTTGAGTCGATTCCGATCGATCTTTAGATTGAGATCTACTGAAAACTTTCCTTTAGGAATGAATAGCTCGACTTCGCGCTCTGCCGAACCCTTAAGCATGGCAGAAAGATAGAGCTCTTCTGCGGAAGGAAGGTCGCTCTTTTGTGCTG
This sequence comes from Pseudomonadota bacterium, assembly GCA_027486675.1. Classification (GTDB taxonomy): domain Bacteria; phylum Bdellovibrionota; class UBA1018; order UBA1018; family CAIMNF01; genus JAIXOQ01. The sequence continues at coordinate 140,064 of JAIXOQ010000005.1, forward strand.
AGGCGCTTAACGATAGGGTCATAAGAGCGAAAACAGATATAATTTTACTTATTCTCATTATTCCCTCCCGCCTTGTCGTCAGTTTTTACTAGACGCGGTTCGATTCTAAAGCTGATCCGACGTGGATGCAGGTCTTCTGTTGAAGCGATTGCACGCGTGTCCGCATACCCTTCGGCCGAGAGTGCTGAAGAATCAAATCCCTTACGAATCATGAAAGATAGGACACGAGTTGCACGCAAAACACTCAGTTCCCAGTTGTCTCTGTACTGATGTTTTCCAGGGCTGACCTGCCGGCCGTCTGTATGGCCTTGCACGGCTACGCGAATTTTGTCCTTATGGGCGAGCATTACTTTTGAAAATCTTTCTACAATTCCTCTTCCTGTGGAAGTCAGCTCAATAGAACCAGGTGTAAAGAACTCGACCGTTCGGAAAGAAACGTATACCGTTTCGGCCTCAGTCTTAACCTGAACGTTTTCTTTTTGATCCAAGGCTACGTTCAAAGACTCAATCCAGTCGGCATTAACCGCAGCCACGCTGGGTGCGGCCGAGACTTCAGAACGTTCCGCAGCAGGTTTACGATTCGTAGACGTTGAGTTTTGATCCTCTACGTTCCCAGTGACATCGCTGTTCCTACTCTCTGCGCTGCCAAATTGACCTACGATCAGGTTTAAAACTTCGGATTTCTTTTCTGTCTTTTCGCCCGCACTATAAAACACGATAAAAAAGCAAAGAAGCAAGGTAAGCACGTCAACATAGGAGACTGCCCAGTTCGCCTCACCAGAGCGCGCTTTTCTAAGTCCAGCTGATCTCCAAGTTTGACTACGCGACTTCATAGAGATCCATCTGTTCCTGCACATAGAACGGGGTTTCTCTTCGATGCCAGAGGCGCACAGCCTCAACCATCATACCCAAGTCTTCCTCATGCTCCCGCGCGATTCCCTCGAGCAACTCTCCCACCGGCTGGATAATAAAGTTAGATAAAACGAGACCATAAAGTGTTGCGGTCATAGCTACAGCAAGGTTGACGCCGATAAAACGTTGCCCTTCGCTCGATCCTAAACTTCCAAAGATTCCGATAATCCCAAAGACCGTACCAATCATCCCGAGTGCTGGAGGATATTTTCCTAAGTTGAGCACTGTGACTGCGCCTCGGCTGATGCGTTCAGCTTCTTGCCTGGCCGCTTCATTAAGGAGGTCATCCAATTGATCTTGAGTCAGTCCTGCACTAATCCAGGTCAAACCTTTATTGAGAGTGATGTACCCCGTCTCTTCAGGCATGCGGCCACGAGCGATTTCGTTCGTGACCTCCATGATTTTGGCTTTTAACTTTTTTCTTCTATCTTTTGAACCACTAAAGGCATGCCGTACCAGGTTCATCATGCTTCTAAAGTCGGCCATCTTTGAGTTAGTAAAAAGAACAGCAAATGTTCCACAGACCACAATAATCAGACCTTCAGGATTAAAGAGTGCCTTCAAAGTGAGGGAGGACTTAAGAAATGCTCCGCCTAGAACAAGTACAGCAAGAATGGCACCAACAAAGAGGTTTCTCATCGTCCACCTACTCTGCGTTTCATTCGGTCCACAACTGCTTGCACTGCCTCTCTGAGGACTCTTCTATTTTCAGGAATCTCTTTTAACAAAGAAACATATATAGACTCTGCCTTCTGAAGCTCTCCGCCAATAAATAGGGAGTTTGCGTAAAGGAGTCGTGCCATCACACTCGCCGGAAACTCTGACTTCAAAAGTTCTGAAGCTTGCTGTGCCTGTCTCACTTGTCTTTGATCAAGTAAGGATTGAATTTGAAGGACAGAATCTAAGGCCCCTTCGAGTCGACCTTTTACGGCGGCCTCTTGCGCTGCGGTCAACCACTCGGTTGCGTCTTTCATCTGAACTCGCAGGACGATTGCTCCAGATGAACCTTCAGGAACTGCGACCTGTACCGGAACATAGCCCTGCTTTTCCACTACATATGCCCCTGCTCGGCCCTCGGGCAAAACAGTAGGGGCTTCGCCCAAAAGCTTCTTTTGGCCGCCTTCGCTGACATCATAGACTTTTGATCCAGCCACATTGGATTCAATACGGACGTCCGCTCTTGCCGTCGAAGGATTGAATAGAATGATGGCCAACACTAAGCAGTTCATCTCTCTTCATATCGGCTCAAGTTAAGAAAACGTAACGAAAATGAAATGGGGTGTCATCGTTCTGACTCGATGCTAAAGACCTTTGAGGGGGAGACCTAAACATTCTTGCCGATCTGCCGACAAGGATTTGGCATGGTACTGAACCTTCGTACGACTCTGTGTGTAGTCTCTCTTTTAAGCGCAGCCTCATCAGGCTGCTCGACCCTCATCTACGACCAAAGCGCCGAGGCACCCATTGTTGAAGAATCAAAAACTGCTGAAGTGCCATCTTACACGAGGATCCCCCATCCAGAGGGTCAGGAGAGTGCTGACTTAAGTGTGATATTCCTCTCTCCGCTTGCACCCAAAGATGCATTAGGTAAATTTGCCGAAAGCTGCGGCAAGGAAATGGACGTACTGCGAAAACTTTCTGAATCTCAGGATGAACTGAGAGCAGGTGGTTCTGAGGTCGTCACCCTCGATCCCGAACGATCCCATTGGTGCTTCTACTCTAGAATCCAGCGTCTTCATGCATTCTTAAAAAGTGACGCGACCTGGACCAAAAAAGAACGCGCTGTATTTTGGACTTATGAATACCTATGGCCCATTGCACAAGGCTTCATTCATGAGTTTAGTGACTCAAGATACCTGCGCTTTGCTTCCTCTTATTACCAGCGCGCATCCGAATGGATCTTTTTTAGAAAAGTAGAAGGGTCTGCAGAAAATACTTTGGCCCAGGTGAACTTAAATAGCAGAAGTCTAGAAGTTACTTCCCGCAAACCTGCTTCTTCGACCCCTTCGGTGCTACAAAAATACGGAATATCTAGCCTTTCCGGACCGCAGCAATAAGTCGAGATGAGAGTCCTTTGAGATACGCTTTATGCACCAGTGGGTGTTCCGCGTCATTCTTTGCGGCGTGGGTTAGCAAGTCTAAAATAGCACTTTCGACATCAAGGTATTTGCCGTTGGCTAGTGCGAACTCGACCACTTTTCTAAAATTCCTCACCCAGGGGGATCTTTGCTGAGGCTCAAGGTAACGGCGCAATTGAAATTTCATCTTTTGCTTCTCTTCGGGACCGTAAACAGACAGCGTGCTGCGCATCAGCTTCCGGACCCAACGATCAAACGAAAGATCCATTTTGCGGTCAAACCGTAGTTCCTGAAGTACAATAGGATCTTTAAACCGCTTTGGAAGAAGAGCATCCGCAAGAAATGTTTCCACACGGTCAGGAAGATAAGGGATGACTCTTTGATTCCAAAGAACACGCAGGAACATCAAAAATCCAGCCTCAGCGATTGCAGAATGCATCAAGAAATCAAACTCTGTGCCCGGAATAGAATACAGTCGATAAATGAGATAGCCCTCCGCCAGAAGAACTAAAGAGGACCAAACCGCAAGACTCGTTCGACGCCGTGCTTTCTCATAAAGCTCATGTTGGGCATAAACCCTGGTGTAGACTTCGCCCACCCGGTTGTACATGAACTCTGCAATCTCATCGATAGTTTGGTCATTAAAACGGCTGGTGCGCATTTCTTCGACAGTTTGAGAAACGATATAATCATCATACTCAAACAGAACCCGATACAACCCAGTGGCTCCCTCGCGATCACCTACTTCCACAATCAGATGATCAAACAACTCACGAGCTGCTTTATGGTAACGCTTATATGCGTCTGAACCTTCCGTGACTTCGCGACAATAGACCCGCGGACTATCAAAAGACTTTCCACGACTCACGGTCTGCAGGTAATACTCAAGGGTAGATATTCTTGATCCACCGGTTGGAAAGAGTTCTGATGGGTGCAGTAAGAACCGCTGAGGAGTAGAATAGGCAACCCCCGAACCAAGCAGAATCCACGCTAGTATCCCCCAAGTCCAACTCACGCATTAACCCTATACCTTGAAATCGCTTCCCACGCTACAATGATCCTTCATGCGCAGCACGGGAATGAGACTTGAAGACGCAAGCGGCCTACTCGCTGAAGAATTGGGTAAAAAGAGCCTTTTTGAAAAAATCGTCTATTTCTGCATTCTCACTCAAATCCCCTTCTACGCGGTGATGGGTTTCCAGGGTGATGGATTGATCACCAGCCTCATCATGAGTGTTCTGACCTGCGCAAATATCGTGAGTCTTTATCTCTCCAAGACCGGCCGGGATCAGCAAGCAAGGCTATTGTTTGTACTCAGCACAAATATCTTGGTATTCATCTTCGCCGCCGTTGGAGATGACTACGCCAGAACCAGCGGGCATTTCAACGCGATTATCTGCATGCAGATTGTGATCGGAATCGGGGTCTCTGGAAATGGCCTCTGGCTTACAGTCCTTGGGCTTGTATTGCTGAATGTCTTGGAAATCAGCGGCTATCATTTACCAGTTCCTAAGGTGCCGATGGACGCGGAGACCAGCAAACTTCTCCGAGTTTTTGACGTCAATGCTACTTTTTTGATCATTTTATTTTCTCTTCATCGCCTGCACAAAACGAATCAGACCTTTAAGAAAAACATCAAACGGCAGCATAGGCTTTTACTGAGCCAAGAAAAATTTAAAGCCTTAGGTGAGATGGCGGGTGGCATTGCTCACGAAATCAACAACCCTCTAACGATCATACGTGGACGCGCAGAACTCCTTCAGAACCAGATCGACAAGGGTACCTTTGATCCAATCAAAGCAACTGCAGACCTCGCCAAGATTGAGCAAACTGTCGAACGCATTGCACAAATTGTGAAAGGGCTACGCACTTTTTCACGCGATGCTAAGGCAGATCCGATGGAGCGGGTGGACCTCAAAGAGATCGTAGAAGAAACCCTAGATATCTGTCGTGATCGTTTTGAACAAGAGCAAATCATTCTCAGAACAGAACTTGGGGACGATGTGAGTTGCGAGTGTCGTCCAACGCAAATTTCCCAGGTACTTTTGAATCTCCTCAATAACGCTCACGATGCAGTTTCCAAGTCTGATCTGAAGTGGGTCAGCGTTGAGCTTTCGCATGCAGGCAAGGACCGTATTCTTCTCAGCGTGACCGACAGCGGTCCGGGCATTCATCCCAACTTAACTGATAAAATAATGAAACCCTTCTTTACCACAAAACAGGTGGGTGAAGGAACCGGTTTAGGCCTCAGTATTTCTAAGTCGATTGCTGAGGATCATTCCGGCACTTTAAGAAGCGACACATCTTCGGCGCACACAAGATTTGTGCTGGAGCTGCCAGTAAGGCAGATGAACGCCTAGGCCATCCTTTTGAGGATCATCTCTAGCGGGCAGAAACGAGTGAATGCCGACTGAAGTAGATTCGCGCCAACAAAAGCGACGAAGTAGATCCAATTTGGAGAATGAAAGTGGGACAACAATAGTCCCGCCAAGATGAATGACCCTGCAAATGCTCTGATTTTATTCTCTACCGTCATAACTTCAGACCTCCTCATTCTGAATTGCTTTTACCCTACTTTTTCCGACAAACCAGTAATAGAACACAGGGACCGCGAAGCGGCTGAGAACTGTTGCAGCGATTTCACCAAACATCAGGCTTACGGCAAGCCCTTGGAAGATTGGGTCAAACAGCATGACCGAACTCCCAACAACAACTGCAGCAGCCGTCAGCAGCATGGGACGAAACCGAAGGACTCCCGCACTGATGACCGCTTCTTTAAGTGCCATGCCGCTCTTAATTTGATGTTCGATAAAGTCTACAAGGATTATGGAGTTCCTAACGATGATCCCTGCGCCTGCAATCACTCCGATCATCGACGTGGCGGTGAAGTACGCACCGGTAATCCAGTGACCGGGAAGCACGCCAATCAAACTAATAGGTATTGGCGCCATGATGATCAGGGGTACGGAAAAGCTCCTAAACCAACCAAGAACCAAAACATAGATCAGAACCATAACCACCGCGAATGCAGCCCCTAGATCCCGGAAGACTTCATAGGTAATAAACCACTCACCATCCCATTTGATGATGGGCTCACGGGTATCCCAAGGCACATCTGCTGTTTGTGTCGGAATCGTGATCTTCGGCGCCAACTTCAGCATTCCATAGACTGGCGCTTCTTCAGCCCCTGCCAACTCACTCATCACAAATTCGACTGGCTTTAGATTCTTTCGGTAAAGAGTCTGAGAATCTCTGATTTTTGATTCTTGTACGATATCTCCAACGCGCACAACACCCGAATCCATCGACCCTACACTTTGTCCCTGAAACGGCCTGGCCCCTCCTCTGACTTTTTCATCCAGAGATAAATCAATGGTCACCTCTTCCGGACTCAAAGAATCGTCTAAGGCAACCAGTGGAGTCTCTGAGAACATAAACTGGCCGGTCTGAGCTAACTGAGACGAAGACGCGCCTAAGGTTCCTCCACGAAGCAAGTCAAAATCATAGACTCTGCGAGGCCGCCCTAAGCGTAGTGTGGAATCAAGATCCACAACGCTAGGTTCCGAAGCAAATGCTTTCAGAACTTCCCGCGCTGCTTGCTCTCGACTCTCTTTCGTTGGGCCATACACTTCCGCCAGCATGGTAGATAAGACAGGTGGACCAGGCGGAATCTCCAGGACCTTAGTCACACCACCTATGTTAACGCCGAATTCAGCAATCATTGGACGCAGGGACTCAATGACTTGGTGGCTGGATCGCTTTCGCTGATCCTTATCCGATAGCACTACCTGGAGATCCACCTGGTAATCAGATCTCCGGAGCGCTGTATGTTTCACCATTCCGGAAAAGGAGAACGGTGCAGGCTCGCCGGAAAAAACTTGAACCTGTTTGACATCTGCATCTCCTGCGATCTTTTTGGCCAGCTCCGTAGCAGAGGTTAGGCTTTTTACGAGTGGGGTCTTTGTAGGGAAATCAATCAACACCTGAAACTCATTCTTGTTATCAAACGGCAGCATCTTCACCTTTACCGCTTTGAAGTAGACCAATGAGGATGCAAGCAATAGAAGCATCACTGTCCCGAGGGTGAAAATGATCGCAGGCTTTTTTGAGGCAAAAAGCTTGAGCATCAGGGATCGATAGATACGATCCAAACGCCCCTCCGACTCCTCATGACTGGAATGAGTCTTGGACAAGAGCCGCACCGCGGCCCAAGGCGTTACGATAAACGCTACAAACAGGGACAGGATCATCGCTAAGCTGGCGCCCACGGGTATGGGCTTCATATACGGACCCATGAGGCCCTGAACAAACGCCATGGGCAAGATCGCTGCGATCACTGTGATCGTCGCAAGGATGGTCGGATTCCCAACCTCCGAAACGGCAGCAAGGGTCGCTTGTACTATTCCTCTAGCAGCGCCTTTCTTGAGGTGGCGCTCAATATTTTCAACAACAACAATGGCGTCATCGACCAAAATTCCGATCGAGAATATGAGAGCAAACAACGTGACCCGATTCAGCGAGTAGCCCATGAAATAGTAGATCGCAAGCGTGAGCGCTAACGTCACTGGGATTGCAAGGGCCACCACCAGGGAAGCCCGTAGGCCCATCACGATTGCAATGAGAATCGCAACCGACAATGTGGCCAACATCAAGTGTTCGATCAGTTCTTTGGACTTTTGATTTGCCGTCTTTCCATAGTTCCGCACCTCAGTCATGGTCACGTCGGCGGTCAATGTCGTTTTAAACGTCTCAACACGTTTCAAGATTTGGTTAGAAAGCTCAACGACATTTGTCCCTTTTCGTTTTGAGAAAGCGATAGAGACAGCTCTCTCGGGTTCTGAACCCCGTGACCGATCCAGGATCACAGAGGCACGAGTCTGAACTTCTGGGCCATCAACAACTTTGGCCACATCTCGTATCCGCACTACACCACCAGCCCGCTGACCAATCGCAACTGCTCCTACATCAGCTGCATTCGCTAATCTTCCACCCACCTCGACATCAAATGTTTCTTCAGTGCCCCAGCTCTTTCCAAAGGGGGCGGATGAATCATTCATCTTGAGCGCTTGTGCAACTGCAAGAATCGAAACGCCGCGGGCCGCCAATCGTTCAGGATCTATAATGACGCGAATCGCACGTTTCTGGCCCCCCAGCAGCTCAACCCGGCTGAGATCAGGTGTGCTTGAAAGCTCCCGGGCGAGTGGAGCGATCAGAGTTCTTAGGGTGTAATCACTTTGAGTCTTACTGCTAAAGGTGAGGGTAAGAAAGGGTACGTCATCAATCGAGAACGCCCTCACCACGGGCTGACCGACTCTTTCTGGAAGATCTGATCGAATACTCATCAACTTGTGATGAATCTTCACCAAACTGGGTTCCATCGGTTCGCCCACTTTAAACCGAACCGTGACTAGTCCAGCATGTTGGCGACTTGCGGAATAGACATACTCCACACCATCTAGACCCCATACAGCGCGCTCAATGGGCTCCGTCACCTTACGTTCTATTTCAGCAGCCTCAAAGCCTGGAGCCGCAAAGCTGATGTCAATCATCGGGACCGAGATCTGCGGCTCTTCCTCTTTCGGTGTCGCCCATACAGCGAAAAGACCAAGAAGAATGCTTGCAACCGCGATCACTGGCGTTAGCTTCGACTGAACGAAGACGTGTGCTAATTTGCCTGAAATTTTTAATTCAGCGCTTTTCTGATCCATCATTATTTCCTTGCGTTGTGTACATAAGTGAATGGGCGGCTAAATATTGATGCTCTTGGTCCGCTCTTAGGTTTGTAAGATCAGCCTGCCGGGCAAGAACCTCCACAAGCTGAAGAGCAGATATGGACCCGTTCAGAAACAGACGGGACGCAGTCCTTGCCTGTTCTTTAAATAGCTCAACACTCTCCCGGGTGATTCTGAGCTGATGCTCCAATGCTGCGATGTTTCTGAGCGCAGCGAGACGCGAAGCCTGCAAATTGATCTCCATCGATCGAGCCTGGCGCTCAACCGCTTTTGCCTGTGCCGCCGCTTGATCCACAGCGCCGAGATTTGTTGCATCAAAGAGATTCCATCTCAGGTAAGCGCCAGCAGTGTAACTGGTGCCCATTCCGCGCTGCCCCGCGTTCAAATCGCCAGTGCTAAATAGCCCAATCATCGGTAGGAACCTGGCACGCTCAGCCGTTATGGATTCCTCAACACCCGCTGCAAGACTCTTCATGGCGAGCACCTGCGCAGCTTGCTGCTGATCTACTTTCGGGAGCTTCTCTTTCACGAAAGCCTCTGGATCTTGATCCACTGGACTCCAGTCTGATTTCAGTTTCCCCGCTTGAATCGAAATCCCATCCTTGAAGTTTCCATATTGAGCATTCACGCCCACAAGAGTTGCCTCTACGCGCTTACGTAGAGTCTTTAGGCCTAAGAGTCCGGAGTATCCAACAGGATTGTTCTGAGATCCGATTCGGTAGTGGGCAAGCAATTGATCTAAGAGTTGCGCAAGCTCATTAAGACTCTTTGTCTGCAGCTTTGAAACGAGCAAGCCTCCGTATGCGACTGCCAAACGCGCGTATTCGTCGCTGATCTGTGCTTCAAGGTCTAAGCTTTTGGACTCCGCTTGATGGAGACTGGCTAACTTAATGGATTCTTTTACTCCGCCCTCATAGATCGGCAGATCTAACCCAAGTGTTGCCCTTTGAAAGATACTCGATCCGGGATTGTTGAGTGTCTGAGGAACGAAATCTGCGCTACCGACTTGTCGTTGGGACAGTTGGGAAAAGAAAGTGAGACTTGGGTCATTGGTTGAGAACACTTTGCCTTCAGCAAAAAGCTTCGGATACCAGTGTCTGCTTGAGCGGTTGGCCTGAGCCTGAGAGACCTCAAGGGCTGCAGTCTTTGCATCAAGGGCCGGGGAATTTTTACGAACCAGGCTCCAGACTTCATCAAACCTATAGGTACCAGGGGCTTCCGCTGCAGCGGCTGTTTGGATACCAAAAATGAAAAGTAGTGTGCTGAGTGTTTTCAACAGTAGATCTCCTTCAAGGCTAGGATCAGCTTTTTTAATTTTTGATCCTGGATGCCGTAATAAATACTGGTGCCGTCCCGCCTAGACGTGAGCACGCCCTCTTCTTTCATACGCCCTAAGAATTGGGACATGGAGGACTGAGAAATCCCGCAAAATTCGGTTAGATCCCCGACAGTCTGGTCTGCATCAATGACGCGACAGAGGACTTTCAGCCGAACGGGATGGGACAAAGCCTTCAGGATCAGGCTGACCTCATCACACTTCTTTAATATGGCAAGCGCAGGATTACTCTTCATGTATCTCTACCTCATTCAGATACATACAAGGATATCGGCGCTCTGTATATTATGCAAGGCTAATATTATGTTTACTTAATATTTGAAATTACGCACACTTACAGATCGTAGGACTGCCCCAGGCCGGGTATAGAAGCGACTTGGTGAAACTGATCTGTGATGCGAACTCGGAGCGCTTCCGTTGCGTTGGGTTCCCCATGTACAAGGAATATCCTCTTTGGAAAGGTTCCAAATTCCGAAAGCCATTGCAGAAGCTCCTTCTGATCCGCATGCGCAGACAAGGAAGACACATCCGCAATTCGCGCCCTCACCGGCACATAAGCGCCGAAGAGTTTTGCTTCTTCTGTACCTTCTTTGAGCATCCTTCCTAAGGTCCCTGCGGCTTGATAGCCCGTTAAGATGACCGTATTTTTAGCATTTGGAAGTCGCGACTCGAGGTGATGTTTGATTCGCCCTCCCGTCAACATTCCGCTTCCTGCCAGAACGATGGATAGAGTGCTACTTCTACACAGAGACATCGATTCATTTCCATTGGCGACAAAGTGGAACGCTGTCGATAGCCGCTTGAGATCCCCTTTTGAAATTCCGTGCCAGCTTGAATACTGCTCAAAGATATCTGTGGCCCTGGCTGCCATAGGACTATCTAAATAGATAGGCACGTCGGGGATACGCCCTGCGTCTTTGAGGCTTGCAAGTAGATGCAAAAGATCCTGAGTGCGACCGATAGCAAAGGTTGGAATCAGGACATGTCCATGCTGGGCCAAGGTTTCCCGGATGATTCTGGCGAGGCTTTCACCCGGATCTTCCTTGGGGTGGCAGCGATCACCATAAGTGGATTCGATCAACAACACATCGGCAGAAGTTAGACTTGCCCGGCGCTTGAGTGTGAGCGGTGCATCCCGTCCAATATCACCACTAAAAACGAAGTACCTTCCCGAAGCTTCAATCTCTACAAATGTGGACCCTAAGATGTGTCCACTGTTCACAAGATTCAGACGAGCGTGATCCTTTAAAATGGGATGCCATTGATCTAAGTCGAGTGTCTCAAACAGTGGAAATACCGCTTCAGCATCGGCGATTTCGTAGAGTGGTTTAGCGGGCTTGTGTTTCGAGTAGCACCCACGATTGGCGTTTTCGGCATCCTCTTCTTGGATTTTTGCGGCATCTAAAAGAACCAATCGCGCAAGTGCTGCCGTGGGTTCTGAACAGTAAATGGGGGCTTGAAATCCCTGCTTCACCAGAAGTGGCAAATACCCGCAATGGTCCAGATGCGCATGTGTGAGCACAACAGCATCGATGGTTATAGGGTCCGTCCCCAGGGGCGCCCAGTTGAGGAGGCGTTGCTCTTTAACACCCTGGAAGAGTCCGCAGTCGATGAGGATTTTTTTTTAATCTAAAGTGAGCAGGTGTTTTGACCCCGTGACAGTCCCCGCCCCGCCTAATAATGTAAGATTTGCTTTCATTACGGCTTAGTCCTTTGTGATTTGAACTTCATGCGTCTGAAATTTGCAGAACGATACGGCATCGTCGCAAACACCCACGCGGACCTCTGCGGTTCCGGTCTGCGTGAATTTACACTCCATTCCACTAGCATCTATCGACGAAACGATGCCGCCAACGCCGCAGGAATGAGGAGCCTGAGCGTTTAAGTGATGCCCTGCAATGGCATGAAGCTTAAACGATGCACCTACCGGAACGGTCCTTGCGGCAGGGGCAAGGAGTGAACCTGTCTTTGGTGTGCATGCAAAAATACCGATAGCCAAAGAAACGATCAGAGGAACCGGGGAGACCCTAAGACTCAAGACTCTTCTCCTGGCTCCTGATGCACTTCAGCGTCTGAGCGAATTTCTGTGTGTCGGATATGCCCGCCCAAGAAAGCTGTTCGAGCCATGGCAATACTGGACACCGCTGCCACTAAGAGGACCACATACTGGGTCGCCTTAAAGAACCGAGCGCGATAGACAGAAACAAACTCCATCAAAAGGGCTAAAACAGCCAGCACTGTGGCGGAGATATTCGCAAACTCAGCCGCCTCTTCATGGTCGTGAATGAGCGCTTTCGTCACTCCAGGTAAATTCTCCACGATCTCTTCTGCGGATTCGCCCGTTTCCATGGCAATCCAACCTGCAACTCCCGCCAAAACAAAAAAGAAAACAGCCGCCCATCGTACGTCTTTAGACTTCCGCAACATGGACCAGAGGAGAAGCAACAGACCAAAAGAAACCCCAAAAAGTGGAATGTGATTTAAGAGCAAGTGTTGGTGAGCGCCGTTCATAGAGTGTGTCTCCTACCGCTCAGCGTACTCGCTCTTATGTGTGTAATCTACCTCTCCGACGCAGAAGAAAACATGGGACTGATGCAAGCATCCCAATACATATTGCGAATATAACTTGCGGAAGACTGATGCTTCCGAAATGAAATACTTCTGCTATGAATGGAACCCAAAGCATTCCGGCGGTCAATGATACAAGCGTTCCAAGGGTAATGAAGAATCTTCGGGTTTGGAATGGCCAGCTGTCCACAAAGACAAACGCTACATTACCCATAAGAATTCCAGCCAATGAAACTGCCCTCGCAGTCTCTTGATTCGAATACATCCAAAAGTAGCGGTAAAGAAATAAACATCCAATGCTCAGCAACAGTCCAGATAAGAGTGCCTCAAGCAGACGTCGCACACTGACCAGCTTCCGAGATGCATGCGAATCGCTGACGGGCAGCGCCTCAAAAGCAAAAGCAGATACAGGATGAACGATCAGCTCTAATAGAACGATATGGATAGGAAGGAGCAGGTCTCCCCATCCCAAGGCGGGTGGAACGAGCGCTAAAAGAACTACTGGAACATGAAATGAGATCAAGTAGGAAAAGCTACGTCGTAGGTTAGAGAAAATCCTTCGCCCCTCAAAAACCGCTTTTACAATTCCGTCAAAGTCGCTCTTCAAAAGAACAATCTGCGCTGACGAACGCGCGACGTCTGTTGCATCTGCACCCATGCTGATTCCAATATTGGCGAGCTTGAGTGCTGGGGCATCATTGATCCCGTCCCCAGTCATTGCAACCACTTTCCCGTTTGCTTGAAGGGCCTGCACCATCTCATGTTTTTGCTCAGGCAACACACGAGAAAAAATCACTCCTTTCAGATACGCAGACCAACGAGTCTCTTTCGACATCTTTGCAAGTTGATTGCCCGTAAAAATTTGATCGTGTCTATGAGTAATCCCAGTCTCATCGGCGACTGCATGTGCGGTGAGTGGATGATCTCCCGTGAGCATCTTGATGGTGATTCCTGCAGTCTGGCAGGCTTCAATTGCTCCTTTGGCAGATGTCCGAACGGGATCGCTGAAAATCAGTATGCCAGCGAACTCTAATCCTAATTCGTCTGAACTTCTATTTCCGTCAAAGCTGCCCTTTCGAATCGCTAGTCCTAAAAGCCGCTTCCCTTTACCTGCCAATGCATCAACCCAGCTGAGTAGCTCAGTTCTTTCATCAGTGCTCAGAGTGCAGTGATCCACTACACCCTCGACGGCGCCCTTCATCGCTAAAATCATCTGGGACGGGTCACTTGAACGAACCCATACATGGGACATATTTTTTCCGACCGGGTCAAAGGCATTGTCCCACTTGAGATGCCACTCTTTCAAATGTGGTACTGATGCTTCAGCTTTCTTGTAGATTGCAGTCTCCATCGCATCGATGGGCTTTTCTTCACAGGCCATCAACGCATAGAGCCAGAGTTCCTCTTGCGAAAGTTTCGAATGAACCGAACGCAACTCCTCCAACTGAAAGCGACCTTCTGTGAGCGTGCCTGTCTTATCGGTACAGATCACGTCCACACTCCCTAATGTTTCAACACTAGGAAGCGATTTCACTAATACGCCTGTTTTTGTTAAGCGCCATGCTCCAAGACTCAGATAGAGGGTGAATACGATGGGAAACTCTTCAGGTACGGCCGCCATACCGAAGGTTAGAGCAACCACGAGACTCGCAAGAAAGCCACGCGAGCGCGCGTATTCTAAAATGAACAAAACGATCGCAAGCACTATGGCCATCAATAACATGCGATTGACGATGCGATTCACTTTGATCTGCAGCGGGCTCTTTACGCTTTTTGTTTCTTGAAGGAGGCTTGCAATCTTCCCAAATCGTGTTGCCTTACCAATACTTTTAACTAAGCCAAGACCTCTCCCCTGAAGTACAACCGTACCTCCGAAGAATTCGCTACTCACTTCTTTGTCGATGGGGAGCGACTCACCGGTCACAGCAGCCTCGTTCACCTGAAGCTGATGCACCTCAAGAATGATTCCATCTGCAGGAATCGCTTGCCCCTCTTCAAACACAATCACATCCCCGGTTACGATGGTGCGAGTGGGGATCGTTTGAACGGATCCATCACGAAGCACTTTTGCGGTCACCTTCAACGTCTTCTTTAAAGCCTGGAGCGCCTTATGGGCCTTGAGCTCAAGAAGCACGTCCACGGCAGTGACTGGGATGTATGCAAGGAAAAGAATGATCGCGTCGGTTTTATGGCCGAGAACTGCGTAGATAGAACCAAGCCCTAAAAGCATAATGCCCATGGGATCTAGGAGGAGTCGCTTCAGCTCAGACAACCGGGATTCCAGATGTGAAGGAACTACTTCGTTGGGCCCGTTCACTTGAAGACGGACCTCAGCTTCAGCGCTGCTTAGGCCTTGAGCTTCATTCATGGTGGATCGTCATAGAGGAGCTCCAGTGAGCGTGATGCTCCGCTGCAGGACTAGGGATGTCAACATACGGTGAAGTACCGCTAAACTGCTCCCCAGAACCCATACCTAGCCCATTGATAGCTCTTTATGATAAGACATCGAGTCTATGCAGATAATCCAAGCGGTTGTGTTGGTCTTTGTCACGATTTGTACGCTCCAGGGTACGCAAGCAGCAACCAGCACGAACGTGCGTAAATGCGCCTTATCAGCCGTATTTGATTTCGTTCAGGATCGCGGCCAATACCGAGTGGCTAAACTTCATCTGGAAAGCCGCAGGACATTAAGCAAAGGTTGGAGGTCGGTGAAAGACGGAAGGAACACCCTTGATTTTAATTTGAAAGGTGCACTCAACCTTCTGAGCGACCCCACTTACGGCAAGAATGTAAAGGGTTGTGTCACTTTGGAAATAGTGAAAGAAGAATCGTTTTATACCTGCTCGATCGATCGATACAGCCGACCAGGGAGGTTTGGTCATCAGGCCACTTTCCATGACGACATCAGCATTTACTCGGCTCTTTCAAACGAGCTCTTAGTCGGCAGTGAATCGGAATCATGTTTGAGATATCTCATGCGCTAGCATTAAGTGGTGAGCTTTCTTGTGCCGCATTCTGTCTAAGAAATAGACGTTGCCGTCCGAAAGCCGGGCACCCTCATATTTTTCGGAATCAAGGATGTGATTTGGAAGACTTTATACGGGGTGATTAGTGCAAACGATGCAGACTGCAACGTGATGCTGGAGCAGATCCCTGCTTTAGCAAAGTCGCTTAATGAGTAAGCATGACTTGATCGGCCGCAATGAATCGATGATCTCAGCCCGAACCGTCTTCGCTGGTACATCGCGCATCCTGTTCCAGCACCTGCTCCCGAATCTCACGGGCCCCATCCTTGTTTCGATGAAACTTCATTGAGGTTCTCTCAACCGACCCTTAGCCCTCTTTATGGAATTCTAAAATTGCACGAATGAGCTCCTTTTCAGGAAGGAGTGCGTTGTTCTGCAGATAACCCCAAAGCACGTGCGACAGGGCAGGATCATCTGCTTCGCTATTCATCTCCCTTAAGGCAGCCTCGAAGCCTTTGTAAATCTGGTCTGGATTTTCGTGCCAGTAGTCAAAATAAGCATCCACTAAGAGGTCTTCATGCGGAGTACCTTGGAACAGTAACCTCGTTTTTTCATAACGGGTCCACTCGATAGCATGGGCGAGTAATCTCACTTGAATCCCAGTGAGCGTTCCACCAGTTATCCCAAGAGCTACCAGTGCCTCTTTGAACCATGAATTCTCAGATATCGGATAATGCAGATTTGTCATAATGACAAAGTCTTGATAATGGCCTAGATCATGGTCGTAGAGAGCCTCCGCAAAACCCTCTGTATCATCAAAGTAGCCCAAACCCTGAACGACCTCTGCTATATGAATCAAGTAGGAAATTTTATTGAACTGTTGTTTTGAAATAGGGCTAAAGATGGTTGCAATCGGTTTCGGGCCCGAACGATCCTCCAAAAGATGCTGAACGTACGCGTTAGTCCGGCGGGACTCTGAACGCGAAGTCTGAGGCTGAGTGAGGATATGTGTGTAAATTTGAAACGGATGAGCGCGGGTCAGGAGTCTTGCTAGTCCAGATATCATTTCTAAATTGATATTTTCAGACCGTAGCGCTTTCTTAACTCGTGAGGCTAGCTGAACAGAATACTTTTTTTGAACTATCATTGCGTCTTGGTAAAGGCGCTCAAGATCCAAGGGTGCTAAGGATTTGATCGTCCGGACAGGGAAAGACAACTTATCCGAATGAGCGAAGAGTGAGATGAATTGGCTGCGGCTCTCTTCGGCATCGCCTCCTAACCCTGGAATGCTTGAAGCAGCCTCTGCTCGCTGCAAGAGTATTTGTAGAACAGGTTTAAGAAAAGAATCTGCTGCCTTTTTTTTGAGATCGATATCCTCAAAATTACTGTTTGTGGCTAACCAATATTTGAGCTGAAGCAGGTACTCTCTTGAGGCTGGCCAGGACCCCTCTGAGATGAACGAACATGCTAGGCGTGTGTATACAGCCTCCACCGATGGCGGCAAAACAGGGGGTGCCGCAAATGCTCGGGCACTCAGGATGAGCAAAGTTATCAAACGAAAGAAATGCATGGCGGCAAGATATAGCAACGATGATCTTATCGTCAATGGGGCCCCGGCCGATCCTAAGCCGTGGGTGATTAGCCAAATGAACCCAAAAGACAAATGAGAACTGCTGAAGTTTAATCTCTGTATAGCCTGCCACGGGACCTGCAGTCTTCAACAATACCATAGAGCCCAATCCATACTGGCGAAGCGTTTCCAGGCTTTAAGCCGAATTCTTGCGATTAAAGATGGGAAACGATGTCCCCCGTGACAGACAGAGTCTCCCGTTTTGGACCTATTGATCAGACATTCGTCTGTGCCGATAAAAGGTAGGCCTATACGCCCCCACGGGCTCCATTTTTAGGAGGATTTCGTTTTTGGTCCTTTGGGCTAAAACTGAGAAGACCAGAAATAGGACTTTCTGGGGCCACTGAATCAACCCGAACATGCACGAGACTTGACTAGTCCCCCCGCGAGCAAGCTTTTGCCGGCTGGCAAAGCAATTGCAAGCAAGCATCGGCTTTTGACTTCAAAAATCATTCAGCTTTTAAAAATGCTCTACTTCCCATCTAAGTACATTAGATCTAAGTATGATGGATCTTTTAGATAGTAGTCTTCAGTCCAATCAGCAAATAGTGGTGGGAAGCCATGATGCGATACCGCAATCAACTTTCCTTCGTAAAGAAATCTTTGTCGAACCATCACCTCACTCCTAAGATCGACAATTGGAACTTCAGATCTTTGCACGGGGGTACCTTTTTCGTTCACGATACGGGTCGCGTACATTGCCTCGAGTTCACAAGTATTCTCTGGTGGTATAGCGGAGCCATACGTCTTGGTCGTATCTGATATCTTTGACACGGCAAAACCAATGAAGCGATCCATACCAACTCGGAAACCAAAGGAGACAAAAATTCGATCATGGGCTTGAGCAAAATCTGCTCGGCTCAAAGAAAACGCATTGAACCATTCGTAGGACCGGGAGTATCCGTTATAGCCTTCATGGTACTTGGCCTGCAGAACATCTCCATCAATCGCAGGAAAATAAACAGTCTTTGACTCCAATCGGAACAACGATTCGGCGACATACCTAGTGCTGCGCTCCAAACTAATCGCCGCATCACCCTGTAGTTTAAGAGAATCCTTCAACTTTGTTTGGACTTGGGACCGTACACCATCACGACATTTTTCATATAGGCTTAGGCTCTGCTCTGCGCTTGCTGTGACAGACAAAAACGCCAAGAATGGGGCCAAACTGATCAAAATCATGGTGCGGAACGTAAGCCACCCGATTCATGTTTGTCAATGGTCGCTCCACTGCATTCAATCTATCCGATTGCCTTTTGATATAGTGTTTCATCACTCAAATCCAAACCAACACCGTGAAACTCAGCACGCTCCATTAACCTCTAACGACCCTCACCACAGGCGCCACCCGTGCCTTACAAGAAACCCCAAACCGCGACGGCTTAAGGTTCCGCATCAAACGGGCGATCCAAAACTTAGAAAAAACTCCGATTGAAATGAAAGGCGGGAAGGCTTGGCCGTTTCCGGAAACGCGGCTGGCCGCGTCGGTTCGTGTACTGTATCAAGTGGTGCCCGGGAAAAGACTCGAACTTTCATGCTTGCGCGCTCGCCCCTGAAACGAGTGTGTCTACCAATTCCACCACCCGGGCCCCGAGTAGGAAGAGTGCAGTCTACCGATCCGCAGCCTCGCAGGCAACATCCACAGAAGCTCTTCAATACGGCCTGAAATGCAAATTTCCCTAGATTTCGTCCCTCACGCGCCGCCAATGCTCCTGGATTTGAGACTATATTTACGGCAAAGCATACAACCCCAACCCTTGTTTTGCCGCCATTTTGCCTTGCCACCCTAAAGGCGCTGCACTTAAAAGTACCTGATGAACTCCCGCCGATGGACCTCCGGAAACACTCTGGTATTACCGATCTTTGTAGGGCTCCTTTTCAATCATTCTTCGCAAGCCACTCCGCTTGGGGTGTCCGGTTTTGCAGATCGTTTAGCAAGCTTTGGGCTGGTGGAGACCGCACGGAGCTGGGCCTGCAAAAAAATAGCTCAGCACAATGAAAGCTACAAAGCAGAAATTCTAAAACACTCCAGTTCACCCGTTCGATGGCTGGCCCTGTTGTCTACTCTATCCGCAGAGGTCCGCATCAAGGCGGCAGAGGTATTTTTGCGCCACCTTACCGACCTGAATCCTGAGGATGTATTCTCTGAGGCTTGGGTTTCGATCGACGATGCGTCATTGAAAATCGAACCTAGCTTAACCACAAGCTTGGAGCTATGGGCCGAATCTCAAATCAACGGTATGCCAGTCGTAGCGATGTCTAAAACAACGGCTAAACGACAACTCATTCATGCCTATTGGCAGCTCTATGGCTTAGCGTGGCTGACACTCGAGGAATCAAATTGGCAAGCCCTGAACCTGCGATATCCCCATACTACTCAAAAAGAAAAGAAAATGAGGGCGAGCTCTTTAATTCGAATTGTCGATTTCTTTGAAGAGCTTCCGGGTATCGCTGAAATCGACTTTGAAAAAGTGAGCTTAAATCGCAACAATAATGTCACCCTTCCCAAACTCATCAATGAACTTGTAATCCTCGGACGTGATGCCCACTTGGAAAATGGAGGGCAGCTTAAATTTTCAGACTTTGACCTTCAGCTGGTTGGGTTTCTGAAGACGAATGAATTCTTCTTACTTCTTAATACGCTGGACGGACCGGTAACCCGTAGTTATGAAGACTCACGTAAGAGTTTTAGCCTAGTGACAAGCGCTGGCAGCCACAAAGAACAACTGAAGTTATGCGGTCAGCTCATCGAGAAATTAAGAGAATTAAAGGAGCTGACGCAAGACACGAAGACACGCCTGAAGTCGCTCGCAAAGAACTTACTGTCACAGACACAGATCCTTCAAGATGAATTGTCGCGCATGATGCCTGCGTGGGCTGCAAGTCTGGACCCAGAGTTCAGTGGCAGAACGTTCCTATCTACGAATCCTGAAGAAATTGATGAAATTCTTCAGGAAGGGATTGAGAAGATGGCCATGCAGCAAATCCTGGAAGATCTAGACCCCGATCATTTGAATAAAATAATTGATGGCTTGGATGACCAATTACGCAGCAAGCTAGGCAAGTAGAACGATCCATCAAACCAAAAAACAAGAGCATCAAAAGTTCGGGCAATCCTTGCGACCAGATGCCTCGCGGCAGACTCAGTGAGGCACGACCATCACTTCAAAGATCTGAGCACACCCTACGGCCGCTTAATCCAAATTTGCCCAGGCAAAGATGCGTTTTTGAACATCATGGACTCTACGGGCTCGCTCGAACGTGTTCCGTACTTAGCATTGGATTTGGTGTTGTACTTGGTCTTCACGTCACCGTTCACATCAAAATAGATCAGCTGACCAATGGGCATCCCAGCATAAACCCGGCAAGGCTTGTGCACTGAGATCTCAAGGGTCCAGTGATTGCAGAAGCCAACGTCACCCTTACCCGCAGTTGCGTGAATATCAATTCCTAAACGCCCTGTGGAAGACTTCCCTTCTAAGAAAGGAACGTGAGCGTGTGTCTCTGTGTATTCAAGCGTGACGCCTAGATAGAACTTCCCGGGCTGGAGCACATATCCCTCTTCTGGGATTTCAAATTTCTCTATTTTATTGTGCTGCTTGGCATCTAAGACGTCGTCTACATAGAGAGCAAGTGTCTTCCCCAAATGCACATCATAACTATTAGTTCCTAAGCACTCTTCGTGGAAAGGCTCAATCTTGATTGTACCCTTCTTCATTTCACCCAAAATTTGAATATCGCTTAAGATCATGTGCCTTTACCTCACTACAAAATTAACAAGTTTCTTCGGCACATAGATTACCTTCTGCACCGTCTTACCTTCCATAAACTTCGCTACACTTGGCAATTCCAGGGAAAGCTTTTCAATCTCTGCCTGAGACGCATCCACCGCCACCTCAATAGTCCCGCGAAGCTTTCCTAAGACCTGAATTGCAATCGTCATGTTGTCTTCGACCACTAGCTTGGGATCAAAAACCGGCCAGGCAGCATAACTCAAAGAATCCGTCCGCCCAAGAGCCGCCCAGATTTCTTCAGACAAATGCGGAGCATAAGGATGAAGCAACTGCACAAAGGGAGTCATGGCTTCGCGCGGTGCTGTGTTTTTTCCCGTGAAGTGATTTATAAAAACCATCATCTGACTGATTGCCGTATTGAATCGAAGGCCTTCAATATCTTCGGTCACTTTCTTAATTGTCTGATGCAAAATCTTTTTGTCGTCATCCGTAAGTGGGGTATCTGTGACTGCAAAGGTATCCACGCCATCTTTTTCGGTGTACATCAAACGGTAAGCACGGTTTAAAAACCGGTATACGCCCTCGATCGCTTGTGTGGACCAGGGCTTATCTTTTTCCAGTGGCCCCATGAACATTTCATACAGACGTAAGGTATCTGCACCGTACTCTTTCACTACATCGTCTGGGTTAATCACGTTCCCACGGGATTTAGACATCTTTTCCCCGTCGCCGCCTAAGATCATTCCTTGATGCACTAACTTCTGAAACGGCTCAGAGTGACTGACAACGCCTGCATCAAACAGCACCTTCATCCAAAATCTTGAATAAAGCAGATGCCCTACAGCGTGTTCGTCCCCACCTAGGTAAAGATCCACTGGCATCCAGTACTTTTCAGCTTCTTTAGAAATCGCTGCCCTATCGTTGTATGGGTCGCAGTAGCGTAAGAAATACCAGGACGACCCAGCACTTCCTGGCATGGTGTCCGTCTCGCGGAAGTAGGTCTCAGCACCGCTCTTCACTTCAACCCAAGACCGAATCGCAGCGAGCGGACTTTCGCCCGTTCCTGTGGGTTCATAAGATTTCACTTCCGGTAAAGTCACTGGAAGGTCCTCATCTTTCACTAGGCTTGTCGCACCATCTTTTGTCTTAAGAACTGGGAATGGTTCACCCCAATAACGTTGGCGTGAAAAAAGCCAGTCGCGAAGTTTGTACTTCACGGTCCCTTTTCCAATTCCTGTTTCTTCAGCCCAGAGGATCACTTTCTTTTTCGCTTCAGAGGCCTTGAGCCCATTAATGAAGCCGCTGTTCACACACTTTCCTTCACCGGTAAAACATGCGCCCTCCTCACCGCCTTCAATCACTTTGATCACGGGCAAGGCAAACTTTCTTGCGAACTCAAAATCGCGTTCATCGTGAGCGGGCACCGCCATCACAGCACCTGTGCCGTATCCCATCATCACGTAGTCACTGATCCAAACTGGGACTTTTGCGCCAGTCGCCGGATGTAGAACATATGCACCCGTGAAACAGCCTGTTTTTTCTTTGCTCTGATCTTGGCGCGCGATTTCTGATTTTTGAGAAGACTCTGAAATGTACGCACTCACTGCGTTCTTTTGTGACGCCGTTGAAATTTTCTGTACCAACGGATGTTCTGGCGCAAGGGTCACGAACGTGACACCAAACAAGGTGTCTGGACGAGTGGTGTAGACCTCGACACGCTCCTTCATACCATCGACATCAAAGAAGAACTGCAAACCTTCGCTCTTGCCGATCCAGTTTCGTTGCAGTTCCTTGGTGCCTTCCGGCCAATCTAAGCCATCTAGGTCCCTAAGCAGTCGTTCTGCATAGTCCGTGATTTTTAACATCCATTGTTTCATCGGCACGCGGAAAACAGGATGTCCGCCGCGTTCACTTTTGCCATCGACCACTTCTTCATTCGCAAGAACGGTCTTGAGTTCTGGGCACCAGTTCACGGCGACTTGCGTTTGATAAGCTAAACCCCGCTCAAAAAGGCGCGCAAAAATCCACTGCGTCCATTTGTAGTAACCTGCATCACAAGTAGAAATTTCTCGCTTCCAGTCATAACTAAATCCAAGCATTTTCAACTGACGCCGAAAATTATCCATCGCCTCACGTGTCGTAACCGCAGGATGAACACCCGTTTTTAACGCGTACTGTTCTGCCGGCAAACCAAAAGCATCCCAACCCATGGGATGCAGAACATTAAATCCTCGTGCACGTTTGTAACGCGCGACAATATCTGTAGCCGTGTAACCCTCGGGGTGACCCACGTGTAACCCACTGGACGATGGGTATGGAAACATATCGAGCACGTAGTACTTCGGCTTCGATGTGTCCGTCGTAGTTGCGAATGTCTGCTGTTTATCCCAAGTGGCTTGCCACTTCGGTTCAATGAGGTCTGGGCGATAGGACATGGGTGTTTATTGTGCCTGCTTCCCGTGCCTCCTTGCACCGGCAACTTAGGTAAATGGACAAGATAGAGGACTCCAAATCCCTCACATTGCAATTTCTTACTTTTTAAGTTAGGTATTGATCGTGCTCCGAAAAACGCTTTTCTTCGCTCAATTCGTCATATTTCCCCTCACAAGCCTTGCCGGGTCTGCCCTGTTGCGTCCTGCCGAGATCAAGGAATCCTGCGCACTCGCCGCGGTGGGAATCTACCTACGCACCGCGGTCGAAGTACTGGCTCCGGAGGAAACAACATTCAAACTTGCTGAATTTAAGAATTCTGTCACAAAGGGGGTCATTCAATGGGAGCAAGATGGCGCAAAGGAAGTAGCTCAAAACGCTCGCAGTCTCTTAGATGAACCAGAAAATTTTTCCATGGCGTTTGTACGGCACGACGAACTGCTGAACCTGCTTTCTGTCGCACGAAAGACACTCAATGTTGCGCAATCCACTCAATATTCCGCTAACGAGAAGCAAAGCCTTTTTAGATTGATTCAAAGATCCCGAGATGTCGAAATAGGAGTCGCAATTTTTGCAGCGAGCACTACGTTCATTGCCAGCGGCGTATTTTTCTACCAAATGGAAGCGCTAAAGAGCCTGGGCGCTAGCCTCATGGGTTTTGGAATCGGCGCTGCTGTGATGGAAGCCTTCGCATTGTGGCTCTCATCGAAAATACCACCCCGGGACAGCTCACCTTTAGGGGATGATCCAAACCTTATCGATACACCGATGGATCTTTGGCTTCGTGCGCAGTTTGATGAGACTGAAATGGCCGAAACGCCCAACTTCATTGAAGATTCTGGGATTCTGATCTTCAGATCGAGCGATAGTTCAGAGTACCTCATTGCTCGAATTCCATAAATTCTTGGCTCTGCTTGCTCGCTTGCCCCGCGATAAACTCTTAGGTAGAACCGTCGGCATGACTCAGTTGCTAGCGATGCTGCTTTTGGTTCCGAATTCTTCCAACGCAATAGGTCTAGGGACCAGGTTCAAAGCGGAAAAGCCTGTACCGAGCGTCTATTGCTTGCATGTGGCTGAGGGCATCGCGATTCAGCAGATTATAAAAAAAATTCCTCGGGAACACTTTCAGCGCACCTTAGCCGAGTTTGAGAATAATCCTGCACTTGCCTTCATCCCCGAACAAGAAAGAAAGGAATACAACAATGGGCTTATACAGGTGATGTACGAGGCTTTTACTGACTATTCCTTTGCTGTTGTGGATGGGGAAGATCTTAAGAAATTCCTTGAGTTTGGGAAAGCCGCTGCGAGTGAAAAACCCTACAATGCACATTTGATCGCGACGGCCCAAGCGACATCAGATCAAGCCGACTTTTTGCGCGGAAGAAAACACCTCAGGACGCTTTTAATTGAAGCAGCGGGTATTTTTGCTTTCGGTGCAGTTGGTACTCAGCTCCTTCTTCCCGAGGCATCTGCTTTGGTTGCTTTGTTCAGTGGTGGCGCGTTAGGTAGCCTGGCAGGACTAGGCTACACCTTCAATCCCAGCACCGATCTAAATCCAAAAACCCCTTCACGCCAATCGGTTGAAGGGGAATCCCCACTCGGAGACTGGCTGAAAGCATTTATCGATTCTCCGCAGCTTGTTTCCGTTTCTCCTTATTTCAACGAAGGGGACATTCGAGTGTTTAGAAAAGATGGCCCGGACTACAAGAATCCTAAAATCGGTGCGAAATTCCTCTTTTATAAGAGTGAGTAGACATTTAGTGGTGTCGGACTCGAAATCCACAGGCTCACTGTAAGTGCGTTTAGCCTCATTTCTATTGCAAGGATAAAGAAAGAACCTACTTGTCTGATGGACTCGAACTACCCATTACCGTAACCACAAGATCGTCCACGGAAGACTTCAACACTTCTGCCTCTTTCGCCAACGAATTTGCAAATGTTGACGCTCGATTGCTTGCACCTGAATTCTGCTGTGTCACTGTATCGAGCTGGACCATTGCCTTATTAATTTCTGCAACTCCATGAGCTTGTTCGCGAGCAGCCAAAGCAATCTCCGCAGCACTGCTGGTCAGACTTGTGATATCCACGACGATCTCCGAGAGAATCTCTGAACATCTTTTTACCTTTACGACGCCATGCTCCACCTTTTCTCTTCCGTTCGAAATCAAGACACCTACCTGTGACTTCGTCTGACTTACAATGGCCTCAACCTTGGCAGTGCTGGACTGTAACAATTCTGAAATCTCCATTGATGCTTCACCGCTCATTCGAGCCAAATTACCCACCTCTTCCGCAACCACAGCAAACCCCTTCCCTTGCTCTCCGGCACGGGCCGCTTCTACAGAAGCGTTGAAAGAAAGCAGCTTAGTCTGAAACACAATGTCATTGATGACGTTGGTTTTATCAGCAATTTCTTGAATAACTTTTACAATTTCAATCATCTGATGATTGCTCTGGTCGACTTGCTCCATAATAGAGTTGTTACTTCGACTGATTTCTTCCATTGAACTCAACATCTCCTGAACTGCAATCATCCCTTCATCGGCTCTCAGTTTCGAAGACTTTGCGCGCTGATCAATGCTGGATGTGTTTTCAGAAGATTGGGCGATCATTGAATTGATCTCTTCTAGGGCCGCGGTTGTCTCTTGAAGGGACGCCGATTGTTCTACCACAGCCTCAGATAGGGACCGTGAATCGTCTGCAATCTTTTCTGAAGCAGTGCTCACAGATAAGGTTGAATGAGATATCTTTTCAATAATCAATCCAATGCTTCTTGAAAGCCTACTTGAAAAAAAGAAAGCAAAAATCACGCACGCTGCCGACGAAAGCACCGTGACCCATAAATTGATCCGCCTTCCTGTTTTGGATACGTTTTCCGCACTCTCTACGGTCTGCTCAGTTCTCTTGGAATGAAAATCCACAAGCGCCTTGGTAGCATCACGCACCTTCACACTCAGTTGACCTCCGATATCCAGATACACCAATTTTGCAATTTCTTTGAATTCATTAGACGTCTGGACCTTTCCTTTCACGTAAAGATTTAACGCCTTGGTAAAATGGTCACGCATCTCGTCTATATGTGTCTTCCACTCAGCAAACAGGGCCTTTTGCTCTTCCGAGTTCACTAGGCTTTCATACCGCTTCAAGTCCGCATCAAAAGATTCCCACTGAGCTTTAACCACCTCAATGGAATTTAGATCGGCCTCGTCGGTGGTTTCATTTGCGATCGCTTGCAATAACTCAATTCGAGCAAGCCGGAAAGCCAACAACATTCGGTTCAATGCTCGAATAGATGGCACATCGACCTGCGTGATCTTTTCAAATTCTACAGTCGTTCTATCTGTCACCCAGACACCAGCACTTCCTACCAATACAGACACAAGTGCCATAAACCCGAACAAAGAAAGAAGCTTAGCCTTAAGGCTTAAGGTGTGTTGCATAAGGAACAAGTCTATCCAAAAACAGATTAAAATTTCAGTTTAACTTAGTAGCGTCCGTAAAAGGCTACACGCTGAGACATTTGGACCACCGAGTCTGAAACGATAGAAAACTCACTCTGATCTTGCCAATGGCATCAGAACGCTCGACGCTAAATCATGCTCTTTTTGCTTTCACTGCTCATGATTTCTAGTGGAACTGCACACGCAGCAACAACACAAAGCTTCACCTCATGGACCGGCGTCTTTGCTCAAGGCTGGATCACAGAGAAGTGGGGATGGTTTGCAGAATCGCAATCGCGTATTGCTGAAGACACCGCGCTGGCTCGCACGAACCGACTTCTTTTGCGCGCAGCTGCACGCTATCGCGCAAGCGAACATCTTCAGTTGTTTGCAGGCTATGGATGGACACCGAACCTAGCGCCATTTGGTAATGAGAATCGATTCTGGCAGCAGGCCCTTTATTCGGAAGATTTCGGCATTGGAGTCCTGCAGGGAACTTGGCTTGCGCGATTCCGCCAGGAACAGCGGTTCATTCAAAATAATCCGCTCATGGCTCACCGCAGCCGCCTCCTGCTCCGCGCAACCTTTCGTGCTTGGGAAAACGAGACCATCCGCATCGCGTTCTGGGACGAGTATTTCATGACCCTTAACCGCGCACCTCAAGGCGGATTTGACCAAAACCGGATTTTTATTGGCCCAAGCTTCAAACTTGGATCTGTAGCAATTGAGCCGGGGTATATGAATGTATTTACACGCTCGACCAGGGAAGCCACTGTGCCTAACGGCTTAAACCAGGTGTTTGCCGTGTATATCTTCGTTGATTTTCCTTGACTACACTTATCGGATATTGACGGGCTGCATAAATCCAGGTATCAAAACGGCATGTTTTCTTTACTCATGCCTTTGCTTGTTATGATCCCTAGCCCTACGCATGCTGCTGAAACCGCGGCGCAAATTTCAGGCCCGAATCACGGCATCTACTGCCAGTACGTCGTCGAAGGGATAGCGATCCAATCGGTCACCAAAGGCTTAGATAAGGCTCAGATCGAAAGTGCAATTTCCGAATTTACTGAAAATCCACGTGTACCCTTGCTTCACCCTGACTTGCGCATTGCCTACGATAATCGCATTAAGATTCTGCGCAATAATTCAAAAAATAGAGGCTCCATAGCAATCATTGATGGAGACCAACTTGAAACCTTTCTTGCACTTGGAAAACATGTCGCCAAAAGAAAAACTTACGAATTTCATTCTGCCACTCAGGCGCAAATGCATTTATCAGCAAAGAACTTAGAGGAGTTTAAAAAGAACCTCGGTTGGGGGGAAAGGATTTCAGCGGTAGTATGTCTGACGGGTTTCGGTCTGTCATTTATCGATCACCCGTTGTTCGATTTCTATATCACCCGGGAATGGGGACTAACATCGTTCTACGTGGGGTTACTCCTTCTTTACGGGAAGACCATTCGGTCTAACTTCGAACTCTCACGCGCATACCCTGTGCAAGCAACAGAGGAGTCTCCGCTTTCAAAGTGGTTGAGCGGGTTTATTGAATCCCCCCAATTGGTCTCAACCGAACCTTCGATTCAAGAGGGTGATATTGTTGCCTTCCGTTTGGACGGACCAAATATGGAAAACCCTAAGGATGGCGCAAAATTCCTATTTATGAGCTACTAAGACGGTATGCTTCAAATCAGAAAACGTACCGACCGCGGCTACTTTAATCACGGCTGGCTTGAAACTTTTCACACCTTTTCTTTTGGCGACTACTACGACCCAAACTTCATGGGCTTTCGATCGCTTCGGGTGATCAATGAAGACTGGGTCGATGCAAAGACGGGCTTCCCCACCCATGGCCATCGCGATATGGAGATCATCACTTACATCGTGGAAGGCGCGCTGGAACACAAAGACACACTTGGCACTCATTCCGTGATCCGTCCTGGCGAAGCGCAGCGCATGAGTGCGGGCACAGGCATTCGCCATTCTGAAGCCAACCCCATCCAAGAGGGACGCACACATCTTTATCAGATTTGGATTTTGCCGGAAAAAAATGGCATCACCCCAGGCTACGAACAAAAAGTGATTCAAGCTCCCGATGCTCAAGGCTGGGCTCTTGCGGTGAACCGCGACGGGTCAAACGGCGCCATCTCGGCGCATCAGGATTTTTCTCTCTGGGTGGGTCATGGCAGCAAAGAACTTCCCCTTAAGAAAAAACTCGCCCCTCATCGCTTTGGCTGGCTGCAAGTGGTCAAGGGTCAGGCCATATGGGGCACGCATGCATTAGAAGCGGGCGACGGTGTGTCCTTTGATGGAACTCAGGAAGTGAACCTCACTGCAAACAGTGACGCACTGGAAGTCCTGCTTTTTGATCTCGCCTGATCTGGACACGAACTCTATTTCTTCACCAAGCCCAATTCCAAATGACGCTCATGCAGGTACTGCCCTGCTGTTTTTGTAGGGCTCAGCTTCACATCGGGACGCGGGTGCAGAAACAGCGGCATGGAATAGCGGGAAGTCTTAGCGCCATCCCCTTTTGGATTCACCACCCTATGTGTTGTTGAAATGTAATACCCACCCGAAGCAAGCTGCAGCATATCGCCCGAATTGATCGCAATACTACCCGGGTCACAAGGAACAGAGTGCCAATTTCCGGCAGTGTCCTTCACCTCAAGCCCTGACGCAGTTGCACTGCAAAGCAGTGTGATCAGATTGATGTCCTCATGTGCTGCGGCACGGATTGCTCCCGTCTCTTCGGACCCCGACAGTGGCGGATAATGCAAGATGCGCAAAAGATGCTCTTCAGATCGATCGATCATCCGAGGAAGCGGAACCGAAAAGTTCTTTCGTACTTCATCGGGGGTTGCTTCTTCAATCCACGTCAGAAGCTCCGAGGAAAGTGTAACAAGCTCTGCATAAAGCCTACGCGTTGGGGCCTCAAGTTCTTTTGGCATTCTGCTGCGGGGATAGACGTGGAAAAACTCTTTTAAGTCTTTGATGGAGTAACCCTTCGCGTTTTCTGAGCGAAACGGAAAGTACCCAGACTGAGATTTCTCTTCAAAAGTGTACTGATGCTTCGTTTCCGACCGAAAGAAGTCTGCCCAACCGGCATACACCTCATCGAGCAATACTTTTTTGATGGGATGATGAGTTAATACACCAAAGCCGGTTTCCCTGAGGGAACGACAAAAGGTGGCCGGCGCATCCTTAGACCCATAAGCAACTTGAAGAACCTTCATGTAAGCGTTTTAACGCTATTGCTACTCAATTGCCAAATCGTAAGGATAGAAGGGTGACCCACGACCCCTATGAACCCTGGCGAAAACGCGCTGAACGGGCGGCTGCTCAGGAAACAGAAGCAAAACGCCTGTTGCCGAAAATTTCAGCGAAAGCCAAAAAATGGGCCTTTTTGACTTTCGGGGAAACCATTCGGGATGAAATCACTGTCCGCGCCGAATCCCTCTCCTACCTCACACTCTTTTCGATCCTCCCGATCTGCGCAGGGGCCTTTCTTGTTGCTGGCGTCTTATCCCGGTTCGCCCCGATAGAAGACAAGATGATTGATTGGATCGCTGAAGCCCTAACCCCGGTCCCTGCCGAACACCGGGACTTTTTGATCGACTTCATCCTTTCATTCCAGGAACAGTACGTTGCCACAGTAGAAAAGAAGGGACTTTTGATCGGGGCTGTCGCCGTGACGGGGCTGCTCTGGGTCTGCTGGAAGATGCTTTTTAATGTCGAGCGCGTCTTAGACCGAATCTGGGAGTCAAAACAAAGACGCAGCGCGCTGCTCCGCGTCAGAACTTTTGCAATCTGGATGACGCTGCCACCAGGAATTTTCTGTGGCCTCTTCATCTTAGCAGCATCCTTCACTCACCTAGCATGGGTCTCGCATTTTGGTTTTTTTCTTTTGTTCTATGCAATCTATAAATTTCTTCCTTCTGCAAAGGTAAACTCGAAATCTGCCCTCATTTCGGCCGCATTTATTACATTTTCTGAAATCGCTACCTCACGATTTATGAGCTTCTATTTTCGTGTTGCCACTAACTCGGCTTACGGAAAAGCCTCTGCGATCCCGCTTGTCGCATTCTGGATTTACGTTTTGTGGGTCTGTTTTTTACTCGGAGCCGAGATCGGATTCCTCAGCCAGAAGCGTCAAGAAAGTCACATCTAGATATCTCTGAGATTTTAGGGATACTTGGGAAAGTTTGGGGGGACGCTATGACAGCGGACAGAAAGAAACTCACGGAAGAGTGTCGACGAAAGCTACTTCGGGCTCGCGAAGAAGCGATGAACGGTCTACACGCATTGAATCCTAGCCTAACCACTGAGATGAGTGGGGACGAAGCTGACCTTGCGCAAGCACACATCAGTCAGACCCAGGCACTCAATCAACGGGACAAGCTCCTGACGAAGCTCAGAGAAATCGACCAGGCCTTAGCCCGTGTAGAAACGGGATCCTATGGGATCTGCGAAGAAACAAGCGAGCCCATCGAAGAAAAGCGCTTGCTTGCGATTCCATGGACCCGCTTAAGCCTGGAAGGTGCTGAACTTCGCGAACGCGAACAAAAGCGCTACGACCAGAAACTCGCTTAGGGCTATACTGGCGCGATGACAGACGTGATCGCGCGCATTCGCCCCTATTTTCAAGGTCGTACTCGGTTTGCCCTCGCTTGGGTTTTTACCGGACTTTTGATCCTCACCACCACACGCGGACCTAGCGCCTTCGGAATCTCAATTTGCTTCTTCGGCGCTTCATTGCGGTTCTGGTCGGCTGGCTTCTTACGAAAAGAAGCTTCCCTCGCTGTAGGCGGTCCTTACTCTTACACCAGAAATCCTCTCTATCTTGGAACCTTGATCATGGCGGTGGGCGCATTTGTTTCGGTGGGTGCTTACGCACTTGGGCTGATCACTGCGGTCTTGTTCACCATCAACTACGGTTTTGTAATTGAGCACGAAGAGGAAAAACTACCTCGCTACTTCGGCGCTCCTTACGATGCGTATCGCGCATTGGTGCCGAGGTTTATGCCCAGGTTTCCGGCAGCACCTCGCGAGGAATTGCTGAAGATCAATCCACGTCCTGAGGTTCATCGTTTTGATATGAATCTTGCGATGAAGAACAAAGCTTACGAGGCCTACGCAAGTTTTGCCGGCATCGTGGTCGGACTCACAATGATCGCACTGATTCGCTCGATGATTTAGGGGACGCGGGAAGTAGGTGCTTATCTGCTTTTGTGGAATTACAGTCTCTGGACCATCGCTGCAGCGGCGGTGGGATTAGGGTGGCTCCTGTACAAAGTTCTACGGGGTGAGCGGCTTGGGGATTGAATCGAGTGGATCCTGGCTGGATGACAATGACGCGGAATAGAGACACCCGTCTCGAAACGAGACGGAAAACGGATCAACAACATCGGATAGGTTTTTCATTTTTTCGTCATCGACACTCTTGATCTACTCGTCCGTAATACTCGTTGTACTGGCCTGTATTGCATGATCTGCGCAGAAGTGTTCTTGCTTTTCATTTTTTGTATTTTGATGCATCAATAAGCCATTTTAAGCCTCTGAAACCATGGGGTTACACTTATCGATGGCATGACCAACTTTAAAAATTTCACTGATCTAGAACTCTTAGACCTCACCAAGACTGCGGCAAAAAATGAAAAGGCTGCAACCCTGGTACTCCTCACTCACTTGGAGGAAGTCGACAAACGCCGAGCATACGCGACCGATGCGTACTCTAGTCTGTTCGATTATGTAGTGCGTGGCTTAGGGTACGCCGAAGGTCAGGCTGCAGAGCGTGTATCCGCAGTGAGGCTCATGCGCGAAGTACCTGAAGTGAAAACACACATTGAAGAGGGCAATTTAACGCAGACCTCCGCGGCACTGATACATCGACATCTGAGGGCTGAGAAAGCAGTGGTAGAAAAAAACCGGGCAAAGAATCGCACAAGCTACAAGCCTGGAGTTAGTCACTCAATGCTTAGGGCAGTCCAAACGAAGTGTAGAAAAAATTCTATTTTCACACTCGTCTGAACCCGTCCGGTCGGCCACCCAAGAACGAACACGTCAGGTCTCAGAAACCCTGACTGAGATCAAAGTACTCATCGATGAAGAAACCCGGGGACTACTTCAAAGGGCGAAAGAATTATCACTAACCCAAACTACTGCTGAGCTTCTGAAACAAACGCTCAAGACCTTTATCGATCAACGCGAGAAGCAAATGGGGAAAGCGGAGGCGTCTTCGAAACAGAACTGTTTGCCAGTTAAGTCGCAAACGTCTGCAAAATTTAGCAACTGCGCCCCGCCAACTCGGCCGGATGTGCAACCCGCTCAGTCAAACGATCCTTACTCCCGCTTCATTCCCATTCAAATGAAACGCGCCATTTTCGCGCGATCCAAAGGCCAGTGCGAATACCTTGCGCCGAACACCCTTGCCCGCTGTCCGTCAAAAGCGCATTTGCAAATCGATCATGTGATCCCGCTCGCAGTGGGCGGAAAAACAGAACTCAAAAACCTCCGGCACTTGTGCCCTGCTCACAACTTGAAGGCTGCACAGATGGCTGGGATTTCATGTTTGAACTATTTTCCGTCTTAACTAAAAATTGGGGCTCTACCGACTCGGGGACCCTACTCCACGCGTTCGTTATAAAGCGTGCGCACTGTTTCTTGGAAAATGATCTTAATGCATGCAGCAATGGGCACCGCGATCAGCATCCCAATCACACCGTAAACGACTTGTCCCACGGCGACACTTGCCAAAAGAGTGAGGGGACTTAAGTTCACCCAACGGGCGACGAAAACCGGGAAAATATAGATCGCATCGATAATATTTGCGCCCACAAAAACCAAAGAAGACAGACCCAACAAATGCGAAGAGTCGCGATTCACACCAATGATCACCAATGCGGGAATCGCGCCAAGCACAGGCCCGATGTAGGGCAACACATTGGTCACTCCCGCAATCAATCCAAACAAGAAAGCATACGGCGCACCAATAATGCTTAAGCCCACGAACACCATCGCTCCCACAACCAATGCCTCCAGCAACTTGGCCTGAAGGTACATAAACAAAGTGGCACCCGCCCGGGTCCCAATCACCATGAACGACTCAAAATAACGATTCGGCAGAAGCTGGATCACCAGCTTCTTTAAGGACCGCGAGTCCTTCAGCAGGAAAAATGTAAAGATCGGCGCAAAAAAAAGTGCGCCCAAGAAAGCAGACGCAAATTCCGGCGCGGCTGCAAAAGTCTTCTTTTGTAAGATACTTAACGCTACAAGGATCTGTGCTTCGACATTGATAGGGATGGATACGCCAAGCAAAAGAGAGAGTTGATCGCGGAACGCTTCCGCCTTTTTGGCAAGTCCCGCCTGAATCTGCGGAATTTGAGCAGAAAGTGTATTCCACTGCGCGCCAAAGCCACTCGCGCCCATAGTCACACAAACGCCCACAAACAAACCGCCCAAGGTCAAAAGCAACAACGAAGCCCAGACCCGGGAAATGCCCTTACGCTCCATGAACTGCACAGGGATGCTTAAGATCAAAACATTCACGATCGCCAACAACGAAGAAGGCCTCAGGGCGGGGGTAAGAAAAAACACTGAAAAAATGAGTGCGGTAAATCCGGCCAAAAACCAAAGTTTTAAAGAGTCCTGCTGGGGCCGGGCCAGCTCAAGTTGCTGGGGCACCGACGACCTTCACTTCCCCATCGATACTTTTTGTAATGTTGGACAACCGTTGCGCCAAAGCAGAAGAAATATCCCGGTAAACAAGAACTCCAAGTGCAGGGTCGCGAATAGATATGTGGTTTAAACTTTCACGAAACAATGCAAGGCATCTGCATTCGGTCAGTGCGACCACCTTCGCCGTGCGCCCCACCTCGTCACACAGCAATGCGACTTCGCCAAAAAAATCCCCGGTCGCTAAACGTGCGACTTCTTGATCCGTTTTCCCATCCCAGTATTGAACCGAAACATCACCCGCACGAATCAGATAGAGCGCATGCCCATTCTGTCCCCGGTCGAAGATCACTTCACCGGCTTGAAACCTTCGCTCATGCAAATGGTCATTGAGTTTTTCAGCTTGCTGTCGGGAGAGATCTGAAAATATTGAAAAGCTTCTGAGCGCCTGCGCGTCTACAAGACCCGCACCACGAACTGACTTCAGACTGGACCAGAGTTCCGCGAACGCGCTCATTGACCCAGTTTCGTACAGCCAACCCATTTCTTATCGTATGCATCTAAGCACTGAGCTGCTTTTGTGATGTCGGCTGCTGGAACACTCGGAAATTTTGGCCCGTACTTGGTGGATGCCCCTTGAAATGAGTTTTGAGTCATCTCGAGGAAAAAGAAGACGGAAAGGATACCTAGAACACCAACAAAACCCCCGACTATGGACATTCCAACGAGAGTAGTTTTGATTTCGGATTTCATATCCCCTAAAGATACGCCAAGGAGGCAACCAGCCGCAACGGAATGAGAGCAGGCGAGTGGCATAAACTTAACAGGTTGATCAAACAGCTTTCCTCGTGGTCAGATGGCGACAAAAACGCTAGTCTATCGCCCAATATGTCAGCCTCAATCATGAATGTGAGTTTCCCTTCAACTCTTCGCAACGAGGCGCTGCGCGCCTGGGTTCAAGAGGTCGCAACCTTAACCCAACCCAAGGATGTTTATTTCTGCGATGGATCGCAGGAAGAGTACGACCGCATGTGTGCCGCACTGGTTCAAAGTGGCACATTTAAGAAACTCAATGAAACCAAACGTCCAGGCTGCTTCCTGGCCTCTTCTGACCCAAGCGACGTCGCGAGGGTAGAAGACCGCACCTACATTTGCACAAAAAACAAAGCCGACGCCGGTCCAAACAATAACTGGATGGAACCTTCGGAGATGAAGGCGAAACTCAAAGGCCTCATGAAAGGCTGCATGCGCGGCCGCACTCTTTACGTTATCCCATTTAGCATGGGGCCCATCGGTTCTCCGATCTCTCAAATCGGTGTCGAGCTGACCGACTCGGCTTATGTCGTTGTGAACATGAAAATCATGACCCGCATCGGGACACAGGTTCTGAACACCTTAGGCAATGGTTCATTCGTGAAAGCGCTGCATACCGTAGGCGCACCCCTTGAGATTGGCCAGAAGGACGTTACCTGGCCGTGCAACAAGGATGAAAAATACATCACTCATTTTCCTGAAGAAAACACGATCATCTCTTTCGGATCGGGCTACGGCGGAAACGCTCTGCTGGGGAAAAAGTGTTTCGCACTTCGCATCGCTTCATGGATGGGCAAGAGCGAAGGATGGCTTGCTGAACACATGCTCATTTTAGGCGCTGAATCACCCAAAGGCGAAAAGACCTACATCGCTGCTGCATTCCCAAGCGCTTGCGGAAAAACCAACTTCGCGATGCTGATTCCACCGAAAGAACTCAGTGGCTGGAAAATCACCACGATCGGGGATGACATCGCGTGGATTAAGCCTGGGAAAGACGGTCGCCTTTACGCGATCAATCCTGAAGCTGGATACTTTGGTGTTGCTCCCGGAACATCCCGTTGGACGAATCCCAACGCGATAGCAACCATCTCAAAAAATACGATTTTCACAAACGTAGCGATGACTCCAGAAGGCGACGTTTGGTGGGAAGGCAAAACCAAAGAACTCCCTGCAAAACTCACTGACTGGACCGGGAAGGAATGGACTCCGGATTGTGGGCGTGCAGCTGCACACCCAAATGCTCGATTCACGGCCCCAGCTGCTCAGTGCCCATCGGTCGATGCAAATTGGGAGAACCCAGAAGGTGTTCCGATCAGCGCATTTATTTTTGGTGGTCGTCGTGCAACGACAGTGCCTTTGGTTGTGGAACCGAAAGATTGGGAATCAGGCGTTTACCTTGCTGCAACCATCGGATCAGAAACAACGGCGGCTGCTGTGGGTGCTACTGGCCAAGTCCGACGCGATCCATTTGCGATGCTTCCATTCTGCGGCTATCACATGGGCGATTACTTCAATCACTGGCTCAAAATGGGAAAGACCCTCACTCACCCACCCAAGATTTTCGGTGTGAACTGGTTCAGGAAAGGTACGGACGGAAAATTCATCTGGCCTGGTTATGGCGACAATATGCGCGTCTTAGAGTGGATCATTGGACGCGTCCAGGGGACCGCCCACGGAAAAGAAACTCCATTAGGAGTTGTCCCTGAATACAGCGATCTTTCTTGGGACGGTGTCGATTTCAGCGCACAGAAATTTAATGCCGCAATCGAGATCAACCGCGATGAGTGGGTGAAAGAACTAGAGTCCCATGAGGAGCTTTTCTCAAAGCTACGTGATCGTTTACCCGTGGTTCTTGAGAGCAAACGCAGGAAGCTCCAGGAGCAGTTTGCTGGCGCAAAACCTACAGTCGCTCATCCTTAGAATCGGTAGTCCCAGATCTCATTTCAAAAAAAGAATAAATCGTTTTATGATGAGCGCTTTTTTGTTGGTTGGCCTCCTAGTCGGCCCATTCGATGCCCGCGCTGGCTTTTGTGATGGGGTTGTCGCGCAGAAAATTCTGATTCTGAGCGGCACGACCCTAAGTGGAAAAAATGAGCTCGAGCAACTCCCTTTTCAAATCTTTGTCACTCTTGATCAAGTTGGAGGCGGATCCGTTTTTCAGAAAGGGCTTCAAGAAGGGAGTTCAGATTTAGAGGAATTTAAGTTTGATGACATTGTCATGTCTTCTCCCTTGCAAGCGTTCGGAACCTACTCGGAGACAGTCCGGGACGCTCATTCGAAAGTCAAAAAACATCAGAAATATTTAAGCCTTTTCGATCGGGCGAATCGTGAAGGTGGTGAAGTGACGATTCAGTTTTTTAAGACATCCGAATCCAGGGTGCAAACAGAAGTGGGAAGGCTTGTTTCCATACGTGGCCAGCCGAATGCGTTCAAAGGAACACTTAGGACTGAGGCTTTGGGTATAACCGCACGTAGCTTCTTGAGCCTTCCTTATAATAATTCTTTGATCTATTCATTCCCTGTCGTTCTTGAAAATCAAACTCAGGCGAAACTTTCAATTAATCTCTTCGAACACTCGATAGACCTAATTACGGCTGAGTCTTCTCAAAAAATATATTTCTCACGTTTTAAATGCACTCGGGCCTATAGCCCTCTTGACCGCGACTACTACGGATTTCGGATCGCTGAAATCTTCGGAGGAGTAAATCAAGATCGAATCATAGATACTTTCATCGATCTTTTCTCCGAACGCGCTTCAAACATGAAGTTCTTTAGCCTTACGGAACTCGTGCTTGAAATCAGCAATGAGGGAGATAGCGGCATTCCGGACGGCACGGTGAGTGGCACACTTCTGCCCGAAGGAAGGCTATCGGGGACCTCATTTCTCATCCTCTGATGCCAGCCATCCTTTACCTGAATATTTTGCTCAAGTTTTAGCCCCTCCACACCGATAGGTAAGCTGTAGAGCAATTGGAGGGTACATATGAAAAAGAAGCCAGAAGTCGTTCAAACCGAGGCAGCGCCGGTAGCGCAACATTGTAAATGCCAGGGATGCAAAAAAATGGAGGCTCGCTTCACATTTTGCGACACCCATTTTGAGTGGTTCAAATTCGGTCTCATCACTAAAGAAGGTAAAAAAGTCCGAGACTTTGAAGCCAAGTGGACTGCATTCGAACGCCACGGTTTTGCTAAACCCGCAAAAGCCGCTTAATTCAATTTTCGTTCCGAAAGTTGCGTGATTCCCGCTGGGATATCGCAAGAGTGCTGTACCCACCAACTCCTCAGGAGCCAGTAGCCGCTAAAAACGGTTGCTGG
Source organism: Pseudomonadota bacterium (assembly GCA_027486675.1). GTDB lineage: Bacteria > Bdellovibrionota > UBA1018 > UBA1018 > CAIMNF01 > JAIXOQ01. The sequence continues at coordinate 178,692 of JAIXOQ010000005.1, forward strand.
CTCCTTCTTTTTGTCCGTCCCAACAACCACTCCAATTGGTAGACGGCGCAAACTCTTATAAGCTTTGAGGCATGCGCTGGTTGTTACTCCGAGGCCTGATGCGAGAGTCCCGCCACTGGGGCAATTTCCCGAAAACTTTGGAAACCAAACTCCGAGAGAAAGATCCGTCTGCCACGGTGGAAACGATCGACCACCCCGGGTTTGGTACTGAATACCAACGCAATAGTCCCACAAGCATCTCTGGTATTGCTGATGACGACAGAAGGAGATTTGAGCCCCGCTACCACGAGCCTGCCGTACTCGTTGCCATCAGCTTAGGCGGCATGGTCGCGATGGACTGGGTCAGTCGCTATCCAAATGACTTCAAATTTCTTTTCTTGGTCAACTCAAGTGCACGCGGTGCGTCGAAGGTGACCGACCGACTACAGCCTAAAAATTGGCTGAAAGCCTTTAGGATGGCGCTCATGCGCGATCAGGCGCTCAGGGAAGAATACATTCTCAGTATGACTACAAATCTCAGCGCAGAGAAAATAGAGAGTCAGGCAAAGATCCATTTTGGATACTACCAAGAACGCCCCTACACCACACGCAATGCCCTCCGCCAAATGATGGGGGCCGCCCGATTTCAAGCGCCAGGTAGTCTTCCTATTCCAGGCAAGATCTTAGTCTCTACAGAGGATCAACTCGTAAGAGCTGTTTGTTCTTATGAACTTGCAGAACGGTTTGGCTATCCTGTGATTTCAAATCCAGCTGCAAACCATGATCTATCTTTAGATGATCCCGAATGGTTGGCGACAACCCTTGCAAGCACGTCAATCCCTTGACCTTGTTGCTTTAGGGCACTCCATGAAAACATAAGGAATGTCCATGGAGGGACGTATCGATGACACAAAAGAATTCCGAAGACGCACTCAATCAGCGTCTCTGGGTGAAAGAGCAAGAAGTACAGGCGCTCAAGACTCAAAATCGGCACCTCATCGCACGCCTTGAAGACTTGGAAAAAAAGAAGACAGACGTCGAAGAGAATACTGCGGCATTAGGTGAATTTCGCGGAACACTAACGACACAACTATCGGCTGCCCTCAACGCAATCCAAGAGCAAATTCATCGATTCACCAGCCAAATCTTGGCTTCAACAGAAACTTCACTTAAGAGTGGCTTTGATACGATTCAACAAACGATGCGTGCACTCTATACGCAGAATCAACGCGGTCAGCAGCAAATTGAAACCGCTGTGGGTAGTATTGGAAATCTGGAAAAACGTGTAGACCAGCAAGCGAATGAAGTCATGAATCAAACTAAGGTTCAGAACTTTCAGTTTCAAGACAAGGTTCTTGGGAATCTGAATGGATTCATGGACCGCATCGAACGACTGATGGAGTCGAGGCTTCAGGGTCTTTCGGAGCTCGCTCGGATCGACTACAAGCAGGAAGAGTTATTAAGAGAAATCAAGGCACTTACGGCGGCGAGTCCGCGTGCAGAGATCAAACTCCTGCGCGGACAGCTGCAAGCAGTGCTCAGTGACATGGAAAATCTGCGGTCCCAGCTTCAGGCGAGTAGCCCACAAGACGCGATCGAGGTCCTGGTACAAGCCCAGGAAAAGAAAACGCGTGCCATCGAAACAAAATCGGAGATGGAGACCTATCTAAAACGCATTCAGAACAACCTGACCATTTCAGAACCGGAAATCCAAACACCAGACATTCAGCAAAAGATCGACTAAGTCGTTCTTTCGTCTCAAAATGAGGATGTGCGTTTCACAGTTTCCCTTGGTTTGCTCTTTCTTGCTCAAATCCTCACTCTTTGGGGCGCACCGATTCTCTTGACCGGGGATCAGAAGACTTATCTAGCCATCGCAACTGAGATGCACGAGAGGGGCTCTTGGTTGATTCCGTACCTCTTTGGTGAAGCGAACTATTTAAAACCCCCACTTCAACTCTGGGCGACTCTCTTATCCTGGAAATTTTTTGGATTCTCTTTGGCTGCTGCAATTCTGCCATCCATTCTGGCTTGGGTTGCCAGTGCCGCACTTTTCCGGCAAACGCTGATCAAACTTGCATACTCCGAGCGAGTCGCCGATGTGGCAGGCCTGCTGCTGATGGGGACCTTCGGTGCGATGACTTATGGCACGACGGTGCAAATGGACGTTTGGATTTTATTCTTTTGGATGCTGATTCCATTTTTGGCACTCAGAGCGGCCGAACGACCTGTGTTCTTACGATTTCTCAGTGTTTGGTTTACCGCAGGGCTGCTCGCTTGGGTGAAGGGGCCTTTGTATTCAGTCCTGATGGGCTTAAGCCTTCTCTATTTTCTAAGGAAACACCTCAAATCCATCAGCCAATGGTGCGCCATTTTAATCGGGATTTGTGTAGGTGCAGCTTGGTTTGCAGCACTTTACTTTCATGATCCAGATGCATTTCTTCGTTTCCTCTTTGTTGAGAACGGAGAAAAAATGGGTGGAAATCAAAGCTCAATCTTTGATCTTTGGGGGGCGTTCTTTGCAGCGCTCCTCCCGGTTGGCCTACTGATCCCTATTTCCTTAAAGAGAACGCCCCTTTTTTTTATCGTGTTTTTTTCACCCATCGCGCTCTTTTTTAGCTTTTTTCCGTACCGAGTGGGGAGTTACCTGTTTCCACTTACAGGCCCCGCGCTCGTTCTGATCGCCTCCCGCCTGGTCGAAAGACCATTGTCAAAGCCAGTCATTCTCATCACCTCTCTTTTGGCATTCGCACTCGCTTCATTCTCGTTATTTCTATTTTCAGCAGACTTTATCGGGATGCCCACCGCCTGTTCAGTCGTCGTTTTGGTCCTGACGTGCACTCTCTTCTTACAGCGTTTTCGTCCGATGAGTACGGCGATCATTCTTGGCCTTCTAATGGCGACCACTCGCAGTGCCCTGGTTGAGATTGGAAATCCGGAATACATCCCTTTGAAGCACGTATCTCAATTCAACCCTGACCGTACCTTGATGATTTGGGTTCCTGAAAAACACTGGTGGCATGAATTTGGATGGCTTTCGGCGATTGCAGGCAGAGCGATCCAGGCCCCACTTGGGGGTGATTTAGGTGCTCACCTCTTACATAGCCCTGATGCGATCTGGATTCTCACGGATGAGGAACACTCCAAGATGGCCGCCCATTTTGGTCAAAATGAATGTACCCCTTGGGTCAGAATCGCAAAGCGTGGGATGTTGCCTAAGACCTTGATCGGGTGGATGGACTTGAAACGCTCGTCGAAATCGCTCCAAAGGATTCAGTTCTTTTGCTCAAAAAAAGAATTCCGTTTTTTATAGATTCTGACAGTGTTGGGAGATGAATAACTTCCTAAGATCCCTGTTAGTTGGTGCACTTTTGATTTCCTCATTTCAGGCGCGGGCGGAAAATGCCTGGGTTCAAATCTCTGATGCGGATGGGGTAAAGACCTTTCAACGTCAGGTGGAAAATACAAGCATCGTAGCGTTCCGAGGGGAAACCGAAGTGGATGCCCCAATCGAGCGAGTGGCAGCAGTGCTTGCGGATGTAGAATCACGCAAGGAATGGATTGATGATCTGATCGAAGCTAAAAATCTTGAAGTAAAAAATCTTTTAGACCGTGTGGACTACAACTACACCCACGTTTCGTGGCCGTTCCAGGACCGTGATCTTGTGTATACAGTAAAAGTAGACGTCGACCAAAAATCGCGGGAAATGAAGATCCTGATGAAAACAACGGAACACCCTTCGATGCCACCGCGTCCAGGAATTGTGCGGGCTGAGATGAAGGAGAGTCACTATTTCGTAAAAGATCTTGGTCAAAATAAAACGTTCATTTCCGTTGAAATTGCGGTGGATCCGAAAGGTAATGTCCCTCTCTGGCTGGTTCGAATGAAGCAGAAGAAATGGCCTAGGAAAACTCTGCTCGCATTTAAGAAGTTCACCGCCGGATATACGAAACCAATTCCAGCTGAATTTGAGGCCTATAATAAGAAAAAATAGCCCTAATTCCCCTTGGGGTGGCCGCGCCAAAGTTGGAAGAACGGCGCCCCAGGGACTTTCTTTTGCTCTTGAATTTGCCATAGCTTCAAACAACGGATCATCCGCGCTATGCCCTCGAGCAAGCTGATCGCGAACCCATAGCGGCCATCTTTAAAGCCGCCGAAGTAAACGTAAGTTTTAATGAACATAGCAGGAAACACTAAGGTCGCTTGAAGAAGGTTTGTACGCACTCCTTGATGAAAATCTCGCTCGGCTTCAAGCGTTGTGTAACGGTTCACGCGATCAGAAATATCTTCAACGGTCCTTCCGATCCAGTGATCGATCGGTGCTTCAATGCGACCATTGCGTCCCGATCCTTCAAAACCCTCATGAAGCAGCTTAGTATACTTGCCTGCGCCTTCGCGTAAAAACCTTGGATGATACGAGGGATTCCAAGAACCATGCTTGATTTCCCGACCTAAAAAATATTCACGCCGTCGTACATGGTAGTGCGTGGTGGATTCATCTGTGCTGACCCGTGCCGCAATGGAGCGCAATTCCAGCGCAAGCTCTGCGCTACAGGCTTCGTCAGCATCTAAAAAGAAGCGCCAGGTTGCAGAGGTTTGGCCTAACGCGAAGTTTCTTTGAGCAGAGAATCCTGGCCAAGGGTTTCTGACGACGCGAACCCGATTCGCCCAGGGTGAAGTGGGGTCGAGTGTTAGTGCAACAGATCCGTCGGTACTTTCTGCATCAATGACCAAGATCTCATCACACCAAAGCAAAGAACTGAGAGCCCTGGGCAGAGCTTTCTCTTCATTCTTTACTAAAACTATTCCAACAATTTGAGGTTTCACGCGCTTTGACTACCAGTATGCCCTGCGAGTCCCTTTTCACAACGCACGATCCGCTGCGTGCGGACGAGCTCCAATCTCTGTTCATTGCCTGGCGTAAAGCCCAGCCGCTCGTGCCAAACGTGGTATTGCAAAGCGACCCCTTTTAAAGATTTGATCCTAAGGCCGAGATGCTGGAGCCTGAGCTCCACATCCGTATCCTCTCGGCCATAACCTTCATAGGACTCGTCAAAGCCATTGATCGCCTCCATGGCTTCACGACTGACAGAAAAATTGCAGCCCTTAAGATCATCGACCATCTCAAACTTCATCCACTTTCGAAGCAATGGATGAGTTACCCGATAAGTTCTTTGAAGATGCTCAGAGTCTTCAAAAAGAAAACTTGAGATCAGTCGAAAATTGAAACGATCAAAGTAACCCTCAGAAACTTGCGCTGCATTTAAGGAATTACTTATGTTTTGACCTAGTTCCACCCTCCGGCCAGCACAGTAAAATCCCTCTTCCTGACGATCTAAGTGGTCTCGAACAAAATCCATATCAGGAACACAGTCCCCGTCCAAAAAGATGAGCGTTTTTCCACTCGATCGGGCGATTCCCTCGTTGAGAATTTTAGACTTACGAAATCCTTGGTGTTCCTGCCAAACGTGAAGAATAGGAAATAAGAATCGAGCGCGGAATTGTTCTAAAACGGCTGCTGTTGCCGATCCGCTTCCATCGTCACAAAGAATGATTTCAAAATTTTTTTCTGTTTGGCGCGACAGACCTGCAAGCACAAGGCCTAGATGCCGAGGCATATTGTAAGTGGCAAGCAAGATAGAAGCACGGGGACTCAAGGGATGAGCTGCTCCAACTGGTATTCCTTCTGAGCCACTATAATGTAAAGATTCATGCGATCCTTTCGAATCCTTCTTGGTTTCGCTTCCATCAAGGCATCAAACAATAACTCAAATTCAACTTTTAAAGCATCATGCGCATGATGTGCCCATGTTCTAATCTGGGCAGGAGGTTGGTTTTGGTAATGAAATTGCCTCAGAATTCCAAGTAAGACCTCGATTTGAGCAAGATACTCCGTTACTACCGCCTTTGAAACCGTGGAAAACTCATCTGCTGCCTCAGCGAAAACTGGGTTCCGCAGTGTGTACCTCTCCTTGGGATATAACTGTCTGTTCAGTTTACCCTGCAATGAGTGGGCAACCTGAGCGTGCAGTTCCTCAGACAAGAGATGATTCTTCACTAAGATTTTTTCTCGATCCGTTGTGCGCGCGAGTAGCACCCACTTCAAGTCCTCTATGAACTCATCCAGCGATTGCAATTGCACAGCCGGATCAGATGTTTGTTGTTGCGCTACCTGCGCATACAAGACCTTAGCTTTTGCAAAATCCACGATGGTGATAGAGCCAATATCTAGAAAAATTCCCGTCTTTTTTAAAAGCTGCCGAATCTGAAGGTTACCTAGCTGAGACTCATGTTCCGTGCTGGAGTAAAAATGATGCCCATCTTTCTTCCATATTCGAAGACTTGCAAGCAGAAGCTGAAACGAGGAAGCCTCATTTGCATGGCCCTCAGCCCAACGTTTTAGCCGTATTACCGGTAGCCCTTCACTTACGCGGCAGAACTGAGAGCTTGCATGAACTGGCAAAGGTCCGGTGATGAGGCCAATGACTATCGCTGAGATTCCAAGCATTTCATTGAAAGCCTAGCTAAAAAAAGAGGCCGACGCTACACCACAAGCAACATTTCCCGATACTTCGGGAGCGGCCAGTACTGATCGGCCACTAAACACTCCAGCTGATCACACGCAGAGCGTGTCTCTTCCAGCAGGGGCGCCAGGGTGGATGCAATCTTCCTTGCCTTCTCTTCTTCACTTTCTAGACCTTTGATCGCGTCTAGCGAGGAAACCAGGCGCTTAAGGGAAGCATTCGCTTCAGCACACAGCTTTGCGATGCGAGCTGCAGATTCTTCCTGAGGTACTGCAATTCCGGCTGCTTTCGCACTTGCCACGCCCGATGTCAGAACACTGAGGTATTCGTAACTGGCAGGTAGTACCGAAGTCTCAATCAAGGTTTGCAAACACTCAGCCTCAATCAATACGCGTTTCACGTAGTTCTCAAGCCGCACATGGTAGCGGGACTGAATCTCAGCCTCTGAAAATACGCCGAGTGTCGTGAGTAGCTTGATTGCCTTTGGGGTTACAAGCTCATGGAGCGCCTCGGGCGTTTTCTTTAAGTTTAAGAGCCCGCGCTTTTCGGCTTCAATGACCCATTCTTGCGAATAGTTATTGCCTTCAAAACGAATCGCCTTCGTTTCTTGAATCGCGTCTTTTAAGACTTCAAAGATCGCATCTTCACGCGCTTTGCCGGACTTCAACTTCGCGTCTAACGCTGCTGTTACTTGCGCAATCCCATCGGCGACGGCGCAGTTCACCAATGTCACGGGGAATGCACAGTTCGCACTTGAACCCACCGCACGGAACTCAAATTTGTTCCCAGTGAATGCAAACGGCGAGGTTCGGTTGCGATCGGTATTGTCCTTTGCAACCTGCGGCAAACGACTCACTCCAAGAGCGATAATGGCCTCTTTGTAGCTCGCATTTTTATGCGTATTCGCTTCGATTTGATTCAATACGTCATCCAGCATCTTCCCTAAGAAGACGCTGATGATTGCAGGAGGTGCTTCGTTTGCGCCTAATCGGTGATCATTTCCACTCGATGCAATCCCTGCACGCAGTAAACCCGCGTTCTGAAATACGCCTTTCAAAGTTGCGACTAAAAACAATAGAAAACGAAGGTTCTCCTGCGGAGTCTTCCCTGGATCCAGCAGGTTTAAACCAGCGGTTTCTGCCCCACCGCGAGCAACCATCATAGACCAGTTGTTGTGCTTTCCACTTCCGTTCACTCCAGCAAAGGGCTTTTCATGGAAAAGCGCTTCGAAGTCGTGTTTCCGAGCAATACGACGGGTCACTTCCATCGTGAGTTGGTTGTGGTCCACAGCAACGTTTGCCTCTTCGAAAATTGGCGCACTTTCAAACTGGTTAGGCGCGACTTCGTTGTGACGGGTTTTTGTAGGAACTCCCAACTTAAACAGCTCAGCCTCAGCGTCTGCCATAAACGCAAGAACGCGAGGAGGAATACTGCCGAAGTAATGGTCCTCCAACTGCTGCCCTTTCGGTGGACGTGCACCTAAGAGAGACCGACCCGCCATGATCAAGTCCGGGCGCAATGCATACAGAGCGCGATCGATCAGGAAGTATTCCTGTTCAGGCCCAAGAGTCGTGGTGACGTGCTCTACGTCTTGATCGCCGATCAGCTTCAGTAATGCGCATGCTTTTTCAGACAACACTTCGTTACTGCGCAGAAGACCGGTTTTTTCGTCCAAGGCATCGCCGTGATAGCTAATGAATACGGATGGAATACAAAGAGTTTTTGTAGCGCCTGTATCTAGGATGAACATGGGTGAAGTGGGATCCCATGCTGTATATCCACGTGCTTCAAAGGTGGTCCGCATTCCCCCCGATGGGAAACTTGAGGCATCCGGCTCTGATTGAATGAGTTGCGAGCCTGAAAATCTTTCGATGGCCTGCCCTGAAGAATCAACTGTCAGAAATGCATCGTGCTTTTCCGCGGTTGTCCCTGTCTGCGGCTGAAACCAGTGACAGAAGTGGGTGACTCCGTATTCTAGCGCCCACTCTTTCACGGCATGAGCGATGTTATTGGCCAATTCCTGATCTAACTTTTGTCCGTGCGTTGAGATTTGCACAAATCTCTTGAAAGCTGCAGATTGCAAACGCTCCTGCATCTTCTTTTGACTGAAGGTATAAACCCCGTAGAAATCCGAAACCTTCTGCGCAATGCCTTTGGCATTTTTTGGAAACTCGGTCTCTTTGGGTTTACGCGCGATCACGGTTTGAAGCGCTTGAAATCTTGAGGTGGAATAGCCCATGGAGGAAGGGCTCCTTTCTGGTGGCCCTACCTTGTCATTGTGAACTATTTTTTTCAAGAGATGCAGGGGCTACAAACGATAAAGTCTTGCGTCGGTGGGAAGGGTTCCATTCCTAAACTTCAGGGTCCGGTCCGCCTTAGGTCCAAGCGAATTTAAGGCATCTAAATTAGAGGACAGAAGCACCAAGTCCCATCCATCGAACTCCTGGACCATGTGTTTGTAAAAATCACGGTAAAGCGTGTGAAGTGCTCGGTCTTGCTCCATCCGCTCGCCATAAGGAAGATTGGCAACAATCAATCCAGAATCCCCGCAACGCGGGGCAACCAAAGCGTTTTGCTCTGAAAATGAGATCGTTTTCTCGGCCTTGGCGCGCTCGCTATTGGATTTCGCAATCCGCACCATCGCGGGATCGATGTCGGACGCAATGATCACTTGCTCTGCATTTACTGCGTCCCGCGGCTCAGAACAAACCTTTCGATACAAACGATCATCGTGCCAACGCCAGTGCTCCAGTCCCAAATGGGCAATCAGAAGTGAAGGCTGAACCTGATGTGCGATCCAGGACGCTTCAATCGGAAAAGTTCCCGATCCGCAGAAGGGATCAAAGACCGTTTTTGCTTTCCAACATTCCGCCCACAGAAGAATCGCGGCAGCGACGGTTTCACGAAGGGGCGCAATCCCCGCTTCTTGCCGATACAGTCTGCGGTGAATGGGAGCGCCGCAAGGGTCCAATAGGAACGCGGCTCTTTCTTGATCGATGTGCAAGATAATTTCAATGTCGGGCTGATGCCGATCCACGTCGGGGCGACTGCCCTTCACTTGGTTAAAATGATCGGCAATCGCATCCTTAATTCGTAAATTGAACCACTGCCTGGGCAATTTAGGATTGGCCGACAATGCCTCACACGAAATTGCAGCCTTCACATCAAAAACTTCCGTCCAGTCGATCTGACGCGTGATCTTATAAGGATCTTCTAAGCCACGAGACGGAAAAGTCTGCAACTCAATGGCAATACGGGTTGCCACCCGTGACCACACGACAAGACGGTAGTAATCCGCGAGAGTTGCGGAGTCGACGATCACTGCTCTGCGTTCTTGCCGAGCATGTACCCCAAGAGACTTCCACTCTTTGCACATCACGTCCTCTAAACCAGAAGGGCAAGCGCCAACGAGCTTGAGTTTTAACTCTGCTTTCTTCCTAAGAATCGTACTCATTTTGATTTCCGTTTTTTAGAGGGGGCAGGAGTTGGCGAAGGCATGGGAGTAGGAGAAGGCGTAGGCGACACCACTGGATCAACACTGTCTCTTTTGTAAAGTGGGACAGGGTTAGTCTTCACGCCACATGCAGCAAAGGAAAAGGCGAAACCCAGGACGAAACACAACGAAAGGATGAGCCGATACACGGTCACCACTCTACCATGAGTGCACCGCTGATACGATCGTAACCGAGCCTCGTTTGAAAGACCCATTGAGGCCCAAAACGGATACTAAAACCAGTGCCTGCTGTGATTTGCAACCCATCGAGCGCATCGGCGCGGGCTACCAAGGCTTGTGCCGTAGCAAAAACCCAATTGTATTGAAGCCCACCATAAAAAAGGAGGCTGATTTTTTCCGAAAAATCGAGGGAGTAGAGCATTTCGCTGCGCACCGGAAGAATGTAGTAAAAATCATTTTGCTCTTCGCTGCGGCGATAATAGGAAAGCCCGAAGCTTACAAACATTCGATCCTGTAAATCCGGTGTCTGAGTGAATACCCCTCTTCCGGTTACAAACTGCGCAGTCGCGCCAAAGGCCACATTGAAGGGTCCAGAGAACTGGAAATCAGAAAGATTTTGAAGAAATCCATACTCGAGACCAAATGCTCGCGAAAACGGAGCAAATACTGGCTTTTCTTCGATCTCAAGAGAGTCTTCCCAGGAATAAGAACTTCCTAAATTGTCCGCGCCACCCCGCGGAGATGTTGTTTGATCCAGTTCCTGATCATATGGAATTGGATCTCCCAGACTTGGCCCGATAGAAGGAACTTCCTCCGCAGCAGCCACTTCAGGTTCGGGTTCAACAGCCTTTGGGACTTCAGTGACATCCGGAGTCTGTATAACCGGTGTCGCCTCGGGCGTAGGGATTGCAGCGAGAGGCAATTCCGCCGGGACAGGCTCCGTAGGTCTCAGGATATCTGCAATTTTTTCAATCGCGTCGTATTCCTCGTTGCTTTGAAATGCAGGGGCGTCTTGATACTTACGTATTTTTCGCGCTATGAACTCGCGATCCTCAGGTTGCGTTCGTACGACACGAAACGCGTAAACGGGCTTGCCGTCTTTCTTCACGAGTAAGATTTTCCCCGGATCAGGAAGGCGCACATTACCGACGACCGTGAACTGAACAACACGACCCGAAGCACTCTGGCGCTTGGGAAGCACACGAAAAGTGCGAGCATCCACGGCGGGAAGAACCTCAAGTCCAACTGAGTTCTTTGCAGCATGAGCAGGCTGACCGAAAAGCAAAGTAAGGCCAAAGGCAATGACGAGCACTGCTCTCTATTCTATCTTCTATAGGATGTGGCTGGCGATTGTTCTGCTTGGGAGTCAGAGTTTTGGCGCTACGCCCTTTGAGGATCTTGAGGAGGCACGAAGCACTAAAGACTGGCCAAGAGTCATCATCTTGCTTAAGAAAACACCCACGCTGATCCCAGATTCCACCAAATGGCTCACCCTTGCTTATCTGCATACCGGGCGCCGGGAAGAGGCGCTGCGCGCGCTAAGCTCCCAAAGTGATCCGAGCCTTTGGCGCATCGCGGGCGAGCAGTTCTTGTCGGACGAATCAGAAGCCCGCACGAATGCTGCAGTGCAAGCACTGCGCGCGGACCGAACGGATGCTGCAGTGCGTGACTTAGGTGAGGCGTTACGCATTGACCCTAAACATCCGATGATTCTTGCTCGCTTAGGTCAAGCTTTCATGATGAGCGGACGGACTGAAGAGGCCGCAGAACAGCTTCGAAATAGCGTGCGGCTCAATCCATTCATTCCGCAAGCGAAGTGGCTTTTGGGGCGCTGCCTCTGGATGCGGGGCGAAAAAGCTGAGGCGCGGCAGCTTCTTGAGTCTGTACTGAAGGAAAGAGATCCTCCCGACTGGGCACTTCTTTGGATCGCTGAGGTACGTCTTTCAGAGAGACACCACAAAAAGGTAACGACCGAGCGCTTAAAAAAAGCGCTCAGCCGTTCAGAATTTTTCGTGGTTCAGTCAGATCGCCGGGAAGCCTCGTGGAATTTCTTTAACCCCACAAAGATGAAGGCTACAGCCCTGCGAGCTGAGCTCGAAAGTCTACTGAAGCAAACCAATCCCTGAGTTCCGCATCTTAGCGTTTGGTCCAAGTTGGTGTTCGGCCATTTCTTGGCAGTTCAAACAAAGGTGAGCGTCCGGGCGAACTTTCAGACGCTTCACTGGAATCTCTTCATCACAGGAATCACAAAGGCCAAAACGTCCTGTTTGCATACGCATGAGGGAGCGTTCGATCTGAGCCAACTCTTGCTTCCAGTGAATGCTGAGGCGCTCTTTGTTGAACCAGGATTCCTCCACGTCGCATTCTTCAGCGCCGTTGATCATGTCATGGGTGCGGGTGGTCTCATGGAGCGATAGCAAGTCGTTCTTCTTACGGAGAAGTTCAGCATGCAGTTGGGAAATAGTCTTAGGACTCATAGTGTTAAGGGCGATCCTTTCAAAAAACCCCTGAAATGCAGGGGATCGTGCATCCTATGAGCCGAGCAGAGACTAAGTCAAGTGAAAGAAAAACGCTAACACTGGGGCATTTTGCCCTGCCTTAGCAAAACTAATCGGTTCAGATAAGTTTTGGTTAAACGCTTAGATTTTTTTTCCGACAGCACCCGTGTAGTAGGCGCGGGGGCGGTAAATCCGGTTATTTGCGTACTGTTCAAAAGCCTGAGCACACCATCCTGCAATACGACTCGTTGCAAAGATCGGCGTGAAATCTTTCGATTGGATTTTAAGAGCCGTGTAAACGAGACCACTAAAGAAATCGACGTTTGGCATCAGACCTTTTCGATCTTCCATTTGCTCCTGGATGCGCACCAGCATTTTGTGGAAGTGCTCGAGGCCACTCTTTTTGCAGGTCTGAAGAGACAACTCTTTTAAGATCCGTGCACGTGGATCTCCGTTTTTATAAACGCGGTGACCAATGCCCATGACCTTCTTCTTATTCACAATTGCGTCTTCAATGAAGGCATCTACTTTTTCGTAGGTTCCGATCTCGTTGATCATCTTCATGACCGCTTCGTTTGCACCACCATGCAAAGGACCCTTGAGGGATCCAAGTGCTCCAGTGATCGCGCTATAGAGATCCGTTGTCGATGAAGCGACTACGCGTGTAGAGAACGTCGAAGCATTCAGCTCGTGATCTGCGTGCAGAACGAGCGCGGTATCAAAAAGTTTTTCTTCCTCTGCTGTCGGCTCTGTGCCGCGGATCATGTTCAAGAAATTCCATGCGAGCGTTTTTCCAGCAACCGGAGCAATGACGTTTTCCCCTTTGCTTAGGCGTGAAAGCGCGGCAGTAATGGCGCCCATTGCACCCGTCAGCTTGATTGCTTTTTGTTTTAACCCGTTTGTAGAAATGTCTTCTGCAGCTGGATCGAGAAGACCTAAGCAAGAAATTGCAGACCGAAGTTTTGCCATCGGGTGACTGTTGGTTTTTGCGATCGCCTGCAGCATAGGCAACAGATCTGCAGAGATAGTCATGTTGGCGGTGAGGTCTTTTTTCAGCGCCTCAAGCTCGGCAGGATTTGGAAGTCGCTCATTCCAAAGGAGATAAATGATTTGTTCAAAACCACATTTGGCAGAGAGCTCCTCGATCGTGTAGCCGCGATAAAGAAGCGTGACATCGTGGATGGTGCTGATTTCACTCGTGCAAGCGATGACCCCTTCCAGACCCTTATTGGCGGGGCTCAGTTGTTCGATCACGGAAATAAGTTCTTCTTTAGCGACGGTTGGCATGATCTCTAGTTTACAAGTGGGGCAAAAAACGTCTACACAGATCCATGGTTGATGGTCGCCAAGGAACACACCCTAGGACATTCATCGCAGTGGCCGGGAACATCGGAACGGGAAAATCGACGCTAACGCGCATGTTGGCGGATCATTTTCAGTGGGAAGCCCACTTTGAGTCGGTTGCCGACAACCCTTACCTCACTGATTTCTACGCCGACATGAAACGGTGGAGCTTTCCACTCCAGATTTATTTCCTGACAAATCGTGTCAACGCGCACCTTCAGATCACGGCCGGTACGAACAGCGCGATCCAGGATCGGACCATCTATGAAGATGCAAATATCTTTGCCAGGAACTTAGCGGAACAGAGTTTGATGGAGCCGCGCGATTACGAAACTTATCTGGCCGTATATCAAACGGTTTGCCGCACGCTGCAGCCACCCGATCTGATGATCTATCTGCGCAAATCACTGCCTCAGCTGAAGGCGCAAATTAAAAAACGCGGACGAGAGTACGAGCAGGATATTTCAGATCAATACTTAGGTGATCTCAATCGTTACTACGATGATTGGATCGAAAATCGATATGAGGGTCGGAAGATCATTATCGAGAGCGACGGTCTTGATTTCGTAACGCGAGGCGAAGATTTTTCATTCATCGCAGAGCGTGTGATCGCCAACCTGGATCAGCGCGATCTGTTCATGCGGGCGTGAGTTGGGCGCTTTCCGCTCTAAGTCCGCCCCGGCGGTACCTGCGTCACCGGCGGAGTTGGAGTCGGCGTTGGTGTTCCTGTTGGCACACTCACCGTGACGCGCACTGCAGTCGGACTACATTGTGCTGTGAGTCCATTCTTCGATAACGTAACGGCCGCCTGGATACTTTTGACTCCTGAAGTCGTGAACCTGAATTCCTGATTCATCAGGGGTGTTGCCGTCGAAACCAAAGAACTACCCGCCGTTGGTGACACCGACCATACAGGGTTGCTGAGTGTTCCATCCGTGGTCGAAATACTATAGCGGTACCAAGAGTAATTTCCGGCGGCTGCACCCGGCGTAACCGGACCATAAGTATTTCCCATCATGCCTGCAGAAATGGTTACCCCTGCGCAGGATAAAGGCTGACCCGGTGTACTCCCTCCGGGCACACCGACCGTAACCGACACAGACTTATTGCAGTTCAAAGTGGATTGTCCGACCACTATTTTGAAATTGCTCGTGATCGTGTAGGCATTCTGAATCAGGAAACGAATTTCCTGATTCGCGGCAAGGCCGTTACTAGGAAGGTAGGTAACGCCCGTAGCAGGTGCAGTGGACCATACAACACTCGACACTGGATATATCCCTTGAATCGAGTACTTGGTCCAGCCATATGCTGGTGCGCCACCAACTGCATCTTGGGCGCCGTAAGAATTTTGGATGATTCCCATAGCTGCGCAAGCTTGGGCCGGGGTGACGGCAAGACCACCGCCACTCGTACAACTTGTACCCGGTGGATTGTTTGTGCCCGCGGCAAAAAATAGCCCAACCTGGCTAAACATAACCGGAACAGGGGCTGCCGTATTCGTGACAGAGCTATAACACTGTAAGGCGTTATTGGACCCTGCCGTCGCAAGAGGTACAAAAGAAACACTCTTTGCCACGTATTGATTGTTCACACAGGCAACTTCGTCCACTCCGACGGTGTTTGCACCAAATCCCGCAGCCATGAACGGAGGGATCAGGGAGCTTGCAGATGGATAGACCCCTGGAGGGGATTCGCGTCCGACTTGACAGTGAGGGATCACAATACCAGCCCCTAAAGATGCGATGCGTGGCATCGAACCCCTGGGACACTGAATTCGGTAATACCCATTCACGCCCCCCACCGAACATGCGTAGGCGCTGCCTAAGATGTCCGTATTGAAGTATTCCATATTAGTGGTCAGTGACCAGGTACTTGCGACATTCATCTGAAAAGAAAAACTTTCGTTCACGTCTGATGAAACGGGCACATTGTGAACCATATACTGCCGAAACCAACCCGGACTCAGAGTAAACCCCTTGAGGCTCAGAACTTTTTTTGCAACCCCATCGATCGTCTTTTCACGCCATCGGACAAAGGTGTTGGTCGGATCATTCTGGGAGGCAGAATCCGAAACTATAGTCACCATGGCATTGGTCACGTCCTGAGACGCGGGGCAGACCACCATATCCACGTCGAAGTTTTCCCCAGGGCCAACCGCCACAGTCGGAGCCCCGACCATTTGGCAGTAGTCTCCAGAATCAATCGGCACTGCAGCATTTAATGCGTCAGTAACGCCCTGCATTAGAACTTTTTGCTTTTCACTACACGCTGAAAGAGCCCAACAAAGTGCTAACCCGAGTGATATTTTTCGAACCATTAGCATAGGAAACTCCCATTCAAAGTCTTATCACAGCGGAGCCACAATAATTTGACTCAAGGTCTGACTCTGAATCGCCGATAATGAAATCATGAAGAACTCGTGTGCATGGGTTTTAGCCCTAATATTAGCAGTTGGAAGTGGATGCTCGAGCTCAGAGGTAGATGAAACCGCCTCTGTCGATGAATCTGCTCCTGAATTAGCAACCGAAGCATCAACCGATGAAGTCCCAGCCGAACTCGCTGAGACTCCGCCGGATGCACCGAGCGAAGAAGTGGCAAGCACAGAGCCTCCGGCGGAGGATTCTGCGAAACTTGCAGAAGCACCTGCAGATCAGGTGCCAACCGAGGCGCCAGCGGACTTAAGCACTCCTCCAGCAGATCAGCAAATCGCTGCGGCAGAACCAGCCCCGGACTCGATGGCTCAGCCTGATGCCTCAGCATTGGCGGGCGGAGCACCGGGCGAAGAACCCGTTGCGGATGTACTAGCTGAATCCAGTGACGCAGCCTTCGCAGCTGTAGAAGAACCAGTGACAAGCGATGGTGGCTCCGAGAAAAAAGTTAAAGTGAAACGCGGCGATACCCTGATGAAGATCGCATTCGAGCATTACGGGGACCTTTACCGTTGGAGAGAAATCCTTCAGACCAACCGCTCGAAAATTGCGGATGCTAATAACGTTCCTCCTGGAACCGTCTTGACCCTACGCGGCGTCGAAGGCGTGACCATTGAGCGCAACGGCAAAAAACACATGATTCAATGGGGCGATACCCTAGGCACGATCTCAAGTACTGTCTACGGCACAGCTAAACGTTGGAAAGCCTTGTGGGAAAACAACCGCCAGTTGATCAAGGATCCAAACAAGATCTACGCGGGGTTCTACCTCTACTACCTTCCACTCCAGCAATTGACTGATGCTGGGTCGGTCAGTGACGAGGCCTTCGCATCCAAGCAGTAAGTTTGATATGCTAAGGTCCTATATGAACACGGACTTAAGCAGAATGAAGCAACGCAACTTCAATCCAGACTCAGTGCCTGGAGAATATAACTTCCTAGATACCTGGATGACCTTCAATGGTCGCAGGTGGCTCGCAGGCGCGATGGCAGGAATTTTTGCAGGCCTAGCGATGGTGATCTTCGGAGCCATCATCTGTGCTTCCAAAGGTGTTGATGTCACTTTCCCCGCAAAAGTGGGGGCTTTGCCTTGGCTGGGTGCTGAATGTTTAGAGTTCGGTTCCATGAAAGCAATCGTGATTGGACTGTTATCCCACCTCAGTTTGTCGGCACTTTTAGGTGCAAGCTATGCGCACTTCACCGGTGTGAATAACCCAAAGGCACTCTTTGGGATGGGGATCACGTGGGGGATTTTTTCCTGGATCTTCATTCATAATTTGATGGCTAGATCCATTCCGGCCTACCGCACCGCTGATCTCCCAACAGGGATCATGTTCTTCGCTTGGCTGGTCTTCGGCGTCTCTTTGATGTCGGTGGCCGTTTTCGACCGACTGCTGGCGAAAGACGCTTAATCTTTGCTATAGCCCGCGTTGTGCTTTTACCCGGCACGAGCGCAATCGTTCGCACCTCGCCACCTCGAGCAATCGTCTCTTTTGCGCCAACGATCGTCTCCGTT
The DNA here is from genome assembly GCA_027486675.1 of Pseudomonadota bacterium. GTDB lineage: Bacteria > Bdellovibrionota > UBA1018 > UBA1018 > CAIMNF01 > JAIXOQ01. The sequence continues at coordinate 196,436 of JAIXOQ010000005.1, forward strand.
TTATAGTCTCCGCCTTTGACCAAGACATCAGGCTTAATCGCTTCGATCAAATCAATCGGAGTATCCTGATCAAAGGAAACCACAAAAGAAATGCTTTCTAATGCCCCAAGCACGCGCATGCGGTCATCCACTGTGTTGACTGGGCGCCCAGGCCCTTTCAGTCTGCGCACGGACCGATCTGTATTCACTCCAACGATCAGAACATCACCGAGTTCTGCGGCTGCCTCAAGATAAGTCACATGTCCGTTGTGCAGAATGTCGAAACAACCGTTAGTAAAGACGACTCGACCCATTTTTGGTCTGTGTTTGATGAGTTCAGTCAGCGTGATGACTTTTTGGTCGATCATGAAAAGAAAGCCTGTCCCGCCGAACGTCCAAATACTGTTTGAGGCAGACGGATCCAAATCCACTGGGAAACGCAGTAAGCCGTAAGCAAAATGCCCGGCTGTGCGCGTACGATCTCAATGAGGAGATCCGATTCGAAGCCAATGCGCATGACCCACACGACCAGCAGCCATGCGATTGCGTGAATCGAAGCGTCAAAGAGAAAAGAAAACACTTTTTCCCGAGTGGTCAATGGAACAGAACTGACTACCGGAGATGGAATAGTAGAAGACTGGGTTCCGCCCATCACCTCTACTTCATTTTTTGGCGAAATTTTTTGAGAGGTGGCTCTAGGGGTTGCCGCGTAAATAGGGCGCCCTGCCGCAACTGCTCCGGCTGGAGGGGCAGACGTCCGCACTGATTGTGCTGCTGGCTGAGGAGCGACTTTTTTCGGTGTAGCTACAGCTTTTGACTGAGGTGCATAAGGCAGCCCGTCTGAAAATGGATGGAATCCGACGCCCGAATGAAGCGGCTTAAACTGAATCTTTTTTTCGCCTTTATTGTCCATGATTCTTAAGCTCCTAATTGCATACTTTGAAGTGTGCCCATCGCGATGACTGCGGCTGTTTCCGCACGGAGAACCAGTGGGCCAAGGTGCACTCTCTTTATCTCGCCTGGAAGGGTTCGGGTCAAATCCGAAAGAATGAGTCTCTCAGGGGCAGACAGTCCCCCTTCTGGGCCGATCCAGAGATCCAAGGTAGGAGGATTCCCTACTGCTGAGGCAGCGCGTATGAGGGGATAGGAAGCATTGGTCGCTCGATCCATTTCATCACACCACAAAACCGGCCGCGGCGCGGTTTTGATCTGGAAAATCCATTCTTCAAAAGAGATTGGCAGAGCTACCGGCATTCGCACTGTCCGACCACATTGTTTGAGCGCTTGGTCCGCAATTTTCTGCCATCTGGTCTGAAAAAAATCTGCGCCTTTTTTTTGGGTTTGCACGACGCAATGGTCAGACAAAACGGGCTGCACCCTCTGAGCACCAAGCTCGGTCGCTTTTTCAATCACCCACTCCATGGCATCCCCTTTAATAACTCCGAGGACAAGTTGGATCGGTGTGAGTGCATGCGTTTGTTGCTCCACCTGCTGAAGTCGAACAAAAAGGCGTTTCCCGTCTCGCTCTAAAAGTCCCCGCCCCACCAGACCATCCCCATTAAAAATGTGAATCTCCTCCCCGGGTTCTGTCCGCATCACTTTCACCAAATGATCCATCTCTTCGCTTGGAATTTCGGCGATTTGTCCAATCTTCATTTCACCTGTTGCAAGTACTCTTCGAAGCGCCATGTCTTTATGTATCATCGAGGAGTGCACCTCTTGTGGTTAAGCTTTTTCTGCATTCAATTGCATTTTGCCCAATCTGTGACTATCCCTCGTTTTCCAGACGATCTCATCAACCCTACAGCCCAAGCGCAGGTGGCATTTTGGAAGCGTGTTTTTGGCGAGTGGGACAGCCACGACGCGATTCTGCATGACTGCCGTGATCTTCAGATCATTTATGAAATCCGGAAGGATCCTGCGGACCTGAATGCTTGGCTGACTGGCTGGAGACGCTCCTTAAAGAAACAAGGAAAGCCTGAAGCTTCAGCCTGCCTCCGCATTCAAAGAGGCCAGAAAGACCGACTTCAATCGGGTTTCGAGCTCTCAAAACGCTACATGGTTCGAATCGAAGAAATTCTCCAAGAAGAAGGAGTGCCCAAAGAACTCAGTCGCCTGATCTTCATGGAGAGCGGTTTCATGAGGTCCGCAAGAAGCCGTGTCGGAGCACTGGGCATTTGGCAGATCATGCCGAATTCGGCAAAAGAAAAACTACGGATCACAAACACGATAGACGAACGCAGAGATCCGCTCAAATCGACTCGGGCCGCAGGCTCTTTGCTCAAGACGGCGCACGACACCCTCGGGTCCTGGCCGCTTGCAGTGATGGCCTACCACCACGGTATTGGGCTTGTGAAGAAAGCCATCAAACAAGTAGAAAGCACTGACCCTGTTCGGATCATCTCTGAGTTTAAGGACCCAAACTTTGGATTTGCCTCACGGAACTACCTCTACGAGTTCTTAGCCCTCAAAGACACAAATATCACCTTGGACGAAGGTCTACCTGAGTTTATCGTCGTCAGTTTTCCGCGACGCATCTCCTTGAGACAGATCTTGCGTGACTTTCCGACGAACGAGATGGATCTTCGCGCTTTGAATCCACACTTCTTAGAACCTCTTTGGCAGAATCGTGAACAAATTCCTGCGTCTTACCCCATCAGAATGAGTGGAATCTCACTTGAGAAATTCAAAGAACTTTCCAAGAGACACTCCTTTTAGGTAAATTCGGAAATACACATGTTTGTGATTGGCATTGCCGGCGGCTCCGGCTCCGGTAAAACGACATTCACCCAAAAGGTTCTGTCACTTGTTCCAGACCCTCGGGTTACAATTCTTTCCCAGGATTCTTACTACCTCCCCCGCCAACCCGATCGACTGAAAGTGCACGATGAAGCGAACTTCGATCATCCGGATGCATTAGACTGGGTCTTGCTTCGCTCGCACTTAGAGCAGCTCAAAAAGGGAAAAAAGGTTGAAGTTCCCATCTACGACTACAAAGTCTCCCGGCGAAAATCAAAGACCCTGACACAGGGACCCTGCTCCGTTTTGATCGTTGAAGGAATCTTTGGACTTTGGAACGAAGAGATCCGCAGTTTGATGGATCTCAAGGTTTATCTTCACGTCGAATCAGACATACGGTTTATTCGCCGCCTTTTTCGCGACCTCCAAGACCGAGGCCGTACTTTAGAAGACATCATTCGTCAGTATTACGAAACAGTCCGACCTATGCATCAGCTTTACCTTGAACCCACCCGCCAATATGCGGATGTAATCGTGGGTGAGGAAACAGACATCGCTGCACAGCTTTTAGCAGCGCGTGTGAAACAAGCACTTCAGGAAGAGGGCACAGAGTGAATGCACTTTTAGAGGGTGAACTTAGAGTACTTCCAATCGGGGGCCTCGGTGAAATCGGCATGAACTGCATGCTGATGGAAACCAAATCTGCTGCAATCATCATCGACTGCGGACTCCTTTTTTCAGAATTAGAACATTTTGGAGTCGAGTTCTTGATTCCAAACTTTGAAGTGTTGGACCGAGTTAAGGACAAACTGAAAGCGATCATTCTCACTCACGGGCATGAGGATCACATTGGTGCTCTTACTTTTGCGATTCAATATGGGATCAATGCTCCGATTTATGCATCGCCATTCACGAGTCTCATGGTGCGCGAGCGCCTCAAGGAACGCGGCTTTCTAGATCGCGTTGACCTCTGCACTTTTCAGCTGGGTGACACAATAGAACTCCCAGACTTTAAGATAAAAACCGTCAGCGTGAATCATTCCATCGTGGATGCATGTGCTCTGATTATTGAAACGCCCGCAGGGCGCGTGATTCATACTGGAGATTTCAAGGTAGATCCATCACCTCTTTTTGGAGACGTATTCGCTTGGAACGAGTTTCAAAAAGCAGGTGACCTTGGGGTCAATCTATTGCTGTCTGATTCTACGAATGTGGAGCGCCACGAACATTCCCTTCCTGAATCCATGATCGCTCAGCGTTTTGATGAAATTTTTGAGCGCTCCACCGGCATGATTTTAGTGACGATGTTCTCTTCTAATGTGGGCCGCATGGGTACCATTTTAGAAAAAGCCCACAAATTAGGGAAAAAAGTCGCCCTGGCTGGCCGAAGCGTGGAGCAAAATCTGAAGCTTGCAATCGAGCGCGGGTGCGTGAGTGTGCCTTCAGGGCTGATCATCCCCATGTCTGAGGCCTCCAAAGTACAGCGCAATAAACTCTTAGTGATTTCCTCCGGCTGCCAAGGGGAGCCACGTGCGGCTTTAAATCGAATTGCGCATGAGGAACATCCACACCTTGAGCTTGGGCCGGACGATACTGTTCTCTTTAGCTCGAAGTTTATACCTGGGAATGAAGTTGCCATTAGCAAACTTGTAGATGAACTCTTCCGCCGAGGTGCAAACGTATTGTACGAAGCAATGCATGAGATTCACACCTCAGGGCATGCCACTCGGCCAGAACTCAAGAAAGTAATAGAAACAGTACGGCCGAAGCATTTTATTCCTATTCACGGTGAATACCGAATGCTGGTGTTACATGCTGAACTTGCAGTGGAAACCGGCGTCCCTGGCGACTGTGTGCACGTCGTTGAAAACGGCATGTCGATGAAGCTATCCCCCGATTCGCTTCGTTACGAAGAGCAAATCGACGATCTCCGCATCTTAGTCGATGGCCGCGAAGGAATGGAAGTCAGCCGCGCCATGCTTAAGGAACGAAGAAAGCTTGCGGAAACAGGGGCAGTGTTTGTACTCGTCGCGCGCGAAAGAGACCAAGGGCGCATCTTAACTAAGCCAAGCGTCGTACTCCGGGGTGTGATTGCAGAAAGTTTTGAACCCTGGATCAGCGAACAGGCCGTGAAAGCAGCCCAAAATGTTGTGCGCCAGTACCATCACGATTTGAAGCTCGGTGTATACAATCGTGATCTATCTGAAGATCTTCGTCTTGAAGTGCGCCGAGTGTTTGACCGCAATTACGGCAAGAAGCCTGTCGTTGTACCGTTGATTGTGGATGTGTAGTCGCTTGCAATGGGAATGGAGCATTCCCTACTTCTTTCGGGTCGACTTAACTGTGATCAGCCAAAAGATTAAGAAAGCTGGCGTGCCAAAAACAAAAAAGAGAATGGGCCAATACCAAAACTTTCTGCCGTGCAAACGACAATCCAAATAGACCCAATAAGAAATCAGCGAAAAAATCGCAAACAAATCGATACATGCATACTGATAGATCGGGTCTGAGAGAATCTTGCTGAAGGCTTCAGAAATCCAATGATTCCCATGCAAAGAGATCGCTCGAAGAATACACATCGGTCCCAGGAGTGAAAAGAGGCCGACTACGATCAGGGCTGTTTTCCTGGGAATGCGGAGATCCTGCATTTTTCATAGACCCAAGATCATTCGCACTCGATCAGCAACGAGCGCCATGTGGTTAGAGGATATCGATCCTGTTTTCTTGACCAGCTTCTGTACCGACATCGACCGAATGTCTTCACACTTGATGAAGCTTTGGACCTTGAGCCCACCATCGGGTGGGTTCAATTCCACATGAGTGGGCCATCCACGTTTCGTCGACGTGATTGGGGCAGCAAAAACAAGATCGAGCGGTCCGTGGTTAAAGGGGTCTACGGATACAATCAGACACGGCCGAACACCCGCCTGCTCCCGACCTCGAGTTGGATTAAAATCAGCGAGCCAAACCTCGCCGCGCGATGCGCCATGAGTTTTCGAAGTCATTCCAGATCTCCTGATTCGCCTTCTGAATCGTCGGTGAGGGTCCCTTCAAAAATCGCTCGCTCTGCAAGTTCTGCCTCCCACCTCAGTGGGTCGCCCTTCACTGCGAGAACACTACGATTGAGTTCTTCAAAGAATTTTTCACGCCGGTAAAGCTCGACTGCTTCATCAAGAACTAGTTGCATAGGTTTGCCCGTTTTCTCTGAGATGAGCTTCAGGGTCATGTGGGTCGGCTTACTGATTTTTGCGGTAATTGCCATAGAAGACCTAGGAAACAGTGTATCATCCGGTATACTGATTCGTACATACATCGGCCTCAAATCCTCTATAACCCGTTTAGAGGATGTTGCTTTCGATTGGTCCGCACTTCTTCTACCAGAATCCCTCTTTACTTAACCATTTTTGTCATGTATTATCCGACCCCATGCACGGAATCCACCTCTTTAACCCCCGATCCTTTAGCCCAATTTTATGTGCCTTCCTGCTCGTGCTGATTTCGGCGTGCTCCTCAGGCAAGAGTGTAAAGACCACCGACGTTCAACAGACTAAAACCGACGGGCAAAATCAAACAGACGCTGCGGCCGCAAAGAAGGATCAAGAACGTATTGCGGGATTAAATCAAGAAGTGAAAGACCTGACCCAAAAGCTGAAAGACGCCACCGATGCCAACGCGGACCTCGACGATGCTTTCACACATGGGATACGCGCTGAACTACCAGTGCTGACCGACAACGATTTAAAGGATGATAAGGAGGACGGGCTTCCGTTTTTTGGGTTTTACCCGATAAACGAGACGGAGAAACAGTCTACCAAGAGTGTGCAAATTAAAGAGAGCAACCTGCGGAACGAATCCGTCGTACTCACAATGAATAGTGTGGGCATTGTCGAGGACAATTTAGAAAGCGCTTTAGAATATGTTTTCGGTCTTTTCGGGGAGATCTCTGATAAATCAAAGCTCATGCTGGGCTTTAGAAGAGTAGGAACAAAACTCGCTGGCCATACGATCGATTATACATTTCCAGAGAAGATTCAATTCCTAGCTATAGATCCACAAAAAAAGAAACGCACATCAGTATTCGCTGGTGCAGTGACTGGAAAAATGGTGTTTCATCCAGAAGTTGCTGATGAACCCTCATATGTGACCGTCACGGCAAAAATATTAACCCCTGAAACAGCCTCGGGCCCCGCTCTCGCTGCAGTGGAGACTCAAGCTAAACAAGCCCCTTCTGGGTCCGTCGTTGAACTCATTGATGATGCTCAAATCAACAACAATTCAGGAATTTACATAGGTGACGAAGTTGATGCTCTGGTTGTTCTGAAGCTAAACGGATACAAACTCATTGGTACATACACTCTTGATGAGGGCTTGGAAGGATTCGAAAAGCGCACCGACAAGTTTGAAGTCGTCGAAGACATTGAACTGCTCAAATCTCAAATGAGAGAAAAATAACCCCATGAAATCAATCCTAGCTATCATCAGCGCATTGGCACTCGCCGCTCTTTCTGCAAACGCTACAGAACCTGCAGCAGAACTCTTTCGTAAAGCTCTGGAGCCGATCAGCGGACTAACACCCCATTCTGACCTTTCGGGAACTCAGATCCTTGAACTCAAAGTGACAGACTCGATTGCAAATAATTTTCGTAAAACCCAGCTTTATACCGTGAAGTTTACAACGTCTGACGGAGCATCGACGACTTGCATGGGTTCAATCGCCCCTCTCAGTGAAAGCGCAAGAAAAGTGCTTCTGGATGGCTGTGAAATGAATCAAAACGGCACCAAGCACGCATCTGGCCAAATCTTCGAAGGATCCGTTGGACTCTGATTCCTAAAGTCGCCCTGGCTCCATTACACTTCCTGGCATGGACCCCCATGCATCAACGTCCTCTCAGTGCTTGCACTGCCAAGGTCCTCTTCACGTCCGATCTAAGTCTAACTTTTGCTGCCGCGGATGCGAAACCGTTCATCGACTGCTCTCAGATAAAAACCTCTGTACGTATTACGATTTAAGAAATAATTCGGACACGGCGATCACATTGAAGGGTCAAACCTTAGATCCGCGCCTCTACAGTTTTTGGGATGATGTCAGTGAACAACATAAAATCGAATTTCATCCCAACTCACGGACCAAGCAGCTTCGAATCTTTGTCGAAGGCATTCACTGCATTTCCTGCACCTGGCTATTAGAACGCTTGCATGAGATCGAACCGAAGATCTTTGAAAGCAGGCTCAATCTAACCACACGCACACTTGAAGTCAGGTGCACCCTCGATCTGAAACCTTCCCAGGTCGCACTCTTGATAGCCACTCTTGGTTATCCGCCTCACTTCATTGGTTGGAATCAAAGCGGGGAGGCAGAACTTCAAAAGGAGAACAGAAAACAACTCTTAAGAATGGGAATCGCGGGGGCATGCGCCGGAAATATCATGATGTTATCGGTGGCAGATTACGCCGGAGCCACTGAAATGCAGTCCTTTGTATTTTCGGTGATTAGCGCAATCCTTTTTTTACCCGTGCTTTTTTACTGCGCAGAGCCCTTCTTTCGATCGGCTGCGGCTTCACTTAGACTCCGCTCACCCTCAGTCGATGTGCCACTTGCCCTAGTTTTCGCAGCCGGAGGAGCCGCGAGCTATTACCAGGTTTTCAGTGGATCCCACGAACACTACTTTGACTCCGTGGCCTCACTCATCTTCATGCTCCTCTTTTCAAGATGGGTCATGGCCGAACTCCAGCGTAGGGCCCTTCCGTCAATAGCATTAAGCGACCTATTTCTACCCCAGTCTGCTCAGTTGATATCGAATATAGGTGAATGCAAAGTTGTCCCGGCTTCCAACATCAAAGCAGGCGATACTCTCCAAGTAGAATCCGGAGAGCCAAGCCCTGTGGACGGTGTCGCGCTTGATCACGCAGTCTTACTCAACGCGGTCATCACCGGAGAAAGTGCGCCTACAGCGATAAAGCCGGGTGAAACCATCTTTTGCGGAGCAACCAATCTTGGACCCTCTTTCCGCATGCGAGCCATAACCAGCAGCACCGAATCAAGATTAGGAAAAACACTCCAGGCCGCACAAGAATCCAACGCGAAAGAATCTACAATTGTCGCAGCGGCGGACCGTTATGGCCGGCTGTTTACATGGGTGATCTTGGCCGCTTCAGCGGGCTTGCTGATCTACCACACCTGGAATGGCCAACCGACCGTTGGATTCGAGCGTGCAATTGCAGTGCTGATCGTGAGCTGCCCATGCGCACTTTCCTTCGCTACACCGCTGACCTACGCGCTTGCGATTCGAAGACTTTCTGAACAGGGCATCGTCGTCAGGCGAGCGAGTGCGCTCGATAAGGTACGGAAGATCAAGACAATCGCGTTTGATAAAACTGGAACCTTAACCGAAGGACAACCGGTCCTCACAGACATTGAGGTGCGGTCTGCCGCACCGAAAGATTGGCAGGAACTTGTCCTCGCGCTTGAGGCGAATTCCCATCACCCCTATGCACGTGCGCTCCGGTTGGCTTTTGAATCCATAGAGCCTGAACAGGGCCTGGAAGTAACAGAGACCCCTGGCTTTGGTGTCCAGGCAAAATGGAATACACACCTACTGCAGATCGTGGCATGCGAACCCAGTCGAGACACAGAGAGCGCTGCCGCATTGACACTGAACGGTCAAGAGGTTGTGCGTTTTCACTTTGCTGATCGCCTCAAAATTGAAGCCAAAGGAATTATCTCTGAACTATCTAACCAATACAGAAAGATATGTATTCTTTCTGGCGACCACATCAGCAGCGTCATAAACATCGCTTCGGATTTAGGACTCAAGAGTACGAATTGTCATGCGTCAATGACGCCAGATATGAAGAAAGACTTTGTTTTGGCTGATAAACACACACTTTTTGTGGGCGATGGCGCAAATGATATGGATGCACTGAATGATGCGATGATTGGCGTCAGCACACGCGGCAGCTTCGAAGCCGCGCTGCATTCATCCGATGTCACATTAACAAATCCATCATTGCGTGATTTGTTAGTTTTTCTTAAGATCGGAAATGAAGCACACAAGACTCTGCACCAGAATTTTGGATTCACGTTGGTTTACAACACCGCCGGAATTCTCACTGCAGCACTAGGATGGGTTACACCACTCTTTGCTGCTGTTCTCATGCCACTGAGCGCCTTGTCGGTGTTTCTGAACGCATGGAGAAATGCCCGAAAATGGAAGCCTTAGTATTACTCATACCTCTCGCACTTCTCTTTGCAGGGGGATTTGTTTGGGCTTATATCCGTGCTGTGCGCTCTGGACAGTTTGATGATTTAGAAACCCCGCCCATCCGGGCTTTGTTTGATGACGAAGGAGAAAAACGTGAGCGAAGTTAATACCCCAGGGAACCTGGAGTCTTTTAAGTACGATGATGCAATCGTTAGAAAGTTTTTGATCGCTACCTTGTTTTGGGCGGGTGTTGCATTTTTGCTGGGGATTTGGATCGCGCTGGAGCTTGCGTTCTATCCCTTGAATACAAATCTTCCCTATTTCTCTTTTGGACGTTTGCGCCCGTTGCATACGAATGCCGCGATCTTTGCATTCGCTGGAAACGCAATCTTTGCTGGGATTTACTATTCCATGCAACGCCTCCTGAAAGCTCGGATGTTCTCTGATGTCCTCAGCAAGATCCATTTTTGGGGTTGGCAACTCATCATCGTGTCTGCGGCAATCACGCTTCCACTGGGCCTAACCTCGGGGAAAGAATACGCAGAACTGGAATGGCCGATCGACATAGCGATCACCTTAATTTGGGTGGTTTTCGCATGGAACTTCTTTGGCACCATCATCAGACGTCGCGAGAGACACCTCTATGTAGCCATCTGGTTCTATATTGCGACCGTGATCGCGATCGCTCTGCTTCACATTGTGAACTCGCTTGCGATCCCATTTGCGCCATTTAAGAGCTATTCGATTTACGCGGGCGCACAAGATGCTTTGGTTCAGTGGTGGTACGGACACAATGCCGTCGCATTCTTCCTGACCACCCCATTTCTAGGATTGATGTACTACTTCATTCCTAAGGCCATTGGACGTCCCGTTTATAGCTACAAACTCTCAATCATCCACTTCTGGTCGCTGGTGTTCTTGTATATCTGGGCTGGCCCCCATCACCTGCTTTACACCGCACTTCCTGAATGGGCACAGACCCTGGGGATGATCTTTAGTTTGATGCTCTGGGCTCCAAGCTGGGGAGGCATGATCAACGGGTTGCTCACATTGCGGGGTGCGTGGCACAGACTCAGAACCGAACCCGTTCTTAAGTTTCTCATTGCCGCAGTCACCTTCTACGGAATGGCTACATTTGAGGGCCCTCTCTTATCTGTAAAAAGTGTGTCTTCCTTAGCGCACTACACAGACTGGATCATTGGTCACGTACACAGCAGCGCTTTGGGATGGAACGGTCTTCTCACCTTTGGGATGGCCTACTATTTGGTCCCGAAACTTTGGAATACAAAGCTCTACAGTGAGCGTTTAGCAAACTGGCACTTCTGGGCCGCCACGATGGGAATCATGATCTATATGATCTCTATGTGGTCTTCAGGGATTACCCAAGGACTGATGTGGAGAGCCGTGGATGAGGCGGGAAAACTTCTTTACCCAGATTTCTCTGAAACAGTTCTTCGTATCATTCCCATGTACTGGGTTCGCACAATGGGCGGATTGCTGTTCTTTGTCGGCTACCTGATCGGGATCTACAACATCATGAAGACCATCCGAGGTGGCAAGGCTCCTGAAGAGGAGACCTTCAAGGCACCGTCGCTCTCTGGTCCGACTGAAGTGAATCCTCGCAGACTTCACCATTCTTTGGAGGGACTGCCGATCGTATTTAGCGTACTCACTCTGATTGCTGTTGCTGCCGGCAGTATCATGGAACTGGTTCCGACGCTCACTGCCCATAGTTATGTTCAGTATAAGCCTGAAGATCGGTTCCAGCCCTATACTGCGCTCGAACTCGCTGGCCGTGATCTTTATGTTCGTGAGGGTTGTTACACATGCCACTCGCAGCAGATCCGTCCACTTGTATCTGAGAAGCTTCGTTACGGCGAACCATCTACCTTGGAAGAGTCGATGTACGATCATCCATTCCAGTGGGGGTCCAAGCGCACAGGGCCCGACCTATCGCGCGTTGGAACGAAATATCCAGACCTTTGGCACTACCGCCACATGCTCAATCCAAGGGATGTCACGCCAACATCGGTGATGCCAGCGTATCCTTGGATGTTCACCAGGAAGATCAACTTCGAAATCCTGCCAAAAAAACTGAATGCAATGCGCACTTTGGGCGTTCCATACACAGATGAGCAAATCAACGGAGCCGCAGACCAAGCCCGTGCAGACGCGAAGCGGATTGCAGCAGTGCTGGAAAAAGAAGGGGCTGAAGCGAAATCTGAAGATAAAGAAGTCGTCGCGCTCATTGCCTACTTACAGCGTCTAGGTCAAAAGGAGTCCCGCAAATGAAGCAGGAAATCCTAAAGCACTTTCCTGAGGTCTGGATGACTTTGTCCGCGTTAGTGATATTCATGGGACTTTTCTTAGTGGTGATCTTCAGGCTTTTTCGGCCCTCGGCACAAAAGGAAATAGAAGCTGCGTCTAAAATTCCACTCACGGAAGGAGAGAAATCCCGATGAGCGACCATTCAAACGAACCTAAATTCACGATTGATCCTCTCACTGGGGACAAGATCTTAGATACAAACTACGATGGTATCCAGGAGCTAGACAATCCTTTGCCGGGTTGGTGGGTTGCGACCTTTTATGGGACCATCATCTTCGCAATTGCCTATTTCGCGCACTACACCTTGGGGAATGGTCGTTCCCTGTATGAAGAGTACTTAGCAGACAAAGGCGAAAACGCAGTGGCGCAATCTCAAGTCACGGGTCCTCAGTACACAGAAGACGCAATCGTTGCTGCATATAAGACCGACGAACAAAAACAAAAGGCTCATGCTGCTTACACTGAAAAGTGTGTTTCTTGTCATGGTCCTGAAATGCAAGGTTTGATTGGACCGAACCTGGTAGACAAGTTCTGGATACATGGGGACGGCAAAGGGGCTTCTATTGCAAAAACCCTATATGACGGAGTGCTTGAAAAAGGCATGCCGGCATGGGGCGCACTCATGCCGCAAGAAACCTTGTTTGGTTTGGCGGCATACATCGTCGAAAAGCAAGGATCTAACCCACCTCACCCTAAGGAAGCTCAAGGCAAAGAAATTTAAATGAAAGAACAACTCCCGGAGGATCGATTAGCGACGACCAGCGAACGTGGGGATCGAGTGTTTCTTTACCCCGCTCGTGTCAGCGGGATTTGGCACAATAGGCGCAGAATCGTTCATTTCCTGTTGATGCTTTTTTTTGTCGGTCTGCCTTGGATGAAGATCAACGGAAGCCAAGCACTGCTTTTGGATGTTGTGCATAGAAAGTTCTCCATCTTCGGGCTTCAGTTTTGGGCCCATGACGCACCCATGCTCATTCTGGTGCTTGCAACATTCGTCTTCGGGGTTGCATTTATCACCTCAAACCTAGGCCGTGTGTGGTGTGGGTGGACCTGCCCGCAGACCGTCTACACAGAGAGTATCTATGCGTGGATTGAGACTCTTATTGAAGGGGACTCAGTCGTCCGACGACGCCTGGATGAAGGACCATGGACGGGCGATAAGATTTTCAAAAAGATATTCAAGTGGTCCATCTTTTCGGTAATTTCTTGGGTGATTGCTCATTGCTTCTTGGCTTACTTTGTCGGAGCAGAGCAGGTCCTTCAGATGATTCAGCAGTCTCCTTCTCAGAACCCAGGGACATTTAGGGCAGTTTTTGTTTTTACGGGAATTATTCTTTTTGACTTCGGTTGGTTCCGTGAACAGTTTTGCGTGATCATGTGCCCCTATGGCCGTCTACAGGCTGTGATGATGGATGAACATTCCCTCGCAGTGCTTTACAACAAAGACCGCGGAGAACCTCGGCGTGGATCCGAGCAAGCCAGCCCCACCCAAGAAGGCGACTGCGTCGATTGCGGTCGCTGTGTTGCAGTTTGCCCGACCGGGATTGATATAAGACGTGGGGTACAAATGGAGTGCATTGCCTGCACTCGCTGCATCGATGCTTGCGATGAAGTCATGGTCAAAGTAAAAAAGCCCGAGGGGCTGATCGCATATGGATCAGAAGTTCCATCGAAGGAACGCATCCTCTTTCGTCCAAGAACGCTGATTTACTTTGGGGTTTTGATTGCAGTCATGGCTGGTCTCACCACCCTGATCATGACGCGATCTCATTTAGATGTTGCGCTCATGCGCGCTCAAGAGACGCCTTACCATGTTCTAAAAACTGAAGCCGGCGATCGAATACTCAATCACTTCAAGGTGGATCTCAGGAACCAGACGTTCGCTGCGATGACCGTTGAACCTAAACTCACGGAGGAAGCACTCACTTTAGGTGCAAGCCTCACTCAAGCAGCCAGCAAGATTGACCTAGCTCCGGGCGAAAAGCGTGTCATTGATCTTTTTGTCCAGACGCCTCAAGGCACGCTGACTCGCGGCCATGTCCACGCTTCTCTGGAGTTTGCGGCCTCAAGTTCTGGAAAAAAATTTTTAGCGAAAAAAATCGGGATGGAACTCATTGGTCCTTTCAAGTGAAGGCACTTTAGCGCTCTCTTTAGTCACGCTTGGGTTCTCTTCGATTCTGCACTGCGGCGCCATGTGTGGCCCACTTTTGTTAGCAACCACAAGAGAACAACGTGGATTCTGGAGTTATCAAATCGGGCGGGCCACCTCCTACACCTTGCTCTTTTCTCTGGCCTACTCACTGAAGGCCGCATTAGGCACACTCACCGAAGCACTCGAACCAGGTTGGTTGCTGGGTCTGGATCTCGCTTTAGGACTGAGCATTTCACTGGTCTTAGCGCTCAGAGCGCTTGAACTTCTAGGGTTCAATCTTAGAGTGCCTCAATTATCCACAAACTTTATGCGTCATAGTTTCCGATTTCCAAAAGTTGCTGCTGGATTCTTGATGGGCATGAGCAGTGCATTTCTCCCGTGTGCTGTACTCTATGCTGCCGCTCTGATCGCAGCGCAAAACAGATCTCTTTTTTTTGCCGCTGTGTCTGGTCTTCTTTTTGCGATCGCGACAATGCCCGCACTCATTTCACTTTGGGTGGGCAGGCAGAGATTCTCTCGTCTTTTTGCATCCAGCCAAGCCAAACAAGTCACAGCACTGCTGCTGATCGTGTTGGCTGGATGGATAGCTACTGTGCGTCTCTCCCACTATAGAGGACAGCAGCAGGGTGCCAACCGACCTACTCTTTTGTGTCTGTAGACTTTCGCTTGCGTTCAGCTAGCCTAATGCCATGGACTTCCAGATTCTGCTCACCAACTTAACGAATCCTACACTTCTCTTTTTTGTACTTGGCGTCATCGCTGTCTTGGTCCGAAGTGACCTTGAGGTTCCAAATGCCTCGATACGATTTATTTCCCTATATCTACTATTTTCTATTGGCTTTCGCGGGGGACATGAACTTGCGATCAGCGGATTTTGCAAAGAGGTGTGGCTCACGCTTCTCTTCGGGGTCATGTGTGCGGTGATCGTTCCGGTCTATGCTTTTTTTCCACTGAAACGTGTATTTTCAACTGCTGATGCAGGAGCGATTTCTGCAGCTTATGGTTCTGTGAGTGCCGTAACTTTCGTAGCTGCGAGTTCTTTCTTAGAGTCTAAACAAATTGCCTATGGTGGTCATATGGTCGCAGTTATGGCGGCGATGGAATCCCCGGCGATCATCGTCGGTGTTGTTCTCATGTTGCTCTTTGACCCATCCAGTCGAGAAAAAACCTCTCTTAAGAAGGTTTTACATCATTCTTTCACAAGCGGCAGTGTACTGATGATCATCGGCAGCCTCGTCATTGGTCTGTTTGCAGACAACAAACAGGCCGAAGGGATACGACCGTTTACGACGGACATCTTCAAAGGTTTTTTAGCAATATTTCTTCTAGAAATGGGAATGGTAACTGCGAGGCGTTTTTCTGCATTTAAGAAATACGGATGGACTGCGATCGCGTTCGCAATTTTTATTCCGGCCTTTAATGGCATAGTCGTCGCGATCTTAAGTGGCCTAGTTACAGATTCAGTCGGTAACAGACTCTTGCTGGCAATGCTTGCAGCGAGCGCAAGCTATATTGCGGTTCCAGCAGCCATGCAAATTGCGGCGCCCAAAGCTGATCCCGGTCTTTATATTCCAATGGCGCTAGGCGTGACATTCCCATTCAACATCACGCTCGGAATGCCGCTCTATTTGTGGATCATCACTAGGAACCTGCTTTGAGTTGCAACAATGAAGGCCATCTGGCTCAAGTACTCTTCCGCTCATCTATTAACGTTTAAGCAACCACTTGTTAATCTTAACAATACTTGACCCCTTATATCGGAACTGATAGGTTTCAAGCACCATGCAGTTTCGGAATATCATCGGGTGCTTTGCCATTTCGAGCCTTGTTCTTCTTTCCTTGCAGGCGTGTTCTTCAAAAAAAGGTGGGCCAATCCCACCGCGCACGGAGGACACTTCCGATGACAAAGATACGAACAAAACAAGCAGGGGTAAGAAGACAGCTCGAGTTTTAAAAGTAAGCGCAGCGTTTTCCGATACAGCCAAATTGACAGTTCAGAATAGCACTTCTGGCAAGTTACGGATTTTTACCATTCTAGGAGATTCAGCAAAGAGTGCATTCGATTCATTTTTGCAGCCAGAAGAGGCAGCGACCGACCCGGAAAACGGAACAAACTACCAAGTCAAATCTGGATTTGGCTTAGAATGCAGAAAAGAAAAGGAATCAAAAGCGGCTCAATGCCGCTTTGCCTTGGACGCAGATGGTGTTGTGGGCAGAGCTCTACCTTCATATACCTGGAAAGACTCCATCGCAGATCTAGAAGCAGCAAAGAAAGCCATCAAGAAGATCACCGTGAACTACGACCAGATTGAGATCACCATCAGTGGCTTAGATACAACCTTTGACGACTTCATGACCGATAAGTCGACCACGGCTCACCTCCAAAGCCTCTCAAAGACGGGCTTTAAGATCATTTTTGACTTAGGCACCGGAGCGCCGATTAAGAATGACACTCAAGTCGGTGCGACCGAGCAGGTGGTCGTGACTCCAGTGACCCCTGAAGAGAAGCCGGAAGACAAACCAAAGACAGGCGGTGGCCCCGGTATAGAACCACCCGTTAAGCCAGGACCTTTAGATCCAGGGAAGGACACTCCTCCTCCAACAGAGAAGCCAAAAACAAATCCAAAAAAGAGCACACCCAAGAATCCTAAGAAAGTTCCGCCAAAAGAGATCGTCCGCGGACAAGGACAAGAGAAACCTATATTCCGTGGCGCAGGAAAAGAGGCACCGAAAGGACGGGGCCAAGATAAGAAGAAAGTAGAAAAGAAATCATGAAATTTTTAATGTGTTTGTTTGCAGTTTCTTATGGGCTGAATTCAGTAGCGTCAGGGTTCCAGGAAAAGAAGATAAGATTCTGGAGTATCCCTGGGAACTATATCTATGACGTAACAAAGTACGGTTGGGGGAAGTCTGTCGTCATTAACGATGATGTGGGTGACGGTTACTTCAATGCTTTAAAAGAGACTCCAGCCCAAATTACTTGCGGCCATCAGAAGTATGGATCGTACATTTTCTCTCAGTACCATGCGCTCTCCTTTAAGTTCAAAGATGAAGCCGAGTGCATGAAAGCCGCAAAACTCTTCTCAGGTACGAAGGAAGAGACTCCTTTCGATGTGACCGGGCGATGGGTGATAGGGGCAAAAGGAAAAAATGGGGAGAAAGAAGTCGAGTATTTCCAAGTCGAGAACGTAGGCCCAGCATTGGGAAAAGTGCAGTAGTCGTGATCCACTTCTCTTACCAAATGAAAATCGTGTTTGTTGTCTTGGTGGTACTCGCTCTTGGATCATCCCAGAGTTGGGCATTTCCATATCCAATGTCGAGGTCCGCTTTCACCTGTAAATATTATGTAGAGGTGAATGATAAGACTCCAAAGTGGGTGCTTGAGAATCCCTTACTACGGTTCTCGGATCTTCCTTTCGGAGCGATCCCGTTTGAACTCATTCAGGAGAGTCACCTTGAGCCGGCTCTGCGGGTAACACACGAGGCTTGCAAAGAGCGAGTAGGCAAACTCATACATAACGATGAAGAACCAACTTTTCAGAACACGATAGTTGCCATCGAAGAATCATTCGAGCCAGCTAGCATGGCACTCCATGTACTCCACCATATGGTTTCCAGCCGTTCATCTCCCCACATACAAAAGATCTCAAAGGTATGGCGATCGCGATTTAGAAAGGTCTCAGATAGCCTTTCTTTGAATCCAACCTTGTTTTCAAGGATTGAGAAGCTGGTACTCAGTAAAGAAAGGTTGGGGCTTACTCCCGTGCAAGAGAGGCTTCTATTGCGCACGTATAACTCAATGAAGGCGGCTGGAGCACGCTTAGGTCCAGAGGTGCGCAAAGAAATTGCAAAACTCGAGTTAAGGATCAGCAGGCTCCAGCTGGAGTTCGGGAACAATTACAAAGAATCTATGTTTCAGACTGGGCTGTACATGAGCGATCGAGAAGCACTCACCGGTGTCCCAGAAGAGTTAGTCAATAGGGCTCAAGAACTTGCACTGAAAGAAGGCAAGTCAAAAGGTTTTACGATCAGTCTAGACACTAATACCTATATATACTTCATGACCTATCTTGAGAATCGCTCAGTCAGAAAGAGGTTGCATAATCTCTTCTCTCAGATAGCAACTACAGGAAAAACAAATAATCTAAAAGTTGCACTGAAGATTGCGAATCTCAGACAGAAGGTATCTTTGCTTCGGGGCTTTAAGAGCTTTGCCGACTTCCAACTCAAGGACCGGGTCGAGGCAGATCCAAAAGTAGTGCGAAAATTCTTAGAAGACCTCGGACAGAAATATCTTGCTGCTGCAAAAAAGGAAATGGCTGAGCTTGAAGCCTTTGCTGGACATAAAATCGAACCCCACGATTTCTACTTCTATTCTCAAAAGCTCAAGAAAAGTCTTTTTCAGTTTGATCCAAAAGAGGTGAGAGAATACTTTCAGCTGGAGAATGTCGTCGCAGGGGCGATGACCGTGGCCAAGCGCCTTTATAATATCACTGGTACCCTTAGACCTGATCTAGGTAATCCAAAGCCCAGGTTAGATGCTTTTGAATTTACAGATGATCACTCAGGCGAGCACCTCGCCTTATACTATTTAGACCCCCTAGGGAGAGCGAATAAATCTCAGAATCCTCACAATAGAAATCTACAACCTACCGGAATCTTCTTTGGAGATCATCGTCGACCGCACGTGCTTAATTCTTTGAATGAATCTCCCCCTAATCCTGACACTGGTGTAACTCTGCTGAGTCACAATGGGGTCAGAACCAATTTTCACGAATTCGGTCACGGACTACAGGGAATGTTAACCGTCGGTGACTATACAAGTTTGCTAGGTACTAATGTACCTCGTGATGTCCTAGAACTTCCGTCGCAATTTTTTGAACGATGGGCTTTCCAGCCAGAGGTTCTGGCCCTTTATGCGAAACACCACATCACAGGAGAACCCATGCCGAAGCACCTTGTGGATGGGCTGTATGCATCAGAGCGTTTTCAGGCAGGAACAAATGGGTTGATACAGATTCGGTATGCCTTACTCGATTTTGCCTGGCATGACGGGACTGTACAGTTGCCAAAATCAGTGACCGATATCCTCGCATGGGAATCCGAAGTGCTCGCTCCTTGGACGGTAGATAATGTTTACACCCGAACGATATCTCAGCGATTTACGCATGCATTTGAGTCCGGTTACGCAGCTGGGTACTACGTCTATAAAAGAGCAGAGGTGAATGCTGCCTCTGCCTTCCGTCCATTCCGAGAATACGGCCTCTTCAACCAAGAATGGGCAAAGAAATTTCGGGAAACGATCTTAGAGCGTGGAAATCAGGAAGATGCGAGGGAACTCTTTCGTCGGTTCTTAGGCCATGACCCAGATATCAACGACCTACTCCGCGAAGAGGGACTTTACGAGCCCTAGTGTGATTCTATAAGAGTCATGCTGTCGCTGCTTTCTGTCTTCTTACCGCTTGTCACATGGGCAAGCTCCCCAGTCATTGTGGGATCAAAGGCTTTCACTGAAGGATATGTCTTAGGCGAATTGATTGCTCAGACCCTAGAGTCGGTTCCAAATCTTCAGGTCGATCGTAAACTTGGTTTAGGAAACACCGGAATCGTCGTTCAAGCATTGCAGAGCGGCGCAATAGATCTTTATGTAGAATACACAGGCACGATCGCCGAGGCGATCTTAAAGAACCCTACTTTAAAATCACACAAACAAATTGAAGCTGCTCTAACGTCAGAACATCTTGTGATTTCTCAGTCCTTGGGATTTAGCAATAATTACGCCTTGGCTGTGCCTAGGGATCTAGCTGAGAAATACAATCTAAGGAACATAAGCGACCTCATACGCGTGATGGATATGATTAAGAGCGTATTCAGTCACGAGTTCGTCACGCGTGCGGATGGGTTGGTGGGCCTCTCTAAACACTATGGTTTACCCCTAGAATCCTTGGGCGATCCAGTGAGTCACGCCCTGGGATACACCGCACTTGCAAGCGGCCATGCCCAACTGATCGATGCATATACCACGGACGCTAAAATTGAATCCTTAGGGCTGGTTGTTCTTGTAGATGATCGACACTACTTCCCAAAGTATGAAGCCGTCATTTTGGCCCAACAACAGTTCGTTCTCAAAAATCCTACGATCTGGAAAGCACTTACAGCACTGGAAGGGACACTCACTGAAACAATCCTGCAGAAGTTAAACGCCAAGGTCACTATTGATCACGAATCAGTTGCGACGGTAGTCCGCGAATACTTGGGAAAGAATTCCATTGATGGAAATTTAGCCTCAACAGTCTTGAAGAGAATCTTAGGACGCACGCTCGAACATCTCTTTTTGGTCGGTATGGCGCTGTTGTTTGCAATCTTTGTCGGTGTACCCATGGGGGTGATTGCTGCAAGGCATAAGAAAATCGCAGACTGGAGCATCGGTGCGACGAGCATCATTCAAACCATTCCTGCCCTAGCTTTGCTTTGTTTTCTGGTGCCCGTCTTTGGAATCGGTACTTACCCAGCTGTGGTTGCCCTTTGCCTCTATGGTTTACTTCCTGTGCTCGTTTCAACTGTGATCGGGATACAGGGAGTGGATAACAAGTTAATTGAAGGAGCCCGTGCGCTCAGCCTGAGCCCGCTTAGAATCTTGGTTTCTATTGAACTCCCGATCGCAGCCAGCACGATTTTAGGCGGCATTCGAAGCACTGTTGTCATTTCTATCGGGACAGCAACACTTGCAGCATTAGTGGGTGCCGGCGGATATGGAGTGCCTATCGTTTCAGGCCTCGCGATCAATGATACAAGAATGATTCTTTCCGGTGCGATCCCAGCTGCCCTCATGGCCATGGGCGCGCATTTTCTCTTGAACATCGGCGCTAACAGGTTTGACTGGAGATAGGGAATTCTGAAAGTAAATGATGCTCGATCTCAAAACACCATCGTTAGGCCACTGTAGACATCTTTGGTCGCACGAAAGTACGCGCCTGATATCTTTTGTATATAGCCGATTTCTAGGCCCAAACGTTCGGTGAGTGTTATGGCAGCAATTGCAGTAACACCGACTCGAAAGCCTCGAAAACCAACAAGCCCGTAGATCGGGTCATTGCGCTCTGTCACATCCGATTCAAAGAACGGTCCACCTTTGATCAAGATTCCCGAGGTGATGGACTTGGGCAGGCGAATACCCAGTAAGCCCGAAAACACCAAGGCAGCATTCTGATCTCGCCGTTTATTCACGGTATAGCCGCTTCCATAGTAGGTGAGCAGCTCAAACTGAGTGCGATCTGAGATCTGGAATCCAGATTGGATCCCTATCCCAAGGGTATCGATCCGTGACTTTCCAAATTTTTCGGTGTTTAACGCCACCGGGACAGAATATCGAAGGAACCAACCCACTTGACGCGTGGCTTCGTGAACAAAATTTCCTGCAACCTCTAACCCCAGAAGATGACCTGTGTCCCGACCATAGGTAGCTGTGTTGTTTATGGATTCTGCACCATTGATAAAGAAGGATCCGAAAGCGTGAACCGAGAAATCCTCAATTCCTGCGACGGTGCCCATATTGGTTCCAAGTCGGTAGGCGTACTCCATAATTGAAGCTTTTTCTTTGATCTCACTTTCAGGAATATTCTGCGATCCAAGTAAACCAAATTCTCTGCTTCCGCGAATCTGGGCGTCCCATTCCGTGGGTGCTGCCGCAACAGAACCCTGGACATAGGCATATGCCACTGGCTCAAACCCAAATACAGCAACTGCAAATAAAAGACTATTCATAACTATTGTTTCACTCCGTGAGAGGGTTTCTCTGGCCCACTTTTAGATGCACTAACATCGCCCCCCGCTTTTGCTTTTTCAGACGGTGAAACTGGCTTTGCACCTGCGATGACAAACTGCCGGATATCATCTTCAGAAGTGAGGCCAGTAGCCCTTTTTGTTTCAACCATTCCCTGCAACACCACAAAAGTAGATTGGCTATTGACTCCAAATGCCTTTTTTACAGCCGACTCATCGTCGTAATCCACCTCAACAAGTTCAACTCCCTTGAGATCTCCCGCGTCTTTCAGGCGTGCTAGTACCTTCTTTTGAACCCGACATGTCGGACACCACGTCGCAGTGAAATCTAGGAGCTGCGTTTTACCCGACGCCTGATTCAGCGCAATCTGCTTCTGTACGGCTGTCTGGTCCTCCGCAAATGCAAAACCACCACACAGCATTAACAAACTCACTACGATACCTTTAACTGAACTCATCATTTCTTCATTCACTAGTATTTTGTAATCCATTCCACCCACGCATCTGGGAGAAGGTCTAAAAGCCAGGCCTCAACGTTACGATCCCAATGAGTGACAATGGATACCCCGACGAGAATCAAAGCCACTCCTATGTACTTCTTAAATCTCGAGCTATTTTGCAGGAGCTTATTGCGATTTCTTTTCATCCAACTCTGAGATGCGTAACTCAATAGCAAAAGAGGGAGCGCTGAGCCCGCACTAAAGGTCATGAGCAAAAAGATCCCCTGCGACCGTGTTTCCTGGGCTGCGGCCAGTCCGGCAGCTGCTCCGAGAAGTGGGCCGGTGCAAGGACTCCAAATCGCACCCAACAAACAACCAATCAAAAACTGACCGCCTAAGCCAGATGCACTCACACGAGAAGCGGCGCCATCTGCCGAAGTTGCAAGTCCAGAAAAACGAACAGAGATCCAATCCTGAAGCTTCTGGGAAAGGAGCACCATTCCAGAGAAAGCAATCAATACAGCACCAAAGGTGCGGATACCTTCCGCGCTAACACTAAGACTTTGTCCAAATGCAGCAAGCGTTGCGCCAACGAAAGTAAAAGAGAACATCAACCCTAAGGCAAGTCCGACGGGCCCATATCGGTGTGCAGTGAGCGATGATGTTGCGACCATGGGGACAGCCGGGAGCACACAAGGGGAAAGGATCGCTAGAGAACCGGCAAAGAAGGCGGTTAGGAATTGCACTGTACCCACTGTTTGTGTTGCTGATTCAACTGGCATGGGAGTCACTTTACTTCGTAACCATCTAATCTACAATAGGTGGTTACCAATATGCCCTTAACCGATTTTATCGCTGTCGGCGGCGCCAGGATTTTAGACTTCTGCAATACGAAGGTGGTGCATACCAACTACACAGAAGACACACTCCTCACGCCAGATGATCTGAAGCGATTTATAAAAGTGTTCTTTCATCTCCGTCAGAGCGTTACTGAGCCAGCGTTTGAAAGGACGCTACTGTTACGGACGCACCTTCGGGACTATTTTGAAACTCTGCACTCAAGGTCACGACACTCCCTCGCCATCGATAGATTGAATACTTTTATTGAGAATGAAGCAGGTTCTATTGCACTCACGCTGAAAGCTGAGATGAATTGTCCTTTGGTCTGGAGAACTGAAAGCAGTCGGGCTGCCCCAAGCATTCTGCTGCAGGAGTTTTTTTCGTTTTTACTCAATGCAAAAAAGGACCGAATCAGGAAGTGTAAGAATCCAAACTGTTCCCATATTTTTTATGATAACAGCCGGAATAGTAAACGACTGTGGTGCGCGATGGATAGCTGTGGAAACATCATGAAAGTTCGAGCATTTCGTACTCGAAGTCAGAAATAGATCGAAACCGTACGGCGGACTTGGAGCCTATGAAGTACAAACTCTTCCTTTTTGACCTAGACGACACTCTCTTAGACTTTTCTGCATCGGAAAAGCTGTCCTTCATTCACACCATGGAAAGCTTAGGCGTTGAAATAGCGCATGACGTGGTTTTTCAAAGATACCAGGTTGAAAATCGCGCTTTGTGGGCATTGTTTGAAGAAGGAAAGACAACTAAGGATCACCTTAAGGTCGAACGGTTTCGACGAACTTTCTCTTCCTTGGATTTAGAACTAGATCCGGAGTTCGCAAGCCATCGTTACTTAGAAGCACTCCCTGAAACCGTGGTCCTGATTGACCATGCCGAAGAGATTTGCAAGTGGGCCAGCGAGCGAGGCGAAGTCGGCATTATCACGAACGGTATTCATGCAACGCAGATCCGACGCATTGAGAAATCGCCTCTTGCTCGGTACCTAAGCTTTATCAGTGTGTCTGAGGATTGCGGCTTCGCTAAGCCCGATATTCGTTTCTTTGAGTACAGCATCCAGATGGCCAAAAATTTCAGTAAAGACTCAACCCTCGTGATCGGCGATCGACTTGAGACTGATATCTTGGGTGCGAGCCTCTTTGGCGTGGACAGTGTGTGGTTCAACCGAAATGGCATGGCCCTGACCGACTTTGATTCGCAGGACCCGCCGACCCCTACTCATCAAATTCGACATTTGAAGGAGCTAAAGGAACTCCTTCGCTAACACAAATCCCTCTCTCTCCCGAGCACCCCACAGTTATTTCCCTCTTCCTAACCAATTATATTCGACGAACCCTTAACTCTGCCGGGTGAGCTCGAATGTAATTGGTTAGGAAGAGGGAAATAAGTGGCGTGCCCGAGAGGAGTTGAACCTCTGACCTTCAGCTCCGGAGGCTGACGCTCTATCCAACTGAGCTACGGGCACCGAACAAAACAGTCCCTAATCGTATATGGGTCGCACCAAAAGGGAGCGCCTCCAAATAGTCCGAGGACATCCCCATAGATAGCCCAGAACCTAATATTTCGCCATAAAGACCTGACAATGCCTGCATCCGGGAAAATGCTGAAGAAGGAGCAGTTGCCCCATCCGCAGAAGGAATGCACATCAGCCCCAGCCAATGGATGGATTCGATAGCTCGAAGTTTAGGCGACAGATCAGGCAAGTCTTCCACGGAAACACCCGCCTTCGTTGACTCTTGATCAATGTTCACCTGCAAGAAAGCTGAAATGCTACGCCCCGCACGGACGGCTTCACTTCCAATCGTTTCAGCAAGTTTAAGCGAATCTACAGAGTGAATCGCAACACACGCTGGACATCCAAGCAAGGCGCGCACTTTGTTGCGCTGCAGGGCCCCAATAAAATGGAAGCTGATATCTAAAATTCCGGCGGCGCGTAAAGCCTCATCTTTGGCCAACAATTCTTGGACATAATTTTCTCCAAAAACTCGCTGACCTAAACCATAGGCTTCAATGATTTTCTGAACCGGTTGCTTTTTACTAACCGCAATCAGTGTCGGCAATTCGCGGCCAAGCTCCGCGCACCGAGCGGTCAGCGCGACATCAATTTCGGCTAAATTCGTGGCAAGACTTTGATCCATGGTGCTAGATCCTCCAGCAACTCTGCCACGGGCAGGCCCACGATATTTGTGTAACTGCCGCGTACAGCACGAATCAGAATCATACCCAGGGCTTGTGCACCGTAGGCTCCCGCCTTATCTAGTCCCTCGCCACTTGCTGCATAGGCTGAAATTTCTTTTCCCGATAGACGGCGAAACTCAACTGCCGTTTTCACCACGCGCTTCACAGCTACAGTCTTGCCCGAAGTCCTAGCTAAAATGCAGTAGGCCGTCAAAACGTGGTGCACCCGACCTTGAAGCAAACGAATCATTCGTGCCGCATCTGCAATATCTTTTGGCTTCTCTAAGACTTTTTTCCCGCCAGGTGCAACCACCGTTGTGTCGGCTGCGATCACGACGCAGTCGGAATCATCCTGAAGATCGCTCAAAACGCGATCCGCTTTCATACGCGCCAAACGAAGTACCATTTGAGATGGCGATTCTCCACGCACTCTAAACTCCTCCACCTTTGGAGCAATCACCTCAAACGATAGCCCACAGGAACTTAGAAGCTCCCTCCTACGAGGTGACTGAGAGGACAGGATCAACCTCATATTGCGTAATGAACCGAAAGAATTCGGAATTGATGCTTAAAGGTGCGGTAGTTTGGGAACGTTTTAAAAATCAAAGTGGCTTCCGTTTTGACACGTGGCTCTACCGAATAAATCAAACTCCCGCCCGCGCGAAATATATTGGATAACCCAAGACCCGCTCCGGCACTGGTGCTGCTCACTTGATAGGTCCGTCGGTGGTAATTGGAAGAAACGTGTTTCAGAATCCTCGGGCGATCTACGCTCCCGTAATTATCAGAAATGGTGACTGCAAAATAATGCCCATCAAACCCTAGACTCATCATCACTTCGTCCTGACCGGCAAGCTTTCGCTCTACACTGCGGGATGTCAGCGAATAAAGGGGCTTACCGAACTCATCCACTGGCGCATCAAACAGCGCATTCATGATGAGTTCATCTACCGCATTTGCGATTAAATTCGCCACACGGCCGCGAAATTGCGCTGCAAAAAGATACTTCCGCACAGCCTCCACGGCATCTAACTTCATTTTCGTATTCTGAAGACTCGCCTGCTGGATCTTCGTTCCTTCATTGAGGAACTTACCTATATTGAAATTAGCCTCTTCGGACCCCTTGATAAACCGTGAATAAAAATCGGATTGAAACACGGTTTCTTCCAGATAACGCTTAGAAAAATTTGCGAAAAGGGGACTTAAGGTGAGGTCGCGTTGTTCAGATAATTCCTGATCCGCCAGAAGGTAAAGTTTTTGTGGGTGGATGCGATCTGAGAAAAGCCCAATGGAACGTTGGATCTCGGCCTCAAAAGCCTTAAAGCGCTTGCCATTGCCCACATCAAAGAAAATCGCCGTGGGACTTCGATTCACAAATGCAGCGATGCATTTGACTGGATCAGGCTCAACGACAAGGCTAGCCCCGGTGAGCTGGGCCACCTCAGCGGCAAATTGAGCATCCTCGGGACGCTCCGATACGAGCAGAATCTCTTTAGCCATTCCGCCTCAATCTTGTAGGAAGTATAAAAATTCTTCTGGATCATCATCAAATGTGGCGCCACAGTCTTCGCGCTCACATTTTACTTTGGGTACTTCAAGGCCGTTCGCCTTAAGTTCTGCTGTCTTCACCGAGGCAACAAACTCTTTTGAACATTTGTTGCATCCATAGGGCAACAAAACAGAGACGACTTCGCCACCGCAAGCGAAATTGGAAATCATATTGAGCTGTTCAATCAGGGGGTGCGGGAGGTCTAGGAACTTAAAAGCTCGACCCGTGGATTTCAACCCTTGGAAGTACCTAATCCAAGTTTTGACCCCCACCGAATTGATCCGGGTAACACCCTTACAATTCACCGATAGAACGCCAGTGAATTCCCCAAACAACTGAGAAAGATCAACGCTTTCCTCAATTGTTCCTGCAAGCTTAACTACGGTGCCCTCGGGGCCATCTTCACGATCAACCTGAACCACGAAAGTTCTCCTTCCGCCTCGCTTGTATTAGTCTAGCCTTTAAAGGTCACTGTTTGAAAGGATCCCTATGAGCCAAGTTCACCCGATTGAAGAGTTGCGTCTATCCAATGGCATCCCTGTCGTCCTCGCGCATTTAGACGGTTATGTGGGTACCTTCCACTGGTGGGTTTGCGCCGGGAGCACCGATGAAAAGCCTGGGGAGGAAGGATTTGCCCATTTCTTAGAGCACATGCTCTTTAAGGATGCCGCAGCAAAAGAGACGGGTAAGAACTCGACCGGTGAAACGGCACGGGCCATTGAATCCCTAGGCGGCGACATCAATGCGTACACCTCTTTTGATCAGACCGTCTACCACGTCACTTGTGCGGAAGCCCATTGGGAGCGTGTGATCGATGTATTCGGGAAAATGGCGGCACCGCAAAGGTTTCTAAAATCCGACTTCGAGCGTGAACGCGAAGTGATCCTGGAAGAACTGCGTAAGGGTTTAGACTCTCCGGAACGGCAGATCTATGAATCCCTCTTTTCTGCGACCTACAGCAAACACCCTTATGGGCGCACCGTTATTGGATTTAGGAAGACTTTGGAAGCCGCAACGGTCGGGAAGCTGGAAGCCTTCTACCGCCGCAACTACGTGTCCGAGCGCATGGGCATTGTACTCGTCGGGCCGATCTTCGACGAAAAGGGCCTCCGCAGAAAATCCATTCTTAAAGTTTTAGAAAAACGCTTTGGAAAGGGCGCAATTCCTGCCAAAAAAGGAGAACGTAATGCACGCCCGATCGAAGCGGCCGTAAGGAAAAGCCCTAAATACTTAAGCAAACCCTTTGATGTGAAGACCCCAGAGTTTGCGCTTTCTTTCCGTGTTCCCGACATTCACCACGACGCGATGCCAGCACTTGAGGTCTTGGCAGGCGTTCTAGGCATGGGTGAGTCTGCTCGTCTGCATCAGCGCCTTTTTGAAGAGCAAAAACTTTGTACCGATGTCAGCGCCAGCCTTTATGTTCCACAAGATCCAGGAATGTTTCTCTTGTCGATGGATCTGAAGAACACCTCGGACGGCACAAAAGCCGTCGCTGCCCTTGCCGAACAAGTTCGGGACATGAAAACCAACTTGGTGACGGATACCGAAGTCGAGCGCGTGATTGCAAACATTGAAAGCGAGCGCACTTACTCGACCCAGTCTGTAGATGGCTTGGCGAATCGCATCGGTTATCTCAGGTTTATTTTAGGCGATCTGAAATTTGATCAGACTTACTTAGACCGGGTGCGCGCTGTAGCGCCCCATGATCTGCGAAATGTTGCACGGGAATACCTCACCTTAGAGAGATCGAGCGGTGTGTTTCTACAACCGAAAGATGAAAAACCATTTGAATGGCCAACGGTTGACTTCGGTACGAATGAAATGCCAAAAGTGCTCAAATCTAAGACAAAAGTTTTAGGCAAGACAGCGGAGGTCATTATCCGTCCGAGCGGCATGAAGGTCGTTCATTTTGAGCGACCAGGAACTGCAATCGCTTCGGTGCACGTGTCGGCCTTAGGTGGCTTACGGTTAGAGGCCTTAAAAGGGATGGACACCATCGGCGCAAGCCACATGATGGCGCAAACCTGGACCCGCGGTTCACGCTCTATGTCCGCGCGCGACATCGCTGCAAAATTTGAAGCACGCGCCTCAAGCATTGATGCGTTTTCAGGAAGAAATACCGTTGGAATGAGCTTCACTTGCATCAAACGAGACTGGAAAGATCTACAAGGCTCTTTCATCGACGTGCTTGCGAATCCTACATTTCCAAAGGATGAAATCGCTCTCAATCGTTCCGTGATTGAAGACCAAATTCGGTCTATGGACAATCACTCCAGCCAAGTTTGCACACGGAACTTCCTTGAAAACTTGTACGAAAAACATCCCTACGGACGTTCCCAACTTGGGAAGTTAGAAAACGTTGCGCATCACGGACATGAGCGTTTAAGTGCACTACATTCGGAGTGGATCCATCCTTCGCGTTTGTCGGTGTCGGTTGCAGGTGGCGTAAATGAGTCAGAGTTGAATCATTTCATCGAGTCGCTAGAAGCTGCACTCCCCCATGGAAAGGGTGCTCCTATTCCGCAAATCCCAGGGGAAAGCGCACTGCCTGCGCCTCGCTGGGCCTATTCACAGTATGGCCGCGAGCAAACTCATATCTTAGTCGGCGGACTTGGAATCTCCATGTTCGACCCAAGACGTTATGCTTTAAAGATTCTGACTGGAATTTTAGGCGGGCAAAGTGGACGTTTGTTCATTGAACTGCGTGAAAAGAAGAGCCTGGCCTACAGCGTTGCACCTCTTCACATGGAGGGCATGGAATCAGGTTATGTCGGTACCTACATCGCCTGCGCACCTGAAAAGAAAGATGAAGCCTTGGCTGGCATCCAAGAGGTCTTAGAAAAGTTTGGTGCAAAGGGACCAACGCCTAAAGAAATGGAACGCGCAAAGAATTACCTCCTGGGGCAGCGCGCGATGGAACTCCAAACCACCTGGTCCATCGCAAGTCTTCATGGTTTAGAGGCGCTTTATGCGGGCGTTATTGAATCGGAAGAGCAATTTAGAAAGTCCGTCGCGGGTGTAAAAGCGAAGGAAGTGCAGAAGCTTTGCCAAGACCTAATGATCAATGCGCCGCAGGTGACTGCAGTCGTATCTTAAATCACTTTTCGTTTAGCTCCGTGTCACACCCGACACGGGGCTAGTATCTGCCTTAACTTTCTTCCGTCAAAATGCCGATATCCTAAAAGATGAGGAATCTCTGGGTGGCATCGCGTATTTTTTCGTCGATGGCTTTAGCGCTTATGCTGATCCCGGGCATCGGTTGTGGATTTGTCGCACGCACTGGGAGCGCTCTTACAGAAGTCTCTTGCGATACCAACCTTAGATTTCAAGGGGGCGATGGTACAGTCGGGAGCCCATATCAAATCTGCGCACCTGAACACTTTGAAAACCTCGGAAACACTGCTGGAGTTTATTACAAAATCACTAACGATATTGACCTCTCCACAGTCACCCGCATCGCATCTTTCAGCGGCACTTTAGATGGAAATGGTCAGACCATCAGTGGGTATAGAGGGGCTTCAGCATTATTTGGGACCGCCACAAACATCACAATTCAGAATCTGACTATCGACGGGTTTGTTTTATCCGGTAGCGGGATTCAGTCTGCGATGATGGATAGCGCAACCAATGCGACATTCACAAACATTACTTTGCGAGACTTAACCGCGACCGGCACCAGCGACTTTGGTTTTCTGACGGGCACATGCGTGTCCTGCAATGCAGAAGATATCGCATTAGAAGACAGCACAGCCACAGGAACGGACACGCACGGTGGTCTCTTCCATATCTTATCGAACGCAACACGGGGACTCTTTCAGGGAATCACTACGGATAACGTGACCATCACTACAGACGGAGCCGCAGGAGGAATTGCCTATTCTGCGACGAATGTTGAATTCGTCGATATCACGGTCAACGCGACCATTTCTGCGCAGGGTGGTGGGCTAATAGCCTACACGTTGACTGACTCTGATGTGATCTCTGCTACAACGTCAGGAGTAATAACAGCTGATTCTGCCTGTGGAGGGATCGCTGGATCAACGAGTGGAAAGGTAAAAATCACCCAAGCAACGAACTCTGCGGCTATTCAGTGCAGTGCCGATGATGCCGGGGGAATGGTTGGCGTCAATGCTACTGGAAGTCTTTTAGTAACCCGCTCGACAAACTCGGGCTCTGTCTCTTGTTCATCCAACTGTGGTGGCTTCATCGGGCGAAACGTAGCTGCTTCAACTTTATCCCATGTGAAATCGACTGGATCGGTCTCTGGAGATACGTATGTTGCTGGAATTGCAGGAAGGGAATTAGGCGGCGATGGTGTTTATCTAACCCACGCAATCTCAACCGCAACCTTGTCAGGCACTTCAGAGGTATATGGCATGGTGGATGGGAATGGGAGCGCATCCATTCTGGAATCTTACTTCGATCAAACAACTGCAGGCACACTCATAGACTACGGAGCTACACCTAAACTTTCCGCAGAAATGATCGACGCGGACACTTACTGGAGTTTTGAGAATGAGCGATTCTGGAATATTACAGACGGAGCCTTGCCGACGCTGAGAGCTCGTGACTTTGTCACTGATCACGTCAAATGTGACCCGAATAGTACTCGCACTGGAACTGGCACTGCACTCAATCCTTATGTGATCTGTGACGCAAGTCATCTGACTGCAGGCCTGTCTGGATATATGAAGATCGTGCGTGACCTGAGTCTGAATTCGGTAATCCCTTGGGTTTCTTTAGATGGGACTTCGCTCACTGAATTAGATGGCGATCATTATGTACTCAGTGGGCTTTTTGACGCGGGAGCTGCTAGTGCTCGAACTGGTTTTGTTGGACTATCCAATTCAAATGCCCGCTATGACTCCATACATATTCATGGCGCAATCATCCAAGGGACCACAACTCGCTCTTCCATCCTCGTTGCTGGGCCCTTTGCTGGAACAATCACGGACTCAACAACCTCAGGGTTCCTGCAGAACTTGGCCTCCGTTGCAGCGGGCGGCATCGTTGGAGATATGCAAACGGGATCGGTGACGAACTCGAAAAGTTATCTTGTCTCTACTTACCTTGGCTCATCTCCAATAGGTGGCGCGATTGGACGCATCATACCAAACGGTTCCGCCTCTGTTACCGGTGTTACAGCAACAATAAAGTTCACTGATCCAAATAATACTGTAGGCGTAAATTCACGTGTGGGAGGACTTGTGGGTTCAGTGACTGCCACTGGTGGCAACTCTGCAACAATCACCCAATCTTCGGCATCAGGGTCTATTACTGGCCATTCATCAGAGACGCTCTCGTACATAGGCGGCATCGCAGGGATTTTTTCTGGTAACAGCAACATCAGCGTAATTGGCACGCGAAGTTCAGTGAATATCTTGAATGGTATGACTTTTATTGGCGGGTTCACGGGCTACTTGGTTGGATCATCCATAGAGCGGTCCTCTTCGAATGGATCTGTAGAGGGAGGCGCCAATACAGGCGGCTTTGTAGGATATTCAGAGTTTGCATCCATCAACGATGCCTACTCTACGGGGAGTGTCACTTCTACCTCATCTGGAAGTGCGAGTTTTATCGCTATGGGCGAAACAAGTACCTTGATCAACCGAGCTTATGCAAGCGGAGCTGTGATAGGTCCTGGGTTTGGATTTGCGGGAGATAAAGTAAGTTCGACCTTCTCCAACTGCTTCTTTGACACCACGACCACCACCAAAGTTTTGGATAACGGGGGCTGCACTGGCCTCACCACTGCAAATATGTGGCTCAACTCCACTTATGCGGCGTGGGATCTCATCAATATCTGGAACCCTCCAGGGGGCACGGCCTATCCGACGCTTCGATAGTGTCCCCCGCGACACAGGTACCTAATCCTTAACTTTCTTCCGTCAAAATGCCGATATCCTTAGAGATGAGGAACCTCTGGGTGGCATCGCGTATTTTTTCGTCGATGGCTTTAACACTTTTATTGATTGCAGGCTCCGGCTGCGCATTTGTCATTCGGACAGGCGGCACACTTACAGAAGCCTCTTGCGATACAAGCCTTAGATTTCAAGGAGGCGATGGGACTTCCTGGAATCCTTATCAAATCTGTGCCCCCGAACACTTTCAAAACCTTGGAAACACCGCAGGATTTTATTACAAACTGACCGCTGACATAGATCTCTCCACTGTGAGCCGAATCGCTTCGTTCAGCGGCACTTTAGATGGAAATGGTCAGACCATCAGTGGGTACACCGGGACTACGGCATTATTTGGGACCGCAACCAATATCACAATTCAGGATTTGACCGTTGATCGGTTTGTAATGTCGGGTAGCGGGATTCAGTCTGCGATGATGGATAGCGCAACAAATGCGATATTTACTAACATCACCTTACGAAACTTAACCGCGACCGGCACTAGTGACTTTGGTTTTCTTACGGGTTCATGCGTGTCCTGCAATGCTGAAGAAATCACTTTAGAAGACAGTGTAGCGACCGGAACGGACGCTCTTGGCGGAGTTTTTAATACAATATCAAACACAACTCGCGGACTTTTTAAGGACATCACCGTAGACAATGTGATGATCACGACAAATTTAACTGCGGGCGGAATTGTTGCTAGTGCTACGAATATCGAATTCGTGAATGTAAGTGTAAGCGCTACTATCGTTGGTGTCGGCGGTGGCCTAATCGCAAATTCGCTATCCAATTCTGATGTGATCTCCGTGGTAACTGCAGGCTCTTTTTCAGGTGACACCGACTGTGCGGGAGTCGTGGGCACGACCTCCGGATCTGAAGTAAAGATGATCCAAGTCAACAACAATGCGATCATCACGTGCTCTGGTGATAACGCAGGGGGATTAGTTGCCATGAACACGGCAGATAGTCTCTTAGTGACGCGTTCTACAAACACAGGTCCCGTCTCTTGTTCATCCAACTGCGGCGGCTTCATAGGGCGAAACAGAACGCCCGTGACAATAGCCCACGTAAAATCCACAGGTGCAGTGTCTGGAGATGTCGGCTACATAGCTGGGATTGTAGGACAAGAACAAGGAGGAATAGTTCTATCTCATGCAATATCCACCGCGCGAGTTTCAGGGGTCTCAGATGTGAATGCGATGGTGGATTCTAATGGAGTCTATCGAATTTTCGAGTCCTATTTTGACCAAGTCGCAGCGACTACCTCGGGTGATGCAGGCGCCACAGCCACATCTCCCGCCGGAATGCTCGATGCCGCTACCTACTGGAGCTTCGAGGACGAAGTATTTTGGAACATCACGGATGGATCACTGCCCACTCTCCGTACCCAAGATCTCGTGACGAACCATGTTGTTTGCGATCCCTCCATTGCCCGCGCTGGCAGCGGTACATCCGGGGACCCCTACAGAATCTGTGACTCGAGTCACCTCACTGCTGGGTTGACGGGTTACATGAAGATCGTCCGAGATCTGAGTCTTGCGGAGGTTTCACCTTGGGACGCACTCAGCGCGGCTGGTCTGATTGAGCTCAACGGCGACAACCGAGTGATCCTTGGAATGAATACTTCTGGTACAAGTGGAGCAACAGGACTGGTGGGCAGCTCAACTGCGGGAGCCACATACAAGTTAACCCATCTGCATGGCGGTTACGCCTCCGACGGGGCTACCCATTCCTCATTACTAGTTGCCGGGCCGCTCGTAGGGACTATTGAAGATTCAACGGTGTCCGGACTGTTATCAAACCTAGGCGGAGGCAGCGCAGGCGGATTGACAGGGAATTTAAGGCGCGGAACCATTGTCGATTCGAAAGCCTATGTCGTTGCGACTGATCTTGGAGACACAGGCTTCGGCGGGGCTGTTGGCAACATTGAATCGGACGGGACAGCGTCGCTTACACGAGTCACGGCAGCGATCAGGTTGACTGATCCAAACGATACGGGAGGAGAAAACATTGGCGGTCTTGTCGGGACAAGCACCATTGCAAATGCGCCCGATGTCGTCACGATATCGTCCTGTTCCGCATCGGGATCAATCACAGGAAACACTGCAGCCTTAGAATTTGTCGGTGGATTAGTCGGCCGCGCTGACGCGGGGACCGGTTCCTTTTCGATCGGCCAGTCTTCAAGTTCAGTCAATATCTCTTCTAGCGGAACTGATGTGGGTGGATTGGTAGGAAGAATAGCAGGCGCCACCCTCACACGATCAGTGGCATCAGGCACTGCTGCAGGCGGTAGAAATATCGGTGGCGCTATTGGCTTCATGACCGCCGGAGCTGTTTCACGTACGTATGCGTCAGGTGATACTACATGCACATCTTGCACATCGGGGCACGGCGGTTTTATTGGAAGGTTAGATGGGGGAACGATCGAAGATTCGTACGCATCAGGAAATGCTACAAGCACAAATGTCGGTGGATTTTTAGGGACCGGCGGGGCCGGAACCATTTCGCGCGCCTATGCAAGCGGCTTAGTCACAATCAGCGGTGGAGGCAGCGGAGGTGGATTCGCGGCATCGCAAATTGGGACAAGCTATGCAGATTGCATCTTTGATACGACCACCACAACTCAAGGCACTACTGCTGGATCCTGCACCGGTCTAGCAACTGCAGACATGCTGCTCAACGCCACCTACGCGGCGTGGGATTTCATCAACATTTGGAATCCACCCGGTGGCACGGCGTATCCAACGCTTCGGTATTAGCGGACTTCAATCACCTGATCCCGCTTGAATCGCACCTTCTTCGCAAACTGATATTTATCCTCTGCATGCCGGTATCCAACCGCACAAGCGGCAACCGTTGCGTAAGGAGACTTTTCTAATCCTAAAATGCGATCGTAAGCTGCAGGATCTAAGCCTTCCATAGGACAAGTGTCGATGTGCATCATCGCTGCAGTGGTCATCAGGTTACCCATCGCAATGTACGCCT
This sequence comes from Pseudomonadota bacterium, assembly GCA_027486675.1. Taxonomy (GTDB): domain Bacteria; phylum Bdellovibrionota; class UBA1018; order UBA1018; family CAIMNF01; genus JAIXOQ01. The sequence goes on from JAIXOQ010000005.1 coordinate 232,528, forward strand.
GGCGCTGAGTCCAGGCCTGTGCGATCCCTGACCTTGGCCCCGTGACCACGTCGCCGACGATGGCATCGCGATATCCTTTTAAAGATGAAGCATCAACCCCACGAGTCTGAGCGATGGTATGGATGAACTGATCCACGTACTTTTCGTCGAGGCTTTTGAGAGTTGTAAAAACAACGTATTGGGAACAATCAGTCACTTGAGTTTGACCCCAAGAAACAGTTTTTAACTGTTCGCGAAGATTCGTATTTTGCACGATAAGAAATTTCCAAGGCTGCAACCCATAAGAAGACGGCGATAGCCTGAGCGACTCTTCTAAGATGTGCCAATCCGAGTCTGATATTTTTTTAGAAGCGTCAAAACGCTTCACTGCGTATCGAAAGTTATTCAGGTCACCTAGGTATTCTTCATGTGAAAATTGCATGACGAGATCTCCTACATTCCGTTTGTATAATCTTTGAAATTCATTTTACCACTCGAGCGTACAAACTGAAGCGCTTTTGCATACTCAACTAAGAGTTCCAACGAGTAATGAAGCCTCAAAGTATTGTATTCACTGTCTAATTCGTCAGCAACTTTTCGGATGATCATGTGATCAGGGAGATAGACAATGTGGCTATTCTTGTAGCTTGAAGCCCGGAGTTCTGCTACCGGGTAAGCCCCCCCTGAGCCAGCAGATACACCTACTAAAAGCGCAGGCTTGTGTGCAACAGTTCCGCCGGTAAGAAAAAGAAAGAAATTCTTCAGGGCAGCAGGCGCCATCCCGTGGTATTCGGGCGATATGATCACAAGCCCATCGGCAGACTTCAAATCCGCTTCCATTTTCCACCAAGTGGGAGCCCATTTTGGATCACCCTTCCAAACCGATTCATCCCACTCCGGAAGTGCGCCCAGAGAAAGATCTATTGTTGTGGAAGTGTGCCCGAGCTTTGTTAGGTTGCCGCAAACTTTGGCTGCGACACGGAGGGACTGCCCCTCTTTTCGATGGGAACCGGAAACGACTGTGAAGTGCATAGACCCCCAATCATGCCCGAACCCTAGTCTTAGGTCTCCCGCTATTGAAGGCCATGGCTGGGGTAAGGGCAGATTGAGGATGAGGGAATCTCTAAGACACTAACAATCAATACGCGTACGCGCGGCGCAAGGTCCAGGCGTGATCCCGCTTGCCTTTAGACTTTTGAATGCGCTTTCTTAGAGTATCTATCGCTAAATGTGCGGTAGCCAAGGCATCACCGGCATCAACATCGACGACGAATTCGCCCAAGTTCCGCGTTCGCAAAAAAATCTTAGCGCGAAACTGGTCCATCCCTGGATCCACGACTCCGTTTTCCACGAAAAAAGAAACCTTAACATGACCCACAACGCCCACACGGTAGTGAGAAAACAACTCTTCGAGTCGGTCTTTCAAAAAGGCTTCTAATGCCCTAGATTTTTCTGTTCTGGAATAGTGGAAACGAACGATAGCCATAACGACTCCTCCTTCATGAATGAAGAGAATCACTACGGTCTTGCCCAAGCTTTTACTTCGTAAAAGCCTAAGTTTTCCGGCTAGTGTTATTCCTAGCGTGCTGACGAAAAACTTAGCGTGACACCACGTCACACAGGGCTACTCCCCGCAACCAGCCTATTATTTTACACAATTTTCACATCCTGTCATCCTGCCGCCTTGGTCAAGAATGTGTCGCAATTTAGACGCTTTGACCAAGTCCATCAACCTTTGTTAAGATTAAGGTTGGAGGGGCTCCACGCAGGATGCGAACAAAACCCATCATTACCGACGCGACGAGTGACTCGTACTTTTTTGAGCTTGTGCAGGGAGCTATGCAGACCCAGTCACTGCGCGTTCAGCCCGAAACCGAAATGTACTTGGTAAAATTACTCTCCCGTTTTTTACTGAGCGAACAACTCTTCCCACGCGACGGCGCTGGAAATTATCAAGACCAGCCGATCGCTTTTCTTTACAAGGAAGCCTTAGAGACCGAACAAGAAGAAGCACGTGCTGCAATGTTTCGGCAGGTCGGTGATATCACGCTTTATAAGGCAGGCTTTTTTCGTGAAAGTTTAGAGCAGGCGCGCATCGCAGTGGACTACTACGTGGGCATTGGCGGCAGTGCTTATCAAAATGTCGCAGTTCGTGCGGATGACCGTACTGCAAAGAATGTATTTGCTGAACTTTCTGATCGATTCCGTACTTTTGTAGATTTACTTTTTGAAGTGAGCGCACTCACTAGTGCCGTCCCAAGCACCAGTGAGGCGGATGTGCTTCGCGCTTACGAACTCTGGGAACGTACCGGCAGCGAGCGGGCTGCAAAGATCCTAGAAAAAAGCGGGATCAGCGTTGTACGGAAATCACGGGATAGCTGATGGTTTCGTCCTTGGGACGAAAGGACCCCCTAATCTCTTAACTTATACACCGTTGATCGGCCGCCTCCCACACGCTCTATTGTACGGTCATCCACAAGAGCGTTGAGATCAGCGACTGCTTGAGTTCTGGCCAGTCCCATCAGCTCTGCATATTCTGAGGCGCGGAGTTTCTTGTGACGTCTGAATAGTAGTTTAGCTTTTGCCAATCGATCATCGAATTGAGGAGATTTTAACGAATCTGTCGATGGGCGGAGGCCCAATACTCTGCTCTGCGCCTCGTCATAGGCAGCGAGAACACATTTCAGCCAGTAAATGACCCATGACCTAATATCTTGTCCAAGAGGAATATCATAGAAATTGTAGGCTTGAAGAGTTCGGAGCGCTTGGTAGTAAGCGGACCGATCTTTCTCATGCTGTTTTTCCAAAGCAGCATAACGTTCAACATCATAACCACCCGAAAGAAGAATCGAGTTAGTGAGAAGACGGGCAAGTCTTCCATTTCCATCCATAAAAGGATGAATCGTGACCAGTTCAAAGTGAAATTGAGCAGCCATTAGCAGCGCACTTGCACCCAGCGCACGTTGTTGCCTAAGCCAACTCAGCAACCCCTTCATCAGCAAAGGAACATCTTTTGCGTCTGCCGCCATATAGACAACGGCACCAGACTTCGAGTCCTGGATCACACACTGTGCAACTCGGTAGTGCCCGCGAAGCTTTCCCTTAAAGATTCCATCTAGGAGTTCCTTATGATGGGAAAGAATCCACTCATCGTTGAAGGGTTTATTTTTTGCGATCCAGTCTTTGGCGATCTTTCTTGCACGCGCATAATTGAGAACCTCCAAAAGAGAGTGGTTCGGCGATTTCGTTTTCTTCGACTTAAGGGCCTCAGTTACCTGGTCCCGAGTCAGATGGTTGCCCTCAATCTTCGTTGAAAAGTGGACTGCGTCCACCGTCGCGACCGCCTCAATCTGAAGTTGCTCAGCCACAGAATGTTGGTGCGCTGCGAGCTCCCCCTGCTTTCGAGAGATAGCTTCTAACAACTGGAGAATCTCAGAGTCAATACTGAGTGAGGATGGGGTAAATTTAAGCGCCACCCACAGAGACTATCTTTCTTTCGCTAATCTTTCACTATTCTTTCGGTCAAACAATACTGGCTGTCTTGGGTGGCTTGTCAATACATTGGCATAAGTCGTCGTGACTAGTCTGAGGCACAGTAAATTGTAGGATGTGGGCTCTTTATTCTACTCTTTATGTTCTCTCTCTTTTCAATTCTGAAGAGGCCCTGGCCCAAACTCCCTGCATCCCTAAAGGGAAAGACGTCACGTCTTATCGCTTAGCTATTCCTTCAGCCGTTTCAGACTCCTTAACCGAAGGCGGATATACAACTGCAAAACTGGAATTCGCGCTACCTCTGAAGTTGCCGGACGGGGCGCACTGGATGTTGCCCGACGGAAAGAAGAAGTCCTTAGGGGCAAACTCAACAAGCATTCCTGTTGGCACATTTGATTCTGGGGAAAAAAAGATTCCTTCAGCCATTTATCTCATCCTTCCGAGCAGCAGCCGAATCACAGTTGATCCTTCTATCTCAATCGATCTGAAAGTCGAAATGACAAAACCAGGAGGCCTGAACTACCACAAAGCCCCGGGACTCAAGTCCTTTAAAGGGAGTGAAGCGGTCACGAAAAGTTCTCTCACTTCGACCTTAGTCAGACAAACTCTTCCCATCTGCGATGATCCGCCTGTGTCTAAAGACTGCGTGGAATGTAAAGCGGCTGAAGAAAGGAGTCCAACCACTCCAACTACTGAAGTTTTCACAAAAGATACGAGCTCACATTTGAACGATCCACGATCAGCGGAGGTACAAACTCCTAGTGTGCCTTCACTTGAGATCGACCCCAATCTGAAACCTTGTGGGGATTGCGCAAACATTACAAATGAGATTTTTTTGAGTTCCTTTGCCCCTCTTATCCCAGCACTCAAAGACCTGCGTAAGGCAGTCACTCAAACTGGAAAGTGCCCCGAAGACAAAGAAGCGATCCAAAAATTCCTGAATGCCTATGTCGCGAAACTTCCGAGCAAAACACGATCAAAAACGAGAACAGAAATGCAAGCCGCACTAACTGGCCTCTTTGATTTCACCGCTTCCCGCACCGCAAACAAAGCAGGACTTTACAATCCTTCGCCGCTCAAGCAAGCAAGATACGAAGGAGCAAAGTTTATCGAGTGTGGGTGGAATGCACATGCAGAGTGGTTATTTACGATCCAAACCTCTTACCAAAAGGGATCTCTCATCACCAACGCCGGGGAGGTGACAAATCGCGAACAGTATATAGAGGATGCCAAACTGCCCGGTACTTATACGCTCATACGAAACAACAAAGGAATGGTGAGCTACCGCAATGGTGGCGCCGTTGGGGATTCGCGCTTCTATGAATTAGCGCCTGGAGTGCTCATGCTGTGGATTTTTAATAAACAAGAGAGAATCTACGCAGCCTCTATTCTCTTCCAGCAGTAACCCTCGGCAAGACGTTTATAAGTATGAATTCGCGAAGGCTTTTGGATCAACACGAGTGAGGCGTATTCAATATACGTCGAACGAGTGTTTATCCAAAAGACGCAGCAGATTCATGCTTATAAACGTCTTAGAACGCGGTGATGTAGCCGGTGATGCCGACCCTAATCATCATCACCGCAATCGCCGCGATAAACAGCGATGCCACTTTTGCAAAGGCCCGGGCGCCGCCGGTACCAATCACGCGGACAATGTAATGCGCATATCTGAAGCTCAACCAAACAATCGCAAGATTGGCCAGCATCGCAATACCAGTGATCCAGTAACCGTAAGACTCCACACCGATCAAGAGTGTGGTCAAAGCAGCAGGTCCCATGATGAGAGGAATCCCAATAGGAACGATGCCTACGTTCTGACTGGCAGGCTTTCTATTGTCGTCTTCATGTGATCCCGCCAAGTCCGAAATAGAAATCGCAAGCAGCACTAAACCCCCGCCAACACGGAAGTCATTTTCAGTAATTCCCAAAAACCGAAACACTGCACTGCCGGTGAACAAAAAAATCACCGAGATCACAAGCACGGTCAGCGTTGCGGTGGTCACCAGCTGATTGCGCCGGGCTGGAGGTAAGTCGTGAGTCAGTCCCAAAAAGATCGGCAAGACACCGACCGCATCCATCGCTACAAAGAGCGGGATAAAGATGACTAAGAATTCACGCCAAAATTGGGAAAGATCCTGAACGCTCATATTACTCGATTGAAACCTTCACCATTCTATCGCCCTGCTGAATCTGCTGAGCGACATCCATGCCTTCAATGACTTGACCAAAAATTGTGTACTCATTGTCTAAATGCGTGTGTGTACCCAGCGTGATGTAAAACTGGCAATCAGCCGAGTTCTTATCCTGAGCGCGCGCCATCGCGACCGCACCTGCTACGTGCTTGCGTGAGTTGAACTCCCCGACAAGTTTTTTCCCGGTCCCGCCCGAACCCGTACCTGAAGGGTCCCCGCCTTGAACTACAAAACCTTTGACTACCCTGTGAAACGTAAGACCGTCATAAAACTTCTGCTGAATGAGTTCAGCGATCCTCTCAACTGTCTTGGGGGCGTCTTTCGTATAAAATTTGTACCGAATTTTACCGCGGGTGGTCTCAATCAAGACGACTGCCTTGGAAAGCCCTTTGTCATCGGTCGTAAAATCTATTTTCTTTGCTGGTTCTGCTGTGGTCACTGCTTTCTTGCCTCCTGTGGCTGCATTTGCGTCCTCGCCTACAACTCGTTTGAACTGAACCATGCCTAGAATGACCGTCAAAGAAACGATCGAAGAAATCGACAAACCTATCCATGCCTTAGACTGACCCATGTTTGACTTTGTCCTTTCAGGTCCGAACAATAGAAGAGAAGTGGAACAATCCAATCCTACCGAGAACATGGGCTTTTGGCAGCACTTTGATGAACTGCGCCGCGTTGCGATGAAATGCCTCTATGTTTTTTTTGGCGGATTCATCATTTGTTACTTTTTCACGAACCCCTACGTCATGCAGTGGCTCAGGGAACCCTTGTTTAAGTACCTTCCCCCGGATCAACAAAAGCTCTACTTCACGAATCTATTTGAGAATTTTTTGACTCACCTCAAGATCGCGGGCTACTCGGCGCTCTTCCTGTTTTCGCCCTATTATCTGCTGCAATTTTGGAAATTTATCGCTCCGGGGTTAACGCCGGATGAGCGAAAAAAGGTCGTTCCTTTTGTCCTCAGCGGCAGCTTCTTTTTCGTTGCAGGGGCGTCCTTCGCCTACTTTGTGCTTTTCCCCTTGGGCTTTAAGTTTTTTATCCAGTACGGCTTACCCACCGACATGCCGCTGCTGACGATTGAGTCGTATTACGGCACCTGTTTAAAGCTATTGCTGCTCTTTGGCCTGGCCTTTGAATTGCCAGTCATTTTGGTGTTTTTAGGATCGATCGGAGCCGTAAGCGCTCGTGCGCTGCAGAGCAACCGTAAGATCGCCATCATCGCGATCACCATTGTTTCCGCGTTTGTCGCGCCCCCCGACGCAATTTCGATGTTGCTGTTGATGACGCCGTTGATCGCAATGTACGAAGCATCAACTTGGATCATTGCCAAAATCGAGTTGCGACGTGCTGAGAAGCTCGAGCGCGAAATGGACGCAGAAGCCAAGGCTGCACACGAAGAGGCAGAGCGGCTAGCGGACCCACTGCGTGGGGAGTCGCGCTAGAGGGGGCCCGGACACCAGGGAGATGCATTCATACTAGTTGGCGCCAGAGGTGTCGTTAGGACTTGCGACAGGTTCAGCAATCTGCTGATATCCGCTTGGTTGGTCGGCTGCAATTTCCAACTCAGATGCTGGAAGGCGAGATTCATGAGTCGGCGACGATGCTTCCACCGTGGCATAAGCTGCAAAAACTTGGTTTTGGGTTTCAACCATTGAGTGCGAGATGAGTTTCCCATCTTGGTCTGCTTCAAACGCATCGGGATCTGGTTTGGCGTAAGGACTCGACTCTCCGCTAACGGACCTGAGATCAATGCTAACAAGAAGCCCAGTCGCCGGATCCCTTTCGAAGTTTTCCGGCGGTTCAGAGATCGTGTGATAACTCGGTGATGATTGAGCCCTGTTTTCTTCATCATCATGAATGGACTTATGAGCACCCAACAGAAGTTCGGGATGTTCTTCAATCGATTGAGCAAATCGAGTGACCAGTTGGGTTGTTTTTATCTTTTCTGCATTTGAGCCTGAGGATCCGGAAACATACAGGTATGCACCTAGTCCGCCAAACACCAGAATCACTATTACGAAAAAGCCCTTTGCACTCACCGTGGGCAGTTACTTTCGTGACTTAGGTACACCGTTCTCACCTCAGATCACTTTTCGGCAGAAAATACCGCAAAGATGAGCAAGCAACAGACACCTAAGAAGCCTCCGTCAAAACTTTGATATAAGGACCGCATGTGCTTCAACATGGGTTGTCCTTAATTTCGTTTTGTATTGGTCGCGACCAGTAGCCATGTGATTATTGGTTATGTCCTTTGAGATGACCAAAAGCTTGGGTTGTAAGGGAAGAACCATTTTATCGGTTGGTATTTTCTTAGTCCTAGTAGCTTGTGCGAGCTCACCTACCCAAGAATATGCTCCGGTCAAAACAGAGCCCCTAGGTGTCGAATCCAGAAGTGCGGAGGGGAACTCCCCTTATAAAACGATAGCCACTCCACCGAAGGGTTATGAAACTGAAAGCAAAGCAGGCCATCTAACGCCAAGCGGATCGACTCCAAAAAATCAAAATTCCGCCTACAAAAAGGTGCCCAAAGAGGCCCCATAGGTGTTTTTTGACACAGTATCGAATCTTAGCGCGCGTCATGGCATCCTTTTAACAAATGGCGTTTTCCATCGGAGAACGCAAAAAAAGGGGATCATATGAAGAGTGTCGTCACTTTGGGGTTATTAGCTCTCGCAGGTCTGTTTTCGCAAGAAGCGAGAGCCCAGTTTAACTATTCAATCCTGCCGTCGACCTCAGGGTCTCTTAATGCTAATTTGCTGCGCGCAGGCTTACTCAGTCGCGTGGAGTTGGCAACCCAAACTGGAGCGAGCTCGATTACCGTTGCTTACACATTTTTCACTTTGGAAGGGAACAACGAAGTCCAGAACAGGATCGAAATCAGAGGCGGAGAGGATAAAATTAACAACTATCAGACTGTGATTCGAGATCTGAGCAGTACTCCAGTTGCCAAGATAAAATCAATTTACTTAGGAGACTGCAATGCGCTGGCTCAGCAATCTCAAGTAGCGAGTCCCACTGGTTGCTCTGGTCTATTGCCGTCTCTTTCGGGCCGTCAATGTATTCAAAGATATTTTCAGGTTCGAACGGGCATGTTAGGTAATCAGGAGTCCGGCTGCAGGATCTTGATGATTGATAAGATTCTCTAGTCTGAAGCTCTAAGATTTAGTCTTACAAAATTTGAAATTCGGCCTGCTACGTATTCCGTAGCAGGCCTTTTTCTTTTTGATCGATTTCACCCGATCTTTGCGCTAACTTCACTCTCTTAACTAAAACAACCTTGCTCGGGACCGGCCTCAAAGCTGGAAACGGGCTTTAACCAAAAGGAACATTGAAAATGGCTACCCGCCTGCCTGGATACGAAACCACGTTCATCACACGCGTCGACATCACTGACGAAGCGCTTGCGACCCTCAAAGAAAAACTGACCACGCTGATCACTACTTTCGGTGGCGAAGTGGCTTACCAAGAAGACTGGGGCAAGCGCCGTTTTGCTTACCCAATTCAAAAAGAAGTTCGCGGACAATACACCTACATCGTCTACAGCGGTAAGCCTGGCGTTGTAGCAGAACTTGAGCGCAACTTGCGTTTGAACGAATCGGTACTCCGATTCCTCACCGTGAATCTTGCGAACGAATTCGACTCGGTCGAGTTCATGAAAACTCTGGGAACAGGCACACCTATGAAGCGTGAAGAGCGCTCCCCAGATGCAGCAACCATCATTCAACAACCATCCGCTGCAGCAGCTGCAGCATCTTCGGCTCATCAGGCCTAAGCAGTAGCAGTAGTACAGGAGTAGTAAATTTATGAGCGATTACAAAAAGAACATGAATGACCGCATGAATGACGAAATGGAAGAGCACATGGACCGCGACATGGGTGGCGATGATCGCCGTCCTCGCAAGTTCAGCGGAAATGGAAAACGCAAAAAGTGCCGCTTCACAACCGGTGAAGAAGATGTAGCAAACGTGAACTACAAAAACCCACGTTTCCTTTCTACCTTCATGACCGAACACGGAAAAATTGTTCCACGTCGTGTGACTGGTAATGCGGCACACATTCAGCGCCACCTTGCACAAGAGATCAAACGCGCTCGCGCACTTGCTCTTCTTGGCTTCGTCGCTATCGGACCGAATGGCGCGAATTAGTAGCAGCACTCAGTTAGGAAGTTCTAAGGCGCTGAGGGCATTTTCGCTCTCAGCGCCATTTTTTTTGCCGGCAATTTTATTTCAGTCGGGAGTGTTCGCGTTCCTCACTCCTCTTCCGCTCCTCATGCTGAGCGCGGTTTCACCGCCGCTCGTTTGGTTAGCCGCATTGCTCACGAACTCAGCGCTGATCTCCTTGACGCTCGGCTGGAAGTGGGTCGGCCTCGCGCTGCCGATATGGCTTGGCTTAGGACTTTCTTTTAGGCTGTTTCTTAGACAAAAGGTCGGAATCTACCTCGCCTTTGCGGGCTCGATCTTGGTTGCTGTACTGGGATATGGCATTGCTGGGCTTCTAGCCCAAATAGTTTTTAAACTCGACCTTACATTGATCGTCCGAACTGAAATTGCTTTCGTCATACAAGAAGCACTGAAACTACCGGATTCTTGGTTAAAACCTCTTGTTGAGCAGCAGGGCCGTGAGGCTTTAGAAAGCCGCATTCTCTTTGAACTCCCGGGCGTTTTAGTGATGTTCCTCGTCTTTTCACAAGTCACCTCACTCTGGATGCTTTCGCGCCGGGTGAAGGGCTTTCTGTCCCCCTCATTCTGGGGCTCTATACGGCTGCCCTTTGCGCTCGTTTGGATTGCTATCGCCTTAGGTGCGACGTGGGTCTTAGGCGCGGGCCAAACCCAGTGGCTGGCCGAGTCTGGGATTCGTGTCTTGGCGATGCTCTTTGCCATCCAGGGAATCAGCGCGCTGACGACGATCCTCGCTCGTTTCAAGCTTAGGCCCTTAAGTCGATGGGCGGCGTTGACTTTGATCTTCGTTTTAGCCCCGCCTTTTGTCGTCAGTTTAGGCTTCTTTGACCAGTGGTTTGACTTCAGAAGAAAAGTCGCCCCATAGTATTGACCTATGCTCGTTTTACTCAAAGAAAATGTAAAAAACTTAGGTCGAGTCGGTGATGTCGTGAAGGTGTCGGAAGGTTACGCACGTAACTTCCTCATTCCACGCAAGTTAGTGATCGCAGCTGATGCGACCAACTTAGCGCAGGTGGAACACCAGAAGAAAGTGCTTGAGAAAAAGCGCACCGAACAAAAAGCCACTGCCGAAGAGCTCGCTGCAAAAATTGCTGCTGTGTCTTTGAAGATCCCACGCAAAGTTGGCGAAAAAGATCACCTCTTTGGTTCTGTCGCTGCGCAAGATGTCGTTGATGCACTTGCGGATCTCGGTATCGAGATTGAAAAGCGCGCGGTTCAAATGGAGCCGATCAAAGCATTGGGAACATTCACGGTCAGCATCAAGGTGCTTGCCGATGTTGCCACTTCCTTGAAAGTGACTGTCACTAAAGAAGGGGCTTAGTCATTTCGGGGGAAATGCGCAGTCAAAGGGACCTACCCAGGGACCTTGAGGCTGAGCGTGCCGTTTTAGGTACGTTATTAACCCGTGGTGACAAGTTAGACGAAGTCCGCGAGATCGGAATTGAAGCCAGAGACTTTTATCTTGAGGCCCATCAAAGGCTTTTTGAAACCATGGTTGGTCTTTCGGACAAGCATCTTCCGATTGATGCCGTCACAGTTCCATCCGCATTAAAAGACAAAGGCTGGTTTGACGTGGTCGGCGGTAATGCCACGATCACGAGCCTCTTTGACAATGCGTTTCAGTACGCAAACGTCGTGCATTACGCAAAGATCGTCCACGAAAAGGCGATGCAGCGCCGTGTGATCGACGCATGCGCGGAAATCATTTCGCAAGGGTTCGCCGGCATTGAGGACACAGAAGAGTTCATCAATCAGGCGGAGTCCAAGATCTTTGAGGTCTCACAGACCCAAAGCAATCAGGGCTTTACAGCACTTCAAAACGTCATCGCCGACAACATCAACCACATTCAGAAGCTATTCACCTCGGGGGCTAAGGAAGTTGTTGGATTAGAGACCGGCTTCACGGACTTTGACCGAATGACCACCGGGTTACATCCAGGTCAGGTGATGGTTCTTGCTGCGCGTCCAGGGATGGGGAAAACCAGCTGGTTCATATCGGCCCTTTTGCATTCGTCGATTGCGCAAGACAATGTAGCCGCTTTGTTTTCGCTGGAGATGGGGAAAGAGGAACTAGGCTTTCGGTTTCTATCTTCGCTTCTGCGTTTAGATTCAAGGCGCTTAAAGACGGGGCAGATTTCACGCGAAGAGTTCCGTCGGTTTTTAGAGAGCTCGACTCAGCTCAATCAAGCCAGGATTCATATCGACGATCGCGGAAGCATCACCGTGAACGAGATCCGATCCCGTTGTAGACGGCTTAAGTCCAAGGAAGGCCGCTTGGATTTGATTGTGGTCGATTACCTTCAGTTGATGGGCACTGCGGATGGATCGGGTTCTAAGAAGCCCCGAGAACAGCAGATCGCAGAGATCAGCCGGGGACTCAAGCAGCTTGCGAAAGAGTTGGCTGTGCCGATCATCGCGCTGTCGCAGCTCTCACGGCAGGTGGAAAGCCGGCCGGACAAGCGGCCGATGCTGTCTGACCTCCGGGAATCGGGATCGATCGAACAAGATGCCGACTTGGTGTGTTTCATCTACCGCGATGACTACTACAACAAGGAAAGCGACAAAAAGGGCATCGCGGAATTGATCGTCGCTAAAAACAGGAACGGTCAGCCCGACACAGTCGAGCTCGCGTGGCTTGGGCAATACACTTTGTTTGCGAATCTTTCGCCAGAACAGCAAATGCAATCTCGGAAATCTCAGGGTTACGAAGGCAACGCTTAGCTGCGTTTGGTTTGCGGCCGTTGACCTGATTAAAAACAACTCAAAAGAATATTTGATTCACGCCTATAAGTAGTGCTACTTTACTCAATTCGACCTGGGGGGGGTTGGGTACTTTGGCACATACAATTCAGCGCATGATTTCGGCTATTTTGGCATTCCAAATCGCATTTGGAAGCAGTGCACTCCTCTTCCCGACGCGCGCGGTGGCGGCAGAAAGATCCTCAGCACAGCAGGCGAGTGATGCTTTTAGCGACGATATTGATAATTTTGAGAAGCTCACTGAATCGGGGCCCGACACTCCACCTCCTGCTTCCAAGGATAGATTCCAAATCACACGGCAAAAGATCACGGATTATAAAACTGGGGCGACCTATTCCCTAGCTCAAAAAGACACACGCATGCCGTCTTTGATTGTGACCGATCCGAGCGAGATTCACGTCGGTACGGACAACGTCACTGGCGACTTATTGTTCGATATTATTCGAAATGGCCGTCTGGTCTTTGAGCATCGCATTCAGGGCACCAACGTCAGAACATGGACTCGGGATGCAGAAATTTTAGTCTTTTTAGACTACTCGGGTCAGTATCACGCGATTGATATGGGTTTTGCCCGCACCCAATTGGGCCGAAACTGGATTCCGGTTGCACCGCTTGTTCGATCTGGAATTGATTTTCAGGCACTTAAGGGCGAGGTTTCTCTCTCGCAGATTTTGAAGAGCCAGAAGCCCTTCGTCTATCACTCGCAATACGAAGATGGAGTACATCCCCAAGACTCAAACGCAATGGACCAAGAGAACCTTCGCGCTGGAAATTACGTTTTGACCGTTCAAGAGAATGGGCAAGATCTAAAGCTTGAAGAACTTGATCGGGGTGTAGTGAGAAGCGACGTCTTTGCTACAGAATTCGTCCTGAGTGGCCTCGCTACAAGGTTAGATCCGGATGTAAACAAAGCAAACAAGCAACTCTACAAGAAGATTGCTGAAGATCAGGCGGTACTGAGTCAGGTTGCAAATGCCTACAGCGAAGCATCGATTGAGGTATCTTCTGTACTTGCAGAAGCGATTGGAACTCTCAATTCAGATGGATTGAAAGCTTTGGGGGCAAGGGCACTCGGAAATCTCAAACGAATCCATGAGCCGCGCGATCAATTCTCTTATGAGGAGTGGAAGTCACACTATCTCTATATGAATGCTGAGGTTCAAGACAAAGCTAAAGAAGAAAAGAAAGCCCAGAAAAAGAGATTCAAAGCTCTTTGGGACGGCGTGCGCCGAACACTGACGCCAAAGGCTTTAAAGAACATTGCTCTCATCACTGCCGGAACAACAGCTTCGTATTTTATGCTGGATGCCTTTCACGAGGGTTACGGACCAGCTTGGGCAGTCTACGCGACAAATAATTTTCTCGATCATCATGTTCCAGCGGTGCTTAAGGACACCTCGTATCGCGTTACACTGTTAGCTGGCTCCCTCATTATTGGATCCCTATTACCGCTTGTCTATGTAGCAGGCGCAATCGGAGGAATGGCTCTTAAAAAGAAGTGGTCGGCATCCAGGATGGTGGCCCTTGCGGCTTTCAGATTTACAGCTGAAATCAGCCTTTTGTTTATTCACCGAATAGCGCAGGTTTTCAGGCAGCAATCAGCGATCAAGGCAATGCAGCTTGGACTGAACCCCTTTGTGAAAGTCGCTGCCGATTCACCGGAGGGACAGGCCTTGGGGTTAAAACGTTCCATCCGGCCCGGACTGAACAATCCACTCTGGTCCAAAAAGAAGCATGGCGTGCAATCAGCAGTCAAAGCTGAAGCATTACGACTTTTAGCACTGAAAGAGAGTCGCGTTCAAAGATTGAAGTGGATGCTTGCGGTTACCGTAGTCAGTCATGAAATGGGGATCGATGTTGCAACGCTGACTGTCCTAGCGAAAACCCAAGGCATCGCAATGACCAAAGAAGCGGTAGAGCGCTTTATCCTTGCCCCTGAATTTGACCAGCACTGCCGTCAAGTAGCCTTTGAAATAGGCAGTGATTTACCTGCTATAACGGGCCCCGAATTTCAAATGGACATTCAAGAAATTCCACAAGAGGAACTCGGAAAGCTGTATCGCAGTGCAAAGGCGATTGCCGAAAAAATTGAAAAGCGAGGCGCGGTCCTTCAACGACTCAAAGATGTTCAGCGCATAGTTACGACCACCTTGGCATCGACCAATAGAAATCTAGCTAACTATGGCCTGGAAGAAGACGCGTTTCTGAGAAATGGCGGTCCTGACGATTACACCGCAGACCAGAGCATGAAACAGTTTGTCCTCGACTACCCACTTGCGATCGTACAGATCGGTCTATTCGGCCCGCGCGCTGATCTTGACCGTCCTAAACTGCTCGCCGCAGATCCAAATGGGTTCCTTCTTCAGAATCGGCAACATGGCGCTGAGCTTGTGGACCAGGTGCGGATCTACGGCCTGGGAGTACCTGCAGGCATGGGACTGGTTTACCAACGTGCAGAAGAGGTTGTAGAAATGGCTTACGCACCCATGGAAAACAAGGCCCTAGTCGGCACTGTAAAAACCGAGGGTGTGGGTCGAGGCATGTGGGCCTGGTTGCGGGGCGCAACAGATATCCGTAAAGCAGATTACGGAAAAATTTGGATGAAGAAACTTGTGCGCGGAATGAAAACGATTCAATCCGGTTTCATTTTATCGATGTTTTCCCGCATTGTAGTGGCAGGACAGCCGTACAATGACGCGTTCGGCGCTTTCGTATACTCCATATTTATGGGGAACTGGCTTTACGGATGGATGTGGGACCCAAACACTTATGGAAATCAAACTTATCAAGACCACTTAGGTGAGCGAAGACAATTACTTGAGAATGCGAAAGCAAACCTTGGACTTGGCATTCGTATGGATGATCCGATGGAAATGCGTCAGGGCCTTACGGATATGAAAGGTCTTTATGGGAAAGGTAAAAAGCAAATTCCGGCAGACCTATCGATGAACATTGATCGCGCGTTAGAGGAGTTTGAAAAACTCTCTGAGGAGGAACGCCTCAATCTTTCAACACGAGCTTATCAATCTGCGCGCGACGTAGCCGCCCTTCGGTATGCAGTTTCCTCGGGGCAGGAAGACAGAATCGTTTCTGCCCGAATCAACTTGATGGATGCCTACCAAGAGAGTGGCGCTGACTTAGGTGTTCTGATGAAGTTAACAAGCGTTCAGCTACTCGAGCACTCGATGAAAAATCCGCCTTTTGCCTCCAAGCACAATGGCGCAGTGGAATGGATCACGACGCTGTTCTTTGCATTCGCGACCACCTACCTTGGCACCATTATGTCGGTGGACCTGTTCAGGACCGATATTGAGTGGTGGCCAAAAATTAGAGATGGCATTCTGATCGGAGGGGCGCTCTACACAGGTACGTACTATCTGCCTGAGGGACTGGACCTCGCCTCTAAGGCTTGGAAGAAGGCAAAAAAAGGCGCTTGCGCTCTTTTCGCTGAAGGCCGCCTACCACCCGCAGACGCCTGGGAGCCTTAACTCTTATAATTGCGCTATAGCTATAATTGCATCCCCGACATTAATTGCCGGATATGGGGTTCTTAGGTAACCTCGGGGGGCTGTGAAGTTTGCATCAAAATGGGCTGTTGTGCTGCTGCTTTTCTTTGCATCAGCCTGCTCAAAAGACAAAGGGTTAGATGGGGCTGCAAGCCGTCGAAGCGACGCGCCTTGCAATGCGTTGCCACTTGGCCAAGACCAACTCGATGCGGCCCTTTTACGTCGTGTGGTGGAGTGCTTAAATTCCGGTGGCGAATTAAATGGTATCGCAGCCCTCTTAGATGCAACCAGCGATGAGGCATTAAACGCTGTCGCACAACACGCGCAAAAATATTTCATCGATCGCCCGGAACGCCTCTATGCCTTAGACCGCCGATTCAAAGAACGCGAGCCGGAAGGGCCACGATCCTTGATGGGCCAGATGTCCCTCCTCATGTCCGACGAAGACGCCTTAAATGACGGGCTTTCATTGGTTCAAAAAATGGACATCCGTCCCTGGGTAGATGTGTCAGACAAGTACACACGTGATGACCTCTACAGCGCACTCAAAACAACTCGAAAACTTCTCACTTCTGTCTACACGACCGACACACTGTTTCACGAAAACTTGAATTGGAACTCGGACGCTCTGATTGCACTCCTGATTGAAATGGTGTCGCAAGATCGCACTGACTTTATCGGTAATCTGCGCGGCCTCATCGTTGAAGACCACATCTTAGACGACATTGCAAAAATCGCAGAACTTCCCCTGCAAAAAAGGAAATTAAACCCTGCCGACTGGAAAAAACTCAACGAGTTTTCAGACCTGGGTTCGCAAGCTTTGCAAGACGGAAGACTGCTTCTATTCCGCGACGCTTTGGTGCGTTTAGAAGATCCGCTTAAATGTTTCCACGGCACCGCAAATCTGACTGACATGGATCAGTTCGTCTTAAGCGAACTGGGCAAAGCCAAGGACTTCAGCGATTTAAGCGTTTTATTGTTTGCCAGCAAACCTTTCTGCGAAGTTCCTGAAATCCTCAAGAACGCGCTCCGCGTGATGTTCGATTTGGAGCGCCGTCCCGCCTGGCCACGCATCCGAGATGATCTGTCAGCATTATTAGATAAGCCCCGCGTCTTAAACTTGCTAAAAGCACCTGAGATTTCAATCGCAGAGCCCTACTTAAAAGACTTAGGACTCACGGAACTGCGCCAACTCATGGGCGCCGCTCTCCTATTGGAAGATCCGAATGACTTAAAAAACATTGCACGTGAGGTCCGAAAGTTTTCTACCGATGAAATCGTAGGACTGCTTCGCACACTGAGACCTTTTGAAACGGAAGATTACAAGGCCGCAGATCGTTTCCTGAAATACTTCATGCGCGACGAAAACGAAAAGGGCCTAGCCACCATCGATTTCGCGCTTGAAACCTGGGATAGCAGTGACGAGGACTTTGGTCTTGCGATTGCCTCTGAAGCTTTAGATTCGATGCGCGAAAACGAAGCCTTCTACGCTGCAGTCGAGGGAATTCTGAAAGCACCTGAACTGAAAGGTGCGGTCGTCAACATCGCAAAACTTTCTTTAGATGGAACCTTTGACGAAATCATGATGCGGGTGAGTCAGATGCTGAGCACCTTGATCGAATCCGGCAGTCACGATTTTGAAATTCGCCAAGTGTCTCTGCCTGAGGTTGAAGGAAATCGTCTTGAGGTTTCCCCAATCCGTGAAAATTTCCCTGCGATTATCCCACTTGCTAAAAACGCTTGCAGTGGAATCGATCTGGATTTTGATTGGACTGTTTATTCGCCGAACAATGCAAAGTTCGGAACGCTTAAGGCCTGTCTGATCGGTGATGGATTTCCTAAAGGAGCTGAATGGGTGACGCGCTTAGCGGAAACGCCGTCGCCGAACGGGACTCCTTACCTTTATAGATTCTATCCATTCGTAAACACGTTGTTGTCTTGGGTTGAAGCAGCAGGGTCCAATGCAAAGAACAGAGTAAAACTTTTACTGAATATTGCAGATGCTGGCGCTGATATTTTGGTCAAAGAAGCGCCTCGGTTTAGGAATCTGCAAAGATCTTGGATGAAGGTTTATGCGGCCCTGAAAAATCAGCCCGCATTTAATAATCTTTTAAATTTGGGTGTTGAAGCGTCGTCCTGGCGGGAGGTGTATCAACTCGCTGCAATCGCACTCAGGTCCGCGCCCGCGGGGATGCCGGTGCAGTTTAGGAAGGAGGAGGCCCTCTATCAAGAAATGTTAGGGCAAAGCCTGATTCGGTATGGAACCGTGAACAACGCCCTAGAAAAATCCGTAAGCGGGGCCGAGGGAATCAGGCAGTTGTTTGAATATTATTGCAAGGATCTAGACCCTGAGACTGATGATTGTCGCATTCATCCAGACCACGTAGCACTTTACAAAACTGCCGGTGCCGCGGGATTTCTGCGCCAATTGGTTCGAGAATACTGGAGTGCATCTAATAGCTGGCTGCCACGTGAGGTGAATTGGGAAATTTCACCTGATGCCAATGCATTGCCAACTCGCGTAGGGAACCTGCGTTATCACACGAATCCTCTGTTCCATTTGATCCACGACCAGCCCGACGGTGTCTTAGGACTGCTGAACGGAGCGCTATCATTCGTGAATTTCCCCGAGAAAGAGCAAAATCACATTCTACTTGGCCAGGCCCGTAACCGCGTGATCATTCCCTACTTCCCAATGAATCCGAACTTCAACTATGCGACTCCAGGCGGACAAGAACTGCAGCGCCGGATGAAGTTCCGCATCGTCAATGGTTACGATCAGCTTGAGATCCTGGCTGTAATGGCAGGGTTTAAAACGAACATTCTTGGAAGATCTCTGGGTGATTTAATAGGGGAAACAGGACTCGAGGACGTTCAAAATATTGGACACTTAGTGATGGGTGAATGGGCTCTTGCGTGGGGGGATGTGGATTTATCCACGGTGAGGCCAGAGATCAGAAATGCCGTGATGCGGGCCAAACCTGAGGGCCGTTGTCCTGACAAAGGTCCAGGCGACGCAGGCGGAGATAAGTGCATCCGGAATCTCAAACAGATTCTTGCAATGATCGACAAACACATGAAGAAGTTTGGTGGATTTGGAGATCCACTGACCGACCGCTGTGATCCAAAGAGTGAGCTCGTCCTCTTCGGGCGTCCAACAAGCATTACTGGAAACATCATTCCGGAGTTCTGCGACATTCACCGTCGCGTTTACAACGTGCGTATGGTGTCTAAGTCATTCGAATCCGAAACGCCACAAAAGCACGGCGGTTACGGGATGCTTGCCTACCTGCGGAATATCTTCATCGAGCTCTACATCGCGACCCCTCCCTCCCGACGTGAAGACTATGGATATGGTATGCGACTGGATCCGGTCTGTTTAACAAGTCCTAGAGGCGGGGCACGCTCTAAGTGTCAGCTGACGTTGTTAGATATTATTTTTAGGATCACCCGCTCTGGTTTGCTGCACCACAATGCGATGGCGAACGAAAAAGAGTTTTTTGATAGTACTCAGCTGATTCCAACCTTACGTCGGATGGTGAAGGATCAGAAGAATACGAAACGTCTCGCAAAGTGGCTTTCTTCCACTGAAGGACTAGTCACCTTAGATAAAATGGTGACCCACATGGTGAACTTTTCTAAGACCTCAAACGACGATCAGATTGAGGCCATCGCAAACTCCATGGATGCGATCTTTGGTATGGGGTACAAGATCACGGATGAAAACTTCTCGCAACTCTATGGTCAAGCCGTGACAGCGGGCGAAACCACTCGTGCCCCTTGGATCAATGCAATGCCGACGATGCTGAATTTGCTTGGGATGGAGCAAATAGCGAAGTTAGTTCGGGTCAGTGAGGCATCTTACGGTCCAATGAACACCATCATCCCAAGGGTGAAAGATAAGACTTTCATCAATGACATTCTGACTCTAGCCCCGGTATTTGCGACTCAAGAGGCGACCGTCAAAGAAATGATTCGCGACGCAGGATCTCTTTCGCTGAGTCCGGCACAGAAAAAAGACCTCATCCCAGTTGTCGATGACTTGGCCAGCGAATCGGGCGCAGGAACGCGAAATCAGCTCCATCAGAACATCCGCGACGGTGGTTTGACGGCTGGACTTGATGCTCTTTCTGACCCAGCGATGATGGACTTGACGCTGGACGCAATGACCCAAGCTCAAAAAGAAGGTCGCTTGGATCGCTTTATCGATCGCGGGAAGCGTGCGTTTCAAATAAAATAAGAGGGCATGTCCACCTCTGATCTCATTCGCGAAAAAAGTGCATTTATTGATCCATTGATGAAAGAAGTTTCCAAGGTCCTGGTCGGCCAAAGGGAACTCGTCGAGCGCCTGGTTCAGGCTCTTCTCTGTGACGGGCACGTCCTCTTAGAAGGACTCCCCGGACTTGCAAAGACTCTGACGGTCAAGACCCTGGCCCAGTGTATTGATGCCGACTTCAATCGCATCCAGTTCACACCCGATCTTTTGCCTGCGGATCTGGTGGGCACGATGTTGTTTAATCAAAAAACATTCGAGTTCACGCCTAAAAAGGGCCCCCTTTTCACCAACATTGTACTCGCCGATGAGATCAATCGAGCGCCTGCAAAAGTGCAAAGCGCATTGCTTGAAGCGATGGGCGAACGCCAAGTCACAATCGGAGAAATTTCCTATCGGCTGGCCGATCCGTTCATCGTTCTTGCAACACAGAACCCGATTGAACAAGAAGGTACCTATCCGCTTCCCGAAGCCCAGATGGATCGTTTTCTATTTAAAATCAGTGTTGGGTATCCAACCCTATCCGAGGAAAAACAGATCTTAGAGCGTATGTCGGGTGCAGAAGTGCCGATTCCTGCCGCAGTTTGTAACCCAAAAGACATCTTGGAAGGGCGTAAGGCCTGTTCTGCGCTCCACATTGAGGAAAAAGTGAAGAACTATATCCTCAAAATCATTTTTGCCACCCGTGAACCTGAAAAACACGGCTTTGATCAGCTGAAGAAATGGATCTCAGTCGGAGCATCTCCTCGGGGAACAATCTCTTTAACAAAAGCCGCTCGTGCCACTGCTTTTATGGAACATCGGGACTACATCACACCTGAAGATGTGAAGGCAGTCGCCTTAGATGTTCTTCGCCACAGAGTCATGGTTACGTATGAAGCAGAAGCAGAGGGCATGACGTCAGAAACCATCATTCGGAAGATCTTAGAAAACACCCAAGTGCCATGAAGCGCCTTCCCACTGCGGTAGAAAAACAAGTGAAGTTGATTGAGCTTAAGGCTCAGCACTTCATGAATGACTGGATGAGCGGCACTTACAAAAGTCGCTTCCGTGGGATGGGCTTGCAGTTTTCAGATCACCAACAATATACACCTGGCGATGACGTGAGACACATCGACTGGAAAGTGAGTGCAAGAACCCGAGAGCCGATGGTGAAGCGGTTTGAGGAAGAACGAGAGAGAACAGTTTTCATCGTGATTGATGTGTCCGCGTCGCAACTGTTTGGAAGTAGCAAATCGCAGAAGAGACAGATTGCTGCCGAGGTAGGCGGCTTACTTGCATTAGCTGCATCACGAGTCGGCGATAAGGTTGGAGCATTGCTATTGTCGGGTGAAAAGCAGCAACTGATACGCCCAGCAAAAGGAAGAAATCATGTGCGTCGCATCGTGCATGAGATTCTGAATTCTGGGAATCATCCAGGACACATCAACCTCACGCGGGCGATCGAACAATTATCTCGAGTACTGGTTCATCGATCGATCGTGATCGTGCTTTCTGACTTCTTAGAGATGCATGGCTTAGATCGGCTGATGGAACTCGGAAAGTCCAATGACCTCATCGGACTGAGTACGACGGATGCTTCCGAAGGTGAAGTGCCGATCCGAGGCTGGCTGCCCCTCATGGATGCCGAATCCAATGTGCCGGTAGATACAGATACTGGAACCTACCGGGTACAAGCTCATTTAAAAGATGCCGCTGAGAAATCAAGAGTTGCAGCACGCGAAGCTTTTATCCGCGCGCGTGGGCAATTTGAAACTTTAATGACCCACGAGGATTACATTCATGCTTTGGCTCGTTTTCTCAATCGCCGTTAGTGCCGCTAACGTCGATCGCGAGATCGACTATTCAAGCGTGTACACACCGATCGATTCACTCACATTGGGGGATCGCCTGGAGCTCACAATATCTGCTCAAGACCCTGCATTAGTAGGTCAAACCGCGGTTCAAGTCGCCCTAAGTGATGAGTCCGTCAAAGACTCGTATTTTTTAGAAGAAGTAGCGCGTCTATCAAAAGACTCTTTCATCATTCGAATTGCCCCAATGAAAGCGGGATCCGTCACTATTCCAAGCTTGCTGATCAGCAGTCCGGGTGGTGATCTTTTAGGTAAAACGAAGCCGATTACGATTCAGGTGAAAGCCATCGACACAAGCGGGGAAAAACCCCCTGAACGCATTGGCCTAAGACTCAGTTCGTTCCCATTTGCTTACGTGTTGATCTATACCGTAATTGCTCTTTTGGTTTCTCTTGCCATGATCTGGCTCTATCGTAAGCGCCGGCCTGCACCTATGCCGGTACCTGTACCCGCAGAGCCGGAAAGAACAAAACTACAAATCGCTTGGGATCGAATCGACGCGATTCTTCACGCGCCCCAAGAATATTTAGGTGAAAAGAGCTTGCCCCGAACCGCTCATGAACTCAGCTATGTTCTACGAGTCATCTATGAAGAGCAGTACAAGACCAGTCTTCAGGAGTTGACGACTCGCGAGTGGCTTCTCAGGCTTGAAAATCTGAGCATCGATCGAACGGAACGGAACAAGCTGCGAGCACTGCTTAGGTCTTTAGACTATGTCCGATTCTCTGAGAGTCCAGACCTGACTTCGGCCGTAAAGGATACGACCGAGCAGCTCGAGGCTTGGACGCAAGAAATTCGCGGACGGGGGACCTCATCATGATTTTTCACTCCCCTTGGGTACTTTTCTTTTTGGTGCTAATTCCTTTCCTCTTCTTCATTGGCCTTAAGCGAGGGCACCATCCTCGGATCCTATTCGGAGTTGGGATTCCAAAAATCCATCAAAATAAAATTCGTGCCGATACGATTCAGCTTCTTTTGAAGCTTTCGGCACTGACTCTACTCATTGTCGCGCTTGCACGTCCGCAATCTCCGTCTAAAATTCAGGAACGCAAACTTTCAGGTGTCGACATCGTTGTACTGCTTGATGTCTCTCTCAGCATGCTGATCCAAGACATGGGTCGCGGCACACGCATGGATATCGCCAAAGAAACGATCGAGCAGTTTTTAGTAGGCCGCACAAGTGACCGTGTTGGACTCGTTGTCTTTTCAGGTGAACCTCTGACTCTAGCGCCACCGACGTTAGACTACGGACTCGTGCTGCAGCAGCTGCGTCTGGTACAGCCTGGAAAAGGCGGCATGCGAGATGGAACAGCAATTGGAGATGGCCTCTCTTTGGCCGTGCAACGACTCCATAATTCAACCGCTAAATCTAAAGTGATCGTGCTCCTCACCGATGGAGACTCTAATGTCGGAAAAGTTCCGCCGTTAAACGGTGGAGAGCTCGCTCAAGGTTTTGGCATCAAAGTCTACACAATCGCGGCAGGTACAGAAGGGACCGTAGAGCAGCCCCTTCCTCAGACCAATGCCCTAGGACAGACTTTTTACGTGAAGGTCCGCAAAGAAAACACACTCAATACCCAGCTTTTAGAACAGATTTCTGAAATGACGAAAGGAAAGTTCTACAGAGTGCAGGATGAAAAGACCCTGCGGCGCGTCTTTGACGAAATTGACCGTTTAGAACGAAGTGCCGTGACCCAAAGAGAGCGAACTCTTTATGAAGAGCTTTTTGAGCCGTTAGCTCTTGTAGCCTTGGCTCTCTTAGTTTTAGAGCGGCTCCTCGCTTTAGTCATCTGGAGGCAGTGGTCATGAGCTGGGTCCACTTCTACTGGCTTTGGATTCTGGTGCCGATCTTGGTATTGATGGGCTTAGGATTTTTTCTGATTCAGAAGAACGAAATTCGAATTGGAAGTTGGATTGATCGAAGTTTCTGGCGCGAGGTCATGCCAGGATTTATCCCCCGTCGCGGAAACGTAATCCATGCATTGCTTGGGTGCTCGGTTTTGTTTGCAGTGCTGGCCCTAGCGCGTCCGCAGTGGGGCGCTGAAGAAGAGTGGCTAGACAATACCGGATCAGATATTGCGCTGGTACTGGACGTCTCCAACAGCATGCTTGCCGAGGATTCTGCCCCCTCAAGACTGGCGCGTGCAAAACTCATGATCCGCAGGCTGACCCGAGAATTGGGTCAGGACCGAGTCGCAATCGTTATTTTTGCAGGTACTTCCGCGCTGGTTGCACCTTTCACTTCAGACAGCGCTTATCTAGATACCGTTTTGGACATCGTCGAACCTCAGGCGATACAGAATCAGGGAACCAACATCGAGCTTGCGCTTGAAACAGCAATCGATGCTTTTCAGCGTATTGGATCGCCTGAAGGCATGCACCGGTCGATCGTTTTGATCACGGATGGAGAGGACTTTGGATCCAGTGCGAAGGCTTTTATTGAAAAAGCAATCAAAGATAAGTTTATATTTTTCGCGATTGGTGTCGGAACAGAAGAAGGCGCACCGGTTCCTCTTCGAACGGAGAATGGATCCTTGCTAACCTATAAGAAAGATGGAAGCGGCAAACCCGTCGTCTCCAAGTTAAACCGCAAAGACCTTGTTGCATTGACCCAAGCGGGTCGGGGTGAGTATTTAGACCTCACCAGTCCCGACGCAGTTGCAGGAACAGTTCTAAAGTCTATGGACCGCACGAAACGTCAAGACGCGCTTCGAAAAGTCACACGGAAGATCGAACGCTTTCAATATCCCCTGCTGCTTGCCATTCTCTTCTTGATTGCAGCTCTCCTTCTAAGAAGGAATCAGAAGGAAGTCGCACGTATAGCGTTTACTCTGCTTTTGCTGCTTGTGAATCAAGAATCCTCTGCGGGCACATTAGGTGCGCTCGATAGATACATCCACGAACAAAGTGCTGAGCGGCGCATCCAGGCAAAAGACCTAGAAGGTGCAAAAAAAGACCTTGAGGCGTCTCTTGAACCCGATAGCCCAGAGACCGCCTACAATTTAGGGACCGTGCTGAGTACCGAAGAAGACCCCGAGGACCGGCACAAAAAGCTCTTGGAAGAGAGCGCACGTGAAGCCCTAAAGATCGGGGACTACGATACAGCGGCCAGTGCGGAATATAATTTGGGCTCAAAGAGTTTAGACCGAAAGAAGCACGATGAGGCCATTCCCCATTTACTTGATGCAATTGAGATCGCAAGGCGTGGAGGAAATAGCGCACTTGAGAAGGTGGCCCGCCAACAACTCGCGCAGGCAATTGAACAAAAGAAACAACAGCAGCAGCAAAAACAGCAAGACCAACAGGACCCAAAAGATCAGAAAGAAGATCAAGCAAAGAAGGATCAAGATCAGGATCAAAAGCAGCTACAGCAAGCCAACAATGGTCGTGAACCTAAACCAAAACCTTTCAAAAGTGATTCACTCACCCGAGAGGCTGCCGAAGGAATTATGCGGCAACTTGCAGACAATGAAAAAAGATTGCAAATGAAGCAGCTACAATCAAAGACCAGAAAGCAGGAGAAGGATCAACGTGGTCAAGACTGGTAAACTTATTTGTATTGCGCTCCTTTGGCTTTCTGCGTTTTCTGCGCAAGCGTCAAAACTGACAGCCGAGGTCGATCGAAATGAGGTCGCACTCGGTGAATCAGTCAATCTTGTCATAACGCTTGAAGCGGATGAGCTCTTTGATTTCAGCCCAAAATTTGAGGCCCCGGACTTTGATCCGATCAACCAGTATGAGCAGCAAAGTTTCTCTTGGATCAATGGTCAAACACAGAAGACTCGAAGCGTCACGGTTGTGCTCAATCCAAAAAAAACAGGCTCTCTTAAGATTAGAGATATCGCGACAAAAACGCCAAACGGCGACTTTCTGACTGCGGCGGATCTGGCGGTCACGGTGACGAGTGGTCAGGAGCCAGGGACCAAATCGATCGACGGTTCCGCACCCAAACTTTCAGGTGAAAACAAATATTTCTTTATCCGAGCCGAACCTACCAAGACGAAGGTCTATCGCGGTGAAACTTTCGTCGTGAGTTATTATCTGTACCGACGGACACAAACGCAGATTCGTGATGTGGTTCGTTTTCCTACATTTACCGGCTTTACACGCGAAGACTTAGAAATGCCTGTCCTTTCCAACCGCCTTAATTTCGAGGCCGTAAGTTTAGGTGGAGTGCCATTCGAACGCGCCTTGATTGCACGTTACGCTTTGACTCCCATCCAAACAGGGGCTCTAAAAATTGATTCCCTTGGCTTGCGGGCTGACTATGTTCCACGTGAATCCAAGATGGACGACATGTTTAATGATCCATTCTTTCAATTTTTTCAGCAGGTGAATCCCCGCTCAACCGTGCAACGCTCAGAACCCATCAACATTGAGGTCGCAAGCCTCCCAGCAGGTGCATCAACGCTCTTTGGTGGCGGTGTCGGGAGCTTTACAGCTGTGTGGCGCAATGATGGCAGTAAAGCTAGTACCGGCAATCCAATCTCTCTATTCCTAGACGTCCGAGGACAAGGCAATGTACGTGAATTTGCCGAACCCAAGATCAATTGGCCGAAAAGTTTTCGTGTCTTTGACTCACGGGGCTCTGTGAAAGAACAATCAGCAACTGAGATGACGAAGACCTTTGAGTTTGTGATTATCCCAAATGAAGTTGGCTCGTTTTCAATCCCAGAAGTGAAATTTGAGACTTTCGATCCATCTACTAAGGAATATAAGACAGGCACCGTTCCGCCGCTCAATCTTACTGTCGTGAAGGGAATAGATGCCCCAAGCGATCCAAACCCACCGGGCGACTCAGAATCTGAGGATAATGCCACTCCACCTGCTGCAGCCGGAAATGCGGCAGGCGGGGCGCAATTTGGGCTCAAGCCAGTCGACCAAACTTCTAAGGAGGCCCCACGCCTTTTCTTGGGACAGCCTTGGTGGCGGTGGTTGTTTTGGCTGGCGACTGCAACTCTGCTGATCACGCTCGGGATGG
The DNA here is from genome assembly GCA_027486675.1 of Pseudomonadota bacterium. GTDB lineage: Bacteria > Bdellovibrionota > UBA1018 > UBA1018 > CAIMNF01 > JAIXOQ01. The sequence goes on from JAIXOQ010000005.1 coordinate 259,742, forward strand.
TGCTGTGGGATTCAACTCAGAGACAACGTAGAGAGGCGCAGAATGCCATTCTAGGTGCGCCTGATACGCTCGAACTTCTAAAAAAATGGCTCAAAGATGCGGAACGCGATGCAAATGCGGGGGCAAGTGACCCTGCGGGCCTGGCTAGCATGTTTCGGAAACTATCGGAAATGCTACCCCAAGCGATCGATCACAAATTTCAGCTGAAATCGGCTTCGATGCCCCGGCGGGACCTAGGAAGAGTCCTGATGGAACAAAATGCTATGCCGGTTGAATCTTGGGCAGCTTTACGCTTAGTTCTTGATCGTTGTGACTCGGTATTGTTCGCGCCCCGCGCACGTTCCGCCGAAGAACTTCAAAGTGATCTCCGAGAAGTTGTGAAGAACGTTCAAGAAGTTCTGAAACTCTTATAGAGTAGTAAGAAAAGGAACCACACCATGAATCTTTACGTATGCATCAAGCGTGTCCCTGATACCGAAATGAAGGTGAAACTGAAGGCTGACAACAGCGGAGTCGACCTCGCTGGAGTAAAAACCATCCTTTCGCCCTATGACGAATTTGCGGTTGAAGAAGCACTTCGTGTGAAAGAAAAGAATGCAGGCAGCACCGTGACGGCAATCACTGCAGGTCCTGCTGAAGCCATCGAAGTATTGCGTACTGCACTCGCGATGGGCTGTGACAATGCGATCCACATCGAACTTGCGGATGGTTCAGACAGCAACATGGCAGCAAAAGCGATTGCAGAATGCTTAAAGAAAGAAGCGCCTGCTGATTTGATTTACTTCGGAAAAGAAGCCATCGATGATGGGGCAGCAATGGTTCCTCAGATGGTTGCAGCACGAATGGGAATCCCATCGGTCACCATCGTGACTGGCATCGAGTACTCGGGCGCGACGATCAAATGCAAACGCGAAATTGAGGGTGGATCTTCAGAGACCGTTGAAGTGACGTTGCCAACAGTCATCGCTGCATCCAAAGGCCTGAATGAGCCAAGATACGCAACTTTGCCCAACATCATGAAGGCGAAGAAAAAAGAAGTGAAAGCGATCAAAGCTTCTGATCTTGGTGTTGCAGCTTCTGATCAGAAAGTGAAACTCAGTAACTTCCAGATGCCTCCGCCAAAAGCTGCGGGCAAAAAAATCGAAGGCGACGCTGCTGCTCAGGCAAAAGCGCTCGTTCAACTCCTCCATACAGAAGCGAAGGTGGTCTAATTTATGGCAAAAGTTTTAGTTTTTATTGAACAGCGCGACGGAAAAGCAAAGAAAGCAAGTTACGAGATCTTAAGTGCAGCAGCAGCCGCAGCAAGCAATGAAACGCATGCTGTCGTTGTCGGCGACGGTGTAGCAGGACTTGCCAAAGAAATCGGCACTTATGGGGCGGCGACGGTCCACGTTGTGGAAAATGCGGCGCTTAAACTTTACTCCTGCGAGGCGTACTCAAAGGCTGTAAAAGCCGCAATCGACGCTGTGAAACCGGACATCTTCCTCGCTTCCCATAGCCCAATGGGGAAAGATTTTGTTCCAGCCGTTGCAGCACTTTGTGACGCGGGCCTAGTTACAGATTGCACCTCCGTGACCTTTGAGGGAGCGAAGCTGAAATTAAAGCGCCCTATGTACTCTGGCAAAGCGATTTGTGATGCAACGATTGTTGCCGCTGGGATTCAAATGGCGACCGTGCGTGCAAATAGTTTGGGCGCACCAAAAATGGATGCTGCAAAAACTGCAACTGTGCAAAATGTCGCTGTTGACCTAGGTGGGATGAAGACCAAAATCCTTGAGATCGTCAAAGGGAATTCTTCCCGTCCTGACGTGACGGAAGCTGGGATTGTGATCTCTGGTGGTCGTTCGCTGAAGTCCGCAGAAAACTTCAAGATGCTAGAAGATATGGCTGACGTCTTAGGTGCCGCCGTCGGTGCCTCGCGTGCAGCAGTCGATGCGGGCTACCGTCCTCACCGGGATCAAGTCGGTCAAACCGGGAAAGTGGTTTCGCCATCGTTATACATCGCTACTGGTATTAGTGGTGCGATTCAGCATCTGGCGGGAATGCGCACTTCAAAGATCATTGTTGCGATCAACAACGACCCCAATGCGCCGATCTTTCAAGTTGCCGACTACTCGATTGTTGGAGACCTCTTCCAAATTATTCCTGCTTTGACTGCTGAATTCAAAAAACTCAAGGAATCGACATAATGCTACAGACCGTTGCTTTCGTGATTGTTGCTGGAATTGCTTTTGGTTATTCCGGCTTCCGTTTCGCTAAACTCTTTCAGCTCTTAAAAAGCATGAAAGGAAGAACGCCCAAGTTTGGACGTGTAGCAGAACGTATCGTCACGGCGACGGTCGATATTTTAGGACAACGTGCCGTGCTGCGCGACCCCTGGATCGGGGTCGCGCACACGATGATCTTCTGGGGTTTCCTTATCATTACGCTGGGGACCTTAGAGCAGTTTGCGATGACGCTGAATGAAGGATGGACCTTTGAGTTTATCGGTCAGACAGCCTATTCAGCGCTGATTTGGTCTCAGGACTTCTTTACGGCTTTTGTCTTGTACGGAATTCTCTATGCCGCCTACCGCAGGTTGGTGAAGCGCCCGAAGAACTTAGGTCAGTCCCAGGATGCAAATAACATCCTGATGTTCACGGGCTCTCTAATGGTTTCCATCTTCCTGATGAACTCGTTTCACGTCCTCGGGAGTGATCCTTGGTTTAAGGATTCGTACTTCATTTCAAAGCATCTGGCCTCAGTCTTTGGTGGTCTAGGTTTTAGCACAGAGACCAATCACGGCCTTTATATCTTCTTTAAGTGGCTGCACATGTCGCTCGTTCTTGGGTTCGCCATGTACATACCCGGCTCCAAGCACTTGCATATCCTAGCGGCTGGACCGAATACTGCGTTGAAGCATTTAGATGTGGCTAAAGGAATGCGCACCCTGAACTTTGCGGATGAGACCCTGACGCAGTACGGGGCTGCGAAGATTACAGATCTGTCTTGGAAAGATGCGCTCGATCTTTACTCCTGTACGGAGTGTGGCCGCTGCGAGGCCCTGTGTCCGGCATGGAACACGGAAAAGCCATTGTCCCCGAAGAGCATCATCATCGACATGAAGAAGAATCTTTATGCGAACAAGGATTTGATCTTAGCGGGCAAGGCAGATGAAGTGACGTCGCTCATTGATGCGCGCGTGACTGATGACGTGATCTGGGCCTGCACTTCCTGCCGAGCGTGTGAAGTGGCCTGCCCTGTGTTCATTGAACACACGGATAAGATTTTTGATGCACGTAGAAATTTGGTGATGATGGAGTCACGCTTCCCTGTGGAAGTGCAGCCCGTGTTTAAGAATATGGAAACCAACGGCACTCCTTGGGCCTTCAGTGCATCTGAACGCGCAAATTGGGCAGAGGGCCTTGGGATCCCAACTATGGCTGAAAATCCAACCATTGAAGTGCTTCTTTGGGTGGGATGCGCTGGGTCTTACGATGAGCGCAATAAGAACGTGCTGAAGTCGTTTGTGAATGTTCTGAAACGTGCTGAAGTGAAGTTTGCGATTCTGGGCACTGAAGAACAATGCACAGGCGACGCGGCCAGACGGATCGGGAACGAGTATCTGTTTCAGTCACTGGCGCAGACCAATGTTGAAACGCTCAATCGTTACGCCGTGAAGGATATCGTGACTGCGTGCCCACACTGCTTTAACACGCTCAAGAACGAGTACAAAGATTTCGGCGGCACCTACAACGTGATGCACCACTCCGAATTCATGGCAAAGCTTGTTGCGACCGGGAAGCTAAAGCCAACACAAGAAGTGGCCAAGAAAATCACGTTCCACGACAGTTGTTATTTGGGTCGATGGAACAATGTTTATGAAGAGCCACGCTCTGTGATCTCCGCCATTCCGAACGTTGAGCTGGTTGAGATGAAGCAGAACCGCAAGGATGGCATGTGCTGTGGCGCCGGTGGCGGCCGTATGTGGATGGAAGAGACCATCGGACGACGTGTGAACGTCGTGCGTACCGAGCAAGCTTTAGAAACGGGTGCGCCTGTGATTGCGTCTTCCTGTCCCTTCTGCATGACGATGCTTTCCGATGGGGTCAAGACCAAGGACAAGGTAGATAGCGTGCGGGTCTTAGATATCGCTGAGCTAATGGATGCGTCAACGAGTTGACGCTCCATGTGTCCATTCTGATACGGCTTGTGTGGATACGCATGCTTCCCTAAGCTATTACAGAGGGTTAGAAATGTTAAAAATTTTTCTAGTTACTTTAATAAGCTCCGCGATCTATTCAACATCTGCCCAGGCTGCATTGTATTGCGACTCAGAAGGTTCGGGTGGGGGGTGCATCACTTATTGTGTGAAGAGTGTCGCTGAGGCGGTCGTTCTCCGCAACGTTTGTAGACCTTGGAATATGTATGGATCAGCCAGTACAGACTGCCCCAACCGTTTAGCTATCAATCCAAACACCATTCCTTCTCGGTCTAACCCTTGGAGATTCACCAAGGCGAACTGGGCTCAGGTTCTTCAGGGAACAACAAAACGTAACTTGACGTCGGCAGAGCTCGATCAACTCCTGAAAGAGGAACAAATGAAGAGCGGGATAACGGCACCTGCTGCGAAGTAGGCTCAAAGCGAGCTTCCCAGATGCAGAATTTGTAGACTGTTAAAAAACCAATAAACCTGAATGTAATGGCACTGTGCCTGTAGGAGATTTCGTCATGGCTTTAAAATCAAAACTTTTTGCGATCATTCTGTTTGCTCTAGGCGGCTATGCTACCGAAGCAAAGGCCGGCTGGTATTGCGATGTTGAGCTGGCGGATGGGAATTGCATCACTCTTTGCGGTCCAAATCTTGGATTCGTTATTGATTTTGGGAGCGCTTGTACAGGGGGCTGGAGTCATTACGGTGTCGGGACTGAATGTCCACCTCGTATCCTTGCAACCAATCCCGAGGTCAGAGAACCATCAGTCTCTATGCCTTGGCGGTATACAAAGGCAAATTTCCAAAAAGTACTCGCAAATACGACCAAGAGGCGTGTCAGCGCTATTGAGATCAAGCAGCTGTACGTCGCCGAGCAGCAACGCGTAAAAGGTGTTGCTCTTCCTCCTAAGAAATAAGCTTGGACGTCCTCGGTCCTTTTTTGGTTTTTCGAAGGAAAATCTAAGCAGCACCTTGCCTACATATAGGACGGATCCGGCCCCTTATAGAGAACGTGTTTGCAGACTTTTCTGCGAACAAGATCGAGGAGTGCTGCATCTTTTTCGGCGGGCGGGACGTTCCTTCGCAGCACAGTTCTTCCCGGAATGAGCTGAATCTTCCAGGTTTTATCAAAAATGGGCGATCTGACTGTTGTTCCGTACACACAGATCTTGGGTTTACATAGAGCGCGAGCTGTCAGAACTCCATCAACACTGAAATCAGTCTCAAGAACACCGTATTCATCCGGCTCACACCTTTGCACGGAAACCTCGATGGAGTCCTGCGCGTGTCCGCTGAGCTCAACCGGAAAGGCGTGTGCAAGGGTGCTCAATAGAATCCCAAACAACATAATAAGATTTAGTTTACTTTTACAGTTGATTCAGTTTCAACCCTAAACTGACCTCACTTGGAACACTTATCCTTAAGAACCTTCCCGATCTTCTTACGTGCGACCTCCATGTAACGCGGGGAATTCGCTTCAAACACCGCTTTGGCAGAGGCGCAATCCACCCCAGCCCAGGCACCGTATACGGGCGCAATCAAGTAGGTCCGGCCATACTGGTGTACATAGTCCTTTGCCGTAACACCCGCATCGATACCCTTCTTAAACTGGGTCACCAGCCAACGAGAACGAATCATCGCACTCCGAAATTTGTGAATGGAGAGCGCGGCACCGAGCTCAGAAACACGGGAGGCCGGAATTTTTGCATCGCTGTCGCCGACAAACTCGATGAAGTCGACAAAAGCGACTGGCGATACGGACAATACCTGCTTCACTTCAGCTGCTGTCAATGCCCGCGAATCAAAGACCCGAGCAAGCTCTTCGGCGACCTTCACCTCTTTGCTAGCAATACTGTCTACCGTCGGCACAGCAGGCCATGCGTCTGTGTAAACAAACGTTTTGACGAGCGCATCAAACTCAGCACCAGGTAACGCGACATCACTCAGCACTGCAACACGCAGCATTTTTAGGAATTCTTCTGTGGAAACAGTCTTTTCCCGATTTTCAGCAAAGTAGGATTTCAGGAATGCATCCATCTTGGCCACGCCCATTCGGGCAGCTACAGAATGAATAAAAAAAGCGCCTCGTCCATAGGGAATGCCCGAAGAAGCGTGCTCCGGGTCGTCGGTGGATCTCAGCGTCCCCTTGAGTGCTGCCACCATCGGCGCAGCCTTTTCTTTTGCCGCATCTGCAATCACTTCCTCAACCTGGGTTTTCGCCTCACGCACAGAGCTGGACAAAGTCGATTGCGCCAAGTCGTGGCCTAAGGTTTCATACACAACTCGGTGCTCTATGTAGGTATTGATTCCTTCGTTTAACCAAAAATCATTCCAAGAAGCATTCGTTGTTTGATTCCCCGCCCACGAGTGGGTGAGCTCGTGAATTGGAACATGAATCAAAGACCGATCACCCGCGATGATAGATGGATTTAAGAACGTGATGTTCGGGTGCTCCATCCCGCCGTAAGGGAAACTAAAGGGCAGAACCACTGAGTCGTAGCGACCCCAAATGTATTTTCCGTACAGGCGTTCCGCTACTGCTAAAGCCTTTTCTAGAGGCACAAGTTCGTTTGCAGCGGCAGCAACGACTTGAGGCTGAGCGTACACACCGGTCCTTGGACCGATTCCACGAAACTCTAAGTCACCGACAGCAATCCCAAGCAAATAGGCCGGAATAGACACTCTGTTGCCGTTAAACTTGGCCTGTCCTCTTTGCACTCGGCCTTCCAAGTTAGCCGCAGACATCAAGATCCCTAACTTCTCTGCGACGCCTGGTTCAGCAACCAGCTGAACCTTTGCGTCGTACTTAAATCGCGCCGCCGGCGAATCCTGTGTGGGAAGCCACTCGCGTGCGCCGATCGGCTGATTCTGGGAGAACATGAAAGGTTTCCCGGACTCGGTTTGGGAGCCATCCAGCCATGAAAGTGCACCGGTACCAGCGGAAGATGAATATTTGATCGCGACGAAGAAGTTTATTTTCGGCCCAAAACATCTGAGATCCGGGAGCGGGATGGTGAGCTTGCTTCCATAAGCATCGCCTGTGCGCCCGGTCTCTACCTTTGCTCCGGTGACCACCATCGCATCCGACAAATTCTTTTTGCAGCCGACCTTCACCGACTCGATGCGTAGGTTTTTAGCGTCAAGCTCAACCACATTCCCAGAAACCAGAGACATGGTATGAACCGCAGTTCCATAAATACGTTTTTCGAGGAGGTTCACCGTCAAATCAAAGCTGGAGTGGTGGAGCGTCACCTGATCTATATTTGCGTTCGTATGTACGTCGGAAATAGCGAGCGAGGTCAGGGCGGATAGCAGTAGGGTCAGCATGGTTACTCCACAAATTAATTTGAGCTCCGCCATAGTTTAATACGGAATCTCAGGCCACCAAACGCCAAGTTCTAGCGCACTTATGTTTTTGGGGATTTTAGCTCGTAGCACGAGATCGTTTGATCATCGCGCTTCAGGCGCAAGAGTAGCTTAAGGAACTACGATCGTCTTCTTGACCTTCGGGATTGCTACCATTGTCTTGCCCCAAAGGTGGAACGCGTAAATTTTACCCACCTGGACCATCGCATCAGCTGGATCACGGTCCTCAAGAGGAATGATGATCTTTCTTTTGAAAAAGTCGCCTGCTCCTTCAGGTTCTCGTCTCCTCGGAAATTGGCTCGTGAAATAAAATCTAGAAAATCCAGGTAAGCGATAGAGAGCAAGGACCCGATTTTGTGCAAGCCAGTCTCGAAACTCAAGATAGATTTTCGATCCTAAAGCGAGTCCGGTGAGTCCAAGAGTGACGGATCTCGCATCACTTAAAAGACTGGCCAGGTCTGGACTGACCGCTTCCATACCTAAACTGAGGACAATCAGGCCCGCACTGAGTGCGATCAGTTTTCTAGAGACAGTCCAATACCGTGGCACTGCGGGATCGGTCGCTAACTTGTTCAAGTGTGTCTCTAATTCCGAAACACCAGATTTATCTAGAATCAAAAAGTGGTAATCCTTGAAGTGCGTACCTAAGTAGCCTGCTGCAATCGCACGCTCGGAACCTTCTTTGCTCGTTAGAAAGATTTGGGTTAACTGATGGTGAGCATTTGCACGCTCAGTTTTTGCTGCATACGCCAAACTCTGCGCCATTTTTTCAGCACCTTCACCCGCGGCCCGACACACCCAAGCCGGAAGAATGGCATAGGCAGGGGTCTGGCTGGACGTGATCCCTAAAACCATGACCAAAAAATGTAGGAATAGGCGAGCGTATGAAATTCCCATCAAGTGGGGGTGAAGCTTACATATTTGAGGCTTTCTGTCTACCGCTTAAGGGGCGATTCGACGGGGAGTCACGAGCCAGACCGGGAACCGCCCGATTTCTCGGGGATAAAGTCCCTATGGGTCGCTATAAAGCGCTTAATGGCGGTATTCGCGATTTCAGCCTCTGAAAGCTTCGTGTGTTTCGCCATCACGGTCAGGAGTTCTGCCACCTTGACCTCTAATTTAAGCTTCACCTCAGTCGCGTCAGTCTTAAATGCATAGTCTTCGCGCATCCCCCTAATGTCCCCCAGCCAACGGATAGTGTCAAATACTTAGACAGATGTCAGACTCAGAACCTCTAAAATCGTCCTAATATATTGTTTTTATTGATCTTTTGCCTTGGCCTGACCCTTGCTTTGTTAGTCCGTAAGGAGTCTACCTATGTTGTCGTATATCGTTTTATCTCTTTTAAGTGGCGCCGCCTGGGCAGGGGAAACCCCGCTCACGGCTGATGAAATTAATAAATTTGGAATCAGCGTCGATCGCGACGCCAGCGGAGTTTTTTCGCTGAAAGCAGAAAAACCCCTCAAACAAGGCTGCTTGGACAATTTGAGCGTCAGCTACGGATCAGCCTCGGGTGACACCCTCAAGCTGGGCGTGAACTACAACGGCAAGGTCACAAGCCTAGCTGCTTGCAATAAAGCTCTGAAAAAGCAGACAGCAAGCGTGCTGTCCCCACGCGTAATCAAAGTCGAGTCGGCAGATCTTGCGAAACTCAAGGCAGACCTAACAAAGGTTCAACTCAACGATGCACCTGTGACCAACCTCACAGCAAAGATCGCAAAGGCCGAAGTTAAAAAAGTCCCAGTTGCAAAAGACAAGGTGAAGTTTTCATTCAAAGACAAAAAACTCTTTGCAACGGTTGAAACAACCGAAGACTGCAAAGACGATGTGCTTGCTTCCATGAAGAGAAAAGATGGTGCTACTGAATACAAAAAATCAGACGGCCTTGAAAAGGTGGCTGATGAAATCACAGTGGCTGTCACTGAACCGGAATCATGCACCGGGGATGCCGTGACTGTAGAGATCCCAGTCGGGTCCTTCGATAAGAATAATATCGCGACTGTGTCGTTAGCCGGCGAGGACGAGAAAACTAAAAGTCCGAGCTACCTCGCGGCTGAAAAACTGGAAGGAACAGTGAACTGCCCTTCGTGCCATCCGGAGGCAGACGAAACGAAAGAGCTCGCTCAGCTTCTCAAGAATGATGGCATCGCAGCATCAGAGATCGACGAAATCTCTGATTCGATCCTAAAGAAGGCAAGCCAAGATAAGGTCGATTCCTTCACGATCAGTTACAACAACCTCAAGACGCGCCTTGGGAGCAATCCTGGACAAACTCCTGCGGAACGCTTGGAAGACCGCGAGATGCTCTTGGCCGATTACAATGACCTCTTAAAAAGCATGAGGAAAGCGAAGACCGACGGCCGCATATCTGCTGACGATATGAAGAACATCATTGGAAATCCCTCTGAGTTCACAACTCAGTTCGTGGCTTCAGTGGATGCTCTGGAAGGACTCACTCAGGGGCAACTCGATCGAGCCTTCGCATTACGCGGGGAATCTTATGCGGCGGCAAGAGGCACTCCATTTTTGGACGAGAAAGCTTTGAATAGCCTGAAAACTCCTCAAGATGTGGCCGCCCGCCCATGGATCGCATCACGCGACGCAGGCATGACCCACATCCAGACCTTCATGTACAAAGGTCAACTACAGACCTATGTAGCCAATGCTCAAAAGTATTTGGAAGCTTGCCAAACAAACCTGCCAGCAATTGCAAAGAACCCAACGGCACAAGGCATGGCATACGCTTACCAGTGTAACCAAGCCGCTGCGAAGTTGCCTGAGTACCAGAATACGCTTGCTGAACTCGACCAACGCCAACAAGCAGTCTTGGGTAACCTCATGGGAACAGCTGCAAACACAGCAGGTTCAACCTACGGTCTAACCAAATTCATCAGCTCAAATGGCGGAAACGTCAGCGCTCTTGGATTAACTGCTCAAGGTGCAAACGTGAGTGGGCTGCAAGGTTACAGCGCAATGGGTTTCAACCAGAACTCTGCAAATGCAAATGTGCAGAGTGCTTACAACCCAGGTGCATTGCAAACCCAATTCCAACAACAGGGAACAAGTGGTAACGCCATCAATTTCCTGAACAATGGAAACGGCCGACGCTTCTAGTCCTGAAGTACGAAAATCAAAAAAGTTAGACTCCAAACAACAACAACGACAACAAAGAGACAGGACCTTGGGCAACCAAGGTCCTGTTTTTTCATTGACGGATACGCCCCGCGTGGTATCCCTTTTAATTAAGGGGAGTTAACTATTATGGCGAAGGGTGCAGTAAAGTGGTTCAACGACGCCAAGGGTTTTGGATTCATCGTTGCGGAAAGCGTGCAAGGGGACATTTTTGTTCACTACACCGCGATCTCAAATGATGGCTTTAAAACTTTGTCTGAGGGCCAACAAGTCGAGTTCGAACTAACAACAGGTCCTAAAGGGCCACAGGCTTTCAACGTCCGAAAACTCGAAAACGAAGCTTAAAAATTGATTTTCCGCTCTGGGGTAACTCAGAGCGGAAATCCTCTGACCTTTCCTAATTGCTTCACACTGAGCAAGCGTTGCACGGTTTCAAATTCAGGCTTTGCCAAAAATAAATCCCCGCCATCCACTTTTCCCTCAATCATCACCGCTCGAAAATCTTTCGCCGCAACACCCTCCGGCGCAATCATGCCTCGCCAAACGGGAGCCTCACTGCGGGCTGCATCGGCCTTGACCGTAAATACCCGCGCCGATCGCACTGGGGCAATCTGATCCACTTTAGCTTTTAAGTGCGGCCCACCATCAAACGGATCGATCTCATTGTTGTAGCGGAAGCCGATCTTTTTCAGCATTTGAAACAAAGGCTCAGTCATCGGAGCCACTCTCCCTATGGCATTACGTGCATCGGCAGACAGGAAGGTGGTGTAGATCTTCCCGCGCGGAAAGAGGTCCGTAATGAACTCTTTATCTTTTGAGGCCAACGCGTCCGCCTCCCAATAATCTAAGTTCGTAAATCTTCTGCCGATCGACTCCCAAAGTGGGGACTGACCATCCTTGTTCAAAGGCGGAAGCAACTCCGCAATCACCGATGGTTCAAAAAGGTCCCGGTGTTGGGCTAAAAACAAGAATCGCACTAAGGTGATCTGCTTCCCAACTCGCGATGAGTGCCCTCGGTGCGAAGCGCGAACGACCAGCGCGCCGAGCTCGCTCGGCCCATCCATATCGATCTTTAACGTCAATGTCCCGTGAATGAATCCAGCCTGAACCGACTGTGAGTAACGCTTCTCTTGGCCGACTTTAAAATAATAATGCGGCACATCCGGCGTGCCGTGCTTTCCGGCAATCATGGACGTGCCGAGAACCTGCCCCGTAGAAACATCCTCAGCGACAAACACGTACTTCGACTGATCTTTGGAACCCGACTTTCTAGCGAACGAACGCTCTGAGATCGCTAAGCGATCCAATGCGAGTTCGCGCGTCTGAGGAAGATTGAACATCCCCGGCGTGCTCCCGAACTCTAAAAGGTCCGAGATGTCTTTCTCTTGCATAGGCCTGAGTAGGATCAAAAGCACACCTCTCGCAAGAAGTCCGAACAACTTTTCACTGCATCCAGCACTTGCGACTCAGAGATGCGTTCCGTTTCGCTTAAAGGACGGTCCGCTCCACCGCCGATGCCAGTGATTAGAGTTGGATAATTCTTTTGCGTGAAAACTCCTGCGTCGGTCAACGCTAACGCCGGCAAATCGTCCCACGATTCACGGCGCGTTAAGGCCATGAGACTTTCCGGCTGCACTGTGACTCCAGGCGGCACGATCGATAAACGCTGCACGCTCGATCGCATGAGCTTCTTTTCACGACAGAGTGCGGTGGTGCGCTCTTTGAATTGTGCTTCCGCTTTGGTTAAGACCTCGGGCTGCAAAGAACACACCGTAATCCCGATCGCCATCTCATCCTGCTGCACGGACACCGAATGAATGCCGCCTTCAAAATCACCTGACATCTCTTGGCGTAAATCCTTGGCCAATAGATCAATTTCAAGAAGTGCTTGAATCAAGGTGTCCGGAAGAAATTGAGCACCCGCTTTCGCTTCGGCATCAAAGTTCACATCGAAATGATCATGTAAGCCATGTTCGGTGAGCCATCCGTTCACAAACGCGCGGAAGTCCTCAAATTGGAAGGTGGCGATGTGCACTGATACCATCGCTATATCGGGGGGTTGATTTCTTGGCCCCTGAGCCTTCACATCCGTCCACTGAAAATCAAATCCGCGCTGCGAGGCCTGAAGTAGTACCGCAAGAGAGAGTTCCAATGCCCCGACAGAATCAGAAAGATCCAGCCAATCCCGGGTTCTGCTTTTGGCTTTGATGTCGATGCGCCGGGCGTAACCTTTTGTGTCGCGCGATCTTGCGCCCACCCAAAGCCGTAAGGACAAATGCAGCTGCCCAAAACTTTTGGAACAAAGCTCAAGTTGTGTGGGTCCCGTGCTAACCACCCAAGAGGGGTTCACGACCATAGAATCGGCCAAAAACCGAGACCCGAGCATGCCCAAGTGACTCCCGCACACGCCTGCTAAATACAAAGGAACTTTATGACGTTTGCCGACAAGAACGCGCGCAACTGAATAGAGTCGCACCAACAAATCCACTTGCCCTTGCAAAACCCCGGGCGCAAGCCACTCAGTCCCCTGACGCGCCAAGCCTGGCCCACGACGGATCAATGCACCCTCTGTGGTGTCGATGGCCGAAGTCATGAGCAGGCCCTTGCGTGTCGTGCGATCAGTGCGGTGCTCACCGCTAAAAAAAACAATGTTGCGCTGATCCTTAGAAACGCCATCTAAGGAATGACTGACATGTTGCACTTGGGACTTCACACCCCACTCGGCAGAAAGGAGTTCAAGCATGCCCACAACACCCAGAGTGCCCAGCTCAGTTTGAGAGCGCGCTTCAAGGAGTCGGTCGATCGATCGAAAGAGTTGCTCGTCGGAAAGCATTTTCCCGATTCTATCAGGTTTCTATTGCAAATGCGGTCCCGGTCTCCTGTACTGAACAGATATGCCGCTTTTTACAGCGATTTTCATTGGTGCGCTCAGCACGCTTGCGGCCCCTTCCGAAGAAGTCATAGCCCAGATCCAAAAATTGCAGGAGGCCCCCTCTTACGATTCCGCCTACTTCTACAATTTGGCAGTTTTGCAGCTGAAATCAGGGAAAGAGGATTTGAGTTTTGCTTACGCCACGAAGGCGGCACGCCTGAAATCTCACGACACCGAAGTGCGCGCGCTGACGCGCCATACGGAACAACTGTGGCGAAAGAATCATGCGGGCCTCGATCCAAACCTAGCCGCGACATCCACAGAACGCTTTTCAGATCGAATGGCCGCCGAAGAAATCTACGGCATCCTTGCTTTGACGACGTTCTTAGTCAGTTTCTTTTGGGCGCGGGCCTACATCCGGCATCGAAGCATCCGCCGCGCGCTGCTTAGGCCCGCTGGATGGATCGGCGCCATTGCGCTCGCATTTGCCTACATCCTCTATGGGATCTACTTCGTGGGGTCAGCAGATGCGTCTGCGACAGTGGTAGTGACCTACGACGCCAGGTCGGGACCTGGACAAAGTTTCAGCAAGGTTCAGGAGGTTCCGACAGGGCAAATCATCCGGCGAGTCTCTATACCCGTGACGACCGGATCAGAGCGCTCCCCAGAGAGTTGGCAAGCCTTTCGTCTCCCAAGTGGGGAAAGCGCTTGGATTCCTGAATCCTGCTTGCTACCTCTGTAGTTCATGAAGCGTTGGTTACCTACAATCCTGATTGCGCTTCTCGCAGCGTGCTCGGGCCATAATGTGAATGAGAACGATCCCGCCTCCTTGTTGCTTGATGCTGAGGAGGACATCGCATCGAGTCGATATATCATCGCCATCGACAAGTTGCGCATGATCAAAAACAAGTTTTCCTACACCAGTTTCGCAGCCACAGCGCAAATTCGCATGGCTGATGTGTATTTCCTTCAAGAAAGTTTCCCGGAGGCCGCTGCGGCCTACGAAACCTTTGGGGACCTGCACCCCAAGCATGAACGCGTCGCTTACGCGATGTTTCGAGCGGGAGAGTCGTACTCACGAGATATCCCCGAAAACACTTCGCGCGACCTAAAATCCGCTGACAACGCAATTCGAGCATTTGATGCCTTCATGCAACGTTTTCCAAAAGATCAGAACGTACCCCAAGCACTCAGTCTCCGGATTGTGGCTTACAACCGCTTAGCGCAAAAAGAACTCCAGATTGCACAGTTTTACCTCCGACGTGAAAAGTACGAATCTGCTCGCGGGCGATTAGAAAGAATTTTGGATATGTACTCGGATTCCAAAAGTGCGGAGGAAGCGCGTAAGCTGATAAAAGAGCTTCCTAACACAAAGGAATACAAGCAATGAACTTTGTCGAACAAATCCAAACCCGAATCCGGGCTAGGGACTACATCTCTGCAGACCATGCACTTCGCAGCGGCATGGCTCAGGATCCAGAAAATGCGGATTATTACTACCTGCGCGGAATTTTACGCAGTTACCAAAATCGCCTCAAAGAATCCGTGGATGACCTGAAGCGCGCTCTACATATTGATCCTAAACACACCGATGCAGCCATCTGCCTGTCGGTCGTGCTCAATGACTTCGGCAAGTACGATGAAGCCAAGCGGGTCTTTGAGCAGGCAAATCAAAGTGTGCTTCTCAAGAAGAACTTCCAAGACGACACGCAAGTGAATCGTCGTTTTGCGATCAAACACTTTGAAATCGGCGATCTTTACCTGAGGTACCGTCGCTTTGATGAGGCGATCGATGAATTCACCCGAGCTGCAAATTTAGATCCTTCCATGATCGATGCCAGAATCCGCCGATCAAAAGCCTATGCAAAAAAGGGTTTCTTGATGCGCGCGATTCAAGAGCTGCAGCAATTGAAGTCTGAGAATCCTGGGAACCTGGCGGTGAAAGTTCAGCTTGGGTTATTGCATTACAGCCAAGGCAATCACTTGGATGCGGAACTGGAGTGGGAATCTATTCTTGAAGAAGACCCAACACACCGTGAGGCCCTGTCGTATTTAGAAACGTCTCGATCAAGAGGCCGAGGACGGGATTTGCTCGATCGCCGGTGATGGGTTCAGGGAAGAAACCTTGAGTGGAATCGCAACTGGTTTTGCGGATGATCCGTTCCCTGTTTTTGCTGGCCTCATTTGTAAAAGGGCAGCACGTAACTCTTTGAACATCGGGAACTGAATCGGAAGATCGTTCTCCTGAAGTACAACCTGTTTTGCCGTCTGAAGCACTGGATTGATGACAATCGGTGCTTTCAGATTCGCGGTCATTTCAGAAAGATTGGATGGGATGGTCAAGATCGTGAGCACGCTCGCTACACCTAAGCTTTGAATCTTGAGTTCGCGCGCTTCACTTCCGGAGAGTCGGACACGGTAGTCACTTTTAAAAATTCTTGGTTCTAAAACGGGGAAGGCGAGCTTTGGGTTCGTCGTCGACTGAAGCCAAAGAATAAGTGTGTCATCGCCTGGATCGAATAAGACGTAAGTCTTTTCCTCTGGGAATCCTAAAACTCCACCCGGGATCTGGATCAGATCAGCAGGCGACACAGTCATCTCTCCAAAACGCGAAGATTGTATGAGCATCACATGCCCCCCAATGAAAAGAATAGACGAATGTTCTGGTCAAAGACAAGTCAGAATGTTGACAAAATTTGGGGACTTCGTTTATGGGAGAGGCGGGACCCGGATCAGCCTTTGAGCTGCTTGGACATTTCGTCGAGAGGAACTGAGCCTGAACCTGCAACTTTGTTCTGATCTTGAATGGAGGTATAGACCTCTTCACGGTGGATTTTGGTCTCTTTTGGAGCCTGAATCCCGAGACGAACTTGTTTCCCTTTGATTTGAACGACCGTGATCTTGATATGGTCGTCGATGGCGATGCTCTCGCCCAGCTTCCTTGTGAGTACCAACATGTCTATCGCTCCATGACCGGATGGCAGTAATCCGTTACAGCGCTATTTGTTACCTTCTTGGAAGGCTTGAAGCAAGTCGGAACTCTGAATGCTGCGATCATTTCAAAAAGTCCAACAGAGTTGGTTGAACTAAATGGCGACTACTGGCGAGCGAATTGCGGTAAACCGTTTCCTGTTTTGCTAGGTCACTCATCACTTGCGCCATATCGGCGTCCTCAATTTGTGAGGTGAGCTGCGCGTTGGTGAGGTTGTGCCGCTCCATCGCCGAAAGCGTGCCATCCAGGCTGTTGACGCGGGCGCTGATTTTGGAGCGCACTGAGATCAACTGCCCATGCATTTCATCAAAGCGCTCTAAGGTGCCTCGAATCGCGTCCAAATCCCCTGTATTGAGTGCAATTTTCAGCGCATTGAGCTCCTGAAAGAGGTTCACGTTTTGTGCGCCCATGGGCACAGGTTCGCCCTCTGGCCCTTCGGCCTCAGACGCGAGGGTACGTGCCGGTCCCTGCTGATTTTGCTGCAAATTTCTTTGGTCGAGTGAGGCCTTCACATTGGTATTAAAAACCTGGTGCCCGGGGACATTCATCCCGAGGTACACCTCTTTGGCGACCTCAATCATGATTTCGCCGTCGTCCCCCATGTAGCGACCTTCGGCACTGACAGGACTAGTTTGGTTTTTATATCCCCCAAATAAGTATCGATCGCCTATGCGGCGGTTAGCGGTGGAGATCGCACGTTGATAGAGCTGATTCACCTCTTCGGCCACCCCGCGACGAGATTCTTTGGTGGAAGACGCACCCGAGGCCTGGCCGACTGCGATCTCTTTAGCGCGCACTACAATTTCAGAGAGATCTTCCACAGCATGATCCGTGTTGAGTAAAAACGAATTCGCAAGTTTTGCATTCATCTGAAACTGTTCGTTGTTCACTTTGTCGGTGCGAACTTCTAAAACTTTTGCCGCACCCACGGGATCATCTGAAGGACGGTTCATTTTCTTTAATGTGGCTGACTGAGTCTGAAGATCCTCAAGCTTGCTCTTACCGCGATGGATGTTCTCAAGCATCGTATTGTAGTTGGCGTTTTCAGTGACTCTCATGGTCTATCACCCTCGCCCCAGGTTCAGAATGGTATCTAACATTTCATCCGCAACACGGATCACACGCGCAGAGGCATTAAAAGCATGCTGATACTGCAGTAACTTCGTCGTTTCTTCGTCGATCGAAACACCCGAAATTGTTTCTCGCATTTTTTCCAGCTGATTGGTGATCGTCTTTTGTTGCGAAAGTGCCTCGTTGTTTCGAGCGGCTGAAACCCCGACATCGGACACCATGGAGTTATAGAAATCATCCATGGTGGTGGTTCCATCCATAAAGAATCGGGAATTCTGCAAATTAGCTAAAGCGTGCGCTAATCGGTTATCCCCGGGGGAATTGGGGGCCATAGCGGTTGCGATATTATTTGCTGATTCGTTGAGGTCATCCGACAGGCTGATCATTTCGGCAGCACGCTCGACCTGGTTAATAGGTTTAAAAAATGCGACTCCTTGACGACCCGTCGCAGTGAATCCCTGCTGGTGGATTTCATTCACCGCAGTGCTCACAGCATGAGCCATCTGATCCAAACGATCCATGATGCTCCCGATCGATTTATCTCGTGCTTCAATCAAAGCGCCTAATTTGCCGCCCTTAAATTGATTCGATATGTCGTCATGGCTGTAAGGCGATCGCATGATGGACAGGGAGTTTTCCGGCTTGCCGGACTCTGCATTGGCTGGAGTACGGCCAATGAAATACTGTTCCGACCGTGGCCCAGTCACCAGAGGCCCCACACCTTTCACATCAAGCGTCATCATCCCAAATTCGTCTTTGTGTGTAGAAAGATCGAAATAGGTCATCATCTTTTTTGCAACGACGTCCCTTCGGTCTAACAAATCATTCGGACTGTGACCCTGAATTTCAGACCTATGAATTTTAAGGTTCAGCTCACCCATCTCTTCAGAAAGCTGATTGAGCTCCTTCATGCCCCCTTCGATCCGGGAATCGACGTGCTTCTGAAGTTCGACCAGTTCTTTTCGGATCCGTTGAAAGTCATTCACGATCGCTTTTGAAGCCTCGCGCACACTTTCACGGATGGCATGAGAGTTCGGTTCATTCGAAAGTTTTCTAAATTCGTTAAAGAATCGCGATACAAGCCGATTGAGGCCATCGCCGTTCATTTCATTAAAGACGTCCTCGATTTGACCAAAGACCATCTTCTTTTCTTCGTAATGGGCTAAGTCTCGCGTCCCTTCGCGCAAATGCTTTTCCACGTAAGAATCATTGATGCGTTCAATCTTACTGAGCTTCGCACCGCGTCCGATGTAGGGGCCGCCTTGGGCTGCCTTTTGTTCGGATGCATCTGCAGTTTGAGTCACTCTTTCGCGTGAAAACCCCTCGGTGTTGGCGTTCGTAATGTTGTGACCGGACGTAGCGATGCCTGCCTTCGAGGCATTCATCCCTGATATTCCGGTTTGGAGAACATTAGGAATGCCCATCCACTACGCTTTCTTCGAAATCATTCGAGGTCCGTTGTTAGTTGCTGATAGTGGGTTGGTTACCCCTTTTGCTGAATAGGTTCGGGTCGGCTGCACTTCGCCTAGGAGGTTGTCCTTCATCGCGAGCACATGGTGCAGAGACTTATCGATCACACCTGCATTGATGCGGCTCTGCATCTGGATACGTTCGATGATCACTTTTAGAGTATTGAGGGTGGACTGCATGCGATCGGCGAGGTTCGGAGCAATCCCGTGAAGATGGGCAATGATCTGGATCAGAGTATTTGTTGTACGGGGTAGATGACCGTCAAACTGCAACTGGTCCACAATCATTTGGCGCTGGTGATCTTCGATTCGGATGAGTGCGATCAGTGCCTCTTTTGCAAGTGAAGATTCGTGGAGAACTCGCAGATCTGCTTCCGCAAGCGCCTGCGCTTCCACCTTCACTTGGTCGAGGAGCTGCACGTGCAACCCAACTAACCTTTGTAGATATTCGTGTAGCGTTTCCAAACCCCTCATCCTCCTTGATTCGGGAATCGATCTCAAACGACGCTTAAGCGATGCTACTCATGTGATCATCAACGAGCTTATCTGCGATTGCTTCCGCGCTAACGTTGTATTGTTTATTCTGAATTTTGGCCTTAATTTCAGCAATTTTTGATTCACGAACATCAGGCGCGTCTTGCGCAACTTGTTTCGCGCGCGCCATATCTTTTGCGCGTGAGGAGATTTCGGTTTTAACTGAGCCTTCAGTCGAAACTTTTTTTCCTGCTGTTGCGCCTTCAGCGTTATCTGCGCTTTTGGACTTATCCGTCTTCTTCGCGGATTGAGTTCCGTTCGCTTGTGCGTTCTGAACTGAGTTTGGATTCACTCGCATGAGTACCTCCTGTACGTGCGTCAGAGGACGTATTTCCTCTAGGCTTAGTGTATGTGTCGCGGGTCAAGTAATCAATAATTTGCTGGGCAAGACCTAGCGAGTTCGTACGAGAAGCGACCTCGCTGTACTCCTGATCTAACATTCCCTGATAGATATCTGACGCGGAGTTATCTAAAGAGAGATCGGATTTTTCAACGGTATTACGCATGGCGCGCAACATCTCATGCGCGAAGACCGCTTCAAGCCCTTGGGCGGCTTCAACAATCCTGGGGTCAACATCCTGACGCTCAGATTTCTGGGTCTTTAAAGCAGGCTCAGAGGATGCGGGAGGAACCCGCAAGGAGTTCATCCCACATCCCCGGCCGCTTGAACGGTTGCGCTGTGGTGACGGTCTTCCTGACCCCCGTTCACCCAAGAGAAAGCGAAAATCGAATCGATGTTGCCTGCCATCCTAGCAAGCCTGAGTTCTCGTCCGGTTTCCTGGAACGCCTTCGTCTTCTTTCCATCCTTGGAAGCAGGTGCCACCCGCATCCCGTTCAAATTTGTCTTCATAAAAGTTCTAGCTCCGCCTGGAGTGCGCCCGTTTCTTTTAAGGTTTGAAAAATGGCTGTGAGGTCTTTGGGCTGAACACCCAAGGAATTGAGCAGTTTTACAAGGTCTGCAACCGTAGGCGCACGTACCTCTAAGATACGATCGCCCTTTCCTTTTTGACCCTTCACTTCGATTGAAAGATCCCCGTGGGATATCGCAACAGGAAGGAGTGTGACCCGGTCGCCGACAACGACAGTCCCTGTGCGTTCATTGAGCACAACGCGAGCGCGTGTATCCACAACGACCCGAACATTTTCAATCCGGGACATGAGTTCGATCGTATTGCCCTCATAGTTAAACGGCACGACAATATCGATAGTCGCTCCGTCGCGGGCAGAAGCGAATTTTCCGCCCAGTTCACCATTTACCAAAGTCACAACACGCGCAGCTGTCGTGAAGTCCGGTTGTGAAAGGGTGAGGCGGAAGCTCTTTTTATCGTTAAAATTGTTCTCGATGTCTTTCTCAATCATGGCGCCTGAAACAACGCGCCCAACTGTTGGGAAGTTCTTCCCCTGGCCATCCGCATTCGCACCTAAAGTGACTGAACCTTGAGCGACTGCGTACACAGCCTGATCACCAGCCCGAAGAGGGGTCACCAGCAACTGTCCGCCCTCCAATGAGGCCGCATCCCCGATAGAACTGACGGTGACATCAATCGCGTTTCCGCTGCGAGCAAAGGCCGGCAAACGAGCCGTAACGATCACCGCCGCTGCGTTTTTGGATTTGATCGCAGCATTCTTTTCTACATCGAGGCCAAGTTTTCCGAATAATCGGCCGAGGGATTTCGCTGTGACATCCGCACTGGAATCACCCGTGCCCTTAAGACCGACCACTAACCCGTATCCAATAAGAATATTTTCGCGCACGCCCTTCACTGTTGCGATGTCCTTAAGGCGCGCGCCTTGTGGGATCGCGACATCACTCGCCGCATGCGCGACGATGGCGGCCATGAGCATACCTGCGACTAAGCTAGCGATTGAGGCGGACTTGATACTCATAGAGTTTCCCCGACGGAATTTGATCTTGATCGTCGAAATCGGTTGCTGGAGCTATGCCGACAATCGACACAAGCTTCTGTCTGCCACGAAAAAATATGGACCTTGTAGCGCGTAACTTGAAATTCCCATTGGGATAACGATCAATCACTTCAGCACGGACTTCTTCATCCGGCTTAAGACTGATTTCTTTGGAAAGGTCCACCTGCGACCACTTCACGGCCTTTTGAATCTTAGATAGTTCATCTTCTGCAGCCGAATCTTGCAGATCCTCCTGAGTAACGCTAGCTACGCCACGTGCTGCTACCGAAGCCGCTGCTGCGCCATCTTTAGCTGCAGCAATTGCTCCCGGAGCTTCGCCCTTGAGTAAGAGCGCCATTTCAATTTTTTGCTCTGCCGGTGTCAGACTACGCTTCATTTCGTCAGCAACCTGGCGTATCAAGTTATCCTGAATTTTGATCGATACGATGTCGCCGAGATTCCTTGCTTTTGATTTCGTGAAAAAAAAGTTCACATCATTCTGGCCGAACCAAAGAGATCCATCAGCGGGTTTATTATCCCAAAGATCCTTCTTCGTTGTACGTCCACCTAAACGTTTCGAGTCACTGACAATACCGCGCTCGGCTTCGAGGCCTTCGCGCACATCTGGTCTGGTTGGATCTTTCGCCTCTTCTTCCACTTCGGAGGCTAGGTTTCTTTGATAGGGCGTTTCAAAGTTGTGATCACTTTTCGCAAAAGTCCCACGCTGGAATGAATCCCGCTGATTGTTTCCCCAAGGAGCATTACTTCCGGGAGCATCACCATAGGTGAGGACATTGTAGTCGTCCGAGTCCCTTTTTGAGAAAATGGAACTACACGCACTGAGCATCAATGCCAAGACACCTGCGAGTAGGTATTTCATAACTTTACCTCTACGGTGTCAGGTGCAGTGAGAGTCCCAGTGAACTCTTTTTTGCCCTTGGTTGTGAGTGTGCGAATTCGTTCACCGACGCGAACCGAATCTAAAGATGTTCCTTGGATACTGAGGATGAGCTCCCCACTTTGAAGCAAGATTTTTACACCATCTCCACGGAGGACATCTGGGGCATCTTGAATCGCGTTCGCTACCAGGGGTGAGCCCTCAAGTATCGTGTATCGAGATTCGGCCTTTTTAAGCCACTTTTCGTCGTGAATCAGGATTCCGCGCTGTGCAGAGTAGGGCGCTTGGGTGACGTCCACTCGATCGAACCGAACTAGATCTTGTGTGATGCGCTCTTTCGGCTGAATACGGCGGGTTGCATGGGGCACCCTGAGCCACGCCTGATGGGGCACTTCGACTAAAGTGCTGCTTTGTGTCCCTGAATTGTCTGTCCCAGAGACTCGAATTAAAAGAACACCGGGTTCGATTTCGTTTTGAATTTGTGCTTGGGTGATATTTTCGATTGGATCTGCACGCCAACGAAAGGTATTTTCTGAAACCTGAATTTCAGCGCCGGGATAGCGATCCTGAATCACGCGAACAATTGGCTTCACGCTAATTGCTTGTGCGTAGTGATTCGCTACAAATCCAAGTAATACGACCGCCGCGATCAAACGAAACATTCACCCTCCTTGGCGAACAGATAACTTAGTCATCCTAACTAAGCAGTTACCAGACTACTATCATCTCCCAATATTCACGGTTGCTTCAAGCATCTTGTCCGCCACGGACATGACGCGTGTATTGGATTCAAAGCCTCTCTGCGCTTTAATCATATCGACCATGCTGTTGGCGACGTTGACGTTCGACGCCTCAAGTGCCCCTTGCATAACTGTCCCACTTCCGGCTTCACCCGGGATTAAGGTTTGAGGCTCACCGCTGGCGGGGGATCGTTTGTAATAGTTCCCGCCTATGGACTGAAGTCCGTTTTCATTGGTGAATCTGGAAATTTGAATTTGGCCGAGCACGCTATCGCCTTGGTCGGGCAGCATCGCTTTTACCTCGCCGTTATCCTTGATCACAACACTCATGGCATTGGATGGAATAGTGATATTGGGCACCAAGAGGGATCCATCCGAGAGACTCACGCGACCTTGATTGTCTAACTTAAATGCCCCGGTGCGGGTGTAGACGGTTTCGCCGTTCGGGCGTTGAATCTGCAGAAAACCTTTTCCTTCGACCATCACATCGAGCGGATTTCCGGTGACCCGGGTTGATCCTTGTTCGAAAAGTTTGTGCGAAGATCCGACCTTGACGCCTAAGCCTTTTTGCACGCCGGTGGGCGCACGATTTCCTGCCCCATCCACCTTCCCAGCCTCGCGGACGTTTTCATACATGAGGTCACTAAACTCCGTGACACTGCGTTTGTAGCCATCGGTGTTGACGTTGGCCATGTCGTTGGCGATGTTGTCGATCTGCGCTTGTTGCGCCTCAAGTCCGGTCGCCGATGTTGAAAGTGCCTTTAACATAGTTTAATTCCCCTCAAAATTTCCCGATTTCGTTCGCTTCTTTTCCAAGCATCGAATCCACAGTCTTCATCGCCTTTAAATCCATCTCAAACATGCGGTTGGCTTTGATGAGTTTTGTCATCTCTTCAACAGGATTCACATTGGACTGTTCAAGCATCCCTTGGCGAACCATAGTCAAAGATGCGGGCGCTTCTGGATTCGTCGCTGGATCCCCAATGTTTTGATAGAGGCCATCGCCAACTTTTTTCATCTTTGGACCATTCTGAAACTCAACAATACTGAGTTTTGCAACCTGATCATCTTCCATATAAAGCTCACCGAGTTCATTGATGTGCACTGCTCCATCACGGCCGGAGAGATTAATGAGGCGTGCCTGCGGGTCAGAGGATGCTGCCGCCGGACTACGGGCTTCTGCTGCAGGCGCTGTTTTTGCGGAAAGGACCGGATAACCCTGCGTCGTAATTAATCTTCCGTCAGCACCCAGCTTTAAAGATCCTAAACGCGTGAAACGAATTCCTTGTGGAGTTGCGACTTCAATGAAGCCTGGGCCTTCCAGCGCAATATCGAGCGGATTTTCCGTTACTTTTAAGCCGCCTTGGCGAAAATTGGTGTGGGTCCCACTGACCATCGTGTACGCCTGGTCGCGGCCTTCCATGGGGTAGAGATCTTTGTCTTTGATCGGGCTTCGGGGAATCCCTGGGGATGGATTGGGATTTTCTGAGCGGGCTAGAATTTCTTTAAAAGTCACATCGTCGGTCTTGAATCCTTGCGTATTCATGTTAGCAAGATTGTTTGCGATGGTATCAACCAGCTGATCTTTAGCGATTGCGCCCGACATGGGCACCCACAATGGACGTGACATAGGTATTTACCCTCCTTCCCCAAGGTTCATTATCCCTCCTTGTACTTGTTTGCGTATCCGGCAAAATAAGCCGTGTATATGCCAATTTCCCTTCGCGCCGATGCAGTGATAGCCAAAGAAATGCCTCTTTTACAGGAAAAGATGGCTACATTGCGCCGATCTGGGACTGTCGCACCGCGTTTTGTCGTGGTGCTGGTGGGCTCAGCCCCTGCGAGCGAGATCTATGTGGCAAAAAAAATCAAAACTGCGAGCGACCTTGGGTTCAAGGCAGATCTGGTCCGTTTTTCTGCCGATGCAACTGTGAGCGAAGTGCGGGACGCGATCGGTGTCTTAAATCGAGACAACAGCGTGAATGGAATTCTGATTCAGCGACCTTTGCCTGCGGACTTTCGCGAACAAGAAGTATTGCTGTGGGTCACCCCTGAAAAAGATGTGGATGGACTGCATCCAGAAAATCAGGGACTTCTTGCCACGGAAGAACCACGTTTTGTTTCGTGCACACCGATGGGAGTGATGAAGTTGCTCACGCACTATAAAATTCCTGTGGCTGGAAAGATTGCAGGCGTTGTGGGTCGCAGCTTTATTGTGGGTCGGCCCATGGCGCAATTGTTACTGCGGGCAGATGCAACAGTGATCACGATGCATTCGCGCACGAAGGATCCGCAATCACTGGCGCGACAATGCGATATTTTGATTGTTGCTGCCGGAAAGATGAACCTGGTGGATGCATCGTGGATCAAGCCCGGCGCGACTGTGATTGATGTTGGAATTCATCGCAACGCAGAAGGAAAGATTGTGGGCGACGTGGATGCTGTTTCTGTTGCTCCCGTTGCTGACGCACTGTCACCAGTGCCCGGCGGCGTCGGGCCGCTTACGATTCTGTCGCTGATGGAGAATTGCGTGCAGGCTGCGATGCGGGGGTGAGAGGGGTTTACCTATTCAGAAGGTTGACCGCTTGAACTCTTCAATTCCTTGATTAAGTTCAGATCAAATTCATCGACGCAGCGGTTTTCCTGCATGCGTTCCCACCCAATCTTTGAACTACATCGTTTGATCATCGCCTGATAAATAGGAAGTCTCAAGGCTTCCAAATATTTTGGTGCACACTGATTAAATGCGAAGTTAAGGTGATCATCCAGATCTTCACAGGATATTGTAACGAGTTGAGGGGTGAGGATGCTCACCGCTGCAGGTGTTGGGCAGAAGATTCTCCCAACGTTGTTTTTCCGACTGGATACAACACTATGCGAAATGCTTTCTCTCGGCCGAACTGCGCAATCGGTGCAATTCGGATCACGTAAATCCCCTTCAGAAGAAATTCCATTCAGTTTCGAAAGAACTTCAACATCATCAAAAGAACACCGTTGGATCAGGTGTTCAGCTACTAAACCTAGCATCGATTTTGAATACTTTGGACGTGCAGAACCATTGGGTTTCTGGTTATGGAATGAAATCAACTTTTCAGAATATTCTTTGCAATCTTCTCCGTTAGGATCATTCGGGTAGGAAATCTCTAAGTCTTTACATTGAAGTTTTTGACCAGCCTCTGGCGAAATTCTCTTAGCAGCCGCCTGATATTTCTCACACGCCTCTTCATCCCAGAAATTAATCCCCAGTTCATTCACGGCGTTTTCCTTTTTTAGGATATTGCTCTTTGATGGGTCAAAGGATACTTCTGGATGAGATACCATAAACCTTTGAAACGCCTTCACTCCGTCGTCGTATTGGTCCGGCCTGCAGCTTGCGATGAAGATCAGCCAAATGTCTAAACTCCTGCTAGAGGCAGATTCTGGATGAGTGGTGAGGAGATATTCAGATACTGGATCGGCAGGACAGTAATTTTGGCCACGCATAAGCCTACCAACATCTCTTCCACTCACACCGGCTGCCTTGAGAACTTCGACATAGTCCGAATCCTGTTGCTCCCGATGTCTAACTAATTGCCGAGCAATGTCTTCGCGCAACTCTCCGCCAGTGCCCACGTCCCGCAGTAGCACACGTATTAGGTTCGGACTTTTAGCTTTCGCTGCAAGCTTGCCACATGCACCAACTGCGCCTTGCTCCCTATTTGAAAGTTCAGAGCTTCCTATTTGGAAGAGTCCGATCATGTTTGCAGCAAGAGTTGCGAATTTTTCAGGGTCACCTTCATTCGTCCCTCTTTCACACACCATAGAAATCACATTTCGATCTCTGAGAGGAGGTGTGTGCGCCAAAGGTTTCAATGAAGAGACGTACCGATTCATGAGACGTCCAAGGTCTTCAGCATTTAAATTCTTATTGAGTATGAGGCGCTCTAGCACCGTATTTCCATCAGCGTCCAGTTGATCTAACTCTTCCGGAATCAGCCCTTCATGACCTTTCATGAGTTCTTTGACGCCTGCGACCTTGCTCGGGAAAGACTTCGGATTGTAAGAGTGTGCTGTATGATTTTCCGGATCTAATTCCATTAACCTGGATCCGTCAGTTGAAACAAACATTTGAATGAATTGCGACAAACGTCCGCCCGCTTTAAAACAACTCCTCATACGCCTGTAATGATCTGTTCTAAGGAATATTGTTTCCAAGTTTTCATATTTTACGGTTGAAGAAATAATATCCCACAGCCAAAAACCCTGAGCCTCATTGCATTCATCAGGTAATCTTTGTGCTAAAGCTTCAAAAGCAGTAAGACCATCACCATTTCTATGATTCTTGCCGCTCATAAGCGCGCGAAGAACTGGCTCAGTCCTGTCCTTGTTAAACTTTCTACTCATACAATCTTGCATGGACTCCTGAAGACGAAGTCTCGTCTGAACGCCCTCCCATGCATTCAATAAAGCATGCCGGATCGGCAAGTTGCCATCGCTATCCGGCGTTAACGCCTCACCTTGTCGCATGAGATCTGGAATAAATGTTAAATATCCAATATCACTCGACCTCCTGCCTCCGTCCCAGTCGCTACCCAGTAGGCCTGCGATGTAGTGGGCTGGGGTGTGTCCCTGACTGTTGATGGATTGTTTCTGTTTGCTATCATTGAGAGCGGAAGCTACCCAATCTGGAGGATAAGCAAACTCCCCTTCGTCATCCACAAACTGAGTCATTCTAAGACCCGCCCAAGTCTTATTCACATCGGTTAAATTTGGCGCCTTTCGTTCGGTATCCTCTTGATCAGGGTCACCCCATGGTCGCGTAACCCTAATGGAGGAGATCTGATTGCCGATCTGCTCATCCCCTAAGATCTCAAGTTCCATCCGAGCTAAATCGCCGTCGGGAACGTCAGGGCCACCAGGGAGATCCCACGGCGTATGGATCTGATCGATCTTGGACTGATTGTCGCCTCCGACTTGTGCTGAATCTTGCGCTGAATTTGCGTATCGACTTCTAAGAGCAGCTACATCCAGCGAATAATTCTTTAGAAGGTCAATTCCTGACTCAACGTAAAGCTTCCGGGCCTTCATCGGTTCAAGCTTCGCTCGTAAGTAGAACTCCATGGGAACCGGAATCGGTGGGTTCTTGATTGTCGATAGTCCACTCAGCGGTCCGTAGTCCTTACGCGCTTTTCCATAGGCTGTGCTTTCATAACCGATCAAATGATCGCCATCAGGTCCGGATTCAATTGCACCAAAGAGAACATGGCCTGACTCCAAGATTGCGACTGGACGAGCCGACTTTTGTTTGTCCACAAGAGGCGGAAGAAGAGGGTTCGCATTATTGGGAACATCTTTTTTTGGCTTTAATCGATAGAGGAGAAGCTGATAATCCGTACTTCCATCGCACTGGGTCCGCCACTGGTAGATCACATCCAATGGATTTGCATATGCCTTGTTGTAGGGAATTTGTCCTTGCGTGTCTTTTGCAGCTCTTGCGAACTCTCCCAACGGATCTTCGGACTCATTCTTGGTAGCCGCGGTCCATGCGCGATTTGCACGTCGAACAAGGATCTTTTTCGCCTCTTTAAACTCGATCGGCTTGGCTTCTGGGTCCTTCTTCTTTTCCCGAACATTGTACGCATCCACATACATCTGAATGAGGCGGTCTGTTTCTGCGGTGTATTCAGCTTGGGTCTGCACGGGGTAATGAAATGGGCGCGTATCCCCAGCGGGACGTGCACCTAAGGTCGCAGACGTCTTTAGTTCCTGCTTTCCCGCATCAACAGGGACTTCTTTTGAAACTCGCTGAGGTGTTTTTCTTGTTTGTCCCTGCGCTCCATGAAAACAGATCCCTACAATTGCTGTGCAAAAGAGAATCACAAATGTTCTGGAAACAAACCTATAAGACATACCAAGTCCAGTATCCGGAATGTGCATACAACTGTGAAATGCCAGAAAAGTGACGCAGAAGAGATCAAAATGAGAAAAATGAAAAATAGAAACCCTCACCTCGAAATCTTGCTGCACAGCTCCGTACAGTGATTGTTTATAGAGGCGATGGAATGAAGGCCGAGAACAAAGGATTTTTATGAACTGAAAAGCTCGTCAAGGGCAGCGAAAAATATTTTCAAAAAACAAAAACGAACTCCGACTCTACTTCGATTCAGTTTGAATCCTATAGCGGGAGCACTCATCACCTGACTGGCCTGGTTTCACTTCCGGCCGAGTTCGTATGATTACTGAAATTCGAATCGACCGCATATTCCCGAAGGTAGTTCACTTCTCTAAAATTCAGCCGTGAATCGAACAAAAATAGTTATTGTCGGGATATTTTTCCAAGAGATACGATTAAGACTCATTGAAGCGCATCCCCCGGGAGGAGATCAGCATGAGGAATATAAGTTTTCTGACTCGGCTACCCATAGGCATAGCTTTGTTGTTTGGACAGGCTGCATTAGCAATGCCTTACGGTACCGCAGGTTGCGGAATTGGCGCCTTGGCCTTTGAAGATAAGCCAGGCCAAGTTCAAATTTTTGCAGCTACTTTGAACAACCTGATATCTCCTCAGACTTCAGCGATCACTTCTGGAACTTCAAACTGCTATGATGCCCCGGACACAAAAGTCGCCATGTTTCTGATCGTGAACGAACAGGCCCTTCGAACAGACATTTCCCGTGGAGAAGGGGACGCTCTTTCGGGCCTGTCTCAGATCATGAATTGCAAAGACTCCCAGGCATTGGGGATCACACTGCAAAAGAATTACGAATCTATTTTTCCAGCGGAATCAGTCGATGCAAAAGCTGCTCAACAGGCAATTCAAGGTGCTGTGAGATCAAATCCTGAACTTGCGAGCCAGTGCGGTTCGGTTTAAGAGGAAAATACGATGAAAGTTCAAAAACTATTATTTCTAGCGTTACTCACCAGCATATTTGCAGCTCCTGCTTCAAACGCTCAAACCAAGAAACGCCCAGCGCAAGGGGCCTATACTGTAAGGACGGGGCCAAAACCCTTCGTCAGAAAGTACGGTATGGCGGGTTGCGGTTTCGGGAGCCTCCTCATTGGAAAACAGGGTGGACAAATCTTTGCAGCCACCACCAATGGAACATCCATCAACCAATCCTTCGGAATCACCTCTGGAACCTCCAACTGTGAAGATCCAATGTCGATGAATGCGGTGGCCGGAAGAGTCGATGTTTTTGTGAATGGCAATCAGGTTGCCCTTGCAAGTGACATCGCCCGCGGTAGCGGCGAAACACTACAGACCCTGGCAAAAATCATGAAGTGCTCAAATGAAAGAAAACTAGGCCAAGAACTTCAGGGTAGTTTTGGCGAAGTATTCCCAAGCGCTGTGGTCACGCCCAACGAGGTGACGGACTCGATCCTCAATGTGATCGTCAATCAGCCAGAGCTTGCAAGTACCTGCCAGTTCCAAAGCTAAACGTGTCTCTTTGGAATCGAAGTTCTAGGAAGGGTAGGGGTCGAGTGATCCCTGCCCTTCTTTTTTTGTACGCATTCGGAGGCACTCATGGTGCGACCGCAGCGACGGCCGATGAGCGCCTCCATACGATTGCCTCAGGGAAAGCATGGCTGCGCTTACTGCACTATGAAAACCGATGGTTATCGGCGGATCGATCTGAAGCTGAAGGAAAGCTGTTCTTCTTAGCCCCGAACGGGCGGGATGAACCTCTGGCAGAACTTCAGGCTGACTTAAAAGCATTCCGCGATCCAAACAGTGGCCTCGCTGATCTTTCGACAGAAAAACCTTTGGATGAAGAAATCATCCTCAAACTTCATCCTCTGTGTCGGTTTCCAGCAAGGGCTCGATACTTAGAAAAAGAACTCGGTGAGACATTCCCTAAGGTTGCGTGCGCACACTTAGAGCAATTTTTGAGAATTCTGTCTCCGCATTCTGTATCCCTGGTTTTCTCTTCCTTCTTTCTTGGCGGGCCCTCTTCCACTTTTGGTCACACGTTACTTCGTATCAATAACCAACGCGCGATGGACCAATCCGGCCGGCATCACGAACTCTTAGACTTCGGAGTGAATTTTGCGGCCCGGGTCACAGTAGATAACCCGTTGCTGTACGCCATTTATGGGCTAACTGGGCTTTTTCCAGGGGAGTTCACCAATGTTCCTTACTATTACAAAGTACGGGAATATCACGATTTTGAGTCGCGCGATCTTTGGAGCTACGACCTCAATCTCACACCTGAAGAAGTGATCGCCGTCACGAATCACGTTTGGGAACTCAGCAGCACTTGGTTTCGTTATTTCTATTTTACTCGAAACTGTTCCTATCACATGTTCACGATCTTAGACGCTGCGGCACCTAGGCTGAACCTCACGGAAACAGTGCCTTACTATGTCATTCCATCGGACACCGTCCGCGCCTTGTATCGCTATCCGGGACTCGTAAAATCGATTCAATACCGGCCCTCGGCCTTGACGCAGTTTACCGAACGTAAAAAGGATCTCAGTCCGAAAGAAGAGGGACTACTCAAAGAAATCGTTCGCAAAAAACAGACTTTCTTTGAGAAGCCCGTCGTCTCAGACTTCAGTCGGGAAAGCCTTGCTCGTGTCTATGATTCCGCCCTCGATTTTGTGGAGTTTCAATCTCCCAGCGAAATTCTAAAACCTGAGACTGATGCTGCTCGTTTCAAGCAGAGTCTTTCCATAAACCGAGCGCGCCTTGGAATCATCGCACCGGAATTCAATATGTCTCCTCCACCTGAACGACAAACACACTTAAGCCATGGCATACGGCGAGTCGGCTTAAAGACGGGTTATACAGATTTGCGCGGTGGGTTTAAGCAGCTTTCTTATCGATTTGCGCTCCATGATCCTTTAGATCCTGAGATGGGATATCCCGAGAGTGCCCAGATTGAGTTCATGCACCTGAAGGCCCGCTATCAGTTTCGCCAAAAGCAGTTTGAGTGGGAGGACCTGAGATTATTCAAGGTACTGTCTTTAGATCCAATCGATGCATTCCGCTCGCCATTGTCCTATAGAGTTGAACTTGGAATGCGACGAGCGACCCATTCGAATTGTCGCGCAGGACCGAACGAAACCTCGCCCGCCTGCCTCATGGGTGCATTGAATGTCGCAATGGGTTGGGCAAGCAAGCTCAGTCAGGGTGAGGGCTGGCTTACCGGGTACGCGATGTCTAGCTCTGAATTTTCTTTTTCTTCAGACTACACAGGGTCTCCGATCAAAGTAGGGGTTGGGCCAAGAAGTGGTGTGATCCTACGTTTAGGAAAGGATTTTTTAGCGGAAGGGTCGGTCTTCTATCACTGGCTTGCTTTTGCACAGAACTCAGCTGACTTTGAACAGCAGCTTCAATTGCGCAAAGCATGGAATCAACAACTCGGAGCCGATCTTTCTTGGCGACGACAACAAAATACGGCGACATCAAACGAATGGGCTCTGCAACTGCTGTACTACTTTTAAGAGCTTGTGTGTTCCTATTTTTGTCGGGATGCACCACTCTCGTCTTTCAACCCTCAAAAGAATCTTTCTTTGAGTTAGATCCAAAACGCGTCTTGATGGAGGAACGCTGGATCTCTTCTACCGACGCAGTGCAGCTGCATTCCTGGTACTTTCCAGCACAGCGAGATCTTCAGAAAACGAAATCTAAGGGCCTTGTGATTCAGTTTCACGGGAATGCTCAAAATCTTACGGCTCATTTTCTTTCTATGGTCTGGGTGATTGAGGAAGGTTTTGATTTTTGGGCCGTGGACTACCGAGGGTACGGAAACTCCACTGGAGCGCCCGATCCGGAGGGGGCGGTCAAAGACGTAGAGAGCGTGATTCGCGAGGCAATCACAACTGCCCCAGGGCCCATCTATCTGATCGGTCAAAGTTTGGGTGGTGCCTTGCTCATGAAGGCCATGATCAATTTGCGCCAAACGAATTCTGATTTAGCAAAAGTGCAGTCCGTTGTGATCGACAGTAGCTTCTATTCCTATTCCAAAATAGCTACCGATGTCCTGTCGCGTTCATGGCTGACCTGGCCTTTCCAGTGGCTGGGCTACCTCCTCATTTCGGACCAGCAATCACCGGGTGACTCGATTTCAAAGATCTCTCCTACTCCACTGTTAGTGATTCACGGCGATGCAGATTCTGTGGTGCCGCAAAAGTTTGGCAAAAGAATCCATGAGCTCGCCGCAGAACCAAAGACCTTTTGGCCCGTGGCAGGTGGGCGACACATTGACACGTTTGTTTCCCCGGTTCACGGGGAGGAGTATCGGGGTCGGCTTCTTAAGTATTGGGAAGGACTTAAGCGATAGAAAGCCACGGGTTGTTGTTTATATCGTCTTATGATATAGTGGTATAGTGATTCGGTCATTTAGGGGCAACCTGACTCGCGATATCTTCGATGGAAAGAACTCGAAGGAGTCGCGGAGACTGAGTTCGAATTTGCATGTGATTGCCAAACGCAAACTCGACCAACTGAATGCTGCAGTGGAGTTAAAGGATCTGCGTATTCCACCGGGAAACCGACTGGAACTTCTTGCGGGTGACCTCAAAGGCTTTCACAGCATCCGAGTCAATGATCAGTGGCGGATTGTATTCCGCTGGACACGAACCGGGCCGGAAGAGGTTGAAATTTGTGACTACCATTAGGAGGTATTGCCATGTTGCCAAAATATAGGAAGCCCACTCATCCTGGCGAAATTTTAGCTGAGGATTTCCTTAAGCCCATGGGCATATCGCAAACTAAGCTTGCGGCTCATCTAGGCTGGTCCCACGCGAAGGTGAATGAAATCATTCACGGAAAACGCGGCGTCAGCATTGAAGCAGCTCTTGCTTTCGCTGATGCCTTTGGCACCTCCGCGCAGTTCTGGATCAATCTCCAAATGAATTATGATCTTTGGGAAGCGCAGCAGGACCATAAGGTGCGCAAGAAGATTGCCTAAAGCGCATCGAAGGATCGCTGGCTTAGAAAGTAGCCCCCGCACACGCCCGATAGTTCAGCGCGTGAATGGAGTCTTGAAAAGGAAGTCCGGCCGCAAAGTTTCGCTCATAAAGCTTGATCGATCGGTCGTTGCAGTATTTTTCTTGATCTAAATCGCTTGCAGACATTTTTTCTTGCTTACGCGCTTTCAATAAAAATTCACGGCAATGATCTATAAATTTTTGTACAAAATGCTCCTCGGGAGGGAGAGCTCGGAGGACTCTTTCAAGTGCGACACCATCGCGCGGCATAAAAAATTGATTTCCAAACTTCAAGCTACCACTGGTGGACTCCGCGCCTTAGGTAATCCCGCCTCTAAGAATAAGCTTTTCTAAACGATCTAAGCTCTCCTCCGCAGTGTCAGGTGATGGCGTCCTCTTTTCTTGCAAACTTGTTCTCACCAGATTTTCTTTCCCTGGGTCACTTTGTTGAAAGGCTTCGGCATAAGTCGATCCGTGAGAGAGATCGGTGAGAATCTTTACCAAGCTGTTCGATGTATACCCCACGGCGCCACTGGGTGCAGACGACCACCCACAAACATAAGGACTATCTACCATGGCCTTGAGCGATCTTGCGCCGTAGCAGGCATCGATCATCACTCGAAAGTACACTCGACGGGCATGCGCAATTGCGGAAACCTCACGCACGAGTTCTGATGTCATCAGTGGAATGAATGCCAATACGCCTCGGGTTCCACCGTCGCCATTCCCGTGCGTGCTGAGGATCAGCTCTACCGAATCTCCGGCGCGAGCTGCGAAAACGGCATTCTTGATCTGCACTTCAAAATCCCGAGGAGCCTGAACGGCCGCCTCAAGGGAAGTACGATCATGGATCGTTTCGTAAAGCTCCTCAACATCCAGCAAATAAAAATCAGCATGGCGGAACTCGGCATAACGCCTTGCTGCAGCCACTGCCACCTGTGATCGTGATTCACGCTCGGCCAAGTCGCGGTAGCCGGTGATCATAAAGACTGTGTGAGTTTGCGGTATTACAGAGGCCTGCGCAGAAATCCCATAAAGGAAGCCAATCAGCGTAAAAATCCCCATTTTTATCACCCACCCCGGCCTGACAGTAGCGTGCTTTCGTTGAGCTGTCGAGAGGATCCCTAGAAGACCCGAGCATTCCTTGATAAACTTCGGGCTCCCATGTTGAAACGCACTCCCCTCTATGAACATCACCTTGCGCTGAAAGCAAAACTCATCGACTTCGGTGGGTGGGAAATGCCGGTGCAATATTCCAGTCTGGTTCAGGAACACAACGCCGTTCGCGAGCGTGTAGGGCTATTTGATGTCAGTCACATGGGCGAGTTTTTGGTTTCTGGACCAGGCGCAGTGGAATTTACGAATCATGTCGTAACCAACGACGTCGCGACTCTGGTTGTGGGGCAAGCCCTTTACACCGTGATGTGTCGTGAAGACGGAACTATCGTCGATGATCTTGTGATCTATCGCACTGCAGAGCAGGAATTTCTTTGGGTGGTGAATGCGTCCAACATCGACAAGGACTTTACTTTTGTCCGCGAATGTTTCGACTCCTACCCAGAGACAAAACCGAAACTCAGTAATGAGTCTCAGAACTATTTTCAGGTCGCACTTCAGGGACCGAAGGCTGTTGAAGCCTTGTCGACGCTGACCAAGACGGATCTTACTGGGATCAAAACTTATCACTGTGCTTATGGATCGGTTGCGGGCGCTCACTGCCTGATCGCACGCACGGGATATACCGGAGAAGACGGCTTTGAGATTTATGGATCACCGAAAGATGCGGCCACAGTATGGACCGCACTTTTTCAAGCGGGTGACCCGCACGGAATTTTGCCTTGTGGTTTAGGTGCTCGTGACACTTTACGCACCGAAATGAAATACCCACTTTATGGGCACGAAATCAATGACAGCACTCATCCGCTAGAAACAGGACTGGCTTGGGTCGTGAAACTTGGGAAAAAGGACTTTGTCGGTAAGAGTGCACTTGTTGGTGTAAAGGCTTCGGGGATCAGAAAAACACTCATTGGCCTTCAGGGCGAAGGTCGCATCATCGCGCGTCAAGGCTACAAGGTGCTGAGCACCGATGGCGTTGAGATCGGATCAATCACTTCAGGCACACTTTCACCGAGCTTAGGCTTTCCAATCGCCGTCGCTTTTGTGAATAAAGAATTTTCAGAGAAGGGAAAAACCTTGTTGGTGCAAGTGCGTGACCAGCAAGTTCCTTTCAAAATTTGTGAAACCCCATTTCTAAAACTGAGGAGCAAGAACTAACATGAGCTATCCATCCAACCTTCGTTACACCAAAGATCACGAATGGGCCGAGCTGACGTCTGATACGACTGTGAAGGTGGGCATCACGGACCACGCGCAAAACGCGTTAGGAGACGTCGTTTATTTAGAGCTACCAAAAGCGGGACGAGAGCTGAAGAGCCATGAAACCTTTGGTGTCGTAGAAAGTATCAAAGCGGTGTCGGATCTCCTATCGCCAGTTGCTGGAAAAGTCGTTGAAGTGAATGCCGGTCTTGCGGCTGATCCAATTCGCATCAATCAGAATCCCCACGGCGAATGGATGCTTGTCCTAGAAGCGCCTGACGCTAAGGCGCAGTTTGCTGGCCTTCTGGATGCTACAGCTTACGAAACCTTCGTAAAATCGCTGTAGTTTCGGTAGTTCTCTGACAGGCACCTTCGCTGGTACTGATCGCCCTATTTGAGCGAAAATGGTGCGTGGTGTTGTCTCGAGTGATCATCCTCTTGCTTATTACTTTATGGCAGGTGTCGTCATGGGTGCATGCAGCCGAATGTGATCCGAAGATCGCAGAAGGCGCTGCTGCGATGGCGCTCGCTGAACAGAAGAAAAAAATTGAGCTCGAGTGGGATAGCCTCACTTACGAACTCGCAAACTACAAAGTCCTAGGCCCAGAAGTAGTCCCAATCCGTCTTGATCAATGGGTCATGACGCCCGATGGAACAAGCGGCAAGGTCCAACGCATTGAGAACGCGCGGAATATTGCAATCCTGGACCGTCAGACCTCAGAAAATCGATATGTAGCTGTAGATCTTCAGAAGATTCACCCGGTTGAACACGGTGCAAAACCGATCAGGAAGGGCGGGATGGTTTGGTTTAAGGTAGATCGAAAACCAAAGTTTGGACATGTTGAAGACATCATCGAGTCTCAGTCGTCTGCTGTAGTGATCGATAACGAAGGAGTTCGGGAGACCATTCCCTTGAACTTGCTTGCAAAAGACATCAGTGGTGCAAAAAGGATATTCTACGCTTCGTACCTCCCTACCTTAACGGGGACCAACTCCATTTTGGACATGCAGAATATTCATGATTTTTTAAACAAAGACGCATTTAGAACTCGTAAGGGGATTGACCAGCTGAAGGATGGCCTTGCTCTTTATGGGCTAGTCACGAACGACACAAGAGACATGAACAGCCTGGAGTATGTCCTTCACCTGGACCTAAAAGCTTCTGATCCAGAGAATTCTTTGGTGAAGTTTTGCGTGAGAGCAAATCAGCATAGGGCTCTAGAAGGAATCAGTCCGATTGAAGTTTATATTGCTCCGACTGTAGAGACTTACGAAGTTTCTATCGTCAATAAGGCGGACAATACATTTGTAGAGACGTTTAGCGTCAAAGATTTAGAAGACTTTGTCCCGCCAGAATATTTTGATACTAAAATCCATCGCATAGAACATGAGAGCTTTGTTACTCATGCTCAGTATCATCCAGATCAAACTGCAATCACGCTCTCGCACAAGAATCTCATGTACATCCTGCTTGAAGGTCACCTTGGACAATCGCTTCATCACGAATTTGGTCACGCAAATTCGTTTGTATTCCAGGATTCATTTGACCGTGGTCGTGTCGACTCCTTGATACCGTTTTTAGAAGGCTATCCCAGCATGTCATTCGACGAGAATCGCCAGCACCTCCGAAACGTAAGGGACCGTCTCAATCAAAGCATCAAACGAAAATCTATAACGACTTATCGGTTGAACCAGGCAAAAAAGGTGCTGAATTCTATACGAAGAACAGCCCACTTAAACAGTAGGCTGGTGGATGCTGTCGTCGACGGAGGAAAGGATAGGTTCGGGATTCTGCACAAAACCATCATCTACAAAATTGCAGATGAAGCATCAGCGGTATTCACATTGCCTGGCGGGACCGTGGCCGCGTTTCCAAACTCCAAGGCCAAGGCATTCTACTCCAATAAATTTTTGCGTTTATACAGATCACTTCATGCAGAGGCAAAGTTACTGCTGGGTGACACCCACACTCGACTTGTTTTAACTTCCGATCTGCAACTTTCCCTCTATAAAACTGCGAAAGATGCTCTATCCCGTCAAGCTGTCCGTGATTATATCACCGAACACGTTCGTATTTCTGATCTAGTCAGAGCGTCGTTGTCTTCCATGCTTCTAGAGATGAATTGGGTCTACCAACCGATGGTTGGACCAGCAAGCAAGGCAAAAGAGAAAATTGATTACCTCCTGAAGAATTTCGGGGCACTGAGGGCTCAAGAGAAAATAGCGATCCTACAGGGAGAGATTCTTCCCGAGGTCGTCTCAGTCTGGAAGATTTTTGTGATCCACCGTAACACCCAATCGAAGAGCATTCGCGCTAAACGGCCAGTTCCTCAATGATCCGCGATTTCTGCGCATTGGATAGCCGCAATCATCTTTCTTCTGAAGGCCCCTGAGCTGAGTGCTTTAACAAAAAGTCGGTAGTTCGAATGGAGATAGCCAGCCCCCTGAATGAATAGTCCATCCTGGCCATCACCCGCTTTTGCGCTATACGTCAATCCAAGGGGTGTGCCTCCTAGATCCTTTTTTGATGTGACTGCTTCATTCATATATCGTCCTACTCGGATCAACCCCTTTTTTGAATTCTTCTGGTCGAGGGGAGTCCTGTATTGATTAACCAAATCCACAAGCCTGATTTCCTTTTTCCTATAATGCTCAAGCTCTATTGGGCTGAGCTCTTCGTCCCTCAGAGGTCTGTGCGAGTTAAATGCCTCCTGAACCTCAATACTCTTTCCACCCGCCATCATATCAATACGCGCTAGCCGCCTGGCATGCATCACGACCATGCGATTGCCGAGCTCACTATTGATACTGCTCAGAACGGTCAGGAGTCTAAAATCTTGTGCCGCATGGATCGGGATTCCAAATTGGGGTTTTCCAAAATAAGGATGTAGCTTAAGCGCCTCGGAACCTGCAAAAAATGATTTCGGAATATCATCAAATAGCTGAAAGACACTTTCGCTGTTGTAATCATTGGGCCGAAATACTGCGCGGCTTATGATGGGATGGCCCTCATCGATAAACTTATTTAACGCCTTCGCTTCAAATTCAAACGGGGTAGTTATCCCAGATGTGACGGAATTCATGTGGGCGTTCTACCGATGCGTGACAGGGTACGCATTTTGGTGCTGCATCGATGACTGGTTTTCGTGTCGGATTCTGGGGATGAAACGTGAAAGTCGCGGGTTTGATCCTCCAGGTGGCTTCATCCCACTCGGCAAGTTCCACTCCCTCATCTCCATGAAATGCGAAAATTTTCGTCGCATCCACTGTCCGCACAAGGACACGGGGATCATCTATGGTGGCTTTGCACGCTATGGACTTGGCCGGATGAGATTAATGCGGAAGGAGAATAGAAGTCGCGGACAAACTCCTTTCCTCCAGCGGTTGAGGAGTAAGCAACAAGAGTAGTGCCTAGGAGTACCTTTGTTTTTATCTTAGCGCACACCATTGGAATGCTCCGAGGTCTCCCCTCCTTGAAGCGTTACGGGCATCAATCTTCTTGTAAGACATTGAGACACTTATAATCGCGATCGATCGTCCAATCGAGGAGTGACGGGAATCCATTGCGAGTGATTACCGCATTGCGGTTCCAGCCGGCCGAAAGGCAATCAATTCTTTCGGATACCAACGGTGTTTGAGCGAGGACAATTGAGGTTTGTTTCTCAATTCTTGAAGCAAAAATTTCATAGATTCCACACGCGCTCGTTGCCGTTACTCCAGCTGCAAGTGCCTGTGGAGTGATTTTCATAATGGCATAACCAATAAATCGTTCCGTATTTTGCGTTTCCTGTTCCGATGTAGCGTTCACTCCGAAGTAAAGCAGGAGGTGATCCGTCGCGTTTTTCCCAAACTCAGGGGCGGGAAGTCGGCGAGCGACCTGCTGATCGATCCGTTCATGTCGGACATTGAACTCAGCCTCCAGTGTGGAGCGAGTGATAGTCAGAAGCTTCTCATTCACAAACCCAAACTTTCCGATCTTCACACGTTCGCCTGCATTCGCTTTCAGCTCTTGCACGATGCGGGACTTGATCGCCTCTTCTGCATCCTGCCTACAGCGCTGATGCAGTGTCATGGGTGTTGCGGAAGCGAAAGTGCATAGAAGCAGGGGAATGAATGCGAATGCGGTAGAAAGTTGCATGGGCCGAATTCTACTAGGGTGATCATATTAGTCAACATTAAAGCTCAGGAGTAGATTCCACTTCTCATTTTTGAGAAATGCATTTCTCAAAAATGAGAATCGGCTCTAACCTCATGTTTTTATGAGTTATTTTGGTCATTTAGAGGCTGAAGATTCTCAGCGAAACCATACTCCTTCAGGGGCTCTAACGCGACCCTTCCGCAATCTCCACACACCGAATGGCTGCAATCATGCGTTTCCTGACTCGTGGATTCTCTAATCGATGCAGCGCTGCCAAATAAAACTCCTTCAATTCCCCCTTACCTTGATTCGTAAGGCCGCTGATATCTAATTTTTTATTCGCACTCATGGTCAAGCCTAACGGGATCCCACCTAGATCTTTTTCGGCGACAACTTTCGTGTCTGGATGATGGTGCACATAGATGAGGCCATTTCTCGCACTCTTCTTATCTAAGGCCGTTCCATATTTTCTCACTAAGGATTTGAATCTCGCTTGCTTCTTCTTGAAGTAAGCTTCTTCAATCGGGCTGACATGAGAGCGATCATCGCTCCTGTAAGAGACTTTGATGGCAAAGCGGTCTGCCATCATATTCAAGCGAGCGAGACGCTTTGCGAGCATCTGAAGCATTCGAACCCCAAGCTCCATATTCATGGTGCTTAAGATCGGCAGCAGTCGGAATTCTTGTGCGACGTTCAAAGGAATTCCGAACTGGCCATGGCCAAAATAGCGATAGGAGTTTGCAATCCTAAGCACAGCCTTGGACGGCTGCGGAATATCAAATTCACGAAGTGCTGCTTTACTCACACCATCAATGGGCTTAAAAATAGCCCGACTGATGATCGGATGTCCTTCAGCTATATATTTGTTAAGCGCCTTCGCCTCAAACTGAAAGGGCGGCAAATATCCCGCGCCTTCTTTTTGACCCAACCACATGTACAGATTGTGACTTGACCCAATGAATCCCGGCCAGTCGGGGTAGGTATCAAATACGTGCCGATACTCTCCCGGACGATTTTCTGTTGTATGAAAGGGAATGTACTGAGGTCTTGAATCAATAATCGGTTTACGGGATTGATCTTCAGGGTAGAAAATGAACTTGGCGGGTTGGATTCGCCAGGTTTCTTCATCCCACTCTTCAAGTCGAATTTCATCACTTCCGTGAAAGGTGAAAATCACACTTGCATCCTTCGTGCGGACTATGACGCTAGGGTCTTCGATAGTCGCCTTAGGAAATAGATTGGGAGAATCGTAAATGATATGAACACGTTCAAAGAATTCCGGATCCAGGTGATCGATGAAGCTTTGGCGGCTATGAACCTGTCCAGATTCGATCAGCGCCTGTGCGGTTTTTAAGTTGCGGATGAATTCTTCTGCCATCGAAATGGCCGGTTGCATTGCAAAACAAGAAACCATCGCCCAAAAAACAATAGCTGGACCAACAATCCGCATTGAGCCTCCGATGCCCCTTTTTACTTAAGTCGGAGGCAGACCGCGAGTCCAAACTTCTATTCACCGTCCAAATTGATCCCCTTACGGACAAAACGCCGTCACAAGAGATGTCGTGCTGCTGAACCTGGAATCGGTCGCAGAGAACTGCAACTGAACCGAAGAGACCCCTGGGCCACAGAGATTCGGCAATGCCGCACGGTAATGGAAGAATGCAGAGCCTGAATACATAGGAACGACTGGCAGCGTTTGCCATGTATTTGAGGTTATGGCTCGCGCTTGCACAGTCACCGAAGTGAGCGTGTCTGGGGTACCATCGCTATTCGTTCTAAAACGTACACAGCCGACCCGAATATTCTCTTGAGTGGACAAGATCGTCCCAGAAGAGGCAAGAGTTGAGCACGGAACGATCGGATACGACGAATTTAAGATTCCACGCCGCTGGGGATCAGATGAAAATGGGCCTGGATTCTGACTCTCAGTATAGCGTGTGGTGAAGAAGTCCGCGTACTGCATAAAGTTTGCTTGTGGATCAATGACAAAGTCCAAAGCATTTACATTGCCCGGACTCAGGGTGTCGCTCTCTTCGTTGTTTTGCGTATTGATGAGTTTAATCGTTTCAAACTTAGGAGGTGAGTTCAACATCCTGTCGTCAATCATCGTAAAGTTTTGAGTCAATGTATTCACAAGAGGAGACGTGCGCCAAGGAACGACGTTGCTGGATGTAGTCCTTATATTTACAGACTGATTTGCGAATGAAGTAAAATTTGCGAGCGCTAAACAAGTGAATGGGCTAACAATACAACCCTGAAGAACGAGTGAGCCATTCACGGTGATGTCGGTGCTGTAATTCACAGCTGTACTTCGATTTGCACTTCCAAATCGGGATCGCGCAGAACCGCCATAAAGATTCTCTATTCCAGCCCCAACATCAGCGCTCACATTCGTAAGAGAGGAACTCCCGCTTCCTAGTCCCCTTGCCCCCAACACACTATTCGGATTAGAAAACAAAGTACCGCCTAAGACGATGCTCCTCACATTGGTATGATCGATTTGATTCCGTCTATAAAATGCACCTTCATTCAAGCTGGTGTAGCGATTGCCTCGCGTGTCCGAGTTTCTGAGCTCCCAGTTCTTCACCGTCAGCATTCGTGTCGGAGTGAAGAAGTAGGACGGCAGATTAAAACCATTATAGAACTCCTCAAATCCGATCAGAGGCGTCCGCCCATAAGGATCACTCGCGAAGTCATTCGTATTGGTCTCGTTACTATAAAAGAAGATAGAACTTTCATCTCTGAGGTATTGTCCAACGAACCAACCCATACCCGTATTATCGGCCACCTCGCGGTCATAAATAGAGATTTCAAAATTCTGTCCAAGAGGTCCCTTCAATTTTCTTTGAATGAGTTGAGCCGGTGTGTTGGTCAGAGTAACATTGGAAGAGATTCCAAGGAGTTTGTAAGACCAAACCAAAGTCTTTTGATTCGCAGTTGAAATCCCAGCATTTGGAACCAGGTCATAGATCATGCTCTTTGAGCCGGTAAACCTAAAGTAACTTGGGAGCTGATTGACTTTGATTTGCCTCTTGAGCGGCGGCAAACGGCCCATGATTCCTGTTCGGTAGTCACGACCATGAAATCCATAACTTAGATAATCAGGCTGTGAAACTCCATTCAGATCTTTTGGGTCAAAGGTCACTGTAAACAGTGGTGTATTTGTAGGGTAACTCTGATCAAAAGTATTCAGAGGTGCAGGGTAGTGAAAAGCAAGCGGTTGTCCTTGCAGATTTTTATCTCTGATGATCCACGAAGCATGCACCGAAGATGAAAGAGGTGCTAACCATGCTGCATAAACGTCCACAGAGTGGGGATCCTGGCTGACAAAAGTATATGAGCTTGGATTCGTGTAACCTGAACCCACACTCTTCCACTGCCCACGGTTTCCACCCGGTGGAACACCCGCTGCATGATCAATCCTGGTATTGCCGACCACACTTAATGCATCAATCGGCCACCCTGATTGAAGGCGCAAAGCGTATCCACGGTAGACTCTTAAGACCCTGGAATGCAGTATCCCATTTGGACTGGATGAAAAACTGACCTGGCTCCGGTAAGCATAGGGCTTCACATCTGCCGCTAAATTTGCGCGGATATCAATAATTCGGGATTGATTGGGAGCCAGGGAAATCGAACTGATGGGCGTGCCTCCATCCAAAAGTTGAAAGGAGATGTTAGGAGTAGCAGCGCCCC
This sequence comes from Pseudomonadota bacterium, assembly GCA_027486675.1. Taxonomy (GTDB): domain Bacteria; phylum Bdellovibrionota; class UBA1018; order UBA1018; family CAIMNF01; genus JAIXOQ01. The sequence continues at coordinate 303,977 of JAIXOQ010000005.1, forward strand.
TAGAGCTGTAAAAAGTTCTTTGATCGTCGTAACTGGAGGGATCAAAGGATGCAGTGACATTTAAGGGATAATCAGTCAGTAGGTTTTGAATAGAAATGGTCTTCAGTTGCGATTCGGCCGTCGCTGTTGGGGAAAATATGGGGAACTCGAGCTCATCCCCGAGGAGCACCCGGATATATTCACCCACTCGGATGTAGGTCCCCACAGAAACAGGATAAGCAGATGAGCCAGTGGGCTGAATATTAAACCGGAGCTGGTTCAGATACAGCTTACTTGCTGAAAGAACTGCATGATCGAGAGTGAACTTGAGGATGATATTGCCCTGCTGATTTGCGCCCAGGTTGTTGATGTTTGTGCCTTGAACACTGACCCCCTGAGGCAATCCGCCTGGAAGTAGAGACACATTGACTGCAGTGCTATTGCCGTTTCTAAACGTGACGGTTCGGGAATACTCCTGAATTCTAGTGGTGGGTACGTCAAAGAGCAGGATCGGTCCGGTCGTTACTTCCATCCGGTCCCGTGGGGCTTGAAGCAAATTCAGCGCATTCGAAAGTTGTGCGAGCCCCTTCCCTTGGCGATAGACGTTTACCCCAAGACTTTGAGCGCTATTCATTAAAGCATCCTTGATTGCTTGCGGACCAAGGGCAGGATTTACTTGTTTCAGGATAGCGGCAAGGCCACTCACGTGGGGCGCTGCCATCGACGTGCCTGAAATTGCGATATGATTCGCATCGTTGCATTGAGAGGGCTGTTGCCAAAAATCAAGCTGCGCTGCACAGATTTGGTTACCGGGTGCGACGAGATCGGGCTTTTGGAGCGTGAGGTACTCATCAAACCCTGTGGTGGGATTGACCGCGATCCAATTCACTGGTCCCGAAGATGAATAGCTTGCAACACTATCCGCACAGGAGGGATCGATCCCAATCTGATTTGGCTTGCAACTTGCGCCAACGGTCAGAGCCCTCCGCGCAGTACCTGGACTACGAATCCCTTGGCTGCCGTCGTTGCCTGCTGAAACCACAAAGAGAACACCTACTCCTGTGGTTTGATCCACAGCGACAGACATCGCATCATCGGGGTAGCCCGGTCCACCTAAACTCAGATTGCAAACATCCAACCGATCACTTGGGGAGAGATCCCCATTGGGATCAGCGCAGTCTTCAACCGCAGAGATAATGTTGTCACTTGTGCCGCTATTATTTGAACCAAGAACCTTGAATGGAACGAGGAGTGCCCCAGGGGCTACACCCAAAATATTCACAAGGCTGTTGTTCTGAGAGATCTGGCCCAGGCCGGCCGCAATGGACGCAACATGAGTACCATGGCCATGGTCATCGCTTGGATCTAGGTCCTGATTGACGTAATCGTACCCACGGATCACTTTGCAACTTCCACAATACTGACCGCCTAAGTCCGGGTGTGTGAAGTTAATCCCAGTATCTACAATCCCAATGCGCACACCAAATCCGTCGCGATTGCTCCTTTGATTATTGAGTACTGAGAAAACTTTATAGTTTTGTGGCGCCTGAACCAGCGTTGTGGAATTGAGGAGTGTCCCAGACACGGTGACATTGGGATGAATCTTTTTAATGTCTTTTGCGTGCGTCTCTGCATAGAGCTTCAGTGCTTCATAAAGTTTTCCGACTTCAGATTCCCCAGCACTTGTGCGGACAAAATTAAAGCCAACGGCATTGATCCCTCGGAGATACTTCTTAATCTGAACCCCAGGCAGTTCGAGGATTTCTTTAATCTTTGGATCCCGGCGTAGCTCGCTTAAGAATGCGTCTTGCTCATCCTCTAGAAGATTCTTTTGTTTGTTCGCCGCATCCAGGATTTCACGCTCTGCCGTAGCTACTGAAACCAGTGGAGCCAGGACTTGGAACACAGGCGCAGACTGGAACTCTACGATAAATCCATTTCTTACATCCCCAAGATCCACCTTGGTTTGGACTTCAGTCTTCTTACCAGACGGTGCGGGATGGAGCAGATTCAGTGCATAGGCACTCCAAGGGAAACAGACCAGCAAATAACTCAAAGTGTATTTGAGCAGAAAATCTTTCAAAAGAGCTCCCTATGATCCAACTCGTGGACCAATAAAGAGTGTAGCAAAAAAGCATCTAACCTTAGGGCGTCAAGCTTCCGTCAGCCGAGCAGCTGATCCTTAAGCGTAATCTTCAATCGGAGGGCAGGAGCACACCAAGTTTCGATCCCCAAATACGTTGTCGATTCGGCTGATTGGCACGTGGAATTTCCGGTCCCTAACAAATGGAAGTGGGAATGCCGCGCGTTCCCTGGGATATGGGAATGCCCACTCGGTTGCCATCAACACATCTGTTGCGTGAGGCGCATTCTTAAGAATATTGTTCTTTGCGTCCGCTTTCCCCGATGCAATTTCAGAAATCTCTTTTCTAATTTCGATCATCGCGTCACAGAAACGATCTATCTCGCTTAGGTCTTCACTCTCGGTTGGCTCGATCATCATCGTGCCCGCGACAGGAAAAGAAACGGTCGGCGCGTGAAATCCATAATCCATAAGCCGCTTTGCAACATCTTCGACCTCGATACCGGTCTCTGCTTTGATCGGACGCAGATCAATGATGCACTCATGGGCAACAAATCCATTTTCTCCGCGATAAAGAACGGGGTAGTGATCATTTAATCTGGAAGCGATGTAGTTTCCACTCAGGATCGCAACCTCAGTCGCTTTACGCAGGCCATCCATACCCATCAACTTCATGTACACATAGGAAATCGGAAGGATCGAAGCGCTACCCCAAGGCGCCGCACTGATTGCAGATATCCCTTTTTCCCCCCCCACTTCAGCAAAAAGGTGGCGCGGTAAAAATGGTGCAAGATGTTTCTTAACACAAATAGGGCCCATCCCAGGACCACCACCGCCATGCGGAATACAAAAGGTTTTGTGCAAATTGAGGTGGCAGACATCGGCACCAAATTCACCCGGCTGACAAAGGCCAACTTGTGCATTCATGTTTGCCCCGTCCATGTAGACCTGACCCCCGTTTAAGTGGACGAGTTCGCAAATCTCACGGATGCGGCTTTCAAAAACTCCGTGCGTGGATGGATACGTCACCATGAGCGCTGCAAGATCATTCTTGTGGGCTTCACACTTAGCCTTGAGATCTGCTACATCCACATTACCTTCGCGGTCACAATCGACAACGACCACTTTCATTCCGGCCATGGAAGCAGACGCAGGATTAGTTCCGTGTGCGGATTTTGGAATCAGACAAACATTGCGCCGCGAATCACCACGGTCCGCGTGATACGCACGAATCACGAGCAGGCCTGCGTATTCCCCCTGCGACCCGGCATTGGGCTGTAATGAAGTCGCATCAAAGCCCGTGACCTTGGTCAACATGTCTTCAAGCTCAGTCAGCATTTCGCGGTATCCGACCGTGTGCGCCGCAGGTGCTGCAGGATGTATCGAACCGAACTCTGGCCAAGTGACAGGAGTCATCTCAACCGTCGCGTTCAACTTCATCGTGCATGAGCCAAGAGCGATCATGGAAAAGTTCAGCGACAGGTCTTTGCGTTCTAAGCGGCTCATGTAGCGTAGCATCTGATGCTCAGAGTGATGTTGATTAAAGACCGGATGAGTCAGAATCGCATCGGCACGAAGGAACTTTGCATCGAGTTGCGGGACTTGATCCGTAAGCTTCACGCCAAATCCTTCAGCGATTGCCAATAACTCGGATTCATCGGTGCGTTCATCGAGCGCAATCACTAGGGAATTTTCCCCCGTTTTGCGTAGGAAAATATTCTTCTGCTCTAGCTTGCTTGCAGCCTCGCGGACGCCGCTCCCACTGACATGAAGCGTATCAAAAATTGCAGTGGACACGGTGAACTGGCCACTTGTTCTGATGGCTTGTGCAAGCTGTGCCGCCGACTTATGAACTTTCTGAGCAATGGCGCGTAATCCTTTCGGCCCATGATAGACGGCATACATCGAAGACATCACAGCAAGCAGCACCTGTGCGGTACAGATGTTGGATGTCGCTTTTTCCCGTCGAATATGTTGTTCGCGAGTTTGTAATGCGAGGCGAATGGCCATCTTCCCGCGGATGTCTTTCGAAACACCGACGATTCGGCCGGGGATGCTGCGTTTGTATTCATCTTTTGTTGCAAAGAATGCCGCCGCTGGCCCACCAAATCCCATTGGCACGCCGAATCGCTGCATAGAGCCGACCGCAATATCAGCGCCCCAGGATCCAGGTGACTTCAACATCACCAACGAAAGTGGATCACAAGCAAACGTCACGAGCGCGCCCGCTTTGTGAGCGGCTTCAACAAATGAGGAAGGATCTTCAATGCGTCCATGAGTTCCTGGATACTGATAGATGGCTCCGAAGAACTCGGCTGTGATTGGATTTCCTTGCTTTTCACCTACAACCACTTCAATCCCGAGTGGTTCCGCGCGAGTTCTTAACACAAACGCGGTTTGTGGATGTACTTCTGGGTGAAGATAGAACTTTTTTCGATCTTCACTCTTTCGCAGACTGTAAGACATCGCCATCGCTTCCGCAGCGGCCGTCGCTTCATCGAGCAAAGACGCGTTTGCGACAGGTAGGCCGGTCAAGTCAGACACTAAAGTCTGGAAGTTCAGCAATGCTTCAAGGCGACCCTGGGCGATCTCGGCTTGGTAAGGAGTGTACTGAGTGTACCAACCCGGATTCTCCAAAATGTTTCGCTGAATCACAAGAGGGGTAACTGTGTCGTGATAGCCCAACCCGTAAAGGCAGCGTGCTACGCGATTTTTTTTTGCAAGGATCCGAAGCTCCTCAAGAATTTTTTCTTCGGATGCGGAGGATAGAATCAAATTGCTAGGCGAGCGGCGTAAAATAGAATTCGGAACTGTCCGCTCGATTAAGGTGTCAAGCGAAGAGAGCTTCAACTGAGAAAGCATTTTTTCTACTTCAGACGGGCTGGGGCCAATGTGTCTGTCCGCGAAAGTACTCATGAATTCCGACTTTTGAGCCATTACTTATTATAACTGTGAGAAGTCCCATCAGAAAAGATCTTCCCAAGATTCAATGGGTCTCCTATGATCATGGTTTCCGTCTGCTTCTATGAACAACCTTGAGCTGCAACACCAGATACCTACAACGATGAGCACTCCGCATCAAGAATCCTCAGAAGACTGGATGGCGGCTTTTAATACGTCGCTGGTCTCCACACGCTCTAAAAACACTCGGGATAAATCAGACGAACTCCAGGCACTCATGGGGACCCCCGAATTTGCCTGTTTACTGATTGCGTCCCAAGAGCTTGCAGAACGCTTAAATCTCTCGAAAGAAGACGCCACCGAGCGCATGATCACGACATTTAGGCAAATCGATCGAGCCTGGAAGCAATACCTGATCCAAAAAGGCATCGATAAATTGTCCGAAGAATAGGCCAATTTGGGATCACCTTTGGCAGCCACTTAAGTTTTAAGTATAAAGTCCCACCGGATCTCGACTTGTCGATTCGAATTGATCAGTCCCTGCGGGGGATTGGGGTAGGGGCCCGCCCGATTGAGCGCATCGACTGCAACTTGGTCTAAATCGATGGTTCCTGAAGTACTAATCATGCGCACGCGGACCACCTCACCCTGATCATCCAGAGTCACTACGGTGCGCGTCACGTAATCCGTATCGCGCGCAAGCTTCCCCCCTAAACGGTAGATCTTCAGGATTTCTTCGCGCAGTCTTGGCTGCCACGCTTGATCGAGCTGCCGGCGCACGCGTTCGTAGTAGCTATAGAAAATGAATTCCTTGGTATTGAGTGCCGAAACTTCCCCTTCACGGAGACCTTTTACGTACTCACCCCCCTGCATGCCTTCGCCCGTGTTCTGTTTGGCCCAATTGCGTTCTTCTTCGAAGGACTTCTTCGTTTGCTGCGTGAGTTTCACGCCCAGGTCCGATAGCTGAATCTTTTTAGCCTTAGGTTCTTCACGCCTCACTACTTTTGGACCAACGGTTTGCACTTGTCCGGGAACTTTAGCCGACCTCTCCTCCTGTGTTTGACGATTCTTATCACTCAAATAAGAATCAGGTCGCGCTAAAGCGGTCTCCATATTTGTTGGAGCTGTGACAATACGCTTAGACCTAGCCTCAAGTTCCTCTTCCGTGGGTGATTCAAAGACTTCGACAGGGATGTTTTCAAAAACACGGGATAGCTTTCCAAGCGGTGAACGAAGCAGGAGGAAAAAGAAAAAGGCGAGCGCGAGATGAATCGCAACTGACCAACTCCAATTTTCTCTCAGCTCTGTCGTCACGGGTGAGTCATGCTCCCTCTTACTGCTCCTTCAAAAATTCATCTTCGGCGGCGGCCGCTCCTTCAGGTTGATCATTTCCAGGATTTGCCCCCTGACCCTCTTTGGACTGCCCGATTTGAATTGGTTTTTGCAATGCGCCAGGCTCCGTTCCCGCTACAAAAGCCTCCATCACCGCACTCGCGCCAGAGGACTTCTTTCCGGTCTTTGGGTCAATCGACACCAGGGCGACCCCTTCAGGGATAGGGAATTCTTCGGATGGGTTGTCTTTCAACATCGAGCGCATGTAACGGATCCAAATGGGAAGAGCGATATTAGCGCCGGTTTCACCCCGTTCCAAATTGCGTTGATCATCAAAACCAACCCACACTCCAGTGACATAGCGTGGACTATAACCAACAAACCACGCGTCATGAGAATCCTGAGTCGTCCCTGTTTTTCCGGCCAAAGACCCGCCTAAAGAAGTGGCGCGCCTTGCCGTTCCGAACTCGACCACCTCTTTCATGAGGTGAGTCATGACGTATGCAACGCGCGGATCAAGTCGCAACTGAGGATCTGTCGGCGCATAAGTACCCGAAGAGTGAGAGCTCGCAGTGGGTGGCGTAGCTGTTGGCTGGACTGCATTCCCTGCATTGGCTACGTCGCTTGCGCTAGTTGGAATCCCAGCTTTTGCAAAGGTCTCAAGTACGTTGCCGTCTCTTCCAGATATCTTTTCGTACAAGATGGGAGTGAATTGTTGTCCTAAGAGCGGAAATGTAGTGAATGCGTGAACCACCTCATCGAGTGAGGCATTTGAAGAACCTAAGGCAATGGAGAGATCCTTCGCAAACGTCCCCGTAAATCCGACCCTTTGAGCGAAAGAGATAATATTCGGAACTTTGACTTCCTGTACGATTTTGATCGTTGGGATGTTTCTTGAAGCGATGAGCGCTTGACGCAGAAGAGTGTCGCCATTAAATTTTTCGTCGTAATTTTCAGGCTTCCAAGTCGTGAGATCTTCGTTTTGATAGACAACAGGGGAGTCTACAATCACTGTCGCAGGCGTAAGCCCACGTTCGATTGCCGCAGCAAAGATGAAGGGCTTAAAGGTGGAGCCCATCTGGCGCTTGGCTTGAGTGACACGATTAAATTCAGAAATAGAAAAGTCGTAGCTGCCAACCATGGCAAGAATTTGTCCGGTTTTTGTGTCCACTGAATAGAGGGCACCTTGAACCTGAGGAATCTGAGTCAAGCGCCCTGTGAATATTCCTGGCTTAGTGCCGGGTTGAACCCGTACGTAAACCAGATCCCCGGCCTTAAGGACATCCGACACCTTTTTCACCATGAACTTCGGATCCGCCTCTGGGTGTGCCCAGGTCAGCCCAGTGACAGGAATCTCAACGGTAAGTGGCCCGACCTGAGCAATCGCTTTTTCTTTGGTGTCATCCACCTCTAGAACAAGCGCTTCAAACTTTCGTTGCGCTAAGGCTTTCTGATAGTTGGGGTCATATTCCTTTAATGCAGACTCAACATCTAATACGCCGCTTGGCTTTAGATTTCTGTAGGGGAGGGCTACATCTAAGAACTTCTTCTTCAGCTCTTCTTTCTTTGCTTCCCACTCTTCCTGTTTGATCTGAGCGATCGGGCCGCGATATCCGCGCTTCTGATCGACTTCTTCAAGTCCCTCTTGTAACGCATTTGCTGCATATTCGAATGACTTCTTCGCACCTGGGACGACGACGTTCATGCCATCTTCGTAAACGGCTTTTTCTCCGTACTTTTGGACCAAATACCGCCGGATTTGCTCGATGAAGTGTGGAGCTATTCCTTCTTCGTGATCGGGGCGGGAATAGATTTTAATCACCTGATTCACAGCAGCTTCCCGTTGCTCGGTCGTGATATGTCCTAACTCTTGCATTCTGCGAAGCACGTACTGTTGTCGCTCTTTCGCTTTTTCAGGGTTGAGCAGGGGAGAGAATTTCCCGGGTGCTGTTGGTAGCCCAGCAATCAGAGCCATCTCTGCGATGGTGAGGGCCTTCAGCTCTTTGCGAAAATAAGTCTGGGCGGCTGCAGCAACTCCGTAAGACCCACTGCCGAGGTAAATTTGATTGAGATAAAGATAGAGAATTTCTTCTTTGGAAAGATTCTCCTCAAGCTTAAGAGCCAACTGCAATTCACGAATTTTTCGGATGATGTTTCGATCCGGTGACAGATAGAGGGATTTTGCTATTTGCTGGGTAATGGTACTTCCACCCTGCACAACATGCCCTGCCTTAAAGTTTGCGAAAGCCGCTCGTAAGATGGCTAAGTAATTCACACCCGAGTGCGTAAAGAACTGGGAGTCCTCAGCTGAGATGAACGCATCTACTAATTTCTTTGGGATTTCATTGTACGAAACGACATAGCGTCGCTCTTTAAAAAATTGAGCGATGACTTCCCGTTTTCCCTGATCAATTGATACGACTTGGGTGACGCCAAGAGGGCGGTAGTCTTCGACCTTCTGAATGTCCGGTACTTCGGAGGCGCGAATGGCGGCCACGGCAATCAACGCAACAAAGACCCCAGCACCTAGAATGAGTAGAAAAATCCTAATTTTACGCTGCTTCAACAAGGGGATGAGGGCCACGATTTATTGTAACCAAGTGCGATTTAAAAATGCAGGATTTAGCGCCCGTTTTGCCAAAGAATCAGGTACTCCTGATTGCCTTTTGATCCAAGCAGGGCTGAAGGAGTAACCCCTAGAGCGACAAGGCCTTGGCTCTGCATCTCTGAGATCAGGGCCTCCATGTTTTTCTCTGATAAGCGCACATCCTTCACGATCCCTTTTTTTAAATTCACGGCCCCGACCTCAAACTGGGGCTTAAACAAAGAGATGCAGTGCCCACCCTCGGGCATAAGCTTATGGACCAGGGGCAGAACCTGACGAAGAGATATGAAAGAGACATCGATCGTAACCAACCGTAAAGCTTCGCCAAAGTCACTCGGCATCAAATTTTTTACATGAGTGTTTTCTCTCAAAATGATTCTCGGATCACTGCGCAAGCTAAAATCGAGCTGTTGGGTGCCCACATCAACGGCATAAACCTTTGTTGCACCGCGTTCCAAAAGCACTTGTGTGAATCCACCGGTCGAAGAGCCAACATCTAAGCAAGTCAAACCAATGGGGTTAAAGCTAAAATGATCCAAGGCGTGAAGTAATTTATGCGCAGACCGGGAGACATAATGATCCGGTACATTTCGTAAGCGAATGACATCATCGTCATCAATCGCCATTCCAGCTTTTGTTGCGGGGCTATCATTGACCAAAACATGGCCCGCGATGATGAAGGCTTGAGCCTTTTCTCGGGAAGTGAGGAGACCGCGGGACACAAGCTCGGTGTCTAATCTGCGTCGCTTTTCAGTCATCCTTCAGTGATGGGTTTGGTTTCGATACCCTCAGCAGTAGCCTTCAGTAGAACAGAAACCTTTTGTTCCGCTTGCCCTAAAAGTTCTTGGCACTGCTTCACTAAAGCTACCCCTTTTTGGAAAGAGTCGAGCGACGCCTCCAAGGATAACGTGCCCGACTCAAGGCCGCGCACAAGGGTGTCTAAACGAGTGAGGATTTCTTCAAAATTCTGTGATTGTTCCGCCATAAATTCGCAGTCTTAGGAATATCAGAAGGTCGGTGGCGCAACAACGTGGATTACAAGCGGAGAAATCGGGAGCAGTCGGCTCTGCAACAAGACCCCGTCTTCCCGAACCACGCTTGTGATCGCCAAGCCCCCAGGAACGCGGGTCCCTAAGAAGCGCGGCGCATCACCCTCAAGCGGAACAGAAACTCCAAGTTTTCCGTCGTGTCCGATGGAAAAGGTCGTTGGATCGACGGGGGTCTCTCTTTCCAGAGGCTGAACCTTGGCGAAAGAATACCTGCGGTACCCATCCAAACGATCTTTTGAAACAGCGCCTAACACCCAACCCGAATCCGGCCTAAAATCTGCTCCTTGACTGATCCAGCCCTGAAGCTGTTCATCCGACGGCATGTAGACCGCGCTTATGCCCGACTTCGCAGCCACTTCAAAGCGATACGTTGGTCCCCATCGGTCCTTCTGTTTTGAACGCACATCGAGATAGAGCGGGTAGCCCGGAACGATCGGCACACCCGAGAGGCTCGCAACCCCTTGGGAATTCGTAAGTGTAGAAATCGCATCAAACATTGCGTGTCGCACGGGAACGCTTTGAATTTCGGCCGCTTGCGATCCCAGTTTTTGGACCTGAATCTTTAAGTCAATTTTCTCGATTTTCGAGGCATCTAAGAACGTAATGCTGTCTTGGAGCACGGGCGCAAACAGGGGCACCGTTGCTTCACCCGACTTTTCGATCAGGAGCACGTTCGCTCCTGGCGCAATGTTTACTGCCGAAAAGTATCGGCTGCCTCGGTAAGTGAACGTATCTGTGTCCTCGGCCTTACCGCTCACTTTCACTTTATAGCCATCCGGCAGGAGGCCAACTATGTGTCCCGTGCCTGCAACGAGGCGGCTACCGACCTTCAGCGCCAACATGGCGATCGAGTTCGAGTCCATCAGGAGAATCGCTTGCTCTTTCACATTGCCCGAGAAAAGAGTCGGCATCAGTCCTTCGGGACGAATACGAATCCAACCCGCACTTCCACTGTAGGTCTTGGCGATCCACTCCGGCGCTACGCAAGGATGACTATCCAAAGTATCTGGGTTCGCGCTGAGCTTGAATTTGTGAGTAGTCAGCCCGCAGTAGTTCTGGGAATCAGCGGGTGTTTCCATCGAAGCGGCCGCATCTGCAGATACATCCTGAATGCGAGCTAGAGCTGCATCTATATTTGCAGGGGTGACTGAAGCAACGGCACTCTTGGAAGTTGCAGCGATCACTGCATTTTGGGTAGTCGTAGTTCTGACGCTTTGAATAGTCTGTGGGGATGCAGTTGAAGCCACGACTACTGGCAAAGCGGCTACTGGTTCTGCCTTAGGAATGATCTTTGCGATTGAAATTGGTGTTACATCGATGATCTGTGCCGCTTCCGCTGGGTAAACTTTCGGAGCAGGAAGGACCTCAGAGGCGACGGAACGATCTTCTTCCCGCGCGACAAACTCTTCAATAGCAACGATCCGCTCCGGTGTCGGATTAGAAATCGCCTCTGAAGCTAGGGCGAGGGCAAATTCCTCTTTGTTGAAGGGAACAGATTCCTCGCTTGGTTCCTCTTTGACTTCTTCTACTGCTAACACTTTTGCAGAAACAGGCTCTGGCTTCACTTCCGGCAGTGGCAGAACTCTCTCCATCGGGATCTGAGCGCTTGAAAGCACCACTGGAGGTGGATACTCGTCAATTTTTGCACGGATACTCAAGGGCTTAGACTCTAAAATCTGTGGGAGCGGCTGGCTCTCAAGAACGACTGCCTTTGCTGGTTCAGCCTCCCGAGCAGGGATGCTGACTGCTGCATACATAGGTTCTTCAGGAGACCTGCGTTTCTGTACGGCTGCAATCGCAACAAGGAAATCTGATCGAATCTTTGCGGCAACCTGAGGGAGCGGCACAAGAATCTTTGGTTTGGATATTGGGGATTCGACTATTACAGGATCGGCTATCTTGGGCACAGGGATAGAGCGGCGGGCAATGACAGGTCGGCTTGCGGGGATCTTTGTTGCGCGCGGGAGGGTGAGTACACGCACTTCGGGGACAGTAATTGCCAGGGATTCCAGATCTTTTGCATCTGTCTCATCAAAAGAAAAATCAAAGGAGCTACGAGTGAGCCATGTGGGCTCAAGTCTGAGCTCCTGCGTTGGCACAAAATCTTTCACGGTAGGGAAACGTGGTGCGCGCGCAATAAAATCTTTTTGCCCGAGCATGAATCCAAAGACGAGGGAAGAAAATCCGAGCGCACCAACGCTCGCGACCTTCCATGCATACTGCGCGGTGATTCCATTCACTGCGTGATTCATAACCCTCATCCATAAGGATCGACTATCCAGTGAAAAAAGCCTAGTTTCCTAGGGCTGCGAATGTTTCCGGGTCAGCGTCAATGAAGCGTCTGACGCACAACAGCACGCTGAAGCTTCAAGTTATATTTCTTAAATGCCTCAGGATCGAGCGATGCCTCTTTCAGCATCTTCTGAGCGTTCTCTTGTGCTCGCTTAGCGCGGACCTGATCGATCTCGCCTTCAAGTTCGAGTGTTTCAGCAAGAACGACAACTTTCTGATCCTCAATGCGAATGAACCCGGTCGAGATCACACCACGCACGGTTTTTCCTGCAACGGTCTGGTAAGAAAACTTCCCAGTATCCAGTTGGCAAAGATAGTCCTCGTGGCCAGGGAACACTTCTACTTCACCTTCCGTAGTGAAAACGCTGACCTTCTGCACGTGTTCACCTTCCAGAAGCTTGCGCTCCGGAGAAAGGATGAACAGGTTTAGGGATCCTGGCTTACTCATTGAAGCGTCTTCGCCTTCTCAACGGCTTCTTCAATGGTACCAACCATGTAGAACGCTTGTTCTGGGAGGTGATCGTATTTGCCTTCGCAGATCTCTTTGAAGCCACGGACTGTGTCTTCAATTTTTACGAACTTACCCTTTAAGCCGGTGAACTGTTCAGCAACGAACATTGGCTGGGACAAGAAGCGCTGAATGCGGCGAGCGCGCCCAACAGCAAGTTTGTCCTCTTCAGACAATTCGTCCATCCCAAGGATGGCGATGATGTCTTGAAGATCTTTGTAGCGCTGAAGCATCCCTTGAACCATACGAGCGACACGGTAGTGCTCTTCACCCACAATTTGTGGATCAAGAATACGTGAAGTCGATGCCAGTGGATCCACGGCAGGGAAGATCGCCATCTCTGCAATTTGACGGGACAAGTTGGTCGTCGCATCCAAGTGACTGAATGTTGTTGCCGGAGCTGGATCGGTGTAGTCATCGGCAGGAACGTAGACGGCTTGAATCGATGTGATCGCGCCTTTATTCGTCGATGTGATGCGCTCTTGGAGTTCACCCATCTCTGTAGCCAGTGTTGGCTGATAACCAACAGCGGATGGAATACGGCCAAGGAGTGCTGACACTTCTGAACCTGCTTGTGTGAAGCGGAAGATGTTATCCACGAAGAGAAGAACGTCTCTGTTTTCTTCATCGCGGAAATATTCAGCCATCGAAAGAGCAGATAACGCTACCCGTGCGCGGGCTCCTGGTGGTTCGTTCATTTGACCGAACACTAGGGCCGTCTTTTTGATAACGCCGGATTCCGACATTTCCATGAACAGGTCGTTTCCTTCACGGGTCCGCTCGCCAACACCTGCGAATACGGAGTATCCACCGTGTTGCGTTGCAATGTTGTTGATCAGTTCTTGAATCAGAACGGTCTTACCAACGCCTGCGCCGCCGAAGAGACCGATTTTTCCGCCCTTAACATAAGGAGCGAGAAGATCGACCACTTTGATGCCTGTGAAGAATGGCTCAAGCTTGGTGGACTGATCCTGGAACCGCGGAGTAGGGCGGTGAATAGGATAATGTTTCTTGGCATTGATTGGACCGGCTTCATCCACTGGCTGCCCGATCACGTTGATGATGCGGCCTAGGGTTTCTGGTCCAACTGGTACTTTGATTTGATCGCCGGTGTCGAGCGCCTTTTGACCACGAACCAAACCATCGGTCGCTTCCATCGCGATACAGCGAACTGTGTTATCGCCCAAGTGTTGAGCCACTTCCAATGTGAGGTTCCACTCTGTGTCGCCGTTGGATGCGTTGGTGACTTTTACTGCTTGATAGATCGGCGGCAATGACCCCGAGTCAAACTCGCAGTCCACAACAGGACCAATCACTTGCTTCACACGACCGATATTCATCTTTTCTACTGCTGAACTCACGCCTGCCATAACTTCTCCTTAAGCTGTTTTCTGCGACTCACTACCCGAAATGATCTCGAGTAGTTCTTTTGTAATTGCTGCCTGACGTTGCTTGTTGAACTGCAACGTGAGTTTTCGAATCATGTCTCCCGCGTTCTTGGTCGCGTTTTCCATGGCACTCATTCGTGCGCCATGTTCAGAGGCTTGGGCGTCTAAGAGACCCCGATAAACCTGGGCCACCAAATACTGCCCACGCAAAGCCTCGTACAAGTCTTTACGGGACGGGACAAATTTTACGTTGTCTGAAGAACGTGCGACGTCTGCATCTTCTTTCGCGATTGGCAGCACACCTTGGGTCTGTACCACTTGGGACATCACGTTGATGAACTGGTTGAAGATGATAACCACTCGATCACATCGGCCTTCAGTGAATGCTGAATAAAGTGTGCTTGCGATCTGGGAGGCGTTCTTGACTGCAACACGTTTCCCAAATTCTTCCCGCAGGAGGATTTCGCCTTCTACGCGTGAACGCAAAAGGTCTGCGGCTTTCTTTCCGACATAGGCCCAAATGACCTTACGGCCCAATGCAGCCTCTGATGCGGCAAACTTCTGTGCAGCTTTTACCACACCAGAGTTGTAACCACCGCAAAGCCCACGATCTGAACTGATCACAAGCGCCAGCGTCGTTTGTGCAGCGTTCGCTGCAGCAACATCATCGCCAGACGAAACCAGCGCCATCGTGGCGGCGATCTCTCTTGCGTAGGGGCGTTGATTGAGAATCGCATCTTGTGCACGGCGAAGTTTCGCAGCTGACACAAGCTTCATTGCTTTTGTCGTCTGCTGGGTGTTCTTCACCGAGCCGATGCGTTTCTTGAGGTCCTTAATGCTCGCCACGTTATGCGAACTCCTTGTTGAACTCCACCAAAGCGGCCTTCAGTTTTTCTTTCGTTGCATCGTCGATCGCTTTTTTGGTTGCGATCTCTTGTGTGATCGCTGGGTGTTTTGCCTTCAAGAATGCAAAGAGCTGATCTTCGTAGTTTTTGATTTTGTTGGAAGGAATGTTGTCCAAGTAACCATTCACACCCGCAAAGATGGAGATGACTTGGTTTTCAACCGACATTGGGCTGTATTGGCCCTGTTTCAGAAGTTCAACGAGACGGGAACCACGAGCCAACTGACGCTGAGTCGCTGTATCCAAGTCGGAACCGAACTGAGCAAATGCCGCTTTTTCGCGGTATTGAGCGAGATCCAAACGCAATGTTCCGGCGACTTGTTTCATCGCCTTCACCTGTGCAGAACCGCCGACCCGTGAAACAGAGAGACCAACGTTCACGGCTGGACGCACGCCAGAGTAGAACAAGTCTGCTTCCAAGTAGATCTGACCATCGGTGATGGAGATCACGTTGGTAGGAATGTAACCCGACACGTCACCAGCTTGTGTTTCTACGATAGGAAGAGCGGTCAAAGAACCAGCTCCCATTTTGTCGCTGAGTTTTGCTGCGCGCTCAAGCAAACGGGAGTGAAGGTAGAACACGTCCCCTGGGTAAGCTTCGCGTCCTGGAGGACGACGCAGCAACAAGGACAATTGGCGATAAGCCTGCGCTTGTTTTGTCAGGTCATCGTAAACGATGAGCGCATGGCGCTTGGTATCGCGGAAGTACTCACCCATGGTTACGCCTGTGTAAGGAGCAAGGAACTGCAGCGGAGCTTGCTCCGAAGCGGTTGCCGCGACAACGATGGTGTATTCCATCGCGCCGCTTCGCTTCAAGCGATCGATCACTTGAGCAACGGTGGATTGCTTCTGTCCGATCGCTACGTAGATACAGACAACATCTTTGCCCTTTTGGTTGATGATGGTGTCGATCGCGATTGCAGTCTTACCGGTTTGACGGTCGCCGATGATCAATTCCCGCTGACCACGTCCGATTGGAATCATGGCGTCGATCGCTTTGATCCCAGTTTGCAGAGGCTCATGAACGCTCTTACGTTCGATGATGCCCGGAGCCTTAGTTTCAACTTTGCGATAATTCTTTGCTTTGATTTCGCCCAAACCGTCGATCGGTTGGCCAAGTGCGTTCACAACGCGGCCCAATAGCTCTTCACCCACTGGGACCTGAACGATTTTGCCCGTACGCTTCACTGTGCTGCCTTCACGGATCAGGGTTTCATCACCCAAGATCGTGGCGCCAACAGACATTTCTTCTAAGTTGAGAACCATGCCGTTCACACCGTTACCGAAGTCAATCAGCTCGCCGGCCATAACATTTTCAAGGCCGTAGATCTTTGCAACACCGTCACCGACGGCAAGCACTGTTCCTGTTTCGGAGATGTCTAACCGTTGATCTAGGTTGGCTAGCTGGGCTTTCAGTAGTTCTGCGATTTCTGTTGTTTGCATGCTCATAATTTTTGCTCCTTAACGCAATTTTCTAAATTTGGGATACGAGTTGTTCACGCGCGCGAGCGAGTTTTCCACGCACACTGCCGTCGATTGTTTTGCCTTCAACACTCACGCGAAGTCCGGCGATCAAAGAAGGGACTACACGTTCTTTTAAAACAACACGCTTACCGAGGCGGGTTTGCAGCGTCTTCGCGAGCTCTAAGATTTCTTCCTTTGCAAGCGGGGCAGGGGTTTCCACCTGGCCCAACAAAGCGCCGCCCTGACGCGCGCTGAGATCCCGCGCGGCTTCAACAACTTCTGCAAGGATCGACATTCTTCTTCGGCGAATTAAAATCTTAAAAAAGCGATCGACCAAAGCATCGAGCTGATAAGTCTTAGTCAAACTTGCGATCACTTTATCCTGTTCGCCTACGGTGAGGGTTGGGTTTGCGAACAGCCGCTTCAGAACTGAGTTTGCTTTTGTCGCTTCAATAACGCGGTCCATCTGCGTCAATGCCGCGTCCAGCGAAAGCGCCCCATTCTGGCCATTCGCTACGTCGACAAGAACTTCTGCGTAAACTTTGCCGGCACTGCTGAGGCTCATAAGGAAACTCCTGCCATTTCTTGAATCACTTTTTTCTTAATCGACGCGCGCGTTCCATCATTCATCGAGCGAAGGATTCGTTGCTCTGCAAGGTTCAGGACATTCTCTGCAACATCACGCTTCAGTTCACCTTCGATAGCAATCGTAAGCGCACGAAGATTTTGCGTGTGCTCTTCGCGAACCATGCGAGCCAATTGCTCTGACTGGTGCTTTGCAGCAGCAAGGTCTTCTTGCAGGCGTTTAGTCCAGTCGGAAAAAATCTTCGCGCGATCAGCTTCAAGAGAGGTGAACTTCTGATCGAGATCACGTTTCTTTGCTTGGATCTCTTCTTGCGCTCTTTTGGAGGCGAGCAAGGTTTCAGAGATTGAGCTTCTTCGGCCAGCTAGAAAGCCTTCAATTCCGCCGCCGAACTTCCGGTAGATGAAACCAAAGAGAATCGTGACGTGAACAATAGACAGATAGAATGTGAAATCTGGAGTCAGTGTGGACATAGAGTTCTACTTGCCCCCGATCATGCGGTCTGCAAGGTCAGCAGAAAGAACTTCAATCTGTGCGTTTAAATCCTGCTGAGCTTTTGCTTTTTCGGCAGCAAGCTTCGTCGACAAGGATTGATACTCACGCTTCAATTCGTCACGCAGAGCGGATAGCGCCTTCTCTTGTTCTGCTTGTGCGAGGCGTGCAGATTCTTGGTATTTTTTTGCACCTTCTGCGCGCGCTCCATGGAGCTCTTTGTTGTACTGCTCTAACTTTTCTTCGATCTCTTTTAAGCGATCAGATGAAACAGTGATGTTCTTCGCAGCAGCACGGCGCGCGAGAAGCAAACGCTGAAACGGCTGAATGAACAGAAGTTCTGAGATTAGAAAAAAAGCAACAAAGGTACCCAAGATCCAATAAAAAGTTGGATCCAGTCCAAGCTGCAATGCGATTTTACTGAGCTCTGCCAAGGAGTTCTCCTAGAGTGCGTTACGTGAAAACAAAGTGTTCCGGTAGCACTTGGATAC
Organism: Pseudomonadota bacterium; assembly: GCA_027486675.1. Classification (GTDB taxonomy): domain Bacteria; phylum Bdellovibrionota; class UBA1018; order UBA1018; family CAIMNF01; genus JAIXOQ01. The sequence continues at coordinate 322,048 of JAIXOQ010000005.1, forward strand.
ACCAAAAGCGCGCGCTAGATCAAGGCTTTAGGGCTTCAGTGACCATAGTATTGCTTCCTTCGAAGACAACACCTTCTTCAACCAGGAGACTTGGCGTGGCCATCTCGCCTCTAAACACTGCTGGTTTATGGATCTCAACACGGGTGTGGGCACGGACCTGGCCCTCAACTTCGCCGTAAATCACGACAACCCCGGCCTCGATCTCGCCTCGGACCCGCCCCGTGGCGCCAACGACTAAAATGTCGGGAGTTTGAACCTTCCCGATCACGGTTCCATGAATGTGGACGGTCCCCGAGTAGGTGAGGATGCCTTCGAATCGGACGCTCGACTCAATGACGCCGGTTACATCATCACTGACAATAGGATTTGCGAATGCTCCGGTACTCATGCGCCGAGGAGTTGATCCAAGATGCGTTTGAGTTCGTCCTTGGAACCAAAATGAAGTTCCACGGAGTTTGGATTGATCTTCACTCGAGTCATAAATCGCTTCGCGAGCTCTCTCTCCGCGGATGCGTATTCAGTGCTAAGTGGTTTTGAAGCAGCTTCTTTTCCAGTTGCCACTTCTTTTGGAGCCTTCAGCTTTTGAGCAAAACCTTCGGCCTGACGGACGCTCATGCCTAAGTTCACAATCTGAACGCACGCTTTTTCCCGCGCTTCAGCGTCTTCGATCGCAAGCAGAGCTTTTGCATGGCCCAAGCTTAGATCTTTCTTGCGAATTCGAGCCAAAATTGGCTCTGAAAGCTTCAAAATTCTAAGCGTATTTGAAACGGTCGCACGGTCTTTTCCCATGCGTTTTGCCAACTCCTCTTGGGACAATCCAAATTCTTCAGCCAAACGGAAGTAGGCGAGCGCCTCATCCACGCAGTTGAGGTCTTCGCGCTGAATGTTTTCTAAGATGGCGAGCTCGAGTGATTCTTTGTCGGTGCTTTTTCGCATCACGACCGGAACCATTTTTACGCCTGCAGCTTTGCATGCGCGAAGGCGTCTTTCGCCGGCAATCAGTTCGTAACCGCGATCCGTTCGGCGCACGATAAGTGGCTGAATGAGGCCATTTTCGCGGATGGATTGCGTCAGTTCTTCCAGCGCTTTGTCATCAAAATCTTTGCGGGGTTGATATTCATTTGGCCGAATATCATCCACCGGCAAAAGCGAGATCCCAAGCTGCCGCTCAGCAGGTCGCTGCACAGCAACGGGTTGCCCGGCAGATTCTGCTCCGGCGGGAACCGAAGCTGAATTTTGCTGCTGGGGCGCATTCACCGCGCCAGAAAGAAGTGAGCCTAAGCCCTTTCCTAGCACGCTTTTTTGGGGGGGATGTGTTGGGGTCGATGAACTCATAAACTCACCTCTTGTACTCCAGAAGCGCTAGCTTTTGCCAGATTTGCGGCTTGCTGCTTGGTCAGCAATTCGCGGGTTAAATCCAAATATGCGGCGCATCCCTTCGAATTCATATCGTAGAGAAGGATGGGCTTACCGAAGGAGGTGCACTCGCTGAGTTTGATATTGCGTGGAATGACGGTTTTGAAGACGTCGTTGGGGAAGTGGCTTCGCACTTCTTTTTCCACTTCGTGACTCAGCTTGAGCTGAGAGTTAAACATCGTGAGCATAATCCCTTCGAGCTGAAGGCCGGGATTGAGACTTTGGCGAATGAGGCCGATCGTCGTGAGCAATTGGGACAAACCTTCGAGTGCGAAGTATTCCGCCTGAAGGGGAACCAACACGCTGTCGGCCGCAGTGAGAGCATTGATCGTGAGCAGCCCAAGAGTCGGAGGGCAGTCGATCAAAATGTAGTCATACATAGAGCGCACTTCGGCGATCAGAGACTTCAGCTTCATCTCGCGGGCGAAGGCAGACACCAGCTCGATTTCCGCACCCGCAAGGTGGGAATTTGAAGGCGCAAGATCCAAGTGATCTAAGTCCGTCTTACGAATGACCGAGGCAAGAGTCGCCTCTCCGCACAGGGCTGAATAAACATTGGGGAAGTCTTGTTCTAAAGAGGGAGGAGTCCCTAATGAGGAGGATGCATTTCCCTGGGGATCGAAATCGATCACCAAGGTGCGTTGATCCGCCATGGCTAGGGAGGCTGCAATGTTGACTACACTAGTAGTCTTTCCAACGCCGCCCTTTTGATTCACTACTGCTATGACACGTCCCATGACGCCTCCCTTAAACGAAAAGGGGCTTTTTTATTAAGCCCCTTTGTTCTCGAGTCACCTTTGTGTGTGGTTGAGGTGGGAACAACTTTTGGTGATTCACGGCCACCTGTTCACAGACTACCCATACCGTTTAAGGTATTCAAGAATTATTTTAAGTATTCATCGCCTGATTAGTCGAATGAGTAGGCGGCAATTGCCCAGTGAGGAATAGTCCTTGACTTCGGCGATCGTCAGGTGTTTGGCGTCGGGCGTTGCTTGGAATTCTGACCACTCAGCCTCCCAACCCTTGCTTTTGAACAACACAAGACTGTTCCACGTGGAACACTTGCGAGTCCAGCCCCAGATCTTTCCCACTTTACCGAGCGCGCGCGCAACAATAGTTGTTGCAGGAATGCTCTGCAGGATTCGCTCAATGCGGGCATGTTCGATCTTCACGCTTTGTTCCACGTGGAACAATTTCACCCCGGCAGTGAGGTGTTCTGCTTTGCGAAGCTCGCTTTCGATGAGTGTCCAGCGCTGCTTTGGCCTAAGTGCCGCTGCAAGCAGTCCCGGCACGCCGCACCCAGAGCCCAGGTCCACGCAGTGGCCCGATAACCAGCCGGACTCCAGCAAAGCCTGAGTGTCCGCGAAGTGGCTATTCGCAAAATCTGCGGGCGAGCTCATGCGCGTGAGGTTTTGGATCTTGTTCTGCTGATTGAGCCAATCCCCAAAGGAAGCGGCAATATCTAGGTCCCCAGCAGGACTCCCGGGGCAGGCCGCCTCGAGTGCAAGGCGATACTCATTTTGTGATGTCATTTTGTGCGCCGCTAGCCTTTCCCGATCGAATATAAATCATCAAATTAGCCACGGCCGCAGGAGTAACACCGGGAGTCCGTGCTGCTTGGCCTAGGTTCTCAGGGCGGGTTAGGCCTAGGCGTCCCTTAATTTCGTTAGACAACCCAGGAATCGCTTTGTAGTCCATATCTACTGGAATCCTTACAGACTCGGACTTTCGGACCCCGGCTAGTAGCTCCATGTCCTTTTCTATGTAACCCGCGTATTTAATCTCGGTCTCAACGATCTCATCCACAAGGGGCGGGAAGAGAGGGAGAGCGGGGTCAAGCTCCCGCAGACGATCCACTGTGATCTCCGGCCGCCGCAGGAGAGCGGAATAGGAGGTCTTGTCCTTAATTGGGGTGAGCCCTCGATGGGCAAGGCGCTCGGCCCATTCTGCATTCGGCACCAAGTACGCTTGATCCAAAGAGTTACGAAGGAGGTCAAGGTCCGCGACCTTTGCGGCAAACTCTGCGGCCTCTGCATCACTGAGCAATCCCAGATCCCGCGCAACAGGGGTCAGCCGCAAGTCTGCATTGTCTTCACGCAGTAAAAGCCGGTATTCCGCACGCGACGTGAACATTCGGTAGGGCTCATCTGACCCGGTCAAAACAAGGTCATCAATCATGACACCGATGTACCCCTGATCCCGCCGAATAATGCATTCGGGCTTGCCCTGGACTTTGAGTGCCGCATTGATCCCAGCGACAATCCCTTGACCGGCCGCCTCTTCATATCCAGATGTACCGTTCACCTGGCCTGCAAAATAAAGCCCAGAAACATCCTTACATTCCAGGGTCAGGCGCAGCTGCCGAGAATCGAGGGCATCGTATTCAACGGCATATCCATGACGCAAAAACTGCGCATTTTCTAGAGCTGGGATCGTGCGAATGAACTCTTCCTGAACTTCCGATGGAAGCGAAGTGGAGACACCATTCACGTAAACTTCAGGAACGTCGAGTCCCTCGGGTTCAAGAAAAACCTGATGCCGATCCTTATCAAAAAAACGCTTCACCTTGTCTTCGATGGAAGGACAGTAACGGGGACCGAGGCCCGAGATCGCTCCGCTGTACATGGGGGATCTATGGAGGTTGCGCTCAATGATCGAGTGGGTCTCTGCATTGGTAAACGTCAAAAAGCAGCTGATTTGCGGCATGCGCGGAAAAGGACTGCTTTGGGACCAAACGCTAAACGGCCTAGGATTTTCATCCCCAGGCTGAGGGGTTGCTTTAGACCAATCAATGGAGTCGCGATGCAAACGGGGAGGGGTTCCTGTTTTCAGGCGCCGCAGCCTTAGGCCTAATGTTTCTATGTCGGCACTCAGTCCCGTTGCGGCCGCTTCACCGACTCGGCCGCCTTCTTCTTGAACCTCGCCTCTATGCATGACTGCCCGTAAAAAGGTCCCTGAAGTCACAATAACCGAGCGGGACCTGACTTCTGACCCGTCTTTAAGCCTGAGGCCAGCGCAAACCTGGCCCCCAGCTTCTAGGATCAGCCCGTGGGCCTCACCTGAGATAAAAGAGATATTGCCCAATGTTTTCAGGTACTTATAGGCCTCAGCCGCATAAGTCAACTTATCACATTGAACGCGAGTGGAACGCACTGCAGGGCCCTTTGAAGCGTTTAGGACCCGAAACTGGATGCCAGCCCTATCCGTCAGGCGAGCCATGGCACCCCCTAAGGCATCGATTTCTTTCACGATTTGGCTTTTGGCCAGGCCCCCAATCGCAGGATTGCAGGACATAAAGCCGGTCCGAGACGGGTCCAAAGTCACTATACCGACTCTGGCACCCAAGCGCGCGGCAGCACTTGCGGCCTCAATGCCCGCATGTCCTGCCCCAACAACTAAAACATCATAGATATCCATAGGTTACAGCGCCACTGAGACGCTGCGCTACGATACCATTGTTGACTCAAAGACTTCAACTTATTCGAGGTCGAATCTATTCAGCGAAAGGATCCTATTCCGCTGGCACCGCTTTAGGTACGGCGACCTTCGTCGAATCCATAGGCTCGATCTTACCCTTCTCTAACCTCAAACTATTGCGGCCGGGCTCGCCAGGCTCCGCCACGACCTTGAACCGCGAATCCGCCATTCTCTCCGCAGCTTTTTGGGTATGACCAGCCTTCACTAGGGCTGCGATAAAGGCTGCCCTCTCTTTTGCAGTAATTTTCTCTTTTGGTTTGCCTGAAAGATCGATCCTTTCATCCGCGGGCTTTTTCACTTGAGTCGGCTGTGCCGAGTGAGTTCCCTTTCTCACCTCTTGTGCGAACGCGTGAAAACTTTCCCATACGAGCCACTGAAAAATGAAAAATTGAATCATCATGAAAAGAATCTCCGTATCTCAGGTTAAGGCGAAGGGCAGGAAATGGTCAAAAGAGGGAGAGCGCCAAATTCTTTGCTCGGGTGCCTCGCGATATTCGTGTTCTCGCTCTCAATGACGGACGGAACATTGCTTCACAGAGGGTGGCCGCCAAAGCAGGCTTTAAACGTTACACGCCTGCAACTCATACCGATCGGAGTTATCTCTGGGAATTAGAAGCAAGAAGGATCTAGGTCACGGCTCAGGTTCAAAAGTTCTGCCCGGTGAGCTGTTGTGGATCAATTCTCCGCACACCCGCAGCCCTGCCAAAATCTCCATAGTTCAGGGGGAAAAAAATATCCCCATCACGAACCCTTACGATTGGTGGGTGAGCTGATGGGGAGTATTTTTTTCCCCCTGAACTATGGAGATTTTTGGAGCGGGCGAAGGGGCTCGAACCCTCGACCTCGAGCTTGGGAAGCTCGCGCTCTAGCCAACTGAGCTACACCCGCCAAAAAAACTAATCGCGCCGAGGCGCATCCCGATCAATCACATCCACGATCTCTTGCAGCGAAGTTCCAGGTGTAAACACCATATGAACTCCAGCCTTCTTGAGTCCTTCAAAATCTTCTTCGGGAATAATTCCGCCCACCAAAAAGAGAGTGTCCTTCATCCCGGCATCGCGAACACCCGCGATTACTTCAGGCACTAGGGCATTGTGGGCGCCCGACAGAACACTTAACCCAACGACATGCACATCTTCCTGAATGGCCGCGTTCACGATCATTTCAGGGGTTTGGTGTAAGCCAGTATAAACAACCTCAAACCCAGCGTCCCTTAACGCGCGCGCAATCACTTTTGCACCGCGATCGTGACCATCTAGGCCCGGCTTTGCGATCAAGACACGAGTGTTATTGCGTTGTTTATTTTCCATAGAATCAGCTGAGCCGAATGCCCCCAAATGTAATGAGAAATGCACCGCAAAACAAGGGGATAAGGCGCAGAGGAGCTCACCAATAAAAAATGGCCAGGGGGATTGCCCACCTGGCCATTTCCATAATCCAAACTAGAACTGCAATTTAAGCGCGATGCACTACGTAAAGGGCACTTTCCACACGCCGCAGTTGCTTAAGAACTTTGGCTTTGCATTCAGCGTCCTGACCACAGGACTTCTTCATGGCCTCCAGGTCCTTCACAATCGCGCGAGAGAACTGCACTGGATCTGATGAACTGGCCACCAGGGACTGACCAGTCGTGTTTTGCAGGCTTTTAACAAAAGCTGGCTTCAGATGGTTCACAAAAATATCCACCTGATCGTCACTCAAGACTGCAGAGGATTTAAGAACCTCCGCATCCACTTCAAACTTTCCGGTTTGCATCGCGACAAGCAGATGATTCCGAAGCGCGTATTTTTGCTGAACACTCAGATCAAATGCAGTAGCTAGCAACTGCGAACGGACATCTGCAGCCTTATCAAGTTGACCAAGTTTTTCAATTTTGCCCATTTTTCCAGTCTGTGCCCCGTAAATGAATAAAAGTGCTGTTGGAATCGCAACCAACGCTCCCCCAACCCAACGCAGCCATTTTTTTTCCTGATGGACACCCATCAGAAATAGAACAGAACCCGCGACCAAAGAAGCTCCGCTTCCAATCGCGACAGCTGAATCAATCCGATTCCACGAGGCCATCTCGGACGCTACTTCTCCGCGAACCGGTGCAGGATCGACCTGAGGATTCATCGGCGCTACCGAAGCGACGTACCCTTTCAAATAAGCACTAGTCGCAACATTCACCAAATCGTTGAGTGCTGCACTCACGGGGGGAGCAACAGTTTGAGCCAACACCATTTGAGGAAGAACCAAAGCCACCAATAGAACCTTCAAGCATTTCATCTTATAATCTCCAAGAAGTAATACTGATTATCTTTTTGTAGGCGGATTAGCAAGCCCCGGATAGCTAAAAGATTTCTCGGCCTCAACCAAATCAGCCGATGGGGCGCCAAAATACTCCGCTTCAACTTCCATCAAGTAGGTGACCTGGTACCAAGCCTTCACCCACAGAGAAAGGGACTTCCGGTCATCCTGCAGATCTGCGAGCGGAGCGTACTTCAAAGCATCGATTTTTGCCCTGAGTTCGGCCCGCGCGGCCTCCCGGAGCACCGGATCATCGCCAGCCTGCTCCCATTTGCTTTGAAACAGCCCAAGCTCCAAGTCTTCTTTCGTGTCCTGAATAACCTCTTCCCGCCATTTTGGAAAAATCTCCGCAGCGACAGGGGAGACCGGTCCACGATCCACCGGAGTCTCCCAGTCATGACGCACGAATGCGTCATCAGCGATCTGAAAAATCACTGTCTTAAGAAAAACTCTATTCAGCAAAAGATCATCCCAGGCAACTCCTACCCAAGTCTTTTCGGGGGAAGGGTCCAACCGAAATACTCGGTTCGCCGTGTGATTCCACTGTGCAGAAAATGCATACCACTGCGAAGAAAGCTGGGGCGAGCGCGCCAACACAGAATTAGGTGTGGCAACACCGTAGTCTTCGAGCAGCTCCGCTACAAATCCCGAACGTCCGATGACTTCGTACCGCTCGGGATATTCGCGCATGGACATTAAAGAGAGCCTTTTCTTGAGTTCGCCTACGCGATCCTTGCCAATCCGAACCTCAAGCCCGTGAACAGGACTGACCGAAACAGCACCTACACCCATTGCATATTGATAGGCAGATACCGCATGCATTTGATTTGGGAGAAATGAATAGACATCTCCTTCGATGCGAATCGACATCGTAGGGTTGGGCAGACCCTGGCTCAAAATCTGAATTGAGCTGGAATCGGGCATATATTCATCGCTTAAAAAACGCTCGGTAGAAACAGCGAGTTCGCCTACGGAAGTTTCCATTTGGGCGAGCACCACCGTCGAAACCAAGATGGTCCAGCGCAGCGCTCGGAAGGCTCCTGCGATTCCGCGCATCGTCATGGGCACAACTTTTGGCACATTTTGCAGGTAAGTTTGGCGAGATCTGAATTCTGCAAGGGCGCCGGGGGTTTTTGAAAGAACCGCAATTTCCGATTCACTCAGGACCATTCCTGGATCTTTTTCTAGCCGCTTGAAGATATCGCGATGGGTATAAAGCCAAGCATCGGGAAACGCGAGCGGTGAGACGTGACTCACCATCTGCACTGAACCCATTCCTAAAGAACCCAGCGTTCTTAAATACCGATTCTGAATTCTTGCCGCATGGGAAACTTCACCGTGAGTCTTGAAGAGCTGCATCGCGACGCTCAGATAGAAAGCCACCGCTCGGCCTGTGTCGCGAACTCTTAGCAATCTTTGCAAAGCGCGAGTCGCTTTTGGGTGTTGCGCAAGCCAGGCCAGATCATTCGCCGTGAGCTGTGACAAACCTCGTGTCTGAACGGCCTGCAGTGTCTCTGATTTCGACAGCAATTTTCTTACGACACCAAACCAGACTCTCTTTTGCGTTGGGTCCAGGGCCCGATCCAACTCTGCTAACTCGGCCTGTGCAGCAGCTAAGGTCTCTGGGTTAGATACTTCCTTTTTCAGAGCCGCAAAAAAATCAATTCTGGCCTGCTTGGTCTTTCCCGCAATAGCCAGGTTGTACTGCTCACCCGCACCGATGAGATCGCAAATCGGGCTTGCCCGGACCAGGGCAGGGGACAAAAGGCCCAAAAAAAGGGCGATCAGGGCATAGGATTTCAGCCGAAACACGGGGCTATTGGTCTCACGCTTCGGATTATTTAGCAAAGTGATTTGATCGGGTTATGGGCCTAAGTGGTATTCAGTTTGCTGAGCTTAAAACGAAAAGAGTAAAAATCGCGCCGAAGGGTACAACGGGCTTACTGGAAATCAGAAACCAGAGCTAGGCGGAGGTTCAACCCCTTGATTACGGCGTCGATCTCATTCGACCAAGCCACATGCTTTGCTTGAAGTTGCGAAACAGTCATACCTCCCGGTGTCTTTGTAGGTAGTCCGGTTAGAGTTGCAAGCATATCGATGCGTGCCCCTAACTCATCCCTAAGACCCTGAAGGTGCGAAATGGCGTCGATCGTAAGATTCTTTGCACTCATTTCGGGAACTAAAAGCGCCTGTGTGAGTGAAGCACTCGTGTCCTTCTGGAACTTCTCAAAAATTATAATCTGTGCTTCAGTCAGCACCGCACTCTTTCGTAGCACAGCCGCGTTTAGCTCAACGTTTCCCCGGCGGCTAAATTCGGCTATGAAGGTATCCCGCAATGTACGTTGACCCTCTTTGCTGATTCGGAAAAGGGCTTCAATTAATCTGGTGCGTGAATCAGCAAGGTCATCTTGAAGAGATTGGATCCGAAGGATTGATCGAGCCCAATTTAGCTGGGAAACAGCTGAGTCGGCATCACGGTCCAATATGATGGTGGGAAATGAGATCAGACCCCAAAAAATTCCAAGTACCCCAATCCACTGGAACCCCCGAGCAACACTCCACCCACCCTTACCGACAGTCATGTACTTAGTCAGCAAGACGGGTGCCAAAGATGCGACGGTGAATACAGCTGTTCCGATGATAGCTACAGCCGCACTCGCTTCATAGAAGGCTGCTTTCGTAGTTCGCTGCGCAGGAGTTAAGAATGAGTTCGCAAGCGACTCAGCATCCCACTCATACCCAGGATCCATCGCAAAGGATTCTCCCAAGGTCAGCATCTCTTGCTGAATCGCATAGCCACGCAACTCCGCACGAGCGGCGCGATTGAGGAGTTGTACATCTGCATCCGTGATGGCGACATTGGGCTTCACAGCCACCTGACCTAAAGCAAGTTGGGGCAAGACGAGGGACAACAGTAGAATTCGGGGGAAAAACATAATTTATTTCTGTGCCTCAACCGCAGCTAGGCCGGACTTTAGACGGATGATCAGATCTGCCAGTTCAGTCGACCACTTCACATGGGTTTGATAAAGCTCATTCATGGTTAGGTCACCAGGGGTTTTGCGTGGCAGATTCAGAAGGCTTTTAAGCGAAAGCTTACGATGTTCCACTTCCTTATTGAGCTTCTTTAGATAAGAAATTCCATCTCTCGCAAGAGTGTTTCCGCTCACCTCTTGAGTGAGATCCCCATTATGTATGGATGCAGTCGTGTCACTTTGGAATTTCTCAAAGACTGTTAGCTGTAAATCCGAAAGAACACACTCTCCCTTTACGGCTGCCTTCCGTAGCAATTCGGAATTGAGTGCAAAGTTTCCACGATGAAGCTCGCTGATGATGGTGTCTCTTAGAACGCGGATCTTCTCCTTCGAAAGACTAAACAACGCACCAACTAGCGAAACACGGTAGTCGGCCAGGTCATCTTGCAGAGCATTGTTCACTACGGCCACTTTAAGGGACTCCAAAGATGAAAGTACGTTCCTCGTATCCTTTTCGGTGAGTGACGGAAGAAACTCGGGCCAAAATATGCCGGCACCCAAAAGGGCAATACCAACCATCCCGAAGACCGATCCAATAGCATAAAGACCGTTTTGTCCGCGAAGGCTCCAAATAGCACATTTGATAATGGAAACACCCACCCCGACCGACCCTACGCCTAAGGCAAAAATACCGTATCGAAACTCCCTTACGTTGGCTCGCTGCTGTTCGGTGAGCTTAACTTTCGTAAGGGATTTTGCATCCCATTCATAACCAGGGTCTTTTGCAAAAGCCTCACCTAAACTCTGCATCTCTTGTTCGATCGCATAGCCACGCAACTGAGCAAGTGCGGCACGATTTAAAAGCTCATTTTTTGTCACTGGCTTCACAGCCACCTGGCCTAAAGCAAGCTGCGGCAAGACCAAGGACAACACTAAAATTCGGCGGAAAAACATAATTTACTTTTCCGCTGCAACCGCAGCTAGCGCGGCGTTTAGCTTTGCAATCGAAACACCAATCTCTTGAGACCAACCCAAGTGCCGCTGATAAACCTCGGCAGCCAGGATGCTGCCGGACTCTTCCTTCGGGGGCAGGATTCGGACGTCCTGCAGCATTTCTATCCTCTTATCCAGCTGCTCCTTTAGCGCTTCAAGATGCAGAATTGCGTTGGATGCAACATCCAGAGGCTGTAGCTCCACGCCCTGTGAAATACTTCCTACAGAGGCGGTAGTGTCTTTCTGAAACTTCTCAAAAATGGAGACCTGACTTGGGGTTAGGCCAGAATTTTTTAGAAGCGCGCCATCGATCGTATAGTTTCCATGATAGTGCCGCAGAACTAACGAGTCTCGAAGGTTGCGTTTCTGAGGGCTACTCAGAGGAAAAAGAGAATGAATAAACGAAACACGACAGTCAGCAAGATCATTTTGCAGAGCGTTTCCTAGGACAAAATCCTTAAAGGAGTTGAGCGCCTTTTCACGTTCTTCGTCTGCGCTCCTAACAACCAATGGACTACCAAGAGAATGAGTGACGATGGCGGCAACAAGGCCAACCCCTGCAAAACCTAGCACCCACCACTTATAGTGCGAGTAGGCCACAAGCGCCTTAACGTCCCCGAGGGCTAGATAGCCAAAGACACCAACAACAAATGCAATCCCGCTTACAACAGGGACGATATTGCTCGCTTGCGCTTTAACCTTTTGACCACTAGACAACCTGGAAAAGGCCAGTGACCTCGCATCCCACTGATACCCAGGATCCTTAGCAAATTCTTCACCTAGAGTCTGCATCTCTTGTTGAATCGCATAGCCACGCAACTCCGCTCGAGCTGCGCGATTGAGTAACTGCGCCTCAGCAGCCGTGTTGGAAGCACTGGGCTTCACAACCACCTGACCTAAAGCAAGTTGGGGCAAGATTATCGATAACACTAAAATTCGGCGGAAAAACATAGTGCTTTGATTAACACCGTTCCCCCAAGACCTCAAGTAGCGAAACCTTATCAAGCACCTCTATGAAACCTGTTGTGATAATCATCATAGCGTTAGTGGCCCCCAGAGGTTAAAAAGTCCGACTGTGGTTTTCTTTCTCCTGACACTGCTTTTTACTTCAACCGCTTTCCCCGAACCTCTGGGGCAAGCCGACTGTGATGAGATCGTTTCAAAGGTCCGATCAGAACAATTCACTGCCAAGGAGAATCAAGTGATCACCAGGGGCCTTAAAGGTTATACCCGCCTCTTGGGTCAAGCCTTTGTGCAAATCGTGAGACAGGGAAAGGAGGACCCAGGATTTAGCTGGATGGAAGCCGGTCCAGGCGCCGGGATCGCCGGGCTGCATTCTGTTTTCTTTGACCCAGAGGCTTCGATCGCACGTTTCCTTCGCCCTACCTCCGCCGAGACTCTAGAAAAACGCCTTTTGCCGAAAAACGCTAGGATCAGAAATCTTACTTTTGTCGGCGTCGAAAACATCCTCTATGAGCTCACGCTGCATCCTAACTTTGATGAAATCTGGACTGAGAAAAATCTAATGGAGACCAAGCTCACTCGTGGCGATAAATGGCTCAGAAAAAAACTCATAATCGCCCGCATTGCAGCATCCCACCCTGATGTGATTATTCGAAACCTTCATGGAATGCCTATACTGGAAAGGCCATTATCAGATTTCGAGGAGTACGACTTCATCACCGATGTACTTGGCCCTTTTCCCTACTCAGAAAGAAAACTAGAAACTCTATACCTCTATTGGAAAACTCTAAAACCCGGTGGGACCGCACTCGTACTCAGCCCCGGAGACAAAGGAACAGTGAATTTCACCTGCGAGGGACCTCGCGCGAACGCATGGCAGATCAACGAATGGATCAAGCGACTCCATCTGCCAGACCTCACCGCATCTACAGAGGATCAAATCATCACGATCACAAAAACTAAAAACGGCAAGACTCATCCTGAGCTTGAACAACTGATCCAAGAGACCTTGTGGATTCCGCAGGAAACAAAGATGACCTACCCACCCACATTCTCCTACCGCACGAGCCTTCCGCCCCCGCCGCGCTAGAACGTCCCCGTTTCCCGATACTCACCGTACACCGCTTTCAGCGCATCACAGACTTCCTGAAGCGTTGCGTATGCCGCAACACATTCCATCATCGTCGGCATCAGGTTCACGCCAGAATTTGCGTCTACCTGAAGCTTTGTGATCAATCGAGTAACCTCAGCGCCATTCCTTTTTGCCTTAAGCGCCGCTAACTTTTCGCATTGGCGTTTCTCCACACTGCGATCGATGTAGAGCGTATTGACCGCACGTTTCTCTTCCTTCACCTGATACTTATTCACGCCGACCATGATTTTTTCTTTGGATTCAAGCAGCTTCTGAAAGTGGTACGCGCTGTTTGCGATTTCAGCTTGCGGGAACCCGTTCTCAACAGCTGCAATCATCCCGCCCATTTCATCAATTTTACGGATGTATTCTAACGCGCCAGCTTCGATTTCATTCGTAAGCTTTTCCACCAAATACGACCCGCCGAGCGGATCTGCAAAGTTCGCGACTCCACTCTCTTCCGCAATGATCTGCTGCGTCCGAAGTGCAATCAACACAGATTCATCGGTCGGCAAAGCAAGAGTTTCGTCCATGCTGTTGGTATGCAGGGAATTCACGCCGCCTAACACGCCGGCTAAAGCCTGGATCGCAACCCGTACCACGTTATTCACCGGCTGCTGCGCAGTCAAACTGACACCTGCAGTTTGTGCGTGGGTACGAAGCATCCAGGATTTTGGATTCTTCGCGCCGTATTTGTCGCGCATCAAGCGAGCCCAGATCCTCCGGGCAGCGCGGAATTTCGCGATCTCTTCAAAGAAGTCGTTGTGCACATCAAAGAAGAAACTGAGGCGTGGCGCGAATTCATCCACTGGAAGCCCGCGCTTTACCGACTCTTCTACGTAAGCCAGGCCATCTGCCAACGTGAATGCTAACTCTTGTATAGCAGTCGCCCCGGCTTCACGGATGTGATAGCCCGACACGCTCACGGTGTTCCAATTTGGATAATGTTTGGTTCCGTACTCAATGGTATCGATCACAAGTTTCACGGCCGGGCGAATGGGGAAGAGCCACTCTTTTTGGGCGATATATTCTTTTAAAATATCGTTTTGCAAAGTGCCGCGAACTTTCTCTTTAGGAACGCCCCGCTTTTCAGCAACTGCGTAATACATCGCAAGAAGCACAATCGCAGGACCATTGATGGTCATCGAGGTCGTCACGTCGCCCAACGGAATGCCTGCAAACAATTCCTCCATGTCCTCTATGGAGGAAATATTCACGCCACACTTGCCAACTTCACCTTTTGATTTTGGACTATCAGCATCAAAGCCCATCAGTGTTGGCATATCAAACGCAGTGGATAGTCCTGTTTGACCCTGTTCCAGCAATAACTTGAAACGCTTGTTCGTTTCAGCGGGGGAGGCGAATCCAGCGAACTGCCGCATTGTCCATAACTTCCCGCGGTACATGTTGTGTTGAACGCCGCGAGTGTAGGGGAATTCTCCGGGCAGCCCTAAATCCCGGGCATAATCAAAGCCGATTGCGTCGAGTTCTTCCGGAGTGCTCAAAAGAGGCACATCCATATCGCTGAGGGTAGTGAAACGAACATTGCGAGGCGGGACTTTCGATTCGATGGCTACGCGACGTTTTTCCCAATCTTTACGCATCTGCTGCAGATTCATAGAAGCATCCATAGGCCGAATTATGCCTGAAGGGGACAACGCCTGGATATCCCCCAAAAAGGGACTAACGTGTTTCGTTTAGCCCTTGGGCCAATTGTAGCCGGGACCCTTCTTGATAAGTTTGGTCTGTTAAGTTATCGTTCAGGCCATCGTGTTCAAACTGAGCCCTCTCATCGGCATACCCATCCTCGTTGCCACCATTCTCCCGACAAGTGTTGCCTTGTCCGCTGCCCTCCCACCGGAGGTGCAGGCCTTGTATGGAAAGATCACGTGCAAGTCGACTGTTGAGAAATCTTTTTACGCCGACGAAGGGTACCAGAATGCGCTCAAGTACTGGCTGTTTACCAGGGGTGAAACCGCGGATACGCGCACCCATTCTATGGCACAGCCTTTTATTCTTGCGGTGTTGGAAACCTTCTACAATCGCGCCTTCAAGCTGAGAGGTCTAAAGGCAAAAGAGCTCGCGGATGATCTACTTCGGGCAAGCTCACAAGGGAGCCTAACGCTGACCCTTAAGGACCTGCTTCGATACAGAGAAGAACTTGCGGTTCTTTCCAACGAGGATTTAAAGAATGTTCCCGCCTTTGGATTTGAGCCCATCCTTCCGGTTCAAGCAGGCCCACTTTATGGGCTCCTTCCGTGGGACCTCTTATCAGCACAAGATGTCCTAAATGTTAGTGATGAAACGCCTGATTTCAAACAGACCCTGGACCGCTATTTTTTAAACCGACACTGGTTCGAAACCACTCGTAACTACTTCAAAGAAGAGCCCATTCAGAATCTCTTCAATCAGATCTACTTTGACTACACCACTCGATTCCCCGCTGGTATCTCTCAGGTCTCGTTCCAGGAACACCTGGGGTCACTCCAATTCGCTGGAAGAGATGACTCTGTTTTCCTACGGCTGACTGACCCGAGTGACCTAGGAAACCCGACGCGCGCAAATCTCACTATGATGGACTTCAGGAAGCACGTGATAAAATTCCTAGGGATCTATGAAGCTTCGCTGCAAACACTGCCTTGATCCGTGTAAGAGTTAGCAAAACCTAAACGCTAAACAACGACCTTAGTAAATTGATTTAAAAATGGGCTCGATTCCGTTACGTTCTCAACGGATGTTACAAGCAGTATTCAAAACATTTACGGCGATGCGTGAACTCAAAGACCCGATCAAGTGGGTGAGTCCTTTAAGTTGGCTGATCGTTCTCTTCACAAGCTTTGGAACTTTGTTTGCGTTCTTTAGGCCAACAGTCTGGGAGTTTCTGGCTACCTTTATCGTCGATGCGTTGGCAGGAGTTGCAAACTCGTTCATCGAGCCCATTCTCTTTCGAAAGATCTATCCCCAATATGCTCAGATTGTTCCAAGCTTAGATCGAAAATCCTTTGAATCCCTGACCCCGACAGCTCTGCGAAAGAGCTTATCGGCATTTTCGAATTTCCCGTTTCACAGAGCCAAGTTCGGCTACCTCGCCTCATTCATTAAAGTCCTTCCGGGGACCGTTGTGATTGTCTTCTTTTGGACCCATCCAGATCGATCCAATGCCGTACAGTTCTTTCAAGTCATGGCGCTCGCAGCTGTATACCTCTCGTATTTTGCGGCGGCTATCTACTTTGAGAATCACATTCTTTTGTCCAAGTTCGTCCGGGAAAACTGGGACCTCTTTCGCGCAGCATCTCGATCTGAAGGTACCCAGACTTGGGACCCACGCTTCAGCAGACTTGAACTGACCGCGCTCAGCGTTTGTTTGATCTTCACACTCTTTTTGCAGTGGATGATCGCTCCAAGACAAAGTTACTTCACAACCAATGCTGCGAATCTGATTATTGGAAGCTTAGGCGTCATTTTGGTAGCCGCGATCTACTCCATGTCGCGGGCATATATGGATTCACGCCTGAACGCCCTCATTGACACAATGAGGGGTACCGATAACGGAGAATCCTTCCCACAGATCCCTGAAGACACTCTTTGGCAACTGAAGGCACTTGAGTCCACCTACAACGACCTAGGATCAAGACTCAAACGGCAACAGAAGGAACTGCGCAGAGCTGTCTTTAATGAATCCGAACGGGCTCGAATGATGAGTGTAGGGGAACGCACAGCACTCATGGTTCATGATTTAGCTTCACCGCTCAACGCCGCCCTTTACTGCATTGAAGAGGCAAGTGGGGAACACAATGAAGGATCAAAAGCGGAATACAACAATCAAGTGAAGGCAAACATCCGTCGTGCATTAGAGCTTGTGACCAACGTACGGCAACGCCTGAAAGCATCGGATCAGCGCACAGGATTTGATTCCGATCTGGGAAGATCAACAGCAATCGCGATCAAGTACCTTCGCAATGAATTTCCAGCGACACTCACATCGCGGACCTCATTTGTGATCGACCCACTTGTAACGCAACTCAGAGTCAACATCCCTGAAGTTGAGTTGATTCAGGTTCTTGAAAATCTAGGGAGCAATGCGCTCAAAGACTTTTCAGCCAACCCTATCGAAGCTCCTCGGATTTCGATTGATCTGGTCTACGCTGATGAGAATGCAGCACTGCTAACATTCAGTGACAACGGCAGCGGATTAAGTATGGATCAATTCAAGGAAATCATAGATACAGACCAGGCCTCTTATGGATTTGGGCTCCGCTTGTGTTATCGACTTCTACTTGCCTATGGCGGGAACTTAGAACTAGCCCCGCAAGCGGCTGGCCTCGGGACAAAACTTATGATCACCCTAAAACAATCGAGGACAAATGCACCCTACCAAGAAGTTATTAGTCCTTGAAGATGATCCTGGATCACAGTTTGTCTACAAGGATGCTCTATCCATTCGCGCCGAAGTTTTCGTCGTAGCGACACTTGCGGAGTTGAAGGCGATCATCCAAAAGCCGTCGAAGACTTTTGACCTCTTAATAGCAGATCTAATGGTACCGGATGGGAATTTCCTCCGATGGATAGGTGCCATGCGCGAGACCAAGTTACGTCTCCCACCATTCATCGTCGTTTCTTCGGCAGATGATCTCGATATCCTAAGGCAGTGTTACGGCTATGGCGCGATCGATTACCTCACAAAGCCCTTTAGAAAGAATGAGCTCATCATCAAAGTTGAAAGAGCGATCGAATCTACACACATACCCACCCTTCCGGAAGGACTCTTTGCGCAAAATGCCTTGGCGATCCCAACCGCAAAAGGCGACGTCGCACTCACGCTAAAAGAGTCGGCAGCTTTCCTATCCCTTTCTCGGGCTGGTGCCTCAGGCGTCTATCGGAAGGATTTACAAAAAAGTCTTTGGGATGATGAGGTCGTCTCCGAAAAAGCACTCGACGTTCATATCCACAATCTCCGCAAAAAACTGGAACATTCTGACTATAGAATTGCACTGACGAAAGAGGGAAGGTACCGCCTGACAAGTGCAAAAGATCAACAGATCGGATGAGGAATTCCCTCAAAGCTGTAATCATTGCCAAACTTCAGAGGCAGTAACCCTGGGTGCTCGGCTTTCACCACAATGCCAGAATCGGCATGTGGGACAGAGAGCACTTCATAATTTGCATCCGCCAATTGTAAGGCTTGCGTCTCCGCTTTAGTTTTAAATATTTTCTGCCTGCCGCGGATCAGCCAACGCATCAGATGCTTGTGACTTCCTGGATAAAGATAGTACTCCTGATGAAAGTCTGGGGTGGAAGAGACCTCTGGCAATCCATTTGGGATATCCTGTCCCCAAAGAAATGCAAGCCGCTGTTCCGCTTCAGCAATTGCCTTACCGTTGGCTTCCTGCTGCGACGCACGGGCACAGCCAAATCCATAAAAAATAGGGATGCCTTCAACACGGGGAAAGCCACACGCGAATGACACCGAATACCCTGGAACCGATGATTCAATGCGAGCAACCACAAGGCGGTAGTGTTCCTCCCACAGTGCCGGATCTTTAAAAGAAACAACCCAATCTCCGATCGCCTTGTAATCAAATCGAAGGGCTGCATCTCCGGACCAGGATCGAAGTAGCGCATCTCTTTCGATCAGTTCCATAAGTGCCGATTCTTCTGCACGAGGAACGTCATCGTGAAAGGCTACTCCGTTTGAGCGACTCATACCCGGGAGACTTGGCTTAGGCTGAGCAACGATCGTCATCCGCTCTAACATTTCATATTTCGCCAAGACCGTAGGATCCCTGAAGCGCGACGCAGAACTCCCGTGGGCTGCGCCAAGTACAGGATGCGTTGCTTCATAGGCGCAAAGAGAAAAGGTCTCGCCTAAGATCTCTTCTTTCTCAAACAGCGCTAACTGAAGGCTCCAATCCGTGCCCGTCATTCGCGAGCACATTCTTCGAAGAATGCTGAGAGCAAAATCGAAGACTGCTGCACGACGCTATTGAAACGGTCCCGTACAGCTGGGTCCTGAAATCGACTTTCGATCAGTTCAAAGTTTTCTTCCGCATGGCCCACATCTAAAACAACATGATTCGATAAAGCGCTGATCTTGCTCTTGTCTAATCCGTTTTCCGACGTGCATTCAAGAAACCTGGGCCCTAAGTAGGTGGTCATGTATTCAGCAAACGAAACATAACCCAGATAATAGAATGGATCGAGATCTGCTAAATAATGACCAAAGTCACATATGAACTGTGCGGATTCGGGTTGAACTTTGGGCATAGACCCTTTCTCTGGGGCAGAGACAAATTTTAGGTCGTCGCGGGCCCACTGATCATGCCCTAGCTCTTCGTCTCTTTTTGCACTAAAGAACCGAGCGAGCTCCTCATCCCCGTTTGCGCTCGCCTTATCCGCAGCAAGAGAGAGATTTCTATAAGAAGCCTTAAACAACATCTCCAGTCCAGAAAGGTACTTTCGGAGACTGCTGGGTGGAAGCTTAGAAGTCCTTGCGACTTCAAAGAAGGGGTTCTTCTTCCACATCTCTTCAGACAACTCTTCAATTCGTAACTTCACACTCACATTGGCTTCAGCCATAATTTACTCCCTAAAATTTTATGGTGTGGGTGCGTTGTTGGTCCGCACCCACCTGAACAATTACATGCTGGCGTGTGCGTATTTCTTTCTCATGTGGATTCCTCCTTTCCGAACTTTCCGTGACAAAACTGTTGGTCAAAAATTCTTCGTGACGTGCCATCAAGCAGCAGGGTGAATTGAGTCATCGCGCCCCAACGTTCAGTGAGGTTGACACCGGTGATTCGAAACCCAAGACGATTGAGGACATGCACATGGCCAAAGTTACTCGCCGCGACATCGCCGGTAATGCGGGATACGCCGACCTTGCGAAGAACCGTAATCAAACCGGAAAGGAAGGCGGAATAGATCCCTAAACCCTGATAACGGGGAAGGATGGAGCAATTGCGGAAGTAATAGCTCGACCAATCGACGGTGTTGCCAGCAAAGATACCCACAAGACGATCTGCTGAGAAAAACCCATAAAAGTCTCCACACAGCGCATAAAACCTCGCCTTGCGTTCTACAGGTTCAAACGCCAAAAAAGGTGAGGCGACTGCGCCAAGTTGGTAGATCTCTGCGGCATGCATGGTGTAAAAATCAAAAGCTTCCGTGGCGCCAATCACTCTCAGTTCAATATTGTGGGGTAGGTCAATGGAGCTGAGATCGGCAGCGGATAGACCAAATGCCGCTTCAGTGAGCGGGGAGAACTGGCCAGAAGACGGATGTTTTTCCAGGTTGATCGCTTCCAACGTCTTTAAGTTCACGCTGTTTCGTTGGATTCATCAATTTAAGTTGTTGTGGTCCAGTGGTTAGGTTTTGTTAACCCGTACAACGACCTTTTCGTGCCCAGATTCATGGACCAAACTCTGGCCCATATGCGAATCGCAATGACCTTGGTCTGTGCCGCTCTTTCTGCAGTCTCTTTCTCTATTGCCAATGCCGCTCCAAAGTACGGCCCAAAGGTTCAGCCGCTTTCGGCTGGAACCAACGCCAAATATTTTAGGAACAACGATGCGCCCGACTATTGGGCACTCAGTCCCTACTATCTTCCACAAGAAACCCCGCGCGGATGTTCGGCAGGAAACCTGGCCATGCTGCTGAACACGGTTCGGGGCGCAAAAAGTCTTCAGTCGGACGAAGAGCTGATCACTTACAAATCCTTCGTGGAAAACTATACCGATCCTGCTTACAAAGCGGCAGTCAGCGGGGCGACGAGAACCCCGGGGGAAAATTTTTCTAACAAAAATATGACGCGCCTTTTTGCGGAGGCAGCAAAGAAACTTAAAAAGGGAATCGCACCGACCCAAGTCGAGTTCTTTCAAGTCGATCAAAACAACGTTGAAAAAAGTAGAGCTGCTTTCTTAAAAGCACTCAGAGAAAACGAAAAATCAGCAGACGATTTTATCTTCTTTAGCTTTGTTCAAGGACAAGTCACCGGTGACCCCGAAGGCGGTGCACACGTGGCGACCGTTGCTGCATACGATGAAAAGCCCGGCCTCGTTCTGGTGCTCGACCCAGATCGCCAGTGGTACGAGCCTTACTGGGTTTCAGCGAACGACCTCTTTGAATCCATCCGTGATCCAAAGTCAGACAGCCGCAAAGAAGCGGGCTGGATCTACTTTAAGAAGTAGTGCACCAAGCCTTAAGACGGACCCATGACCCTACACTTTCGCGGGATCTTTCAATCAGCCCCATTGCTTGCTAGAGCGACGTCTGCTCGATTACAAAAGTAGGATGTTTTTAGCGCTGATTATTGCGTTTCAGGCGCTTGCCCATTTCGGAATCGAAGTCCCGAAACATGTGTCTCACTTGTTCAGCGCGATCTCCTGTCCTTCTATCGCAACCGGCAATTTTTATCCCGACGAAGATTATCAAAGGCAACTTCTCCATTGGATCTGGACCGAGGGACACACCGTAGAAATTGAAGCTGCGAATGCGCTCTTGGTTCCGACCTTGGAGCACATCCTCCGAGACACACAGGCGCTGATGAATAACCCTCCATTTCTATCGACGGCTGAGGAAGAGTTTGCAGACTTGACTAGAAATCAAGGCAACACTTCCACCTCGCTGCGTTGGGGCTTATCGCTGAAACAGATCTCGCTAGCGTACGAACGATCCTTGACCATTCACTACTCCTCGGCAATGGAGTTGGAGCGAGAAGTAAAACAAGAATTACAACTTCCCACCGCAATTACATTTGAGAAGATCAATCATTACTCCTCGAAGCTTGCCAACTTAGGTCGTTTCTCCCTATTTGAAGAATCACTCTTGCGAGAGCTGAATCCAGACGACCCTCAGCCTAACCCAATGATCCAACCACGCACTGCATCGGGGTGGACACCGCTCAGCGTGAGAACCATGAACTCACTTGCTTACCTATTGCCTGTTGGGGAAATTGCGTCCGGACTAAGTAACCCAGATGGGAATTTCAAAACGCCCGTAAAGAATCTAAATCATGATAGAATTCATGGCTATCTTTTGCAAAGAAGCCTAGAACGACTTCACCAAGCGCGTTGGCTACTCACTGCCGCAAAACGACGGGACTTAGATATCAATAATGCGTCGCCCTTAAAACTGGCTTTGATTGCGCGAATGTTTGATTTGTTTTGGTACGAACTTGCGCACCAACGTTTAGAGAATCCAGTGGACAAAAAACTACTTGAGGTTTGTTTCTTCTACTACTGGCATGAAGTGGCAAAGGTCAATTTAGGATTTAAGATTTTTCTAAATAAACTGAACTCCAAGAAGTTTTCGTTTCGCGATTATCTCATGGACCGGATGCGCAATTCTTTAGATCTGGGTGATGAAACAACCGTGCAAATGTCTGATCAAGAATTTCTTCAAGGATTCAAAATAATCAGGAGTGTTTATAACAAGGCTTTGATTTCACTGCCGCCTACACCTGATTGGTTAAAATAGAACTCAAAAAAATCACGAAGTACCACGTCCATCTCCAAATAACTGCTTAAGTCCAATCTCCCAAGGTAGGCATTTCACGACCCCCACTTTTTGAGCGTGCGGATCACATGAGAGAACAATCGGCGGAAGAAGATTCTTTGTGGTCTTATACCAATGGTTGATCCGTTCGACTTTTGTGGAGTCTAACGAAGTTGAGGACTTGATTTCGATAGGCTGGTGTTTTCCCCCTTTGCTTAGAACCAAATCAAACTCAAAGTCATTCGACGTCCCAAAATAGGAAAGCTGAAAGAATTTCTTGGAGTAGAAGTTCAAGCGCACGATTTCCTGAATCAGAAAAGATTCAAACTGTTCCCCATAAACTGAAGTTCGTGGGCTTACGATTTGATCGAGGCTTCCTTCCAATGCTTTTTTTACACCACAGTCAAAAACATAAAACTTAGGCGACAGCTTCTGGCTCTTACGAATAGATTCATGAAATGCAGGAAGATAAAACCCGAGCAGTGTGTCCTCGATGATCTGAAAATAGGTTTGCACTGTCTTCGTATCCACGCCAATCTCGCGCGCAATTTTGCTGAAGTTCAGAACCTTACCGGACATTTGGCCCAGAATGGGCAAGAACGCCCGAAAAGGATCGAGGCGCCGCACCAACTGTTCCGCGCGTACCTCTTCCGCAAGGTAAGTCAGGACATAGGAATGAAGATACTCCACCCGGTCAGAGGAATTCAGCTCATGGATTTTCGGTAAGGTACCGTAATGCAAGGCATCGGCGAGGGAGAACTTTTCTCCAAGCTCTCCATGAGTGAGGGGAAATAGATTCTGCACGAATGCACGGCCCGCCAGAAGATTCGCCGCGCCTCGCTTGAGCTTCCTTGCGCTCGACCCAGTAAGCACAAATTTGGCACGCTTCAGTTCGATGAGTCGGTGCACAACATTGAGGAGCCGCGGTACCTTCTGAACCTCATCAATCACTACCCAGTCTGGCTTCTTCTTCCTCTGAAGAAATTCTAGCTCAAGGCGCTTCGGCTCTCGCGCATAGTAGTCTTCGACTTCGGGATCCAGAAGGTCAAGGACCCAGGGGTTCTCCATCGGAAACTGCTCACGGATGAAGGTCGATTTGCCCGTACCCCGGGCGCCAAACAAAAAGAAACTCTGCGTGCGGGACGGTGAAAGGAGCCTATGGAACATACTCCATATTTTAATGGTGTTTATGGAGTATGGTCAACGGCACATTTGCGCCATAAAGCGGGCGCAACGCGGTCAACTCTAACAAAACTCGCTCTTACCTGCGGACCTGATGCGATTCAGCTAGGACTTCCGTAACTCTTCCGCAGCAATCACCAATCGCTGGATCTCGGACGTGCCTTCGTAGATCTCGGTGATCTTCGCATCCCTGAAATTTCGCTCGACGACGTATTCCTTGGTGTACCCATACCCCCCGTGGACTTGAATCGCCTTAGTCGCGATCCACATCGCAGATTCCGACGCGGATAATTTCGCCATCGCCGCATCTTGAGAATACTTCACCCCAGCTTGCTTCTTCACCGCCGCATGCCAAGTCAACAATCGAGCGGCCTGCAAGCGTGTCGTCATGTCTGCAAGGTGGAACTGAATCGCCTGGAGCTTTGAAATCGGTGCTCCGAATTGTTCGCGCTCAGTTGCAAATTGTTTGGAGGCCTCAAGCGCACATCGCGCGATACCTAAAGCCTGGGCTGCAATCCCAATGCGACCACCATCCAAAGTGGACATTGCGACCTTAAATCCGTCGCCTTCTTTGCCTAGCAAACACTCGTCGGGAACAAACATGTCCTCGAAGAACAACGCAGCCGTTGACGAAGCTGTGATTCCCAGCTTGTCTTCAAGCTTAGAAACGATGTACCCCTTGATCTTCGTATCGACTACAAAAGCACAAATGCCTTTGTGTTTTAACGCAGGATCAATGGTCGCAAACAGGATGCAAGTGTCTGCCTCTTTGCCGTTTGTGATCCAATTTTTTGATCCATTGATTTTATATCCACCCGGAACTTTTACTGCACGGCACTGAAGGCCGGCCGGATCTGATCCGTGCCCTGGCTCCGACAACGCAAAACAGCCTAATTTCTGGCCCTGGGCAAGCGGCTTAAGCCATTTCTCTTTTTGCGCGTCATTTCCATATTCAGAAATGGGCCAACACACCAAAGAATTATTCACAGACATGATGACGCCTGAAGACGCACACGCGGCTGACACCTCTTCCATCGCCATGGCGTAGGTCGCGACATCTAAGCCTGCGCCTCCCCACTTTTCGTCCACCATCATGCCCATCATTCCCATCTCGGCAAGCTTGCTCACGATTGCGGTAGGAAACTCACCCGTCTCATCGTGGTGCTTTGCGCGAGGAGCGATTTCAGCAACACACAGTTGATGGATGGACTCCATCAGGGATTTTTTCTCTTCGTCAACCATCGGCCAATAACGTTCGGTTTGCATAAATCTTAGGTCCTTTCAAACTCTGGTTTCCGCTTTTCCATAAAAGCGATCATGCCTTCTTGGGCGTCTTTGGTATCAAACAGTGCTCCAAAGTGCAGAGCCTCCGCATCCACTTTGGAATGCAGCCCACCTGGCTCTGAAAACTCCTGGATCAAAGCTTTCGCTTCCATGATCGCCGTCATCGATAGGCCTGCAATCTGCGACGCCAGTTTGCTCACTTCATCAAAAAATGATACCTGCGGATACACCTGGCGCACGAGGCCCATCACTCGAGCTTCCTCTGCGTTAAACTTTGCACCCGTGAAGATCAGCTCTTTCGCACGCGATACGCCGAGCAACTTCTGGAGCCTCAGCATCCCTCCAAACCCTGGCATCAGGCCAAGGCTCACTTCGGGAAGCCCAAAAATAGCCTTTTCACTGGCCAAGATAAAATCACATGCGATGGCCATCTCTGTTCCGCCACCTAAGGCAAAACCATGAACTGCAGCAATAGTCGGTTTCGGCATCGACTCAAGGAGTGTTGCCACTGAATGGCCTAATCTTGAAAAGTCCGACGCCTCTGGCCGCTTGAGGGAGCTCATTTCTTTGATGTCAGCGCCAGCGATAAAAGCTTTTTCTCCTGCACCCCTGAGCACCACTACGCGAACAGCTGGATCACGCGCCAAACGATGCAGTGCCAAATAAAGTTCATTCAACACCGACGCGTTTAACGCATTCAGCGCTTCGGGACGATTGATCTCCACCCAGGTGACTCCGCTGCCACCGTCACGCACTAAAACTTCAGACATAGGAATAAAATCCTTTTCCGGACTTTTTACCCAGCCATCCCGCTGCAACATACTGTTTCAAAAGAGGGCAGGGGCGGTACTTCGAATCCCCTAGTCCTTGATGCAAAACTTCCATGATCGCAAGACACGTATCTAAGCCGATAAAATCAGCAAGCGTCAGCGGACCCATGGGCTGATTCGTCCCAAGCTTCATTGCGGTATCGATGTCTTCCACCGATGCGATGCCTTCGTACAAAGCAAAAACGGCTTCATTGATCATCGGCATCAAGATGCGATTGACTGCAAAGCCAGGCATGTCGCGTGCGGCAACAAAGGTCTTGCCCATTTTTTCAGCAGTAGACCGAACAAACTCCCAAGTTCTATCTGAAGTCTGAATCGCGCGGATTCCCTCGACGAGCTTCATTACAGGGACTGGATTCATAAAATGCATTCCAGCAAAACGATCGGGGCGTCGGGTAACGGCAGCTAACTCAGTAATACTGATCGAGCTCGTATTGGAAGCAAACACGGTTGACTCACCACAAACGCGATCCAGTTCACGGAAGATTTGTTTCTTGAGATCAATATTTTCTGACGCGGCTTCCACAACTAGGGCGCAGTCCTTCAGTTCCGCGAATCCCGAAACCGGCGTCATGCGGCTCATCACTGCGTCCGCATCTGCTGCGGCCATTTTTTGTTTTTCAACTAACTTACGCAGTTGGGCAGAGATCTTTTCAACGCCCTTGCGAGCGGATTCCAAATTCACATCCGCAAGACGCACCGAAAAACCCGTCTGCGCTGCTAACTGAGCAATTCCTTGCCCCATCTGACCTGCACCAATCACACCGAACTCAAAACTCATACGCTCCTACTTTCCGATACAGAACTGCGAAAAAATCCGCGCCAATACGTCGTCTGCCACTTCAAAACCAAGTAATGGTGCAAGTTTCGCACGAGCGTGCCTCATTCCGGCGGCAAAAAGCACTGCGTCGTCCGTCTGTAAGGCCGTGAAAAGCTCCTTCTGCGCCTCAATCACTGCCTGTAGGTGTTCTTCCTTGGTCAAAACTACTTCTTGAGGAGTCCTCGCCACAAGGCTGCGCCCTAAACGCATTAATTCTTTGGCTAAATCTGCGATACCTCCCAGGGTCACAGACGACACTTGCACCCATGTCGACACCGAAGGAAAAGCATCCTTAAGCGAAGCCAGATCCACCAAAGACAAATCCTCTTTGGTAACGACACCTAACAGAGGCTTACTCCCAAGCCTTGCTGTACTTAAAATTTCCTGCACCCGCGCTACATTGGGTTGTTCAGCATCAATGACAAGAAGCACAAGATCCGCATCACGGGCCGCCGCATTCGATCGCTCAACACCAAGTTTTTCAATTTGATCTAAAGAACTGCGCACCCCAGCCGTATCCGCCAGTTTAAAAGTAAGTGCGCCAGAAGCATCCCGAAGATTGAGTTTTTCCCGCAAGACATCCCGCGTTGTCCCAGCAATGGATGAAACAATGGCGCGATCCTCGCCCAAAAGGGCATTAAATAGGCTCGATTTCCCTGCATTCGGCAAACCAAACAAAGCGAGCGTGATGCCGTCCATCATTCGGCGTCCACGATCAAAACTCCCTTGCAGGCGCTCTAACTTCTCCTGGACGACTTTCACACGCGACTTAAGTGCGGGCAAGCCCACGGACTCGACATCTTGATCCGCGAAATCAATCGCAAGTTCCGACAAAGTTACAGCCTGCATCAGAGTCTGATCGAGTTCTTCAATCAAGCGATGCTCGGACCCCGACAATTTTTCTAAAGCAACTTCAAGCGCCGATTCGTTCGTCGCAGCAATCACTTCACCGATTGCTTCGGCTTGCGTCAGTTTTAATTTTCCGTTCTTGACAGCGCGAAACGAAAACTCGCCCCGCTGCGCAAGCCGCGCACCGTCCCCTAGAATCCCCTGAATCACGTTTTCTGCAATGATGGGACTGCCATGCAAAGTCAGCTCGGCCGTGTCTTCGCCCGTAAAAGAAGCGTTCCCAAGATACCGAATTAAAATGGCATCATCGATCTTTCGGCCTTGATGCGTCAGTGTCACGCGATGGGCAACACGTGCTGAGGCAGTCCGCTCCTGATCCGCTAAAGACAACAATGCATTCACCGCTCGATGCGCGTCGCTTCCTGAGACACGCACAATCGCAAGCGCACCCCCAGGCGGGGTGCTTAAAGCGACAATGGTGCGTTCAGAGAAGTATCCTGACGCGTCAAATGCTGGTGACCGCAGATGCGGCGCCTGAGAGACCATATTTTTTATTGAGATAGTACTGTTGCCCGATTGAGAAAATCGTATTGACGATCATGTACACACAAAGCCCCGATGGCGTCGTGATCATGAAAATCCCAAAAACAAGCGGCAGAAACTGCATGACCTTTTGTTGCGTCGCATCCATCGCAGCCGACGGAGGCGTGAGCTTCTGCTGCAGGAACATCAACCCCGCTAAAATGACAGGCGTGATATAAAAACGATCCTGTGCAGACAGGTCAGTCAGCCATCCAAAGAACGGCGCACGGTAAAGTTCAACAGCAGTGTAAAGCACCGAATAGAGCGCAAAAAACACAGGCATCTGTACCAGCAGGGGTAAACAACCCGATAGCGGGTTGTATTTGTTCTTCTGCATGAACGCCATCATTTCGCGGTTATAAGCCTCTTTGTTTCCTTTGTGTTTCTCTTTCAGCGCATTGAGCTTCGGCTGAATCTCAGCCATTTTCCTCATGCCTTTGACGCCCTTCACAACCAGAGGAAACAGAATGATCTTCACGATGATGGTTAGAATTACGATCGCAAAACCATAGTTACCCACGAATTTGAATAAAAACTTAAGCAACCAGAGCAGGGGATAGGCCACAAAAGTGAACCAACCCAAGTCAACCGACGTATCCAAAGTTGGATCAATCGCGCGCAGACGCTCAAGCTCTTTGGGCACAAAAGCCACGCGGAACGAAAGATTGAGCTCTCCGTTCTTCACTGGATATTCCAGAGACATCTGTCCCTGATTCTGTCCCGTCGCTTGGGCCAAAAGCCGGGTCGGCGCTTCAGCGGGCAAAACAAACAGACCAAAATAATGAGACTGCGCGCCGATCCACTTGACCGGTCCGGGCACATCTTCAGATTTCGGTTCACTCGCCTCATAATCCGAAAGAAGTCTTCGCTGAATCTCTTGATTGGAAAAATAAGCGAGCTGCCGATCGCGGGTTTCTTTGTCGTCGGCCACATTCTTTGAAACCAAACTGAGATAAGCTTTTTCAGGCGCGTTCTTAGCAAACTTCACGTTCAGTTGCACCGTGACAAAATCATCTCCAGGAATCGAGCGGCGCTCAATCTTGACGCGCTCATCGGAATACACCCACTCGATCGCGCTGCCTTCCGTCTTTAAGGAGGTTGCCTTCTTTTGGTTTAAGTCCGTGAAGTCAGAACCAGAGAAGGTCAGCAACAACGAAGAGCTAAAATTGGTAGCGGCCAACAAGGAGATATCTTTGTGCTCATGCAGAAACCATGAATCCACCCAAAATGGGCTTTCAGAGACCTGAAATTGAGCACCCTTTAAGTTCAATGTTTCGGCACCGTAGGCAGACATCAAAAATAATACAAAACTCAGCACGTTCATTCTCCTTTAGGCCGGTCCCGTGAAGGAACCGGATCAAATCCACCGCGAAAGAGCGGGTTACAACGCAAGATCCGAAAGAGCGCCAGCGCCCCTCCGAACACGATTCCTCGCTCCGTCACCGCTTGTTCCGCATATTCAGAACAAGTCGGATGAAAGCGACACGACGCCCCAGGCCCAGCAAGGGCATGAAGCAGAGGCGAAATAAAACGCCGATAGAGGTTAAAGATTATGGCGAGGATGGCTTTCATCTTCCCAGAAACGGTCCAATACCGAGCGCACGCGTTCAGGTAGAGTGTAATGCCACTCGACCGGTTTCGACACCACGACGTTGTAATCCAATGCAGGTAGAGAGGAATGTTTCAGGCGGAAGCTTTCGCGAATTTGCCTGCGCAGCAAATTCCGCTTCACTGAGCCAATGCGCAATTTAACGGTGATGCCGAGACGCGCTTGGCCTTTGTCGTTTGGTTTAAAGAAAACAACACAACAACGCAGAGATTTTTTCTTCGCGTCGCCAAAAAGGCGCACGTAGTCCGAACGAGTTCGGAGACGAGCCGCTTTGGGGAATGAATTCAAAGGGGATTACTTCGCTGCAACAGAGACGACAAGACGCTTGCGGCCCTTGGCACGACGGCGCTTGAGGACTTTCTGTCCGTTTGCTGTGCTCATGCGAGCGCGAAATCCGTGAGTCTTTTTGCGCTTTGTGCGCGATGGTTGGTATGTGCGTTTCATAATAAATCTTTTCCTTTGGGGGAGTTCGAAGAAGCTATCGAATTTTACCGGGCGTTGTCAACATAAGCCCTGCATGCTAAATGACTACACTCGCCCATGATTAATGAAGAGCAATGGAAAACCGCATACGAAGACTTACTGCATCAGGGCTCAAATGATGCAAATGACGCGGGTTTTTGGCTCAGATCGGTGCGATTTTCCAACTCGCATCAACGAGATGGGTTCACAGAAGTTTCCCTGGCCACCCCAAACGCATCCTACGCAAATTATCTAGATAAAACACACCGTTCCCTCGTGGAAGAGACCCTAGAACGGGTCACGGGTGTGCGGTGCAAAGTCACTTTTGAGGCAAACTCAGACGGGGCAAGTATCAATAAACTTTTGAATCTGAGCCCCCTTTCCCCCCCGACGGTTTTTAACATTGGCAGGGTAGAGGTGCCAGAACCTGCGCCGTTTCCAAGGGCCAACACCACACCCACGGCCCAGTCGCAATCACAGGCCGCGCCGTTTAGCATTCCAGTCCGGGACAACGTGGATCCGAACCTCACTTTTTCCCGCTACATCGTCGGTCCATCCAACCAATACGCGCATGCGTCGGCCTATGGGGCGGCGCAAAAACCGGGGCATCAGTTTAATCCGCTCTTTATTTATGGGCCACCCGCTGTGGGAAAAACGCATTTACTGCACGCGATTGCAAATCAAGTGCGATCAAAGAATCCCAATGCTCGTATTTGTTTAACGTCCGCTGAAAAGTTCGTGAATGAATTCATCACGCACGTGCAGCACAAAAGTATCGATCTCTTTCGGCAGCGTTACCGAAACAAAGTAGATCTGCTGTTGATCGATGACGTGCAGTTTATTTTAGGAAAAGACCGCTCGGAAGAGGAGTTTTTCCATACTTTCAATGCGCTTCACGAAGACAAAAAAATGATCGTGCTGACGTCAGATAAAGCGCCAAAAGAAATCGATCAGTTAGAAGAGCGTCTGCGCACTCGGTTTGAAATGGGCATGGTCGTTGATATTCGTGCGCCGGAAATTGAGACTAGGATCGCTATTTTGCGTGCGAAAGCCGAAGACGATGACATTTATTTGCCCGATGAAGTGGCGCTTTTCTTAGGTAAACACGTGCGGGACACCGTGCGGAACCTGCACGGAGTTTTAGTGCAGCTTCAGCAACATGCTTCCCTTACGGGATCTGAGATCTCTTTAGATTTAGCGAAGCAGCTGATTCATGATCAGGTGCCTGAAGAGGGCGAAGATTTCACCACAGAGATGATCATGAATGCGGTGTGTGCTCATTATAAGCTGAAGGCAAAGGAGATCCGCGGCACATCGAAGGCGCGTATGTATGCGCAGCCTCGGCAAATTGCGATGTACATGATGCGGCAGTACACGTCTCTAGGAGTGCGGGAAATTGCATCGTTCTTTCAGAAGGACCACAGCACGGTTGTGCATTCGTGCAAGAAGATCGAGCTCGATATCGATTCAGACCCGGAACTGAAGACTGCTGTCGAAGCGATTAAGATGCAGCTGTAGCTGCGGGCCCCGGGTGGGTGCCAGAAGCGAACGGACTGCCTTTGTTTTGACCCAATTCCCCTTTCATTTCAGCACCTTATATTTTTACTAGGTTCACCTAGTGTTTTTACTAGATCGACCTAGCAAAAGTATGGCCTCGCCTGATCAAGCCTTTTCCAAAAACGAAACGGGGTCGGTCTCAAACTCCCCATAGTTATCCGAATCTATGAGGACGGGTTCCGCAGAAGGGTAGCTCTTCTTAAATTTCTCAAGACCAACGAAGTCCCGCTTCCGGCCGGACTTCACTTCAATCGCCCAAAGCCTACGACCTCTTTTGACGACATAATCCACCTCAAAATTATTCTCCCGCCAGTAATAAAGATCGAGCCCTGTACGTACCAATTGCGTGCCCACTAACAACTCAAAAACTCGGCCATAAGTCTCAGGTTTGTATTCCTCAAGAACCGTTTGAAAGAAAATTGCGGGCGCGAGGGGTAAAAACTTCGGCGATGAGGATCGAACACGCACGGCACTGCCAGAATATTTTTCGAGGGCTCGGATCAGATACGCGCCCTCCAGAAGCTGAACATAATGTTTGACCAGGTCTGTATTGCCACGCTCTTGCAGTTGCCCCAGAAGTTTTGTGTAGCTGAGCTCCTGGGCGGGATAACTACAGATGATCTCAAAAGCCTGCTTAAAAAGACTCGGCGAACGGATGCGCCGATTCACTAAAATATCCTTTTCAATAATGGCCTCTAAAATGGAATGCCGAATATATTCGGACCATTCTTGCGGTCGACCAATCAAAGGATATGTACCAGGATAGCCACCGAACTTTAGATATTCAGGAAAACTCAAACCATAACCACGCTTGGATTCACCATAATTCCAGTGGTGCGCACGAATCAGCTGATAGCGGCCCGCTAGACTTTCCGTTAGCCCCTGGTGGATATCCAGAGAACTTGAACCGAGCAGAACACACTGAACGCGCCATTTCTTGGCGCGCTTGTCTTCATCCCAAAGTGATTTGATGGCTTCAGCCCAGTTTTCAATCTTCTGAATCTCGTCAATGACGAGCAGTTTCTTTTCCTGGCGTGCGATCAGCCACTGTTCCTTAATCCAAGCGGTGGTCGCATTAAACACCTTGTCCGCACTTTGGTAGAGGAAGGGACTGGACTGATGCGCCTCTAGGTAATTCAACACACTTGTGGTCTTACCCACTTGCCTTGGACCTAAGATGACTTGAAGCCAACCGGATTCCGCCAAAAGATTTGCCTCTAAAGCGTTAATAAAGGGCAGTCGGATCAGCTTCCTCATATTTACTAGGTTAGTCTAGTATTTTTACTAGGTCAACCTAGTAAAATCTAAGCGACTTTGGCTGGCCGCGCTCGGGCTGGTGGCAGTGTGAAAATAGGTACGACAGGGCTATCCAGCTACCAAAAACCAGCTTTTTCCTCTTTGGCCCTCGCGGAGTCGGGAGATTGGGTTTGGATTGATGAAATTCAAAGAATTCCAGAACTCCTCAACGAGGTGCACTACGGGATTGAGAAGCTCAAACTTAAGTTTGCGCTCTCTGGATCAAGCGCCAGAAAACTTCGTAAAGCAGGAACGCTTCCCCTGATTTATTCAGCACCCAGTAAAAAGCAGCAGCTTCAGGCCTATGTACACTCTTATCTTAGGGAAGAAGTGCAGGCCGAGGGTTTAGTGCGGGATCTGCCAGCTTTTGCTCAATTCTTAAAGGTCGCGTCCCTCCTTCATGGCTGTGAACTCAGCATGTCTTCGGTTGCCCGCGATGTTGGTGTGAAGCGTCCAACGGTAGAAAACTACTTTTCAATTCTGGAATAGTGCGAGCACTCAGAGAAGACTGGGGAGACGTACAGGACCAAGAGAAGGGACCGCTCTTTGAGGGGCTAGTTTTTACGCTACTTCGTTCTTATCAAAGCTATCGCGATGGATTTGACGAGCTCTACTACTGGGCGACGCCGACCTCAGAGGTAGATTTTATCCTAAAAGGCGACTTGGGTTTTTGTGCGATTGAAGCAAAATCGGGCGCAAAATTGCGCAGGGAAGATCTCTCCGGCCTACGCGCAATCTCAGACTTAAAAAAATTAAGGAAACGAATCCTGGTCTACCCAAGTGCTACACGCCAGGTCACAGACGAGGGCGTCCATATATATGGTTTTATCGAGTTCGCTCACGCACTGTTTGCAGGGAAGATTCTGTAATCGCTGCGAGGCAAAACTACCTCACCGCATCTATGACTTTTCGAAGTGTGGCTTCTGCACTTGGGCATTTGCCGGATTTCAACATGCGGCGCGCGAAGGATTTTGGGACGTGATTGGGACTTGACCAGAGTACCCATTGTAAGTCTCCCGCGCGCTTCTCTACGTCCTCGGGCTTAAGTCCTCGGATTAAGACCCCACGGACACGACCAACTTCAGGATCATCAAGATTGGAAAAAAGATTTACGCGCGGTGCGTACATGCGCAAGATCTGATCCCGATTCTTGAGAAGCTCCTTTTGGGATAGGGAATTGAGGACCTTCTCCATTTTGCGGGTCGAAATAGATGCCGTTTCCGACATTCGATCCATTGCGTCTAGCCTAAGTTTAGCTGGAGTTCGGTCAATATCGGGTGATTGCAGAATAACCGCATCATATTTGCCTGGGAACACCCGTTCGGATTCAACCAGAAAGTCGACCGTGTCCTGGTCGAGCTTAAAATTGGGATTCACATCATTTGTATATAGACCCAAGCCTCGCTTGTACGCATTTAGTTTTTCTCCCGCGGTGAAGGATGAGTAGGACTTGTAGTCCTCTAAGTGCGCTAAAACAATCTCATCACGAAGCTCAGGGTACTTGTGGCCGATGGATCGCACGTAGCCCAAAAGCTTTGGAAACAATGGGGACCGCTCCCCGTAGGATACTAGGTCTTTGTTTAACTCGACTGCGGGCGTTCGCAGAAATTCACTGATATAATCATTATCGAGCCCCGCAAGATCTGCAATACTGAGCCGGGATGGAAATCCAAACTTTCCAGTTTCTTCGCGCCCCACAATTTCTAAAAACTCAGCAAAGGAATCCGACAGTCGATGTGGAGGGCCCATGCGGCGATAGAACTCTTTCTTCGCTGATAGGCTTGCGCCACGAAATAGTTCTCCTGCAAGCATTTGTCTTTCCGCAGAATTGGCGCGGGGCCAATGAAACCCTATGCTGGCATTCTCCAAGACCAAGTCTCGAATTTTAGCAAGTCTCGCGTCTGGCAAGGTTTGCAAGAGATCAATCCAGGATGCGGTCCTTTTCGACCACAATGGGTCAGCCACTGAGCTGAGTAGCTGATTACTAATTCTACTGCCGATCTGCTCAAACACCTCTTGCGCTAACTTAGGGGACTTGGAGTCCATAAGCCCAAAAAGAAAATCGTCGCTGAGTTCACCTTTTTGAATGCTGTGAAGGAGCAAGCTCCCATGAAACATCGGCGGTTTCGAGGCTACAAACTTAAAAAATGCCTCGTGGCCGGCAATCTTATCTTTCATGGATAAGAAAGTGCGGGCTCTTGCAAGCATCACCTCGGACCAAGCGTGGATCCCGGCCTCTGACAATGCTTCTTTCGCCAGGGACTTCTGATTAAGGAACACTTCAAAGTACTCATCCGTTTTTGCTGACTTTACGGCTTCGTCCCAGCCGGCATTGTTCTTGTCGCTCAAGATCGCAAGCGTGAGCTCACGTTGAATGTGGTGAGACTCAAACTCATAAAGTCTTGTTATCAACTCATTCAGATAGTCTTTGATCTTCTGATTTTTGGAAAGAAGGCGGAGTCGGTCAGCAGTTAGACCCGTCATCCCATCCTGTAGGTACCTAATGGAATTCATGCCTGGGGGTGCTGTCCCCAACTTATGGATCATCTCTTCCGAGAGATACGGTAGCCCAAGGTTTTTCCTCGCCCTCACGGCCTCTTCACCGGAACCGATCAATAGTTCGAGAGAACCCAAGGGATCGGTCAAGATCCTCTGCTTCATCACTTTGTGAAATACGTGGTCTTCATTCGAAGCGACATAGACGCGCGCCGGCGCCTCAGCGATCAATTCTGCATAAAGATCTACGGCCCCTGGATCCTTGATGTTCATTCTAAAAATTTCTTCTTCGTTTTGTGCTGCTAAATACTCTAAATATTTCCGGGCCTGAGGTGTCACGGCAACTTCGGCGGATAACAAGAGTTCAAATAGTCGCCCGCCACCGCGGTTACCCGCCCTTTTTGCAAAACGCAGAACCTCAGCCACCTCAGGCGCAGTCGGCAAATGCTTTGCCGTGGTGGGCTCGTAGCGACTCACTTTAAGAGTTACGTGGTCTTTGGGTTGTGGTGATGGCAGCAGAAGACCCCGATTATTCTTATCCATGTGATCGTAGTCGGTTAAGGCACTTGAGTTATAATCAGATTCGGCGCCCTCTATGACAGACCTAATCTCCGGGTCACGGTACTGTATCTTTACACGCTTTCCACCCTCCTCATGCAAACGCGTCATAAATTCTTGTGGTGCTGCGTGATTCATAAGGCTAACGATTCGATGCCTCTCGGGCACAATTACACCTTCAACCTTTAGCTCAGCTGCAGCAGCCTGAATGCCACGCACGGCTAGAAATACCTCACTCGAATCAAGTTTTGGTCCCGCGATTGTGATCGCATAAAAATATGGCTTTCCATTCGCGATCACACGAGTTCCGGAAAGGTACCCTTTCGCATGCCCGTCAGCATCTAAGATGAAGAAGATCTTTTCATGGGGATCATTCGGAAATGGGAATGAGTACCGGGTTGCGCAATCGTCACCAACACAACTACGAAAAATTCCTTGGCTTGGCGGCACTTCCTTCAGCGTGATTTTACCGTCGAGTGTTTCTTCGACATTTATGAGCTTGCGAAAACTTCTAGTGTACTCATGCGCGTTCAGTAAAAGATCAGACTTTTCAGCCTTCTTTAGCTTTAGGACGGCACCTACGGTCGTCAGACCCTCAGCCTTGTCCAAAACTAAGCCAAACTCAGTTTCAGAAAGTTCATTAAAAACTGTCTCGCCAAGTTTCATATCTGACTTCGTCAGCGGCATTCCGGTAAGGTCGTGCTCACCATTTCCTTTGAAAAAGTAACTCGTCAAGATATTGCGCGACAGCTTCTGATCAAGAATCGGCCTCCTGATCACGGCCTCACGGTAGAACTCGATGGCTTCTTCCGCTGAAACACCTTCCTGCAAACCAAAACTTTTCGCACGGAAGGACGCTGACATATTTTTTGGAAGGATCCTCTTCAATTCCTCAAGCCGCTCTTCAAATTTCAGATTTTTTAACCGTTCCCGGTCTTCCTTTGGAACATCAGCCATCAGCGCCGCCATGATCGCGACAGGGTTTTTTTGATTTCGTTCGGCGATAAGTTTCTTTCTGAACACCTCCAAACTCATGCCTTGGGGCAGGTCGTTCAGAGATTCACGAAGGTCATCTTTCCAAGAATCGATACTTTTGGGGTCTAATTTTTGAGTGACTACTGTCTCGCCTGTTCCACCAGTAACAGTTAAGTTTAGCCATCCGGGGGTTCGATCAAGGGCACCTTTCATACGTGGCATTTCATGCAGTACTTTTGTGAGGCGATCCTAGTCATCTAAGAGCTGAAAGAGATCTACCTGGTATGTGATCGCATCCCGGAGAAGCCCCGGGAGGCTTTGCTGCATCTGAAAAATAAACCGCAACTTATCCGCGGTGGTTTCAAGCGCTGGAGGAGCATACTTTGGAGGAATCACCGTTGATTCTACAAGAGGCAGCGGGGGCTTGGGACCTGCCTTGTGCGCTTTCTTGGGTTTCGGGCCTTCCTTTAAAAGCAACGGCGCCTTGGGACCTGGAGGAAGCAGCTTTTGTTTGGATTCCCCAATGGCGTGGGCCCCATTCTCCATCCCTAAGAAAATCAAAAGTATGAACGCCCACTTTGACATCGACCTTATCTTTTCGGCGCTAGGTAGACTTAGTTAAGGTGCGTCAGGTTTTTGGCAATCGCGGCAGCACTAGCTTCTGGATGCTCTGAGGTAGTTCGCGAATAAGGCTGCGCATCGCTCTCTCATCGATAACGTCGAGATCAATCTCGGGTAACCTCGAAAACCGCCGTCCCTTGCGTGTCGATAGATACACCGCATCAAGCCACGCCTTTTCGGGAGTCGCAATATTCCATGGAAGCTTGCCTGGATGCACCCTGACTCCGTCACGCATCGCTTCAGGTTTCAGCTGAAAGAACTCAAACTCGCCAATCGGCGTCTTAAGCTTTCTTCCTCTTCCGGTTGTCGCAACTTGAATAGATCGCGGAATTTGCGAAATCACGCCGCCTAAATGGAGTGCGGATAAGAAGGACACATACCCATGTTCATTCTTAAGTAAGTACGGCACCGCGCCGTAGGGCGAAAAACTCTGGTGATGAACATTCGACCACACCCCGCGAGTCACACAAGCAATACCGCCGTCGTGCGCTAACTTTTTTAGTGTTCGGGATGCCGAATCAACACCCACATCCATTTCTGCAGCGAAGGCTCGCGTAGTGAAAAAAACATTATTAGAGATATATTGAAATAAGGTCATAACAGCAGACCCTTGACCGTCTTGCAAATATCTACCCAGGCCTGCCGGCTGCCCTCGGCCTTTCGAATAGGGGGCTCCAAGTACTCAACGACTTGACCCTTGTAGGCATCAAAATCGAGGGAATCTAAGGCGGCGATTGCCTTACTACGCTGCGCATCTGTAGCAAGTTTTTGGAATGCATCCCGCGTGACGTGACCGCCTAGATATAGCGTGAACAGATCGTATACATCCCTGGCTTGAACTTCAGTTCGATTGCCGAGCGCCACTACCTTCTGAACACCTGCAGCCAACCCCGAGTAGTGCTGACAGAAAAAGGAAAGGATGCGGTAGGGTTCTACAACCTTGGGGCCGACCAACTCGCGCAGAACAGCCTTCGAATCCACTTCAGTGCGCCTTGAAAACTCCACCCTGGTGGGCAGCTCAAGGCCTGCAGTAGTCACCAGACGTACACGGAATCGCTGGGTAGTCGCGGTCTGCTTCGCCTTGGATGGATCATTGATGAGTAGCTCATCAATTCCATAAACCCTTAAAGCGCGCAGGAATGAAGCATCGTTTAAAATCTTGTAGCCATTTTTTTTTAAAGTGCTTACGCCCCCTCCAAGCACATCGATATCCATATCTTCAGAATAGCGTTGGCTCAGGAAATAGAATCTCAGGTTCACTCCGCCCTTAAGGACGTAAAGCTTTGGATCCGAGATCTTAAGCAGTCGATCTAAAAAGAGTAGATGAAAAATCTCCCTGTGCTGCTGACCTGTCAACTGACTCATTTTTTTATTATGCATCTAAAATGACATTTATGTCAATTCGGGCGCATAACACCTACCTCACTGCATCAACAACCTTCCGAAGCATTGCATCAGCACTGGGGCATTTGCCGGATTTCAGCGGACGGCTAGCTACGAGGAGCAGACTCTATGCCCTCCTTGGCAATCCTTTGACATACCCTCGTCATCCCGCATTTCGCAATCTAGCCTATATAAAGAGGTCATTGAACTTCGGAGGCATATGGCAACGCGTTTTAGAGTCACCTTCCTTTCTCTTTTGCTGACAGTGTCCCAGGTTGCGATTGCTAAGACGCCGAAGCTGGAACCCGACGCTCGTCTTTGGTTAACGCTCGTCACCGAGTTGGTGCATCAAGAGGAGAAATCGAACCTGAGACCGATGGATGCATGGGAAGAGAGTTGGCAAACAGGCGCGTCGGGCGCGCTACAAAGCACACTTTTTGAATTCTTTGCAACCGCACATGCGGCGGCCGTGACTCACTCCTGCATGATCGCAGGGTGGGAGGGAATCAAAGCGGGCGGGAGCTGCAAGAGCCCTGTATCCCTAGAATTTCAGGCTGCATCCGCGACCTGCCACGCGCCTGCATTCGTATGCAATCCTCAAATCTTCGGTGCAAACGTTTGCGCAGATACTTCCACTTCCAGATGGACAAAAAGTTGCGCAGAACAAGTGCTGACCGCAGCAGGGGTAGACCAAAATATTTTAACTAACCCTAAGGGACCTGATTCTATCTCTCTCCAGGATGCACTAAAATTGAGTGTGCACCTAGCTCAGTCTTCCGTAGATCCGAATAACGCAAGAGCGTTAATCCAATCGATTTGTTCAGCGAGCGGGAACAGCAAGCAAGATTCCTATGACTGCAAAGCGATGAACCGAATCATCAGCGCATTTTACAAAAAAACGAAGGAAGGCTGTGCCGATTGCGTCATGGAGTCAGCCGACGCAGGACCCACGGAGCAACCGGTTACGACGCTCGCTAAAAGCATGCAGACCTTACAAGAGAAGATTGCAGCAAAGCAAGCTACTGTTTTGAACGAAGCGCTCCAGAAAATGCCTTGTGACGAATACGTTTTTAGTCTCACTTCAAGCCAGGTCATGACCAAGGACACCACATTCCAAGGTTTTCAGCAGCTCAATGAAACCATTAAAAAATCTGCAGTCACCAGTGCAGACAACAGCGGTTCCCAGTATGACTTGTTTAGTAAAGCCATTGGTGTGTGTGAAATGGACAAAACAAGAGTTCGAGTCACAAAGCTTGCGCCATTGTCCGACGACCTACTCAAGAAATACCACGCATCCAGCTGCGGCGTCCTTAAGCCCTTTAATCTTTCAGAGCTCAATAAAGGAATCGACACAAAGTGCCCTGGATACAGAGATGAAGTGCATCGACTATTTTTTAAAATGAGTGCGGGACAAAAACTGAAGCCTCTTGAAGAGACATTTTTGCAAAGACATGCCGATGCACTGGCCGATAAGAACCCTGGCTTCTTTGACCCTGTGGACTGTCTGCTTGCAGGAATTAGCACCTGCACGGAAGGAGGCCCCCGAGCAGTCGTGCGGTCTTCTTTTACACAATTGGGCGATACAGTGCTTAAGTATCTTGGCGGTTTTGTAGGTGGAAGAATTGTACTCAGTAAACTAGCTTCAGCACTTCCGAAGCTCCTGACCCGTTGGGCCGCCCCTCAGTACACTGTACTCAATCCGCGTATGCTTGGAGCAGGTGCGCGTGTCGGATCAGCACAAGCTGTTAAATCCACACTCGGCTCTACGTTCATGAGGCGCTTGTCATTCATCTTTAATCCGCTTCATAACAATGCGCAAGCGATGAAATCAGTGCAGTTCTTAAAAGACGCCAATATTTTTTTGCAGGCAGGAGCAAAGAATCAAGCCCTCATCGCTCTGAAGTCAGCTGCGGGGGCTGGCGGAAAATTCATAGCTCCTGCACTACTGCGCTCTTACGCTTTAACCACTGTGGGCACCCAAGCCTATGACTTACTCCGTATTTCGGCTGCTGCCGACGAATCCGGGGAATCTGCAAAGCGCCTGGCTGATGTCCAAGCGAATTTGGACAAGATTGAAAAATAGGAGCCACAGATGCTTAACCGAGTCGGTAAAACCAAGCTTTCTTTTGTAACTTGCATCCTATTGATGCCGTTTCTTCATGCATCGCAAGCAAACGCAAAGCCGAAAGTGCCGTGTAACACGATCGAGGCTGCTGCGGCAGCGCTATCGGCACCCAGCACAAAGAATCAGGTTGGGACCCTAGATGCGAAAGCGATCGAGACAGAAATTGCAAAGCTGAATAGCCTCTCAACGCCCGAGCGCAAAGGGGCCCTCGATAAACTGCTGAATGAGTCATCTACAGATCCAAAGGTTCAAATGGCATTGGTCGGACGGCTTGGGGATTCGGATCCTGCAATTCAAAGCATCGCGAGCAAAGAACTGATTCGGATTCAACCCAAAGACCCGGAAGTTCTGGATGCGATTTATGAAAAGCTGAACAGTAAATACCCGTCTGACCGCACGCTTGCTGCAGAAACTATCGCTCAGATCGATCCAGTTAATCCCAGCAAGCAGGAGATCTGGGCCAAACTGAGAAAAGACCCGATCAAAAAAACTCGAGAAGTTGCACAAGAACAATGGAGTCTTATTGAGAAAGATAAGCCCGTTCTCTCTTTTGAAGTAAAAAAGGCATCAGAAGAGAAACTTAAAAAGCTGAAAAGCCTCTCAAAGAAAGAGCGATTGGAGACGCTAAACGATCTGCTAGAAGAGGCTCCTGATGACCCAGCCTTTCATTTGGCCTTGGTCGGACGGCTTGCGGATCCGGAACCGGCCATTCAAAGTATCGCCAGCAAAGAACTGATTCGGATTCAACCTAAAGACCCAGAAATTCTGGATCCGATCTATGAGAAGTTGAACAGTAAATATCCTTCTGACCGCGGGGCCGCTGCGGAGACTCTTGCGCAAATCGATCCAGGTAATCCAAACAGGCGGGAAATCTGGACCAAACTAAGCAAAGACTCAAACAAAAAGAATCAGAAAGTTGCACAAGAACAATTGAGTCTTATTGAGAAGAACAAGCCCGTTGTCTCAGTTGAGATCAAAAAGGCATCAGAAGAGAAACTTAAAAACCTGAAAAGTCTCTCGACGAAAGAACGTAAGGAAGCCTTAAATGAACTGTTAGATGAGGCCCCTGATGATCCAGCCTTTCATTTGGCTCTGGTCGGACGGCTTGCAGACCCGGACCCTGCG
Organism: Pseudomonadota bacterium; assembly: GCA_027486675.1. GTDB lineage: Bacteria > Bdellovibrionota > UBA1018 > UBA1018 > CAIMNF01 > JAIXOQ01. The sequence goes on from JAIXOQ010000005.1 coordinate 364,539, forward strand.
ATTCAGAGTATCGCCAGCAAAGAACTGATCCGGCTTCAACCTAAAGACCCAGAAATTCTGGATCCGATCTATGAAAAGCTGAACAGTACGTACCCGTCTAACCGCGCTGTTGCTGCAGAAACTCTGGCTCAAATCGACCCAGGTAATCCCAACAGGCAGGAAATCTGGACCAAACTGAGAAATGACCCAAACAAAAAAACTCGAGAAGTTGCGCAACAACAACTCCGTCTACTCGGCGTAAGCGTACAAATCCCGGCTCCCGTCGTGGCCAAGCCACGAACAACTGAAGAGATCCTTGCAGATTCAGGAGTCGATCAAAAGTTGATCCAGGATCTATCCAGTCCCCTGCCCGCGAAGCGAGCCAATGCTGTGTCGCAAATCGCTAGGACTAGACCTGGGGAAGCCGCTCTTGAACCGGTATGGGTGCGTCTCCTTGAGTCTACCGAAACGAGCATCACGAATCATGCACTCGATCAACTGAAGCAGATCGGGAAAATAAGTACCGAGAGTCAGATCCAAGCTGCTAAATATCTTTACAGCGAAGCTTCTAAAACAAGATCCAGAACTTTTGCTCTCTTAACAGCACTTAAGCCGCCCGCGGATCAACGGGTTTTAGATGCAGTCCTTGATGCCCCGGATTCGTTCCGCAACAATGAAACCACAACTGAACTGGCAAAGATGGTCCATCGGTACCTGAGCGGGGAAGCAGCAGACATCAAGATCACTAAACCTGTAAAAAAGGACCCACTCCAGAAATCAGATCTCAAAATTTCAAACGAATATGCAAAGAAGAGACCAGGAGATCCAGAACTCGAAGGCTACTGGGTGGATCAATTAAAAAATCCGTCTCCTGCCGTCAAGAAGACTTCTTTTGAACAACTGATCCTGATTCGCCCCAAGGGAAAAGAGAGTCAGATTAAGATTGTCGACGCACTGCAGCCAGAAAATGCTGACCAGGTATCGGCATTACTTCGGCTGCTTTCGCCCAAGGACCCATTTGTCATCGCAGCAATCCTTAAAAAAATTGAATTAAAATCTGCCGCTTCTGAACCTGTGGTGGTTGCTGCCATCAAGCTGCTGGATGACATCGATGCAAACATTCGGGTGGTTCGGCCCGCATTACTCAAGGCGCTCCGGGACAAAAGGAGTGCCGTTTCTAAAGCTGCCAAACAGACTCTTTTTAGTATGAATCCCAATGACCCGGAAGGTCTGAGGTTCGTACGGGAGGAGGAATCCAGAATCTTAAAGCTCCAAAAACCGAATGGATTCTCAGCCGCTCCGGCGATAAATCCCCTCAAAAGCGAAAGCGGTTGGGAGCGAACAAGGGGTGCCGAGGTTCTCGCACAGAAACGGCCGGGTGATCCTAAGCTTCTTGAAGACTGGTCGGGCCTTGTGGATGATCCAGAACCTAAGGTTCGCCTTATCGCAATCAGCCAAATTTTCGCTATTGGTCACGCCGAAGCTGCAACCCAGCGAACCATCGCCGCCATGTGGAAACTGGGCGACCACACGCAGTTCAGCCATTTTGCCTCAAAGCTATTTAGAAAAATGAAGACCCTAGATCCTGAAGCAATGGAAATCCTAAGAGCAAAAGGATTTCAGCTGGTACCCAGCGGGGTGGAAGCAAAGTGATGGGACAAAACGCCAGTACTACAACATCACCGGCACTTTCTGCCTCTATTCCCTGGTCTACAGAAACATCATCCTATCCTTGGAGGGCTCACGCCTTGGCACGACTACTCTTATTTGCATTTTTGCTGCCCCTTTCAACTATTGCGCATGCAACCGACTTGGAAACTTTTGTCGCCAAGCGCCAGGGATTTAAGTTTGAAAAACCTCAGGGATGGCTTGAGGCGAATAACTATTGGGGGAGCGAATTTATTGTCCTCAGCCCAATCCGCGAATCGAAGCTCAGAAGCTCGATACAGATCAATGGACTTCAGATGACTGCGAAGGAACTGAAGTTAGATGAAAAGCCGGATCTGAAACAATTCTTAGAACACGACGAAAAGTGGGCTGAAAAGAACGGCGCTGAAATCATCAGTTACCAAAAGGTAGAGAAGATTGATCTCAAGAACGACCGTTACGCACAGAAGACGGGCGCAAGATACGAGATTTACGGCAAGGTTTACCGCGAAACCAATTACTTCGTGGCCTGCAAGGACCGGGATCAGCAGGTTTATCACTTGACCGTAAAAATTCCTGAAGAGAACTACGCACAAGACCGAGATATCGGAGACACAGCGATTGACTCCTTTAGCTGTGATGCATCAACGGAGCCAAAACGATGAAAACCCCAAACTATCTCAAAGCGCTATTTATCGGCACCCTAATTTCCTCTCTTATTGCAGGGCCCCAATTTTCATTAAATGCTTATGCAGCTCCCGCGAAGGATTCGCCCGATTCTTATGTGGATGCAGTGGAAAAGAATTTTAAGGAAATGGAGGCTGAAGCAAATGCTTTAGGCTGCCTCAATCCGGACGGATCTCCAAAAAACCTAGATGTGCTTCCCATCGGTAGCAAGAATGCCACTTCATGCAACCAGCTCTTTAAAGAAGGGGCCACCAAAGCGGCTAAGGTCGTTCCGGTTCTGAACACCCTGCAAAACCCGGAAGCAATCGCATCGGGAGAATGTTCAGGGGACTGTGCAGCAGCAGAGCCCGCAGAGCCTGAATCTGTAATTCCAATCACTGAATATGACCCAACCAAGGCCGTCTGTTCAAAGTCCACGATGGAGACAAACAAGAAAAAGGATTGTTCCCGGGACATGGCTTGTGCGGGAATCGGGGCAACGATCAATATCGGCACCGCAGGTCTAGGTGGCGGTATTTTTAACAAAGTTACGGAAGGTCTCGGCGTCTGCTCCAAGGAATCCAGTGCCGCAAGTAGTGGTGCCATGAAGGCTTTAGGCGAAGGTGCGTGGGAAGCGATCAAAGGAATGGTCCTAGGTATGGGCCCTTTAGTAAAGCAAGGCGTGAAGTGGGTTGGAAAACAAATTGAAACAGGCGCAAGAAAAGCTTGGAACTGGTTCGCCGACCTGACGCCAATCACACATAGCTTACGGATCAATGCAGCAAAAGCCGCAACCTCAACTGACGCTGAAATCGCTGCAGCACAGGATGGAAAAGGGGGGTTCTCCTGGGGAGCATTTAAGGATGCACTTGTGCAGTCATTTACGTCACTGCCTGGCATTCTTTCATTTGCACTTTCTACAGCTACCGGCGCGGACGTGAATTTAAATCAGGTCTTAAGCCGCGACCTTTGCTTAAGCTGCATGGCAGATTTTTCTAAGAAAGTAGAAGCGATTGGATCTTGGCTTCCAGGAATATTGGTAACGGTCGCGATGACGATCTTAACTTTGGGAGCAGGTTATGCACTCCTAAGTGGTGCCAAACTCCTTGCTAAACTTGGCGGGCCAATCACGAAAGCAGTCACCAAGGGGCTAGCCAAAGCAGGAACAAATCCTGCGGCCGTAAAAGCATCCCTCTCCAAGGGCGCGAAGTCACTGGCAAAGAAATCTGGAGCAACAAGAGTGGCCTCTGGAGTGGTCGCTGCCGGCGTCGCGTTGAGTAAAGAAGGACGAAAGAAAGTTGCGGAGATTCTGAAGAATAAGTTCGTGCAAAATCTGCTCGACAAAAAAGGAATCGCAGCCAACCACATGAAGCAGCTCTTAGGAACTGAAGCCGGGAAAAAATCGATTCAACTTGTAAAAGGAGCCGGGAATACCACGAAGCAAGTTCTCAAGCGCTCGCTTTATCAGGGATGGATCGATGATGTAACTGATCCTTTGATCTCAAAGATGTTTACGCGCGGTGCACGGGGCGCATCATCGGCTGCGCGCGCAACTCGCGTCAGTCCCAGTGGTAGCGCAGCAGACCCAACCTTCCGCGCTCGGGTCGAAACACAAACTCCTGGTGCATCCTCAGGTAGCGCGCGCGGATATCCCGATGAACCCGCTGTGCGTGTCGAGCGTCAGACCGTGCCAACCACCGATCAGCTCTACAATGGCCTCAATACTGCAGGGCTCAAGGTTGAACAAAAAGACGGAAAAATCTTCGTCAAACAAGCAGACTGCGAAGAAGGTTGCCTAGTCGAGCTTGCAAATTAGCTCAGGGTAACTTTGCCAAGAAGTCTACTGCGCTGAGCATCGCTCGAGTCTCGGTTAACTTTCTATAGATCCCGTCTTGAAAAACCACTTGGACAAAAGGGCAATTCATTCGGCCAGTCAATTTTTCAATCGCCTTCTGATCGACATGGGTATCAGACATCTTTGCTTCAATCGCTAGCCAGGGCTGTTTATCCCGAACAATGAGGAAATCGATCTCTTGTTTTTCTTTGTTTCGGAGGTAGAACAGTTGAAAGTTTCCTTCTCCCGTATCTGTCCAAAAATGACAGGCTTTCTGCAGATGCACCGCTAACATGTTTTCGAATTGAACTCCTTTGTTCTCACATTCAGTCCAATCATAGAGATAAATCTTCGGCTCCTTCTTGAGCGTACGCACGACTGATTTTGTCCAAGGGCGAAGCTCAAAAAAGTAGAATAGTTCCTGCAAATAACTCAGCCACCTCACTACCGTGTTGTGACTCACTTCTAAATCCTCCCTCAAGCTTTGAACGCTAAGCGGATTTCCAATTTTTGTCGGCAACAAGGAGACAAGAACTTCAACCTGGCTCAGTTCCGGTAATCTGCTCAGGTCCCGGAGGTCCTCGCGCACGATCTTCTCAACTCGGCTTCTCCGCCAGATATTTAGAATTTTGGCGTCCCCTGAAAAATAGGGCTCAGGAAACCCGCTGAGGTTAAGCAGACTCTTTAAGGGGCTTGAATTTAAATCCACCTTCGGTTCTTTAAAAAGACCCTTCATCCAAGATTCAGGGTCGGCGGGTTCATCTCCTAAAAGTTCACCATAAGAAAGTGGGTGAAGCCTGAAGTTGAGGTAACGCCCCATCAAGGAGTCACTCCCTTTCTTAAACACATTTAACTTCGCACTCCCGGTAACAAGAATCTGAAGGTCCTCGCCCAGGTGATCATAAACACCCTTCAGTTTCTGCTTCCACCCCTTACCCTTATGAATTTCATCGAGGACGACCAATCGTTTTTCATTCCGTCGGGCGAAATCAAATCGATCCTTCAGACTGTTGGGTGACTTCGTCCATAACCTTCGAAACTCTGTTTCATCCCAGTTCAAGTATTCGAACTGGTCTACAAGAGGGGCGAGCTGCTTTGCAAAGGTGGTTTTCCCGACCTGTCTTGGCCCACTGACAAATGCCATCTTATTTCTCTTCAGCGCTAACCGGACGACTGCATCTAAGAGATACCTGTGCATATGACCATTTTACCGCATGACGGGAATTTGGTCACGACTATTTTCGCGACTGGCGGGAATTTGGTCGGAGGGGCTTAGCCACAAAGCCACCATGAGCAATAAAAGGCCTCTTTATAGCTCAAATATTCGCCATTCATGAGCTATAGCCCTCAAAGTCTCATCTACCTGCCCTGAACCACACTTAAAATCGCGCTCAGGTCACACTTCTTCCGGACCTTGTTGAGTTTGTCTTTCACTGTGTGCACCACAGCGTCGACGCTATCGCTGGTCGTAAAAGTGTGTGAGGCCAATGCCTGATGCAGGTCTTTCTTAGGTAATCCTATTTCGGGAGCCGTGTATCCGTTTAGCTTCGTGAGGCTCGATAACGCGGCCTGGGTGTTCGCTTTGAGCGCGACTTTCAACTCCGGATTCGCTTTTTGTAAGTGACCCTCAATCAGTTCCCTGAGCTGAAAGACGCGTTCATGAGGAGTTGCAGCCGACTGGAATCCCTTGTTCTGAATCGCGTCGAGCATCGCAGGCCGAATATTTACCTTGGGATCTGACAAGTCGAGCATGCTTCGTAATCCATCTTCCAGCCGATCTAATTCGGGTGCACTGAACTTGGGACTCTGGGTGTAAATTTTCTTTGAGAGTAACCCCACGGTTTGCTTTAAAGCCTTTCGTTCGCCTTCAGGCAAGGTGCGAAGCTGCGCGTAATCGATTCTTACTAAAGATTGCTTCTTTTCATCAAAGAGCCAGTTCCCCGTATGCCCATCAGGATCAAAAGTTCCATGATCAAACAGCGCAGTCATTTCCTTCTGGATGATGGCCTTTGCGATCTTCTGACGCTGTTTCACATCCTTGATGTCGGGCAGCTTCGTGGCATCGGTAAAGTCATACACCGAAATTTTAGTGTGCTGATCTTTGGGCGAAAGCGCATCCAACAGATCATCATTCGGCTTTGCAACGTTCACCGAGTACCCCTTTGACCTGCCTTCGTACGCAAGCTTAGCTTTTTCGTAAACCAGACTTTCAGTGCGTTGATCGAGTTCAGATCCGCCGTTCCGCAGGGTCAACATCACGGCCTGATTGGATTCTTCAAGGACTCTTGCGATCTTATGGCCCAAAGGGTCTTTGCCGTTTCGTAAGTGTTTAGCGACTAAATCCCAGTTTTCAGATTCATTCGCGGCCAAACCGCCAACATCTGGCTTCTGAACCCGGATAAAGACCCTTCTTTGTTTACCAGTTTTAGGGTCCGTAACATAAGCCTCAACACCGTAATTGATCGAACCGGATCCCGCTAATTTCCCAAGTCGAATATCCTGTCCGGGCATGAGCTCGGCTAAACGCTCGTGAATCTGACGTCGGGTGGGCTTTGCCGCCTCATCAAATACGCCGTCCAGTTCCTTCTGAAGCTCTGGCGTAAGTAGCCCGCATGAAGCTAAGAATTGTCCTGCCTTTACACCAAATGGACCCATAGCTTCCAAGACAGATTTCAACGAAGCTCGACCGGCTCCCGCATCACCGTCCGCCATCTTCGACATCACATAACTTAAAACTGTGCTTCTTTCGCCGGACCGGATGACGCCCAGGTAAGTTTCAAACAACATCCGGAATCCACGATCCTTATACGAATCCCCTAAAATAGTTTGAAATAACAACTCACGGGCATCCTTATCTAAGAGGATGCCGTTTTGTCGCTCTTGCATAAACTGCAGCAGCATCCCTGTGCGTTGTGGAACGGAAGCGTCCCGGAATCGCTGCACCATGTGTGGCATTGCCTCGGATTCAGGAACGCCGAATTGTTTCGAATATTTTTTTCGAAAATCTATCTCACCTTTATCGATTCCAAACTCGTTCGGATCCCGTTTGCCTACCAACATTTGAAGCAACATGGATTGGCGGTAAGGCATCGTCTTTGCAGTAATCAAGGCAGGGGTTTCTAAAAGAAATGCCTCTTTTGGAAGATTCGCTGCGTCGAACTTACTTCTGAGTTTCGCCAGACGATCGGATTCCGCCCGCGTGCTTTGCAAACGACTTTCAACTTCATCCAAAATCGCCTCTTTCACCGACGAATCCTTTGGGAACTGCCGAGTGATGAATTTTGCAATATCATCGACATACTGCCTGACTTGATTCGACTCGAATGGAACCTTCGGCGGGTCCCACTTAAACTTCTGATCCAACTGAAACAGCGCAAGTGCCTTCTTAGTCTCCGCAAACGCCAGATGCTCGATCCAATTCGGGGGTGAGAGCATGTTACGAACCTTCGAGTCCTTTGCAGCAAGCGGCAATAACACACGAATCAACTCATCTGCCTTATTTTGTAAAGCAGAGTCCCCTGAAAGAACGCTAGAGGTGATCAGCTGAAGCAAACGAACCCGTTGATTGAGCTTGAGGTGTGCGGCCTGGTTGTTTTTTATGAGATCGCTAACTCTGTCCTGATTTTTTGATTTTAAGAGGCTTTTGATCAACGAAAAATCATCTTCTGACAACTGATCAGGACGCGCGAAGTAGTCCTCAAGGTGCATTATTTTTATCGGATCGGCACTCGTCCCAGTGCGCGCCTCTAATATCGCAACCACATCAGAAACGGAATGTAGCCTCCGGAGATCGGTTCCGGAAAGAAAGGACACTCCTTTGACACTATTTGACTCTTGGAATCGACCTTCAAGCTCAATTAAGGTCGCAGCACTGTTCGGAGCATTCGTAGCGAAAACCTGATTCTTAATTCTTTCGATCTCATGATTGATCTTTTGAACCACGGATGGGACGGCGTTCTGTGAAAACCCAAGACCACCTGTGAACCATTTCTGATGCCTGATGAACTGCCGAAGCTCTTTTTCACTGAGAGGCTGCCCTTTGTTGTACAAAAAATCAGCCGTGCTGAGCGGACCATGCGCGTATTCAATGAAGGCCGATTTCGTGCTGCCATCGTAGAACCTATGATGATGCTGTATTCCGGGTTCCCCGAAGAGTTTAAAGACTCGATCCAGGGGCCCCTCAGATGCAGCACGGTCAAGCAGGTCAAGCAGCGAACCCCGTTTGTTCGATAAGGAAAAATGATCAATCTTAGTCCGATTCTCTACCCCATCATCAATCAAAAACAGATGCTCAGCGAGTTCTACCTGTGCCTTCTTCAGATGAAGCCGACCCAGATGCTTTCTAAAGTCCTCTAAATACTGCTTGCGAACGATGCCGCCCTCGGACCAGGTGTCTTGAAATGCCCAGCGACTATTGTCTTGCCCGTCAAAGCGGGTATCAAAGCGTTTTTGAAAGTCACGCGTCTTTCTTATTTGATCATCTAAAGTAATGGCTTTGGTTTTGTCGACTTCCACTGATGGATCGGTCTTAGAAGCAAGCTTTTTTCTGAGCTCTTTAGTTCTTGAATATGCAGAACCGTATCGGGAACCCCCATGTGCTTTGAGCCTTTGCGCAGCAATACTGTAGCCTGGGGAAAGCTGAACGATCGCCTCCTGCGCCGCCTTTCTTAAATCTGCAGCATCAGATTCATGCAGAAGATCAAAGGTATGTTCATCTGGCTTAAGAATTTTTCGATGCCCTCTTTCAGTCTCCCATTCTTCCCATGCCCTATGCGCGCTGATGTCTCTTAGTAAGTCAGACTTCACCAATTTTGCGAATTCGCCTAAAAGCCGTGGTTCTAATCCCTGAAACTTTCCCCTCAGATGTTTTGTAAGATCAATGAGTCGAAAAGCTTCAAGGGAATCTTTCGTCTGAATTTTTTTTAGTAGTTTATAAAACTCATGCTCGATTTGTTTTGGAAGCGCGGATTCTTGAAAGAGTGTTCCATCAGCTTTGAAACCATCATAGGGAAGTGGATTGAAGATTGAGGCTTTTCTTTCGGATAACCAATCTTGCTGTACTTGAACCCAATCTCCATCAGCACTTTCTTTGTTGTACCGATAATTATAAACCATGTCATACACCGCATCCTCAGCAACCTTCCTTGAGAACGGCTCAAACAGGTCGAAAACATACTTTTGATGCTTCGCGTGTGCCCCCCGCACTTCGGGAAGATCAATCAATGTGAAATCATCCCTATTCAAACGTTTCTTTAAGTCACTTTTATCGAACCGGCTAAGGTCCTGACGGCGATAGGCCTTCAATCCCTCAAGTTTCTTGATTTTCTCCTGAATTTTAATTTCCAACGCTTCCTTAAGTTTTGGATCCTTGGTTTGTTTCAGTGTCTTTCGGTCGTCGGCAATATGCTTTGCTTCTATACTTATAAAGCGATCTTGGTAACGCGATATCTGGAAATCCTTAGGATCCAGATATCCCAGTTCAAAATTTGCCCAATGCCATGCAAGCCTCGGATCGTTGATTTTCGGGCTCTTTCCAAGAATGCGTATTCTAGTTGCTTCGCGCTGGCGATGAAGTGCTAAATAGAGCTGTTTTGTGAGCTCATCTTTCTCAAGTGACGATAGCTGAACACCGAGTTCGCGGACACTTTTAAAGTATTTATCCAATCGTGTTGTCACGTAGCTCAGGTTTTCAGTGAGCTTCCGCAAATCCTGATTACTCGCGCCATCGCGAATCGCTTCGTAAGTTCGTGCAATTTGATCGTCTTGCCGAAATAGCTCTTTACGAAGTGCCTTAATCGCTTCTTGGTTCTTAAATCTCTCGATCGCAATTGCGGGAGCTATCTCTTTCCGAAGACTAGGGCTCACGATCTCCTTCGCGTACTGACGGGTCATCTTTTCGCCCTTCCCACGGGCCAGGTAAGACACCGTTCCGTCCAGTGTTGCGATTCGCGATTGATGCGTGGTGTGGGTCTGGTCAATACCTAAGCCCGGTAGCCGGTTAAGAAAGTCACTCAAAGCGGATGGGTTATACCCTAATGGCACTACCCGATTCACGATGGACTTTCCGTCCACTTCGTTTTCCACCATGCGGGTCAACATGAAGGCCTTTGCGTCGTTCTTTCCGCTCCGCATGGACCCCGCATCCAACTCTGCGGTCAGGTGTTCCATTTCGTGGCCTAATATTGCGACTAATTCGTCGTCGTTTTTGACGAAGTCCAAGAGTCCTTGGTGAATCAAGACCACTGGATATTCGCCGCGACTGACGATCTCTGCGTTGACGCTGAGGTCATCGACAACAAACACGGCAATGTCTTTTGCTCCATCCTTTGGAAGTTTCATCTTCTCCATAAGCGCCAATAACTTGGCTTGGGCCTTCGCAGATTCTGGAAATTTCTTAGGGTCAACGGGCTTATGACTTCGGGAATCAAAGAACTTCTCTTCCGCCCATTTCTGCGCTTCATTCGCAGCGCAAACGGATCCAGACAGACACACGACGATCATGAGGCTTTGCAGAAGAGTCAGAAATCTGTCGCAAGTCGCATTCGGATAGGGAATCACACTTACTTATCGGAAAGCTTAGAAATGAAGTTAAGTCGCGTTCCTCTTTCAGGATGGCCTGCGGTTAAGTTTTGGCTTAACCGGGCCGATCAATGAAGGAATGACCACATTTAGGAGTGTCATATCTCTGGTTATGCTGATTGCACTCCTCTTTGAGGCCCACGCGAATGGCACCACGTGGGAACAAGCAAAGATCATATTTGAAAAACAATCTCAGATTGAGGTTATCGATCCAAACAAAGACCAACGCTTTAAGGCTCTGCAAGATCGACTTGAAAAAATGTTCCATCAACTCCTCCTCAAAAAGGACGGCGATGACCCAATCCCTCTCGTGCTACTGAAGGATGATTCTGTAAACGCATTCCTAGGTCGTTGGAAGGAGTCCGGCGAAAAAAGGGCAGTCTTCATTAATATAGGCCTACTCAGCGCAGTCCGGAATGACGACGAGCTTGCTTTTGTGCTCTCGCATGAATTGGAGCATCTCACTTCTGAAATTGAACAGAGCGTCAGAACAACTCTCAAGTCAGATCAGCTCGAGGATGGTTTAGGAAGCCTTGCCACACGTGCGGTAGAGGTCGAAGTGGATGCAAAAGCCGTAGCCAACCGGATGGTGAAGCAGGGGTATAACCCAAGAGCCGCTCGAGATTTCTCCAAACGTTTGTATGATCCATACACTGATTTGGGGGACCATTCACATACATCATGGAGGACCCGGATAGTAGCGCTCGATTTCACAGAGTTTTACTTAAGACGTACAAAAGGAGAGATCCTTCCGCGGAGTTACCGAAACGAAGTTCTAAATCAAGACACCAAGAATCTTTTAAAAGAGACTAAAAACTCCATTCGTAATCCGGAGGCCTTCCGATCAAACGACCCATGGGTAGAAAAAATAATAAATGAGCCAAGCGAAGTAGTGGCAGATTTTTATCGATCACCTACATGGAAGAAGGCACAAACTTCACTCGTTGATCAGTGGGTGGATGAAAAACTCGAAAAAATACTGCATGTCCTCGAGAAGCCGTCTGCCATCTACAAATACAGCAAAGAATATGTATCTGCTCTGAAAAGACTAAGCATCATGGAGAAGCTCTACACACTCGCGCCATCAGCCGTTTGGGAAACACGTTCAAATTTTTTAAAAAAGAACTACAAACCTGGCCCTCGCGAAGCGCTCATTCTGGCTACCGCTGAGAATTTTGAAGCGAACGGGAATTACGCTGATTTTCATACAATTGAGGATCAGCTCAATGATGAACTGAGTGTTGTATTTAACGAGTATCATGCGCTCAGGCGAATGTCGTCCAAGGCGCAGAAGTTAATTCAACAAACGGATGACATCGAAGTCCGTGCGCTACTCGAAGAGGACTTAAAGATATGGAAAACACGTACGAAGAATATTCTGAAAGAAACAGATCTTGGAAAGATGTTGAGATTCATTAAACCCGGCCAACGCAGGAAGGCGATGAGTCGATTTGAAAGAGATGTAGTTTTGTTAGAAATGAAGTTCCCGATCTCAAAATATGCCCAAGGACTGACGGACAGAGTGAAAACACTACGTTTAGAGGGTTCTGATTTTCTCTTTATAGAAAAGGCCGATGAAGCAAACAAAGCAAAATATTTGGAGAACTTACAACAGTATTCCCGAACTTGGACCGATTACATTAAAAATGCTTTTGTTGTACCCAAGCTGCGCACCTCTTTCCCTACAGAGCTTTCGTGTCCGAGACCTATGCAAAAGGCTGTTATTGAGGCGCTCTTTTCGGAGCAGCAGAAACAAACAAAAGAATTCTTAAGATCTAAAATCTCAAGGGAAGAGTTTCTTTCAGTAACCGAATTCTTCAATCAGCAACTCCAGGGACTAAAACGAACGAAAGAAGAGATCATTTCTGCTGTCGGCGCAACGAAGTTCTCCGAGTTTACATCTTCTTGGGAATCAGCAGTATCGATGCTTCCTGAGCCAGCTTCGGCCGAGCTACTTTGGGATAAGCTGCGACAAACCAAGTCCACCGAATCAACTCAAGCTAAACCTCAGCGACTCACAAACCAGGATATCCGGGACTCCCATGTGGAATATGTGGATACAACTTTTGAGGAAACAAAGGGTTCTATTGTCGATCGAGCTGCTCAGCTCCGCTACGCCCGACCTCAGGAACAGCGAAAGCTCTTCCGCTATCTCCTTGAAGAGGAGCAGCCGGAACTGATACCGACAATTCTCACGCGTCTACGGCGCGGATCGCCGCTTTATGATGATTTCGTCACCATAGAGGACTTTGTTTTCCTAAATGAACGCCTCCTTAAGGATACGCGTTTTCCAAATGCTCGAGAGCGGCTGGCGGCTCTTAACCAATCTGTAGTGACTTTAAGGTTCAAAGATACTAACCAGTTACTTCAGTTTCTCGCACTTCGAGGTAAAGATCTAACCGAGCGGATCGCGAATGGAGCTCTCGACCCCAAACTCCTTCAACTCTTCGAGGACCTAGCTAGTCTGGATCAACTGAAGCCAAAAAGTTTTGTAACCAGTGATGCGATTTCACAGCTTGTTGGCGCGGTTGACTCCATAAAACTAAACTCAAAGGAGGAAGTCCGTTTACTCCAATTGATCAGTGACCTTGATCATTCACGCATAACCCCTGCGGTGGGCCGGATTGCAGGGGACACAATAGACAAACTATTAAAAACTTCAACCACAGACGCAACGGTCAAGGCAGCACTCAAAAATGAACGACTTGTTCGTATGATATCACTTCCTGAAACTCAGATTCGCCTTGCTCAATTTCAGATCAAAGAAAGAATCGACATTCAGGCGATTCAAAAAACACTAAAAAGCAGACCTTTAGTGCCGCGCGATTCCATTAGAAAAGAGATCCTAGCGGCAAAAGAAACGATTGCGAAACAGTTCCCAAAGAATGGTTTTGCACTCAACAAGATCACTGAGTGGCTTGAGGACGAGGTCCTGACCACCAGAGCCGAAAGCAACCTTTTTGAGTCCTATAGACTCAGCACTTCTGATGTATTGAAAGATCCAAAGGTTGGGCTGATTGATCTTCCCGCTATTCTTTCCAGCCCAAGGGATCCAATTCGTCAGCAGTTCTCCCTCTTAGAAATTTTACTTCGACGTCGCGATCCTAAAGACTTCATTACGACCCCTTTTCACAAAGAACTCATAAAAAAAATTAAGCTATCGTTTGGGTACAGTCATAAAACCAAGGTCAGCGACGTAGAGGTCTTAAGGAGACTCCAAGACTCATTTCAGACTTTAGACCCACCGGCAAGGACCGCAGCACTGACATACTTCTTTGAAGATCACCGCGGATTGTTAACGCATCCAGAAATCAAAGATCGCGTCATGCGACTTATCCTTGGCGAGCTGGTAGATCAAGAGCCGGTTAGGCTGTTATACACGGCGTATCTTGGTTCGGTCGGTCCGGGCGAAAGGCGAATTATTTTAGCAAATATGCTACAGAATATCGTCGGGTCCTCTGGGGCAAGCAGCGGATCGCTCAAGAGCGTTCTGGAGGGCATGGGACCATTTGGAGTAAAAGCCGGTCAATTTTTAAAGGCGAGCGGTCTTCTGCCTGCCGAGCTCAAACATGAACTCGACAGTTTTTTTGATAATGCCTTGAAACCGACGCGTGCAGAGCTCCATCAAAGCATCGATGAGATGGTAAAGTATACCGACGCTAAATTCATAGGGACTGGAGATATCCTAGGGTCTGGCTCTGTCAATTACGGCGCAGTCGTCTACCTTCAAGATCCAAAGACTAAAGAAGTAAAGCGCTTTGTCGTTCGCATGCAAAAGGAAAACATAGAGGGCCTTGTACACAATGAGGCAAGCATTTGGACTTCCGTTGCAAAGAAACTGCGTGAGAATGGAACAGCGAAAGCAACCAAGCTCGCCAGAGTCATTGAGGAGACAGAAAAGTCGGTGACCTACGCGCTTGGGCGGGGCGGCGCAGAGTTAGACCATCGAGTCGATGCCAAGGTCCATCCGAATGTAGAGGCTGTTTACCAGCGGGTGCAAGGTCAGGACGGAAGCGAAATCAGCATCTCTGTTGCAAAACCTAGGACAGACCTCACAACCGGTTGGCCAGACGAAATCAAGAAGACTTACTCGCTCTATCCATTCGAAGAAAGTACGAAGTTATTCGAGTCAAAAAATAAGAATGAAATATCGAAAAGGATTATCGATGTAGAACTCAAGGCAATCTTCCAAAAAGGTCAATTTGATCCAGATCCACATCCGGGCAACTGGTTAATCAGCCCGAATGAAAAGCACCTCACGAGGATCGACTACTCTCAATTTACAAAACTCACAGATTCTGAACGTCGTGGGCTCAAGAACGCTTTCGGACAACTTGCTGCAAAAGGCTTTATGGGAGATAGCAACTTTTCGAAAGAGGAAACAAAAATGCTTTCTAAAAATCTCTCCCAGATTTTTAGTTCTGATCGAAAGCTTTCCGGAATCGAACAGGACATAGAAAAAATCCTTGAAGATCCAAGCATCCATCAACTCAAAACACCGCATGAAAAGATTTATCAACTTCGTGAAAAGTTGGAGGAACAACTTGGGAAAAGACTTGGTGGAACAGCCCACGTTAATCTTAAGCCCGGACCACAAGCAGGGCTGGCCTCGATAGTAAAGCTAAACGCCTATGTCACAGACGGATATTTATCGGAAGATGAATACAGGATGCTTATTGCACAACACGTCTTCAACGAAGACGTCAAATCAGCTCCGCGCGCGCGTAAAAAAGGAAAAGCGAGTTGTGACTTGGCGTCTGTGGTCAACGTGCTGCGTGAATAGATGAAATCGAATGGACGCCTGCCACCCATGAGCTCTAAACCATTCTCCTAATCCAACCTAAAATCGATCTGTTCCCGCTTCATTTTTTTTATCAGCAACCTTGAAACTTCAGTCATTCGTCTCCGCACTTCCGTAGTGCTCGTTGCCGCGGGAAGGACTCCGAGTTCCGCGCGGGAACGAAAACGACGAACATCAAAGTCTCCAAGCCCTTGGTTAATGAGGGACGATAAATAAACGGTCAAAGCGGGAACCCGTGAGTGCTCATGATCCCAAAGGAAAAAAAGACCCTCGGCGATATCTACATCCTCCGCACTGAGGCCGTTGATCACTCGATTCCACGTATCATTCCAATGCAAAAGCGCAAGCTTCGTTTTTACTGCGGCACTCGCGCGACTTTTTCGCCACTTCGTTCTCTGATGAAAAGGCCTCAGCTCCTCGCTATAATGTCCGTCATCATGAACGGTGCCTAAGATGGGACTATGAATACTTCCATCAAGCACATCACTTTGTTCGGCAATAATGTGGGGCTTAACCGGTCCGCCCCAAAAACGATTTGACTCAGAAAGAGTAAAGTTTTTAAAAACAGGTGCCCGCACATTTTTTCCATTTTCACGATTTAAGTGCAAATAGGGTGCTTCGACTCCCTGTAGAATATCCTGGGCTACAACATGCAGATCCATTTTAAGCCCATGTTTTATTCGCGATAACGAAAGCTCACTTAAGCCTGTGTATGGAAATGCCAAGTTAGTTCTTACTACCGAGTTAGGAAAAAAGTTGTCGGGCATTAGCGCGACCAGATGAACGCCCAATTGAAAAAGACGATCCAGGTCAATGTTGTCTTCGGTCGTTGCACTGAATTGAGATGCTTTTATTGTTTCACTTAAACCACGGTGCGCAAGAACAGATGCTTCCCTCAGAAAGGCAAGGTGTTCATCTGACAGTTTATTTAAACCCTCAATACCAGGCGTCGCTTTTGCTCCCGTTTTTTTCACAAGATCCAAATGCCGTGCAATGGTCTTTCTGAGGTCTTGATCAAACGGCGGGTTTGCAGATACTTCATCAATCTTGCGCATGATCTTCTGCGCGACATTCCATAGCCCTTTGCGTGCCTTCGCAATTGCACTTTGATTTGGCGTTTTACTATTCATGACTTCCCAAAAAGAATAGGCCGCAGTAAACGACTCATCGTCGTAGCCCGAAACTTGGGCAAGCAGAGATCCGAGGTCACACTTCGCAGGTTCTGCGGCATAGCCAACAGACCCCAAAACCGAAAGAAGTAGAATTGTCGGAAGTGAAAAAAAGTAAGGGGACATGAAGATGAAAACCTGGGATCAGAGATCTCATATCCAGAGTGTTTCAGTAAACCTTGCTACTTTTAAAATTGAGCTCGGAGGGTGGAAACCAGAGATTTCCACCACTTTATCCACCGGTGGAAATCTTTTGGTGAATTCCACCAGGAATTCACATTCAATTCACCGCGAATTCCACCACTTTTGGTGGATAACTTTTCTGCTCCACTTAAAAATCAACGATTTCTTGTTAGCGGTGTGAATTGGTCTGGTGAAAATGTGGTGAAATTCTTGGTGGAAAACTCGAAAACGACCCTGAAATGCGAATTCCACCAAACGCTCCAAGTTTATCCACCGGTTTTATCCACCAGAATTCCACCAAAAATAGTGAATGAATTTCAGAACTTAAGTGAGTTATCCACCAAATTCACAACATGATGATGACGATGAGCTTTAATTAAGTATAACTTCTGAAGCGACCTAGTAACCCCCACTGGTGGATTCACGCATGAAATGGACAATCTCAAGAGACGCGCTTCTCCAAGCGCTGACCCGAATACAAAGCGTTATCGAAAAAAAGAACACGCTCGAAATCTTAGGTAACACCTTGTTTCAAACAACAGGGAACCAACTCATTCTCTGTGGAACGGATCTAGAAGTTGGAATGCAGATCACACTTCCTGCGGAAGTGGCCGAACAAGGGAAGCTCACTCTCTCTACCAAGAGTATTTTAGACATCACGAAAGAACTTCCGAATCAGCCGATCCACTTCAGCCGCAAAGCAAACCAATGGGTAGAACTCACCTGTGGTCGAGCGAGATTTAATTTACTCAGTCTCCCTGCTGACACCTATCCAGTTTTGCCTGCATTTGAAACGAAGAACTACACGCTCGCAGATGCTGAAAAACTTTCTTACATGATTGATCGCACCGAATTTGCGGTATCCACGGATGCAACCCGCTTCCATATGAATGGTGTGTTTTTAGAAATATTAGAAGGCGAACAGACACGCATGGTCGCAACCGATGGTCACCGTCTCTCGGTGGTCGATCAAAAACTTTTCGCAACAACCCCTGACTTAAAACGCGGCATCATTATTCCTAGGAAGGGTCTGACTGAAATTAGAAAACTTCTGAGTGGGTCAAAAACCATTCAATTGTCTTTTGAAAGAGGAAGCCTCTACGCAAAAGCAGACGAAGTTTACCTCTCCACCAGGCTGATCGAAGCGGAATACGTCCCTTATAGGCAAGTCATCCCCGCTGACTTAAATGCTGTAGCCACCACTGATCGCGATGAAATGCTTCATGCCTTAAAACGCGTATCGCTGATGGCGCATGAAAAATCTCGGGGCGTTAAATTTACGTTCGCTCCAGGTTTACTCACCATCGCATCCAGCAATCCTGAAATGGGTGAAGCGAAAGACGAACTCAATATCGATTACACAGGTGACGTGATTGAAATTGGATTCAACTCTCGTTATTTGCTCGATTGTTTAGAAGTGATGACGGCGCAGAAAATTAAAATCCGCCTCAAAGACAAAACCAAAGCGGGCATCGTTCAGGCGGAAAATGATGAAAGTCACACTTACGTCATTATGCCTATGCGCATCTAGTGTCCTGTCGTTGTTGATTCTGAAGGGACAATAAATCTCTTGAAGCTTAAAACAGTTGAGCTTCGTGAATTTCGTAATATCCAACACAGCTTCATCGAACTGGGGCATGGGATTAATACGTTCGTTGGAAAGAATGGTCAGGGGAAAACCAGTCTCTTAGAAGCCATTCATCTTCTGGGCAATTTAAGATCCTTCAGGGAATCCGATCTCTCTGTCCTGATCCGGCAAGGCGCGGAAGCCACCCAGGTCCACGGAGTGTTCGATACGGACGGCCTACGATCCGATCTTAGGGTAGAACTAGGCAAGCCCCGTGGACGCTTGGAAAAGCGTGCCAGCGTCAATGGCAAGCTGGCTCGGTCTTCTGCCGACTACTTCAGCCAAAAATTAGCTCATCCCGCGATTCAGTTTCATACCGTGGCCTTAAATCCAAGCTCCACAGAACTGATCCACGGGGAACCCTCTCTCAGGCGTCGCATGCTGAACCAGATGCTGTCGGCCTTCGATTCTGAAGGCCTTTCCGTCCTGACCCAAGTGCAGAGGGTGATCGACCATAAGAGCGCGCTGCTGAAGGAACCCAACCCAGATTCTGAGCTGCTTCACATCCTCAATTTGCAACTGATTCAGCTCGGCGCCGAGGTCCGTCAAAAGCGGTTGTTTTTGCTCATGAAAATCGCCCCGATTTTTCAGCATTTTTTGGGGATCATCGCGCCGAATCAAAGGGTCCCAAAACTAGGCTTAAAAGCCCCGTATCTAATCCAAATGACTGGACATTTTGACCTTCCGTCGGTACAAGATCTAGAAGATCAACTTCATGCCCAATTGGCAGAAAAATCGGGGCTGGAACGCATCCGACAAACGGCTTTGGTTGGCCCACATCGAGACGACCTCGTTTTCTCGGTAGACGGCCCCGGAGACCTGTCATTGGCAGAGGTTGGATCCCAGGGGGAAATTCGATCGGCGCTGCTCGCCCTAAAGCTTGCAGAGATCGAGCTCTTTAGAAAAGAAACTCCGATCAGACCTGTTTTTCTGATCGATGACTTTTCATCAGAACTCGATGAAGACCGAAGAAACACCCTGTTGAATTACTTGAATCAGTCCGACCTACAGGTATTTGTTTCGTCGACAGAGGATTTCCCCTTTGCGGCACGCAAATTCCAGGTCGTTGAAGGAGAGATCGTTTGAGCTCGACCACGGTTACCTCTCAGTACACAGCGGAAAAAATCAAAGTTTTAGAAGGTCTAGAGGCGGTAAGAAAACGCCCGGGCATGTACATCGGGGACACCCATGTCCGTGGTTTGCATCACCTCGTCTATGAGATCATCGACAACTCTGTCGATGAGGCTTTGGCGGGCCATGCTACAGCGATTCAGGTTCTGATCCACTCGGACAATAGCGTGTCTGTTGAAGACGATGGTCGGGGTATTCCTACCGGCATGCACCCATCCGGCGTTTCCGCAGTTGAAGTGGTCATGACCAAGCTCCACGCAGGGGGAAAATTCAACGAAGAGGGCGGAGCTTATAAGATTTCAGGAGGCCTCCACGGGGTGGGCGCTTCGGTCGTCAACGCTCTTTCAGAAAGCCTCAAGGTTGAAGTCCGTCAAAACGGAAAGATCTATACCCAAAGCTACCGCCGCGGTAATCCTGTGTCGGCACTTCAGGAAATTGGAACAACCGAAACAACCGGGACACGCACGACCTTTAAGCCGGACGCAGAAATTTTTTCAGTTCTTGAATACAACTGCGAAACACTTGCAAATCGATTCCGCGAATTAGCATTCCTCAATCGCGGATTAAAGATTTGCCTCACCGATGAGCGGGTAGAAACCCCAGCGCCTCAAGAATTCTTTTACGAAGGCGGAATTTCTCAGTTTGTTGAGTATCTCAATAGCTCGAAACAAAAGTTACACGATGAAGTGATCTCGATTTCCACCGAAAGCAACGGAGTAGTTGTCGAAGTTGCGCTTCAATGGAACGACTCCTACGCAGAAACCATCCCGTCCTATGTGAACAACATTCACACCGCTGAGGGTGGAACTCACGTCTCTGGCTTTAAAACAGCGCTCACCCGCGTGGTGAACAAATTTCTGACCGATAGCCCAATGGCCAAGAACTTTAAAGAAAGTCTTCAAGGTGAAGACATTCGCGAAGGTTTGGCAGCCATCATCAGCGTGAAGGTTCCAGAGCCTCAGTTTGAAGGTCAGACCAAAGGAAAGCTTGGAAACAGCGAAGTTGAAGGAATCGTGTCCGGCGCAGTTTCGGACAAGCTTGGAAAGTATTTAGAACTGAATCCAACGCTTCTCAAGCGCGTGATTCAAAAGTCGATCGATTCAGCAGTCGCACGTATTGCAGCCAGGAAGGCGCGGGAGCTGACTCGCCGGAAGACAGCTTTAGACACGGGCGGATTGCCCGGGAAGATGGCCGATTGCCAAGAGCGGGATCCTGCGCTTTGTGAGCTCTACTTAGTCGAAGGGGACTCCGCAGGCGGCTCCGCAAAACAGGGCCGCTCCAGGAAGAACCAGGCAGTTCTTCCGCTCAAAGGTAAAATCTTGAACGTTGAAAAAGCGCGCTTTGACCGCATGCTTTCCAGTGAAGAAATTCGTGTTCTGATTTCAGCTATTGGCGCAGGGATCGGTCGGGACGACTTTGACCCGGATAAAGTGCGTTATCACAAGATCATCATCATGACCGATGCCGACATCGATGGGTCCCACATCAGGACCCTCCTTTTGACATTCTTTTACCGGCAGATGCACGCGATCGTTGAGCGCGGTTACCTCTACATCGCTCAGCCCCCACTTTTTCGCGCGAAAAAGGGTTCACGCGATCGTTACTTAAAAAACGAAAATGCATTGTTTGAGTTCTTGCTCGATGCGGGGTTGGATAACACAAAGGTTGTGGCACGCGGCGCTGTGCTCGATCGCTCCTTGGTGCGAGACGCGCTTGAGGCATCTGCAAAAGTGGTTCGTTTTATCGAAAGACACTCCCGGCGCAATCAGCCAGAGACCCTGGCTCTTTTGGTGGATCACGGAATTCCCGGTGATGCGCTCAAAACTGAAGAAGGTGCGCGTGCTTTGTGCGAAACCCTGAAAAAAGACTTGGAAAAGATCGGCTATGTTGCCGACTACCAAATCATTCCGGACAAAGGGGAGGCTGGATTTAAGGCCACAATCCGAACCCGCCGAGACGGAATTGAAAAGAAGACATCGATTACTTCCGCTCTTCTGACCAGCCTTGAGTATGAAGAAGTGGTTCAGTCCAATCGCAATGCGGAATTGATTCACGATGGCCTGATCGAAGTGTCCTTTGGGACCGAAAAAGTAACCACGCTCAAGACGACAAAAGAGTTGCTGCACGTGATTCAGGAACAGGCCAAAAGTGGCATAGCGCTTCAGCGTTACAAAGGTCTTGGGGAGATGAACCCAGAACAGTTGTGGGAAACCACGATGAATCCAGAGACGCGCACTTTGCTTCAAGTTTCAGTGCAAGACGCGGTAGAGGCAGACCGAGTCTTCAGTTTGTTGATGGGAGATGAAGTTGAGCCCAGACGGCTATTTATTGAACAAAACGCCTTGAAGGTAAGGAATCTCGACGTATGATCCGTGCAAAATTTTTGGGTGTAGGGATGTATGTGCCACCAAAAGTGGTCACGAACGATGATCTAAGTACCTTGATGGACACCTCCGATGAGTGGATCCGTCAGCGCACCGGGATTGAGCAAAGACATTGGGTAGAAGGAAAGACCACAAACGCAGACCTTGGCTTTGAAGCTTCAAAAATGGCTCTATCTAAAGCCGGAATTGAAGCAAAAGAAATCGACCTCATCGTCTACGCAACTCTTTCTTCCGATCACGATTTTCCAGGCACAGGGGTTTTCCTCCAAAAGAAGCTAGGAATTGGCGGTTGCGCAACCATAGATATTCGCCAGCAATGCACGGGGTTTGTCTACGGCTTATCCATCGCGGATCAGTTCATCCGATCCGGAATGTATAAAAAAGTTTTGGTTGTTGGTTCAGAAGTGCACTCGCGCGGTTTGGATCGATCCCCCAGGGGCCGCGAAGTTTCCGTTTTGTTCGGTGATGGTGCAGGTGCCGCAATTTTAGGCGCAGTTGATGTCAAAGACGGGTCCAAGGACTCGTACCTGTGCTCAACGCATCTTCATTCCGACGGAAATTTTGCGGAAGAACTTTGGGTTGCAGGTCCGGGCATGGGTTTTGGTGGCGAAACACGCTTTCCTACAGCCGATGTGTCGGATGAAGTTTATTACCCAAAAATGAATGGAAAGACCGTTTTTCTGCACGCTTGTAAACGCATGCCAGAAGCGGTGATGGAAGCATTAAACGCGAGCGAAAAGAAAATCGAAGATATCGATCTCTTCATCTTTCACCAAGCAAATCTACGCATCAATGACATGGTCGCAAAACAGTTCTCGATTCCAGAACACAAAGTCTTTAATACGATTCAGAAGTACGCGAATACAACGGCAGCCACCATTCCTATTGGTCTTGCTGAAGCAGAGCGTGCTGGGAAGTTAAAGCCTGGCATGTTGGTTGCGATTGCAGCATTTGGTAGCGGTTTTACGTGGGGGTCGGCTTTAGTCCGGTGGTAATGATTTATGTCGAGTGAACAAATTCCGGCTGGAACAAGCGTCGTTTCTGTAAATATTGAAGATGAAATGCGGGGAGCCTACCTCGATTACGCGATGAGCGTGATCATCGGCCGCGCCCTTCCTGATGTTCGGGATGGGTTAAAACCCGTGCACCGTCGCGCTTTGTACGCGATGTATGACCTTGGGAACACCTACAGCAAAGCCTATAAAAAAAGTGCCAGGGTAGTCGGGGACGTCATCGGTAAGTATCACCCTCACGGAGATAGTGCGGTCTACGACACGATCGTTCGTATGGCGCAGGATTTTTCCCTGCGTTACCCGCTGATCGATGGCCAAGGAAACTTCGGGTCTGTGGATGGTGATGCCCCGGCCGCCATGCGTTACACCGAAATTCGCATGGAGCGGCTGACGGATGAAATCCTGGCCGACCTTGAAAAAGAAACTGTGGAGTTTGGTCCCAACTACGACGGCTCCTTAGAAGAGCCGCTCGTTTTCCCAACCAAAGTTCCCAATCTTTTAGTGAACGGGTCCACCGGGATCGCTGTCGGGATGGCAACCAACATTCCACCGCACAACCTGACGGAAGTCGTCGATGCAACGATCGCGCTCATCGCCGATCCGACCATGAACGTTGATCAATTGATGCAGATCGTGAAAGGTCCAGACTTTCCTACGGGCGGCATCATCATGCTGAACGGATCTTTGCAGCAGGCCTATAAGACCGGCCGTGGCGTGATCACCATTCGGTCCCGCACTGAAATTGAAACCTTAAAGAACGACCGCGAGCGCATCGTAGTGACGGAGCTTCCTTACCAAGTCAATAAGGCTCGACTCATTGAGCGCATTGCAGACTTAGTCAACGAAGACAAACTCGACGGCATTTCAGATATTCGGGACGAAAGCGATCGCTCTGGGATGCGAATCGTGATTGAAGTGAAGAAGGGGGACACCTCAGCTGTTGTCCTCAATCGTCTGTATAAGATGACGCAACTTCAAGACAGCTTCGGTATTGCTCTCCTCGCAATCGATCACCACCAACCTCGCATGTTCAATCTGAAGGACATGATTCTTGCGTTCGTGGATCACCGAAAAGACGTTGTGGTTCGTAGAACCGCGTTTGATCTTAGAAAAGCCGAAGCTCGCCTTCATATCTTAGAAGGTCTGAAACGCGCTGTTGAAAACCTTGACGAAGTGATCCGCCTCATTCGCGCGGCACCCAATGCGGTTGTTGCTCAGGCGGGTTTGATCGAGGCCTTTGCATTCACCGAGATCCAAGCGCAAGCGATCTTAGAAATGCGTCTTCAGCGCCTAACAGGTCTTGAGCGTGAAAAGATCATCGAAGAGTACAAACAGATCGTTCTTGTGATCGAAGACCTCCGCGATATCTTGGCCAAAGACTCTCGTGTGATGGAGATCATCGGCAAAGAGCTGCTTGATATCCGTGAGAAGTACGGCGATGAACGTCGCACGGAACTTGTGATCGACGAAGAATCTGGTTTTGATATTGAAGACCTCATTCAAGATGAAAACACCTTGGTCACCATCACTCGAACCGGGTACGTGAAACGCCAAGATCCTGCACAATTTAGAAGTCAGGCTAGGGGCGGAAAAGGGATCATCGGAGTGCAAACGCAGGACGATGATTTTGTAACCCAGCTCTATACAACGACCACAAAAAGCTTCCTCTTCTGTCTGACCGATCGCGGACGTTTGCATGTGATCAAGGTCTATCAACTTCCTGAAGCTGCGCGCACAGGCAAAGGCAAAGCGATCGTAAACCTCTTGCAGCTTCAAAGCGGCGAAAAGGTGGTGAACGTTCTTCCAGTTCGCGCCTTTGAAGAGAACAAGTTCCTCGTGATGGCCACCAAAAAAGGGATCATCAAGAAGACTGCTCTGTCGGAATACAAAAACTTCCGGTCTGTCGGGATCAATGCGATTTCTGTCGACGAAGGTGATGACCTGATCGGCGCAAGAGTCACCGACGGTACCCAAGAGATCTTCCTCACAACTGCTGACGGGATGTCGATCCGTTTTGCTGAAACCGATACCCGTCCTATGGGCCGAAATGCTTACGGGGTGAAAGGGATCAACCTCAGCACTGGGGACCATGTCGTTTCTCTTGAGGCACTGACTTCTGGGGATGTAGCCGCAGAAATTCTAACAGTGACTGAACTTGGATATGGAAAACGAACTCCTGTTTCTGAGTACCGCTCCCAGTCTCGCGGTGGTTCAGGATTGATCACGCTGAAGGTCGCGGAAAAAACCGGTCAGATCATTTGCGCGCGTCAGGTCACTGCGAAAGATGATCTCATGTTGATTTCTAGTCGAGGGAAGCTCATCCGAATTCATATCGGGGAGATCTCGGCTTACGGCAGAAATACTTCTGGTGTGCGGCTCATGAGCATGGACGCAGGCGAAAAAGTGGTTGCGGTGGAGCACCTTCAAGATGAAGGCGCATCCCTTCCACATTAGCGCTAGAGTGAGCAACTCGGTCTGGCGGTGGCTGCTGGCCTCGGGCTTAGCGCTCTCGGTCGTTTCTTGCTCGATTCAGGGCCATTCTGAGCGATTTCTTGAGGCGGAAGAACTGTGGTCCAAGAAAAACTATTCGGCCGCAGTTGCGGACTTTGACTGGGTGGTGAAGGAAGATCCTTCTGGATCCTTGGGGCTTCAGGCGCTTTATCGCGCATCGACGACACGGACACTCTTTCTAGGCGAACATGAACGTGCGCTGAGCGGGCTCAAGCTTGTGATTGAGCGCGCCCCCAATTCAGATCTCGCATCTGCCAGTCGTCGCGAGGTGGCAGAAATATTGGCCAACAAGCTCAACCGCTGTTCGGCCGCGATCGAATGGATAGAGTCGATGTTGGCCGAGCAAACCTTTGGGAGTGAAACCGAGGCAGAGCTGAGACTTAAGGCGGCTCGTTGCCAGAATCGGCTTGGCCGACTGAAAGAAGCGTCTGAGTCCTACGAAGCGTTGTTGCTGAGACCTGTACCTGCAAGCCTCCTACTTCGAGCAAAGCTTGAATTAGGGTACGTGATTTTGGGTCGAGCGAATGAGGACGTGAAGCTGATTGATCAATCCTTGTTTATTTTTCAATCGGTCGCAGACCAAGGAAAGGGACTTCCCATTGAAGCGGAAGCTCTCTTTGGAGTCGCGAATGCATACGAAGAAAAAGGAAAACTCACTGAGGCCTTAGCCGTGTATGAAAGCCTTAGAAAAAAGTTTGAACCCAAGATTGTTTTGCTCACACGCCTGGCACGAGTGGAGCAACGCATCAAACGTAAGGGCGGGGAACAAAAGAAATGAGCCCCCAAATCAGGCAAATGCTCGCATTAGGAACAGAGCTGACAATTACGCCCATGGTCCTTATTGGCGGAGCGGCACTGCTCACCACAAACAAAAGCTACCGACCCATTGCGATCTTCTGCGCACTTTTCCTGACGTTGGTCTGGTACGTGATTCGTTTGAGAAAGCTCATGAAATGAACCCAAACTGGGCACGAATCTTTGTCTTAAGCGCGCTCTACACCAGTGCCCTTTCGTTGGGTTCCGGGCAGGTCGGGGTGGCAATTTTAGCGGCCTCGGTGCAGCTCAACATGCTTGCTTTACTTGGGTTGTGTCGATTGTTGATCCGAGCCAAGCTCGGGACCCCGAAAAGCACTCAGGCGATTGTGTTTATTGGGGCTTTTAAGTTGGTTTGTCTCATGGTCTTCGCTATAACGCTTAAAAGAACCCCTGAAATAACCTTGTTTTGGCTCATGGCTTCGGTCTTGGGCTTAGTGATTGTGCCGCTTGCGGCAATGATGGGAAAAGGACGACATGCACGAGACTCATGGCTTTAACTGGTTGAACTTCGTACCTGGCTTAGATGTTCATCACTATGGGCACGTAGCGTTGGCCATGACGATGACCGTCCTCGTTCTTGTTTTCGGCGCAGTGGCTCGCGTGCAGCTTCAGGGATCTTTTTCACGTGAAGATCAGGGCCTGATTCCTGATGCAAAACTCACGGTTCGCAACTTTTTCGAAATTTTACTCGAACGTCTCTACGGTTTAGCCGAACAAGTGATGGGCGAAAAAACTGCTGCAAAGTATTTCCCAATCACAGCAGCAATTTTTCTTTTCGTTTTCACGAATAACTTTATTGGCCTGATCCCAGGCTTTTTGCCGCCCACAGATAACATCAACACCACCTTTGCTATCGGTGTGTTCGTATTCCTGTACTACAACTACGTTGGGATCAGAGAAAACGGCTTTGGCTACTTGAAACACTTCGTCGGTCCGATCTGGTGGTTGGCTCCGCTTCTTTTGGTGGTCGAGCTCGCTTCCCATCTCTTTCGCCCACTTTCCCTTGCTTTTCGTTTACGGGGAAACATCATGGGAGACCATTTAGTCCTCTCGATTTCTCAGAATATTGAGTACGTGAAGTATATTTTCCCTGTGATTTTCTACGGAATGGGTCTCTTTGTGTCCTTGGTTCAGGCCTTTGTATTCTGTCTGATGACCATGGTTTACATTTCTCTGTCAGCAAGTCATGATCACTAAACCGCAATTCGGAAAGGAAAACGTAATGAAAATCAAAGCTTTCATGTATTCGCTCGTGGGGTTATTCGCATCAACAGCAGCTTTCGCTGAAGAAGGTGCTCAAGCAGTTGCAGCAACCGGCAACAACTCAAATCTTCTTGGCCTAGGTCTTGGTCTTGGTTTCGGGATCGCAGCTATGGGCGGCGCTTTCGGACAAGGCAAAGCAGCAGCAGCTGCTCTTGAAGGCATCACACGCAACCCACAATCCGCTGAGAAAGCGTTCACACCCATGATCTTGGGCCTCGTATTCATCGAGTCTCTCGTTCTTTTCGTGTTCGCCCTCGCGTTCTTAAAACTTTAGTTTCTTCGATCACAGCCACACAAAGCTGATCGAAAACAAGTAACGCGCATCTTAGGCTGTCCTCCGATAGGACGTTTAAGGTGCGCGTTTTTTTTTGCTCTTTGTGCACCACAAGCCCGAGCCCATGGCCACCTCTACACTAAAAGTTGATCCATTGACCTAATCCATAATTTAGGCAAAATCCGGGTCGTGCAGCTTTCGGTCCTGATCTTCACCCTAACATTTTTCTTTTCCCTCTTCGGGCAGAGCTCAAGGGCTAATGACCTCCCTGAGCCGTCACTGATTTCGTCTGTTCTGGCTGAGTTTCATAAACGAAGTACGGAACTTTTCGAGGAACACGATTCAAGCTCCTGGGTGCTTTGTGAGGAGCTTGTGAACATGAATAAAGCCGGCGCATCAGTATTTATTGAGGCTAGTTTGCGAACCGAGCACATGCTCGAGTATACCCTGGGGGCATGGATCGCTGAGTTGGGTCTTCCTGACGAAGTGAGCGCAAGTGATGTCCATGAAGCGCTCTCACTTGAACCGATAGGTTCTAACCCAAGAATTGGACTTCGCTCCGCGCTCTGGTTCATTGATCAACTCTCTCAAACGCAAAGAGAGGCACTGGCGGAAATATATGGAGATCAGGAGCACCCGATCTTTCAAATCTTGTCTGAGATCTTGTTACCCTATTCAGACCCGGATGAGGTCCTGGATGCCCTTAAGGAGCTTGAGAAGTCATCCTTCAAGCCTGAAGGTCAACTGCTGACTCGTTTCTACAATCAAATTCTTACTGTTATCGGATCAGACACAAAGCTTCCGGTAGGTGTTTTCGGAACTCCCGTACTTTCAGAAGTCTCAGATAACTAAGAACGATTCCTGTTTCTAATCCCGCTTCAGGGCTGCTGCCAAAAATGGCGCAATCTTCGATGCTTTCATCCTGGAGACGGCTTCAGGCGATCCCTCCGCCACTAAAGTTCCGCCTGCGGCTCCCGCTTCCGGCCCTAAGTCTAAGATCCAATCGCTCGCTGCGATGATGTCGATGTTGTGCTCAATCACAAGCACCGTATTGCCCTGGTCTACAAGCTTATGCAGAATTTCGAGCAACTTCGAGATGTCATCAAAATGCAGGCCAGTGGACGGTTCATCGAGCACATAAACCGTCTTACCCGTAGCGCGTTTGCTGAGTTCCCGCGAGAGCTTGATGCGCTGGGACTCTCCGCCCGAAAGGGTAGTGGAGCTTTGCCCTAGCTTTAAGTAACCCAAGCCCACTTCATTCATGAATCGGATGCGCATCGCAATCTGGGGAATGGCTTCAAAGAATGGGAGAGCCTCCTCAACCGACATTTCTAAAACTTCCGCAATACTCTTGCCCTTATATCGAACCTGCAGTGTATCTCCCTTAAAGCGAGTCCCTTTGCATTGATCGCATGTCACCTGCACATCGGGCATAAAACTCATCGTGAATTTCCGAACACCATCGCCATTACACTCGTCACACCTTCCGCCTTTGACGTTGAAAGAAAAACGACCGGGAGTGAATCCACGAAGTCTTGAATCTGGAAGTTGAGCGAACAACTGGCGAATATGAGTGAATACTTGTGTATAAGTAGCGGGGTTACTCCGAGGTGTGCGCCCGATGGGACTTTGATCCACACGGACTAATCGATCGATGGAGTCCTTTGCGTAAATGAGCTTGCCTAAGTTTTTCGGGATCTCAGAGCGATACAATTTTTCAGCAAGCAGTGGCACAAGGGTATCCATGATGAGCGTACTTTTACCGCTACCAGAAACACCAGTCACACAGGTCATCAGACCCATGGGGATGTCCAATGAGAGATTTTTTAGATTGTTGCCGTGAGCATTCTCAAGACGCAAAACTTCCTTTGCCTTGGGCGTACGACGGCGTCGGTGCTGTTTGTGAGATATGCGTCCTGCAAGGTAATTCGCGGTGATACTTTGTTTCTCTTTTAAAAAATCATCGAGCGGTCCGGCTGCAACCACTGTTCCACCATGAACCCCAGCCCCTGGACCAATATCCAAAATATAGTCGCTGGCACGCATCATCTCTTCATCGTGCTCGACGACAAGAACAGTATTACCCAGATCCCGCAGCCTTTTTAGGCTGTCGATCAGCAATGAATTGTCCCGAGGGTGAAGTCCAATACTCGGTTCATCTAATATATAAGTAATGCCCACCAAAGAACTGCCCAGTTGTGATGCAAGCCGAATGCGCTGCGATTCACCGCCGGAAAGTGTATTGAGCGGACGATCCAGGCTCAAGTAGTCCACCCCGACTCCTGCCAAGAACTGGAGTCGCTCTTTGATTTCCTTCACAATCCCGCGAGCGATTCTAAGCTCTCTTTCACTTAATTTTATGTCTAAGATCCAATTCTTCGCGGCCCCAAGATCAAGTCTGCTCACGTCAGCGATCGACTGGTTTCCAATCTTAAAGGCGCGACTGAACTTAGAAAGCCTAGTCCCGTCACACTCCGGGCACGGGCTTGCAACGTGGAACTCAAAATTTTCTTCGTCCGATGGTTCTTCATCTTCAGAGTCTAAAAGTGCATCTAAGGTCCCTAGGCCTTCACACTTCGGACATGCGCCCATAGGGCTATTGAAAGAGAAAGTGCGTGGCTCTGGCTCGGGCAAAGAGATGCCACAGTCCTGGCAAGCAAAATGCTGAGAAAAGGATTCCTCCTCTGTGCGCTCGGCGCTTAAGTGCCGAAGGAGGATCACATTCCCTTTTCCAAGTTTGAGAGCGAGCTCTACGCTTTCATAAAGACGCGATGAAGAATTGGATTCGGCATCCTTTAAGATCAGCCGATCAATCGAAAGATCAATGGTGTGTTTAAAGTTTTTATCGAGCTTGATGTCCTCAGACAGGTCTCGGAATGATCCATCCACCCGTGCTCGAGTGAATCCTTTTTGCCGAAACCCCAATAACTCCTTCTGGAACTCACCTTTCTTTTGCTTCGCGATTGGGGCCAGGATTGTTAGTTTTGTCCCAGCAGGAAGAGTTTGAATGGAGTCCACGATCTGTTGTGGGGTTTGAGAACGGATGGGCTTTCCGCAATCTGGGCAATGCGCTACCGAAACCCGAGCATAGAGAACACGCAGGTAGTCGTTGATCTCGGTTGCAGTTCCAACCGTCGACCTTGGATTGTGGGAGGTTGTCTTCTGGAGGATCGCTATCGTCGGCGACAGACCCGTGAGTTCATCGACATCGGGTTTATCGACTTGGTCTAAAAATTGGCGAGCATAGGTTGAAAAACTCTCGACGTATCGGCGCTGTCCTTCAGCATGAATGGTATCAAACGCAAGCGAAGATTTTCCGCAGCCCGAAGGTCCAGTGATTATGGACAGGGCTAAGTGCGGAATTTCTACGTCAATATTCTTAAGATTGTGAACCCTTGCACCGCGCACCAAAATGGCGGCGTCATTGGATCTCTTCGGCTGCGAAGGTCGCATGTCCCACCTTCTTTGCTGCGCCGTTTAAAGCGCCCAAGACTAAATCCCGAATGGCATTCAATCTTTGCACAGAGTTTGCCTCAAAACGAAGCACCAGCACGGGCTGCGTATTGCTAGCACGCACTAAACCCCATCCGCTATCCGAGTCGATGCGGACTCCGTCGATGGTATTGACTGTATAACCCGGGACAGATTTAAGTACGGCGGCTGTTTCAGTAACGAGTGCAAACTTTTTATCTTCTTCGCAATCTACGCGAATTTCAGGCGTAGCTTGTACGGGAGTGAGGTCTTTAATGAGATCAAAGACGGAACCATTCGTCTTTGAGACGATTTCATAAAGTCTTGCAGCTGAATAAATCGCGTCATCAAAGCCGTACCAACGGTCCGCAAAAAACACATGGCCCGACATTTCCCCGGCTAAAAGCGCCTTCTCTTGCTTCATTTTTGCTTTGATCAAGGAATGGCCTGTTTTCCACATGATTCCACGGCCGCCATGTTTTGCGATGTCTTGGTAAAGACGATGGGACGACTTCACCTCACTAATGATGGTCGCGCCAGGGTTCGCAGCAAGCACAGCCCGCGAAAAGACCACCATGAGTTCATCCCCATAGATGATTCTTCCGGTCTTATCTACCGCGCCTAAGCGGTCAGCATCGCCATCAAAACCTACACCAAAGTCAGCATCGGTCTCTTTAATCTTTTCAATCAGACTTTTCAGATTCTTCGGAACCGTTGGATCTGGGTGATGGTTTGGGAATCGTCCATCTAACTCGCAGAAAAGCGGAACTACGTCTGCTCCGATGCGCTCGAATAATTCAGGGGCCACATTGCTTGCAGCCCCATTTCCCGCATCCAGTACAACACGGAGTTTTTTTGCAGGACGAATCTGTTTCACGATCGTTTCGATATAGGACGGGATCGGATCTATTTGCGTTACAACGCCTTTTTCCACGCCGGACGCGATTGGCTTTTGGGACTTTAAAATTTCTTTGAGTTTCTGAATGTCATTTCCATGCAGCGTATCTTTGCCGATACAAATCTTAAAACCATTGTATTCCGCTGGATTATGGGAACCGGTGATCATGATTCCACCGTCGAGCGAATATTCGTACGTACTGAAGTAAGTGACAGGTGTGGGTATGACACCTAGGCGCACTACATCACAGCCGCTCGCAATAATTCCACGCGTGAGTCCACTCGCGTAAGCTTCGCTGGTAAGTCGACAGTCCTGCCCAACACCAATCTTAAGCCGCGCATTTCCCGATTGAGCTTTGGCAAAGGTACAGTAGGCGCGACCTAATTCTTCGGCAAAAGCGGCGTCGAAGTCTTTGTCGGCTAAACCGCGGATGTCGTACTCACGGAAAATATGTTCAGAGAATCCCATAGGGCTCACAGCTTTCTTTTCTTTAACCAACCAGCAGCAAGTCTCAGTGCTGCGACCATGCTTTGCGGGTTGGCCTTGTTCTTACCTGCAATATCGAAGGCAGTTCCATGATCTACAGAAGTACGAATGAAAGGAAGCCCGAGTGTTACGTTAACGGTGCCACTAAAGTCCATTGCTTTAAGGGGGGCCAAGCCCTGGTCGTGGTAAAGCGCAATCACTCCGTCATATCGGCGATTTTCCCTCTCCATTGCGAAGAAAGTGTCTGCGGAAAAAGCGCCATGTACCGAGCAGTTCCTTCGAGCCTTCTGAGCCTTGATCCATGGGTCAATCACTCTCACCTCTTCCGTCCCCAAAAGGCCACCTTCACCACAGTGAGGATTTAAGCCTAAAATAGCGATTTTAGGTTTTCTGACTCCTATAGAAAGAAAATGATCCAAGAGATGCGCAAGCTTTTCATCCAAAACAGTGGCTTGAATCAATGATGCTACCGACGAGAGCGGTACATGCACCGTCGCCAAGACGACAGAATGGCATGGGTTGGTCAGCATCATGCTGACGGGCCCGCTGCCCGACAGATCTGCTAAAAACTCTGTGTGGCCAGGAAAAGGAAACCCTGCAGCGTTGAGCCGCTCCTTACTGATCGGGCCTGTGATCAGGGCCCGCTCATTGGGGGCAGCCATCACTGCCGCAACAGCGGACATGATGGCTTGTCCAGCCTGTTTGCCCGGATCACCTGCCTCGGGTTCTACAAAGCGGACTGAGTTTGGCACTTTTTTTCGCAGTGATTGAAAAGCATCTCTGCGGCCGTGGATCTCAATTTCAAATCCAGGAAAACGCACCAGCGAAAGCGCTTTCACGGTGACTTCAGGCCCGATGCCCTCAGGATCCCCCGGAGTAATCATCAGTGCAGGTTTTTGTTTGCTTGGCTTCTTTTTCACGAAGGGCTCATGAAGGTTTTGTCGTACGGCGTATCGAGACTGTCGCTTTTTGTCGATCGGTCCAGAGCTCAAATTGTCTTTGAATCTCAATCTGCATCATCTGCGCCCTGAGATTTTCCTTCTCGCGCTCGAAGTCAGGGTCATCATCGGTCCGAATATCGACTACCTTCACGAGGTTCAACCGATTGTTGTCTTCATAAGCGTAGCTGACTTCACCGACCTTGAGTTGCCGGGTGACTTCTAAGAGTTTGGGCGTCATCTCTTTAATCGCAATATGTCCTAAGTCCAACCACTCTGAGCTAGGTGTTCCATCGAGCATTCTTTTCCGCTCCGCTTCAAAAAACTCCTTGGAAGCAGTCGGAGACTTAAAAAGTTCCTTTGCTTCTGATCGCAACAAAACCTTGATCGTTCCCCGAAATTTGGCTCCTTGCGCACCAGATTTTGCAAAGTATGCTGACTTGAGTTCTTCGTCTGAGACGACCGCTTTAGATCTGAGCTCCCGCTCGACGAGGTTCTGTTTCGCGATCGCGATTCGCATCATTTCGAAGTAAGCGGTGATGGCATATCCCTCACGTCTTAGAAGTTCCGTGAGGCCTGGGCGATCAATTTTCAGTGAGCGTTGGAAGTCTTGAATCCTTTGTTCTACTTCAGCATCTGAAATTGGAAACTTTTCTAAGACCAACTGTTCTTGAATACGGGCCTCAAGGATTTCCTGATCTGTAATGTTGATCCCTTTAGCTGCGAGCGGACTCACTGAAAACAGCGGATCAATCTTGAGTCGTAGTCCGAGCTGGGCGCGGAAGTCTTTGATCGAAGAGTGCAGGATGATCGTCTTGTTGACGACGGCCTCCATGCGATCGACGATCGTTTTCCCTAAAGAAGGGGTGGATATACCAAAGCAGAGAACAAACAAAATAGACGTGATGTGCACGTCTATTTTTTCTCATGTCCCCGCGTGAAAGGGAAACCTAGCGAAGTAGCTCTTGGTTCACGGAGACTTTTGATTTAGCGCGGAGGTCAGAGAGGTGCTTAGCAACGAGGTTTTCCCGCTTTTCTTCCAAAATCAGGCGTTTGATGCGAGTTCTATCCGTCTCTTTCCAGTCCCGCTTTCCAGTCAACCGGATCAGATGTAAGCCAAAGGCGGTGCGGACAATACCTGACACTTCTAAGGGACGGCCAAGCTTGAGAGCAGCCTGATAGTAGGTGGGATCTAAACGATCTTTAGTCCGAAAATCCAAGTCTCCACCCATGGGTCCACTTGGGTCTTCGCTATAGCGCTGGGCAGCTTCCGCGAAAGAAATTTTATCAGATTTGATCTCTTTGGCGATCTCACTCATCCGAGCTTCGACTTTCTTAAGCTCTTCAGGGGAGGGTTCTGCAGAAAGCCCTAAAAAAACATGACTTGTTCTAATTTCTGGATTCTTTTCATACCAAGCTTTTGCATCTGAATCTGTCACGCCCAAACGCTCAAAGTCAGGTCCAAGCTTTCTTTCGATGTAGGCATAAAACAGTACGGAATTGAGGCGATCCTGCACGGCCTGATCTTGATCAAGCTTCATCTTCTTTGCTTCTTGAACCGCAACTTCCTTACGGATCATGTCCTCTAAAACTTCCTTTTTAGAAATTCCTGCAGGCCCCACTGCGCGAAGCTGGTCTGCATAGCGTGCTGAAAACTGTTCAGAGGTAATGACATGCTCATTAATCCGAGCCGCCTCAATTGCGGCATGTGCGTTTGTCGTCAGTACTGCAACTGCAACAGTTAGGATCAGAGTCTTCGTCATTTCTTAAAGTTATCACTAGCTTCCATTGATTCAAATGCTTTGGGAGCAATCGTCGCGAGGATCTTCCCAAGGAGCGTCACTAGTTCGTCTGTGTTCAGATAAACCAAAGCAATCCTGAGCTTAGAGTCGGGCAAGAGTGTCAGACGATTGTCGCGCACACCTTTCGGGCCCGATAATTTTTGCATCACAAGATTGGGGTCGATTTGGTTGGGCTCTCGAGCTGTGAGCACGGCGTGATCTTTGCCGATGGAACAAGAGTCGATACCCACCTTTTTCAGCAGAAACTTAAGCTTTGTGACCGCAAATAGATTTTTCACTGGGGCTGGAACATCCCCGTATCGATCGTGAAATTCGCTGGATAAATCATCGATTGCTTCTAAACTCCGGGCCGCAGATAGTCTGCGGTATTGCAAGAGTCTTGATTGTGGGAGGGGAATCACGCTTTCAGGGATTTCAGCAGCAAAAGGGACTTTGATCTCAGGTTCCCACCTGAGGTCCTCCATACGAACAGGATTTCCTCTTAAAGCAGAGACCTCTTCATGCAGAAGCTCCATGAAGAGATCTAAACCCACCGCAGCAATGTGCCCAGACTGCTCTGCACCTAAAAGTGAGCCACCTCCGCGCATCTCTAAGTCATAAGTCGCGATTTGAAAACCGCTCCCCAACTCAACAAACCTCTGAAGAACATCAAGGCGTTCCCGGGCTTCATCCGTGAGACGGCCTTCGTCACCCACTAAAAGATAGGCATAAGCTTTTTTATTTCCACGTCCGACTCGGCCGCGAATCTGATACAGCTGTGAAAGTCCAAAAAGATCAGCTCTTTGAACAATGATCGTACCGGCGCGCGGCACGTCAATTCCGCTCTCGATGATCGTTGTGCAAAGCAAGACCTGCGCATTTCCTTGGTAAAAGTCGAGCATTCTCGACTCGATCTCACCTTCTGGGAGCTGCCCGTGCGCGACCAGGATCCGAGCGCCGGGTAGCAGACGCCTCAGTTCTGTGGCTCGGGCCTCGATCGTTTGAACCTTGTTATAGAGGTAAAACACCTGCCCGCCGCGATCTAATTCGGTCTGCATGGCATTACGAACTAATTCATCGGAGTAACCCGATACATAGGTCGCGATCGCTTGGCGATTGGCGGGCGGACTCTTCATGATCGTGATGTCCTTGAGGCCAGACATCGCCATATGAAGCGTTCTTGGGATCGGTGTGGCAGTTAGAGTTAATGTGTGAGTGCTGCTTTGTATGCTTCTGATCTTTTCTTTGTGCTCAACACCAAAACGATGTTCTTCATCCACAATCAATAGGCCAAGCTTTGCCCACTCGACGTCCTTAGAGAGCAAACGGTGAGTACCGATCAGTATATCGACCTTCCCTTCTGCTGACTCTTTCAGGATCTTTTTCTGTTCTGTCTTCGTTTTGAATCGGCTCAGACTTTCAATGCGAATAGGGAAGTGCCTAAATCGATGGCGAAAGCTTTGCTCATGCTGAAAGGCGAGTAGTGTTGTTGGAACAAGCACTCCGACTTGACTGCCGTTTTGAACTGCCTGAAACGCAGCACGCATCGCAACTTCGGTCTTTCCAAAACCCACGTCACCGCACACCAAACGATCCATGAGTTTCCCAGATTCAAGGTCGTCCAATGTTTCGTCGATCGCGCGCTCTTGGCCTTCGGTCTCTGTGTACTCAAAGTCCGTCGCAAATTTCGCAAATTCTTCTCCACGACCCAAGAACTGTGTTCCTTGAACCAGGGATCGTTTGGCGTAAAGCTCGAGTAGGTTAATCGCAATCTTTCGGACCTCCGCTCGTGCTTTCTGCTTTGAGCGTTCGAAAAGATTCGATCCTAATCGATCGATGGGAGCGGAGCTTCCAGCCCCGATGTACTTGTGAATAGAGTTCAGCCGGTAGACCGGGAGATAGAGCTTGTTTTGCTCCGCATACTCGATCAGAAGGTATTCGCCTTGCAAGCCGCCTGAAGACAGATGTTTTAGCCCGAGGTACCGCCCGACGCCATGAGTCGTATGTACGACCGTATCGCCCACTTCAATCTGCGCAAGATCCCGAAGTTCAATGAGGTCTTCCACAGCGAAGTTCGACGCCTTCGAAGGAGTCTTCTTAGTGCTTTCGCGTGCACGCCGCCCAAGTAGGTCAGACTCGCGGATGTAAAGCTCTTTTCGTGTCTCTCGTCGGACGGATTCACTGAGATCACCGTTTAGGATTTTGACCTTGTTGCCAAAAAGCCCTGAAATACGCTCGCGGTGCGTGAAAGAGCGACACCCGATCGAGATGAGGTAGCCGTCCTCAATTGCATCTTTTATGAACTTTTCCCCCACTTCCACAGCAGGAATTTCATCGTCAACAGCAACTTGAGGGTCGGGCGCATCCGATGCGCCAGACATCTGCACTAAGGACTTCGCGATTGCGGATTCGGCCCTTGAGTCTTCCGAAAAAAGATCGCCCGGAAGAGGGGAGATTTTTGGCTCATGGCTGTAGCGTTCAAAATCTTTGAAAAGTTCATCTCGAAGATGTTTGACCGAATTCACCGCAAGTTGCGGCTGAGTCGCGCCGATGATCGCCTCTGCCGGCAAGTGATCCAGAAGCAGTCCGGGTTTGCCGTGGAGTAGGGGAATCCATGTCGTAAAATTTTCTGGCGCAAAACCGCTTCTCAGATTCTCAAAAATCGGATCCCGGGTGCGCCTCGGTACGCTTTGGCTGTCTGCATAATCTTTGATCCGCTCAAGGGCGGGTTCAGAGTTATGAAATGGAAAGATCACCTCCGATGCGGGGGGCACCAAGATGACTGAGGCCTTGCCCAAGGATTTTAGCGTGCGTTGGTTCCGTGGATCAAAAACGCGGATCGATTCGATCTCAATATCAAAAAAGTCCACGCGAATGGGCTCCGCGCCCGGTGGATAGATGTCCACCAAGTCTCCTCGGACTGAATATTGCCCAGGCTCTTCTACTGACTCTGCCTTTCGATATCCAATCTCTCGAAGCTGCGCTAAAAAGGGCTCCCGCTCGAATAATTCATTCACCTGAAGCTTCAGGCTCTTTTCATCAAATAGTGCAGCAGGGATGGTGGGCTGAGCAAAACTTCCGGGATCGCAGATCACAGTGATCCTTTCCTGGGTGTCACGCTTAAGATGAGCAAGGACTGTGAGGCGATCCATCATTCGCGCAAGCGAGGGGCTCACTGGGGCGTAAGGGCTGTGATCCCATCCACCCCACTCCAAACAAAGTTCAGAACTGAGGCTTCGCAAGTTTGAAGCGAGTGTCTGCCTGCGTTCTGAAGACGACTCAATCCACACGCGGATGCGTGCGGGGTGCTCTAGAATTTTGATCGCAAGCGAGGTGAGGGAACACCAAGGCCACGATACGGTTGGTTCTTTGGGGAAATGAGTCATTGACGGACCTAAAGTTACTCAGTAGCGTTTTTCGAAGAATGACACCAATTTCCAGTACTTACATCAGCTTTTTCATCTGGCTAGGTGTGATTTGTGGGGTGCTTTTTCTTTGGTCCCGCGCTACGCAGGCTCGGACCCAAGACTTAAGTACCACAAAACGTCCGCTCCAGCGGCTTCGTTTACGCCAAGTGAAAGAGGTTTTTGGGGGCTGGGTCGTTGCGGCTGGGGTTGTTTCGGTGTTGCCCTGGCTCGTGCTCGCGCAGCCTGATGTCGAAGAAATGTTAATCGCCTTGGTGGTTATCGTATTTCTTCTCTTTTTTACACTCGACTCATACCTTTGGAAAAGACGCCGTGAATCTGACTGATCTTAAAACCCCCGCGCTGCATTATTTTTCCTCCCCTGCAATGTGTTGTGCGAACGAACTCGTGCAGGCCGAGTCCTCACGTTATGACTTAGAACGCCTGGGTTGTTATCGCACGACAACTATAGAGGATGCCGACGTGCTGGTGATTCTCGGGGCGCTGACGGAATCCATCGCGCAAGAGCTCGTCGTGCTCTACCACAAAATGCCAAAACCACAGCGAGTGATCGTAGCTGGGACTTGCGGTTGTGGCGGAGGTCTCTTTCCATTTTTGGGCCAACAAACTTTTGTTGATCCGAAATCACTTTTCCCAATCGATCTTTACGTTCCTGGATGCCCACCACGACCAGAAGCGATGATCCGGGCCTTCGTCGATCTTAAGTCGAAGGTGTCGTCATGAGTTGGGTCACAGTCTTTGGCGTGTGTGATCCAGCACCCGGCGGACCGCTTCTCATTGAAGCAGATGTCCGAGGCGGCACCGTTCACGAAGCCAGGGTGCAATTTGGATTCGCACAAAGAAAAATCTTGGAGCGAATCTCCTCTCGTCGCTGGAGTGATCATCTTTTTTTGATGGCACACCTCAGACCCGATGCAGCGCCGATCGGGGAACTTCTTTTTTCTGAGGCGGTCGAATCGGCCTCAGTAGTCGACGCCCCACTGAGGGCGCGTGGCATTCGTCAGCTCATTGCGCGATTTTCCGAGTTGTCTTTACTGCTTGCAAATTTGGCGAGCTGTTTTGAGCAAGTCGGGTTTACTCCACCCAAATTTCTCTTAATACGCATGCGTGAAGAGATTTTAGATTTTTTTGAACTCATGACCGGGTCCCGATATGCGTTTGGTTTTATCCGACCCGGCGGCGTGCGTTGGGACGTGAGTGAAGGATTTTTGTCACGTGTTGAAACTTGGGCGGAAGATTTTGAGTCCCACATGGAACTGATTCGCGATTTTGTGACCCTTTTGCATCGCACTACGCCTGGAGTTGCAGAGTTAGGACGACTTTCGTTCTGGAAAGACAGTTGCACGACAACGGAAACCTCTGTCCTTGGCCGAATTATTCACATGGTTGAGTGTTTAGAAAAAGGTGTGGCCATTCAGAAGAGAGAAATAGGCGGCTTGGCGCCCGGGGGAGTGCTGATTCACTTAGATCACCCTGAAGGAATGGACGCGGATAGGTCTCTTACACCCTTTTCGACTGAATACTTGGGTCTGCGTGGTTCTTGGAAGCTCTCTGGTCAAGGTTCATCTGAAGCACTCGCGGGTTTAGTGCTGCGGACCCCAAGCCATGGTGCTGCGCAATGGGTTGCAGAGGCCTGCCGCGGAGTGCGAGTGGATCAAATGGGGCTTATTTTAGCCAGCCTCGACTTTTCGGCACTGGAGATCGACCAATGATCCTTGACCCGGTGCTGAGCGCTTTCATTCCTCCTCTGTTTTATTTCCTCTTAGTTGCTCCATTAACTGAAGTGTGGCTTTCCCGGTTGGATGCACGCGTAGGGGTCGGAATGGTCGGCTACTTCATGCGCGTACGTGATGAACTCCTGAGGCACCGATCGAAAGGGATGTCCCGACTGGTTTCTAGCCGGGAACTTCTTGGAAGTGCGCTGTTGCTCAGCAGTTCTGCCGCGCTTTTTCTTTTGTCGACAGGTCCGCTGAGTTTAGGAATGGTTCCATTGATCTTTTTGGTGGCTGTCTTTTTGTGTCATGAAAATGAAGGCGTGCTGATCGCTGTCGCAGCAACACTGCCCGTATTCTTCTCATTCATAGGACTCGCTGTTCTTTCTGGTTCTTGGTCCATTGAGGGCGTAGTGGCGTGGCAGCACTCGCTTCATTTGGGTGCCACCGCGCTGGAAAGCCCATTTTCGAGTGTGATGTTTCTTGCCACCCTTGTTTCTGGTCTCGCACTTTTTGAACAGAAGCCCTTTCAAGTGAGAAACGTAGGATTTTTTAAAGGTCTCCTTCGTGGCTACGGGCTCTTTGTCTGGAGCATGCTGCTTGCGCGCACATTTTTAGGATGCGAGTTTCTTTTGAGTGAACTTTTTGTAGCGACCCTCTTGTGTTGGGTCACTACTGTTTGTGGTGCGTTCCTCCCTCGAAATGCTTTGCCTGGGGAGCTTCGAATCCTTCTGCATTTCCTCTTCCCTGTTGCGTTGCTTGGTTTTGTCGGTGCACTGGGGTTTAAGCTCGCAGTCTTGCAGTGGGGGTTGTGATGAAGACCATTTTTGATTTCTTCTTTAATCGGGACTCTTTGAGGAAAGTGGAGACTGAACTTTATCCTGATCCAGTCTCGTCCCGAGGAGAGCAAGATCTTCCGGCTCGAACTCGCGGAGAAATAAAAAACGACCTCACTCTATGTACCGGTTGTGGTGATTGTGTCACTCATTGTCCCACCTCTTGTATCGAACTTGTAAATGGGCCAGAGAAAGACGATCGTCCGAACGTTGAGGTATTCAACATTGATTTCTCTAATTGCATATTTTGTGGTGAATGCGTTTCGGTTTGTGAGCCACAGTCACTCACGCAAAAGAAGCGATTTCTTCTTCCTGTAGAGAAGCCCGCTGACTTAAAGATCCGTTTTGGGAGGCGTGATGACGCTGACGATTGAGCTGATGGGGGCGTTGTTGATATTGGTGGGCAGTCTGCTGCCAGTGGGAGAACGATTGCGCGCCCGTGCATTGGCGGAAGCGTCGCTGTTTGCTGGCTTTGTTGCCATTGGCACTTCGGTTGCGAGTGAGTCTTTGCCCACTTTCGTGATCTGCGTTGGCGCTTTAGGTTTTGGAGTGATCTTTGTATCTGAGACTCTCTCCCGAGTTACTTTGGTGAGCGTTGGCCCCAGGTTCACATTCAAGAGTTTTTTTCTGCGTGCTGGGCTTTTGATGTTGGCTGCAATTT
This sequence comes from Pseudomonadota bacterium, assembly GCA_027486675.1. GTDB lineage: Bacteria > Bdellovibrionota > UBA1018 > UBA1018 > CAIMNF01 > JAIXOQ01. The sequence continues at coordinate 406,624 of JAIXOQ010000005.1, forward strand.
TGTTTTGGGGCGCACGCTTCTTTCGGGAAGATGAAACCGCTTCGGTTCTTCCGCCGACAGCGTTTGAAGCAGTGGGTGCGGCATTCATTTGTGCATTTACAGTCTTCACCACTCGATTCTTAAGAGACCGCAGGAGGTGGAGATGACTTTAGTAAACGCTTTGCTCGCGCTGAGTTTGATTATTGGCGTCTTGCGGCTTTCCTACGCGACCGATGCGCGCTCGCAACTTCATGGACTTGTCGTTACGGCTGTAACTCTCGCCGCTGGATCTTTGGTGCTCCTTCAGTCTGTTTGGATTTCTTTGGCGGTTTTAGTGGTTGGTTTTGCCTTGGTCGGAGTCTTTATTGAATCTTCCATCGAAGAGGAGGGTTCATCGTCGTGACTCAAGGTTGGTTCATTTGGGGTGCTTCAACTCTTCTTGCAGTGCTTGGGTATTTGCTTGAACCGCTTGGAACGGGCGCAATTCAATTCAGTGCGCCGAGATTTCTAATAGCTGCCCTCGTTTGGTTTGTCTGTTCAGAGAAGTCGCGCCGTCTTGAGCTCGTTCCGTATTTATTTTTGGGTGCCTGTTTTCAGGGCTGGTTAGCATTCAGTGCGCTCACTGTGGCATTTACTGTATTGAGTTGGGCCGACTACAAAGATGATCGTCGAGGAATTGCTTCAGCATTTATTTTAATCGGACTCAGTAGTCTGGGCGTTTTTTCTACAGTGACTGCTTTCTCCGTTTTTGCGCCTCTAGCGGTTGCTCCTATGCTAGTTGGTTTGTCATTGAGCCCTAAGGGCCCGCTGCTTCTTGGAATTCTGATGATTCTATTACCCAAAGAATTTTCAGATCTTGGAGCAGAGAAGATCGGATTCTTCTCAGGGTTTGTTGGGCTCCTTTTTGTATTTGGTCTGACTGCGTGTATGGCGGTCCGGGATCTCGCTTGGGTGCTCGCTTTAGGTTTGCTTGCAGCCGGTAAACTTTGGTTAGGTTGGTCCAATGTGAACGCTGCGACTTTTGCATTGCTCGTATGTCGTGTGGCTTTGCCTCAAGTTCAGTGGCAGAGGATGATCGCACTCTTGTTTGTTTGCGGCGCGCTGCCGTCTTCAATGCTGTTGATCTCGTTTCAAAACGTTGCAGCAGATGGAACGCTTGTCGTAGTGATTGCGGGGGTTTATGCGCTTTTTTCCTGCCTTGCCCTGCAGGCAGCTCGTTCAGAGGAGCAGATCAAAGCGGGCGGAACTTTTCTTTTGATTACTGGTCTTTTACCCGTTTTGCCGATGGTGCATCGAGGCGGCTTGGGTCAGATCACTGCAATGGAATCTCTTTGGGATATGTCATCCGGCTGGATGCTCGGGGTGGTCGGCACTTCGTTCGTAATGATGGTGGTCGGGGTTGGTATAGGCAACCGTGAGCAAGGGCTGCCCATTCAGGGCATTTGGTTCGTCACCCTCTTTGACCGCCTCCGCCTTGCTATCGGGACGCGCGACCAGCGACTTGTAGTCGCGGTAGAGAACCGGCTTAAGACGTATAAATCGACACAGAATATGAAGCTACCAATACAGAACAGCACTGAGGTTTGGTTCTGGATTGGTGTAGCTCTTCTTGCCGCGGGCTTTTCTTTCTGGAGGGCCGCATGAGTACATCTGGTGTGATTCTTGGTGCGAGCGGCGTTCTTCTCGGTGCGTTCATGTCCTTCCGGTTTTTTAGATCCAACGCGGTTGCAGCGACATTGAGTTTAGTAGGGGCCTGCATTCTAGTTTTAGGTCTGTTGGCGGGGCCCCTTGAGGCGATTTTGACCGCAACCGTTCTTTCGGTCTTTTGGGCGATAGCGTTCTTAGTCTCAGGAGCATCGGCGAGCGATGCGAGGTTACATGTGATCGTTGGGATCTTTCGCCTTGGCTGTCTTTTGATTTCATTTTTCTTTGCGCGTTACGGGACAGAATTGCCGCTTGCCTCAGCGTGGGTTGGCATTTTTGCGCTTCTTTCATTTCCAATCTATACCTTTGAGTTTTCCTCAAATCTTCCCACCTGGCGCGAACACTCAGGCATGGTCGCTTTGAGTCGGGGTATTCAAATGGTGTTGGGCCTGGAGTTTTTATATCAGGCCAATCAGCCCTTACAAGGAGCCCAAGGGTTCGCCATTGCTCTTTTGGTCATTGTTCTCTTTAGATTGCTGTTAGTGGTGCGACCACTGGAGTATCTCTTGGCTTCGACCAACGTTCTTGCGCTCTTTGCAGCAACCCTGTGCACCTTAGGAGCCATTCAAGAACATGATCTGCGCGCATTGCAATGGACGGTCTTAGTCGCCCCTATGACTCTTTGTTTCCTGGCTGCGTTGCGCCCAGGAGCCTTAATTGTCACGAGCGCTCTCATTTGGCTCCCCATTCCAAAAAGCTGGGCATCTTTAGCGCTCACGCACGCGCTCAGCTCTAAATCGGATGTGCCACTCTTCGCATTGGCAATCGGGACTTATATTTGTCTAGGTCTCGCACTGAGTAGAGTCCTTAAGGATTTTGAAGGCGAACGAGCTGGGCTCTCTCATGGTTGGTCTGACGGATGGCAAACGCGAGCGGCCCTTTTGATTCTCATTGTTCTCACTTTTGTAGCTCCGATCTTAATTGAGCGGGGTGCAGTATGACGCCGATTGCCAAGGAAGTGATTCCTGCAGTCCTTTTGGGGTTCATTTTTCTCCATGCCGGCCTACGTGGTTTGGTCCAGTGGCGGCCATTGCACTTCGTTGGGGTCCTTGCCGCAGCGCAGTCGGCGGTTACCGCAGCGCTGATTGGGTTCTCCGAAGGACTTTCGATGCTCTGGGCGATTCCCTTCCTCAGTTTTGGTTTGCTGCCTCGTTTAGTGAACGGAGCATCCCAGGCAGAGGACGAGCGCTCGGATGAATGGATGTTTTTTCAGTGGCTTCTGTTTGTTTTGGCCTGTTGTTTTGTATTTCCAAGCCAATGGGTGCTTTGGCTTGGGTTTATCGTCTGGTCGCTTGCCTCGATTGCGATGTCTCCCATTTCTGAGCGAAAAATCGAATTTACGCGAAGCCTTCTCCTCTTAGTCGCGCTTGCGGTTGCAGTGTCGACCCCGCTCGACAGCTGGCAGCTTCGTTTTTCTGTGGTTTTAGGGCTGCTGATGCCTTTGCCTCTGTTACGGTCCATGGAAATTCGCATGCAGTCGCAGGCATGGGGTAGTGCCCAGTTCCTTTTAGCCGTGCGCATCCTCTTGTCCTTTGTTTTCGTAAAAAACTGGATCACTCCAGCCGTCACCCCTCCCTTCACCCAAGTTTTGGGACTCTTTTTTGTCCTCGGATTTTTGGCTATGGCCACTTCCGCATGGGTTGCCAATGACCTACGTATTTGGTCGCTTCGAGTCTTGAGTGCATTTGGCTTCTTTGGCGCCTTTGCGTCCCTTTTTGGAAAGGATGCCGAAAATCTATTCATTCTCATCTTTTCGACGCTCACCTTTAGTCTCCTCATTGCGCCAAGCTTGAGCCGCCTTGGGCGCTTCATCGCAGTTTTTTCAGTGGGATTTGGTGCTTCCATGAGTGCTCTTTGGATCACGCTCTCGATGGCGCCCCAGTTTGGGGCTCTGGCCCCGGTATTTATCTTGCTTGCAGGGGCAGCTTTGACCTTAGTTCTGGCCTCGGTCTGGCGGCAGCTCCCCCAAGCAAACGAGTCAGTCGGGTTTGACCTCAATTCGTTTCATCAAAAGAGATCGAGGCGTCTGACTGTGCTTTTAGTGCTGGTCTGGCTTGCGGTCCTACCCATGCTTGAGCTTCTGCTGCCGATTTTCCGTGTCTCTTAGCTAGATTGCTTATGCTACTTTGGTGGATCATTCACTCATGGAATATCTGCCAGTACTCATCTTGATGTCCGCTGGTCTATTGATCGGGGGCACGGTTATTTTCCTCTCTTGGTATCTTGGGCCCAAGCTCCCCAACACCACGAAGGACTCTGCATTTGAATGTGGTGCGCCCGCTCTAGACGACGCGAAGTCTCGACGGATGTCAGTGCGCTTTTATCTGATCGCCATATTGTTTCTGTTGTTTGATGTTGAAACTGTATTTTTTTATCCTTGGGCCGTTGTTTACCGCCAGTACTTGACCCAAGGGCAATTCATTTTTCTCGAGATGATCGCCTTCGTGGCCGTTCTTCTTGTGGGGTACGTCTATATTTTGCGCAAGGGCGCATTGGAGTGGGAGTAATCGATGTCTAAAGACGGATCCGCAGATTTTTTCACAACAAAGCTGGATGCTTTCGTGAGTTTTGCTCGGAAGAATTCCTTGTTTCCTCTCCCTTTCGGCACCAGCTGTTGTGGGATCGAGCTGATGTCTACATTGGCGTCGGGCTATGACATGGCACGATTTGGCGCAGAGGTTGTTCGATTCTCGCCACGCCAAAGTGACTTGCTGATCTGTGCAGGGATAGTCACACAGAAGATGGCTCCTGTTCTTCGAAATATTTATGATCAAATGGCAGATCCAAAATGGGTGATGAGTTTTGGTGCCTGCGCATCTTCAGGCGGGATTTTTAACGTCTACAGCGTGACTCAAGGAATCGACACCGTTATCCCAGTGGACGTTTATGTTCCTGGATGTCCGCCCGCACCCGAAGGCGTACTCAATGCGTTGCTCGTCCTGCAGGACCGCATTCAAAGGGGGGATACATTCGCCCAGCGCCGTGAAAAGGCATCTCGCCAGGGGTTGGTGGTGTAAATGGATATTCGCACGCGCATCCCGACAAATTATGGTTCGTGGGTCGACCTATTCGGCGCTCTTTGGTCAGACCAAGTCACCAAGATTCAAGCACGGTTTGGCGAGGCAACTCTTTCGGTACAGATGCCGGAAACAGATCCAACAGATGTACCTACTTTTGTTTTTTCCAGTCACGCCAATCTTGAGGTGCTTCAGTTTTTTAAGGTGGACCTTGGTTACGATTTTCTTGTGGATTACACAGCGACCGACGAAGAACTAGAGCCTCGCTTTCTTTTGGTCTTTCAGCTGATGTCGCGCGAAACCAAAGCGCGGGTGCGGGTAAAGTTTCAGGTTTCAGAGGGAACGTCAGTAGAAAGTATTGTTTCTCTTTGGCCCGGTGCTAATTGGGCAGAGCGGGAAATCTTCGACATGTTCGGAGTCCAGTTCTTAAATCACCCGGATCTTAGGCGCATTTTGTTAGATATCCGGTGGGAGGGGCACCCCCTTCGGAAAGATTACCCACTCCGTGGATACCAGTCTTTTATAACCCCTGAAGAAATAGATCCGGAGCTACTCAAGTGAGCGACGAACAAAACTCAGTAAAAGAATCATCGAGTAGAGACATTCCAATCGACGTTTCGCGCTGGGGATTCCCCGGTTCGATGAATGTTTCGTTCAAGGACGATAAAGATGATCTCTTTGATGATTCTAAAGTGATTATCAACATCGGACCCACGCACCCGGCGATGCATGGTGCTTTTCGCTGCATGGCGAAGCTCAACGGTGAGGTGATCGAAAGCTCCTACTCTGAATTTGGCTATACCCACCGAGCAAAAGAGAAACTGGGAGAAAATCGGACGTACCACCAATTCATCGTCTACACGGACCGTCTCAATTATTGTTCCGCGCTGATCAATAACGTGGCTTATGCGCTCTCTGTGGAACGGTTAATGGGAATTGAAGTGCCAACACGTGCAACATGGATTCGCATGATGGCCGCAGAAATTGCGCGTGTGACCGATCACTTGATCTGTGTCGGCATCAATGCCGTGGACTTAGGTGCGTTTTCTTTCTTTCTTTACGGATACCAACAACGTGAACGTGCCTACACATTAATTGAAAAGCTGTGTGGCGCGAGGTTAACCACCTCTTACACTCGCATCGGCGGCTTAATGTACGACGCTCCGGAGGGCTGGGAGCAAGAAGTCAAAACCTGGGCATTGAAAACTCGCGAAGTCATCGATGAGATGGACTCATTGCTGACCAATAATCGCATTTGGCATAAACGCACAAAAGAAGTGGCCATTTTTAATAAAGAGCAGTGCATGAAATACAGCTTCACCGGCCCTAACGCGCGCGCGGCTGGGATTGACCTGGATCTGCGCCGTGATCAGCCTGTCTTGTTCTACGACCGAGTGGATTTTGATGTACCGACAGCTCAGATTGGGGATGTTTTTGACCGATACGCGGTGCGCATCGAAGAAATGCGGCAGTCACTTTCGATTTTGATTCAGTGTGCTGAGAAAATAAAGAAAGGTCCGATTTGGGCTGACGATAAACGCACCCGTATTCCGGATAAAGAAGTGGTGCACAACACGATGGAAGGAATGATCCATCATTTCAAATTCTTCATGACTGGCTTTGACGTTCCAGAGGGCGAGGCTTACACGCCATTTGAAGCCGCGAACGGTGAGTTAGGATTTTATATTGTGAGCAGGGGCGGACCTAAAGCCCATCGGATGCGCATTCGTGGCCCATCTTTTTGGCATTACCAGGGCTTAGATCCAATGATTAAGGGCGCTTATGTCGGGGACTTAGTCGGTGCATTAGGGTCGATCAACGTGATTGCCGGGGAGCTGGATCGGTAATGGAAAAAGTACTTTCACAAAAATTCTACGACAAGATGTCCAAGCTGGAGCAGCGCTACCCTATTCGTAACGCGCTGATCCTTCCTGCGCTTCATGCAGCACAAGAAGAGTTTGGATGGTTGCCCAAAGAAGCTATGGATGAAGTTGCTGTTTTCATCGGCGTGCACCCTGCGCAGATCCGTGAAGTCGCAAGCTTTTACACGATGTACAACCTGAGCCCGGTTGGCGAAAAGCATCTGAAGATCTGCACTAATGTTTCGTGTATGTTGCGAGGTGCATACGACCTTGTAACTCATTGCGAAAAAAAGCTTCAGATCAAGACCGGGGAAACCACAGTAGACGGAAAATTCACTCTTTCAGAAGAGGAGTGTTTAGGAGCCTGCGGTACAGCACCAGCGATGATGGTGAATGATGATTACCACGAAAATTTAAGCATTGAGCGCATCAATCAAATCTTAGAAGGGCGTGCACCATGAATACACTTTTTGTGCAGCACTTTGGCAACGATGAAAACCGAAAGCTGAGTTATTACACCGCTCAGATGATGGGATATCAGGCTGCGCGGCGCGCCATTCTAGAGATGAAGCCAGAGCAGATCATCGAGGATGTAAAGAAAAGTAGCATCCGTGGTCGTGGGGGAGCTGGCTTTCCTACGGGCATGAAGTGGGGCTTTCTCCCAAAGGAAAGTGCGAAGCCAAAGTACTTGGTTTGCAACGCCGATGAATCAGAGCCGGGTACATTTAAAGACCGAGATATCATCCGCTATACGCCGCATTTGTTGATTGAAGGGATGATCATCGGTTCTTATGCGATTGGCTGCACTCATGCATATATTTACATTCGGGGTGAATACACGCGCGAAGCAAAGATCCTTCAAGAAGCGATTGACGAAGCCTATAAAAATGGTTTCTTAGGTAAGGGGATCTTCAACTCTTCTTTCAATCTTGATGTCACCCTGCACCGAGGTGCTGGTGCCTATATTTGCGGTGAAGAAACCGCACTCTTAAACTCTTTGGAAGGGAAGCGCGGCGAGCCTCGCGTTAAGCCCCCGTTTCCAGCTCTTGTGGGTGCGTTTAGTTGTCCGACTGCGGTGAACAATGTGGAAACGATTGCAACGGTTCCCCATATTTTAAATCGTGGGGCGGAATGGTACGCAAAGTTAGGGCGAATAGAGAAATCGGGCGGCACTCGCTTAATGAGTGTCTCTGGCCACGTGAAGAATCCCGGTGTCTACGAAGTGGAGGCTGGGAGCATTACTCTGCGTCAGCTGATCGAAGATCACGCCGGCGGCTGCTGGAAAGACAAAAAAATTAAAGCAGTGATTCCTGGAGGATCCTCGGCTCCGGTTCTGACTGCGGATGAAATCGATGTGGTATTAGACATTGAGCCCTTTCAGAAAATTGGAACCATGATGGGTTCTGGCGCTGTGATGGTGTGTGATGAAGACACCGACATGGTCCAGCTCATCTGGCGCATTACGAAATTCTACGCGCACGAGTCCTGCGGACAGTGCACCCCTTGTCGTGAAGGCTGTCATTGGATGGAGGCCATTCTCCACCGCATACTGCACGGAGCAGGGGCAGAGAAAGACCTAGATATGTTGCTGGATATAGCCAACAACATTGGCGGAAAAACACTCTGTGCTTTAGGGGATGCAGCAGCAGGTCCCGTGATTAGTTTTGTAAAGAAATTCCGCACTGAGTTTGAGTCGTATATCCGAGGTCAAAAGAAATATGCCTAAGTGCACAATCGACGGTAGAGAAGTCGAATTTCAGGCTGGAGAAAATATTGTCAACATCGCCAAGAGGGTTGGAGTTGACGTGCCTGTGTTTTGTTATCACCCAGGCTTGAGTGTTGTCGCGCAATGTCGCATGTGCCTGGTTGAAGTTGAAAAAATGCCAAAGCTTCAGACCGCTTGCTCAACTCCCGCTACAGACGGCATGGTCGTTCGAACGACCAGCGATAGCGTGAAGAAGGCTCGCGCTTCCACCATGGAATTTCTATTGGTCAATCACCCACTCGATTGTCCAGTGTGCGACAAATCAGGCGAGTGCGATTTGCAGGATAATTCTTTTGCGCATGGCAGTGCGTATATGCGCTCCACAGAAGAGCGCCGCACCTTTGTGGATGTCGACATGGGTCCTGTGATTCAGAAGAACATGAATCGCTGCATTCACTGCACCCGGTGCATACGATTCGGGGACGAAGTTGCCGGCGTCCGCGAAATGGTCGCGATTCAGCGCGGGAATATGACCGATATTACGACGATCGACGGTCTTCCGCTGTCTACACAATATGCGGGGAACTATGCGGACATCTGCCCAACCGGGGCTCTGACGCTGAAAGACTTCCGCTTCAAGAAGCGCGCTTGGTTTCTTAAGAAGACGCCTTCTGTCTGCGGAGGGTGTTCCAAGGGTTGTGCGACGGAAGTGCATCACGAAAACGGAAGCATCTACAGAACATTGCCTCGCGTTAGTCCTGGTGTGAATAAGTACTGGCTTTGTGACGAAGGCCGATTTTTATTTAATCATGCGCAGGAAGAGGATCGAGTCCGTGAGGTTTGGACAAAAACTTCCTCTGAGGCAACTTGGGCGGAAGAGATTCAGAAATTCCGCAGCACCCTCGCTCAGGCTGGTTCAGTCGTTTTTGCTGTGGGCTCTGATCTGACGCTTGAAGAAATGAAAGCGATTCAGGTCTTTGTGAGCCAGCACGCACCGAGTGCAGTCTTGGGACATTTTGGAACTCCGGGAATACTCACCTCAAGTGAGGATGGCCCTGAAGATTCCATACTCAGGATGAAGTCAAAGACTGCAAATCTAATGGGCGCGGAAAAGCTTGGGTTTAAGCCGCTTCAGAAAGCCAGCTTTGACGTGGCAATCGTATTTACTGCGGGACGCGCAGTTTTACCTGAGCTCCAGGCCAAACATAAGATTGGTGTCGGACTCTTTATAACGAAGGAAGCAGAACGCTTTGACGTTGTTCTTCCTAGTCTCTCCATGTTTGAAAAAGACGGCACCATCGTTAATCACGCTGGGATAGAGCAACGTTTGCGCCGAGTGGTCCCACCCCGTGGTCATTGCAAGTCAATTTCTGAAGTTCTGATGCTGCTTGCAAATACCGGCAAGAAACAAGGTGTCGCGTGACACCTGAAGTCATGGATTTTCCAATCTTGTGGATGAAAATTGCAGTCGTGCTGGTGGGTCTGCTTGCCACTGTGCCGATTATGCTCTTTGTGGAGCGCCGTGGATCGGCCTTGATGCAAGATCGTCTAGGCCCCAATCGCATCGGGCCGTTTGGTCTATTGCAGGCTGCTTTAGATGTCGTGAAGTTCCTCTTCAAAGAGGATCGTGCGCTGAGACACACCAACCAGGCCTACTTCACATTGGCGCCATGGATTGCAGTCGTCCCCGCATTCATGACTTTTGCAGTGATCCCCTTTGCCAGCTCTATGGACTGGGACGGCCGACACGTCTCATTTCAGATTGCGAATCTCGACGTAGGTATTCTTTATTGCTTCGCGATCGCCTCACTCGGCGTTTACGGGATTATTATTGCGGGCTGGGCTTCGAACAATAAGTACTCGCTCATGGGTAGCCTTCGAAGTTCTGCGCAGATGATTAGTTATGAACTTTCGATGGGCCTTTCCGTCATCGGGATCATTCTTTCATTTTCCAGTCTCAAGTTAGGCGACATCGCGCTCGGCCAGGGCCAAGCTTTTTTTACCGTCTTTGGACACACCATTCCTAAGTGGGGGGTCTTGATCCAGCCTTTAGGATTTATTCTCTTTTTAATCTCTGTTTTCGCAGAAACAAATCGCCTTCCTTTTGATTTGCCGGAGGGCGAATCAGAACTGGTAGCGGGTTATCACCTGGAATACGGCTCGATGAAGTTCGCTCTTTTCTTTATGGCGGAATACATCAACATGGCCGTGGCAAGTGCCTTGGTGACAACACTGTTTTTTGGCGGCTGGCAGATGTTGCCCGGGTTCCCATATTTACATCATGTGCTCTTTGGTAGCGCGGAATTTCAGACTCAAGAAATTGCGCGAGTGGGTTTTGAAGCTCTGTCCTTCTTATCGAAGATTGCTTTCTTCATGTGGCTTTTTGTTTGGGTGCGATGGACCATTCCGCGCTTCCGTTTTGATCAGTTGATGCACTTTGGTTGGAAAGTGATGTTCCCTCTTTCGTTGCTCAATGTTGTTCTAACCGCTTATTTAGTGATGAAAGGAGTGCTCTAGCGATGTTGATCAAACGCAAAGCACCATGGTGGAATGTTTTCTATCTGATCGAAGTCATTTCTGGACTTTTGATCACGATGAAGCACTTCTTGTTTAAGAAGACGGCAACACTTCAGTTTCCAGAAGAGCGCCGCGAGTACTCAGACAGGTACCGAGGTCTGCACTACATCAAGACGGTAAATAATGTAGAGAACTGCACAGCTTGCATGCTGTGCCCGACCGTGTGTCCCGCAGAGTGCATTCACATTGTTGCAGAGGAACGCGCTGATAAAGAAAAGTACCCTGCGCGTTTTGAAATTGACCTCCTCCGTTGCTGCTTTTGTGGGATGTGTGAGGAAGCTTGCCCTAAGGACGCCATCAAGCTCTCTAATATTTATGAGATGGCCCAGGTTGAACGTATCGTCTTAGAAAAAGATGTTTTGCTGGATCAAAGAGGTGGCAAGTGAACGCAGAGATTATCGCTTTTATAGCCCTCTCTACGATCGCTTTGGTCTCAGCCTTACTGGTGGTTCTTCGTGAGAATCCAGTCGGTTCTGCATTCTCTTTAATTCTTTCTTTTTTTGCAGTCGCTGGTCTTTACGCCCTGGTCGGTGCGCACTTTGTGGCCGCATTACAGATCTTGGTCTACACCGGTGCCATCATGGTGCTGTTCGTCTTTGTTGTGATGTTGCTCAATGCAGATAAGCCAGTCTTAGATTTTCTAAAGACCTCAAAATGGATCAAGATGACTGGCGCAGCTGCGGGGATCATACTTCTGATCGTCACGGGCATCGCACTCCAGCCAGCACGGACCATTCAAGCAACTGGGCCATGGTCAACCGAACAACTTATTGCAAGTGGTGGCCACACGAGGGTGCTCTCACTCTCTATGTTTAGTGATCACCTTTTTGCTTTTGAACTGACATCCTTTCTATTGTTGGCTGCCATCGTAGCAACCATTGCACTCGCGAAGCGGAGGCGTTCTTAAATGCAGTTTCATCCCTGGATGTTGCTTTCAGTCGGAACGGCTATGTTCTTCATTGGGTTGATTGGCGTCGTCGTGCGCCGCAACTTGCTTGTGATCCTGATGTGTATCGAACTGATGTTAAATGCAGGAAATATCTGTTTTGTGGCGTTTTCAAGAATGCATCAGAATTTAAATGGGGATTTGGTCGCTGTGTTTGTCATGACTGTGGCCGCTGCCGAAAGTGCAGTGGGTTTAGGTTTGATCATAGCCCTCTATCGCACGTTAAAAACGGTCGAGTCTGAAAAGCTCCAACTCTTGAGGGACTAGTGATGACCTTTTCTTGCATAATCTGTTTTCCGCTCCTAGGTGCACTCATACTCGGCATCTTGGCTCTGAATGAGTCCAGCACCGATCGCTCTCAGTCGGGCACTGCAATAGCAGGCACCATTGGCACGCTTGCCCTAGTCGGCGCGTTTATCGCTGCCTTGGTGTCCTTCTTCCAGCTGATGCATGGGGAGCCTACGATCGACCAAACACTCTTCACCTGGATTGCTCTGGCGGATCTGAAAATAGATTTTGCGCTCCGACTCGATCATTTGAGCGGCATTTTTTCTTTAGTGATCACGGGAGTCGGGGCACTGATTCATCTTTTCTCTGTGGGTTACATGAAGAATGACGCAACTCCATTTAGGTACTTTGCCTATCTCAATCTGTTTTGCTTCATGATGCTCGTACTTGTTTTAGGTTCTTCCTTGCCCGTTGTTTTCTTGGGTTGGGAAGGGGTAGGGCTTTGCAGTTACCTTTTGATCGCCTACTGGTTTCAGGATCCAAGCAAAGCGATGGCGGGTCAAAAAGCTTTCATCATGAATCGCATCGGTGATGTTGGTTTTCTGCTCGGTGCATTTTTGTTGTTCAAGATTTTTGGAACATTTGAACTTGCAGGGATTCAAGAGCAAGCGACTTCTATCTCTGGCCCAATCGTAACTGCTGCCGCACTGCTTTTATTCATTGCCTGCACGGGCAAGAGTGCTCAGTTCCCATTGTTTACTTGGCTGCCGGATGCCATGGCGGGGCCGACGCCAGTCTCTGCGCTCATCCATGCTGCAACCATGGTTACGAGCGGCATCTACCTGATGGCCAGGTTATCCAATGTTTTCCTAGCGAGCCCCATCGCGATGGCGACTGTAGCGTTGGTTGGGTTCTTAACGGCCGTGATCGCAGCTACCGCGGCATTGGCCCAGAATGATATTAAGAAAGTTTTGGCCTACAGCACTGTGTCTCAGCTGGGCTTGATGTTCATGGCCTGCGGTGTGGGAGCCTTTGATGCTGCGGTTTTTCATGTTGTGACCCACGCTTTCTTTAAAGCTCTGATGTTCTTAGGCGCGGGTAGTGTGATTCATGCCATGCATGAAGAACAAGACATCACCCGCATGGGTGGTCTTAAGGCTAAGCTGCCGATTACTTTTGCGACGTTTGCAGCAGGATGGCTCGCAATTATTGGGATGCCTCCTTTTGCGGGTTTCTTTTCGAAGGACGAAATTCTCTGGAAGCTGGTCTCGTCTCAGTATGGCGGATGGCTGTATTGGTCGGGCGGTGCTGTGGTTGCGGCCTTAACTGCGATCTACATGACACGGCTCTTTATTCTGACCTTCTTGGGAAAGACTCGCGCGGAGAAGAAGACTTTTTCTTCTGCCCATGAGGGCCCTTGGACTATGGCGCTTCCGCTCCTGTTGCTGGCAATTTTGAGCACGATTGGCGGTTTCTTAGGTGTGCCACATTCCTCTTGGATTGAACATTGGCTCTCCCTTCCTTCTGCCGGGAGCGTACTTTCCGGCAACTTGGAATGGGTCCTCATGGCGGTCAGCACTGTTGTGGGAATCGGGTTTGCCTTCTATGGATACTCCCGAGTAAAAACTGGGCCAGAGAAATCGAATTCAGGCTTTTTGAAAAACGCCTGGGGAATCGATACCTTTTACACCAACGGTGTTGTCGTTTGGATTTCAAGAAGCGCGCAGTCTCTAGATCGGTTTTTTGAGGAGGCTGTCTTAAGTCGATTTGTGAATGGAATGGGCACCCTCGCTCAGGTTTCTGGGGGTGCATTTCGCACTTTATCCTCAGGTTCATTGCAGAGTTATTCGTTAATTTTTGCACTCGCCCTCGCGGTGGTGCTGGGAGTGGTGGGTTATGGCTGGATCAAGTGAAATTCTATTTCTACTGTTAGCCCCTTGGGGTCTAGGTTTAGCACTCCTGTTTCTTCCAGCCCGGTTTCAGCAGTATTTTGCGAATCTAGCGGCTGTGATATACACGATCTCGGCTGGGAAGAATATTGCGTCAGTACTCTTCGCGCATGGTTCATCCCAGGTTTCCTCATCTCATTTGACTATTGATGCTTGGTCTTCGCTGGGGTGGGCGCCTTTGTTCGTTTTGGATGGCGTTTCTGCAGCCTTTATCTTGATGTCAGGTCTTGTTGCACTTGTTGCGATCAGTGCAGGCGGCGGGTGGGTGAGAAACAACGCAAAACTTTTTACTGTCAGTTCGTTTGCGACACTAGGTTTAGTGAACGGAGCGTTCCTGGCGCGGGATACCCTTGTCTTCTATCTCTTCTTTGAGGCCGTATTGATTCCAGCATTCTTGATGCTTGGCGTTTTGGGAAAGCCCGGAAAAGGTACGGCTGCACTTCGATTCATGCTGATGAGCTTTGCTGGGTCCTTCGCCATGCTTGCTTCTATGATCGGTTTAGGCTGGGCAGCATTCCATTTGAATGGTGATTTCAATCTTTCCATCGACGCGGTCGCAGTCGCTGTTCAGAATCTGGATCCACAGTTACAGCTCCTTTTGCTCGGCGGGTTTCTTCTTGCGTTTGCAGTAAAACTTCCGCTGGTTCCATTTCACTCGTGGCTTCCCGACACTTACACGCTTGCGCCTACGGGTGGGACAATATGGATGTCTTCGGTTCTATCTAAGCTCGGAGCGTATGGCTTTGTACGCATCGTATTGCCGATTTTTCCAGATGCTATGCATCAAGCTCAAGCTCCGCTCATGTTTCTTTCGGCGATCAGTGTAGTCTACGCAGCACTTCTTGCGATGAAACAGACGGACGCAAAACGAATGCTCGCCTACTCATCGATCTCTCATCTTGGGTTTGTGGCACTAGGTGCTTTCGCGGGTGGAACTGAAGGGGCAACAGGAGCTTTATTTCTAGCGCTAGCGCATTCCTTTTCAAGTGCCGGTCTTTTTGCAGCCCAAAGTTTTTCTTTAGACCATGGCGTCTTTTCCGCTGGCCGTTCTTTGCGGGTCATGACCTTCTTGCTTCTCCTTGCAGGCGTGGCTCTGCCATTGTCTGCAAATTTCGTGGGTGAGTTTCTTGTGCTTAAGGCTGCATTTGCCGTGTCCCCTTTTGCGGGAGCAATCGCAGCCTTAGGGGTGATACTCGGCGCTGTGTATATGTTTACTTTCTACCGCACTCGATACTATGGCGCGGCCTTAGGCTCCGGTTCGTCGGCAAAACTACTTCCGATGCAGTGGCTTTCGCTCGCCCCATGTTTTGTAGTGCTTCTCTATTTTGGAGTTCAACCTTCGGGACTTCTCAACCTTCTTGGAGGCGTCTTAGATGCAGCCCTTGTTTCAACTCGCTGATACGATTCCGTCCTCCCTCCACTGGCAGGCACTATCCCCGCTCACGCTCCTCGCTGTTGGCACTCTGCTGACCATGGTGCTCAGCGTGGTTCGAATCCAAACGCGGAGGCCCGCACAAATTGCTGCGATGACTACGCTGGTATTTGCCTTAATCGCGGTGTTTGGCTCGGCGTCTATTCCAAGTGCCGATCTTTTTCGCGGGGCACTTGAGGTATCCCCATTAACGAGGACCGCATGGGCGATCATGATTTCATCCGTACTTGCACTCATGGTGGGCTGTTCGCGTTACCTAACGCGCGAGCGTATTCACCTCAGTGACTATTACCACCTTCTTTTGTTAGCCCTGCTTGGGGCATGTGTACTCGCAAGTGCGCGGGACTTGTTGGTGCTCTTTGTCAGCCTTGAGTTGTTATCCCTTCCGATCTACACCTTGGTTGCGTTCCGACGGAATGATCCGAGGTGCAATGAAGCTTCGATTAAATATTTTGTGCTTGGGGGCGTAGGCGGAGCCATCCTGCTCTTTGGTTCAAGTTTTGTCTATGGAGCAACCGGGACGATACGACTCGCCGAAATCGCCGCAAGAATCCCAGGCTTAGGTCCTGAGATGTCGCCTCTTTTTTTAATGGGTTGGCTTCTCGTGCTGGCGGCCTTGCTCTTTAAGGTTGCGAGTGTCCCGTTTCAGATGTGGAAGCCCGACGTCTACGAGGGGGCCCCTGTTCCAGTTGCGGGTGTGATGGCTACGTTGGTAACCACCGCAAGTTTTTTTGCTTTAGCGCGTTGGTGCCTTTTGATTCCAGCGGGCTTCATGAATGGCGTCGCCGATCACCTGCTCTTTGCGTCAGCGATGCTCAGCATGGTGCTCGGTAGCTTTGTAGTCATCGGCCAGACCAATCTCAAAAGATTGTTCGCCTACTCTTCGATCGCAAACACGGGGACGATGATGCTTGCGATAAGTGCTGCGCGTTCCGATGCTTCAGTCATTGGTGCGCTCTGGGTTTACCTTGCAGCCTATGCGATTGCAAATGTGGGCGCGTTTATCCTTCTTTCGCTTTCACAGACAGAAGCAGACCAGGGTGTGGAGCTTGTGGATCTGGCCGGTCTTTGGTCTAAGAAGCCATGGATCGTCATGTTCTGGAGTATCTTTCTGCTTTCCATGGCGGGCTTTCCCTTCACCTTTGGATTTTGGGGGAAGTGGTTAGTTCTTAAGTCCTTCGCCGCTCAAGCAGGGCTCGGTTGGGTCTTAGTTGTTCTTGGATGCAGTGTCGTATCAGGTTTTGCGTATCTGCGGCCGATCGCAGTCATGACGATGCGTGCACCGGATGAAACCTCGGCAAAATGGCAGTGGTCGGTGGCTGGGCTCGTAGCATCCACAGTAGCTGCCCTTGCTACGCTGGGATTCGGGATCTATCCCAAGCACATGGTAGAATTGCTCAAGAGGATCAGCCTCTAGAGCAAAGGGATGCCAGAATATAAAATTCGCCTCAGAACAGGGAGAGTCTTAGGGCCAATTGGGATTGAACCCATGCGGAAGCTCTTGGAGATGGGGCACGCGGATGGTTCTGAATCCGTTCGCATCATGCCTAGCCGTGACTGGGTTCCCTTTTCTTCGGTCGAGGCACTTAAGGCACTGTTACCAAACAGTGGTCAAGATCTTGAGAAAACAAGCCTGTTTTCGATGACAGAAAAATCTTCAGTGATCGAAGAACAGCACTTAGGGGATAAGACAGCCCTCTTTGACGCGCGGACCTCACTGATTGATCTGGCAGATGCGAACAAGGATGGTCCGGCCACCCCAATTGCGGACGTGATTGAAAATCCTCTTCTTCATCGAGAAAAAACCCAGAGCATACTCATCCCTGAAGAGTTCCGTCCCAAAGACCTAAAGCCGAAGAAGGGCAAGGTGCCCAGAAAATCCTTTTTAGTTCTCTTGGTATTAGCTCTTTTGGTCTACGACGAATTTTTTGAAGACAAAGATTCAAGTGGGTCAGGTCGCTCGATCTTTGATGCTCCTTCCGCAATGAAGCCGATTCGGCCACGCCTCCCGGAGGCACTGGTGGGCCCTGCGAATCCGGAACGGAGTACTAAACTCTATAATTCAGGGATGGTCTATTACCTCCAGGATACCGTGCAAGGATACCGTAAAGCCGTCGAGAGCTTTCACCGAGCAATTGCACTGGATACGGAGAATGTGAAAGCGCTTGCGATGCTTGCGTCGTCTTACCTAAACCTGATTGACGCATCCAACAAAGATGAAAACACCTACAGCGTCATTAATAAACTGATCGAGCTTTCGCGTGCAAAGCAGATCGACTTAGTTGAGACGTTGATTGCAGAATCCGAGTTCTACTCGGTGTTAAACCGGAATGACGCAGCAATTCAGCGTATTATCACGCACTGGAAGACCTTTGGTAAATTGGATACGGCTTTATATTTTGTTTTAGCGAGTCTCTACGTTCAGAAGAACGATGTGGCGTCAGCTGCTAAGTTCTTAGCCCAGATTCCGGCCGATTCGGTACCGATGCCTAAGCTCTTTGCTCTGCGTGGTTTGCTTGCGGAAGATGCTGGGAATCTCACCGATGCCTACAATGAATATATGCGGGCTTTAAAGCTCAATAAAATGCATGCAGGAGCATTGTTAGGATTAGTGCGTGTTCAGGAGAAGAAGGGAGATCTAAAAAACGCGACGCCATTCTTAGAAGCACTTCTTTCTAATCCCTCACTCATGAATCCCAAACAGATGGTTGAGGCCTATTTGGCGCTGTCTCGGGTAGCGCTTCTCAAGAAGAATTCCCTGGCTGCATTAAAGTCTTTAGCCAATGCGCGAATGATTGAGCCTAAGAATGAACAGGTTCTACTTGAATATTATACAGTGGCTTCCCAGATCGAGGGCGGGGAAGACACTAAAAAGTATCAAGCGTTAGCCAAGATGTACGCCTACGTACTTGAAGCCGACCGAGCTCTGAAGGCCGGAAAAATACACGATGCAACTACGGTGCTGATCGCTGCAAAAGATGCATTCCCAAGATCCGCGATTCCAAGTGAGCGCATGGGAGACCTCTTTTATGCAGAGGAAGACTACATTCGGGCAGAGCGAAACTATAAGAACGCCATAGAGATTGATGTCTCTGATCCCCAGGTCGTCGTGAAATATGCAGACACGCTTCTTAAGCTCTTTGAATGGGAGGATGCAAAGAAAGTCGTACAGAGATTTGTAAACCGCAAAGAGATCGTGAGTGCGCTTGATCGTGTCGCAGGGGATCTGGCTACACTACAAGGTGCCTATGGCCCGGCCCTTGGACTCTATAAGAAGGCGATGTCGCGGGAACAAATTGATCCTGAAGTGTATTTGGCTTATGCAGAAGTGCTGTCTAAGACAGACGACTGCAAAAATGCACAGTTCTTCTTTTCCTTAGCGACAAGATTTGACCCTCAAAGTGAACGCGCACTGTTCGGCACCGCACTTTGTTTACTCAAAACCGACGGCCTACCGGTCGCGGTAGCGAAAGTTCAGGAAGTGCTTCAAGCAGGGAAGCGAGTTTCCCCAGGGCTTCTTGTTTTATTGGCAAGGATCTATTGGCGCGGGAATGATCGTACTCACGCGCTTCAATTTATTGAACAGGCTAGGGAATTAGATCCAAGCAATGCGGCAGCCTATGCTTTGTTGTCTGAGGTTCAGTCAGCCCAGATTCCGACCGAGCCCAAGATGCTGAGGCTCGCGATTGAAGCCGCAAGCCGATACTGCGAACTCAAGCCCAATGATCCGGCTGGATTTTCGAAACGTCATGAGCTTTGGTTATTGGTCCCTGATTTTGAACAGGCGGCACTTGATTTGAATCGTGTGTTTGAGTTGTCTCCACGCTACCCAGATCTTCACCTCAAGCGTGCAAGAGTGCTGATTCGTTTGGGGCGGGCTTCCGACGCGGTGGTGGAGCTTCGGGATGAAGTGAAGTTAAATCCGAGAAATTCTAAAGCTTGGGCAGAGCTCGGCGAACAATTATCTGCGATCGGAAGTTATTCGGATTCGATTCAGGCCTTTAGCCAAGCTGGCGAAATTGATCCTAGGAATGCTGATGCAAAAAGTGGGGCCGGGTATGTGAATTTTTTAAAGCGCAATTACCCTGCGGCCATTTCGCTGCTACAAACTGCGATCGCGTTAGATAAGGGAAATCCTAAGCACTACAAACGCCTGGGTGACGCACTCAAAGCTTCCGGCGATCGTGAGGGCGCCAGGCGTGCATATCAAAGTTACCTCGATCTTTACCCCGATGCTCCAGATCGTGCGGAAGTGCAGTCAGGGATGTGAGTGAGCCGGGGGGAGGTTATTTCTTGGGCTTAGTGAGCGCGGGATCATCCAGGTGGCTGTGCGCTTTAAAACCGGATCCATAAGAATCCTTCCATTGATCCCAGATATCGTTCCTCTGATGGGGCGGTAGCGTCCATAAAAGCTCGGGTACCCAATCTCTGCGGAAAGAAGCTATGAGTAACTTCATGATTAGATTCGTTTTAGAGAGTTCATCCAATTGCCCAATGGTTAGCTTATTCAAAGCGTCTGAAAGGGGCTCAAGCCGTTCTAATTTACGGAGGACACCGATGGTCTCATTCATAGTGAAACTATTAAGAGGTCGGTCTTTCACGACCTGGAATTTTGAATCTAGGCTACTGAGTGAATCTTCATGAAGCTGTTTCAGGAGTTTTTCAATTTTGTTGGCCCAAAAATTTGCAACTCTTTGCTCCTTCCCAGCCGGGAAAGTTGCAATGAGCGGTCCTCTCAGTTTTTGAAAAGCATCTAAGCTCGATCTGAATTCGTTCTCATAAGCTAGGCCATCTTTAAAGTTGTTCTCGTGTATTTGTGTCAGAGTTGCTTCTATCTTTTCCAGCGCCCGGGACTGGGAAGCGCTCAGAATGTTTCTGTCGTTTAGGTCATCTAAGCGGTCAAAGATACCCAACTTTGCAGTCAGGTCCATGAAGCTGAGTCGTGCATCACTGATTCTTTGGTTGAGGTTATAGAGCTCCTCGATACGTTCCTTAAATTTGACTAGGATCCTCTTCTGTGCCAGTGTGGCATCGCCTTTGAAATTTGCTATTTCAGCGAGCAAGACATGATCTAAGTAAAATGCGTCTTCTTCAATGAATCGTCCAAAAAGATCTGGATAACGCGCCCGCGTGTGGCTGGATGAAAGATCACTGATCAACCGCTCAGCTGCTGCTTCGATTTTATTAAGTCTGAGTTCAAAATCTTCGATTGTTGTCCCACTTGCAGTACGCGCAAGTTCGCTGCGTTGTTGTTCGATTTGCTCCTTTGAAAAAATTCTCTCAATCCCGAGCTCTTTCATCGCAACTTGGATGCACGAACGCTCGTATGCGTTTACATCGTCGATCTGGATTGTTTCCGAAACATCCTTGCAGACGTCTTTTCCCAGTTTAAGCCACTGAAGCTCCGCCTTGCCTGATTTATCTAAACTGTGACGCACGGAGTTGATTGCACAGGAGATCGGATTCACCTTTGCTGCAAAAGCTTGATTCGGCACAACCGCCGCGGTCACAGCCACTAAAAGTGTGGCACCAAGAACAGCGCGAGTTAGGCCAATGGACAGGGTTAAAGTTTTCATGTCCGACTCTTTTACATTAGTAACCAGCAAGGTGCAAGTGACCTATTCTAAGCGGTACTTACACAACGAACTGAGTTTGCATGGCCGTGCTTCGGCCCATGAAAATCTCGTCTGGACGGGATTTTGTAGTGGGGCATGCGTCGCCACATTCGCTTGGGTTGTTGGGTCTTGCTTTTTCGACTGAACGCACTGTGCCGGACCTTAATCTACCCTGGAAAAGAGAAAATCGTTGCCAGCGGCACTGAAGGGAGCAAGCTAATTGCTCAAAGAAAACCTCTCCCACCCACCTTGGTATGACCTTACAAATAATCCCAACGTTGAATTCTTCGCTGCTAATTCAGCCAAGTCTTGCTCAGTCAGTTGATTGAATGCTGTAAAAATACTTCGAAGACGACCGTCCGCATTTAAGGACTGAAGGGTTGAGGGGAGTTCTTTGACCTCACGCAGACGCATTTTAATGATGCTGTATTTGGAGCTCTGGAGTTCGTCGTACAGAGCTTTTAATTCGACGAGGCGACGTTCAGTTTCATTTACAACGAAAACAAGCCGATCTCGTTGATTACCTACCGGTGTTATATCCAGTAAATAAACTTTGAACTCACGGAAGTGTTGTAGCCATGGAGTGATCGGAGCTGTCTGCATTTTATTCCAATTTTTAAGTGACGAAATCATTCCTCTTACACCGATCTCAGGGATCAGCTCACTTTTGGTGAGAAAGAGTCGATTGAAAGAAAGTTTGAGGCTGTCTAGTTCCAACTCTTGAGCGGTTTGTAATAAGTTAAATTGCGCATTACTGATCTGATCGATGAGAGCGGAATACTGTTTTTTTAGCCAAGCCGCCTTATGCAAAATTTTTGTCTGCTGAAGAGTTGAATTCCCCTTGAATTCTGCAAGCTCGGCAAGCAACACATCGCTAAAATGTATAGGTTCTTCGATCTGAGGGGCTGGATCTAGGGTTGGTTCACTTGGGGATAGCAAGGAAATGACAGGACTGCCATCAGCAAGACGAATGGGCTGGTCCGCTGATCCGGTCAACAATAGATCTTCTCCGCTAACCACCGCCGCGACAGCCGGCCATTGGTCCCCTTCCGTTAGGGGTTCTGGAGTTGTCCCTTCAATTCTTTTGGGTCCAAGTTCAACGTCCTCAGGTGGACTCCTGTTTACACTGCGTTCAGGTTGACCGCGTATGTCTTCGATATCTTTAGGAGAAAAATTAAGAATCTTCTGAACTTCAAGAGTGTTCGTCGGGTCTTGAGCACAGGTGCGTTTGAATGTTGCAACATCGGGAATTATTTCTGTATCCGAGACTTCGCCACATGCGCGTTTTCCGAGTGAAAAAATGTACCTCAGCGCCGTACCTGATTTATCTAACCCCAGGCGCGCGTAATTGATTAAGCAGGATAGCGGTCCTGGTTTTTCAGCAAAGGCTTCATTTGGCACAACAGCCGCAGTCATTGCCACCAAAAGTGAGACCCGAAGAACAGCGTGATTGAGCTTGAGGCGCCCGGTTAAAGTTTTCATGTCCGACTCTTTTACATTAGTATAGGAGGTACCGTCAAGAGGGGGCGAATCAGCAACTTAAAAGCTTGCTGAGCCTCAAGACTCTAACTCTGAATGATAATCTCGGTTGGCTCGCCTAGGCCTTGTTCGTGAATTTTAAAGAATGCGTCTGCGATTTTCTTGGGCGAAAAGGGGCCATTCTCGTTCACAAATCCGCAGATCGTCACTGTACCCACCCGGATCCCATCCTTTTTCACTGCCTTGGCTAAAGCTTTTGTAAAATTTAAGATTGCGGCCTTACCGATGCCCAGTGACAGCAATTCTGGAGAAGGATTGAGAGCTAATCCTCCGCCCGTGAAAAGTAAGGTTCCTTTCCTCGCTAACTTCATTTTTGGCAAGAGAGCTTGTGCCATGGTGACCGCGCCGACCAGGTTCACTTTGAAGTCTGAAATAAGAACTTCCGTAGAGACATCAACGACGGAGGACTTGCTTAAGGCCGCAGCATTATAAAGAGCCACCTCGATCGAGCCCCATTCTTCCTGAACCTTAGAGATCGCCTTGATCAATGCCGCCTCGTCAGCAACATCAACCGAGAATCCCTTCGCCTCGACGCCTTCCTCAGACAATGATTTTTCGAACTCAGCAAGTCTCGCCGCATTGCGGGCCATCATCGCGATCCGGTACCCGGCTTGGGAAAATCTCTTCGCAGCGCCGAGCGCTACTCCTGGACCCATTCCAACAACTAGAAAAACTGGTTTTGTGCTCATTTTTTAATCCTTATTTCTCTAAATCTGCTTCGCTATGCGAACCCTGTTCAGCGCCCCTAAATAAAAGCCCCAATGGATTCTGGGCTCGGTGTTATCGGGCAGTCAGCTTGTCACAGCTAGGATTCAAAATCCTCATCTCCCGGTTCACAGCGCCAGGGTCCCAAGCACTTTCAGGGACACTGATGTCTCTGTTTGAGAAATAGCTTTTGAGATAGTTCAAATACGCAGGCGGATGCCGAAAGTGACTACTTGTGAGGTCGATCGCAAGGATACGACCATCGACGAGAATAATTTGACCTGCAGCACGGGCGATGCGGGATAAAGATGAATGCTGAATGAAGTTGTGTTGGGGGAAGGGGATAAAATAAAAAGACTCTTCTGAATCAATAACAAAAATCGAGGGCGTGTTTAGAAACGTATTTAGAACCTTTCCCACTCGATCAAAGGCGCGTCCATCCACAAAATAGACTTTGTAATCCTCCAAGTTTTCATCTGAAAAATGGTGGACTCTGCCCTTCTCGCGCTGGTCTTCGCCAATATAAGCTGAGCGCATGGGCAGTGGATCGTAATCTTGCGCCGCACAAAAATGTGCCGCAGCAAGGAATAGTAATAAAATTGATTGCACCCCGATACCCCAGCAGAAAAATAGCTGAAAAATCCCCTATAGGTCAATGGACGGGTCTCACCTAAAGATCTCCCGTGCTTAAGTGGACTGTGTTCTTGACTAAATCAGTACAATAACGCTAGGGTGTCGGATCGCGCTATGAACCTGAGGCTATTTTACTCACTATTCTGCATTGTTTGGACCCTTTGTGGAGTTAGTCCATCTCACGCCTCAACTGCAATCGAGTGCACGTGGATCGCTGATCATCCTGCCTTCGTCCGCCTGGATGAAATCTTCCAAAAGAACCCATGGATTCAAGGCTGGAATAAACCCGTACTTTACACAGATTTTGGGATTATCCAAAACTCGGGAGAGCAGCTGGCCCGAAGACTTCATTCACCCCATGACGATCACGTGCATGCACTTGTGCGCCTAGGATTCACGCTAGAAACAATCGGAGCAAATCCTTCGCTTCAGCCTGGTTCGCAAATCACGTTTATTAAAAATTACAACGGCGAGATCTTGAAACTCATTCAGTCAGGTCAGCGAAAAGAAGACGAAGTGTTCTGGTACACGCTCTTGATCAAAGACACGCGCACTGGAGAGACAAAGTACCTGAGGCCTGGAATCGACGCGCTTCCGCCCGCTCCATTTATTGAAGTGGAGACGATTAATCAAATCTCCCATTTGAAGTGGGAGGAGCTTGCAGCGCTGGGATTCTTCGTGGGTGACTTTAAAATGTTTGATCATTTTACGGCCCATCTCACGGAACTTCTTCTTTACCAAAGAAAGTCAGCCCTCTTACGAAAATATTACAGAAGCCGTGTTGATCCTGAACGAGATATGTCATATGCCGCTTCCGATGAGAAAAGAATGCAGATTGCCGATGAATCTTTAGCACTTCCAAGACCGGAGCTTGAAGCCGAGTACCGAAAGAGTTTGCCCTTTGTGTTTCATCGTAACGACCGGGGAGATCTGTCTGGACGCAAACAAACGCTTCGCTTAGATGCAGTGATCGATCTAAGTTTATTTTTGAAGCAGACTGAGGCGCTTTTTATAAATCTAGAGCCAACGCTTAGGCTCTCTGGCGGATCGGTAAGAGACTCGTATAACCGCTTCAAACTGCTTATTCCTAAAAATGATCGTAACTACACTCCCATAGCACCTCAGACCAAGAAGGGGCGCAAACTCTTACTTAACATCCGGGAAGGTCTTGTGATCGGGAATACGGTCCATAGTGATCACTTGCTGGCTCATCTTGAGTATTTAAAAATTGCTTTGAATGAATTAAAAGTCCGATTCCCCACACTTTTTCAGGATGAGCTGCACCCGGATATTTCAAGCCCACTCTATCCAGTGTATGGAGTCATCCCACAGGATTATTCCAAGGCGGAAGCACTCGAACTGATCGCAGGAATGCGAGCACACGTTGAAGTTGTATTGCTCCAAACGCTTCGACTGAAGATGAGCCCTGAGCAAATGCTGCAAGATTTGATCGATGATATTCCTGAAGAATCTGTGACCCGAGAGTTTGTTGAAAAGGTCTATGACGAGCGCTCACCGACGTATTCGGCTCTTTTAGAACCCGAGTCGAAGCTCACTCAGCCTTCTTATCGCAAAGGATACCCTTAGACTTATCCATGTCCGTTTGATAATCGCCGCGCGCTTTAGGAAGTTTTTTTGTAAGCCCAACGATCGCACCCATCCATGAAGTGAGCCCCTTTTTTCCACCCTCTAATACCTGAAGTTTTGGCGGGCTTGTGCTCGGCGCGTCATCGGTCGGGGTGGCAGCAGTATCGGCAGAAGCCGGCTCTTTCTCCCCATAGACGCGCAGCGGCTCATAGAAATTCCCACTTCCCCCGGACCCTCCTGGATCGTTCTGGGCGGCGGCTGGTGGCGGAGTGGAACGTAAGATGCTTCTAATCACGGTTCAACGGCCCTCTATGTAATAGTTTATCAAAATGGTTGTATATTGGGAAGGGCTATTCCTTGACTTGCAAGGTCGGCCTAAATTCCGTATAAATCATTGTAAAGAGGGACTTTTATGGCTTCCACCGGGGATATCTTCAGCAAGGCGTACCGTTTTGAGGACGCAAAGCGTTTTATGTCGCTTGGGCTCTATCCGTATTTTCGTAAAATTACGGGATCCACGGGTAACAACGTCATCACCGGCGGCAAGCGCCAGGTCATGATCGGTTCCAATAACTATTTGGGCCTCACCCACGATCCGCGCGTTATGGAAGCTGCAAAGTCCGCTGTGGATAAGTATGGCACCGGCTGTACTGGCTCCCGTTTCCTAAACGGCAATTTAGACATTCACGAAGAGTTGGAAGAACGACTCGCAAAATTTGTAAACAAAGAAGCAGCACTTTGTTTCTCGACGGGTTTTTTCGTAAACCAAGGCACTTTGGGCTGTTTGGTCGGCCGCAGTGACGTCATCTATTCCGATCGTGAAAACCACGCTTCGATCGTTGAAGGTACGCAAGTCGCGCTTGGCGCCACCGTGCGATTCCGCCACAACGATATGGCGGATCTTGAAAGAGTGATCACCAATACCCGCGAAAAGTACGACGGCGCGATCATCGTTGCAGACGGCGTATTTTCAATGTCCGGCGATATTCTGAAACTGGATCAACTTGTCCAAGTTGCAAAACGGCACAACTGTCGAGTCTACGTAGACGATGCCCACAGCCTTGGCGTTCTTGGACCGCTGGGTCAAGGAACTGGAATTCATTTTGGTCTTCAGAATGATGTGGATCTTGTGATGGGGACCTTTTCTAAGTCCTTTGCATCCATTGGCGGGTTTATCGCCGGTGATGCTGACATCGTTCACTACATCAAACACCGCGCGCGCCCTCTGATTTTTAGCGCTGCAATGGCTCCATCGGCTACAGCCACTGTGCTGAAGTGTTTAGACATCATGGAAACTGAGCCCGAGCACATCGCCCAATTGCGCGAAAATTCGGCCTATATGTCTCAGAATCTGAAGGCCATGGGTTACAACACCTTGGGCAGCAGAACTCCAATTATTCCACTTTTGGTGGGCGATGATTTGGCGGCTTTTGCGCTAACAAAACGCCTCACCGAAGAGGGTGTGTTTGTGACACCTGTGATTCGTCCAGCAGTTCCAGAAGGTTGCGCGCTGATTCGCACCAGCTACATGGCATCACACACGAAGGCGGACTTGGACTACGCTCTCGAGCATTTAGAGAAACTCGGCCGAGAGTTTGGCGTTCTTGGAAACTCAGAAACGACCGAAAAGCTCAACGCGCTCGCCAAAGATCATTTCAGCTACGACGTAGCGACGGCTTAGAGGAATGCGAATACTCGGGATAGACCCGGGCTCACGAAATCTGGGTTATGCAGTGATTGAAGTCGGCGCGAACCGTTCCGACGTCAAGATCATCGAGCATGGCACTTTGCGGCTCATGACTTCCGATCTCGCAAAACTTGCTCCAGACGAATCGATGCCGCTCAGATTGCGGGAAGTTTTCTGCACACTGCGGGAAATCATCGAAATGCACAAACCTACGGCGCTTTCTGTCGAGCGGGCTTTTTTCGCAAAAAATGTGAATTCAGCGATGAAGCTCGGCCAGGTGCGCGGAGTGATTTTAGTCTTGGGCGCTTTGCATGGCATGACGATCCATGAGTACAGCGCGACTGAGGTGAAGCGTGCGATCACAGGCCACGGGGGCGCAGAAAAAGAATCTGTCGCAAAGATTTTGCAGATCCTTCTTGGAAGGCAGGATTTTCAATCGGCCGATGCCAGTGATGCGTTGGCGTTAGCCCTAGCGCATTCCCTGCTTTCGCACTCTCCACTTGTGGCTGGCCACGGCAAGGGTGGCGGTACGGGGCGCAGTAAGACCAAACGGGGATCCATGGCTGAGGCGGTCGCGCATCGGGTCGGGAAGCGTTAGCTCGCTGACCTATTTTCTTGGCACTCAACTTAGCATGTAGATAATAGGATTAACTGGATCAAGAGTTAGTTATTTGCTAACTTCCGAGGCATGTTTAGATTAGAAGTTCGTTTTTTGTTTGGCAGTCTGTCTGCCGTTTTATTGGTATTTGGATTTCAAGCTTTAGGGGCTAAAAAAGAGAAAGATCCTTGCGTCGACATGTCGGTCGGCGGATTCCCCTCCCTGAGAGAAGTCACTATTTCCGATCCGTTTTCTCATCATAACCAACAGCTCGCCTTGGGCGCAGTGAAAGACTTGTCTAAAGGAGATCCTGAAAAGGTTGCGCAAACTCTTGATAACTTGATCGGTTATATCGCTTTCTTAAAAATTACGGGCGGCGTTCCAAATCAATTGAAGCGCGCCATCCGTTATGAGGCTTCCGTCCGTAAGGGGGTCACGCTTTCCCCAAGCATAGCGGCCGCCAGACTTCTTTTGGCCGCGACGGCCCGTGAAAATTCAGCAAATCAAAAAATGGCTATAGATTTACTCTTCAATCCTTCACGGGACATTGCTTGGAACGCTTTTAAACTTCTCGCTGAGGTTAAAAAAAAGACGCCAAAGATCATCAATTATCTTCGAACTAAAAGTGCGTACCTCAATGAGTTGAGCGATGAAAAGAATTCTGTGATGGATAGTCCTGGAATAGCCTACGGGCGTCTGTTGCTTGGTTTCTTGGAGCCAGACACTAAAGCTGCACAACTCAATATCTCTTCTGTACTAACGGTCGACGACAAGCGGATCAATTACGTTGCTTCTCAGGCTCTGATTGCGATTGGAGTGGCTGTCCCCGGGAACGAGGCCTTAAAGAGAGAGCAGTTGATTCGCGATGGAGTTGACCCAAGCTGGTTTAAGTCTAAGTGGATCCGTTTTTTCGACTGAGCTAAGCTTCTGATAAAAACGATCAGAACAGTCTGGTAATGGATATATTTATTTGCTAACTTTCCAGCAATGTTTCCCTCCCAGGCCCCGACGATGCTCTTTCTGATTTCCTCCTTATTATTGTTGCCTGCGCTGCAAGCGTTTAGCGCTAAAAAGCATCCTTGTGTAGAAGTCTCTGAAGGGACGCTCCCTAACCTCGGGGAGGTCAAATTTGATGACCCGCTCTCTCGCAACAACCAAGTGTTGGCTTTAAATGAGTTAAGAATTCTTATAGGCGAGGATTCCGAAAAGTCAGAAGCCGCATTTCTCAACCTGAAGAGATACGTTTCCCTAGCTCGGCGCGCTGGGGGGGTGCCCTTAGAAGTGAAGAAAGTAATTCGCTATGAGGCTGCTGTTAAGGGTGGAATTGCCAGCTCGAACAAGGTGGCCTATTCAAGACTATTGCTTGCTTCCATGTCACCTGAGAAACCAGCCAGTCAAAAAATGTTAGTTGATCTTCTGTTCTTTCCAACACGCGATATCGCGTGGGGGGCATTCACGATGCTTGCATTGGCGGAGAAAGAGTCTCCTCAAATTCTTCAATATCTTCGGGAAAGATGTGCATATCTTGATCCATCAGAAGATGGAAAAAATACGATGGTGATTGGGGCCGGAGTTGCCTATGGACGTCTTTTGCTTGCATTCCATGAGCCCAGGTCTGAGGCCGCTGTTGTTAACGTAGCTTCCGCATTGTCGGTGACTGATGCACGAATTAATTACCTCGCTCTGAACTCGAATATCATTCCTCGAGATAGCTTCTATTCTTCCCCCATGATCGCGGCTCAGATCGGAATCCGGAATCGGACAATGAGAGTAAGCGCTTTGGATGTTCAAGCCTATGTTGCAGAGGTGATGAAACACGACGTAATGGAGCCTAGATGGTTCAGAGACCCATGGCTCTTGAAACGCTTCAACTGAGCTGGGTCCCAGAATTCGTATATTCGAATTGGGGTCGATTTTTGCTTCATATGTAGCCTGATGACGATAGTTGATTAAAATGGTTTTTTATGGGATACTCCGTCTGTCTCAAAACGGAGGCCCAAGTGATCAGGACCCAGAGCAGACTCATTGTCTTCTGCATAGCACTAATCGTGTCGGCCGCCCTATCGGGTTGTTCCAAAAAAGGGTCTCAGCCTTCCTTAAGCATTGTTCAGGACCATGGAAATCAAAAATCAGGGTCCGATGTCAGTGGCACTCCAAGTACTGCTAACAGTACCAAGACTGAACAGAGCAATACTTCTACCCGGAGTGCCGACGACTTCACGGGTCAAGCCCGTGGACTCGGAAACCTACTGGATGGGATTGATCTTACGGCCGCATTCGAAGAAGCCAGCAAAAACCCGAAACAATCGATCTCACAGCCATTGAAGACACGAATCCAATCACTTCTGACACATGTCCAGAAGACCAAAGAAGTTCCGAGTGATGCGATTGCAAATATCTACTTTGACTACCTCGTTGAGCTTTCCTCAGACAAAAAGCGTGATTATGAACAGGCGCGAACATTTCTAAAAAGCCTCGGTCCAGTCGAGTTCACTGAGCTTAAACCTACGATTGAAAAGAAACTCAAGGGAATGGGCCGCGTGCTTACCCGCCAACTCTCTACCCCGGAGCCGCTTGAGCAATATTTTTCCGGCACAATATCCACTCTCTCATCGACCATTTTCCTGAATGCTGCACGTCTTTATGCGTCGCAGAACGAAAAAGATGCATTTCTCGGAATGAATCGAATGTTTGCAAGTGCGGGGCGGCACCTCATAGATCCGAGTAAAAAAAGCGGATATCGTACGCAGCTCATCAAGGATGAAGAGGGCCCGGGCAGAGTTCTATCAGAGCTTGGAGATCTATCCCGTGCAGGCGACAAGTTCGGCTACCTGATACTCAATGCTGACGTCTACACGCTTCTGATGCTCGTGATGTCCCAGCAGGATGAATTTTTCCAGCCGGATCTGATCCTCAATGCGCTTAGCAATCACGCTCGCGCTTATGGATTAAATCCGAGCGACGCCAGCGCACTGTTTAAGAAATTAAAATCTGAGCGAGAGGAGGGCATGAAAGCGAATGAAGGCGGGATGCCGCAAATTGCCTTTTCCCCTCGGACTTATTTTAAGCCTGTGATGCCCCTCGGAGTTGGAGAGCATCCATTCCATTCGAAAACCTTCTATGATGAAGATGGCAATCAATTAGTGGATGGCCTGGATTCGAAAAAGGAAAAGCCTTTTTTGGCAAATGTCCTGAAGAATCAATCGTACGAAACTGAGGATGGATTTGAGCGCGGCTTCGATTTGATTTTTGAGGACGGGGAAGAAATCTCGACTGGAATTCCGCGCAGTGTTTATCAGCGGTGGGCACTTTTAGAGAGCGTTCTCCAACCTGTGGCATTCAGGGGCGCAGGAACCAGAGGTTACTACGTATTAGACCTTAACGGAGCAACCTCCAATTGGGATTTGCCGGAAGCAGCAAGCGAATGTCTCATTTCTATGACGAGCAAAGACAAGATGCTGCGCTGGGAATGGGAGCAGGAGAAACCGGGATCGTCAGTGTATATTTTCCGAAAATTTAAGAACTCCGGAACAGCTGAAGTACCCAATTGGTTGGTGGACCCTTCTCATAACCCAAAATCCCTCCAGATGGTTTCTGAGGATGTGCTTCAGGATTAAGAGAGCTCCCTCACGGCTATTTAAGAACGTTAAATTTCGCGCCTTCAGCGGGGCTAATATTTAGAAGGTTGACCTTCTAATTTTAGAAGATTGATCTTCTAAATCAGGATCGTCCCTTTACCTCTGCGCATTTGCAATCATCGCAATCAACTCAAAGACCGCTCTGCTTTCATGGATGGCGCTCTTCACCGAGAAATGCGAAGTGCGTTCAACTGAGGTCGGCAATAGCCAACCGTATTTCTGAGGATCGATAAGATCTAAGGCCAGCTGTTCACGACGATCTTCAAAAATCCGCTGCACAATCGGTGCTGCAGCTGACTCTAACAAACCCTCTGCTTCCATTGTGTGTACGCGCGTCGCAATCCAGTACACCCAGAGGGCGAGCTCTCTTTCTTTGACTGTCCGGAGCTCAAGTTCTTCCATGAAGAAGCGATGGAATTTTTTGAGCTGCGCTCGATCCACCCACACCTGCTGAGCTTTTAATTGGGTCTGTGCGTATTTCAATCCTTCCGCAAATAGCTCGTCGGGCTGGACGTCCTTTCCGCAACGCTGCACTGGACCGCTGACCAGGGGCAACGACTCCGCTCCCATTGCGAAACTCTGCACCTCTGAGACCACTGAAACTTCTGGGCCTTCAACCCAAGGAAACAAAATGATCTTTGGAAACTGATCGATCAAAGACTGAAGCATTGCCTCGTTGATCGGGGTCCTTTTGTCAGGCGACGTAAGTATCCTTGCAAGTTTTGCGTTGAATCGGATCCACCAGGCGTAGGTCACTTTGTTTTTCTTGCGCGTTTTTAAGGCCTCGGCCTCCAGAGCTTTGAACTCTGCGGCCCACGGCCCTTCGGGCGGAGTAAGCTTTTTCACAGATTCCAGGTGCGGTTCAACAAGGTTTGAAAGAATTGGAAGGTGCGTGTCGTTGGGGATGACTTTAGTTACCTGCGCGTGGCGAACCAATTGATCCATGTTCCCGCGCTTCTCTCTCGCTCGCTTATAGGATTCCGGAAGGCCTCCAGCGAGGTAACAAAGATTTGCGGAAGCGACTGAACTCATGAAAAAGCAGGCCAAAAGCGGGAAAATAAAACGGAATCGAGCACTGCCCCTGAGATTCAGCATGGGCAGGTTTTGAAGCTTTGCATCATGAAAGTCAAGCTGGGTTCCACTCATTCGGCCGCACTGACTAATGTTGGTAGCCACGCCCATCCAAGGGCGGCATTCGTTGAAGATCCACTATGATCTTGCATGGGTCGAATGAGATAACGCCCTCATTGCGTCTCGCCATTTGATAAAGCTCTTTGGTCAAATCCACCTGTGCTAACACTGCTTGCAGGTCACCCTGCTGATAGCGATCAAGAAACGTTTTGTAAACATCAGGCAAAGAGATCTCAAAAGGTAACGCCTTTGCTCGAATCGAAAGCCAAATCCGATTGAGTTCAGTGATGCCTTTCCGATCAAGTGCGTTCTCAAGCCAGTCCTGAGTGGGAGGGAATTGTGGGGTAGTGAAGGAGATTCTGGCAAGGAGTTGGTCATCTACGGACTGAACCAGGACAAGAGGTACCTCCATCCCAAAGACTTCGTTCAGTTTCACCTGTATGGAGTACTGTGAGCTCCCCGGCCCAGTCCGCAAATTACTCATCAGATGATCAAAAGCCACCTGGGATGGTTCTGCTTCATCTGATGGAAGATAGTAAGCGAAAAAGCCTTCCGTGTTGGCAGCGTCCTTCCTATAAGAATATGGCTTAAGCATCAGTACTGACAGTTGCCCACGGGTATTATTTAAATTCATCCGCGAAACAGAGACTTGCTCCGGTCCTAGATCTAAATTGCGCGCTGAGAATTTAGGTTTCGTGGCCACTTGCATCACTCCGTCTTGCGTGATGATGGCGGGTCCAAGCTCGGTCAGAATATGAATGTGGGTGGGCGCGACATTTTCCTGAGGCCTTCCATAGGTAATGTTGTGTTTCCTGAAGCCCGCTTTGTCGTCTTTGTAATTCAGTTCGACAAAGGTGATTTTTGCTTCCTGGTAGGGATCAGGAATGCGCAGCCCCATTTCGTGATAATACTTGGTTAGGAATCGAAGATGACTCACTGACTTCCCGCCGATGACAAGTGTGCTGCCATTGGAGAATTGAACGCGCTCATCGCTGCCTGCGAAAGCCGCCGGGCTAGCCACACTCCAAGTGATTATTAACAACAGGTACTTCATAGGCAGTGGTCCTTTTTGCTCGCGTTTTGCAGGAAGCTAGCATGAAATACGCAGCATTCCAAATTGCCTGTAGCAGTCCACTCATTTCCTTCATGGGTCGCATTTGTACTCTTGTGAGTCATTACAACCTTGCGAATCACACAGTCAGCAGTCGGTTATGAATGAGTTAAGAATGGTAGTATCTCGCAGAAGTGACTAACGAGTGAATCCTACGATCGTCAAATTTGCTATGTAGTGAATTCTACGCGACAGCCAAATAATGGCCTATGAGCTCAATCACGCACGAGCCAGAGGGAGTCGTGATACACGCTCTAAATAGTCTACAAATAAAATTCGAGAGAACTCGCTTTGACCTAAAGCCCCCCATTCCCGCAACATAGGCACACCATGATCGGCGCAATCAAAGGAACCATCTTAGACAACGATTCAGGTTATATCCTCTTAGCAGTGGGCAGCGCGGACGACGCTTACGTCGCATACACGCTCCGTGTCCCGACCCACGCGCGCTACGCGCACCTGGCCTTAGGTTCCAAAGAGTCCTTCCACGTTCACACCCATGTGCGGGAAGACGTGCTCGATCTTTACGCATTCATTTCACCGCTTGAAAAGCAGGTGTTCACCACAGTGCTTCAAGTAAACGGCATCGGTCCCAAATTAGCGCTGACCCTTCTTTCACATTTTTCACCGGATCAGCTGACGTCCGCGATTCTTTCTTCAGACACAGCCCGGATTACTGAAGTTCCTGGCGTTGGAAAGAAAACAGCCGAGCGTATCGTGCTGGAACTAAAAGATTCATTGCAAAAGAAAATCGAGCAAGGCCGCATCAAAGCATCGCCTACCGGCGCGACATCCGCTGGACCTGCGCTTGCGATTGCGCCTGCAATCGAAGCGTTGCTTGCGCTACAGAGTTTGGGTTTCCGTGAACATGATGCAAAACGTAAAATTGATCAAGCAGTTGCAAAAGATCCTGGGGCGAAAACAGAAGAACTCATTCGCATAGCACTTCAACAGGCCTAACAGAAACGAGGGGTTCACGATGAACGAAACAGATCGCTTGTTAGATGCTCACTTGATACCCAATGAACCCACCGATGACCGGGTGATCGAACAATCCCTACGTCCTCAGTATTTAAACGAATACATAGGCCAGCCCTCCGCGCGTGAAAAAATGGGGCTTTTCATCGAAGCCTCCCGGCAACGCGGGGACGCGTTAGATCACGTGCTGCTTGCGGGCCCGCCGGGTTTAGGAAAAACCACGCTTGCGCAAATCATCGCGCGCGAAATGGGTTCTCAGATTCATGTGGTCACTGGTCCCAACGTAGAAAAAAAGGGCGACCTCGCAGCGGTATTGACGAATCTTCAGCCAAAAGATGTTCTCTTCATCGATGAGATCCACCGCTTAAATGTTGCGATCGAAGAAGTTCTTTACAGTGCGATGGAGGACTACAAGCTCGATCTCATTTTAGGGCAGGGCCCAAGTGCGCGAACGATCCGAATCGATCTTCCGAAGTTCACGCTTGTGGGCGCAACCACTCGAACGGGGCTGCTCACAGGGCCTTTGCGCTCCCGCTTCGGTGTCGAACTCAGGCTTGATTTCTATCCTGTAGAAGACCTCGCAAAAATTGTGACCCGCACATCGCAGTTGCTCGGTGTCAGCATCAATGCAGAAGGTGCGCTTGAAATTGCGCGCCGCTCGCGAGGCACTCCAAGGATTGCAAACCGACTCGTTCGACGTGTGCGTGACTTTGCGCAGGTAGAGTTGAAGCGCGTCGAAGGCATTCTTGTCGATCAAGACATGGCTTCGCGTGCGCTTGATCTTTTTGAAATCGATAAACGCGGCTTAGACGCGATGGACCGGAAGCTCCTGATTTCCATCATCGAAAAGTTTGATGGCGGGCCTGTGGGCATCGAAACGCTATCGTCTATGCTTTCTGAAGAACGCGACACCTTAGAAGAAGTCTATGAACCCTTCTTGGTTCAAGAAGGCTTCTTGCAGCGGACTCCGCGGGGTCGTATGGCAACACACTTGGCATATACCCACCTGGGAGTGCCTCCAAAAACGCTGTTCTAATCGCCCCCGGGTGTCTTCTTTTGCATACAGTGGGCGAGCGCCCGTCTGCCTAAAAAGAGACTATTTCCGTCCAATTTAGTCCATAATTAAGGGGCTATTAGACCTCTAAGTATTTGATATTAAACTGGAATTTATAAATTGCAGTTTGCGCAATCATGGCACAAGCCTTGCTTTACTTTAGGTTGTGGGTGGACAGATGCAAAAAACAATAAAACACGAAATTCGTATTGAGGGCGTAGGTCTTCATTCCGGGCGTTCAGCGCAGGTCTTGATTCAGCCAGCGGGTCCAAATTCTGGGATCTTCTTCGTTCGTAGCGACATTCCGAACTCACCAAAAATTCCTGCAAGCTTTGACTGCGTGACCCAAACCCGCCTTGCCACTACTTTGGGCATCCGCGGTGTAGAGGTTTCAACTGTAGAACATCTTTTAGCTGCGTTGAAATTGTCCGGTGTTGATAACGCTGTGATTTACGTCAATTCTCCTGAAGTTCCCATTTTAGATGGCTCGGCTCTTCCTTTTTTAGAAGCGATTCATGATGTGGGCACGGTGGATCAGCCGGTTGCTCGTCGGTATGCGCGCCTGGTTCGTGCAGTAGAAGTGATGCGTGATGGAAAAATTGCACGTATCGAACCATCAGATGTTCTTAAGATCGATGCAGTCGTGCGCTGGGATCACCCGATGATCGGCGAACAAAGACTTCATTTTGAACTCGGCAATGACAGTCCCCTGAAGATTGCTTCCGCTCGTACTTTTGGTTTTTTTGAAGACGTAGAGGCGCTGCAGCGCATGGGGTTGGCTCGCGGCGGATCCCTTGCGAACGCAGTCGTCTTAGATGAGACAGGTGTGATGAACCCTGAGGGCTTGCGCTTCAAAGATGAATTTGTGCGTCACAAAGTTTTAGATGCGATTGGTGACTTCGCACTGGCCCCGGTTTCTTTTGTTGGCCGCGTGAAACTTTACAAAGCGGGCCATGAATTGCACCGCGATCTAGTCCGCGCTATTTTCTCAGACGCCGCAAATTTCGTGATCGAATCAGACGGCGCTCTGGTAGAAGGTCTTGCGATCGCAACACCTTGGGAAATCGCACCACTCGAGTGGGCTGAGTCTTACTAAAATACGAGCTCAGTTTTTAGTGGAGCCCTTCCGCTCCCGAAGTTCCGCTATCAATGTCATATCCGCCGCGCTCAGGGATCCCATCGCTTTCGAAGTTTCTTGGATAGATCGCACTATTTTGCCCAAGTCCTACTCCGGTGGCTCCGCCTTTGGTCACCTGATGGCAGGTTTCTGACGCTGATCGTTCAGAGAGTTCTGATGGCACTTCGGCCTCATTTGCCGCGCGAGACTTGGCTTTAGCAGAAATAGACAAGAGTCGAACTACACCATCCTGTCTCAGGGTGATGTTGCCAAATTCAGTGCTAATCCCAAGCGTTTCGGGACGATAGACTTCAGGCATATAATGAACTTTAGCCATTTTTAGTCCATCGCCATAGCCACTGAATATCCTTTCCTCGACTCCCTTTGCCGTGGTGAAAATGAACTCGTCGACAATAAACTCACGTCCTACTGGAAAGCTAAGGAAAGCGCCGTTTTTAAAATATAGGTCCATGAAATTATCGCTTGGTCCAGCATCC
The DNA here is from genome assembly GCA_027486675.1 of Pseudomonadota bacterium. Lineage (GTDB taxonomy): Bacteria > Bdellovibrionota > UBA1018 > UBA1018 > CAIMNF01 > JAIXOQ01. Next base: position 443,913 of record JAIXOQ010000005.1, read on the forward strand.
GAGTTTTTTACAAACCCCAGGACGATGAAAGTAATGACTATGGATCTTAAAGAATTCAAGCGAACCATGCGAGACTCCTGGGCCCATGGGCCAGCGGAGTATTTAACTCAGAAAGAGCATAGCTGCAAGCAATCGGATTAATTGTAGTTTGTCTCTAAAACCGCCAGGCAGTTGAGGAGCGAATTGCTCGTTGCTGCTTCGACGAAGGGCGCGCACCCTAAAGAAATATGATCCCAACAAAAGGTTACGCAGCTCAGAACGCCACATCACCACTGACCCCCTTCACGTTTGAACGTCGCGACCCACGCGCGGACGACATCACTATAGAAGTCGATTTCTGCGGCATTTGCCATTCTGACATCCACACCGCTCGAAGCGAGTGGGGCCCAACCGCTTATCCATGCGTCCCAGGACACGAAATTGTTGGACGTGTAGTTCAGGTAGGAAAAAAGGTAAAACGCTTCAAAAAGGGCGATTTAGCAGGCGTGGGTTGTTTTGTGGATTCCTGTGGAAAGTGCAGCAACTGCAAAAAGAATGAACAACAGCTCTGCGAAAAACAAACCGCTTTCACCTACAACAGTATGGAACTAGACGGGAAGACTCCAACCCAAGGCGGCTACTCCCGTCACATCACAGTGAAAGAGTCCTACGCGCTGAAGATCAAAAAGGGTCAGCCCCTCTCCCGCATCGCTCCGCTGCTTTGTGCCGGTATCACGACTTACTCACCCTTGAAGCGTTACGGAGTAAAAAAAGGTCACAAAGTCGCAGTTGTGGGCTTAGGCGGTCTCGGGCATATGGCGGTGAAGATCGCAAAAGCGATGGGTGCAGAAGTAACAGTTTTCAGCACGTCTCCATCCAAACAACCGGATGCAAAGAAGCTCGGTGCTAAGCACTTTGCTTTATCCAAAGATCCCGCATCCTTTGAAAAGCGTGCTGGATATTTTGATCTCATTATCAACACAGTTTCGTCTAAACACGATCTGACTCCGTACTTAGAAGTGCTTAAGATCGATGGCACGATGGTCCTGGTCGGCGCCGCACCGGAACCAAGTGAAGTCTCAGCATTCGCTTTGATCTTTGGCCGCAAAAAACTCACAGGCTCATTGATTGGTGGAATCAAAGAGACGCAGGAGATGCTCGACTATTGCGCAAAGAAGAAGATTTTTGCCGATATCGAACTCATCCCAGCTGTCAAAATCAACGAAGCCTACGAGCGTACTTTGAAGAGTCAGGTGAAATATCGCTTCGTGATTGATGCAGCGACGTATTAGTCGTTAAACTATCCAAGATGCGTCTTTTGCTTCTTGGGTTCCTGCTGCTGCCACTCGTGTCCTTTGCCGATAACGCATCTTTAAACGTTCAGTCGCAGAAGGGTTCAGATGCTCTTTCAGGGCTAAAGCTTGAACCCAAAGTAACCGTCGAAGAGAAGGCCTATCGCATCTATGGGACTTTCAAGCTTGAGGGTTGGCAGCTGATCGTCGACCGAAAGACTCCCGTCGAACTAGACGAAAAGCTTCGCTTTGAGATCCTGCACCCGAAAGACTCACCCAATGGACTCGAGTTCGAGCTCACCGCTATTTCTCCTACCGGCAAAGTAAAGTCCAATATTATTCAAATTCAGGTGCAAAGGACGGTCTTGCTGGATGATGGTGAAGTTGCTGGCCGCTACACATTCAAGGCGGGCCTATCTCTCACAAGCGTGAGTTATTCGCAGTCTGATTCACAAACCCTGTATCAGCTGACCCCTTCGCTGAAAGGTTCTGCACGCTATGTTTTGGTCCCTCATCAATGGGATCTCGGCGTCAGTGGTTACACAACCACGCTGCCTCTGATTTCCAGTACATCTGCTGGCGCTTTGCTTTTTTACGGTCTGAACGCCAGAGCGGGCTATCGTCTGATTTTGCCTGAATATCCAGAGTGGGTTTTCACTTTCTCGGGTGGGCTCTATGTCCTATCTACCATTGGTCGCACCGATATTGGATATTCTGGAGTCTTTGGGCCGCAAGCATTCCCGTCAGCTCAGTACACCTTCAGTACAGGTGAAAAACTCGTTGGTTACCTTAAGTTTTCACCCGTAGCGACCGCAGTTTCAGAACTTCGTTTTGATAGTAATGAGTTCGCCTTTGGTTTTGATTTCACGCCGGTCGCACCGAAGGAGGGCTTTTTTGCGCAATATCCCATTTCTTACGCGCTTGATTTTAGCTTCCTCAGTCTCAAGACTGGAAACCTTTCAGCATCCAGCCATACGGTCGGTGCTGGCGCAACGATCGCGTTTTAATTCTCACGTTCTCTGTAGACCTCAGCGCCTAAAGACTTAAGCTTTAGGTGTAAATCTTCATATCCGCGATCTAAGTGATAGATCCTGCGGATCTTGGTTTCACCTTTTGCGGCGAGGGCCGCGATGATGAGGGATGCACTCGCGCGCAGGTCTGTTGCCATGACGATTGCCCCTTGAAGTGCTGAAGGGCCTTCGACATCGACATGGTTTCCACGAATGCGAAGTCTCGCTCCAAGACGGATCAACTCCGGCACGTGCATGAACCGATTCTCAAAGATGGTCTCTTCGATTTCAGAATGACCTTCGGCCTGGGTCAGTAGGGCCATGAGTTGTGCCTGCACATCGGTTGGAAATCCTGGAAAAGGCGCTGTTGTAATTTTCACAGGACTGAGTCCACCCCTGTTTGCGACCTCAATACAATGATCCTGTGTCTCAGAGACCTGAGCACCAGCATCTCTAAGAACGCTGAGAACTGAAGTAAGAAATTCCCCAGTAATCTCTGCTGATACGTTCCCACCTGTGATCAACCCGGCCATCAGATAAGTGGCAGCTTCTATGCGATCAGGGATCACACGATGAGCCTTGGTCGGCCTGAGTTTTGCGCCCGTGATGGTCAGCTTTGAGCTTCCCATTCCTTCAATTTTTGCCCCCATGCTGACCAGCAGCATCGAAAGATCTGTAATTTCGGGTTCGCGTGCAGCGTTGTGGATGACAGAAGTACCAGTGGCTGCCGCACACGCCATAAGCGCAGTTTCTGTCGCGCCTACACTCGGGAATGGAAAATGAATTTCAGAGCCTAGAAAACCGCCGCTTTTAAGCGTTCCGTGGACATAGCCGTTTTCTAAATTGAAAGTGGCACCGAGTGCCTCCAAGGCCATGAGATGAAGATCCACGGGCCTTGCCCCAATCGCGCAGCCACCAGGAAGACTGACGCGCGCTTCGCCCACACGGGCAAGCAGTGGGGCAAGAATGAGAATAGAGGCGCGCATGGTGCGTACCAGGTCATACGGCGCTTCACAGGATGTGACCGCCGGACAGAATACAGAGACCGTTTTCTTAAGTTCGTTGAACTCCACTTCAGCACCAACGCCTTCAAGTAATCGCAGGGTCGTGTGGATGTCTGAAAGATTTGGAATATTTTCGAACTGAAGCTTCTTGTCGGTAAGCAGTCCTGCAAAGAGTAAAGGCAGTGCTGCGTTCTTAGCTCCACTTAAGCTGACCTTGCCTGAAAGTCTTTGGCCACCCACAATCCGTAAACAATCCATACGAACTACGGTAGTTCGAAGGAAACAGTAAGGTCTACCCAGAAAAATTCTTTAGGGCTGATAACAGACCTTTAGGACGCGCGGGCGTCCAGTGAGATCCATACAGAGATGCGTTTCAAAGCCAAAATTGACGAAAATATCTGAAATTTCAGATGCACGGTTGTGTGGGATCTCAAAGAATCCTGCCCCTTTCAAGATCACAAGTGATCTCAAATTTTTTGCCGCGTTCCTATAGAAAGAATTAAGATCCTCCCTCGAAAAAAGAGCTAACTCAGGCTCGTAAGCTGAAACCCCACGGCCGAGTTCATCGCTGAAAGTAAGATACGGCGGGTTTGAAACAATGAAATCAAAAGGTCCGTGAGGCAAAAAAATCTCGAACTGTTCGCCCAAAGATTTTAAGAGCTCTAAACGCTCAAGGCGAATCCCGTGGAGTTCCGCATTTTGATGCGCCACTTGCAAAGCACCGGTGCTGACCTCACTAGCGATCATCTTAAGTTTAGGTATTTCTAAAAGAAGCGAGAGCGAGATGCAGCCTGACCCAAGTCCCAGTTCCGCTCCACGTAAGGTTCGGCCCTTCGCCCAAGACAACACTTCGTTCACCAGGATTTCCGTCTCCGGTCGTGGAATCAAAACATCGGGAGTGACTTTAAAATATCGGCCAAAAAAGGGCGCATCACCCAAGATGTATTGCAGAGGCTCCCCAAGCGCCCGTCGCCTCATGCGCGAAGTCAGTAATTCTAACTGATCACCGGCAAGCTCCCGATCCCGCGTGAGTCTTTGTTCCGCGGGGGAAATCCCAAGGGTTTGTTCTAAGATTTGTTCGGCTTCATGAGCGGGGATGAATCGTTTCGTGAATGAGAGCCAATCACGCGCTTGCATACCCAGCCCGCTTCAATTCCTCGGTCTGATAATGCGTTTGCAGGGCATTTAAAAGATCGTCGACTCGGCCTTCCATGACATCAGGGAGTGAGTGAATCGTGAATCCAATACGATGATCCGTCAGGCGCCCTTGTGGGAAGTTGTAAGTGCGAATGCGTTCGCTGCGATCCCCGGTGCCGACCATGCTGCGCCTTGCTTCAGTCTCAACGCTCTTCGCCTTGGCCTGTTCCACTTCAAGGACGCGAGAACGCAAAATTTTCATTGCTTTCGCCTTGTTCTTTAACTGCGATCTTTCATCCTGACACGCCACGACGGTGCCCGATGGAATGTGAGTGATCCGCACTGCAGAGTCCGTAGTGTTGACGCTTTGTCCGCCCGCGCCGCCCGACCTAAAAACATCAATGCGAAGATCGGCTGGGTTAATCTGCACATCGACTTCATCGGCCTCAGGCAGGATCGCCACGGTCACCGTGGATGTATGCACTCGCCCTTGGGTTTCAGTCTTTGGCACTCGCTGAACGCGGTGCACGCCGCCTTCATACTTCAAGCGGCTGTAGACCTTGGTCCCTTCGATAGAACCAATGATCTCTTTCACGCCTCCCATTTCAGCCTCACTCATCGATAAGATGTCGAATCTCCAGCCCTGGCGTTCTGAAAACCGTTGGTACATGCGGAACAATTCGCCTGCAAACAATGCGGCCTCTTCACCGCCTGCGCCGGCACGAATTTCAATCATGATGTTGCGGTCGTCGTTTGGATCTTGTGGAAGCAGCAGGAGTTGAAGACGTTTTTTGACTGCCTCGATTTCAGGCTCAATTCGGCGCATTTCCTCTTTGGCCATGACCGAAAAGTCAGCATCCCCTGAATCTAGAAGTTCCTTATTGTCGCGGTATTCAGCGTCGATGCGGCGATAGAGTCGAAACTCGTCCACGAGCTCCTGAAGGGCAGAATGCTCCTTGCTGAGTCGCCGAAGCTCCTCAGGGCGTTCCGCCAAGCTAGGGTCAGCCAGCTTGCCTTCTATTTCTAAGAAGCGGCTTTCAACGGCCGCTAGTTTATCGAGCATAAAATCCTAGAGCCGCGAACTTAGCTGCTCATCGACTTGATGAATTCTTCGTTGGTCTTGGTGTTTTGCACTTTATCGAGCAAGAATTCCATCGCGTCCACCGTGTTCATCGGATGGAGGACTTTGCGTAAGATCCAGATCCGGTTGATCACTTCTTTTGCAAGAAGCAGTTCTTCTTTACGGGTGGCGGATTTATTGATGTCTAAGCAAGGGAAGATCCGTTTTTCCATCAGCTTACGATCCAGGTGGATTTCTGAGTTCCCTGTTCCCTTGAACTCTTCAAAGATCACTTCGTCCATTCGGGATCCAGTGTCCACAAGTGCAGTAGCGATGATGGTCAAGGAGCCACCTTCTTCAATGTTTCGAGCAGCACCGAAGAAACGTTTTGGCTTATGAAGTGCATTAGAATCCACACCACCGGAAAGGATTTTTCCAGATGGAGGAACCACCGCGTTATAAGCGCGCGCTAAACGTGTGATCGAATCCAGCAAAATAACAACGTCGTACTTGTTTTCGACCAGGCGCTTTGCTTTCTCGATCACCATTTCCGCAACTTGGACGTGCCGGGAGGCTTGCTCGTCAAAGGTCGAGCTGATGACTTCGCCCTTCACAGAGCGTTGCATGTCGGTGACTTCTTCTGGACGTTCGTCGATCAGAAGAACAATCAACTTCACGGCTGGGTGATTGGTCGTGATTGCGTTGGCGATATCTTGCATGAATACAGTCTTACCTGCGCGGGGAGGTGCAACGATCAAACAACGTTGGCCCATTCCGAGTGGAACCATAAGGTCCAAAATTCGGGTGCTGTAGCCGGTAGGTTGATGTTCAAGCGTCAGTTTGCGCTGTGGGTAGAGCGGGGTGAGGTTATCGAACAGAACTCTTTCTGAGTTGAGTTCGGGTAACTGGAAGTTCACTTGCTCGACTTTTAAAAGTGCAAAGTAACGTTCACCCTCTTTAGGTGCACGCACGGAACCGCTGACGGTATCCCCCGTGCGAAGTCCAAATCGACGGATCTGGGAAGGGGAGACGTACACATCGTCAGGACCCGGAAGGTAATTGTATTCAGGGGCTCTTAAAAATCCGAAGCCATCGGGTAAGCATTCAACAACCCCGTCGGCGTAGATGTGTTCGTTTTTCTCTGCCTTGCGCTGAAGGATGGTGAAGATCAAATCTTGCTTGCGCATATTCCCTGCGTTTTCAACGCCGAGTGTGTGTGCCATCTCTACGAGCTCACTGATCTTGCTGTCCTTGAGTTGTTTCAAGTGCATGGAGGCGCGTTCATTGGGCGCCGCGTTCGATTCGTCAGTCGTTGGGTCGCTGCCCATCGGAGCCGCGCTCTCGGCTGCCTCGGCCGTCACTGGGGAGTCCTGCATTTCCATGCCGTCGTCGGTCATTGGAGCAGCCTGGCGTCTTCCTGCGCCTCCAGGACGTACTGGGTTACGTTTAATTGGTCGGCCGCTTTGCTGGTTGTTCATGGTCATTTCAGGTTTCTTCGTGGGTTGGTTTTCATTCAGGAATTAGAGCTGTCAGAAAATTGTGATTTTTGAGTTTGATGAGGCTTGCGAAGCTTAACTGGTCCGCTATTAGAGTCACGATTAACAAAAGCGATTAGGTGAGTAAAGGCATTTTGTGCAACGAACAGATTCAACTTCAATAATTGTCTTACTGAGTATCGCGTTCATCTTGTTTGTGTTGGGTGCTGGGGCATGGTTTGCCTTCACCCCATTCACTTCTGTCCCTGAACAGAAAAAGATCCTTTTTGAGGTCGAGCGGGGAAAAACTCCGAAGCAGTTTTGCGCAGAACTAGAGGCGCGAGGCATCGTGCGCAGCGGTGAGGCCTTGTTTTGGTTAGGTCGTGTGACCCGAACCTGGATCAAAATGAAGTCTGCGGAATACGAATTTGCGTCTTCACTTTCGCCATCGGAAATATTGCATCAACTTCGCGCCGGCAAAGGCTTTCAGCGCTCACTGCTCGTGCGTGAAGGCGAAAACATGTATCAGATTGCCGATCGGTTAGCATTGCAGAAAATCACAGATCGAGCGACCGCCCTCAGCTGGATGCGAGACCAGAATTTTATGGATCAGCTGGGTATACCCCGGCCACTTCCCACTTCCTTAGAGGGTTACCTTTCACCCAACACCTATAACTATTCTCGGCAGGATCCCGTAGAACTCGTTTTAAAGCGAATGGTGCAGCGTTACTTTGCAGTGTGGAAACCAGAATGGTCCAAACGCGCAGAAGAAATTGGGCTGACCCCATTTGAAGTGCTGACGCTTGCGTCCGTCATTGAAAAAGAGACGGGTGCTGCATGGGAACGCAAACGCATTTCAGCGGTGTTTCACAACCGCCTCAAAAGACGAATGCGTCTGGAGAGCGACCCGACCACAATTTACGGCATTTGGGAAAACTACAGTGGGAACTTAAAGCGCGCTGATCTACGGAATCCCTCGGATTATAATACTTATACGGTGCCTCGGCTGCCCATTGGTCCGATCTCAAATCCAAGCCCTGCCGCGATCGAGGCCACCTTGTACCCAGAGGAAACCGACGCAATATTTTTTGTTTCCAGAAATGATGGGACGCACGAGTTTTCTGCTACCTATGCCGACCACCAACGTTGGGTGAACGAGCTTCAGCGCAACGCTAAAGCCCGGCAGGGGAAAAGCTGGCGTGATTTGAAGAAAGACCAGGAAACAGAAGCGAATGAGTGATGATTTCTTGATCCAATGCCGAGCGTTCGGGTACCTTTGCAGGACGCGTGAGTTCCTACCTTGTTTTAGCTCGTAAGTACCGTCCACAGCAGTTCCCAGACATTGTTGGTCAAGGGTCCGTTGTGAAGACGCTCATGAACTCGATTCGCCTGAATCGGGTGCACCACGCATTTATATTTTCGGGCTCACGCGGCATTGGCAAAACCTCGATTGCAAGAATCTTTGCTCGGGCATTGCGTTGTGGGAATGCCCAAGAAAAAGACGGCGTGCTTCTTTCCTGTGGAACCTGCTCCGATTGCACAGAAATCTCATTGGGGCAGTCGATGAACGTCACCGAAGTGGATGGTGCCTCGAACAATGGTGTCGATGAAATCCGCGAGATCCGTGAAAACGTTCGCTACATGCCAAGTTCCGGGCGCTACCGAATTTACATCATCGACGAAGTGCACATGCTCACTTCAGCAGCTTTCAATGCATTGCTGAAAACGTTAGAAGAGCCACCTGAGCACGTGATCTTTATTTTTGCGACGACCGAAGTGCACAAGATTCCTGAAACGATCTTGGGCCGCTGTCAGCGCTTTGATTTTCAGCGCGCAACTCAAGCCGAGCTGGTCTCCCGGATGGAGTATGTCTTAGGGCAGGAGAAAATATCCTACGAAGCCCCGGCCCTCATTGCGATTGCACGTTCCGCCGAAGGCAGCATGAGGGACGCCCTGTCTATTTTGGATCAGGTGATTTCTTTTTCCGGTCTTCAAGTCACGTTAACCGCCGTGCGCGAAAGTTTAGGAATTTTAGGGCAAGAGCGCGTCAGCGAGATCGTGCATGCTGTCCTTGCTCGGGATGTAAAAAAGGGTCTTGAGCTTTCCGGGCAGGCCTTCGATGCTGGCGTGGATTTAAAAGAAATTTTAAAAGGGATCGTCGAAACTCTCTACGCCGTGATTCTTCTGAAGGTGGGTGTGACTCCTCAGAATTCGATGACCGAGGATGAGGTTCAGTGGCTGAAAGGCTGTGTTGCTCTTCGTGAACTTGAGGACATAGAGCTCATCTTCCAACTTTTTAACCACGGACTCGACTGGGTTTCGCGCTCCCCACATCCAAAGATTCTGTTCGATACCATTTTGATCAAAGCCAGCCTGGCCGAGGGTCTAGCGCCTGTGGGTGAATCGACGGATGTCGAAGAAGTAAAAGCCCCAAGTCTGCCGCCGCGCCCAGCGCCGGTTCAGTCTAAGCCGGTTGAAGTCAAAGTTCCTGTGCCTTCACCTGTGCCTGTTGCTCCACCTGTAGAGCGTGAGCGCACTTGGGAGGATATGATTCAAAGTGCTTTTGCGCAGGCTCCTGTCGTTTCAGTACTTCTCGAGTCTGCCGTTCGTGCCGAGCTTCCTACCGACTCCAAAAGAGAGCTCCATGTGTTCTTTAAAAACGAACAATCCGCTATTGCCGATCAGCTCAAGCAAAAGGCGTTTCGCGAATCGATGAATAACTTTCTATTGAGTTATTTTGGATACCCAGTGGTTGTCACCGTGTCGGCCTCAGAAACCACCGGAGAAAGCATTGCCGAGCGGACCAAGAGGGAAGAAAAAAATTCTTACGATTTGAAGCTGAAGGCTATGCATGCTCACCCTGTGATTCAGGAAGCGAAATCCTTGTTTGGTGCGGATTTGACAGCTCTCCATTTCACCGATGAAGGCAGTGGTGCTATTCCGTGAATCAGCGCGTTGATCCTCTTTCGCGGTTGGTGTTTGAACTCTCCAAGCTCCCAGGCGTTGGAGAAAAAACCGCGACTCGCTTTGCCTACTACATCCTCAATCAGGATGCAGAATACGCAACGGCCCTCAGCCGAGCTATTGAGGAAGCAAAAACAAAGATCCACTTCTGCAACTTGTGCTTCAACCTCACCGAAGAAACCCTCTGCCAGTACTGCTCGGACCCGCGTCGCGATTCGAAGCTGATTTGTGTTGTGGAAAGGCCGAGCGACATCGGTTCCTTAGAGCGATCAGGGCATTTTAAAGGGCGCTACCACGTGCTTCACGGGGTGCTGTCGCCCATGGATGGCATTGGACCGGACGCGATTCGAGCAAAACCTTTGTTGGAGCGTCTCAGACCAACCGACGTAGAGTCCGTGGATGAAGTTATTTTTGCCTTAAATCCCACCGTCGAATCAGAAGCCACGGTATTGTATCTTTCGCGCCTCATTCGTCCGTCTGGTATTCGCGTCACGCAAGTTGCGTATGGTTTACCGATGGGTGGCGCAATTGAGTTTTCAGATCGACACACCTTGGCACGCGCCTTAGACCACAGAGTAGAAGTGAGTTCCCGATGAGTTTTGTGAATTCCGTCACCAAAGAAATCCACTGCAAGGTTGTCTATTGCGGGACGGGCCTGGGCGGAAAGACTACGAATGTGCAGTACATCTACGAACACACCAATAATGGTGAGCGGGCGAACAAGCTGGTCAATCTCAGCACTGAGAACGAGCGCACATTGTTTTTCGATTTTTTACCGCTCTTTGTAGGGGAGGTTGCTGGGTTTAAAACTCGATTCCATCTCTACACCATTCCAGGACAGACATTCTACGAAGCTTCCCGTGATTTTATTTTAAAAGGCGTGGATGGAATTGTTTTTGTTGTGGACTCAGATCCGGAGCGAATGGAAGCAAATCTTGAAGCTTTTGATAGCCTAAAGCTTGCCTTGGAACGACAAGGTTACGATCTTACAAGGATTCCGCTTGTGTTTCAGTACAACAAAAGGGATCTTCCCCATGCTGTCCCAATTCAGGAACTCGAGACGACCTTTAACCCAGGTCGGCTTCCCAGTCTTGAGGCAGCAGCCCACCAGGGCATCGGAGTCATGGAGACATTGCAACGTGTTGGAGAACTCATCATTGACTCACTTAAGCGAGGGAGAACACCGTGAGGAAGGCTGACCTTCAGAAATTTAAGAAAGTATTTGTTCAACAGCGGGAAGAAATTCTTGCCAACGCCAAGCTGCTCGACGAAGGCTTCGTCATTCGTGACGACGTTCAAGACGATGCAGATCAGGCGACCAGTGGCATCGAGCTGTCGATGCGCGCACAAATGAAACGCCGTGAGGTCGCCATGTTGCGACGCATCGATGAGGCTTTAAAGCGCCTCGGCGATGGCACCTTTGGCCAGTGCAAGCGATGCGAAGAAAGTATCGAGCTGCGTAGGCTTCAGGCCCGCCCAACAACTGGGCTGTGCATCCTCTGTCAAGAGGAGGCCGAAAAAGAGAGCGCCACCTCTTCCGTAGGTCGCACGGGCGATCATCTACTGAACTAGGTCAGTTATTCTTTTCATCCGTTTCAAGACTTCTTCACGATCTACCTCCCTTCTATTTTTTTGGTAAAATAGGGGGTGTCTGATCCAGAAGGAGAACTAACAGATGAAAATCGAGTTCAGTTTTAGACACATGCAAACCAGTGAGGCGGTCCGCCTCCATGCAGCTCACCAAAGTGATCGACTGAAGAAGTATTTTGACGGGCGAATCCACGTCCGTTGGAACTTCGTGGTCGAACGGGGCGAAGAACACATCGCCCACTGCCATGTCACGGGAAGCCATATGGATTATTTCGCTGAGGCTTCATCTTCCATGATGCAAACCTCAATCGATGAATGCATCCATCGCATCGCGCGTCAGGTGCAGAAGAAGAAAGAGATCGTGAAGAACCGTCTACATGCGGAGCGCATCCTGCCCTCCTTGTAGCACTCCATTCCTCAACCAGCCCCGTCGGTTGATGCCCTCATCCTTGGGGGCCAGACGACGGGTTTTTTTATGCGATCTGAAGTCTTCGTTTTGCTTCCCACTCGGTCGCCTCTTGGCAGCCGAGACAAAGAATCGCCGTTGGTTTTGCTTCGAGCCGTCCTAGCTCAATTTCTTCGGAGCATTCTCCGCAGCATCCGAAAGTTCCGCGTTCCATGCGTGCAAGTCCATCGTCGATTTGTTTCAGCATCATGAGCTCACGCCCCTTAAGCTGCAGGCTCATGCTTTGAGCAAGTTCGGCAGAGCTGAGGTCCATCTCATCCGCTAAATCATCCGTGCTTAGCGCCAGGCCTTCCATAGCCCATTTTTTTGAAGAGGTGACCTGGGCGCGCTGCTCGAGAAGTGCTTTCTTAAACCGGGCTACCATTTCACTCTTCATACTCTGTTGCTCCTTTTTTTGTGTGGATCGAATCCTTCGTCCCACGCCAACCCTTTGTGCGAGAGTCGTGCCAAGTTTTTGGCTTTGCAAAAGGATCGACTAATATTCATTAAAAGTGATTAATTACAATGAGTTAACACTTATCAGCGTCAAGTACGCTCCCGAAACGGATCAGGTGGTGCCATTGCGCGCCTTGAAAACTTGGGCATTGTGACGCGGGAAGCTATATAATGGGCCCCTGCCTATGTCACGCAGCAATAAACCACCTATCACTTTGGAATCTATTAGTTTTGTTAGCCCAGAACAGAGGCTTTTACGCTTCTTGATGAGCGAGCCAACAACCTCCTTCACCCCTCGGGTATTGTCCTCGAAGTTAAAGGGCGTGCGGGGTTTAGGTGGGATTGAAGGGATCACCGAGATCTTAAAACAGCTCCAGGACCTAGAGCTCGTCATCTTCTTAAACAACAATCGCGAAATCTGCCTGCAGAACGAACATCCCGCAGTCCAAGTGATGAAAGCCTACACGGCCGTTTGTGATTTAGATGGCTTGCGAGCATTGTTGCCGCCCATCGCCTCTAAAGGGATTCTTTTCGGCAGCCGTGCAACGGGCAAATACCGAAGCGACAGCAATTACAACATTTTGATCGTGAGCGATGTCGCAGATGAGGCTTTAAAGATCGTCAAAGGTCACCCGTTCGCCAAAAAGATCGAACCTATGATCATGAATGCCGACGAGTTCGCCCACCTTGAGACCAAGAAGCCAGAACTTGCACGCAAGGTAAACGCCGGCGTCGTTCTTTGGGGATCTTCTTGGTAGCGTTAGAGGAATGAAGCGTAAGCTCGGATTTTTTCTTCTCTCACTTCCGGTAATCCTTGTCCTAGATCAATGGACTAAATACTTAGTCTTGGGTCGTTTCCAGTACGGGGAAAGCATTCCGATCATTGAGGGATTTTTTAATCTCACCTACGTGCGGAATACCGGTGCCGCATTTGGTTTGTTGGCATCCGCCGATCCCGCATTTCGAGTTCCCTTCTTTCTGATCGTTCCAATGGTGGCGCTGATCGTTTTAGGACTTTTGTACAAAGAGCTTCCAGCGAGTTCCAAGTACCGAGCGACGGCGCTATCGCTGATTACAGCCGGGGCGCTTGGGAATTTGCTGGATCGGGTGCGTTTTGGGTATGTGGTCGACTTTTTAGACTTTCACCTGCGTGAAACCTACCACTGGCCTGCATTTAATGTCGCAGATGCAGCGATCTCGAGCGGTGTCATTCTCCTTCTGATCGCTGGCCTCATGGAGAAAAAAGGAAAAATCGATGTTACCCACACTGTTTGAATTCAACATTGGTTCGCTTACGATTCCGATTCATACCTATGGTTTGATGATCGCCATTGGTTTTATTCTCGCGGTGAAGCTCATGCGCAGTCTGGCAGTGCGGGAGAAGATCTCCCCCGATAAAATTGCTGATCTCGCTTTCTGGTGTTTGGTCAGCGGCCTTGCGGGTGGGCGTATTCTTTTTGTGATCACGCGCTGGGAATACTTTTCAGAGCATCCGATGGATATTCTAAAGATTTGGCAGGGTGGGCTCGTGTTTTTTGGTGGCCTAATCGGTGCGACATTGACGGCGCTTATTATTTTACGGGCGCAGAAGCTTTCATTCTGGCGTGTCGCGGACGTCATGCTGCCCGGACTTACCTTATCCCATGTATTCGGACGCTTTGGCTGTTTTGGAGCCGGCTGCTGTCATGGCAGCGCAACCGATGTGCCTTGGGCAGTGAAGCTCAACTCGGAACTCGTCGAGCCCGCGCTTCGGAATGTTCCGATCCATCCCACGCAACTCTATGAGTCTTTCTCGCTTTTGTTATTGCTCGGGATTTTGTTGATCGTATTTCGCAGAAAGAAGTTCGACGGGCAGGTCGCGCTCACCTACTTCATGCTCTATCCCATTTTAAGATCCGTAATTGAAGTCTACCGGGGTGATTCTATCCGTGGATTCTTGATTGAGGATGTGTTGTCCACCAGTCAGGCCATTTCTATTGTCGTATTCTTAGCCGCACTTGGAGTTGCTGTATGGCGGTCAAATCATCCGCGCGCACGATAGTCTTCCAAACACTCGTTTTAGTGGTAGGGCTGTTTGTGAGTGCTGCGAATGGCGTCAGGGCAGAAGAGTCCCCGCACATTGTTTGTCTAACACCCATGGTCTGTGAGTGGACGGGGTTATTACTTGGGGAAGCCTTAGGCCAGAAACTGATTGTGGGCCGGGTGGAGCATGCAAATCAGCCCGAGTGGCTGGGCAAAATTCCGGCCTTTGGCACTTACGTGAAACCGGACTTAGAGCGCGTCTTTCGCGCAAAACCGCATCTTGTTTTAGCTAGCGATGAAGGAACCCCGAAGGATTGGATCAAAAGACTGCGCGGGCTTGATGTCCGCGTGGAGACTCTGGCTAATCCTAGACCCGAGCAAATGAAAAATTGGATCTCTGATCTTGCGGCACTGTTGCAGGTCTCTGCGGTGAAAGTGCTTCAGCGTTGGGAATCCGAGTGGAATGCGATTCCTAAGGGCGCACGGAAGACTGTAGTCGTAGTCGTATCGACAGATCCTCTTTGGGTCGCAACCACAAGCAGCCTGTACGAATCAGCGATAAATAAAATCGGCGCAACGTTGATTGCGCCTCCTGGGGACAATGGATATTCCAAACAGTCTGTGGAGTGGCTGGTGCGGAAAGATCCAGAGGCATTAGTTGTGCTGGGTATGGGAACTGGCGCGCCACAGCTTCCGGAGCGCTTAAAATCCCTCCGCGCAGTGAAGACGGGAAACGTCGTTCATATGGATGGAGATCAGTTTGCCCGTCTGAGTTTTCGTTTCTTAGAATCTCTGCATTTGATTCATGACCGCTTGAAGGGTGTCGCGCATTGAAGAAATTCACTTTTGGTTCCGTGGCGCTCCTGTTGTTAGGTGCGTCTGTTCTTTGTGGCTATGATTTGGGTGCGTCTCCGGGCGAGGTGTTCGTGAACTTCCGCCTTCCAAGATTACTTGGAGCCGTTTCAGCTGGAGTCATTAGTTTTTTAAGCGGCATTATCCTTCAAACGCTTTTCTTAAATCCAATTGTAGATTCTGCGGTGCTTGGGATTGCGTCTTCGGCTTCCTTAGGTGCGGTCCTGGTTGGTTTTGCGTTCTTTGGGGCGTCTGTTTTAAGTGTGCCGATCGGGGCCATGATCGGAGTTTCGGGAGCAACTTTGCTTTTATTGCGCACTTCACATCGCGTGAGGTCTTCTAGCTCTTTGCTTCTGGTGGGTGTGGCGCTTGGAACGTTTACCTCTGCAGGAACAGTGCTCGCATTAACTTTCTTGAATCCGGAACAGTCCGGTTCTTTGCTTCAGTGGATCTTAGGGGATTGTTCCAGGGTGACGACATCGCAGGGTTTAGCACTCCTTACGGTTTCATTGGCGGCTTTTTTTTGGTGTTTATTTCATGCTACCGCGTTGGATCAGATGATGTTTGGAGAACAGCATGCTGCAACGTTTGGTTTAGATGTTAGATCGTTGCGCTTACAGGGGATCGCTGTTGCGTGTATCGCGACAGGCTTACTGGTTGCTTGGGTGGGCGTGATCGCATTTGTGGGTGTGTTGATTCCGCATTTCACCCGGCGTTTTGTTGGTCAGCGGCATCAGCCTGTGTTGATTGCAGGTGTGCTTGCATCTGCAGCCTGTGTAGTGCTTGCGGATGCTGTTTCTTTGGTCAGCGGATCTTATCGCAGTGAACTGCCGCTCGGCGCGTTGCTTGCGGTGATGGGCGCGCCACTGTTTGCATGGGTGCTGCTGCGGAGTGGGCGGGGATAGCAACCGACTGGCGTGGTTGCACGGCCGGACTGCCTCCGGCAGTGTCTACTGCGGCGGCGCCGCCTCTTGATCCTTAAGAAAAACCGTCAAAGATCCGATAGGTCGGTATGGGATGGGCGACAAAAGGCGCATTCGAGCTGCTTCTGTTAAGCACGCTCTCAGGTTGCGCTTTTGTGATTCGGACGGCCCCTGTCCTGCTATCTGATTCCACCAGCGAAGAATCTTTCGGTTTAAGGCAGTTGGGTTTAGGAACTTTCCCCCGTTCTGGGCCCTATGACTCTTTTGGCGACGATATTTGCCAGACTATAACTCGGGACGCGTCTAACAACGTTTACTGCGGTGGATACACCTATGGCGCCTTAGGCGAAGCGAATGGTGGCGATGGGGATGCCTTCATCGCAAAGTACGATTCCTCTGGAGTTCTTCAATGGGTGCGGCAACTCGGATCAGTGAGTGCTCCTTTGGGTGCTTCGAGTGGGGATGACTATTGCCAAGGAATCACAACTGACACTTCCGGGAACGTTTATTGCGGAGGGTATACCACTGGCTCTTTAGGCGAAGCGAATGGCGGGAGTGCCGACGCGTTCATTGCAAAATATAATTCTTCTGGAACCCTTCTGTGGGTTCGGCAGTTAGGATCCGTGAGTGCTCCTGCCGGTGCTTCCAGTGTGAATGAGATTTGCAACGGAATCACAACAGATTCTTTCGGCAACATCTACTGCGGAGGGAATACGAATAGCTCTTTAGCCGAAGCGAATGGCGGTGGTAGTGATGCCTTTATTGCGAAATACAACTCCTTGGGAATTCTTCAATGGGTACGGCAGTTAGGGAGCATGAGTGCTCCGTCAGGTGCGTCCGGTGGAAATGACTCATGTAATAGCATCGCAACTGACACGTCCGGCAACATTTACTGCGCAGGGCAAACCTACGGCTCTTTAGGCGAAGCCAATGGGGGCCTTTTCGATGCCTTTATTGCAAAATACAATTCATCCGGAACTCTTCAGTGGGTGCGGCAGTTGGGATCAGTGAGTGCTCCTTCAGGTGCGTCCATTGGAAATGACTCATGCAATAGCATCGCAACTGACACGTCCGCGAATGTTTATTGCGGCGGGTATACCACTGGCTCTTTAGGCGAAGCGAACGGGGGTAGTGCTGATGTCTTTATCTGGGGGATTCAAGCTTCAGATTTGTAAGTCTCGTTCTACCCGCGCGTTAAATCCGCTAAGGATTCGGGCCTAGCCCGGGGATAAAGCTTCGACAGCAATTCTTTCGTGATCACTGATTTTGGGGCGCCGTCAGCGATCACGCGTCCTTCCCTTAAAACGATGACTTTGGCTGCATTTCTTAAAACCCAGCGCACATCATGAGTGACCACCAGTACACCTGCTCCGATGTCGATGAGTTTACGGAGAACATCTTCTGCAAACGCAAGTGAGCCCGGATCTAGCTGCGAGAGCGTTTCATCCAAGATAACCCAATCTGCTTTTTGGTAAAGTGCGCGCACAAGAAGGAGCCGCTGCTTTTCTCCGGAGCTCAGACTTGCCACTGGGCGGTGTCGCATGTTTGTTAGATCAGCATTGAGTAGAACTTCATCGAGTTCGATCTCGGTTCGAACTGAAAGCGAGTTTGCAACGATCGCAAGGTATTCATCAAGAGTGTGATCAAAAGGTGCATGGATTGCCGAACCCAAACAGAGAATACGTTGCGCGCGTTGATGAGGGCTTAGGCTATTTGCGGAGGCGGCATGGATTGAGAATTGGCCAGTCACTTCCAATGCATGCGTGTTGGTGAGGGATCCTTGAAAGAAATGTAGCAATGTCGTTTTTCCAGCACCATTGGGTCCGTAAAGCGCATTGACTTGGCCGGACGGAAATTTCCCACTGACGGAGAGCAGGAGGTTTTGGTTCTGAGCGCTGACGATGACATCACTGAACTCGAGCATTTCAAAAACTGTGCGCTGGAAATGGCGTGGGGTCAAAGCTCGCGGTGGGGAAAAAAATAGCAGGATCATTTTTAGTGTTGACGGATTCTTGAAGGAGCCAATTTCAAGGCCGGACATCTGCTATTAGATCGGGCCGATCGTCAGCTAGAAGAGGCAAGAGAGGCCCTGAAAAGGATTGCGAGGCGTTTTTCCTGAATCGCCTCATTTGAATCGTTTATAAGCCATTCTAGGCTTCAAAAAACATGGGGTTACACTTATATATGTCATGAAAAACCTCAAAAAAACTCTCGGACCATGAACTCTTAGCTCAAACCCAAATAGCGGCAAAAAACGAAAAGGCCGCTACCCTTGTGCTCTTGGATCATCTGCTTCTAGTCGACCAACGACGGGCCTATGCCACTCAGTCCTATTCCAGTCTTTTTGATTACCTAGTTCGTGGACTGGGATACTCCGAAACGCAGAGTGCAGAACGCGTTGCCGCAGTGCGCTTGATGCGGACAAGCCCTGAGGTGAAAGACCATCTAGCGAAAGGTGACCTAACCCTGACTTCGGCCGCTCAGATTCAAAGACACATTTTCTCTGAGAAAAAACTGAACTCAGCTTTGCCGGCAAAGGAGACGCAGTCCTTAATCCACGAGTGCTTAGGTCATTCCAAACGAGATGTAGAGAAGATTTTACTTAAACATGCAAGTCAGCCGGTTCAAGTCGCAGCCCAAGAAAGACTCAAACCCATTACGGAAGAGCATTCAGAGCTTAAGATTGTGATCGATGAGGAGACCCGTGAACTGTTGAATCGGGCGAAGGAGCTATCGCAGACACAAACGACAGCCGAGCTGCTGAAGCAAACACTGAAGACCTTCATCGAGCAGCGGGAGAAACAGATGGGGAAGGTTTTATCGGCAAAAGATCATAAGAGATCGACCCATGTTGTCCCATCCACTCTGCCTGATGTGCATCCCACGCAGTCAAGCGATCCATACTCCCGCTATATCCCGGTCCATATGAAAAGGGCTATTTTCGCCCGCTCAAGCGACCAGTGTGAGCATCGCGCTCCGCACACAGATGTGCGCTGTCCATCAAAGGCGCATCTGCAAATGGATCATGTGATCCCTCTTGCTGTGGGCGGCAAAACAGAGCTCAAAAACCTGAGGCACCTTTGCCCGACGCACAATCTTAAGGCCGCGCAGGTGGCTGGGATTTTTCTGGAACGCAGTCGCCCAGCTTAGATTTAGGGGCTGGAGTTAGCTTCGTCGCGGGAGACGCCCCTAAAAAAAGATCGTCATCGACACAGAATTCGCAGTCGTAAACGCCTGGCCGATGTCAGTCACCATCGTGCGATGCAAGGCGTAATCGAACGCAATCTTAGGACCGATCCATCCAGCGCCAAAACCAAAACCTGTACCCCGCGCATTCATGTAAGCAATCGGGGCATTCAGTGTGCGACCTAAACGCAGGTAAAAATCAGTCATCACCTGAAGTTCTGCACCGAAACGCGCTCCTGCCTTTTTTCCAAGCCGATAGTCGGGCGAGTAGTGCGGATCCATAAACAAAGTGATGGAATCAAACACCGTAAGACGTGTGCCTAAAATAAAATCCCGCGCGTTTCCAAAGTCGCGCATCAGGTTGTTCTGCACTAAGTTGTCGATCAAAAATGAAACCGTCGCTTCACGGGTGATCAGCACCGTGCCCGAAAGTGAAAAATCTTGGGTGAGTCCACCGCCATCCGGCATGTAGAACTTCGCCCCTAAGCCGACACCGAAACGCTCTAGAAACCCGCGACTCGCACCCACGTTCACAACACCAAATCCTTCGCGCCGGGTGAACGCAAGGCCTGCTTGGAATAGTTCGGTCCTTGAATCCTGGACACCCACAGAATAATTCCGCCCCTGATCGCTCCAGAGGTAGCCACCCGATACTGAGTAAACAGGAAGCATCGACCCCATCGATGGATTTAAGAACACTGCGTCACTGATCAGCGGAGCCGCATGCCCTGCGCCACCCAAGCCTAAGGTCCTTGGCGACTGATAGTCGCTCGCAAAGCTTTGGGTTCCAAGGGACAGAGCAAGAATATGGTAAATTTTAAGCATCGTTCCTAATTGTAGAAGGAGACCGGAGCATGTCTAGCCGAATTCGGAAGGCCGTCATCCCAAGCGCAGGTTGGGGAACACGGTTTCTTCCTGTGACGAAGTCGATTCCCAAAGAGATGATCCCACTCGTCGACACTCCGATGATCCAATTCACGATCGAAGAAGCAGTGAAAAGCGGTATCGAGCAGATCATCTTCGTGACCTCCCGCCATAAGTCAGCCATTGAGGACTACTTCGATCGCCATGTCGAACTGGAAGCACTTCTTAAAGCATCAGGGAAATTAGACCTCTTGAAGTCGATTGAGGACCTTCGAAATCGATGTGAGTTCGTGGCGGTCAGGCAAGCGGAGATGAAGGGCTTAGGTCATGCTGTTTGGACAGCAAAACAGACCGTCGGCGATGAACCTTTTGCAGTACTCCTCGGGGATGATCTCATTTTTGGCGAGCCACCTTGCACGAAGCAGCTCATTCGAGTCTTCGAAGAGCGAGGCACCTCAGGTGTGGGTGTGATGCAGGTGGCTGCAGAAGAAACACAAAAATACGGGATTGTGGATGTTGCAGCAGGACCAGGTCCCACCTACAGCGTGAAGGGAATGATCGAAAAACCATCCCCGAAAGACGCGCCAAGTCGTTTTGCAGTGCCAGGTCGTTACGTGCTGACCCCAGAGATTTTCGCGATCCTTGAGACTCTTTCCCCGGGCCGTGGCGGAGAGATCCAGCTCACCGATGCATTAGCGGTTTTAGCGAGTAAGAATCAGCTTTGGGCGCATGAATTTGAAGGTCGTCGCTTTGACACTGGAGATCGTCTAGGCTTCTTAGAGGCGACGATTCATGTCGCACTCAGTCGGCCGGAGCTCAAAGGTCCTGTGCGCGCGATGTTAGAGCGCAAACTTCAAGAAGAAGGTACTTCGTGATGATTTCTTTTTTAATCGCGCTTTCCGCGCAAGCTTACATTCCTTCTGCAGCCTGGGTTGCCAGTCGCGCAGCAGCAGGAAGAAAACCCTTTCGCGGAATTCACGCTCGCATTGAAGTGAAGGGCCAAGTGCTTCCAGGCTACTTTGTCGAGCGACTTTCATTTCCAACTTCGGATTCGCTGCTTTCCCAATCCGAAGAGCTTCGTAAGAAAAAACTGAAGGAACTAGGATTTTTCGGGAAGAGCTGGATCATGACTGGGTACCTGGCATCTAACATCTTAGACTCCAGCCGTGCAGTGGTGACCTTAAGCCGATCTGACAAACGCCCTTGCTGGCGGCTCACATTAGGCGAAAAAAGTCTCTGTTTTGCAAAAGACACAGGTAACTGGATCGAGTCGGTGGACGGGGAGTCCATGCTGCTGGTCCGCAGTTATAGTTCTGAGCTCGCAGTTCAAAGAATGCCCAAGGAACTTGAGTTCTATCGGGGTGGTACGAAGAGATGGGCCGCTCGAGTCTTAGAAGTGCAGTTCATCCCATTCCAAGAAGACTTAGGTGAATCTTCTTCATCCCGTGATCTTTGGGATGAATACATGCTGACGGTGCGGTAAGTCATGCTGGCCGTTGAGGTCGCCATCCCCCGCCCTTTGTATAGTCTTTACACCTATACTTGGGGCCTCCCTGATCCACCGGTTCCCGGAGACTGCGTGCAGGTGTCCTTTCACCACAAAGAAGTCACTGGCGTTGTCACTCGGGTCCTTGAAGAGGCGCCCGAGGGCTTCAAGCTGAAACCGGTCCTCAGAAAAATTGATGAAGGATTCCGTGTCCCCAAGGAGACGCTCTCGCTTTCCCTTTGGAGTGCAGAGTATTTTAGCGCCCCTCCAGGTGAAGCGATGGCCGCTGCAATTGCGCCCAAGCTTTCTTCTTGGAAAGGCAAAAGAAAAAAACTAAAAGCCCCTAAGCTTGTAGATCCCGACCTCAATCCCTTAAATACAGAACAACAAGCGGCCATGCAAAAAATCACGCATGAGTGGCTTAAGCCAGACGCGAGGCCTGTTCTTTTACATGGAGTCACAGGAAGCGGAAAGACTGAGGTGTATCTGCATCTTGCGCGAGCTGCACTCGATCAAGGTCAGTCGGTCCTCGTTTTAGTTCCAGAAATTGCGCTCACCCCCCAACTGCGTGAGCGATTCGAGCGCGCACTCGGCACTCAAGTGGATCTCTGGCATTCGGCCGTCGCGGATGGGCAGAGACAAAATCAATGGCTCTGGGCCAATGAGGGTACGACCAGGGTGATTGTCGGTGCGCGGTCGGCGGTGTTTGCGCCGCTGAAGAACTTGGGTCTTATTGTGGTGGATGAAGAACACGACGGATCCTACAAACAGGCGGAACGATTTCGATATCAAGCCCGTGATCTTGCTTTCGTGCGGGCATCCCAATCGAAAGCTCAATTGATCTTAGGTTCAGCGACTCCAAGCATGGAGACCTGGATGAAGGCAGAGGAGGGTAGAGTCCTTCTTGCAACACTTAAGCAACGCCACAAAGGAGCCGAACTTCCCGAGATAGAAATAGTGACACTCAAAAAAGACGATGGCATCGCACGCGGCGAGGTGTTGCTTTCAAAGCAGGTCGTTCGCGAAGTGACGGATGCACTTGCGCGCGGCGAACAAGCAATTTTCTACTTAAATCGACGGGGATTTGCGCACTACATCACCTGTATGCCTTGTGGATGGGTGAAAGAATGTGGTGCTTGTTCGGTGTCTATGACTGTCTACCGCAGGAGGGGTGCTCTTCAGTGCCATCAGTGCGGGAGGGAAGAGCGCATCTCAGAAGTGTGCGGTGAGTGTGGATCCACTGAACTCGGAACAGTCGGATGTGGTACTGAGGCGCTTGAAGATCAGCTTCCGAAAATCTTTAAAGAAGCAAAAATTGTCCGCTTAGACCGCGATGTGATGACCAGTCACACACGCTTAGAAGAGGCGCTCGAGCTGTTTCGATCGGGTCAGGCCAATGTTCTAGTTGGGACACAGATGGTGGTGAAGGGCCATGACTTCCCAAAGGTCACCCGTGTTGTGGTCACACACGCCGACTCTTTGTTTCGATGGCCCGACTTTAGGGCCGAAGAGCGGGCAGTGCAGACTTTGCTTCAGGTGTCGGGGCGAGCCGGACGCGCAGAACTTCGCGGGAAGGTCCTGATTCAGACGCTCTGCCCGGATCATCCGGTTTTACAAGTGGCGACAGGCCAGCGGACTTGGGAGGCATGGGCCAAGGATGAGCTTTTGCTTCGAAAAGAGGCCTCTTACCCGCCTTTTTTGCGTATGTTACGCATGCGGGTTTTTGATGCAACACTTGAGGCCGCCACGATCAGTTTGGAGCGCTTACGGGATCGTTTGCAGGAAGAGTTACCGAATGTTGAGCTCCTTGGCCCGTCTCCTAGTCTCATCGACAAAGTAGAGAACAAATACCGTGTTGACCTTTATTTGAAGACCGCTTCAGTTGCTGATTTGATGAAGTCTTCACACTGGTTGGCTGCCGCAGCAGAAAGTATGAAGATCGAATTTGCGCTAGACGTTGACCCGCACTCGGTCGTGTAGCGACACTATACGAACATGGCAGAAAACTTTAAGTCCAATGCAAAACGCAGGGCTCAACAGATGTCTGAACGCGCTCAGCGCGAGCGCCAGGAGGAGATGGTCAAGCGACGCATGATTTTAGCGCGTGAAGGCACGCTTCTTTATCAGGGTGGAAAGTATCAGGAAGCCATGGATCGTTTCGCCCGTTACTTTGGAATCGTCGAAGACTGGAAAGGCGTGACTTCAGGCACGCTCCATCCGAGTCACTTCGATGGAAAAAAAGATTCTGCCGAACTGCTTCTGATCACGGGAATTTATTGGGATATTTCCCGCCTTTATGACCGCTCAAAGCGCAAGGAATCTGAGGTTCAGCTGAAGAAGTACCTGGATTGTTTTGTGCTCTTTTCTAAAGGCATGCCTTACCAGCATCTCTGTTCAGAGATGCTGAGGAAGTACCTCACCCAAGATAAACCTGTGCACCGTGGGCCATTTAAGGATGCGTACGCTGCGCTGGGCGGTGGAAAGTGTTTCATCGCAAGCAGTGTGAATGAGTGGGCGGATCCAGCGACACTGGGACGTCTGCGCGGTTTGCGGGATCAGGTCCTTTTACCGAATCGTTTAGGTCGCGTGCTGGTGCGGATCTATTACGGACTTGGTCCGATTGCCGCAGGCGTTATGCGACGCATGCCTGTTTTTACGCAGAAGATCCTTGCAAGACAGATTGACTCGCTCGCTCGAGTGCTTACTTAAGGATCGTCCCGATGCGCTCTGGCCTAAAGGTCATCGTGCTTTGATCGAAATCAAGCCAAATGGAGAGCCAGATCACTACGGCGCGCCCTTTAATTTGGTCAAAGTCCACAAAGCCCCAAAAACGGCTGTCTTGTGAATCATCACGGTTATCACCCATCACAAAGTACTTATTTTCAGGGATTTTTGTCGGAGCTTGATTCGCAGCGAAGCTATACGCGCGCTTGTCTTCCATGATGATCCCGGTTTTATCTTCCCGAAACTTCTCATACATGACCGTCATCTGATCTTTTGGGTAGCGCGGGTTATTCTCAAGATCCGTGAAAATGGCATCAACCTTGTCTTGCTCGACCGGCTTTCTTTCTAAGGCCTGCCCATTGATGAAAACCTCTTTGTTCCGGACCTCTACAGTGTCGCCTGGGGTGCCGACGATCCGCTTGATGTAGTAGAAATCTGGGTCTACGGGATACTTAAAAACGATGATGTCGCCACGTTTCGGCGGGTCAAAGTGGAAAAAATACCGTGGTTTCTCACCAATCCAGTCCGTGAATGGCACCCGTAAGCCATAAGAAGCCTTGTTCACAAAGATCTGATCCCCCACGTACAGGGTTGGAATCATCGATCCCGAAGGGATTTTAAAGGGCTCTATGAATGTGGAGCGAATCGCAAGCACAAAGAGCAGGGCCGAGACCAATGAAAGAGTGCCTTCGAGTGCCCAGTGACGAGGTTTTTTCCTCTGTTGGACCGCAGTTTTCCCGTCTGTCATAATAGAGTTCGAGGTTACCCCAAGTCCCATGCAGATCCTAGCGCGTTACCTAGCAGAGAGTTTTGTGAAGAATCTTCTTCTCGCGCTCACCGGTTTGTGTGGTTTGTTCTTCTTCCAATCCTTGATCTCACAGGTCAATGAATACCCATTTTCGCAGCTCTTGATTTTAACTCTCTATGATCTGCCTCAAATGCTGGTGATGGTAGCGCCTCCGGCTGCGATGACTGCAACAGTGCTCACACTTTCTTCCTTCGCAAAAACCTCTGAACTCGTCGCGATGTTTTCAATCGGTGTGAGTGTGAAGCAAATCGCCTCAATCATTCTCCCGCTTGTGCTTGTTTTGAGCTGTTTTTCCCTGGCCGTGCAGGACCGCGTATTGCCCAGTTTTTTTGAGAAGAAGACTTTGTTCTACATGCGGGAGATTAAACAGCGACAGGACTTCTATTTGGATGTTGCGAAAGAAAAAATTTGGTACCGATCCGATTCTCTGATCTACAACATCCGTACTTTTGATCCGAAGTTAAAAAAAATCATTGGGTTAGACATCTACGAGCTCACCCCTGAATTCACTTTGGCAGGGGTGCTTCATGCAAAAGAAGCCGTCTATCAGGATTCTTCGTGGGTCCTCAAAGAGGTGAAACGCACTCGTTTTGATCCAAAAACCGGTTATCCCTACAATGAAGAAGTTGCGGAGCAGCCGATTGCGCTGAATGAGAAGCCTGAGGACTTTCAGATGATTGAGCGCGAAGTGGATCGTTTGCGGATTAAGCAGCTCATCAAGTTCATCGATCTCAATCGGCGAAGCGGGATCGACTCCAAGGGATATGAGGTGAAGCTGCATTCTAGATTTAGCTTGGCCATCATTCCCCTTGTGCTGGCGATGGTTGCGATACCTTTCTCGGTCGGCCATCACCGCCAGGGTCGACTTGCAAAGGATATGGGCATTGTCTTTGCAATCACCTTTGTTTACTGGATGAGCTTCTCCGTGGGCTTATCGCTGGGAAAGAACGGCTCAATTCCGCCATTTGTCGGGGCATGGTCGCCTACTGTATTGTTTGGATTGTTCGCTCTCTTCAAACTTCGATTTCTCAGAAACGCATAAGGTAACGAAAGTAAAAGTGGCTAAGTTAAAGATCTACAAATTCCCCGATGTCGTACTCGCGAAGCGCGCAAAGCCCATCGAGCGTGTGGAGAAAACTTTCTATAAAGTCGCAGACGACATGCTTGAGACGATGTACTACGCGCCAGGCATTGGACTTGCCGCAAATCAGGTCGGTCTTTTAGAGCGCATCGTTGTCATCGATACGGATTACGACTCCTATGATCCTGAGGAAGGCGAAGTTCCGCCCGAACATCAAAGAGAAGGCAGCGAGGTCATCAACGGCAAGACAGTCGTTGGGAAGAACCCCATTGTTTTGATCAATCCTGAAATCATCTACCGCGAGGGTATTAACGCGATTGAAGAAGCTTGTTTGTCCGTGCCGGACTATGCAGCTGAAGTCCAAAGAGCTGAAAAAATTCGGGTGAAGTACAAAAATATTGATGGCCTTGAAAAAGAGCTTTCTGCTGAAGGGCTGCTAGCAATTTGCATCCAGCACGAGCTCGATCATTTAGATGGGCGACTCTTTATTGATCGGTTAAATCCCTTAAAGCGAGATAGCGCAAAGCGGAGGCTCCTTAAAAATCGTAAGGAGCAGGACGAAGAGTGAGAGTTGCCTTCTTAGGTACGCCAGACTTCGCAGTGCGTGCGTTAGAGGAAGTATCCAAACACCATGAAGTTGTTGCCGTCTACACGCAGCCTGATCGCCCTGTAGGACGGGGCTTGTCAGTGACTCCATGCCCCGTTAAGAAGCGGGCACTGGAGCTGGGTCTATCTGTATTCAGTCCGGAAAAGATATCAGATCCAGAAGAAGCAGCGCGGTTTACGGCCCTCAAGTTAGATGCAGCCGTTGTCGTCGCTTACGGACAAATCTTAAAAAGAGCCGTCATCGATGCACCCAAACATGGATGCATTAACATTCACGCTTCCTTGCTGCCTCGGTGGCGTGGGGCTGCGCCCATCCAATGGTCTATTCTTGGGGGAGATCAAGAAACAGGAATCACGACCATGAGAATCGTGCCGCGCTTAGATGCGGGCGACATGTTACTCAGGTCCGTTACCTCAATTTCTCCAAGCGATACCGCTACGACTTTGCACGATCGGCTTTCAGAGATGGGTGCCACACTGATTGTTGAAACGTTACTCCGACTTCAGGCAGGAGATCTTTTGGCCGAGGTGCAGGATGAATCAAAAGTTACAATCGCTTCAAAACTTACTAAGGAGATGGAGCGCCTCGAGTGGTCAAAATCTGCTGAAGAAGTCGATCGTCAGGTGCGTGCATTAAATCCTTGGCCTGGGACGCGGATTCGTACGGTGGATGGAATGAAACTTAAAATTTTGTCAGGCCGCCCCCATAGTGCAGCCCGTAAGGTTGGGACCTTAAGTGAAGAAATGGGCGCCATCTACATCGGTTGCGGAGTGGGCTCATACGAAGTGACTCGCATTCAAGAAGAAGGTAAGAAGCCAGTAACAGCCTCTGAATTCTTTAACGGCACACGGAGTCGTGGAATTGCGCTTCCACTCCAATTGTTACCAGGAGCAGATTGGATATGAATACTTTTCACATCGCACCGTCCATCCTTTCCGCAGATTTTTCAAAACTAGAGTCTGAGGTGCGTGAAGTGGAAGCAGCAGGGGCGAGTTGGATTCATGTGGATGTCATGGATGGGCATTTTGTTCCAAATCTCACATTTGGTCCGGATTTAGTCAGAACCTTGAAGAAGTTTGCGCAAGGCAGTTTAGATTGCCATCTGATGGTACAGAACCCAGAACGCATGGTGCCTTGGTTCATAGAGGCGGGCGCACACGGGATTACGATTCATGCCGAAGCAACGGCTGATGCTAGCGCTCTTCTAAAAGTCATTCGTGCCTCAGGTGTGCGGGCGGGCGTTTCTTTAAATCCCGACACGCCGCTTTCTTCAATCGAAGCTTTACTGCCCGAATTGGACCTAGTGCTTGTGATGAGCGTTTTCCCGGGCTTTTCCGGGCAAAAATTTATGCCTGAAGTTTTAGAAAAAGTACGAAAGCTTAAGGCGATAAAAAAGAGTCACGGTTATTCGTACCTCATTGAAATCGACGGGGGCATTGGGCCTTCAACGATTAAGTCCGCGACTGATGCTGGTGCTGAAATTTTGGTTGCTGGCTCTGCGGTTTTTGGTGCAACCGATCGCGCAGCAGCAATGAAAACACTTATGGAGAATGGCCGTTGAAAACTTTTAATATTGGTTCCCGTAAGCTCGACTCGTTTGATGTTTACAGTGCTGCCAGGTCGGAGACCAAGCTTGCTCTATCGGCGGGTACGAAGAAAAAAATTATCGCTGCTCATGCCCACCTGGATCAGGTCGCTGCTTCGGACGACGTTGTTTATGGCGTGAATACGGGTTTCGGAAATTTAAGTGGTGTGCGTATCCAGAAGAAAGATCTTGCGAAGCTTCAGATCAACATCTTAAGGTCCCACGCGGTTGGCACCGGTGAACCGATCTCGGATGAACGCGCAAGAATGATGCTGCTCCTCCGAATTATCACTCTATGCCAAGGGCATTCTGGAGTGGCGCTCACTACAGTTGAGGGCCTGATTGAAATGTTCAATGAGCGGGTCATCCCCTGGATCCCAGAACAAGGGTCGGTGGGCGCATCGGGTGATCTTTCGCCGCTTGCACACCTGGCTTTAGTTTTGATTGGTGAAGGGAAGGCCTACTTTGGGGGACACCTCATGTCTGGCGGGGAGGCGCTCAAAAAAGCAAAGATCAAACCCCGCAAGCTTGGGCCCAAAGAAGGGTTAGCCCTGATTAACGGCACCCAGTTTATGTTGGCCTTGGGGATTGACGCTTATGTGGAGGCATCGCACTTATTAGAGCAGGCCAACATCGCAGGCGCCCTTTCGTTAGAAGCGTTGCGTGGAACAGTCACCGCTTATGATCCAAAGATTCATAAGGCACGCCCGCATCCCGGTCAGGGCATCATCGCACACGACATGCTTGCCATCTTAGGAGGCAGAAAACGCAGCGAAATCGCTGAAAGTCATCGTGACTGTGAGCGCGTCCAAGATCCGTATAGTTTGCGATGCATCCCTCAAGTTCACGGGGCAGTTTACGATGTTCTGAAGTTTGTGCAGGGTGTTTTAGATCGCGAAGTCGAGAGTGTGACCGACAATCCTTTGGTATTTCCGAAGGAGCGGCAAATCTTAAGTGGTGGGAATTTTCACGGGGAGATCCTTGCCTTTGCGCTCGATTTCTTAGCAATTTCTGTTGCTGAACTTGCGAGCATCTCAGAGCAAAGAATTGAAAAGCTCATGAATCCCACATTTTCGGGACTGCCTATGTTCCTGGTCCCAAACAGCGGTGTGAACAGTGGTTTGATGATTGTGCAGGTTGCGGCTTCAAGCCTGGTGAGTGAGAACAAAACCCTCTGCCATCCTGCAAGTGTTGATTCCATCCCAAGTCAAAATGACAAAGAGGATCACGTCAGCATGGGGGCTTGGGCCGCCCGTAAGGCGCTGAAAGTGGTGGAGAACACCCGCCGCGTTTTGGCGATGGAGTACCTTTGTGCAAGCCAGGGAGTGGACATGCTTCGGCCTCTGCGTACTTCTAAAACGTTAGAACAAGTGATGGAGTCCTTGCGTGAACAGGTGCCGTTTATCTCAGAAGACCGTGAGTTTCATATCGATATTGCGAAGATTGAAGAGTGGCTTAAGGCAGTGAGTTAGGGGAGGAGAGGGATCTGACTCTTTTCCAATAGTTTCTCCTGAGTGCTTCTATTGCTGGGCTGAGCCGCACATCTAAGATTCCAATGTTGGTTTTTACCTCACTTAAACGGACAAGATCACCGGTCTTTTCAAAAGCCTCGATCGCCGATTGATTCATCGGACCAGAATACTGATTTGCCCAAGCCAAAGCAGCGGTAGCCTGTTGGCTAATTACTGTTCCGCTGATGAGAGAAAGCTGCGTAAGCGCCTTAGAAATGAAGTGGCAAGATACGGTGTTATATCTTCGTAAGCTGGAACTTGTCCGCGCTCTACTTAAATTGTCTGAGCTGAGGAAGGATCTGGCGGTGAGGATCTGAGTTTCATAATCGGCCTGAATCGACCGAATAATTTGTAGAGTGAGACTAAGGTTTTGAATTCCAATCAACTCTGAATAGAACTCGAGTGTACCTTGGTTCGCGGGTGGCAGGGGTGCGGTCGTGCCTATATTTCTAAAGTGATTCCCCCAATATTCAAACTTTAATACCGGCATGATTGCCGGAGAGGAGGGATCTCCTGAAGTGATCTGCCGGAGCGGCCGAAGAACCTCATCTTCAATGTCGGTCGGATGCTGCGTTACATGGGCAGCAAATCCAGAAAGATCTGCAATGATCCCGCAGGGATCCCACTTTGTGGCATGAGCGCTCAAAGGCGTACCAGCTAAAAGCAGGGGGATTAAC
This sequence comes from Pseudomonadota bacterium, assembly GCA_027486675.1. Classification (GTDB taxonomy): domain Bacteria; phylum Bdellovibrionota; class UBA1018; order UBA1018; family CAIMNF01; genus JAIXOQ01. The sequence continues at coordinate 474,651 of JAIXOQ010000005.1, forward strand.
AGTCGGACTCCGGGGGGGCTCACTGCTGGGAGGATTGCCTGCATGACCTAAATAGTCAAGAATTGGAGGATTCAGGAAAAATCTCTGTAGTATCAACAATTTAGGCCGATACACATGAGGCCCTTCAATCCCAATATCCGCGCCGCACGAGCACCCACAGGGTGACGATAACCGTGATCGCCATCAGGCCCATCGCAATCCCAAAAAGCTGTGGGCTATCGAAAGGGATGGCCTGGAAGTTCATGCCCCAAAAGGAGCACCAAAAAGTCAGAGGTACAGAGATGCTGGCGAGTAGTGTGAGCTTCTTGATTTGCCGATTCGTTTTATTTGCCTGAAGTCCCCAGAAGAGTTCGATAGTCGTTACGATCTGGGATCGGTAAAGATTGATGCTCCTATAAATTTTTTCACAGTGATCGGCAAGATCCCGAAACTTCCAGGCTAAATCTCCGGATGGTTGACAGAGTTTCTGAATCTGTTCGGTCACCGAAGTGAGGTGACCCACAGAATAGTCCATCTGATTGAGCTGCTTCTTCAGCTTCAAGAGTGACTGCGGATGGACCTCTTTTTGAAAGAGCTGTTGCTCAAATTGATCAACCTCCATAAAAAGTTGCCTCAATTCGCGCCAGGTATGATCCGTCGCGTGGTCTAAGACATGATACAAAAAGTGCCAGATGTCCTTGTGGTCATCCGATATTTTTAAGTACTCATGCCAGGTCCCACCCCCGGGTGGAGACTCATGAGGGATTGCAACGAGGTAATCCTTAAAAATAAGGAATTGCATTTCATATAACCTATTTTTAGCAAAAATAAACCAGACCAAAAATTGGTGCGTGTCGTAATCATCCAGCTTGGGTCTTTGATCCCGATGTAAACAATCTTCAAGGGCGAGCGGATGAACCTGAAACTCCTTCGCAAATTGATCCATCGCTTCTTGATCAGTACTTAGGATTTCTTTCCATTGCATTGCCGAGCACTCCTTTGTAGGGACACACTCATAACCAAAAACACACCGCCGCAATTGCAGTCGGTAGCAGCGCTGCCTTTAAAAGCAAAAATGGGCTGATCCCACCGTTTGAAAATGCAGGACTTAAGATTCCATACCCCGCAGGATTCGGTGCGTTTGCAATAACAGTTAAGCCGCCCCCGACAACACTCCCTGCAACCAATGCGTAACGCGCAGATTCCGAAAGCCCCGGAACCAAGGACCCAAGGTATGTCAGGGCCGCGTTATCGGTGACCGCAGTGAGGACAATAGATCCGACATAAAGAGGTAGCTCACGCAGTTGTGTCAAAATCGGCGAGAGCCACCATTGCTGGAGTCCTCCAAGCACAATGAGCCCGCTTAAGAAAAAGGCCACAAGTACTCCGTCACGGAGTTGCAATTTATTTTGGTGCTCTAGGGTCACCTGATGAAAGCCAATGAAGAAAATAAAGATGCCGATGAAAACGACAGGATGGTGAGCCATAAATACGGCGGCCACCAGAAAGATTAAATTGATCAGTGAAATCCAAACTGGAGTTTTGATTCGTCTAGCATCCGCTACGTCCGGAGACGGAAGGTTTATCAGTGCCTTTCTGTGGCTGTAAGTCAAAAGCGATGTTGTGATTGCGCAGGAGAGTACGGCCTTCCAGCCAAACTGACTGAGCATGAAGTTCAGATCCCAGTTGAATGCATCAGCAACCATAAGAACAGGTGGAGCAGCATAAGGCGTCAGCGTCCCCCCAACCGAGACATTCACGAAAAGAACCCCAAGAGTTGCATATTTAAGCCGCTCGGAAATAGGGCGATCAAAAATACTCTTGAACAAAATCAGGGCGATGACGGTCATCGCAGCAGGTTCGGTGATGAAGCTACCCAAGAGTGGCCCTAAGAATAAGACGACCCAAAAGAACGAAATGCTTCGTGGAAGCGGTATCATTTTAGAGACCATCACCAGAGCATGAGTTGCAAAGTTAAGGATGGGGCGGGTCGCACAAATGCTCATCACCACCAGGACAAACAGTGGCTCGGTGAAGTTCCTGGATTCTAAATAATGCAAAGCCTCAGAGTTTGATTCAAAGAGCGCAATCAAAACTAAAAGCAGCGCCGCCCACAGGCCAAAAACGACTTCGACATCAGATAACAAGAGGAAGATATTCTTCGCGATCGGGTTTCGCACGCGACCCGCAAGTTTTTTGATGGGGCCTTCAAAAAACGTGTGAAGAATCGCACTTAGGAACAAAACCGCCGCAATCAGCTCTATAAAATTCGGATTCATTTGAAGCTCGTGTTACCGAATCGTGTCGCCGAGTCCATACTGAATAGGCGCCTTACTGTATTCAGCCTTCGCGCCTGACATCCACTTCTCTAGATTTCCGCGCCGTGTATCATCCGAAGGATGGGTTGACATGAACTCAGGAGGTTTCTTTCCGCCCGATGCGCCCATGCGCTCCCAAAGTTTTATGGATTCAGACGGGTCGTAACCTGCACGCGCCATGTAAAGTTGCCCGCGTTCATCGGCTTCGCTTTCGTTCCCACGCGAATACTTCAAACTAAAGAAAGTTACAGCAAAGCCCGCAGCAGCACCGCCAAGAGCGGTAAGCGTTTTACAGGTTGAATCTTTGCAAAGCAATTGTCCGCCCACGATCGTCGCTGCGCCAATCAGTAACCCTGCGGTGTGTTCACGAATGGACCGGGAATAGCTTTGTTTCCCATGTTTTAAAGTGGCGTGTGCAACTTCGTGTCCCATGACTGCGGCAAGCGCGCCTTCAGTCTTAAGTACAGGCATAATTCCTGTGTAAACGGCCATCTTTCCCCCCGGCATACACCAAGCGTTGGGTTCAGGGTTATCTAAGAGCACAACTTCCCATTTGTAGTTTTCACCCGACGCTTTCGCGATTCGGTCTGAAACCCGATTGACCATCGCTGTCCATTCAGCATTTGTGGAGCGTTTGTTTTTAGCCTTCACTTCCTCGTAGGCTTTCGCCGCTTCGGCATTGATTTCACCATCTGAAATCTCTTTGCCGCCTAATGTCGCGCAGGAGTTTGAAAGAAGGGAGATCACCAGGGCGCTTGTGAGAAGAGTTTTGGATTTAAGCATGTTCCTTAGGCTTACCATCTCCGTCCCACCTAAGTGAACCGGATGTGAAGGACTGGGGTCCATTCTTTGTTCGAAGGCGTAGGTCACCCCATTCGCCTAAGCCCAGAAGCTCGCCACTATGAACCCTATCGCCGTCTAGAAGCCGCACTTCTGTCCCTAAGGGAGGAATGTGAATGGATTCCGCAAGCTCAACCAATGTTTGTGGGTCCTCGGCACAAAGATCTTCCAGATGATTTGTCCAACGATTTAAAAACGCAGAAACATCAAATGCCGCAGAGGTGAGCGCACGGAGGTATGTCGTTTTCTGAGCCTCAAGTTCTGGTCCGGATCCAATATTGAGCCCGACACCAATGATCACTCGCTGTGGATTTACTCCGCCGATGCGATCGACTAAAATACCGGCAATTTTTGAATTCCCTGAATAAATATCATTCGGCCATTTCAGGCCTAGATCTAACTTTGGATCGATTTCTTTGAGTGTCTTCCACAAAGCTAAACCCGAAAGCAGCGGCCAGAAAGTCGCACGCGCTAAGCGCTCTTTGAGAACCACACTGAAAGCTAAGTTTCCTCTCACACCGATCCATTCTTTACCGTTTCGACCGTGCCCTGCGGATTGATGCAAAGTATAGACGCCAAAGGACTCTAAGTCTGGGGCTTGATCCAGACGTGTCCGTACCTCGGTCTGAGTGGACTCACAGCGCTCTAATCCTTCCCACTTCATCGCGTCAGGGTTGCTTCAAGTAAGGAAAGATCAAAGTTTTTAGGCGAGTGTGTGATGCCACCGACTGAGATGATGTCCACACCAGTCTCTGCAAGGGCAGAAATCGATTCCTCGGTCACGCCTCCGGACACCTCAAGGAGTACTCCAGGTCTCTTTAAGCTCACTGCTTTCTTGATGTCCTCTATCTTAAAGTTATCGAGCATGATCACTTCAGCGCCTGCATCTAAGGCTTGTGCGTACTCCACAAGATTGCGGACCTCGATTTCGATCTTTAGCCCGTGAGGAGCGGTTCCACGCGCTAGGGTGACTGCTTGCAAGATCCCACCCACTGCCGCGATGTGATTCTCTTTCAGTAATACCCCGCCCGCGAGGTTTACCCGATGCGGATGCGCTCCGCCTAGAATGGCCGCATGAATCGCGAGATCCCGAAAACCGGGAAGAATTTTTCGTGTTGGGGTAATCCTTGGCGCATGGGTCAAAGAAAGATCGCGGACTCGAGTGACTAAACGATGCGTGGCGGTGGCGATTCCACAGAGGTACCCCATGACATTTAAGAAGGGCCGCTCTAAAGCTAAAACGGTGAGGGCCGGTCCGCGGATCTCGATGAGCTTTTGGCCCTTTTCAATCTTAGCCCCATCCACGTGCAAAAGCTGCGCGCTCAATGCGCGATCGGGCGCAAAATTATGAGCGATAAGCTTTAAGGCGCGCACGCCAGCTTCGGCACAAAGGACCCCATCAGCTTTTGCCACGATATAAGCGTGCAGGTCCCTATCCCTTGCAACAGCGCGAGCAGACCAGTCTAAAGCGGCACCGTCCTCGTCGAGGCCTACTTCAAGCAGCTTTTTCCAGCGAGTAGTGAGAAGATCCATAACGCTCAATCTAACGGGAAAATACTCTATGCGCACATATCGAATCGAATTGGATGTTAATCGTTATGCCGAAGGCTCTGTTCTTATTGAGGCAGGGTATACCCGGGTCCTATGCACGGCTTCGGTTGAGGACACCGTGCCACCTTGGATGAAAGGGAAGGGTACTGGCTGGGTAACGGGGGAATATTCTATGTTGCCGCGCAGTACCCACACGCGCATCAAGCGGGAGCGGGAAAAAGTATCCGGTCGCACCCATGAAATTCAGCGCCTCATTGGTCGATCGCTTCGGGGTTGCATCAATCTTTCAGCCTTAGGCGAGCGGTCGATCTTAGTGGACTGTGATGTCCTGCAAGCAGATGGTGGGACCAGGACGACTTCCATCAATGGGGCGTGCATCGCACTTGCGATGGCACTCAAAAAACTTGGAGTGGTTGGAAAGATCGATCCTAAAAAAGTCTGGATCGACACCATTCAGGCGATCAGTGTCGGGATTAAGAACGGTGAACTTCACGTCGATCTGGACTACGACCTAGATAGCACCTGTGATGTGGATATGAACTTTGTGCGCTTAGGCAGTGGCAAGTTTATCGAAGTCCAAGGCACAGCTGAAAAGCAGGCGTTTGATCAAGCCCAACTTATGAATATGCTGACGGCTGCGAATCAGGCGATGGATCAACTTCGGGATCAGCAGATGGGTGTACTTCGCCAGATCGGACTCTAATGGAGTCACAAGATCTTTCCAGACCAAAGGTCTTCCAGAAAGATCTTCCAGGGGAGGTAGTCTGTGTTGGATCGCGTACCTTTAGATGGAAATCGACCCACAATCATTTTCTTAAATCGTGGGTGATCTTTTGTGAAGGTCTCAAGACCCTTGAAGTGCTCATCCTTCAGGCTTTTTGAGAATTTGATCTCGATTGCGAGTTCTTTGCCGACGATTAGGTCGACCTCTGCATCTCTTTGACGCCAAAAGCAGGTCTTGTCGTCTCGACCGTGGTAGCTCAGGTAGGTGCGGACCTCCTGAATAATAAATTGCTCAAAAGCTTGTCCTAAATCGGCATTTCCTTCGGAAAGGGGCAGCTTTTCAGAAAGGTGATTTGCAACACCGATATCAAAGATAAAAAACTTAGAGCGGGTTACAGCCTTTCTAGACGTCTTTGATCTGAAAGCAGGGAGCTCAAATCCCATCAAGGTGTCTTTGAGGACTTCAATGTGATTTTCAATCGTGCGGACCGGTACGCCTGAATCTGATGCAAGCGCAGCAAAATTGAGTTCTTGCGCATTTCCAAGCGCCATTGCCTCCAAAAAACGAACGAAACGTTCGATGTCCCTAACGGCTGCTTCGCGACGAATTTCCTCTGACACATAGGTTCTGACATAATTTTTGAGATCAATTTCTGGTTCTTTTGAAAGATAGATACGAGGGATGCCACCAAAATTGAGGTACCGAAGTAGGTTGAAGTCTGGGATCTCAGCCCAGCTGAGCGGAAAGAGGCGCGCCTCCCCGGCCCGCCCACCCAGCATATTAGCTCCGTCTTTCCTGAGCTTTCTGGCCGAGCTCCCGGTCAATAAAAATCTGTAGTCCTTGGACTCGATGAGTCTATGGACTTCATCCAGAATTTTTGGGAGTTTCTGTACCTCATCGATCACGATCAGTTTCTTTGTAGGCCCGACTTTCTCTGCCAGAGCTACGGGCCTTCGCGCCAGTTCGTCGTAAACATCGTCATTGAGTAGGTCTATGTATATTGCATCCGCCAGTTCTTCCCGAATCAGAGAACTTTTGCCAACGGATCTAGGACCAAAAAGAAAACAGCTGCGACTTTTGACTAGTTTCCTGAGATCGAGCTTTCTGACATACATGAAACCAGGATAACAGGAATTACCCAATCGGCAACGACTTGCCGATTATGCGGATAAATCGGCAAGTCGTTGCCGATTGGGCTGGTCCTCTAAAACCCGAATCTCGCCTCAAAGAACCCAGTCGAAGTGCTTCTGATCCGGCCAAAAAAGCTTAAAGTCGGCCCTGAATACCACTCAATACCCGTGATCAGTTTCCACGAATCGTTGAGGGCATAAGTGACTTTTGGCCGAACCAAGTGGTCCCCCGTTGTGACCCAGTGAATCCAAGCGACCTCAGACTCAAGCGTCTCATTCATGAATTTTGCACTCGGGCGAATGGATACCCCGTGATTCATACCGACCAACTGTTGGGAGGTGATCGCACTTTGAAGTGCAAGAACTCTGGTCGTTGGATCGTTGATCTGGCTGAGGTCTGTAAAACCCTGAACATAACGATTGAGGTACTGAAGGTTGATCGAGAATTGATCCGTGAAAGAGCGCTCGATACCAAAGACCGTGAACAGGAACGGATTCTGCGCCAAAACATTCCGACCACGCGAATCCGGGGTCAGTGTGTATGCACTTTCTACGCGAAGACCGTAACGATCCATGGTCCATGCGGCATCAAATCCAATCGTCTGGATCAGCGGGAAGATGAGCTCCAGGTCGACGCCTGATGCAGTGACCTTCGGGCTTAGATCCGGGATTTTTGAATACCCGTGGTAGTAGGAGACGGATGCATCTAAGCCGCCTGACCCTGTGTGATCCCATTTTAGTGCATACTGCTGAATCGGAGTTTTAGGATCGACGTAAACAAAGTTAAATCCTGGCGCCACTGCAGGAAAAGGAAACTTCGGACTACGCCATTCAGGAAGCCAGATGGCCTTGATCCTCTCTTCACCTAAGTTCCAGGTCAGCTGTGTTGCAAAGACCCCGTTGCGCTGATCCTCGTCGTCGGTCATGAGTCTCCTAAAGTCCCTGACGGAAAGATTGTCGGTTGGATTTACCTTATCCGCGCGGCCCCAAACGATGATCTGTCGGCCGACTCTTAAGTCGAAGTCGCCAAAGCTGCGATCCGCATAGACTTCCCGGACTGTGCTGACGTGGGATGTGGACCTTGTCAGGTCCTCTCCTTGGATGTAGCCATCAAAATAGAACTTAGTGCCTAAGACTTCCTCCGGCCGCAATGTCAGCCAAGCGGAGCCGACTCCGAAATGTTTGTCTTGGGTGAATCTGCGGTCCTCACTGAAGTATGCAGCCCGCAGTGATCCAGTGGCACCGAGCGTGTCTTTAATGAAAGATCCCTCAGCATTGGCATTGACGCTGAAGAGTACAGAACCAAATGCAATCAGAGTGATGAGTGCAAACGAATGCGTCATGACTATCGCTCCAGGGAGCGAGCAGTGAAGACGTCATCCTTGATGCCCACGTTGGCTTTGTAATTCGTGAACTCAATGATGGTTTTATGTTCTGTCTGTACGTTCTGGGTTTCGATTTCCATGGGCTGCCATTTGTTATTCTTGGCATCCACTTTTTCTAATTTGCGTGCTGAGAATTTTTTAAGCAGTTGTCCATTGAGGTCAAACCATTCACCCTTCACGGCTACAAAACTTTCTTGATCAATCCAGGACACCCTTTTTGAATAGCCCGAATTTTCACCCACTTCTGGACGAGCAGGGGTTGATTCCATTTTATAGGCTTTACGTCCTTCGATCGTTTCTTCACCCAATAACTTGTGATTCCAGTCTTCGACCTTGTGGCCAATGACATCCCCGTAGGAAAAATCTGTGCCTACAAAGGCGTCTCTTTTGTTGGAAGACACCAGCCGGCGTACCTTCTTCATGGCAGGCAAGTAGATCCAAATATCATCATCGCCTTTAGAATGTTCGATGAGCAGGGTCTTGGTGCCCTTCACATCCGCTGGAGATTCAAAGGTCACTAAGCGCTGATTGTCTGTTGTTCCAGCGATTAGCTTGGTGGAGCCCTTGGTTTGCCTCACACGGGTTTGGCCTGAAGCATTAATAAGCCTAAAGGTGGAGTCCGAGGTAGAATCAGCAACCTTTGATACAACGAAGGCCTTTTCTGCGATTTCTTTAGCGGTAAGCGCCGGAGCCGCTTGAGCGACCAAGGCGGTTGTCATCAGGATAGCGATGACTGCGGTTGCTGCTAGTTTTGGATTCATCATGTCTTTCTTCCTTCCTTCGAAGATAAATTTTGGTCGCAAAGTAAATACAAGAGATGGGAATAGAGTCAGCGCAGTAAACGAGCTCACTAACATTGCAATTCCAATCAGGAACCCCATCCAGACGTGGATCATGAATCCTATCGAAAGCATCAGGACTCCGAATCCGCCTGCGACTGCAGTCGATACAAAGAGGGCTGCTTTTCCAGCGGAACTAAAGGCCCGTTTTAGCGCTTCCTCTTCGGTACCACCGGCGCGCAGCTCTTCCCGCATCCGGTAGCTCATGTAGATGCCGTAATCCGCACCAATTCCAACTGCGATTGCGGATACTAGGGCGGTCGCAATTTGGAGAGGGATTCCTAGAAGACCCATGACACCAAAGTTCACAAATACCGCCGCTAAGAGTGGGATCAGAATCAGTAGCCCGGCCAATAGAGATCTAAAGACGAGTGAGGAGACAATAAACACTGCAGTCATGATTTGCAGAATGTTTAAGATCTTCTCTTTGATCATGATCTGATTGAGAGCGACTCCGCCCAAGGCTCCGCCACCGACCGAAATCTTCACGTCGGATGGAAAAGTCTTCTTTGAGAACTCAACAGCATCATTGGCGATCTTAGTGATGATGCTGGATTGGTCGGTACGAATGAAGGCGGTGATGAGGCCCCTTTGGTAGGTGTAGTCCACGTAGGAGTCAAAATCTCCGGGCTCGCCTGAGTTTGAATAGAGCAAGAGGTATTGAGCTACCAGGTCCTGGGACTCTGGAACTTGATAGAAGCTCGCCTGGTCCCCATTCATCGATTGATTCATCTTTTTAATGAAATCAACAATGGAGATCGTCTTGCCGACTTCCTTGTTCTGCTCGATGTGGCGTTGTAGACCTTCCATTGCTTTTAGAATGTCTGGACGTTTAATTGAATCCTCTGTGACGCCATCCACCACAACATAGATGGGGTTTGTCCCAGCCATTTTTTGATTGATGACGTCATCGTCCACACGTTCAGGGATAGTTCCGTAGAAATAGCCCTTTTGACTGTTTTCAATCTTGAGCCAAAAGCCGCCCAAAGAAAGCGCTGTCACTGCGATTGCAGTCCCAATGTATACATTTTTACGGCTGTGGCGTGTCCAGGAATAGAAGCGCAGGGTGAGTCGATCCCAGAAGCTGATGTGCTGTTCCCGATCCACTTCCCTTTGGGATGGAGGAGGAAGCATCACACGAAGTGCGGGAATAAATGTTAGTTCTAAGATCAGAGCGCTTAAGACCCCCGAACCCGCAAATATTCCAAACGTGCGGATGGACTTAATCTCAAACACCATCAAGGAAAAGAACCCTAACGAAGCAACCATGCAGGCGACAAACATCACGGGCCCAACCTTAGTGAGTGATCTCAGAACGGCTTCAGTACTGCGTTGATGCGGCGTTAGGCCGGGCTCAGACTTAGAGAGATGCGCATATTCCTCATAGTACCGCTTTAAGATCTGGACTGCGTGACCCGCTGCGATCGCTAAAATCAATATGGGTGTTGATGCGTTAAATACATCAAAAGGTTCTTTCAGTAGGCCGAGTGCTCCGACGGACCAGATCACGGCCAGTAGTGCTGTCACAAGCGGCAGTATCAGAGCCTGTCTGGTACGGAATGCTTCGTAGTGAATCAGACCAATGATGAGCAGGGCGATTGGGAAAAGAAATCCCATGCGTCCCGAGAATCTTTCAAGGAGAGCTAAGAATACGGGAAGACCAGAAACGCGGATCTCGACCGTATCGTCTAACTCAGGCGCAATGATGGCTTTTGCTTCTGCGGCGATTGCCTGAAAGCCGCCTGGAATTTTCTTAAACTCGGCGACAATCTGAGTTGTCTTTTCATCTGAGGATGCAAGTAAGCCGGAATACGCAGGATTCTTTGCGATGGCTTCGCGGATGCGGTTAAAGCCAGCCTCATCGGTTGGAACTTTCTCCATCATCGGCTCAACGCTCATGCCATCAGCGGTACCGGTGATGTTTTTCGCTTTGCGGGCCGCAATACTGATGATGTTGGCGTGAACAGTGCTTGGGGATTGATTCAATGCACGCGTAATGCGGGAGACTTTTTCAAGCACATTTTGTTGATAAATAGTGCCTTCCTTTGGACTTACGGCAATCACGACCGTGAAGCGGTTCCCAAAGATCTTTTCTACAAAGTTGCCGGTTGCAATATAGGGGTGGGTCTGCGGAAGAGCGCTGTCTGGATCAATGATGACCTGGAGGGAGGAAAGCTGAGCTGCTAAAACCACCGTGATGACGCCCGTGGCTGCGATCACTGCTTTTCTGTAACGAATTACCCATTGGATCCAAGTCTTCATAGTTTGCCTCTTTTGGTTATGTGAACAACGTTAACTTCAGATGTAAACACCGACAACATAAAATTTACTTTGTGTTACCATCTCAAATAGGAGTGGATCTTGGCTACGAAGAAGAATGTAAAATCAGCGCGTTACCACCACGGAAATCTTCGTGGCGCATTGGTGCGTGCTGCAGTGAAATTCCTTGAAAAAAAGTCTGTGGATGATCTATCCCTTCGAAAACTAGCCACCGCAGCAGGTGTAAGCCAGGCTGCACCCTACCGGCACTTTAAGGATAAAGAGTCATTGCTGGCTGCTATTTCCCAAGAGGGGTTTGAGCGTCAGTTCGCCCAGATGTTCCTAGTCCTCAAGACGCATGGCCATGACGGCGTTAGACTTTTACACGCCTGTGCTCGTAGTTATTTCCAAATCGGGCTTGAGCACCCGCAGCATTTTCGTCTCATGATGAGTTCCCGGGTGTGCCCGACCGAAGAGCATCCTGCCTTGCAGGGAGCAGCGTTTAAGAGCTATGCGTTGCTGAAAATCATTATAGAACGATGCCAAACTCTTGGCGCGGTGGGTCAAGGGGATCCCTACCATAAGGCGCTTCATTGTTGGATTGTGGTGCATGGATTTACGACCCTCCATGTCGAAGATCGTTTGAGCTGGCTTGGGGTGGCAGATGAAAATGCCAATGAAGCTTTGGCCATCCTTGTGGATCAGTTTCGACTTGGGCACCAGTCTGTGCTCAGTGTTTCTAAGAAGTTCGCCCCGCTGCAGGGGGCAGCCTTTGCCGCAGAGCGTGAGGGGTTAAAAGGCGCGGAGCAGGCGATTCTAGCTGCGCTCAACATTCGCTAAGCATTTCAAGGGTCCCCGCCGATAGGCAGAGGTGTTGAAATGCCTCCCTATCCTCCTACTTTCTGTCGTAGCCCTGGGGTCAAGCCAAGCGGGCGCGCCAGAGTCGCGTGTTCGGCAGCTGAATGCTGCTGCTAATCTTCTCATTTGCAAGACTGAGGGCGCGCGCGAAACCCAGTTGATGAAACAGTTGGGCACGATTCAAAGCGCACGGAAGATGACCCAATGTGAGACTTGTGATGGAGTGCGCCTCGGTGATTACCAAGCGGAGGCACTTCGAAGACTCAGGATGCTTCGCGAAGCACAAACGTTAGAGTCCCTTTTTACTTATGAACTTCTTTATGGCGGCATCAATCCAGGAGCGCCCAGTGCGCGTGCGACACTTTTGAGCCGTGTGTGTGGAGGCAATCCTTCATTTGCACGCAAGGCCTCAGACTTTGCGATTGAAAGCCGGATACGGGCGTCGAGTCCGGAGCAATTATCTGCCCCAGGATTTGTGAGTGACTTAAAAAAATTTAATCGAGATCTTTGCGTGGATCCCTCCTTTAAGAAGAGTGCTGAAAAGATTGCAGAAGCCTCTTTGGTAGCATTTCAAACTCCGGCAGGCCGTAAAGCAACCAGTGACGTTGGGGCTGGATTGGCGCCGCTCAATACCCTCACGGATGAAATAATAAAGACCTGTAAAACTGAGAACGAAAATTACCAAAAGAGAATAGCTTCGCCTAAGTCCTATGAACCGAATTTTGCAGCTCTTTCTACCAAAGACACGCCCGTATACCTCTTGAAAATTGACCAGCAGAACAAGAAGAAATTTAAGGACGGAATCGAGTTTGGGCGGGCTGCTATTGCTATCAATAAGTCACTTAAGAAGATGGTGGAGAGCCCTTATGGCCGACTCCTAATTACACGCTCGTTTCGTAAGACCTTGGGTTTTGATTCGCTCGAGATTAACGCTTCAAACGTCGTCAATGCGTGTTACTCCATCGCGGGGAAAATCGCGGGTGCCCGAAAGCAAGGGCGTGGCGTCTTCGAGCAAAAGGATGTCGCTTTAGCGATGCATGAACTGCGGACAGGCTTGGCTGAATCCATGCAAGACACGTTGCCGTACCGATATCCAAAGGTATTTAAGCCTTCCCGAAGCAAGTTAGAAAAGCAACTTGCTGCAGAGATGCGGGCACAAACGGACCTGAGTGCGATGTCGGGTCTGCTGAATGAAACCGATCTAGCGAAAGCATCCTGTTCGGCGATGAAGAGTACTGCTGCCGCCGATGCTCACAATAAATATTGGGCAGAGCGAATCGGGTATGTCCAAGCGGGTATTGGAGTCTTAGGGGGCGCCCTTTCGCCATTCACCGCAGGGGCAAGCCTCTATGTGTCCATGGCTGCGGGCGCTGGGCTAACATTGATCAGCTCCGATATTTCTTTATCACAAGTGGAGAACGGTTCAATTGATGCACGCCCACAGATGTCTAGTCAGCTTCGGACTACTATTGAATCTGAATCTCAAGAGAAACTGGCGTCAAAAGCGGAGGTGGCAAAAAGTGCTAGGGATCAAGTAGCGCAAGAGGAAACCAACAAAGACAGCATCCGAAAGGACAGAAACATTGCTATTGGCTTGATCGCGGGTGGTGCAGCGGTAGCACGTGCTTCGCAGTTGATCAAACCCACTTTAATGCGAGGTGCTGTAGAAGTCACAAATGACTACGTCGTGGCGCCGGTTCTCACGAATACCTTTAATACCGGAAGTCTCGCAGAAAGCATTACTCAAGACGTCGTGATGCAAGAAGTGACCGCTGGCATCACGAAGAAGTTTGGACCTAAGGGCGGGAGATTCTCAGTCGCCGGTCCAAGGGTTCGGAATTTTGATATCAAAACAGCCCGCCTGGATAGGTCTACTGATCCTATAAGCCCTCCTCAGAGTGGAGCCGGTGTAGAGGTGCCTCTACGCGCTTCTACGTCATGGCCGGGCGCATCTGAAATGGGAAATCTTATAAATACTTATAAGCCCGTTCTAGCGGAAGCGAAGGGGCATCCCGATGAAAAAGTAAAAGTAGCCCAGGTCCTTCGGAAATTAGAATTAGAAAAAAAAGCGTCCGAGGAGAAGGCATCCGACAAAACTGTTGAAGGCATGGCTAACCGCGACCATGCAAAGAGGATCGCCGACTATATAGGAAAGATAAAAAAAGACTTTGGAATCGATGCGCAATATATTCCTACGCCTCAGCAAAATACAGAGGTCACTGTGCGCACGCAGAACAGTGACTATTCCAAAAATAAGATTGACGCGGCAAAGAGAGATGAACCGCATCGTAAATCACTCTCTGACCTCATGGCTCCTCTTCCAAAAGATCAACAAGAGCTCATCAAAAAATATCCGGATGAACCTTGGGAACAAATGTCTCCGGAAAAACGACAGACTCGTCTAGAAGTCCTGGCGCGAGGTCAGGATGGACCGGATGAATATCTTCCTCAACTTACAGATCATTTTAATCTAGTTGGAGGTGCAAACGAGGTTCAAAGATATCTTTTGAAAACAAATCAGGGAATTGAGGTCGCCTACGGGAGGGTGGAGCGCGCCAAGAAAGATAAAATGATCTCGGCCCAGGATGAAATCACGATACTGACAGAAGCAAAGGGTACAGCAGAAGAGACACTAAAAGTGATTCAAAAGCATCTGATAGATCAGCCATCAGTAGCGAAAGAGGTTGATGTTAAGGGTACAGAAAAATTGATTAAGAGTACTGCCAATAGAATTGAGCTTCTTAAGCAGGAGTTAGCATGGAGCTCAAATAAGCAACGTGCAGGAGAAACAAGTAAGGAGACGGAGGCTCGTCTCAAAGCTCGCGATGATTTCGACTCAATGCTTGTGCAACAGGTTAAAAAAGTAGATCGATCAGAGCAAAGGCGTCTGGAAGTGATCGCTCTGGGGATGAAGGCTCATGAAACTGGAACTCGCGCGCAGGGGATTAAAGGCCAGCCTGGATATAAACCTCCAAGTCCCGACAAATTGCGAGCCATCGCGGACTTTAAAGCTGCCCTTATCGACATCGGATTCGATCCAGTCACTGCAAAAAATGAAACACTGAAGTTAAGTAAGGTTGGACAGCTGGGAGAGATAGAAATAAATATCCCTAACATTAAGACCGATCCAAGCGGTGCTGCGACATTGAGCAAGAGACTCAAAGCACTTCCAGACGCTGACAAAAAGGAAGATTCGCCTGCCTTGAAGCCCTATCAGGATGAATATATCCGGCTACATGATGAGCGCGTGAAGGTCAGCGAATTACTCGCGATAGAAGAGAACTCCGGAAAAAGGAATGAGTACAAGAAACAAAGAGAATTGATCGACCAAAAGATTAAGGATGTCGAAGTGATCTATCCAGTCACTACGCACATGGTGAAGATTAAGGAAAATATCAAAGGCATTCTAGAGCAGCGTCGCCAACAGGCCGGTTCGGAGGATGCAGCCCGCGTAGCCCAAGAAGAGCAGGAGCTGCAGAAAGAAAAAGCTGCGAACAGAGAGAACGCGATAAAACAACAGACGTTAGAGGCAGAGTCAGATGCTCGGGCGAGGGCAGAGGCATTCAGAGCAAATAATAGCGACTATGCAGCAGTGAAAAAGAACTACAACGTTCGTAAAGTCCGTGAGCAAGTTTCAATGATGGCTGAGAATGGTGTAGTTCCTAAGGCAGGGGAACTTAAGGACTTCATTCAAGATGTAGCCACAGACTACAAGAAGTCGACCTACTCCGAGCGACAACGGCTCGGTGAGGGTTTCAATCAGTTGCTGAAGAACGCGGATCCATCTGCAGTGAGAAAGGACAAGGGCACGCTCGATCTTCTGAATCAGCTTTCAAATGAACCCGATTATCCTGCTCCAAAGGCTCTGAAAGAGTGGATCAAGATGAATATCGATTCCGACGTTCCGCGCACTTTGACCGACTAAGCCCGCGCTCCATTTCAAGAGCCTCCAACAGCGGCAGAGGTCGCTGCTGCAAAGAAGTACTTTGGGTCTCTTCAAGATGATGTCGATGGTGCGAAGAAGACCGCTTTTACAGATTTTGAAAAAAATCTCAAGAAAGCAAAACTCAGTGATGCCGATCAAGACTACTGGCTTGGACAGATGTACAAGGTCCACAGCACACGCAAGGGCGGGAAGCTGAAAGACGCGCAGCTGTCAGAACTGTATAAAAGGCTTGAAACAGCAGGTGTTCCCAACGCACGCAAGCATGTAAAGGCTTTGGCGAAGGAAGGGGTGCTGGGTAAGAAGGCGTCCGAATCAGAGGATGGTTATAAATACGATTGGTTCTTTAATTCATTTCCAAACTCAGTTCGAAAGAAGGGATATCCGAACGAACTCGACTTGGCTTACCTCGTGAAAGGTAAGCCCGTTTATCATTTAGACGAAACAGGGCAATTCAAAGACTGGAAGGGTAAGAGCGAGAAATTAAAGACGACGACTGGATTGGCAAATGAAGGAATATATCGCGTAACGGATAGTGCGGGTAAAACCACAATTATTAAGGTTTTATCTAGTGCAATGCCAGATCTCAATCCATCGGCACTCGTCAATACTGTGAATGGCTTTAACATGGTGAGTAAGGAAGGGGGTCCGGCGCTACTCGATTATGGTGTTGTGACTAACGCAAAAGGGGATCGACGTGTTTATCTTCAGATGGAGGATGCATTTCCAGGAAGAGAAGTTGACGTCCTAAAGAATAAGGATGGCACTTTGTTGGTGAGTTTAGAAGCATCAGGAAAAAAGGTCTTGCATCAAGTTGGTGAGAAGTTCGCTGAGGCATATGATCACGGGTATATTCCCCTTGATCCAGATTTTATCTTTTCTGACGACGGTCGTGTCCGCTGGATTGATGGGGAGTGGGGACTGCAAAGCATGTACGCTTACAGGGCTAACGAAAGATTTGGCCATGCGTTTTGGACGATGCTCGCTACCACTTATCGAAAGTTAGGTAGTGAACCGAGTAAACGGGATGAATCAATGAAGTCAATGCTTGCTGGTTTTTTCAAAAAGCTTGAGGAAAGACCAGGCTACCTAAACGAACCAATCATCACTGAAATTCGATATGGCGAATCTTTCCAATCGCTCACTACAGCTCGATATGATTTTCGGTCTTGGGAGAAGGATGCGATCTATAAGATCTTGGGCGACTATATGGATCATAATCCGCCAAGAGACTACAGGAGACCAATGTGGTCGTGCCCGGGGTTGAACATTCCAGGTTTAGATCGCTACCCTGGAATGTAAAAGCTATTCATCCGATAGCTCTACGCAAGGTTGCGCCCGGTCTTTCCCCGCAGGACTAACCCCGCAAAAAGCCGATCCGCAGACACAGTCCAGTATTTCGGACCTTCGATCACGCGCTGCGAATAACCGCTTGGCTCTGGCATTTCCGGTACGCCGGAATGGAAATGAGTCATTTTATGCAGAGAAACTACTTCTTCGCGCGACTCAAGAATGCCGCTTCTACATCCTCAATCCGATCAACCGGATGCTTGGGATCAGGAAAGAATCGCGACCGACTGCACATGAAATCCGGATACTGCGACATCTGATTCATCTTCCATTGCAAATGAAGATCACTTTCGGAACAAAACAACAAGCGGCCGGTCTCAAGCACCTGCCAAGCAAAGATTAGGTCGATTGAGTTTAAAGAAACGAGATCGACCTCAACGCCAAAGGTCATTGTCAGCGCCTCTTGGATTTCTTGAATCCTTGAGAAAGCGGGGACTTTCTTCCAAAAGACCGCAAGGTCAATGTCGCTTTCACTGTGAAAGCGCTCAGTTCCCGTCGATCCCAAAAGATAAGCAAATGCGATTTCAGCCGCAGCAAGCTCGGATAGTCGGGCCCCAATATTTTCTGTTGTGATGATCGCGCTCACTTTATCAGGCTACTCCGATTCTGCGGCATTTTCATCCGCGCCGTGGTAACCCCTTAATCTATGCGCGCTCTGCGATTCTTCGACTTCCTCTTTGGGGTCCTCATCGTCTTTCCACTCGTCTTAGGCGGCGCATGGATCTCTAAGCCAGGACTAAAAGTCGAACTGGTCGAGCTTGCAGTTCCAGTCTTGATCCTTGCCTTTATCGGAGCTCTGATTCATTGGATCGCACGGCCGGAATGGACCAAGTCTTACGCCTTCATCGCATTCACTCGCCTCTGGTCCCGGTGGGTCGCTTTTAATACAAGAAAGCCCGTTGCTTCCCTTTGGTGTGGGGCCGCAATTGCGGGCGTGATCTATGCATTTGCAGCACTTAGAAGACATTGGGCATTCGGTAGCGGTGCTGCAGACCTTGGGATCTTCACGAACGCGATTTGGAACTTGGTGAACGGCAATGGATACGTCTCCTCTGTGAAAGACGGGCTTCCCCTCTTTGCAGATCACCAGTCTCCGATCTTCTGGCTGTTTGCTCCCGCTTTTGCGCTTCTCCCGCAAGCTGAAACGCTGTTGATTCTTCAGTCCTTTGCACTAGCTACGACAGGTGTATTTGCAGCAAGACTTGCTACTCAAGCTTTAGGAGATCGCGATCCCATCACCTCTGCAATCCCGCTCATGGTGTGGATCAATCCCGCCATTCGTGCAGCCAATAGCTTTGATTTTCATCCAGAAGTGACGATGCTTCCGCTCTTTTTGGCAGCGATCCTAGGGATCCAGTCCGCTTCAAAACGAGCGCAGCTTGGAGGGTGGATTGCATTTCTATTTGCACTGGCCGGAAAAGAATCCGCAGGCCCAGTTGCTGCTGCGATCGGTATCGTATGGCTTCTGACTCCAAAATTTCACAAACAAGGGATCTTTGCCTTAGTCTTGGGACTGTCTTGGTTTTTGTTTTGTTTGAAAGTGGTTCCGGGCCTTTTCGGAAAGACCTACGCTTATGAAGATGCTTACGCCCACTTCGGCGGTGGCCTACTTGGAGTCATCACGGCCCCATTTCGTGATCCAGTTTTTTTCCTCTCCCACATCTTCAATGGACCAAGAATTTGGTTTCTATTTTGGACACTCGTGCCGCTCGCTTTCTTGCCACTGTTGTCTCCACTCAAGATGATTGCGGCATTGCCTGGATATCTGATGCTTTTTCTAAGCGTCAGAGATCACCGCGTGAATACGATTTATCACTATGGAATTGAACCCGCAGTAGGGCTTTTGTGGGCGCTTCCCGAAGGGTGGGCAAGACTGCGAAGTGGGCTCAAATCAAAACCTCAGCGCTGGCGCTCACTTGCGCCTATTGTGATTCTATTTTTGGTGCTCCTAGAATTTGGGCGATCAGAGATCTCCCGCATCCGCCGCTATGACGGTACCCAGTGGACGTACTGGTTAAGATCCGAATTGATTCCAGCGGTGACGGCCCAAAAGGTCTCAGTCTCAGGCGCCATGGTTCCACATTTAGCCGATCGACTTTGGGTGAATCACTTGCCCGATATCACGCTCGCCGACGGTTCCCCCGTGGACTGCGTCATCGAAGATCCCACTGTAAACAACTGGCCCATGTCCACCGAAGAGGTGGGCCGTCTTCCGGAAACACTTAAAAATGCTGGGTTTTCGTTAGTGTATGAATGCCAGACGCTCAAGGTGTATGAGCGCCCTGTCCCTCAGGGTCAGTGCTTACGGGAGCCACCGAAATGCCCCGATTTGAGAGCCATGCAAAAGTAAAGTATGACTTTATTTATACATGTAAAAATAAAGTACTGCTTTAGAGCCTAAACCGGCGGATTCGAAAGTAACTTGTGGATCTCTTCACGGATCACACGCTCGGCAAGCAATGGAAATTCCCGTGCTGTGATTTGGGATAAAACCCGCTCGACCTCTGTGCGCACCATCTGTTCCACTTCCGAGCGATCAAACATCTGTTGTCCTGATGGGGCCAAAGTTTGCATCCCGCCAAAGTCATTCATCCCAGGCATCGTATTGCCAATCGGCTCCATCGGCGTGATCTCATCAATCGCCATGTGCTGATGCGAAGAATAATTGGACCGAGAGTCCAGAGTTGGAGTCAGTGCGGGCTCCATGATTCCCCAGCCACCATCGTCAAATCCAGAAAGCTTAAAAGTGTTGTCCGTCAGTGCGCGAACATCGTCCTGAATCGGCTGCATCGCAGGGAAGGTTTCTTCTGGGATCTCCAAAGGAGGAAAACCTGAGGGTGGTGGTGGAGGCGGCGGGGGTGGCGGTGGCTCAAATTCCATTGCTTGTGGAATCGGGGGCACAAATGCTGCCGCTTTTCTGGACTCTACTTCCGTCATCACTTGAAGCAAGGTGCTGCGAAGGTGAGCGGGATCAAAAGGCTTGATGAGGTGTCCAGAGAACTGAAGCGCATTCATCTTCGTCTCATCTACTTTTTCAAAAGCGCTCGACATTAAAATGAAAGGAATATCAGCCAAATCCGGCATTCCGGCGAAAGTCTCTTTTAGCTGAAAGGCATCTAATTTCGGTAAAGAAACGTCGATGATGCAGATGTGCGGACGAAAGAGGGACGCCTGCTCAAGCGCCTCCTGACCATCAGAAACCGTCTGTATTTCATAACCATCCTGGGAAAGCGCCAGGCGGATTACTTTCTGTATCGTCAGGCTGTCGTCAGCGACGAGTATTTTTTTCTCACTCATTCTCTTAACTAGTGTGGCAAGCGAATTGCTTAGTAGCAATGTTTACAACGACATAGCCACTGAAAGCCCCTTGACACGTACACAGTTGGTTTTTGATCCCGCATAGGTGTTATTCTAAGGGGGAGCTTGGGACCAGTAAAAATAACATCTGGACCCGACAGTCATAGACCCCGGGAGCTGTTCCTGGTTGGTGGTGAGCATGCCCGATACTTCGGGAAGCCTAAAGCCAACATACGGCGCCCACTTAATAGATTTAGGGGTTCCAATGGTCTTGCTGGTTTCCAAGCTCAAAATTTTTTGGGGGAGTTTCAATGGAAGATCGCGGTTGGATACACGAATTGGCCAGAGCAGAAGTCAATCCGGAGATTGATAGTATCGCCCACCTCGGGGCAACCGGTCCGCAACAATGGATCGAAGAGAGCAGCGTCGACTTCTTGACTCATCTTCGGGGTCAGGTGCAGGAATATGTTCGTGCCTTCAATGGATTTTCTGAAAACTCAAATCGTTATCCGGACATCAAAATCTTCAATCTTGCCCAAGGTGCGGCGGATTTTATGCTCTATCGCAGCGGCGTAAAGCTGGTCTTTACCAATAGCGCGCACGGCATCATTCAGATCGCGTTTCAAAAACATCAGGCACAGGCCACTGTCTACACCCAGGGTTCTGCAAATTCGGTGGTAGACCAATCCGGCTTGCCTGGGGCGGAAGAGCTGATCGCACAAGTAGGTGCATTCGGGAAGATTCTATGGACCTACCGCGGGGAGAAAGTGAAACCCGATGAAGTCGCCCAGTACTTCTTTTCGCAGTTTGCGCGTGTCACCCGCGAAACTAAGAAATTAAAGCCGAATCAACAGCAACTCCTTCAACAAATCAGAAGTTTGCTCCAGGATCAGGGGCTAGAACTGTAGGGGCGCGCGTGGGCGTTCCAATTCTCGTTTTTTCTCTGTTTCTATCGACATCTCCGTCCCTTGCCGGGACGTTCCCTGCCCGTTCCGCCGCCGTTCAAAAGTTGATTCACTTTTCAAATAAAGGGAACCTGAACCAAGCCCGGGGCAGCTTTGCTCAGAAAGTGAGCGTCGTCGAGTTCAACTGCATCAAAAAGGGTGACGCCACATCCGTATCGACACGGAAAAAAGTATTCTGGCGGGAAGAGGTCCCAGATCAGATCATTCGGCGCATCGTTCAAAAAATAGCCGATCGGGGTCTAGAAACCACAGGCGCTCCGATCTCATTTGGAGTTCCAGGCGATCAAGAAACCGACACCTGCCCGGAGAGATTTCAGATTATTGTCAGCACGCAGAGTGATCTGATTGAGGAGCTTCGGATCGAAGGGCAGGCCAAGGACGTGACTATGCCCGAGTCCGAAAAGCTCAGTTCTTTGGCACCAAAATCAAAACCTAAGATCGCAGTTAAAGTAGGGGCCACCATTCCTGGATGTATCGTTCGCGGTGATCCAAGGCTTTGGAAGCTTGAGTATTGTGCCATTCGCCTTGGAACAGATGACTTCCTAGAGGCGGAACAGTCTAAGTGTTTTCGAAAAACAAAGGTGAATACCTGTGCGGATCTAAAAGAGATCAAGGCTTATTGGTGTGCGCACCGAAAGTCAGGGCGCAGTAGTTCCGGATCAACTGCTCGATGTATCAAGAATGCGGCGATCCTGCCGAATTTTGGTGGACACTAGCTGCAGAGGAGTTCGATCGATTCTTCGATACTTACAGGTGCTAGTTTGAGCGCCTTGAGTGTGCGGGTGGTATTGAGACTAAAGTCGTCTTTCACCCCATGGGTTTCGCCTCCTTGAATGAGGCCCTGTTTAAATCCAAAACGCGTGGCGATTTCTACCCCCAAGTCGTATTCCGACAGACGGGTTCCACCCCCAACATGCAGAACTGTGTTCTTGATGTCGGTCTCAAGGACTTTGCGTACAATAGCCACCAGCCGAGAAATATGGACCGGACTATGCACCATGCGACGCGACAGTCCAATGGTCTGTTCCATCGACAAAGCGCGACGCAGCCTATCCCACCAAGATGGGTGGTGCACCGTTCCTCTTCCAAGCAGCGGCGCTGAGCGGATGATCACATGATTGAGTGATTTTCCGCGAATGTAGTTCTCAGCGGAAAGTTTTGCTTTCCCCAAGGTTAAAAAAGGAATCGTAGTGTCATCTTCATGAAAGTTCCCTGTCCTTCCAGAGAATACAAGGTCACTGGAAATATAGATGAACTTCGGCTTGAAGACTTCGGTTGCAGTGAGGATATTCCCGGGCGCACCCGCATGGATGGCTTGGGTTAATTTTTCCTCTTTTTCTGCCTCGAACCAGTCGTGCGTTCCCGCGCAGAAGATCACAAAATTCGGATGAGTCATGATCGCGAATCGCTTCGCACCGTCCTTGTCATTCATGTTCATAGGAACATAAGTGACGCCAGGGATCGGTGTGTAATGCGCATGAAATGTCGAGAACACCTTATAGTCGTTCGCGAAACTTCTTGCGATCGTAGAGCCAACGAATCCGTTACCCCCTACAATCAGAATGCTCGGCTGGGTCTTCACCCCTTAAGCTTAACTCATTTTAGCGCGGGGGGCCCCCTGTCCTTGGGTTAACCCCGCGCCCCATGAGTTCGTATAAAATTTTAGCTTAAGAGTTTAAGTGAGGCCTGCGCACTTTGATTCGCTTGCGAAAGAACCGAGATCCCGGCCTGCATCAGAATGTTATTCTTCGTCAGGTCAGAAACTTCCACCGCGAGATCTGCATCTCTGATTCGGCTGTTTGCTGCACTGAGGTTTTCATCCTGTACAGAGATCGAGTTGATCGTCGATTGAAGCCGGTTCTGCATCGCACCTAAGTCTGCTCGGATGCTGTTTACACGCATCAGGGCGTCATCAAGCGTCGATAGAGAGGTTTGTGCTCCAATCTTTGTGGAAACGCCTTCTCCGACAAGCCCAAGGGCCTCTAGAGTCACGTTTGCACTCTCAGCGTTATAGACAATACGATCTGCGATCGGATTGTTATGTACGCCGACTTGGATCTCGAATACTCCGGCGCGGCCGTTTAAGAGCGGGGTTCCATTGAAGGTCGTGGCGTCAGAAATCCTTTGAATTTCTGATTTCAGAGCCTGGAATTCCCGGTCCACAAAGGCGCGTTCTTTATCGCCGATGGTATCGGATGCGGCTTGGATCGAGAGTTCCCTGAGGCGGATGACCATGTTGGAGATCTCGTTCAAACCACCTTCGGTGACTTGTACTAAAGATACCCCGTCAAGGCCGTTCCTTTTTGCCTGACGAAAACCTCTGATTTGAGCACGCAAGTTCTCAGAAATTGCGAGCCCTGCAGCATCATCACCTGCACGGTTGATGCGGCTACCGCTGGCCAATCGTTCCAAAGTGGAATCGAGTGCCTGTTTTGTATTACCTAACTGCCTCATGGCAGAAAGGGCTGACGTATTGGTCGATATTCTCAAACCCATGGTTTAGCTTCCCTTCATAAGTGCAAATCCTCCTTGTATGCCCGCATTTATCCCTAAATACGGCTCGCATCCATGCGAGTAAGTTATTGTTTGCCTACAACGAGCACCATGCTCCCCGTAAGCGCCTATTGCCTACAGACATGCAGATCCTTCTGCATACCCAGACAAACTTTTAAAAAACGCCTGCTTCGCATTTCCTATGATCCACCTCCCCCCAGGCTCCGTTCGGCAATCCATGCCGACATAAGAGCAGGGGGTTCAAGGTGTTTTCCAGGAAACCAACGACGTACTCAAGCCGCCGTCGCGTTGCAAAATTTATTCAGTTCACATTAACCATTCATTCCTCCTAAGAGCCCTAATGCACTCTTGATGGATTGGTTGGCCTGCGCCAGAACCGAGACACCGGATTGCATGAGGATCTGACCTTTGGTGAGTTCGGTCGTTTCCTCCGCGATATCTGCATCTCTGATCCTGCTGTTGGCAGCCATCATGTTCTCTTTGTTCACTGAAAGGTTGGCGATAACAGACTGAAGTCGGTTTTGCATAGCACCGAACTCCGCCCGAGTGCTGATGACCGTCGTTAAGGACGAATCGATAGCCGCAAGACTGTTTTGGGCGCTCGTTTTGTCTGCGATCGATGAAAGATTTAGTCCTAAAGAGACTAGGTTTACATTGGAAGAATATGGGTCAAACAGCTTGATTCGATCCACAAGCGGGTTGTTCTTCGTTCCAATTTGGATCTCAAATGTAGTTCCATTCCCATTCAAGAGCGGAGTCCCATTAAATTCGATCGAGTTCGCGATGCGATCGATCTCTTCCATGAGTTGTTGGAATTCGGTGTCCAGGAATTTGCGCTCTTTTCCTCCGACAGTATCGGATGAGGCTTGGACGCCGAGTTCGCGCATTCGAATGAGGATGTTGGAGATTTCGACCAAGCCACCTTCAGCAACTTGGATCAACGAGATGCCGTCTTGGGCATTTCGTTCCGCTTGAGCCGTTCCTCTGATCTGAGCACGCAGCCCTTCAGAGATCGCAAGCCCTGCAGCGTCGTCGCCCGCATGATTGATGCGGGAGCCTGAACTGAGTCGTTCAAGAGAACGATCTAGGCCAACTCGTGTCCCCTTCAAGTTGCGTTGAGCAACCAGAGACGGGATGTTGGTATTAATTCTCAAGCCCATAACCTTCCTCCTTGAAGGTGTTGAACCCTTTACTAAGCCAATCCGTGGCTATTGTGGGTCCGAAGATTCGAACTGAATCGAGTCCTCACTATGCTTATCGGGGTGTGTCGTTTGTGACTTGAGAAATATTTTTCAAGAAATATTTAAAGGGATGCAAAAAGTTCCTTGCTCAAATGATTTAGCGCGGTAACATAAATCTTGTCAGTATTGCTTGCGCAATATTGCCACTATGGAGGAACGAAAAATGGCTAAGAAAAAAGCTGGTAAGAAAAAAGCAGCGAAGAAAAAGACCGCTAAGAAAAAGAAGAAGTAGTTCGCGGTTCTTCGCAATAAGTCGAAAAAAGGGCTCTGGAGCGCGACTTCAGGGCCCTTTTCATTTGTGGAATAGGTAGGAGTTACCATGAGCAAAGTCTTTTACGATCGGCTCGGAAGGCCTCACAAACTGAAAGGTGAATCGACTCATTCTTCACCTCAAGCACCGATCTCACCTCAAAAGGCCCCGCAAGAAACACGCGGTGCATCAAAGAAAAATCGTCAAGCCCCCGACGTTACGCTGCAAAAACGACCGAGCCCGCCTCTTCCTGGAAAAAAGGAACCTAAGCGCGGTGCCGAGCGATTTATGGGTACGGTCGACAAAAATAAGCGCGGTTCTGCGTATCTCATCTTCGATCGACGCGACTTAAAAGACATTTTGATCCCGCGGAGCTACCAAGAAGGTCTCTTTCATGGCGATCGTGTCCAAGTTCAGGTCTCAAAGCGGGGTGATATTGATGAAATCGAGGTGCTCGCGCATCGATTTCGCGAAATATTTGGTCGAATCCAGTTCATTGCTACCCGATCAGGCAAATCGATCCCCATTCTTCACTACGAAAGAAAGCGCGCGATCGAACAATTGCCGATCACTAATATAGACGAAGTGAAAGCCAAGGCCGGCGATTGGGTCAAAGCGAGCGTTCATTTTCCTGAAGCGGGCGAAAAAGGATCACCAGAAGCAGAAATTTTAGAGGTATTTGGCCCAGATCTGCCCGCATCCCAGGATGTAGCCATGGTCGCAGGTGAATTTAACCTCATCGAGCACCACACGGAAGCCGCAGAGGAAGAAGCCCGCTCCTATAGTATAGAGGTGCCGGGTTCAGACGAAGAGGGTCGGACGGATCTCAGACATCTTCCGTTTATGACCATTGATGGCGAAACTGCTCGTGATTTTGATGATGCTGTCTATGTGGAGAACTTAGGCGGCAAAGGATTCCGCCTTTGGGTCGCAATTGCCGATGTTTCCCACTATGTCCGCCCAGGCACTGCACTCGATAGTGAAGCCTATGAGCGGGGGACGTCGGTCTATTTCCCCGAACGTGCCTTCCACATGCTTCCAAGTTCTCTTTCCGAAGAGCTTTGTTCGCTGAAACCTGGAGTGCCACGTCTGACTATGGCCGTATCAATCGATTACGGACGCAATGGAGAGATCGGGGAGACAGAGCTCTATAGCGCGATCATTCAAAGCCGAAGACGAGCAACCTACACTGAGATTCACCTCGAGATGGAAACGGGCGGGCAGCATAAGGATCTGAGGGCACTTTATGAAATCCTAAAAAAGAGCCGCTCGGACCGTGGCTCCTTGGATTTTGACTTCCCAGAACCCGTGATCGCGTTGGATGAAGAAACGGGTGAGCCTTACGGATCATCCATCCGTGCGCGAAATGATGCCCACCGTTTGATCGAAGAATTCATGATTGCAGCCAATGAAGCAGTCACCGAATGGATGATCGCCAAAGGCTTGCCGTTTATTTACCGAATCCACGAAAGCCCAAGCCTTGAAGCTTTAGAAAGATTCCGGAAGCTAGCCAAAACAGTAGGCGTGCAGCTTGGGGATAAAGGCGGAGTGCCAAAACCCAAAGAGCTGTCCACGTTTTTGTCCCGTCTACAAGGGCATGAAGCCCAAGACATGTTGTCCCATGCCTTGCTTCGGTCTTTGAGGCAAGCCATCTATAGTTCGACTCACGATGAACACTATGGGCTCGCTTCAACGGGCTATACCCACTTCACTTCACCGATTCGTCGGTACCCTGATTTGGTGGTGCATCGCCTGCTGCGGGCTGCGCTCGAGAATGAGCCTTTAGTCGGCCCTGAAGAAGAGACGAAACTGGCGGAGATCACGGAGCACTGTTCGTACCGAGAGCGTGTTGCACAAGAAGCCGAGCGGGAAGCCAATCGATTTAAGCAAATCCGCCTCATTAAGAAGCACTTAGGCGAAATTTTTGAAGGAAAGATCGTCGGTATGACCGAGCGGGGTATGTTTGTGCAGATCTTAAATCCTTATTGTGAGGGCTTCCTGTCTGTTGAGGCTCTCAATGACGATTGGTACCAGTTCAATGAAGAGCGCATGGTGATGGCGGGTCGCCGAAAAAAGCGCATGTTTAGAGTGGGCCAGAAAATGCAAATTCAAGTGACCCGGGTTGACCTGGATCAGCGCCAGATCGAATTTGGGATGGCTGAGAACAAAGACCTTGTCGATGATGATGAAGTGATCGGGTCCGTGAGTGATCGGCCAAAACCGCAGTTTAAGATGAAATCGGCCAAGCAAGACGGGGCAGAAGGCGCTGCTCCCCGTGGACCTAAGGAAAACAAAGGACCTTGGGGCAAGAAAAAGGGTAAGAAGAAGTCTCAAGGAGCAAAAAGTGGGCGTCGTCGCTAAAGGGATACAGATCACCCGGGCTGTCAAGAATGTAGGTCGGCTTCGGCAGATTGTTGCAACTTTTGGGCGTAAAGGTTTCGGAAACGTCATCGAACGTTTGGGCTTGAGCAGCATGATGCCCAATCGCTTACTACGGTGGACCGAGGCTGGATCCGAAAAAGCATTTGCTGTGCGCTTGCGCGAATCCTTTGAAGAGTTAGGTCCTACCTTTGTCAAGCTGGGTCAGATCCTCTCGATGCGGCCCGATCTGGTGCCGGAGCACGTCATCGCTGAACTCATCAAGCTGCAAGACAACGTAGCACCCTTAGAAACCAGTGTGGTGCGTGGGATTATCGAAGCGGAACTGAAGCGTCCCATCGATGCGGTCTTTCGTTCCTTTGAGGATCAGCCCTTAGCTGCAGCCTCCATTGGTCAGGTCCATGCGGGTGTACTTCTGACCGGTGAAGAAGTAGTCATTAAGGTTCAGCGTCCAGAAATCCGTAAGACTATTGAAAGCGATATCGCTCTCTTGATGTTCTTAGCCGAATTGCTGGAAAAATATTTCCCCGAACTTCGGATCTTTAATCCAACAGTCTTTGTAGAAGAGTTTTTTAAGACTTTGTCTTTCGAGCTCGACTATAAAGTTGAGGCCAACAATGTTGCTAAAATTGGTAAGAATCTGGAGTCATTCCCGGATGTCGTCGTTCCGAAGGTTCATCGGGACTTAAGCACGCATTTGATTCTGGTTCAGGAACGACTACGCGGAATGTCGGTGAATGATTTTGGGGCTCTGGAACGGGCAGGGGTCAATCGCAAGAAGATCGCTACTTTAGGAGCAAAGATATTTTTGCATTCGGTCCTCAAGCACGGTGTTTTCCACGGGGACCTTCATGGCGGGAATTTCTTTATTTTGCCTGGGGATCGTCTAGGAATCATCGATTTTGGGATCGTGGGAAGGTTGTCTCAGCGGTCTCGGGATCAGCTTTCTACGATGATCTTGGCGCTCATTCAAGAAGACTATGAAACTTTGTGCTTCACCTATGCAGAGCTGGGTTCAGTGGATGGGGCAATTGATTTTGAGGGATTCCAGAGGGAAGTCCGGAATACTTTAAGCCCTTACTTAGGGCTGACTCTGAATGAGGTCAATACCGGTCGCGTCTTGATTGAGGCAACCAAGATTGCCGCAAAATATCAGATTCGGGTTCCAGCGGATTGGATGCTCGTTTTTAAGGCGATCGTGACGCTGGAAGGTTTGGGGCGACAGCTCGACCCAAACTTTGACGTGATTTCTATCGCGCAGGAATTAGTCGGTGATCTAGTTGCGATTCAGTATTCACCTGATCGTTGGAAGTCAGAGGCGATTAATCTTTTTAAGGATTCTTCTTCGTTGATTCAGTCTTTGCCCCGGCATGCTCGCTGGTGGTTAAGAAAGATGTCTAAGAACGATTACGCATTCGAGTGGGTTTCCCCTGATGTGCGTGCGTTGTCGGAACAAATTGAATCTGGATCTAAGCGCATGTCGCATTCATTTCATGCGGTGGCACTCTTGATTTCAGGCGCTCTTTTGCTGACCTCTTCTATAGAGCCCAAGTGGTTAGACATGCCTCTGATCGGTCTGATTCCTTTTGTATTGGGACTTCTTTGGATTATTAGAGCGCGGTAGCTGGCGGGGCGGCGAGCCTATCCCAAAGATTCAAAGCCGTACCCGACCCGAATCATTTCTGGAGTTTGCATACTCTTGCCCCGCTTGAAGTGCTTTTGCAGCATAGGTGAGTGCGGTCCCTGCATTGATTGCCACTGCGATACCGACTGCTTCTGCAATTTCTTCTTGAGTAGCACCGTACTGGACCGCGAGTTGCGCGTGTCTTGAGATGCATTCACTGCAACGGGTGGTTGCTCCCACTGCAACAGCAATGAGTTCCCGAGTTTTTGCGCCAAGGACATTTGTCTTTTCCCAAGCCGCATCGAGTTGCCGTTTTTCCTCAACGGTGCCGGGACTGAGCCGTTCCAGTTCAGCGATAGGGGGGAGAATTTCTTTAAATAGGTCAGCCCATGGGGTTTTCATCGCATGAAGGCTAACTGATTCAGCACAGAAAAACAGCCACCCAGGGCGCAACTTTAAAAGTGGACAACGTGGAATAGAGCGCACTCGGCCCTTTGTGCCCCTGCAGGCCTTTAGCTGCGATGGTTCCGGGTGAGGTCGCCTATACTCAGGTCAATCGCAATACCCGCTAGGTGCGCGGCCTTTTGATTGTGTGCCGGACAAAGGTGCCGAAGATTCTTAAGCTCCGTTTTGCCGCCGACCGCGAGTGGGACGATGTGATCCAACTGCAGGTGTGATCGTGATTTGCAGCGCCCATTTTGATCCGAGACCCACTCGCATCGGCCTAAGGACCTTTGATATATCGCTCTTTTGAACCCGGCCGGGACATAGCGGGAGTAGGGATCGGATTTAGATTTTACTGCTTCCGGGAGCTTTGCCGGCAAAGTCAGATCTTTTCCTAGTCTCTTCTCAAGCTTTTCGATATGTCCTTTCAGAGCAGACTTCAGAAGATCCGCAGTTTCTTGGGACTGCGATAACTCTTTTGCCCGCTTCAAGAGCGCACGGGTCTCATCATCGATCACAACCTTGAGCTCTGAATACTCTTCTGTGATGGGTCTTAGTTTCTCTCTGGCAGCCATTTGCACAGGCTCACTCGCATGGGTGAGCAGAATCTTTTCCACCTCCCGTTTAGATTGACCCAGACACTCTTGGATCAGAATCTGAGTCTCCTTCGCCGGCAAAGCCGCATTCAACTTCTTTTCAGCTAACAGGTGTCTTTGAATCTGAGCAGCCGAGGTCAAAGTGAGTTCACCTTCGGTCAGATGTTTCTTCACTTCAGGACTTGCCCGCATCAAGCGCACCGCTGCAACGCGTTCTGCACTTTGTGTTTCGGAATATCCAAGCCCACGCACTAAGTAGTCAAAGAGGCTGGAATAGGACTGTGTCGCGTAAGCGCGTCGTTGATCCACTAACAGAAGGTGATCCAAGAGATCCAAAGTAGCTGCCTTTTCGTTTTTTGCAGCCTTCTGAGTGTGATCTAACAGTTCAAGGTCAGAGAGTTTGTTGAGGTTATTCATCGCAAGGACAAGTGTAACTCCATGTTTTGTAGGGCCCTGGCGTGGATTAGGAAAGGTCTAAAACGAAAATTACAAAAAAATCCTAAACTTAGGCGAGATCGATCGAGGCTGTGCAAACTGCGGCCGCTGATGCTGAACTACGCTGACGGTCCCGAACTTAAAAAGTGTCACATGTGAGAAGCGTCAATAACAAAATCGAACAATCCGCTTTATAGGTCAAAAAATTAGGAAATCCAATGCCTTCGTTATTCAAATACATCCGTATTTTGAATCTCCTTTGCCGGCAAAGCTCCCAATCCCGCATTGTGATATACCAAATTAATGAAATACTCCCGCATGCCGATTGAGATCGAAGCGCCGGAACAGATGGGTTATGAAAACATCCGCTGCAACCTGACAGAGAGTTCATTCGCAGATCTACAGGTAAAAGATCTTGGAATCAACTTAGACGACATTCTGCTTTGTTACGCGGACCATATCGGTAAAAAAGAGCTTCGCGCCTTGATCGCCGCAGATCACAAAGGGATTACCTCAGACCAAGTGCTCACCACAGTGGGAGCGGCATCAGCGCTCTTTATTGTATCCACCACCCTTTTAAAAGCCGGCGATCGCTTACTCGTGATGCGTCCCAACTACGCCACCAATATTGAAACGCCGCGAGCGATCGGCGCACAGATTGACTTTTTAGATCTAAAGTTTGAGGAAGGCTTTCGCCTGAATGTCGATGAACTCGCCGCTCGCATCACACCTGAAACAAAATTCGTAAGCCTGACCAATCCCCACAATCCGACAGGCGTCATGATGACAGAAAAGGACCTGCGCGCCGTCATTGCAGTGTGTGAAGCGAAGAAGGTTCACCTGCTTTTTGATGAAACTTACCGGGAAATGACTTTTGGCCCAATGGCCCCGCTGGCAGCATCGCTTTCTCCTTGGGCCATTTCTGTGAGCTCTCTTTCAAAAACCTATGGTCTCCCTGGGATCCGATTGGGTTGGCTCATCACACAAGATACAAAACTATTTGAAACGTTCCTGGCCGCTAAAGAACAGATGTACATCTGCAACTCGATCTTAGATGAAGAAGTCGCCTACAGATTCCTTAAGAAAAAAGATCAATTCTTAGCGCCAACCTTAAAGCGCATTCGCGAACATTTTGAGATCGTGAAGACTTGGATCACCCAAGAGAAAGCGATGGAGTGGATCGAGCCCGCCGGAGGCGTTGTCTGTTTCCCTCGTATTCGAAAAGACAGCGGTGTGAATGTCCATCTCTTCTACAAAACGCTCAATGAGAAATACAGCACCTATGTTGGTCCAGGCCATTGGTTTGAACAGGACCGATCTTTCATGCGCATTGGTTATGGATGGCCAAAGACGGATGAGCTGAAAGAGGGGCTCAGCAATATTTCACTGGCCCTGCGGGAAGCAAAATTTTAAACGCTCCCTAACCCAGATATCCAGGCCGCCTCCGGCCAGGCCATATCCGCATTCTTTCGCACTAAAGCTAAGGCTTGGGGTTCGATGTCACTCAAGTCCGCACCTAGGCGCAAGCACTCAGCACTGCTACCCATCAGGTGAATTCCTGGAACCTTCGCGTTCAGCCAGGCAAACAGCGTGAGCACGCCTGCAAAATCACCGCCATATTCGTGCACAATTCCGGGCAGGTCCTGCCCACGACCCACTCCTACGAAAGCAAAAGGCTCATCGATCGTGAACCAACGCACGGTTTGATGCGCGCGTAACCAAGCTTCATCGGACGCCAAGAATTCTGGTCCCGCACGACGGCCCAAGAACTCGACAAAGATCCGATCATCAAAGCCAGAGCGTACTGAGTCTGCGGTGTTTGGCGTGAGAGCTTTTAAGTCCATCAGTGCGAGATCCACCAAGTATTGCTGTCCTGCGAGTTCAAACCCGAACTGCGAGTAGAACTCATGCTCCCCGCCCCAAAGAATCACGAAAGTATCTTTTTGTTTTTCGCTTTCTTGAATCGCGGTACGGATCAACTGCGTCGCATATCCTTTCCCACGCGCAGAAGGATCTGTCGCAATCGCGCCGAGCGTACAAGCAGTCACAGCCTGCGCACCTGGCGGGAGGAGATACTTCCAGCGCCTGGATCCAACATGGCTCAGCATCTGCCCGTCTGCACCAAAGATTCCAGTACTGATTCTTTGCGCAACTTGTATGCGGGGATCCCAGATCGGAAAATCCCCCAAGAATCCGCTCCCCGCAGGGTAGGAAAACCCAGAGGACACCAGCGCGTCTAACGCATCCGCATCGCCCGCGTGGAGTTTGCGGATTATTTCAGCCACTCAAGGATCCGGCTGCACACGCCCTCAACATCCAGACCAAATTTCTTATAAAGCTGCGGCGCCGGAGCGGATGCGCCATAGGAATCGATGCCTAAAGCCAATCCTTGATCGCCGATCAGCTCACGCCACCCAAACGTAACGCCTGCTTCGATGGATACCCGCTTCGTCAGTGACTTTGGCAATACAGCATCACGGATCTGAGCGGGCTGTCGCAGAAACAGCTCTATCGAAGGCACAGAGATCACGCGCACTTTGTGCCCTTTTGTTTCTAAGATCGCTGCAGCATCTAATGCAGTGCCAATCTCTGAACCCGTAGCAAGCAATGCTACTGTCGCGCCCGGTGTATCGCTTAAAACATAGGCGCCCTGATGTAGCCCACTTGCTGCACCTAAGACACTACGATCTAGAGTCTTGAGCTTTTGCCGACTTAGAACCAAAGCCGTTGGTCCATCCTTACGATTCATTGCAAAGATCCAGGCCTCACGAGTTTCGTTCGCGTCTGCAGGACGCAGCGTCACCAAGCCTGGCATCACTCTGAGGCTCATCAGGTGTTCTACAGGTTGGTGGGTGGGCCCGTCTTCGCCAAGACCGATAGAGTCATGGGTGAAGACGTAAACCACAGGCAAATGGTTCATTGCCGCCAAACGAATCGAAGGGCGCATGTAATCTGCAAAACAAAAAAACGTCGCGGTGAAACTGCGTAATCCGCCGTGGTACGCAATACCATTGGCCGCCGCAGCCATTGCGTGTTCGCGCACTCCGTAGTGAATGTTGCGCCCCGCGCCCGTTTCGCCATTGAAGGATCCACCGTCTTTCAGCACGGTCATGGTTGATCCACCAAGGTCAGCATCACCCCCAAACAGCCAGGGCACCTGCTTTGCAATTTGATTGAGGACTTTGCCCGAAGCCTCGCGGCTGGCCATGTCATCGCCTACCGAAAATTGCGGAATCGCTTGCTCAATAGCGCTGCCCCAATTTTGCTCTGTGCATTGAGCTAAAATCTTGGAATCTCGGGCTGCTTTCTTCCAATCCGCACAATCTTTTGCAGATCGCTCTGCGCCGCGTTTAAAGTGAGCGCGCGCTTCTTCAGGCACCGTGAAAGCCTCTTTGTAGTTCCAGCCCAATGCAGCTTTAGTCGCTGCCAGTTCATCTGCGCCGAGCGGACTCCCATGACTGGAGGATTTACCGGCCTTATTGGGCGACCCGTAACCAATCGTCGTCTTCACGATGATTAAGCTTGGACGCTCTCCGTCGTGTTTTGCCTCTTCAATCGCGGCATCAATCGCATCTAAGTCTTTGTCGCCATCTTCGACATAAAGCACATGCCAGCCGTAAGCGCGGTAGCGGTCAGCTACCGATTCGGTGCTAAAGCACATCGATGCTGGGCCGTCTAAGGTCACGTCGTTTGCATCATAAAGGCAGATGAGCTTGCCTAAATTCAGGTGCCCTGCAAGCGAAGCTGCTTCCGCCGACACACCTTCCATCAGGTCCCCATCGGACACGATTGCATAGGTGTAGTGATCGATGAGCCCAGGGCTTTCTTTATTCACAAGATCAGCAAGCTTACGTTCCGCAATTGCCATTCCGATCACGTTGGCGGCCCCTTGTCCAAGCGGACCTGTGGTGGCTTCAACGCCGGGAGTTAGCCCAAATTCAGGATGCCCTGGGGTTTTACTGCCCAACTGACGAAAATTTTTGATGTCCTCTAAAGTGAGGTCATAGCCGTACAGATGCAGCAGGCTGTAAAGAAGCATGCTTCCGTGGCCTGCAGAGAGCACGAACCGATCCCGATTGATCCATGTGGGGTGAGCGGGTGAAAACTTGAGGTGCTTTTGAAAAAGCACATAAGCCATGGGGGCGGCACCAAGCGGCATGCCGGGGTGACCTGAATTTGCCTTTTGGACCGCATCTATAGATAGAGTCCTGATGGTATTGACGCACAACTGATCGATGTTTGAGAAAGCCATAGCAGCCGCAGAATACCTCATCTAAAGTGACTCAATATGGAAAACCTTATTGAAATTATGGGCTGGGGCGCCCGGCTGGTGATGGCGCTGCTTGGATTGCTCAGTGTTTGGTCGGTTGCGATCATTTTGGACCGCCGCAAGCTCTTTAACCTCAACCTCAACGACGTCAGTATTGAAGACGCCAAAAGCTACAT
Source organism: Pseudomonadota bacterium (assembly GCA_027486675.1). Taxonomy (GTDB): domain Bacteria; phylum Bdellovibrionota; class UBA1018; order UBA1018; family CAIMNF01; genus JAIXOQ01. The sequence goes on from JAIXOQ010000005.1 coordinate 510,018, forward strand.
GTCCAACAAAGACTGGCCTGGTCTCCGCACTTGGGCAATCGCTCAAAAAAGCATTGTCGGTGGTGCGGTTGTGGCTGCCGTTGATGCGGGTTCAAAAAATTCAGAAGCGATCGAGCGTGCAGTGCAGAGCTATATCGTTCAGCGAAAGCTTGAGCTGGAGAAGGGCCTGAACATCTTAGCAACCTTGGGATCAAACGCTCCGTTCATCGGTCTCTTTGGAACCGTCATGGGGATCATCCAAAGTTTCGGGATCCTTTCCAACAATCAGGGATCTGCAATGAACGCGGTCATGCTGGGGCTTGCAGAGGCGCTGATTGCTACTGCAATTGGCCTCTTTGTCGCGATTCCTGCGTTGATTGCCTACAACTACTTTGCACAGCGGCTTAAGCGCACTGTCGCTGAATGCGCAACACTGCGCGATTTTTACATCTCAAAAGCTATCGGAGGCCAGTGATCCATGGCCGGGAAAATTGCAGGCGATGAAGACGATCTTTCGCCGATAGCAGAGATCAACGTCACGCCCTTTGTTGATGTGGTGTTGGTATTGCTGGTGATCTTCATGGTCACAGCACCCATGCTGGTACGTGAACAACTGAGCGTGAATTTGCCAAAAACCAGCACAGGCGAAAAATCAGCAACCAAGGCTTTAGCCATTGTCTTAACAAAAGAGGGCGCGGTCAGCATTGGCGATGAGGCCATTTCCATGGATCAAATTGGGGATAAAATTAAGCAGGCCGTTGCCGCAGACCCAAACATTCAGGCCGTGATCACTGCGGATAAAGACACAAAACATGGTGATGTCGTTACTGTGATTGATCAGGTCAAGCGCGCAGGTTTGACGCGTTTTGCGATTCAGATCGAGCGCAATTAGAGACTTGTTACCTGAGTGTTGGGTATCTACCTGCGGGCGGATTCCAAACGTTCGTGAAGTCGAAGTTCGTGAATGTTCCCTGTGTGGTCATTTCTGTATTGTTCTTCGCTGTACACGAACTTGCAGTTCCCGCGCCTGCCACGCTGGAGTCGTAGAAGCAGTCGGTGTAAGAGCCACTTCCGCCCTCATCCATTGCGTCGGCCGCAAAGGTTGCAGACACAGAAGCTCCGAAAAAGACTCGGTTTAAAGTAGCGCCACTCCCACGTCCGACGATTCCGCCAGCCCTTGAGCCAGCACTATCGGCCCGGACATCACCTGTGAAGTATGAGTCACTGATGGTCAGACTGGCTCCCCCAGTCATCAAGCCAATGCCACCGCCGATTTGATCTCCACCTCTGACATCCGCCTCTGAATAGCTATTTGAGATCGACATTGCCGCAGAGGGGACTGCATTCCCGAAAAATCCGCCCACATTAGTTGTGCTTGATCCTGTGAGCTCAATCCTCCCAGTGATCGCAATATCCTCGAGTGTTGCTGTGTCTGCATTTCTGAGGAACCCGATCAATCCGCCGATGTTGCTAAGTCCGTTACTCACGCCGTCCACGAGATCGACATTCACAAAAATATCATTGAAAGCGACTGGACCCGTCGGTTCACATCGTCTCATCACGCCTCCAAAACTGTTGGTGACGGATGTCGCTTCGATAAACGCCTTTAATCCTGAAATAGTACCGCCGGTGCCTGTCATGTTTGCGATTAAGCCTGCAGCAATCCCGCTTCTTGTGCCTGAAGTGGTGACGTCTTGAATGGTACCGTCACTAAAATTCCCGATCGGTAGTGCATCGATCATTCCATCAAAGTGGATATTTTTTAGGATCGCTCCGGGATCATTGATTTGTGTAATGTGTGATCCACCTGGTGGAGTGCCACTCAAGAGAAAGTGATCGCCATCCAGGGACCCGTTCATTGCAGATAAGAAAGCATCTCCGAAAGAGAATAGATCCCGATTGATCTTCGCGTAGGTTCCTGGATCGCTTGATAAGACTGATAACTGATACGGGCTACAGACGAGGTAGGGGTCTCCCGCGGTGCCAGCACCGCTGGATGCACCACTTGGATTACAGCGGGTGTGGGATGTGACCAAGTCACGAGTGCGCAAGGTGGGAGTCACCCCATCCACCACAGTCCAGAAGTTTTCATTTTCAAAGTTAAAGAAAGTTTCCGCATCAGCCATCTCAGCGGTCGTCTTTGGGGTTCCTCCGCCTACCGATGTGGCTGTACCCGCCCGCGTAGAGTCAAAATAGGAGGCATAGACCGATCCTGCAGTTCCGCCGATGAGACCGTTTGGACTTGATCCGGTGAGTATTCCTGTGGAAATACTCAATGCGACATGATTGCCAGTTGCGTTTGTAAATCCGATGAGACCAGCGACTTCACCTGCTCCACTGACCGCACCTTCATTGATGCTGTTCAATATAGCCATCCCGGCGCCGCCGTTTTGGAGATAGCCCACTAAGCCACCCGCATGGACATCACCTACAATAGTTCCGCTATTTCTTGACCGAGTGATGAGATCATATCTTTCTGCCTCGCCGATGATTCCACCCGCAGAGCTTCCGCCTACACCAGTGATGTTTCCTGTGTTCACTACCGCAAGAAACCGATTGCCGGTACCCAGCGACTCCCCCAACATACCCCCTAAGTTACTTCCCGAGTTTGCCGTGATAGAGGCGTTGTTTGTGCATTGGATAAAATCTGTATCCGAGGATTGGGCCGCAATCCCCCCAAGAGCTCCGCCTCCCGAAATTGCGCCATCGACAGTTGCACCGACGATCTCTACAGAACTTGATGTTGAACCCGCTACCCCAGCTGCACTTAGTCCAGCCGTCATCGACAGTCCGCTCACCGAAATATTTTTTATGAGTGTGCCGTCCACTGTACCCACAAGCCCAGCAGCTCCGTTGGCTGACACGATAGTCAGATCGTTCAGCGCTACATTGGTAATCGTGCTTCCGGATGCAGCTTGGAGTCCGCCGCTCGTGATAGTGCCACTACCATTTAAGACGACATCGTTTAGGTTATAATCTGTAATAGTGCAGGAACCGCACGTTCCACCTGCGAGCGCACTGACAGCTAAATTACCTGTTACTGCTGTATCCGCGATTGAGAGATTCGTGAAATTTGAAGAATTCGCTTGTCCTATGAACCCAGCGAAATAGTAATTGCCTAGAGTGGCTACGGAATCACGGATTGTGATGTCTTCTAAGTCGACGCCTGTGCCATTGCAAATGACGAAAGAAGTATAAGTCGCGCCTCCGCCTGGATTGACCACCGCGAAGCTATCGATGTTCACGTCATGAATGGATGCATTTGTAGCAGAGTCGATTAAGCAGGAAGTCGTAGCGAAATTTCGAAGCGTGTACCCCGCGCCATCTAAGACCCCGCTGAAGGTAGGAACTGTGCTGGCCGTGCTGAGATCAATATTCGACTTCAGCTTAA
>JAIXOQ010000025.1 GCA_027486675.1 Pseudomonadota bacterium
CGGAACTCTTGAAGCAGACACTTAAAACCTTTATCGAGAAACGCGAAAAGCAAATGGGAAAAGTCGCGTTGGCTGGGGGTCAAGGGCATTTAAAACCCGCCACTGCGACTCCGCCGGCGCAGGAAGTCCGTAACCCCTATTCCCGCTACATCCCCACGCAGTTCAGACGCGCCATCTTCAAGCGCTCAAACGGCCAGTGTGAATACCGTGCCCCGCACACAATCAAAAGGCGGCGCAGATAGCTGGAATTTCATTTGGCATCGAGGCTCGATCTACAAATGACATACCTCCTCCCGACCACCAGAGAAAGGACATTCAATCGACTCACTGTCCGCTTTTTCCGTTCCAAAACGGAAAGGGTTCCGGTGGACAAGCATTTTCCTGAAACCCGCTGTAGGCGTCGTAACAAAGGCCATTTTCGTTAGCAATCGCAACAAATCCAAGCGTCCTGCCGCGACTTCTAAAGGGGCCTCTTTTTTGAAAAAGGTATTCTTCGCGGCTATTTGCGTCTGTTTTATTTAGGTCGCCCCGTCCTGCGATGTAAATTTCTTTCCCCTCAGCTAGAACTTTTCCTACAGCCTTCAGCCGGCGCTCACAACTTTGCTGATCCAAAGTGTTTCCCTGCACAATTGTGATGACATCGTTTTCTCTGTCTAGCACGTGGATCATGAATCCATACAGACCCTTCACGTCGGCGTCGTAAAGGTCTTCGCATTCAAGGATGACCCGATCTGGAGTGACACGTAGCTCTGATGCGTTACTATCCTGGAAGAGCACGCGATAGGATAATGTAGCGCATCCGGTTAAAAGCAAGATTGATAAATTTGTGACGAGCATTGTTTTGTTGCTTTTTGAGTGCAGCATAGTCCTCTTTAAACTTTCGTAAAGCGCTATCCTTGTAGGAGGACTTACTTTTTAGTAAGCCCTTGTACTCAAGAATCAGTTCCTCATGATCTGGGACCCGATCCAATTTACTTTTTGCAGTTTCCCTTTTACGAAAGAGCCATCTTGTCGCCATAGGAATAGCAAGCCTTGGGTCCTTTAAGTCCTTTTGTCTGATTCCTTTGAATATGAATTCTTTTGCCGCGCCCTTCGGATCCTGGAGGATCTTCCAAGTGGTGCGGGTGATTTGTGTTAGGCCAATAGCAGCTTTATTTTCATCTGGATCTAAGCGAAAACCCGATTCGCTTGCGATCAGAGCTTTTAGAGTATCTGGATCCAATGGATACTCTTGGTCAAACTTCTGATTGAAGTAGGAGACCCATAGTGCAATGAGTTCGTCATAATTATCGGAGTTTTTATACTTCCCTAGCTTCCCAGCAGTAGGCCACCTGAGACTCTTGCGAAGATAGTTTTTAAAAACGAGGTCGATCTCATTAGGGTCTAGATATGTGCCTCTCAACCTTCGAAAGTGTTGGTCTACTACTGTTTTGCCGTCTGGGTTCTTTTTGCTGATCGGTACATCTCTTGGGTGTTCGCGAACTAGAGTGGTTCGTTTACGGGTCGTTTTTACCATTGCTCCTTGGTAAATATCTCATGGATCCAACGATGCCCGAAGTTTTCAGCCTAAGAATTCAGCAGCTTCTCAAACTCCTGCAGTAACTCAGCCTCGGTCTTGCTTTCGTCGGCGCTCACAGGGGAAGCAGGCATTGGAATAGTAGGTGCTGCAGTAGCGGTAGCGCCTAAAGAGGCCTCTACTGAAGAATCAAGCTCATTGAACGCGGCCGGAGGTGTTGCAGGAGCAGTTGAGGCTACGGCGAGAGCTGTTGCGACAACGGGTTCAGGTTTCCCTTGCGGGACCATCGGCGCGTCTTTGCTGCCGACCTGACCCGGTGTGGTCGATGGTGGCGTAGGGGAGTTTCCCTCTAACATCTGTTCTAAATCACTCATGTCCACGAGCGGCTTCATGTTGATTTCTTTGTTCGCTAAAGGTGGCTGATACACTGGTTCTGGCTCTAGTACTGAAGTGGGCTCCTTGGTCAGTTCCTGTGCGGCGGTGACGACCGAACTCGCTTTGTTCGCGTGTAAAGATTCAAGCTGTTCGCGCAGTTTCGAGTTCTCTGTTTGTAGACGCTTTAGATTCGCAAGATCATCTTCGATGACGCTGTACTCTTCTAAACGTTCTTCCAGCTTCTTCACTTGATCTGCAAGCTTCGCCGCATCTTCGCTCCCTGAACCAGCCGGGGAAACGGGCGCAGACTTTGCAGCGACCAGTTGCTCTTGCAGTCTTTTCTTCTCGTCGTTGATGCCTTCAATGAGTGATTCCTTTTCCCGTACTTGAACTTCCAGGGCTTGCAGTCGCGCCAGGAGATCCGCTGGCACAGAAGCTTGTTCTGAAGCCGCACTCGCCGGTGCTCCGATAGCGTCCGCCAGCGACACCGGTGTGTCGCCAAACGATTTAGCGTGCGACAAACCTAAGGAGTCCATGGTTTGCTGTCCGCCTAAAATCCCAAAAAGCTGAGTTCTGACTCCTTGGGCTTCGCCGATGAGTTGATTGAGGTAGGTACGAACCACCGAAGCCGGGATCAAGTCCCGAGCAACACCGAGGCGTCTTCGTTTTATTACCCAAACAAAAAGATAAACTGCAACGAGCGCAAAGAAGAGCGTCGCAAAGAGCAGTAAAAACTCGGTCGTAAACTTCGAGAAAAAGTACACGATTGAAGCCATTTTTTTTCCAGCTTCAGGTTATCAGACGCTTGGACGTGTTTTCGATTCTTGGATGGCTTTGAGTAGTCCGGAGTGGAGTTGACCATTTGACGCTAAGATTTCCATCGCATAAGGGCGAAAGGTAGCACCTGCAAAGTCGGTGACTTTCCCGCCCGATTCCTGCACTAAGAGTGCGCCCGCTGCGACATCCCATGGGGCCAAATGTCTCTCCCAAAAACCATCAAATACTCCCGAAGCAGTGTAAGCCAAGTCTAACGCAGCGCTTCCAGGCCTACGAATTGCGCGTGCAATACGGCTGAGACGCTCAAAGGAATTCATCTCTGTGTGCTGAAGGTCCCGGAAGCGATACGCGAACCCCGTGGTGAGCAGGCTATCTGAGATTTTTTTGGTCTTGGATACACGCATTTTTCTGCCATTTAAGGTCGCGCCTTTGCCGCGGACCGCTACATAAAGGTCGTCTAAAATGGGGTGGTAGATCACACCGACCTCGGTGCGGCCTGCAATTTCGGCGGCAATCGTGACGCAGAACATAGGAAATCGGTGTACGAAGTTGGTTGTTCCATCTAAAGGATCAACGATCCATTTTCCAGGAGCATTCACGAGACCTGTGCCTTCCGCGTTCGTTTCTTCAGTGAGTAATGCGAAGTCAGGAGAATGCTTTTTAAGAATCTTGAGTGCGGCCTCTTCAGCCGCAATGTCAGCATTCGTGACTAGGCCGAGCTTTCCCTTTTCTCGGACCGTAATTTTCTTTCCAAAATGTTTGCGGATCACTACCCCTGCGGCTTGTGCTGCCGCGACGGCTGCTTCTAAGAGTTTTGCCTGGGAGGCAATCTTCTTTTTCATCTTTTTCTTCCTTCAATTGTTGCTTCGTTTCGTACTTTTTCAACAAAACGGGCATGGATTTTTTGCGTGATTTTCCCTGGCTTACCATTCGAGATCTTTTTAGTGCCGAGATAAGTCACAGGCAAAACCTCCTTCACCGACCCGGTGATAAAAACTTCATCCGCCGAGTACATATATTCAGGAGGAAAGCGGACTTCCCGATACTGAATCTGAAGATCATCGCAGATTTCGAAAATCACTTTGCGTGTGATGCCCTCTAAAATACCTATGTCTAACGGTGGTGTAGCGACGATGCCACGATTGACATAAAACACATTGAAGGTGCTGCCTTCTGTGACGTGTCCGTCTGCGTTTAACAGGATGGCGTCGTCTAAGCCGGCTTTTGCGGCATCCAAGTAAGCCAACAGAGAGTTGAGATAATTCCCTGTTTTAGCGGCTGGATTGAGTGCCTCAGGTGCATTCCTGCGAATAGTGGAGATCTGAATCTTTGTTCCCACCTTAAAGGGTGGAGGCGCAAGATCCGAAGCCCGAAGTGCGATCAACGTGTACTGGGTTTTTGTCTCTAGATTCTTTAATCCAAAGCCCATCTTACCGCTACCTCGGCTGACGATGAGGCGCACGTAGACTTCTGAGTTTCCCTCTCCGGGGAGGGCCCGAAAGGATCGGATGACATCCAAGACGGCCGCTGCGTAGACTTCCCGAGACTGATGCAGGCTCATCGCGCAGAGTTTGGCCGAGGCCTCCAGGCGATCCAAATGATCTTCCAATCTAAAAGGTTTACCTTGATAAGTTCGAATGACTTCATAAAGGCTATCGCCAAACAAAAAGCTTCTATCGAACACCGTTACTTTGGCCTGCTCGAGCGGTACGATCTTCCCATTCATACTGATAATCGATGGCTGCATGGAGTCTTTAAAGTAACACGATGATCGAACCCACCGTATCCCTCTTCCCTGCAACATCCGATCGAGGCGTTTTACGTGTAGCCACCTTGGGGCCTGAGGACGATACCTTAGACGAAATGGATCGCTTGCTCAGCACTTTGGGTGTCGAGCTCACACACCGACAGTGTGCTCCGGTACGCCGCGTGCAAGCCGGCACTTACTACGGGCTTGGAAAATTAGAGGAACTCAAAAAGAACGCTGACGATGCTGGTGGTGTGGATCTTTTCGTGATTGACGTTGAGCTTTCTCCGCGTCAAATGCAGAACATTGAGAAAATACTGGACGGCCCTGTCCTAGATCGCGCGGGTGTGATTTTAGAAATCTTTTCTCGGCATGCAAGGACGCGAGAAGCGAAGACCCAAGTGGAGCTCGCTCGCCTTCAATATGTTTTGCCAAGACTTGCTCACCTTTGGAGTCACTTTGAACGTCAGCGTGGGGGTGGCGTTGGCAACAAAGGGATGGGGGAGAAGCAGATCGAAGTAGACCGCCGTTTGGTCAAAAGGCGCATTGAAATACTGCGTGATCGTCTAAAAAGCATTGAGAAAGAGCGGGTCGTGCAGAGGTCTTCTCGGGATCATCTTTTAAAAGTGGCACTCGTGGGTTACACCAATGCGGGGAAATCGACGCTTCTGAATGCTTTAACCCAAAGTGACGTGCTGGCCGAAGACAAGTTGTTTGCAACCTTGGATGCAACCGTTCGTAGCCTCGATCCGGACAGTCATCCTCCCGTTGTAGCGATCGATACTGTGGGGTTCATTCAGCGAATCCCTACCTCATTGATCGCCTCCTTCAAATCCACGCTTGAAGAAATCGCCGAAGCAGATCTGATCCTGCATGTTGTGGATGCGTCGTCTTCGAAAGCGAAAGAGCAGATGGAGACCACGCTTGAGGTTTTGAAGGAACTCAAGTGTGAAGGGAAAGAAACGATCACGGTCCTCAACAAAATAGATCTCTTAAAGACCCCGGGCGAGCGCAATCGCGCTAAAGTCCTATCCCCAGGCGCCGTCCGACTGAGCGCCTATCAAGTTGAAGAAGTCTTAGCACTCAGGACACGGATTTTAGATCATTTTAAAAACAAGATGAGCACCATTGAAGTTCTGATCCCTTATGAGGAAGGCAAATTGCACGCTCAGATTCGGGAGTTTGCTTCGGTGACTTCCACAAAACCGATGGAGCGCGGGGTTTTCTATCGCTTGCAGATTGAGCAGGCCATGTCTGAGCGCCTTCAGCTCGTCCGGTTTGAACTCGGTGGCGCAGGAGGGCGAAAATGATCGCTCTCCTTCTGCTCTTTTCGTCCCTAGTCCATGCCGAAGGTGAAACGGTTCGTGTCCCTATCCGTTGGATAGGGCAGATCTCAGCCATTCGTGCAGATCTTTCTGGTCTTTCAGTGGGAGTGACTATGCAATTTGCTATAGACCTCAATCGCGAAAAAAGTGTGATCGATCCCACTCAGGTGCGTGAACTCGGTGTGAGACTTAAGAAAGGTGATCCATTCGTTGCTGAGGTGAAGATTGCGCAAGTGTCCTTTGGGACCATTACCTTTGAAGCACGTCCGGTTGAGTTAGCCTCATTGCCCGAAGAGCCTACCAGCTGTTGTGCGGGAATTTTGGGTCGCGACATTTTAGGCCATGCCAAGGTCATTGTTGATCCCAATGAACCGTCCCATGTGATGATCACGCAGAATGCTTCGACGGCCCCCCTGAAGCCTCGGGCCTGGAGTGGTTTCCCCTTTCTATCGACGGGCCTTAAAAAATTCCGATACCGGGGAAAGTGGTACCAGCGGCGTATTCAAACCATGGAGCTTGAGGCCTGGTCGGGAGTGGTGCGCGTGTTAAAGGGTGAGCTCGGTCCCGAGGTAGCTGGATTCCAAAACTCACCTCCCACTTTTGAACTCTTAGCTCCCAGGCGTGACGTGCGCTGGTTGTCGGGCCTGAGTCCCGGGCAGCGTCAGGTACTCCAGAATTCGGGGATCCGTCCTGGGTTTTACCTACAAGAATTTCAGGGAAAAGATGCGCGTAAAGTCAGTGCGACGGAGCTTCGGTGGTTGCTCAGCACGCGTCCCGATGCCCTCTATAAATCGGCGTGGTCCGAAAAAAAGAACTCGCCTGAAGAACTTTGGATTAGGCCTCGCCGATCACACGAATAAATCGTGAGCTATCAAACCTAAACTGAGGCCCAAATACTCCGTCCTCTGCTCGTTTTCCTGCACTGACCACCATGATCGGAATGTCTTTGCATTTGAGACCTAAGGCCTTCTTCACTCGAGCTGAATCAAATCCCTCCATAGGGCATGAGTCATATCCGTATGCACGGAACGCAAGCATGAGATTTTCGCAAGCAAGAGCCGTTGTTTTCACAGCCCAAATGTTCATGTGTGCGCGACTGCTGGGTTCCCTTGGAATGGGAGCGAATAGGCCAACCCCAAAAAAAATCAACTTCTTCAAGTAGCCCAGAAGGCTGAATGGGCCTTGGGTGTAAAAGAATGGGGCAAGCTTCGTGTAGTACTTCAACACTGCTTTAGAGGTTCCGGGCGTTGCTTGGAACATCTCGGCCATTTCTTTGCAGTGTTGTTTCCAGGCGTAAGGCTCCGCAACGCAGACAATGAGTTCCGCCGCTGTCCGTGCAGCAAGTTGATTGAGACAAGCTTTTGCGATGAGGCCTTTTTTTTCAGCATCCCGAACCCAATAGAATTTCCACGGCTGAAGGTTAGAAGAGTTGGGTGCCAGGAGTGCAAGTTCCATGCACTTACGGACTATGTCCGCCGGAACTTTCTCTTGGTTATAAATGCGCACAGACCTTCGAGAGCGAACGACCTTTTCAAATTCCTCTGGATTACAATCGACCGCTTTTTCCCTGTACTGATGCTTTAGATCTGCCATGGGTGCAGTGTACGCTAGGCAAACTATGGAGCAAAAGAATTGGCAAGCTTACTTCAATGAAACTTGGATTATGCGCACGCGCCTCAATGGGTCTGCTACGGCAGGTCCCTGGATCACGCGGTTTAGGGCCGAAGGTGTTTCATTAAATGAGTCACTCAAAAATGGTTGGCGCTATGTTTTTAAATATTTGTTTAAGCGCAGCTACGCTGCCCCTGAACTGATTGAGTTCTTCGATCAGGTGCGTCTTGATCTTCGAAAACATGTTAAAAAATTTTCTGGTGTATCCCCTGAGGTTTCATTGACCTTCGGGGGGGATCTCATGTGGATCCGGGACCACTGGTCGTCTTATGTCGGTGAGGATCTTCGGACTAAATTTTCTGAATCAGATGGTTGGATCGTGAACCTTGAATCTCCGATTGATCAGACTGTTCCCGTGCCCGAACGGGCGTGGGACTATCTCAGTTACAATAGTGATCCTGCACTTATCGATGCCTTTCGATCGAACTCGGGATCGACGCATCTTTGCGCCGTATCATTTTCAAATAACCATGTTTTAGATCGTGCTTTAGCTGGCGCGGATCGTACTTTGGATTTTCTTTCCGAACGAGGGATTCCAGTTTCTGGATTTCGCAAGACTGCACAGGATCCATCCAGCATCGTCTTAAATATTCAGGGTAAAAGAATCGGATTTGCTGCCTTTGGTTGGGGAGTGAATGGGTTTGACTCTTTAGAAGGGATGGAGCGTTTAAATATCGTTCCAGGTATCGCTCCTCAATACGACCCAACGCGTTTTGATCCATCCAAGCTTTTTACAGCACTTCAAGAAATGGATGCTTTGGGTGTGCATGCGAAAGTGATCGCCTTGCACTGGGGACATGAGTTTGAATACTATCCCGATGCCTTGCAGGTGGATTTAGGGCGCGCCCTTGTGAAGGCTGGGGCTGATGTCATCGTGGGGCACCATTCCCATATGGTGCAGCCCGTAGAGGTGGTTCGCACGCAGGACAGCCAAGGAAATGAGCGTGAAGGCTTGGTGCTGTATTCGTTAGGGAACTTTGCAACGGCTATGTTCACCCCCCTTTGTCGTTTGGGAATGATTGCCCGGATTGGTTTTTCGTGGGATGCCCGGGGGCGTGTTCAAGTGAGCGTGCGTGAGCTTTCACCCATCTGGAATGCCTTTAGGCTGGTGTGGTTTCCGATGCGGAAGTTGACTCTAAAGCCACCGAAGAATATCCGTCGCTGGTTTGCTCAACAAGTGTGGGGAAACGACTTAACGCCCGAAGCATGATCTGCCTCGTTTTTTCCGCGACTTCGAATCGGTCCTTGCAGCTTGTGGTATCTACGGTCTCTAAAAAGCGCACATGAGCTTTTAGTTTTCGCGTAGAGAAAATACTTTTTAAGTGATGAATCAACTTTTGTTCACCAAAAAAGAATAATTCGTCTCGTGAGTAGTTTTTTCCTGTGTCCTTAGCATCGTACTGAATCAGGATGGGTTGCACGATTCCATCCGGAAGCACGGATTCGAAAAGAGCATTTTTAAACGGCAGCAATCCTAGTCCATCCGACGATGTACCTTCTGGAAATAAAATCACATCAAAGCCCGCTTTGAGTCGTGCTCGAATGATTTCTACTGCCTCTTTTGCTTGGGCCCGATTGTTGCGATCAACAAATATACAGCCGGATGCGCGCGTGATGAGGCCGAAAGCTCCAGCCCGGCCTACGTCCATGGAGGTGACGAAAAAGAGAGGCTTAATTTTAAAGAGAACCATCACATCAAGGAATGAGACATGGTTTGCGACCCAAAGCTTACCAGGGCCCCTGTTTTCTTGAGGTCGACCGTAAGTAATGACTGAAAGCTGAAGAAGAAAGCGCGTGAGCAGTTGGTCGATTAGGAAGCATGCCTTCGAACGAACCGAAAGAAATTGCCTAGAGGCCATAGCGCTTTCGAAAGGCTGGACGAATGTTTTCTTTAGGTAGGACCGTGAGGTAGTCAAAACACTGGAACTCGACATCGACCGCAGGGATCGGCGCAAAAGTAGCGCCTGCGCTTGCATAGAGCGCCATGAGTGGAGGCATCTCAATCTTTGCGCTTTCGGCAAGCATTTCTTCAGTAGCGGGTTGCATATCGTAATTATGATTCGAGGGATGGAATACAGAAAGAGGGCGAATGCCGTAGTCATCCCCAGTCCTATCCGAGGCTAACATCTGGTAGATCACATTTTGGTTTTGCTCAGTGCTGAGCAATGGAAAACTTGAGCAGCCAAAAAGCAGATCGGCTTCGACCTGTTTAAAGTATTGCACCACACCGCGCCAAAGAAGCGGCAAGGTCGTACCGTTGCGGTGTTCCGGGTCCACACACGCTCGTCCTAACTCAAGTAGGACACCTGGATGTTGCAGCAAAGATCCCAAATCAAATTCGGTGGAAGAGTAAAATTTTCCCGTGAAGTGGGAGCAAAGCGCGCGGTAGGTTCCGACTACTTGATTGGTCTCTTTATGAATGAGGGTTAGGTGATCGGCGATCACATCAAAGTCATCCCACTCGAGTCGCATGCAGCGATTCACTTTGCCCTTGGCGAGAAAGAAAATTCGATTCCTCAGAGCAAAGATCTGCTCAAGTTCTGACTTCGTGTCCGCCGTTCGCACAATATATTGCGGCGTTTCAACGAAGACCTCCACCTTGGCATGGTGGCGACCCATCAGGCGGTATGCAGGTAGATCTCTGGGTGTAAGCACCGACTTCAACACATCTTGAGCGACCATTTGGAAGCAGATTAAGTTAGTCAGATGTTCCCGTCGAGAGCGAAGTTCGGACTTCCTGTGGTAACTTAATAAGTCGAGTGACACGTCCATTTCCTGAGCTCTATCGCGCAGAATTAGCCCTAGAACGTCTCAAACCGTACGCCAGAATGAAGACGCTGGATCAAGTCACCACGCCCGACGGCAAGGTGTTTTCAATAGAATCAATTGAGCTCGGATCGCAGGATCCAAAAGCGCCGGTTTTTGGTCTGGTCGGAGGGGCTCATGGTTTAGAGCGCATCGGTGCAGAGGTCGTCATTGCCTTCCTTACTTCTATTGCCGAACGCCTGAGCTGGGATCGCTCCCTTCAGCACAAGCTTGAGCACATCCGCATCGTCTCAATTCCGATCTTAAACCCGGTAGGTATGTATCTGAACAAAAGATCCAATGGCAATGGCGTGGATCTGATGCGCAACGCACCGACTGAGTCACATGCGCAAGCTGCGTTCCTCTTGGGCGGTCACCGCATTTCGCCGAAGCTTCCTTGGTTCCGGGGTATAGAAGGCACGACTGAGAAAGAAGCCGCAGCATTGATTCAATTTGTGAAGGATACGAGCTTTCATTCCTCCTGCGCACTCTGGATTGACGCGCATTCCGGCTATGGACTTGCTGACCGACTTTGGTTTCCCTATGCACGCTCTTACGCGCCGTTCCCACACCTTCCCGAAGTGCACGCATTAAAATCGCTCTATGACCGGGTTTATCCTCACCATGTCTACAAAATTGAACCTCAAGCAAACGCTTACCTCACCAGTGGCGACCCTTGGGACTATCTGTACGATGAATTTTTTGGATTGCAGTCTAAGGAAAAAAAACCAACAGAGCGTATCTTTCTGCCTCTTTGCCTAGAGATGGGATCTTGGAATTGGATTCGGAAAAATCCGCTTCAAGCCTTGAGCGCGAGTGGCCCATTTAACCCAGTGAAGAGCCACAGAAAGAAGCGCACACTGCGACGCCACATGCACTTCTTGGAGTTCATGCTGAGTACTGTTTTTTCAAATCAACCTTGGGTGTACTTATCGGTGGCCGATCGGGAACGCCATCGAAGAGAAGCGATGGAGCTCTGGTTCAATCGTCATTATTCGCCTTAGCGACTTTGGATACGATATCCCATCCAAAACCCCGCATCGCAAGTCGGGATGAAATCTTTTTCTCCTCAATCCCACGCTCGCGCCACTTGATCGCTAGTTCTTTTGCGCGTTTGTATTCTGATTCCGCGTCTAACTTATGTTCTCCAAGGCCCCATTCTTTTAGCTTGACCCCAATAGCTCGGCTTCCTTTACCCCGTCGTTCCAGTGACCTCACTAGGTTTTCTTTAACCCTTGAGTCATCAATTGCTCCGAGTCTTTTGAGACGTGAAACAACAAAATCGATCCAGTCCTGATTGAGCTCTTCAGCACTTTTCAGCTTGAGATAACGAACCAATCTTTTTTCGCTCACTTCGAATCGGGCTACGTAACGAAGTGCGAGTTCGAAAAGAAAATCTTGTGTATGAAACGTAATTTTTTTCACGTCGGTAAATCCATATCAAAGGCGAGCGGAAATGCCCGCTGAAAGTTCCAATGCCCGTTGCTGAAATGGGCGAGGGCAACCGTTTGGCCTTGGTGTTTCAGCAAGGCATATTCTGAGCTTGGTGCGGACCCGGTCAGGCCAAGATTGCTTATGCTTTCAGCGATTACTTTTTGATCCCCAAGGAAAATACCTTGGACTTGTCTCTTACTCATCTCTTTAACTAAAAGATCTCGACCTAAGTGATGGAAAGGCACCTGGTCCTGGTGCAGTCGTAGGGCCTCCATAGAAGCGGCTTCTTGAAGAGTGAACTCGGCCTTTTTTGTACGTCTCAAAGCTGTCAGGTGCGCAAGCTTTCCTCCGCGCTCCGCTAGATCTTCCGCCAAAGTGCGCACATAGGTTCCTGACGCGCAGGTGACTGAGAATACGAGCTCTTCAGAGGTCGCAGAAAGGATCTGAAGCCTGTGAATTTTCTGTAACTTGGGCTGAAGCTTGACCTCTTGTCCCGCGCGAGCGTGAACGTATGCAGCAACACCATCGACTTTTTTGGAAGAGTACTGCGGGGGAGTTTGCAAGTAGGGAGATTTTAAGAATTGATCCGCAAGCTGTTGCCAATCACTCAAGCTCAGCGGGGCGGCTCCACTTTCGTCCACCTGAAGAGCTTCCCCTGTGTTATCTGCGGTAGTTGTCTTCGTACCCAGTCGGGCTGTGGCTAAGTACTCTTTGTCGCCCTTCAAGTAGATTTCGCTTAAGCGTGTGGCAAAACCACAAAGAACCACTAAGACGCCAGAGGCGAAGGGGTCCAGTGTGCCCCCATGCCCAATGGTGATCTCACGAAATGGAATGTTCCACTCTGAAGAGAGTCTTCTTCGAACTGCTTGAACGTAGTGAGTCGAGCTTTCGCCGACTGGTTTATCGATGACAAAGGCGCAATGAAGGGAAGGCTTCACACACTCTTTTTTTCGTTCTCAAGCTGCTTGAGGAGTTCATTCACACGAATCGTATTTTCTAGACCCTTGTCTTCCTTGAAAATCAATTCAGGGATTGCTCTAAGACTCATTGAGGCATTCAGTGAGCGTTTCAGAAAGCCTTTAGCCGAGTTGAGCCCCTCTAAACAGCCTTCCATGATCTCCGGGTGATCGCCCTCTTGGCCCATCTTCATGATGCTGATGTAAACAGTGGCCTGTTTTCCATCTCGGGTCAGTTGGACATCTGTGACGGTGACGGTCGGAATGCGAGGATCCTTCAGGCCGCGATTGATCATCAGCGACAGTTCATCCTTCATCATAGCGCGCACGCGATTGACTCTGATTTCATCCATGACTTAGAGCTCCTGAGTCACCATGTCGATTTGATAGGCCTCAATGATGTCACCGATCTTAACGTCGTTGTAACCTTCGATGCCCATCCCGCATTCATAACCCTGTGCGACCTCTTTGGCGTCGTCCTTGAATCGCTTGAGCGATGCAAGCTTGCCATCAAAGATCACGCGGCTATCACGAAGCAGTCTGATGTTGGCGTTGCGCTGTAGAACGCCGTCGATCACGGAGCCCCCAGCAACGGTACCGAGTTTTGGCACGCTGAAGGTCTGGCGCACTTCTGCACGGCCCAGGTATCTTTCGACTTTTTTCTTGTCTAAGAGTCCAGCCATCGACTTCTTCACGTCATCGATCAGTTCGTAAATGATGTTGTAACACTTCACTTCGATGGACTCTTGTTCGGCCAAGGCGCGAGCCTTTGTCTCCGGCCTGACGTTAAAGCCCACGATGATTGCGTTCGACGCGTTCGCAAGCATGACGTCGCTCTCAGAAATTCCACCCGGCGAAGCGAGGAGTACCTTGATCTTCACGCGGTCGGTTGAAAGCTTCACTAAGCTATCGCGCACGGCTTCTACGGAACCAAAAACATCGCCCTTAAGAACAATTCGAAGCTCTTTCGTATCTCCAGCTTTGACTTTTGCGAATAGATCTTCCAAGGACGCTTTTGAAGTTCTTTGATTTGCCTGTTTGTAAACTTCAGAGCGGTGGGTTGTAAGCGTTTCGGCTTCATCTTCATCACTCACAGCGTCAAAGCGCTCCCCTGCATTTGGTACGGTCGCAAAACC
The DNA here is from genome assembly GCA_027486675.1 of Pseudomonadota bacterium. Classification (GTDB taxonomy): domain Bacteria; phylum Bdellovibrionota; class UBA1018; order UBA1018; family CAIMNF01; genus JAIXOQ01. Next base: position 13,743 of record JAIXOQ010000025.1, read on the forward strand.
TAAGATTTCCGCAGCCATTCCGGGCGCTACACTCTTCACAGGTGTGCCCAAGTGATCGGTCATGGCTTTTACTTTTCCTTGTACCAAGCCTGCGACAACGATGTCCCCAACATGCAGGGTACCGCGCTGCACGAGCAGGCTAGCTACTGGACCACGGCCTTTTTCAAGGCGTGCTTCCAAGATCACTCCGCGGGCAAGGGATTTTGGATTTGATTTTAGGTCCTGCATCTCTGCGACCAAGAGAATCGATTCAAGAAGCTTGTCTAAGCCTTCTTTCTTCAGTGCCGATACAGGCACGAAGATCGTCTGACCGCCCCAGTCTTCTGCAAGAAGTTCTAATTCAGCGAGCGCTTGTCTGACGCGATCTGGATTTGCGCCCGGTTTATCCATCTTATTCACAGCGACAATGATAGGAACGCCCGCAGCCTTCGCATGGCTAATCGCTTCACGCGTCTGTGGCATCACGCCGTCGTCGGCAGCTACCACTAAGATCACGATATCGGTCACGTTGGCGCCGCGTGCACGCATCATCGTGAAGGCTTCGTGGCCAGGAGTATCGATAAAGGTGATCAGCTTGCCTTCCTTAGTAACAGTGTAGGCACCAATGTGTTGTGTGATCCCGCCTGCTTCGCCACTTGCGACGTTAGCTTCGCGGATTGCATCGAGCAGTGTCGTTTTACCGTGATCGACGTGACCCATAATCGTCACGATCGGTGGGCGCGCCACTAAGTCTTCAGCGGTATCTACTTCCGCTTCAATGACTTGGTCTTCTTTGAAGGCAATGTTTTTGACTTCAAAGCTAAACTCCTGAGCCACAAGCGAGGCGGTATCGAAGTCGATGGATTGATGCATCGTAACCATTTGACCCATCTGCATCAGCTTCTTGATGACATCATTGGTCTTCAGTTGCATTTGATGTGCGAGATCCGCAACGGGAATTGAATCACCCATCTCCACTACGCGTTTATGAGCTGCAGCCACAGTAATTTCCGTTTTCTTAATATCTCTACCAACAGGAGGCTTCTTCCGTTTTGGGATGAAGATCATTTCCTTTTTTCGGTAGTCAGCGAACTTGACGTCTTCTGGCTTCACCACGGATTCAAATGCACGAGGACCGCGTTTTTTCGCTTCCTCTTCTGCCATTCGATCTAGGTTCTCTTTATCGACACGAACTAATTTAAAACGATCCGCTCCAACTCGAACTGGATTGTCCGCTCCAATGACACCAGGTGTGCGCATTGGGTTTGGGGTCATCGGTGAGCCTGGGCTGCGAACTTGAGGGCGAGTAGGCACTGCCTTCGGCTGTTCCACGACCCGGAGCAAACTCTTACCGACGGAGGTAGATGTTGTTTCTACTCTTCGGATGATTGATGTGCGGGTCTTGCCGCCTTCCGTCTTCACTTCGGTTCGTACCGTTTCAACGACGCCTAAAGAGGCTGCGTCCACGGGAGTGACTGGGAGAGGTGCAGGGGTTATCGCTTCAGGCGTAACTAAAGCCGATGTCTCCGTTGGAGCAGGAGCTTGCAGTTCCTCGGTTTCAATCGGCCCAGAAACCAATTCCTGCACAGCAAGCATGGTCTCTTCGGCCTCTTCGACAAACGGTGTGGGGGCAGCAACTTCGATTGCTGCTTTTTCTTCTAGCGCAGGCTCGTTTTGCTTCGCTGCTTGTGCCGCAGCTTGCTGCTCTTCCAGAGTTGAAACAGTAGTTGAGGTGACTGTCTGAGTCGCACCATCAGCCAGAACTCTGCGACGGATGACCGTGGAGGTTGAGGTTGCGTTTGCCGCTTCTTTTGCAGCTGCAATCTGGGCTGCCGTCTGAGGGACCGTCGTGCCGGCAGTTTCTGTGGCCTTAGTTTTTGATGCGGTCTTTGTGGTCCCAGTCGCAGCCTTCGTTGAAGGGGAGGTTCCATTGGTGGTCGATGCAGCAGCACTGGTTCGTTTTTTAACGGGGGCAGCAGCTGTTGCATTAGCAGTGGTTTTTGCTGCACCGGCTTGCGTTGCTGCTGAAGTGGTTGAGGCAGCTTTTTTTGTGGTGCCAGCCTTGGTTCCTGTTTTGGCAGAAGTCTTCGTTTTCTTCGGCTCCGAAGAAGTCACTGGCGAACTCTTTAACAATACTCGCGCTCGCTCGACGTCAATGTCGGTGAGCTCGCTCATATGGTTCTTCACGTTGATCTCTAGTCCTTTGAGTCGGTCTAGGAGAGAGATCGAATCGAGGCCGAGCTCTTTGGCGAGCTCATAAACCTTGACTGGTTCACGTACGTTCATTCGTGTCTCCTTCGGCAGCAGTTGCTTCTACTGCTGCAGCGGCGGCTTCTTCAGCGTCCGCTGTTTTCATCATTTCTTTCAGTTTTTGATCGGCGGTCGCTTTTGCGCTTTCAGGTTGTTGAACGAGAGGTTCAATCGAAGCTGCAACGCCTGTGACATAGTCCGCACCAGAATCTACAAGAGCTTGCGCGGCTCCTTTGAATCTGAGGGCGACATCTTTGTCATCAAAGCCTGGTACTTTTCCTAGGTGTTCCAAGGTTGTGTCCGCAAGTGCCTTGATGTGAAGAATCCCAACCTGGGCTAAAGACCGAGCCAGCGTTTCATTGAGGCCGTCGATTTTCACTAGGTTCGTGATCGCATCTTGCACGCGTTTTTGAAGCTTGGTTTTTGAAATAATATCGAGCTTCCAGCCGGTGATCTGCGCTGCAAGGCGAACGTTCTGTCCGCGGCGTCCAATTGCTTTTGAAAGCATTTCGTCGTCGACCATGATTTCCATAGTCTTGTTTCGCTCGTCGACGCGCATGGATGAAATTTCAGCGGGCTTCAATGCTTCACGAACAAAGACCATGGTGTTGTCGGACCATGGAATGATGTCCACGCGTTCACCTTTGAGTTCGCCTGTGACTTGCTGAACACGGACACCTTTTGTACCGACACATGAACCGACGGGTTCAACGTCACGGTCTTTTGAAACCACTGCAATCTTTGCGCGTGAACCTGGTTCGCGGACGCAGAGTTTGATCTCTACGATGCCGTCGCGAATTTCGGGAACCTCTTGTTCGAAGAGTTTCATCATGTATTTAGGATGAGTGCGTGACAGATAGAGTTGCGGCCCACGGGTGGTGCTAACAACGTCCATCAGGATCGCTTGAATGCGGTCACCTGGCTTAAATTGTTCGCCTGGGATGACTTCGTTGCGTGGCAATACAGCGTCGGTCTTACCTAAATCAACAATCAGGTTTCCACGCTCTAAACGTCGCGCGATCCCTGAAATGATTTCGCCTTTGAGAGGCACATATTCGTTAAAGATGATGTCGCGCTCTGCGTCACGTACTTTTTGGAAGATGATCTGCTTCGCGTTTTGTGCGTCGATCCGACCAAATTTAGGGGTTTCCACTTTGACGCCGAGTTCATCGCCCACTTGAGCTTGTGGGTCCAAGTGGATCGCTTCTTCGATTTTAATTTCTTCAGCTTCTTCCAGCATGTCGTCATCGCTTTCGACTACTTTTTTGAAGAGGTAGAGATCCACGTCACCTGAATCTAGGTTGTAGTGGGCTTCTAAGGTCGCATAAGGACCATATTTCTTTTGGGCCGCGGCAAGCACTGCTTGCTCGATGGCGCTTACAATAATGTCTTTTTTGATTCCGCGATCACGGCCAACGGATTCGATAACTCTGCTTAATTCGGTGAGGTTCATTCTTTTTCCTCCTCCGGCCATACGACTTCTCTCTCTAGGTTCGCTTTATGAATCAGCGAGAGCGGGATCGTGACGGGAGTTTCTTTTTTGGCTTTCGCCGGTTTTTTCTGACCTGGCTTAGTTTTTTGATGCAAGGTCCCATCATTTGGAATGAGGTGCACTCGCAGGGTTTCCCCTTCAACACCCTTAAGAATTCCAAAGAAATTCTTTTGTTTTGGGTTTGCGGTAAAGAACTCAGGATTTGAGCCCTCTGTCCCGGTCAACCCACGCAGTGTTGAAATGTGAGCGTATTCCCCAGCGTAACGGTTGAAGTCGATTGCTCTTCTTAGGGGGCGGTTCACCCCGGGGGAAGAAACTTCAAGTTCGTACCCTTTCGGAAATACACTCAAGACCAAGGGTTCTTGGTCGAGCGGTTCATCTAAACCACGCGAAACTTTTGCGCAGTCTTCGATGTCGACATACTTGTCGCCTTCGGTCTTATCAATGAAAAGGCGGAGTGTGGGGGAACGCCCTTGTTCCACTTCGTAGGACACCAGGTCGTAACCAAGCGAAGCGAGATGGCTTTCTAGCCACTCGCCTAAGCGCTTTTCTACGTTTGCTGGTTGCTCTACAGCCATGCCTTCCCTTTGATCCAAACAGTCATAAGACAAAAAAAAAAGCGGGTGATGAGCCCCGCCTTGAAACCTCAAAACTGTTCGGTGACCCCTAGGAGATATCACTTTTCGGGGCCTGGGGCTAGTCAAAAGCTCCAGGTCTCAGGGACTTTCGTCGTGATTACAGCCGCTTAGAATCAACTTAATCTGTCAACTTTCTGGCCCGCATCCCTGCGCGGTTTTAGGTACGATGGAATGGAAGTAGGGGATTCTATGGGGGAAATTCTTTTTTTTGCTGTATTCGCCGTCACTGCGCAGGCTGCCGTCAGCCCTGGGCTTCAAACTGGGCTCAACATTGGGTCCCAGATCGGCAATGCGGCGGTGAATCTGGCAAGCCCACGGACGGGCCAGAACGGCGTGTCTGCCCAAGAATCCTTCGTCAGTAGCACATACAAGAATTCGGTGAGCGCTTGTGTGGCGACCAAAACAAAAGGTCTTGGTGCCATAAAAAAAGTGAAGTGCACTAAGCCCAACGAGGCCTTGCTGAAGGAGTTAGAGGGGAAAGCTTGTGAAGATTATGAAAGTGGTGACGAGGTAGAAACTGAAAAAGGTCCTCAACGCAGCTTAGATGAAACAGCCGCACAGGGAGATAAAAAAAAGCTCTTAGGCTTTAAGTCTTCACTCGAGACCTACAAGCAATGCAGCAAAGATGAAACCCGCGCAGAGTTCTTTCCTGCGCAGCAGAAACTTGATCTTCTGACCTGCCAAAAGAATGCAATGCCTGCAGTCAATGAGGCGATCAATACATATCTCTCCCCATTGATTCAAAAGAATCAGCAGGATTTCGATACACAAACCCAAGTTTTAGTGGCCATGGATGGAGTGAGAGGTCAGGCCGCGATGATGCGTGGTGTTAATGAGAAGGGCGAGGCTGTTGGAGGGATTTCTTTAGCAATCAAACTTCACCGAGATCGGCTCAAAGACCTCACCGCAAGAAAAGCCGAATTGGTCGCAAAGATCCAGCAAGCAAACTTGGTCACCCGAAAAGCCAGTCAAGGATTAGAGCAGCGTGTGGCGACGAAACTCTTTAACTGCATGAAAACGACGCCGATTTCAGTCAAGGACTCAAAAGGTAGATTGACAACGACCCTGTGCCGTCAGGACGCATCCGCCGCAGGAGGCGTGTATGGAAAAGCAGGGATGCGGCCGTGCGGGTTCTTAGAATTTGCTTCCCAGGTGTCAGCGAGTTCCATTCTGACTGCGAACGGGGCTAGTGCTATGAATGCCCGGAGCCGAGCGAGCGCAGATACCGCGGAAAAAAATGCGATGAACGTGCAGTGTGAAATCGCAATGAGGTTGGGGATCACAGAAGGCATGGATGCGTGTCCTTCTGGTCTTCGGGCGCAGGCTTCCGGTGTAGGTGGGGTGACTACGGTTTCAGGTGTGGATCAGAATTCCGGTGCAATCAGCGAATTTTCAACTCGATTTGGTTCAAATTTGACGGCCGTTTACAACAAGGCAGTAGCAACGTGCCAAAATGAGGCAAAGATTACGCGTCGTTTTGAAACCGATCCGGATCAAAATTCTCAGTACCAAGTGGATTTAGGCGAAGCAAAGGTGGCGCGGAACGAGGCAGGCCTACAGATCGGAGAAGTGATCGAACAAGAGCGCACCCTTTATGTCGAATCATTGAAAGCCTTTCCTATTCCTCCGGAAATCATTGATCCGAGTCGGGATCAGAACTGTACCGGCACGGATCTCATGCAGCGCATGTCTTGCATCGATTTCCTCCAGCAGCAAAATCAAAATCTTTTGGCTGGCACAGGATCGAGGACATTTAAGCTAAAAATTCCAAGCACCAATGGTGCGGTGAAGGGATTGGATGCTGTTTGTAGTGGCTTAGAAACTTGCGAAAAAATATTGAAAGATTATTCAGACGGCACGGCATTACAGCAGGGTCAAATTGCTTTAGCGCGAAACGCTGCTGTCGTGTCTGGGAACGGCATAATTCAGCAGCAGATGATCCAAGCTGCGGCTGCAGTCAGTCAGCAGCATGCCAAGATCAAGGGTACAGCGGATGAGCTGACCGGCTTGCTAAAAAGTTTGGATATTTCCGAGGTCTTAGAGACACCAACACTTGAAAAAGTGGATCAGGCATCTGCTTCGGATGCAGAAAAGGGTCCACAGCCGTTAAAACTGGATGCACTTCAGGCAGCGCTTGCAGGGAACGGTGGTGTCTTAGATTTAAATCAGCTCGACCTGAGTGCATTGACCGCTGCGATGAATGACAAGATCAAAGAGAGAAACGAAGAGGTCGATACCAAGATTGAGGATTGGACTACCAAAGTTGCGGAGATCGACAAGACCTTAAAAGGGATCATCGATAAGGCAGGAAAGAATAAGGTTTGTACCGGCGAGATCGCACAGGGGAGCGGGCGAAAGAAGGAAGAGGAAGTCATCGCCAAAGAGCCGTGTGCTGGGATGGATATCAATCAGAAGTGCGTGGAGCTGGCCGCGGCAGAACTCAAAAAGAAATCTACAAGTCTAATAGTAAATGAACTGGGTACATTACTCACTGTGCTTGCGGGTAATGCTCCCCTTTGTAACGACGAAGATCGGGAAGCAGTAACCAGTTGCCTATCTTCTGTATTAAGAGACAAGCGTGGTAGCAAGGCCCAGGCAGGGATAGACGCGCTACAGACCATGGATGCCAAATAGCCCCCCCAATCCCATTTGACAGTTGTGCTCGGGCTAGGCCAATCTGGCCACTACCTATGGAGGTATTTGAAAGACACGAATGACGATTAAACCACCCCCTTCGCAGCCACCAGCCCCTCCAGGCGGCGCTGCTATACGACCAAGACCTTTTATTAGAACAAACAGTGCGATGTCGCGCGGCGGCGGAGACAAAAAAGACGATGTGCGGCTCAATGAGCGCATCCGTGTGGCACAAGTTCGCCTGATCGACGATCTGGGCAACCAGGTGGGCGTAGTCCCCACAGCCGAAGCGCTCCGCATGGCAAAAGACAAAGGCTTAGACCTGATGGAAGTGGCCTCTGGAGCCAGTCCCCCGGTTTGTAAGATTGTCGATTACGGCAAATTCAAATACGAAAAGAAGAAAAAAGAAGCGCAAGCCCGCAAGAACCAAGTGATTGTGAAAGTAAAAGAGATCCAGCTTCGGCCTACAACCGATGAACATGATCTTGCTTACAAGATCCGCAATGCTCGGGACTTTTTGCTGGAAGGCGATAAAGCCAAGATCGTGATCACGTTTCGTGGTCGTGAAATCACTCACACCCAGCCTGGATTTAAGATGATGGCAAGCATCGTCGATCAGCTGAAGGATGTCGGGATTATCGATTCACCTGCGAAGCTTGAAGGAAAGAAGCTCATGCTGATTCTTTCACCAAACCCACAAGCTAAAAAAGCAGCTGCAAAGCCTGCCACAAAACAGCTGAATGGTGCGGCTTCGAAGTCGGAAGACAAGACTTCAGCTTCTGACGACGAATCCGAGGAATAGACCGCGGCTCAGAGCCTGACCACTCCTTCATAAAAGTTTAGGCGCCCGCTTCTTTGATTCAAAGAGGTGGGCGTTTTTGTTTGTAGTGCGCTGCCTCTGAGAAGAGACAGTCAACGAAACCCTAGTGTGTGGGGCACGGTATTCGCACTGACCGTTTGAGCGGGTGAAGATGGTACGTTTACCGATCGCCCGGGGAACAGTAAAGCTTATCTTGCCTTGTCCGAAGAAACGGTTCGCTTTACCGAAGGCATAGTAAAGGTGATCCAATTCACAGACTTATCTGCATCCGTCGTGAAGGAAACTCCCTTTTCAGGATCATAATAACGAACATCATTGGAGTAGGAGTGCCCTTGCTTGTCCCACCCTTTTACTTTCCGTTCGAACTTAGCGTCCTTAAAATGATCCAGAACTACTTTAACTTCCTGAAAAGCATCTGATTCGTACGGCATCCAAAACACACCAACAAGAGTATTTCCATCAAAAGAAAATGAAGCCTTCTGGCCTATCGCACCGTTACTAAGAACTCCGTCGTATATCCAAGACTCCTGACCCTCTGAATGAGGTGAAATTTTTATCGGTTTACCAAAAAGACCAACGACCTGATCTTTTGTCGATTTTCCGAGTTCCAGTCTTTCAATCTCCGAAAAGGAAATCACTTTGAGGGTGCGGTTAGAGAATGTGGCGCACGAGGTGAGGAAGAGTGTCATAAGGACAATCTTTAATGCCAAATTCATTTCACACTCCTCAATCTAAGTTTATCGTCGAATTTTTTTGAAATCCAATCGGACACTTTCGGACTCTTTTCCCAAAGAGCCTTCGGGTCGAACAAGAAATACTCGATATTATTAGCAAAGTCCTCCTCTGGACTAAGCTGTGAATCTTCCTCGACTAGCCCGGTACGATTCAGCGTCAAATCTGTGTCTCGAGGTCCATTCCAGGCATTGCCCTCCCATTCTGCGGTTTTTGCAAAGTCTATTTGTTCCGACTTCTCTAGTTTTCTAAAAAGAATATGTGAAAATTCGTGACCCAACACGCGTGCAACATTCTGTTTGCTTGTAAACGCGCTGTCGTAAAGAGCGATCTGATTTTCAAAATTCGCACATGGGTTTGCTGAGGCTTGGGTGGATTCTTTTAGGCGGTAGATCCCCTGAACGATTTCGTTCACCTGTAGCTGCAGTAAGGCTGATAGGGCTTCTAAGACTTTATCTTTCTCTATCTTCGGACCAGGCCTTCTGTTTTTCCTTGTTGAACTCTCACTTTGGCGGCATTCCAGATTTCAGTCGATCATTCCAAACTGCGTATGACGCCGGATTTTTCCAGCACCCCGCATCGTGATGCGAACCGGAAACAGGTCTTCCGTTTTTACGCGTATAGGCACGCTGAGGATACGCCTTAACCCAATGCTGCCCAGGGGGACAGCGACCAGACTCTTTACCTTTTTCTTTTTGAACAAGCGCGAAGCTTTCAGGAGAGTACACGAGCGCATAAACCGATGCGAAGAGGACCGCTTTGAACATTTAAAACACTTATCACAAACTGCCTAAGATCTGAAAAAGACAGTCCCGTTTCATCGTAAAGACGGATGACTATTCCAGTGGCTGCAGGATACCGAACGAAACCCCCGCGTTGAGTGCCGCCTTTTGATTGTGTGCAGCACACAAATGACGGAGGTTTTTGAGCTCCGTCTTTCCACCGACTGCGAGTGGAATCATATGATCCACCTGCAGGTGAGCTCTTGAACTGCAGCGCGCCCCTGTTTGTGGGGCACGGTATTCACACTGACCGTTTGAGCGCTTGAAGATGGCGCGTTTGAAATGAGTAGGTATGTACCGGGAATAGGGGTTACTGACTTCCTTGGCTTCCTCCGCCGGCGGAGTCGCAGTGGCGGGTTTTAAATGCCCTTGACCCCCAGCCAACGCGACTTTTCCCATTTGCTTTTCGCGTTTCTCGATAAAGGTTTTAAGTGTCTGCTTCAAGAGTTCCG
>JAIXOQ010000018.1 GCA_027486675.1 Pseudomonadota bacterium
CGGACTCGAACAAAAGCTCGATCTCTTCTTTAAACTCTTAAAACAGGGAAAAAGCGGAAGGAAAGCGGCCTGATTTAACGCCCTGCAGCTCGGTATCACTCTTCAATGAGGTAATACGCCACACAAAGATAAACTATTTTAAATGAATGCATTCGTGCCAGGGCTCAAGTAGCCAAGAAGGTGGAGCTACTTACCTCAGCCCGCTTTCCGGTTTACCCCGAGCGATCCGCTCGCACTCCAATCCTTTTAACGCTAACCAAAGTGCCTTGCGCTCCTCGCCCGCATACGCAGAAAGGCTTTTAAATTCCATTCCGTTTTGAGACAAAATTGCGCGATCTCCGCCGGCGATCTGAAGCATAGGAAGAATGCGGTTTTCAAAATGGATCTTTGTGGCTAACCGGAGTTCCTCTGCCTTGGGTCCTTCTTGATAAGCCAAAGACAAGAGGATCTGCCGGAAGTGCTGCAAAGATTTTCTCACGTGATTGATGGCCCATTCTTTAGGGAACGTGTCGAGGTACCCTCCCACTGCAGCGCTGAGTGGTTGATCCCAGATTCCTTCAAAAAAGCCTTCATTTTCATCGCCAAGCCAGAACCCCATCATGATTAAAACCGAAGTGAGTCTTTCCGTCCTCCAGACACGGGATAACACGTCGGCATCCTTCCCAATTTCAACGATCTCATCCATCAAGCTATGGCTTGGCGGAGGTTGATCTTGTTGCCCACCACCCTGATCAAAAATCATGACATCTGGCCAAAGGACGTCGCCTTTTACTATTTCAAGCCTTCGCAAAACAGCGCTGAAGGTTGGATGCTTTGTCTCAAAGGATTTGTCTGACTTCCAAATAGGACCGAGTTTTCGCCACAGTTCTGAAATGATGGAACCCACACTCATTCCATGATTTCGAATCATCGCTGCAGCAGGGATGCGTTTGGGAAGCTCGAATCTTCGAACGCGATTGCCATCGCCCGTTTCTTGGGCTTGAATCGTCCCGGAACGTGAGATCCGATGAATGCGTTTTTTGTCCGTTGTGTACGTGACGATCGCTACAGCAGGCTGAATGAGCCTCAGATAGGCGAGTGTGCAAATCTTAATCGCCAGGCGCCTACTTTTCTGTGTCCAACTTTCTGGATTGTTTCCCTGCGCAAGATGGGCTGGCAGGGGATTGAGGTTTTTGTGCACTCGCCAGTTGCGGGACGCGCGATGAATCAGATTTGGAATCAAGGTGGCTAGAGTGATGTTGACCGTACAAAATAAGTGAACCGAAGTCAGACTTTCCCCAAGTTCTGTAAGCAACCAAGCTGCAGAACCGAAGATCCCTGCGTACGGCCAGAGCCCAATGATTCTGGGAGGCAAAGAAATGAGGTCCGAAGCGATATGGGCCGTAGCCTTAAGAATTCCGGATCTAGGTTTTACCTCCTGTACTTCAGGTGGCAACTCTTCCTTGGCTACTTTCCCGGCAAACACCATCTTGGACACGTCGATCTTGGCTTCCTTTAAGATGGTCCGAATCGCAGGAGCGTCGTTCTTCACGTGACTACAGTGCGCTCCGCAACTGTGCTCCGCATGCGAAAGCGAATCCTCCATATCTGTCAGCACGTCTAAAAGAAGGCGATGCACCGGATCCGAATCTAAGATCACACACACTTCTCTTGCGGGACAATCGGGTCGCCTAAAAACCCAGCGTGTTGCGCGCACGATCCAGTGGTGCATTTTCCCGTCTGCTTGAAAGACCAGTCGAGGTTCCCCAGGTGGAGATTCGCTTACGGGGAGTACCACCTGCATGCCATCTAAGACTTTTTGGTAAAGCTTGCGGCTCAGTTCTGGATCCCGGTGAGCAGATGCCGTGGTGCCAGATAAGGCTACGAAAAGCAGAAAAACCGAATGCAGCCGAAGCATGTTGCTTAGGTTAGCGATGTTGATAATAATTATCAACAAGGATTTTCTCTGGGGTCCAAAAGAAGGTGCTTAGGCCACCGGAGCGCTTTTGAGCGTGATGCGAGTGATCTCACCAGGGAGGCCAAAGCGGTTCGGAGGGCCCCAGTATCCTGTGCCGCGATTGACGTAAATCCACATTCGGTTTTCATGGCGGTAGAGGCCTTCGTTGTACCGATGCACCAGCCGCACGATCCAAGAGAATGGATACATCTGCCCGGCATGCGTATGTCCCGAAAGCTGGAGATCAAAACCCGCTTCATCTGCAAGCGTGATGCTTTTCGGCTGATGGGCGAGCAGGATTTTTACTGCCACATCCTTCACTTCAGTTTTTGCAGCGGCATGAGGATCGTGGCGGTGGGTGGGGTGAACTGTGCCCGCACGGTAGTCATACACTCCTGCGATCATCACCTTGGCATTACCGCGCTCTAAAATCTGATTTGAATTCGTGAGCGGGATCATTCCTAAACGACGGACTTCTTCAATCCACTCATCTGCTCCCGAGTAATACTCATGATTGCCCGTGCAAAAATAGGTACCTAAGGGAGCCTTAAGCCCCGCAAGCGGCGCCACATGATCCCGAAGCTGTGCGATCGATCCATCGACTAGATCACCTGTCACTACGATCAGATCTGGTTTCGTAGAAAGAACCTGATCGACGATTTGTTGAGAAAACCCCCGATGCAATAGGGGGCCGATGTGCACATCAGAAATCTGTGTGATCACCAGGCCGTCGAATTCCTTGGGCAGGTTGGATAGCGGAACTTCGACGTTCTTAATATTTGGACCGCGTCTGGCTTGGACATAGCCGATAACGGTCGTGGCGCTCACGACCCCAAGCAGCCCCTTGGCGACACCTTCAGTCAGGAAGATGCGTTTCTCCGGATCAAAAGTTTTTGTGAGTGCTTGAAGTACTTCGAGCGCAAATGCGTAGATGAGGTAAACACCGACAAAACCCATGGTGATGTAGGTGCCTAAATTGAGGGCGTATGAAAGAGGTTCATCCGGTTTTGGCTCCATGCCCCGGTAGTAAAGGGGAGCAGTCACCAACATTCCCCATGCCGCCACAAATGCGCATCGCATGAGTTTTATCTTCTTTGGATCAACCACCCCAAGGCGCGTCACCATCAAAATATAAGTCAGAAAAAAAACTAGTCCCGAGACGATAGAGAAAAAGACTAAAAACTGAAGTGTTGCTGCCGAGGACATTTTCATTCTTGTTACTGACGAACGCTAATCATTTTGATGAGGCGTTCTTTCCGAAGCGTCAGCTCTTCTTTCTTAAGATGCTTTAAGCGCCCAATAGAAAAGTCTTCGATCGTGAAACTGGCCATCACTGTTCCATAAACTACTGCACGGCGCAAAAGTTGATCCCAATCCTGAGGTGCAGTTTTCATCATTGCGCGAGATCCACCGTTTGCAGCTAAGTAACCCACCAAGGCACCAGCGAAAGAATCGCCCGCCCCAGTGGGGTCGACCACTTCGTCGACCAGGTAGGCCGGCGCTAAGAAGACTTCGTTTCCGGAGAACACCGCGCTTCCGTACTCCCCACGCTTGATCACTACGGTCGATGGACCCATCGCTTGGATTTTTTTGGCCGCACTTTCTAGGCTTTTTTGATCACTGAGTAAGTACGCTTCCTTTTCATTAATGCACAAGAGATCTACGCGCTTCAGGGTCTTTTTCAGTTCTTCCAGTTTTCCGGTAATCCAGAAGTTCATCGTGTCACAAGCGATGAGTTCAGGATTCTTCACTTGGTTTAAGACATGTTCCTGGAGTACTGGGTCAATGTTTGCCAAAAACACGACGGGAGAATCAATGTAGGAAGGAGGAAGTTTTGGATCAAAGTGTTCCAGCACATTGAGCGAAGTAGAAAGTGTCTTTGCTTCGTTCATCGCGCCATCGTATTCCCCGGCCCAGTGGAAGGTCTTCCCTGGGACTACTTGGATCCCGTGAGTGTCGATGTCGCGCTTACCGAGTTCCTCGAGATGCGCCAGTGGGAAATCTTCGCCAACCACCGCGACGATACGCACGCGAGTAAAGAGACTTGCAGCGAGTGAAAAATAGTTTACAGATCCTCCCAGCACTTGATCTGCTTTTCCGGCAGGCGTGCGAACAGAATCAAAAGCCATAGAACCAACTGTGAGAATTGTACGATTTGGGATCACGTCCAGATTCTAAGGCAAAAAATTCACTCCTAGTACCGGATTTCCAGAGGATCGTTCAACTTTGCAGGCTTTCGTTCCCTCTGAGTCAAGGGACCTGGTAGCAGAGTCCCTAAAATGTGTAGACCTGGCAGCCCGGAGGGCAGGGCTTCACCCATAGAATCAGGACTCGGGCTTTTTAGCCCGGGACAGCGCCATACCGACCAAGATGCGTCGAGAGGGCGTTCCCGAAAAAGCACTCGCCCACGCTCCACGAAAATTTGCGTTCGAGGCGGTAGAGTTTCCCGAAGCGGTGTGCCCCAACCCTCCTTTTGTTCCTTGCAGTGATGATTCGCCAAAAGGGGACTGACCCAGTCTTTCTTGAGTAGCACTAAGGACGGGGCGTCGTTGCGAGCGGCTAATTCTAAGGCTCCCTGACTTTTTGCGGCGATACATCCTAAGAGCAAAGCTAAGATCCCCCAAAACAGGGGTGATCCAGGCTTCACAAAAGAGGCGTATCGTTGTGCTGTTCGAAAAAGTGGCGTCGAGTCTCTTTGCGTTTTGAAAAGTCCCTTGAGAGAAGGGCGCACACGACCAAGGACACGAGAAGCCAAGGTAAAAGTTCCAACACCAGAAATCCTTTTTGATTCATGTTGCTCCTTCATTGCAGCCATCGAACCTTCCATGAGTCTTCGCGCTTGAGTCGAGCGCGAGATTTCAGACCAGGCGTCCTAAGCTCCAAATAGAAAACCTCCGGTCCTATGTATGTGCTTGGTGCTGGGCCTGCAGGGAGAGGTGGATTTTCTTGAAACGGGTAGGGGGGATTTACGTTTTTGTAGATCGCCGTCACTTTTCTACAATCCGTTGCCTGTCCTAGCAGCCAAATCCCTGCATCCGCAGACCACTTGGCCCGGAGGACTCCCTGATAGACTCTTTCTGCGTCCAGTGCCATACGAACGGCTTGCAGTATTGCAGGAGTAACAACACCTGCAATGCTTGCCGCATGATAGCCGCGCATACGTTCATTGGATCCCTCTACGTTCTCAAGGATGGCGCGCATCTTCACCGCAGCACCTCCAGTGCATCGATCCATGAGGATTTGAGTCCTATCCCTCAAGTCCACAGCCTGGAAAACTTTCATAATTCCGACCGCACCGGCGACGCAGCAGAAGGCAAGTCCGGCAAAGAGGATTGAGAAAGCGCCGTTCGTTTTCCGGATAGCCTTTCTAAATCCGGAAGCTGAAGTCGGGATGACGCACCGTGTGCACAGCGGATGACCGAGTGAGCTGTCTTGCCTGTGACTAGCAGTGTCTGGTGGGTGCGGATGAAATTTCGGTGATCGCATTGGATCTGCCGCCATTCTGAGAGGAGTAATGCAGATACACCCCATAGGAATGGCAGCGCCAAAAAGGTGATCCCGGCCAGGAAATCGGGCAAAACCTGCCCATCTTTTCCCCATTCTCTAATCCCCAAGCGTCACCTCGCGCATGATGTTGTCACGCACTGTGGTGAGTTTTCCTTTCACTTGTGCGCCAATACTTTTGACGATCGCTAGGCTCACGATCGCAATCAGCATCACGAGCATGAGGTATTCGGTCAGACCCTGTCCTGAGTTGGATTTCTTCATAGGCGGCTACCATGAAAGAACCATGCCGAGTAGAATAGAAAGGGATGGCCCAGAAACTTGAACGCTTCTTCATTTTTACCTGGAAAGAGCTCGCGGTAGTGAGCTTGCTCATCATCGTTGGCAGCAGCTTTCTGTTCACTCTCGGACTGCACTACGGAAAACGGATTGCAACGAGCCCACACACAGAAGAACAGGTTGATGTAGCGCTCGCGGGTCATGAAGAAAGCACCCCGGATAAAGGGGTGCTTGAGGAGGCGTCTCGGCATGCCTTGGTCGCCACTGAGGAGACTTTGACCGATGCCACTCGCGACGAAGTCAAAAACGCGAAGCTCAAGCTCGATGTACCCCGTCAGGTTGATTTGCCAAAGATGACCAAAGCAGAAAAGGCAGTCGTAGACGGACTCAAAGGAGCGGGTCCTGCACCCAGTGAATCGGGTGAGTATTCCATTCAGGTGGGTTCGTTTCCGGTGTTGAGTGAAGCGCTCGCTCGCAAGACGGTTTTAGAAAAGCGCGGACTCGCCGTTCAACTTCGCACTGTAAAGATTGAAGGTAAGTCCAGGTATCGGGTCTTAGTGCCCGGTTTTGAGACCTTTAAGACCGCAACCGAGCAAGGTGAGGTTTGGAAGAAAGATAAGAAGATTGATGCGTTTGTTGTGATCAAAAGTGAGCGTTAGAATTCGCGCTATCAGGCTCAACTACCACTTTTTCTTTTCTTCTCATTGAGCTTTGAGATCTCTGAAAGAAGGAGAAAGTGCCTGAACTCACTTTTCAGTTTGTCCTTTTGTGCCCTACCTACGACTTCTGAAGCAGAAATCACTTCGATCGCACTAAAGAACCCTGCCAATCGCAGTTCGTCGAGTTCATTGTCCTGAAACGGATCGCGGCCGTAGGCTGCCTTTTCCGCGGCTTTAATCCCAGCAAAGTTCACCGTGACCTGTCCAGAAGCATCGGTGGGAAAGGTATCGAGCTTTGCAATCGCAAGGCTCAGGATGTAGAGACCACGGTCGCTCAGCTTTCTCTGTTTTTCTACCTCAAGCAAGTTTTGTTCGTTTTGAAAAAGGATAAAACGGTCGAGCTGCGGAAGATCCATCATGATCTGGTAGCCTGCCTCCCCATGTTGCAGAAGCCCTGTGGTTTTCATGCACTCGATCAGTGAGACCACTTTGCTTTCACCCAGTTGAAGAACCTGATTGGCAAATCGGAAAAGAGTTTCTTCCTTAAAGGTTTGTTTGCCTGACTTCTCTGTCCCAAAACGTCCCGCCACTAAAGAGAGGGCGACACAGAAACGTAGAAGTTCAGCTGTATTCACATAGACAAAAGTTTTAGAACGATTGCCGTACTGATCGGTTTCATATTGAGTGGAGGCTTGCTCAAGCTGCTTCACACGGTTGGTTGTGTGACGAATTCTTGCAACGATTGTCTTGATCAAAGCCTTCATCCATTCAGGGAAAGTGGCGATTGTTTTCTCCACGGTGGCGCTTGAGATTTCGATCAAGTCGCTATCCACAAGGGCTTCGGCGTGTGCCGACCTGACGTTGCCATCTAATACTCCAAGTTCGCCGACCAGTTGCCCCGTCCGCATCGTATCTAAGTCGATGGACTGATCTCCCTTGACCTTAAAGACTCGGATCATGCCCCGGGTGACGAGATACATCGACCTCGGTGGTTCGCCTTCGCGAAATAAAAATTCTCCCTTTTTAAGCGTGATGACTCGGGTATCGATGCTCATTTTGTTCGCCTTTCGAAAGATCCATCCCAGTCATCTGGGGGAGGGTAATGTTCAAACACAGTACAACGTTCAATATAAGCGAGACTCGCTAAATCCGGGTGGCCTCTTTCGCGCTCAACCGTATTGTTGGTTAATAAAAAGAGCGAAGCAGCGTCAGAAAATTTTCGCTCTAGGTAAAGTACACGAGCCGCAGCGTAGGTCTTGAGCGCTTCCGATGGAAAAGGGCTAGGAAACACTTCGATGATTTCAACCGCTTGGTTTTTACCAACGACCTTAATCAGATCGAGCGGTCTTGCATGGACTCCCTGCATACCTTCTTTAAAGGCCCTATCAAAAGTTGTGCGGGAAACTACGATTTCAGCCCCATAACTTTTGGTCACACCCTCTAAACGAGATGCCAGATTCACATTGTCGCCAATGACCGTGTACTCAAAAATCTTCGATGATCCCATGTTCCCGACGCTCATTTCTCCCGAGTGCACGCCGACTCCCATTTTAGGAAGGACACCGTAATCCTTTTCAAATCGAGGTTGAAGTTCACGCAGTCGTTTGACCATGGCGATTGCACACGCCAGGGCAGCGCTTGCATGTTTTTCCATCGGAAGTGGTGCACCCCAAAAGGCCATCACTGCGTCGCCAATGTATTTGTCCAGCGTGCCACCCTCATGAAAGACCTCGTCCGTCATCTCAGAGAGGTATTCATTTAGGAATTGAGACAGACGCTTCGGGTCCATGCCCTCTGACATTGAGGTGAATCCGCGAAGATCACTAAAAAGAACGGAGAGGTCCCGCCGTTCGCCCCCAACGGCAAGCTTTTCGGGTGATTCCAGCACCATGTTCACCACACTGGGTGCTAAGTACCTAGAAAAAGCACTTCGTACAAAATCTTTGTCTCGTTCCTCGAGAACAAAACGAGCGCTCACTAAAAGTGCAAAAAGCAGTGTGAGTTCAAGAAGTAGAAAAATCGTAGTGAGCTGAATGCCCCGGTCAAACAGAATAAAAATGTCGACTGCGCCTAATATTCCGATAAAGCCGATGAAGCTCAACAAACTTAATCTTGCTGAGAGGCGGGCAAAAATGAAGGCAAAAAGAAATCCAAAGACAATGAGGCCAACCCAAGTGAAGTGAGCAATCTTGAGACTGCTGGGTGGGGTCATGAGGTCGTTTGCCAGCAAATTATCCAAAACAGTGAGGTGTCCGACCACTCCAGGGGTCAATCCGTGCACGGGGAAAGATCTCAGGTCTGTGAGGCCTTGGGCTGTTGCTGCGAAAAGAAGAACAGCTCCGTTGAGCTTTTCTTTGAGTGCCTTTGAAGAATCTTCTTCGGGCTTCAGTGCCGCTCGAATCACATCGATAGCGGAAATCTCTTGAAATCCTCTATCGGGCAATGCCTGGCGCTCTCGAAAGTTAAAGTCCACAAAGCCCGACGGAGTGATAGGGATGTTGTCTTTTGTTTTTGTGAAGAAGGCGTTAGAAACCTTTCCGGTTTGGTCAATTTCCAGTTGAACACTCTCGCCCCGCACGACTGTTGCCATCGCAAGCGCTAGCGAAGGGAGTAAACGCCCATCACTTTGCACGATCAGTGGATACCTCCGGATCACACCATCGGGATCAGGCAGCGCACTGAAATGCCCAGCTGACAAAGCGGCATTCGCAAAGAGATCGATGTTTCCCTGAAGATTCAGAGGAGTGAGAATGGGTGTCTCTTCCTGCTGCTCTTTGCTGAGTGTGATGGTTCCAGGGATAACGAAGCGTTCAAGGTAAGCTAAATTTTCCTTTGAAAACGAAGCTTCAGCAGCACAATTTCTTTCTATCCCCGGTTGGCAGAAACCTTCAAAGGTGTGCCCTAGGACCATGCGATCGGCGTAATGGGCCATTGTTTTTGCGAGCTCGGGGTCTGGCTCGGTCGCTCGTAACTCTGCAGCAGCTGTCTCAGGTGCTTTCAGTTTAGCCAGTAACGCGTAAGCTTCCTCTGGGACGCGGTGTTGCGCTTCCGGAAGAGCCATATCGAGCCCGATGGCTTTTGCTCCAAGTTGAAAAGCACTATGAAACACCTCGGCATAAATATCGCGATCCCAAGGGAATCTTCCCAAATGTTCCAGCGATGCTTCATCTGCAGCAAGGATGAAGAGCTTCCCCTTCGGCGGTGGAGATCCCCGGAGGCTATATTTTACTGAATTAAACAACCCAGT
The DNA here is from genome assembly GCA_027486675.1 of Pseudomonadota bacterium. Classification (GTDB taxonomy): domain Bacteria; phylum Bdellovibrionota; class UBA1018; order UBA1018; family CAIMNF01; genus JAIXOQ01. The sequence goes on from JAIXOQ010000018.1 coordinate 9,626, forward strand.
AATGACCCGAGACGGACCATAGATATGTTCCTTAATCCACGGATCGCTGAGTCGCCCGGACTCACCTAGGTCCAGAGTGATGTGAAGCAAGGTACAAATCGCAATGATGGGGAGCCCAATGATCCAAATGTGTTTCTTCACGATCTTTTTCCCCTGACTACAACAATGCCCGTCTAACTGCATCGAGTGCTGTTTGTGCTGCTCGATCTTTTCCACGCTTGCGATTTTTTTCGAAGGTAAAGACTTGGGCGCTTGTCCCCTTTGGACCGCTGACCGCTATCCAAGCCGTTCCATTCGGTGCCTGTTCAGTTCCACCTGTTGCACCTAGGTATCCAGTGGTGGAGACTGCAAAGTCGGTCTTGAAGTCCTGCCGTGTTTTTTCAGCCATCGCGATCGCAACCGCCTCTGATACTACGCCGTGTTTCTGGATGAAATCTGCTGTAATCCCGAGTTTTGAAACTTTCTGTTCGGTCTGATAGGGAATGAAGCCACCTAAGAATGTAGAACTCGCACCTTCAATTTGGGTCAATCGGTGTGCGATGAGCCCCCCTGTGCAGCTTTCGCAGGTAGCGATGGTTTGATTTTTTCGTTTTAAGGTTTGAATCACGATTCCTTCCAAGGTGTCATCATCGACACCGTAAAAGTAAGAAGCGCACGCAAGCATCAATTCGGCGAAGAGGGATTCAAATTCTTTAGGATCTACAATGCCCGAGGCCTGTTGCATCAGGCGAAGACGGACACCCATGGTACTGGGAAGGAATGCGAGCATGAAGTCTTCGGTTTTTTGGATGCGCTGAACAATGGGATCTAATTTTTGGGCTAAAGCACTTTCACCAATGCCGGTAGTCAAAAGCGTACGGCTCAGCAATGTGCCCGGAAGTTCGTCTCTCAGTTCCGGCAGAATCACACGTTCAAACATGGACTGCATTTCGTGAGGGACCCCAGGAAAGACGTACCAGTGTTGTTGTCCAACCTTAAGTTTCACGCCGGCGGCTGTGCCGCAGTCGTTATCGATGCGTATGGCTCTTTGTGGCAGTAGCGCCTGCTTTTCATTGTTCTTACTCATCTCGCGGCCACGCTCTCGGAAAAACGCGCGGACCCTTTCTAACCATTCTTCATCCCGGATCAGCTCTACTCCCGCGGCTTTTGCGATGGCTTCCATCGTCACGTCATCGTGAGTGGGTCCAAGACCGCCTCCCACTAAAAGCACATCGGCTGATTTGCAGTAGTCGATGGCGACTAAAATATCAGGGATAAAGTCTGGACAAGTGAGGTGGGTGACCACGCGCACACCGATGTTAGCGAGCTTTTCACTCATCCACTGCACATTGCTGTTTAAAACTTGTCCAATGAGGAGTTCGTCTCCGATGGTTAAAATTGCTGCTTTCATTCGTCATCCTGTCTCAGTGCTGCAAGCACTGTCATATCTTCTAAGGTGGTCACATCACCTGTCGTGACTCCGCTGGTTACAATTTCACGCAGGAGTCTGCGCATGATCTTCCCAGACCGTGTTTTCGGAAGGCCGCCGGTAATCCTCACTTCGTCGGGCTTTGCGATCGGGCCGATTTGTTTTGCAACAAAAGCACGAAGAATTTCAGGCAGTGCTGCAACATACTCTGGCTTCACATCGGCACGCAAAACCACGAACGCGACGAGCGCACTGCCCTTGATTTCATCAGGCCTTGCGACCACCGCAGCTTCGGCAACACTTGGGTGCGCGACTAATGAGCTTTCGACCTCAGCGGTCCCTAGGCGGTGACCGCTAATATTTACGACGTCATCGACCCGGCCCATGATCCAAAAATATCCGTCTTTATCTTTGCGTGCGCCGTCACCGGTGAAATAAAACGGCGCTTGTTTCTTGGATCCTGGGAATTCGCTCCAGTACGCCCCAATGTAGCGTTTTTCATCCCCGTAAATGGTGCGGAGCATTCCGGGCCATGGCTTTTTGATCACCAACAGACCACCCACATTGGGTTTGCAGCTTTTTCCAGATTTGTCGACAACGTCGATATCCATCCCGGGCAGTGGACGAGTCGCAGTGCCTGGTTTGAGTGTGGTCGCGCTGGGTATAGGTGAAATCAAGATCGCGCCAGTTTCCGTCTGCCACCAGGTATCAACGATGGGACATCGCTCGTGGCCGATGGTGCGGGAATACCACATCCACGCCTCGGGATTGATGGGTTCACCTACGCTACCTAAAAGTCTCAAGGAGTTCAGATCCCATCGATTTGGGAACTCGTCTCCGAGCCGCATAAAGGTTCGGATGGCAGTAGGTGCGGTATAAAAAATGGTGATCCGATGACGTTCGATCATTCTCCAAAAACGATCGGCTTCAGGATAGGTTGGCGCTCCCTCATAAAGAAAAATGCTTGCGCCACAAAGCAGTGGTCCATAGGTCACATACGTATGACCGGTGATCCAGCCAATATCCGCAGTGCAGAAAAAAAGATCCCGATCTTGGAAATCAAAAACTATGTTTGCAGAATACTTCGCCTGGGTGAGGTAGCCCCCAGTGGTGTGTAAAATGCCTTTTGGTTTTCCAGTAGACCCACTGGTGTACAAAATAAAAAGAGGATGTTCGGAAGGGAAGCCTTCTGCTTCATGGTGAGTGTCCATTCCTTTCACCAGTTGATCCCAAAAAACATCGCGGCCCATCTTCATCTTTGCGTCTTGCTGGGTTCGTTCTAAAACGACGACGTGACGCAAGCTTGGGACTTCTTTCAGTGAAGAATCGATTGCGGCTTTGAGAGGAGTCGCAACCCCTTTGCGGTGCACTCCGTCTTGGGTGATTAAGACTTTTGCTTTTGAATCGTTTAAGCGATCGCGCAAAGAGTCCCCGCTGAAGCCACCAAAAACCACGTTGTGAGTTGCACCAATCCTTGCACACGCAAGCATAGCGATCACGGCCTCAGGCACCATTCCCATGTAAATGCCGACGACATCACCTTTACCGACTCCCAGCGTTTTCGTGAGCGCATGAGCAAAGCGATTCACCTCAATGCTGAGCTGTAGGTACGTGATGGTCCGTATATCGCCAGGCTCACCCTCCCAAATGATCGCGGCTTTGTTTCGCCGGTGGGTAGTGAGGTGAACGTCTATGCAGTTGAAGGCAGCATTGATGCGTCCATCAGCAAACCAAGTGTTGTGGGGGGCTTTTCCTGAGAGCACCTTTTTGGGCGCCTTTTTCCAGACGAGGTTCTGAGCCTGCGCCTTCCAAAATGCTTCGGGATTTCGGGCTGCTTTTTTCCGGATGAGCTCGAGAGCTTTTTCGTTGGGTCCCTGAGAGCCAGCTAAAAACTGTTTGGTAGGTTTGAAACGGCGTTTCTCTTCTAAGACTGAGGAAATCATTGGTTTTAGCCTAGTCCCGTTGGTTCAGATTTGAAAGAATACCTAAGATGCGTAAGCCGATCCTTTTGACCCCTGGGCCCACAATGATTCCTCCTTCTGTGTTGCAAGCGATGGCGATGCCGATTCTTCACCACAGGACCAAGGATTTTGAAGTTCTCTTTGCAGATGTCCGGGAAAAGGCAAAGTGGCTCTTTGAAACGAAGAGTGAGGTCATTTCCCTTGCCTGTACAGGAACAGGGGCCATGGAGGCTGCCGTCGTGAACCTGTGTTCTCAGAGCGATGCAGTCATCACCATCAATCTTGGGAAGTTTGGGGAACGCTTCGGCAAGATCGCTCGTGGTTATGGCCTTCAGGTGGATGAAATCTTGGTCGAGCGGGGCAAGACAGTCGATCTGGAGGTGCTGGAACAGAGACTAAAAGCGCGCAAGACGCATGCAGTTTTTTTTCAGGCTTCCGAAACTTCCACAGGCACGGCTGCCCCAGTGCAGCAGATTGTTGCGTTAGCAAAAAAATATGGAGCGCTCAGTGTCTGTGACGCAATTACGGCATGCGGAGTGTTTTCCCTGCCTATGGATGCGTGGGGGATAGATGTCCTCATGACGGCAAGTCAAAAGGCTTTGATGTTGCCGCCCGGCCTTGCTTTGATCGCGCTCAGTGATCGAGCATGGGAGGCGCAAGCCAAAGCCAGGTTACCGAAGTATTACTTTGATTTGGCGCGGGAAAAGAAGGCGCATCTCAAGAATCAGACTGCTTGGACTCCAGCGATCTCCATTATTGTCGGGGCTCAGGTCTCCTTAGGAATGATGATGGCCGAAGGGCGGGAAGTGATGTTTGCCCGCCATGAACGACTGGCGCATGCGACACGCACTGCAGTGCGGGCGATGGGGTTAGAGTTGTTCTCTTCGGCACCGTCTACCGCGGTGACGACCGTCTGTGTGCCTTCGCAAATTGCGGATGGGACGCAGATCGTGAAGCGGCTCAGGGATCGTTTTGCGGTGATCATCGCGGGCGGTCAGGATGAGTTGGAGGGCAAGATTTTTCGGCTTTCCCATTTTGGGTACTGCAATGAGGCCGACATCATCATTGCAATCAATAAGCTTGAGATTGTTTTGAAGGAACTTGGCTTCAGCCCCCACTTTGGGGCTGGTAGCCGGGCTTTGCTGGAACTTTTCTCCCCCCCTGTATGATCCTGATTGCGGGATTGCATCACCTTTGGTAATTCTCTTGGTTCCGCATTTCGATTTGGTGAGAGCCTATAGCTCAGTCGGTAGAGCATTTCACTTTTAATGAAAGGGTCGAAGGTTCGAATCCTTCTGGGCTCACCACTCGAATGTCGGTCCCCCCTGTCTGTAACAAAAATAATTTTTCTACACTTTGAACGCTCTATCCCTGGTGATGCCTTTTGCGAGGCAGGCGCATCCATGCGCCTATCGTTACGCTTCCAGCTCCACTCTTTTAGCCTCGCAAAGGCATCACCAGGGATAGAGCGCTCCTCGTATGGAGATCATTTTCGTTAGCGAGAGATGGAACCGGCATTTGAGTGGTGAGTCCCCAGGGGCGATGAGAAAGCGGTTTGTGTTTTTGAACTGAAAGATAAAACAGCTGATATAAAGAGTTATAAAATTTATGAAATATCCAAGTGCTCAATCGTTTCGTCAAAATTTCCTTTTGTTTTCACTGGTCCTATCGTCCCCTGGTTTTGCAGCCTCAATCGCGACCAGCAGTGTCGATGCGTCCCGAGCAGGCCAAGAGATCTTAAAAAAAGGGGGCAACGCTTTTGACGCTGCTTGTGCCGCGGTTTTTGCGCAAGGGGTAGCCCAATCTTACTTTACTGGCATAGGTGGTGGGGGAGCCGCAGTGATTTATCAAAATGGGCGACAGACTTTTTATGATTTTAGAGAGCAAGCGCCTTCCGCCACTACTTCAAAACTTTTTTCTACCATCAATCCAAAGGCAGAAGACGCTTGGTCTCAAAGAAACACTGGCGGACGGAGCGTCGGTATTCCGGGGAATGTTGCTGCGTGTGGAATGCTCGTTCAAAAATACGGTAAATTAAAGTGGGCGGAAATTTTACAACCCGCGATCAAGCTCGCTCAAAATGGATTTGTAGTTTCTCAAATGTATTCGGAAGAGTTGGGAGATCAGTGGAAGCGAATATCTCCATTCGCCCTCACGCAATCGATTTTTAAGGGTAAAGGGGGTGAAGGGGTAAAGAAAGGCGAAGTGGTAAAACAGCCTCTGCTGGCTCAAACGCTAGAATCATTGGCTAAAAACGGAGCGCAGTCCTTTTATGTGGGTAAGTTGGCTGAGGGTTGGACGCACGAAGCTCAAGCGATGGGTGTCAAGATCACCAGTTCTGATTTGAAAAATTATAAAGTTCAAGAGGCTTCGCCTATCGAGTTTGAGTTTGGCAAATATAGGGGCTCGACCGCTGTCCCTCCTTATGGAGCCGGCTATACTGTTGCAGGTGTTTTGCGCTTTCTCTCTCAATTTCAGCATCGTTACGGGATTCCAGAAAAAACTTCAGCCCTCCGGCATATTGCCGAACTCGAAGCATTCACTCATTTTGGTGAGTTAAGAGATCAACGCATCGCTGACGCAAGTAAAGTAAAGCAGCCGCTGAATCAATTTTTGAATTCGAAACAAGAGCAGAGTGCCTGGGCCGCGATCGAGAATAAAATTAAGGCACGATTACTTAAGATCGGCGGGACTCTCAAGCCGATTCGAGATGCAGATAGTAGCTTAAGCTCTCCTGATGTCAGGGTTTCGCAACCTGCGCCGGGTAAAATTTCATCTCATACCTCTCACATCAGTGTGGTCGATGATTTAGGCAACGTCGTTGCGCTGACTTCGAGTATAAATAATATTTATGGTTCTGGGATTACAGTTCCCAATTACGGATTTTTGTTAAACAGCACGCTTGGCGATTTTGATCCTGCACCAGGAAAACTGAATTCGCCCGGAGCTCAGATGCGACCTCGAAGTAACATGAGTCCAACCCTGATATTTGAGAATGGGGAGCCTATTGCAAGTATTGGTGCAGCAGGTGGATCGCTGATCCCTATGGCGGTAGTTCAATTCCTTCAGAATTATTATGTGTATCAAATGGACGCAAAAAGCTCAGTGCAGTTTGCAAGAGTGAGTATCGATGGCAATGCTGTTGAGATCGAAGAATCCGCGGGCGATGCCTTGCTTGGTCAATTGAAGACCGCGGGGTATGAGGCCAAAGCAACCAAGACCATTTGGGCTGTGTTTAACGGCGTGGTGAGAAAAAACGCAAAAGCGAAGTGGGAATCGGTAACTGATTCTCGCTACGACGGCGCAGCCCTATAGAAATAAGCCAGTTCACTTGTTGTCGAAGAGGGCGTTTCACGGAGCTAAGTTTTCTCGTGAAGCAGGGAGTGGGACCGGCATTCGAGTGGTGAGCCCCTCGGGAGTGATTCATTGACCCATCTCCCGTGCCCCGGTACTTTCTGGCCATGAGCAAGGTCTCAGCAAGTCACATTCACATGAAGACGATTGGTCTGATCGGTGGTTTCAGTTGGCACTCTACCGTTGAATACTATCGACTCCTCAATCAATTCATCGGGGATGAGTTCGGCGCCGAGCATGCTGCTGAACTCGTACTGGTGAATTGCGATAGCCGAAGATTCAAGGATCTTATTGATAGCGGCGATCGAGAGAAGGCCTTAGGAATTCTTCTTTCCGCCGCAAAACGTGCAGAATCGGGTGGCGCTGAATTTTTGCTGCTGTGCGCAAACGCGCTTCATCGGTTTTATGATGAAATTCAAAGCGTGATCTCGATACCCATTTTGCATATCGCGGATGCGGCGGGAATCGCGATTCAGAGGCAAGGCCTAAAGAGAGTGGGGCTTCTTGGGGTGCGCCCAACGATGGAAGGGACCTTTTATCCAGAGCGTCTTAAGAGGCTTGGGATCGAGACTATTGTCCCAGACGCCGATGATATTTCGCGTAATCATCACCTCATTTATTCAGAGTTAGAAATCGTGAAGTTTGCTGACGAGACGCGTACGGAATTTTTAGGATTCATTGACGGCCTTGTAATGATGGGCGCAGAGGGAGTGATCCTGGGTTGTACGGAAATCCCGCTCCTCATTCGGCCCGAGGATACGAACGTAATGACGTTCTCTACGACGGAAATCCACTGTCGTGCAGCGATTGCAGAAAGCCTGCGGAAGTAGATCTATTTCGGGCTGCTGGTAGGGGCCCTGTTCATGACGGTCCTCTGGAAACAGGGTACACTTTGCGAACCAAGTGGGGACCGGATGCTTCGCTATCCAGCATGCCGATCCCCGATTCATCCACTTAAGACACAGTCCTGAGTTTTCCTTCAGTCCAGAGCGCGTCCAATTGACCGTACCCTCCGACCAAATCTGTTCCACGAAAGATCTGAGGCAGAGTTTTCATGCCCGACTTTCTTTCGAGTGTTTCCCATCTATCCATCGTGTAAACAGTGTATTCCTGCGGTTTCATAAGGTCTCCTTCTGTTCGAGTGATGTCGCTTTTTGGAAATCAATTTCAGTCTCATTGAAGCGATTGAAATAGTTAGTGAATATATCTGAAAGAATCGACATCAAAATTTCAGGAATCTGCGAATCCGTGTAACCAGCTGCTTTTAGTTCAATAAAAGTTGCGTCCGACACATTGCCTTTGTGATTGATTACCTCTTTCGCGAACTGCAACAGTGCGTTCAGTTTTCGGTCCTCCGATTTCCCCTTTCGAGCCGAAATAATTTCACTTTCTTTCAGGCCCACCATCTTTCCAAGCGCAGTATGTGCAGCAAGGCAGTAGGCGCAGTCGTTTTCTTGGGCGACTACTAGGGATATGGATTCCTTTTCTTTGCTTGAAAGAGATTTTGTTGCAGCGCCAAGTCCTAATTGTATTTCTAAGACTTTTGGATTTGAACCCAATGCTTGAAACAAATTCGGTACGCCACCGAGTTGCGACTTAATTACAGCGTAGAGTTTCTCGGTTGCGCCAGTGGCTTTTTCGACAGAGACGGATTCGATACGGGACATAGTGAGCTCCTTTCAAAGAGCGAGTGAGTTAAGCGTTAGATCAGCGAAGACCTTGAGCATTAGTATCAGCATACAGACCTGTCTGTTTTAAAACAAGATTAAAATAGACAAACCTGTCTACCCTGGTTATCCTATTGATATTATGCAGCATTTTGGGGAGTTCGTTGATCTGCGCCTGGAGGATCCGAAGAAATTAGATGTGAGAAGCCGCATCCTACGGACGGCAATTGTTCTCTTTAACTCAAACGGTGTTCACACCACTGGAATCGATCGAATCATTGCTGAGTCCGGTGTCGCGAAAATGTCCTTTTACAAATACTTTCCTTCCAAAGGGAAGTTGGTGGCTGAGTACCTTCGGTTCAAACATCAGTGTTGGGACCGAGGAATGACATTTCACACAACCTCGCCAGAGAAAGATGACACTGAAAAATTTTTAGGAATTTTTGATTTTTTGAAAGCCTGGTTTCTTGAGCCTGACTACAAAGGCTGTCCTTTTATTCGCGGCCTTTCCGAGTTCGATCCCGGGTACGAGCCTGAAGTCCTGGCTTGTACGGCACAACACTTTGACAGTATTCAAATCACAGTCCAAACCCTGCTCAAAGTGATTCGACCGGATGACTATAAAAAGCTGACACCGAAGATCATGTCATTGATCGCGGGTTCCATTGTGCTGGCTCAAGCTACGAAAAACCCTGGGATCGCTGATGTGAATAAGCAAGTAGCTCAGAGCCTAATCGCGTTGCACTCCAGTTAGGGATGAAAGCGCCCGAGCCACCTCTTTCCTCAGAATTGCAGTACTCTCATTAGATGTTCCTGAAAAATAAGCTCCTAGTCGCCATCGCTTCGCTTCAACTCGCCTGTGCTTCGGGTCCTTTCGCGCCTGGAGAGGGCTCTTTACGCAAGTATCCTTCTGGAGCACCCATAGCCCAGGAAATCCCAACTCGACTTGAAAAGCATGGGGATATTCGAACTGATCCTTATTACCGGATGAATCAACGGGATACACCTGCAGTGCTTCAGTATCTGAATGCTGAGCGAGACTATGAAGCGCAAGTGATGGCTCCCTATGCCGATGCTCGTAAAAAGTTACTTGAAGAGATGCAGTCGCGCATGAAACCCGATGAGTCTGAATATCCCGTCAAAGACGGCGATTTTTTCTATTACTCCCGCTATGAAGCGGGCAAGGAATACCGAATTTATTGCCGTAGGTTCAAGGATCCATCCGCCCCAGAAGAAATCTACCTGGATGCAAATCAGCTTCACTCTGGGGATGGCTATTTTTCTGTGACTTCAGTGACCCATAGCCCAGACCACGCCACCGTGGGTTATGCGATGGATACAGTGGGGAGAAGGCTTTTCACTCTAAGGTTCAAAGACTTAAAAAGTGGAAGAACATTGAATGACGCCATTGAAGGTGTGACGGGGAACTTTGTTTGGGCCAATGATGGGAAAACTATTTTCTACACCAAACAAGATCCTAAAACTTTACGTTGGGATAAGGTTTTCCGACATGTGCTCGGGGCTGCTGCTGGGTCTGATACCCTCATCTATCACGAGAAAGATGAGGCCTTTCAGGTCGATCTCGCTCGGTCGCTCGATCATAAAGAAATAGTCATCGCGACCAGTGCAAAACTTTCGTCAGAAGCCTGGTCGATTTCTGCGGATCACCCGGATCAAAGCCCAAAGGTGTTTAGTCCACGAGAAGAAAAAGTTGAGTACGTGGTTCAGCGTGGAGGTGATCGCTACTATATCTTTACCAATTGGAAGGCAGAAAACTTCCGGATCATGGAGACACCACTCCATCAAACAGATCGGGCGAACTGGAAAGAAGTGATTCCAAATCGTAAGGACGCTTATTTGCGTGGTCTTTTGGTGATGAAGGATTGGCTCGTTGTTGAAGTCCGTAAGAATGGCCTTCTGCAGATTGAACTCATCCACAGAAAGACGCTCAAAATTCATCCGGTCAAATTCAACGACGCAGCCTACGTGGTCAGCTTGGGGGACAACGAAGAATATGATTCCCATTTTGTGCGTGTTCAGTATGAATCACCGAAGGTTCCTGAAACCACGTATGATATCAGCCTGAAGAATTTCTCTTTGATCCAGCGGAAGCAGTCAGCCGTGTTAGGCGGGTTCAAAAGTGAGAGTTATCGGGTCGAACGTATTTTTGTGAAGAGTGAGGATGGATCTGCAAACATCCCAGTAACTCTTGTTCAGCATAAGAAAACCCGGCGTGGTCCAAAGACTCCCCTTTTGATCTACGCATATGGTGCTTATGGTTCGAGCTCCAATCCCACCTTTAGCAGTGCAGACCTAAGCCTTCTGGATCGCGGATTCATCTATTCAATCGCACATGTACGAGGCGGCGGGGAAATGGGAAGAAGTTGGTACGAAGGCGGTCGGGCACTCAATCGGAACAATACTGTGAGTGATTTTGTGTCTGTGACAAAGACACTTCAAGGAAAAGGGTACTCATCTCCGGCGCATACTTATGCACTGGGCGTCAGCGCGGGAGGTTTGCTGATGGGAACATTGGTCAATGAACGCCCGGAGCTTTATCACGGTGTTGTTGCAGGTGTTCCGTTTGTGGATGCTCTGACCACGATGCTTGATGCATCGATTCCTCTCACTACGGAAGAATACGATATCTGGGGAAATCCAGAGGCGTCGAAGCAGGTCTATGAATACATGAAGGCCTATTCCCCGTATGACAATGTGGGAAAACATGCATACCCCAATATCCTAGTGACTACGGGTTATCACGATTCGCAAGTCCAGTACTGGGAGCCTGCAAAATGGATAGCCAGACTACGCAAGAACAAGACGGATAACAATCTCTTGCTCTTTAAGATTGATATGGAGTCAGGCCACTCCGGCCAAGCGGGGCGCTTAAGTCGCCTTGCACGGAGTGCAGATTGGTACTCGTTCTTCTTGATGCTTGAGGGAAAGCTTTAGGGGGTTCTGAAGTGACGATCTCAATTCATTTTCCTGGAGAGTTCTTCCCAAGCCATCTGTCTTTGTAGTCCTGAAGTGGACTGCGCTTTGTTCGGTCCGTTGCTGCCGTGTGCCGGCATTCCGTGCCTCGACATCTCCCAATTTAAGGAAGAAATATCTTTTCCTAACGGTGTCATATTAATGCTCTGCTCAATATTCGTGATCGCATGGCAAGTGCTGAGCGGCCGTGAATCGACTTCATTAGTCTGTTCAAACCACCCCAGGAAATCATTAAGGCTTGCTGCGGAGCTTTGCAGTTTTTGGAAGGTGCTCCATGCAGTTGCCAGCGCTTCCTTATCTATCCATCGCGTTCCGTCGATCGTGCCTAAGAGGACTACTTTATTTGAAGTGTTAGTGGCCACTGCAAATGCAGAGATGTCATTGACCTCAGGTTTTGGATCGATGACGTGAATCCGTAGTTTAAAATCATTCTGATCTTTGTTTGGTTCCATTCTGCGTGTGATCAGTTGGGTCGTAGTCGTCCCGGTCCTGTCGACTCCTTGGACGACTGATGCAGCGGTGGTGCCTTCTGCTTCAGCAAGGACGGTAGAAACCACGTTCATTTCGGATGACCAAAAGGGATGGCTTCTTCCTCGGTGAAGATCGAATGGTAGTCTTCCAGATTGAAGCATTTGTTCCCAATTATAAATCCTTTTTGAAAGCGAGCTCGCCTCGAATGGGCGCCACTCTGCCTGGCCTGTCTGATCAATCGTTAGGAAGCCTCCTTCGGTAACTAAGGTTGTAGAGGGGGATTGCTTCGTATGCTCGGTAATCAAGAGAGTGCGACTTGTGATGGGGGTCGCGTTCCTTAGGCGATCAGATACGAAAACTGTGCCTGCCTTTTCCCAGTATAAAAAATTTTTTCTTACGTATCCATGACATCCAAAACTGGCCTCTTCCCCGATGGGTAGATGTGTGGTTTCAAAGAGGCGGATTCTTGCAGATTGGACTTTCGAGGCCGGGGGGATTGCCGCTTTCAATTCAAGTTTTCGTTTCTCCCCTGTGTGGGCAGTGAAGATCAGATGATCGATAGTGTCTGCGAAATCGAGTCGAGCCCCATTCTTGAAAATGAAAGTAAATGGCCACCCGGATGCCAGTGCGGCAGGATTTTGTAGCAAAAGTAAGGTGAGTAGGCAGCCCATGATAGGGGATTATATCGCTTGCTCAACCGGATGGAGCCTAAATCTTCGCCCTACTACGCCTAAAGCGGATTCGAAGCGGACTCAATCAAATTAGATTTGTTAACATTATCTCGCACTATTGTTATCAATCCTGATAATATCCCGACCCATGTCTGCTAATATCTCAAAGCTTCCCGTTGGCTTCATAGTCCTCGTATTTTGTACAACCGGCTACGCAAACGAAGTGTGCGTCCAGGCTTCTGAAGGAATTAAGCCCATAGGTTCAAGCTGGAGTATGCCGGCTAAAATATTAACGAAAGAAACAGCTCAGGATGCAATCGTTTTGTACAACTGGCTTCGGTACATTGATGATTTGATCGACGACGCACCGTCTCTACAGGAGGCACAAAAGTCTCTTCAGTTATCAAGAAGTCTGGTAGACAGGATCTATTCCGATCTGCCTGAACCCGATGTTCTCACCGCTGCGATGCGATCCCTTGTGAATAAACAATCGATACCAAGAAGCCTTTTTGATTCATTCCTCAAGAGCATGGAGATGGATGTTAAAGGGGTGCACTACGACACGATGGAACAGCTGGAGGAGTATTGCTACGGCTCTTCGATCGTCATTGGTCGGATGTTGGCGAAGATCTTAGGCGTGAAAGATGAAGCAAAGGCTTTGCCTCATATCACCGCGATTGGATATGCCCTTCAGATGACCAATATAGCTCGCGATGTCAAAGAGGATTTTGATCGGGACAGAGTGTATTTGCCCGAAGAATGGCTGATCGCTGAGGGGATCTCTTCAGAGACTCTGATGGATGATGAAAGTGCCCCGGCCCGCATGCGCGTTGTGAAGAGACTCTTGGACCGTGCTGATACCGAGTACCGAAAGGCGGAAGAAGGTTACATTTACATCCCATTTAGGAATCGACTGACTGTTGCTGCAGCTGGGCGCCTTTATGAAGAGGTGGGGGCAGTCATTCAGAAAAATGGAGACATACACGTCCGAGCAAGAGTTCCTTCAGGCCGAAAACGCGTGCTCTTTTTAAAGACCGTAACGAAGGCATTTTTCTCAGGGCTGATTGCAAATCCATGATCAGCTCTGTCTAGGATCACTCATCATCGACAGCGCTGAAGTCTTTAAAGCCAACAGAGGAATTAAAGTAAGCTGAGTGCTCTTTTGAGTTGTGCGATTTAGTTTAGGTCGTTCCGCATGAGAAACCACTCAATAGTTGCTTGGAGGCAGCTCAGCCCATAAAGTTGCGGCGGTTATGCTAGGTCGCTTCTTCTCAAACCGAAAGCTACTCATTCTGGTGCAGGTGCTTTGTGCCACTTTGTGGCTAATCCCTCACTTCTCAGAGGCCATTTCACCTCTGCGGGACAGTCGGGCGTTAGTAGGCGCGGCTAAAGAAACTCTGCATCAGGTTGTCGGTGCAAGAGTCTTGATTGCCGACTATGCACTCCTTCGTAAAGATTTTCCTGCATTGGTAATGCTCTCTGAGGATGAGATTGATGCATGGCTAGTTGATCAAACCTCATATGTGACTGAAGGCCAGGTCAATGCACCAACGAACTAGCGGATCGCGACCACTGACTTACGAAAAGATGTATGGCGGCCGAGAGAATATTGACGGGCACATGTCTTTCCTGCCTACAACTCAACGTGGGAATTTCTTGGTTTGATCGATGTAAAGGGAACAGGTGCAAAGGTTCCTTCACGGGGTGATCACACCAGTGGTCTGCTCCAACTTCGGATGGCACTTTCTGAGTACCTCATGGAAAAACAAATCCACGAGCTATTTGTGAAGCGTGGTGATCCAACGATGGACACGGTCCAGACTTATGCGGTCATTGATCTAGGGTTTGATGTAATGCCATCCCTGAAGGAGCGTCTCATTTCTCCGCCACGCGCTGGTCTTCTCCTGAGACAAGCGCATGTTCGAAATTATGACCGTAAAGAAGGCACAAATCGCACAATGCCTTCCCAGCTGCCGAATGCAAGGGTCCATCGAAGGCGCTGTTGTTGATTTTGGAACCTTTGTAGTTCGGAAAGAGTTTCATCGAGATCTGCATACCTACTTTGAAGGTCTAGATCATGATGATGCGAGATTAGCGCTTCGAGTTGGCGATCCTGGATTTGTGCAGCCTGACCCTAAGTTGATGTTGAGTTGGGAAAAATGGGGACCCGCCAGATTATCAATCAGCAATCTACTACTTCGGATCTTGCATCACAAAGTCCATGGCCCAAAGACCACATCAGGTGTGAACGGAGTCGCGTCACGCCTCTCCACCCTAGTCCGTCAGTATTCAAGCTCGAAAATCAGCCGTGAGATACTGATCGATTTTATCGCCTCAATATTTCAGGAATATTCTTGTGAGCTGTTGGTCGATCCATAAATCTAAATGAAAATCTGGTCCAGTCGGCGTTCCAGTTACGGCCTCAAGAAGTCAGTCTTACTTGGTTCTCTTGATGAGGTGATACCCGAACTGCGTCTTCACCGGAGCTGATACCGTGCCTGGCTCAAGGGCGAATGCCGCATCTTCAAAGGGCTTCACCATCATGCCCTTAGAAAACTCGCCTAAAGAACCACCGGACTTGCCGGATGGGCATTTAGAAAAGTCCTTAGCCAATGCTTCAAAGCTTGCGCCTTCATTCAGTTTCTTTTGTAGGTCCTGAATTTCATGTTCTTGGGCGACTAGAATGTGACTTGCTGAAATTTTGCTCATGCGAAGAAAGTAACAGTTTTCCCGCTATCCGAAGAGAGGGTTCTGGTTCAGAGTGTTTTTGAAACTAATCGATCTAAAGGAGATCAACTATGAAACTTTACCTAAGCCCGGGCGCCTGTTCGATGTCGTGTCACATCGCTTTTGAAGAAGCGAAACTGAAATTTGAGCCAGTTCTCGGGAACTGGGAAGAAGTCGCTCGATTAAACCCACAAGGCGCAGTGCCAACCCTCGTGATGAACGACGGCAAAGTACTCACACAAAACGTGGCTATTCTCACTTGCGCTTCCATTGAAGCTCCGCAACTGATGCCACGCCAAGGCACATGGGACTACCTTGAGGCAGTGAAGTGGCTTGCTTGGACAAACTCTGATTTGCACCCAGCATTTAGCCCGCTCTTTTCTGACGACATTAGCCCTGAAGCACGGACTGAAGCAGTTGCAGAAGTAACAGAGCTTCTTTCTATCGCAGACAAACATATGGCAGGAAAAAACTTCTTTGCTGGCAATCAGTTCACGATCGCAGATTGTCTGTTCTTCACCGTCTACGGTTGGACAAAAGGCATCAAGCTTCCTACCGCTCAGTTCTCGAACCTGAACGCATATGCAGCGCGTATCGCTGAGCGTCCAGCAGTTCAGGCTGTGATGAAGAAGGAAGGGCTTTTAGACTAGGCCCCGTTCCGCTCCGTTCTGAATAGAGCGGTAAGATCAATATTGAAACGCTAGCTTCAGTCTCTGGGGCTAGCGTTTTTTCATTGAAGTAGACAAACTAATGAACAAACATTAATTTCATTTCTTGGCCTGGGGAGGCTTTGGGGGAGATGGTCTTACTTTCTGTTCTATTTTTCTATTTTACTGCGACCGCGGAAGAATTTGATCTTTGCGGGCTCGTGGCTTCTGCTGATTTCGCTTCTTGGAAAGATGAGGCACTTATCGCGCAGACTCACAGGGCTTGGAGCTACATCAAAGCGCGACCGCACCAATTCACGGAAATCAGGGTGAATAACCGACACGTGATTCACGGGGTGCACACTGAGTCTTACACCCGTTACAAACCTAGAGTTTTACAATCTGATGAAATCGCTGGGAAAATCTTTCGTCACTACACGACACCGTCTGGAAAGATGCAGATTCTTTCCTCTCAGAGACTTAGGGCTGGATCTACAGCTTATGCCTATGGCCCCTATTCGTTTTCCGATCTGACCGGGGTTTTCTTAACCACACCTGACTTCGGGGCGGATGAGGTGGGATTGAGTGGAGCAATTGCCCTTGCCTGGGTTGATGTGTTGTTAGATCCGGCCACTGTCGTCCTTCAGCTTGAGCCTGGGATCTTCCTGGTGCCAGGGTCTCCTGAGATCCCAGATTGGTTGCGGAAGATTGTTCTTTCTCCGAATGGTGATCTCAATAAAGAGCGATTCTTGAATCTAGGCCTCAGCGCATTTCAGCTTCCATTGAAAACGATCTCGACTTCCTACAATGATTTGGGGGACATCGAGTGAGCTTGATCGCTCAGCAATGCAGCCCAAGGTGCAATCCCTTAGCTTGCTTTTAGTTTTTCAAGCAAAGCTTCAATTAAAGCGGGCTCTGAGTCTGCATTGACCAGTGTCGCACAGGGTGTGAAGAGCCTGAACTGATTGCTGCCAGCAGATGCGTTCCAACCAAAAGCCATAGCGTCTGTTAGAATCCGATTCCCGACTCGATCTAAGAGGTCTTTGAATCGAGCGGCCCGTGTTTCTTCGTCGCCACTGAGGGCTCCATTCTGCGATAAAGCCTTCACCAAGTAGCTAAAGTCAGTGGGATCAAAATTCAATTCTGAAGAGATGTTCAAAAAAGTGATTCGCAACTGGAGTTCGAGCGCTTTAGCGACCAATGGAACCCGCGGATTCCAATCCTTAGACTCCTCCGTCAGATTGGCAATATCGGTCACGATTTTGTTGAGCTGAGTGATCAGATTACTGAGTGTTTCTGCCTCGATTGCGTGCAGGAGGTTCGTCAACACCTCGGGTGCTTGGTAATCTACTTGCAAAATGGGTGTCACATCTTGCGGATCGATTCTTTGTAGGTCAATCACTTTGGAAGGCGTTGAAAAGCCGACAGGCTTGACGCGTTCAAAAGCATTTATCTGAATCAGTGATAATGCAGATCTGGGTTGATTCGCGAGGCTTGCCTGAAGATGAACGGTTTCTGCATCTGGACGCTCCCGGTTTACCCATCCAATTTCAACCAATTCACCAGCATCAGTCAGTATAAAGTGAGCAAACGAATCCGGCGTAGCACCCTTTGTCTGCAGAATTCTTAGGTTGGGAAGCTGAAATGTTTTTTCGACCTCGATATCTGAACCAACAAAAAGATCTGCTGCGTTTCTCATGAGTCCGGTCGCAGCAGCTGTGGCTATTCTCACGTCTCCTGCAGAAGAGACGACGATACTGAGGTCGGGCTTCAATGAGCTGAGATCTTGTTTCAGTCCTTCCGCCCAAGAAAGACCGAGCCACTGAAACCTTCCTGCAATGCTATTTGCGTATTTCCGCCGTGTTACCGTATGAGGCGCATCATTTGGGAGCGCATCGATTTCAGGGATCGCCTCACCGAATTCTTGGGATGGACTCAGAGTAATCAGGAGATGGCGCTTTTCTTTGCTGAACGGCTCAAAGACTTCAGTGCCTATGGGGTATGCATTCTTTCCCTCGATCATTGCAAATTCGGGACGGTAGAAAGAGTTGCCGTCAATTTCTATGCTCGAGTAGCGGTAGGCTAAATTTACGGGGACCTTTTTTTTGGTTTTACTCATGCCGATGAAGGCTAGCGCACTCCATTCGCCCGCAAAGGAGTTGAGACCCAAAACCAAGGAAAGGAATAGTGAAGTCAGCATGGATCGGGAGGCTAACAGAGGTTGGGTGATTCGCCAAGGAGAACCCTTTTTAGCCCTTATGGGCTTAGAAAGCGATCCCCACTGACAATTGCGCCACATTGGACCCCGCCAGAATAATCGAACAGTTCATCTAACATCTCGTTCAAACTCGTCGTGTTCCCTGGGGAATGAGCAAAGACGTAAAGGAGCCTCACTTCTAGGGCTTGTGGGTTAGAGAAGTCCTCAGCCCATACTCCGGTCTGGTCCGTGAAGGAGCTCTGTTTCAAAGTGACGAAGCCCTCGGGCGTATTCTTGTTTTGAATCTGGATCGTCTTACCTGACGCCTGAAGCAGGGTGCCGTGAAAGAGAATGTTCCTTCCAAACCTAGGTTGCGCCAATACCAATACCTTCTTGCCAACGTCCTTGGACTGTCCCTTGTAAGCGAGTTTATCTTTGCCTTTGACCCGAGTATCCCTGGGAGCGAGCTCGGCAGCGTGGATGTCTTTCAGTGTAAAGGATCTTTTTTGTGGGTTCTGATAACGCAGTTTGTAGTCCAGATAGATTTCTAATGCGCTTGAGGATTCCGTTCTAAAAATATTCATTTCAAGTGGAAAAGCATCTACGATCCGATCCAGTTCCACCGTCCACAGGTTTTTGAGGAATGGAGTTGGACCAAATGCATCCTTATGTAATGCGCTGATCGCTTTCAGTGTGGTGTTTATGGAATGACCTTCTTTCTGTGCCTTGACCCACAGGTATTGATCCGGAAGACTAAATGCCGCCAAATATTTGTGCATGTCGGTCCAGCGGGATGGATCTAGCTCACCCACCTCAGATTCCAGTCGGTCTAAGGCAGCATGGATGCGGGCAAGTTCATCTGGCTCTACGGTGAGCCAGAGGGATTCAATGATTTCTTCGGGTGGATCGTCTTGCGCGTCTGATGAGTCGTCAGATGGCAAAACTGGAGCCAATGCAAACTCGTAAGCATTGTCTGTGTAGTGCGTGAGCCAATTCACGAGATCTTCCGCAGCCTCTTCTTTGGCCGCTCTGTTCTTGATCTGGGTCAAGTAGGTCATCCAACCTGCAAAAATTTTACTGAGGGTATCAGTGCGGTTTTCCCAGAAGGCGAATGGATTGAGATACGCAGGAACGACTCCTTTCTTGATTTTCTCGTCCGGAACATCAGAGAATTTGGTTCCCTTTGTTTCTTCTGCGAGCCCTGTCCAGATCGCAACCAGCCAGCCGTATTGATCGAACTTCTTGGGATGACGTTCGTAGAACATCTTCATGCTGATCGACGGTGAAAGAAAAAATTCTGCACTTTGAGCTGTGTTTTGCGAAGCAAGGAAGAAGAAAAAAACGGAAATGAACAGGTGCGTTGGTCCAACCTTCACTTTGAAAACTCCGGAGCTAAAGTTTCACCCTCCCAACGTGAGACCACCGTTGTCGCAACACAATTTCCGAGGAGATTCACGCTCGTGCGCGCCATGTCCATGAATTCATCCACACCTAAGATGAGTGTGATGCCCTCTAGTGGCAGGCCAAATGCGACCAAAGTTCCAGACAAAACGACAAGCGATGCGCGTGGCACCGCAGCTA
The DNA here is from genome assembly GCA_027486675.1 of Pseudomonadota bacterium. Lineage (GTDB taxonomy): Bacteria > Bdellovibrionota > UBA1018 > UBA1018 > CAIMNF01 > JAIXOQ01. The sequence continues at coordinate 29,304 of JAIXOQ010000018.1, forward strand.
CACCCTTGGTGGTGATCATGAGTGTCAGCATCATCGTAAGCTGGGTGCCGAGGCTTAATTCAATGCCCGCAGCCTGAGCAACGAACACCGACGCGACAGCGAGGTGAAGGGTTGAGCCATCTAAGTTGAAGCTATAACCGAGTGGTAGGACAAAGCTCGAGATCCGTTTCGGCACACCCATTTTTTCAAGGCTTGCAAGTGCGGAAGGAAATGCGGACTCGCTCGAAGTGGTAGCGAACGCAAGTAGGATGGAAGGGCGGAGTTCCTTTAAGAAAGAGATGATCGCGACGCGGGAATAAATAAGCGCCGGCAGAAGTACTAAAATGCAGAAAACGAACAGAGCAAAATAGAGTGTGCCGACCAGTTTCGCGAGTGGGAGCATCACCGAAAGCCCATGGTCTGCTACAGCGGCGGCAGTGGCGGCGCCTACGCCGATGGGTGCGAGTGTCATGACTAAGTTTGTAAACTTAAACATCACTTCATTGAGGCCCTCTGCGAAGGATAGAACGGGTTTTCCTTTTGCGCCGGCTAACATCACAGCAACACCAAACAAGCTGGAAAAGAGAACAATTTGTAGAACGTCGCCCTTCACGATGGCTTCGGCGAAGTTCGTCGGAAGGAGATGCTCGATGAATCCTGAAAAAGTGAACTGCGATTGCTGCGCCTTCGTCACCGATTCAGCTACGCTCGAGCCAATCGACAGGCCGTCTCCGGGCCGGAACCAATTCACAAAAACGAGTCCCAACGCAAGAGCAACAGTTGTCGCGAGCTCAAAGTAGAGGATTGCCTTGATGCCAGTCTTGCCGAGCGCCTTCACGGATCCAGCTGCATTGATGCCCATGACAATGGAGGCGAAGATGAGGGGTGCCACGATGCACTTCACCCCGTTTAAGAAAACAGTACGCCAGGGTTTGACCCAGACCACTGCATCGGGCGCAAAGTGACCCAGGGCAGCGCCTAAGATCAGAGCAATAAAGATCCAAGAAGTGAGTTTCAGTTTCATGTGGGATTAAACTGTCATAACCCCGGGGAAAGACCAAGCGTAGGAATCGCATAAACCAAAATAGATAACCCCTTGAGTTTTTCGAGGGTCATGGCTAAAGTCCGATCAAATATATCTGGATTCAGGTCCCATGAAATTTAAGCCCAAATTCCACCCGGTTGCGCTCGTCTGGAGTCTGCTGTTCTCTGTCCCTCTTGCCTCGGCAAATGGTTGTAGATCGATCACAGATATCGCTGCGCACCTGGATCTGGTTCGAACTGGACACACTTATCCGCCTTATATTTTGCATCCTGATCTTATGCAGCTGCGCTCTGAGTACTTTGCTCTCAGCAAACAGTACTCGAGTGTATCTGCGGTTGCTCTGCAAGCGAAAGCAGCGCGCCTCGTTGCAGCCAGAAAACGGATTGGTGTTGTCGCGACACTGATTCGCGCTGTGGATGCGAGCATTCCAGAAAAAGTTCTGCTGTGGGATTTGCATCGCAAAGAACTCCAAGAATATTTGCCAGGATGGGGCACCGCGCAGATTAATCTGACTGACGGTCAGATCTTCTTTCTTGGTGTTGCAGATCGTTCCTACAAGACCCATGTCCTTCTTTTTCAGAAAGACGGATCAATGTGGCGGGGAAATGTACCACTCGAGTTGGCAAGAGAAATACGGAATCGGTCTGTATCTTACATAGATCCAAAATCTGTTGGTCTTTGGGAAATCAAACCCGACCATCCGTTCGTTACCCCTGTAAACTCTGGTTCATGAGCTCTGAAAAACCTTTGAATGAGTGTGAGCTGTCAGGCCGCATCGATGCCGCCATCGGGCGTATTCCATGTGACCTTGTGATCGATCGAGTGACTTATTTGGATGTCTTTTCACTCAAGTGGCGAAAGGGTTCCATCGGAATCAAGGACGGCGTGATCGTAGGTGTTGAGCCAGGCCTGCGCGGAAAGCAGCGTGTCGATGCGAAGTGGAAGAAACTGTCTCCTGGATTTATCGATGCGCATGTTCATATAGAAAGTTCTCTCGTTACGCCAGAGGTCTTTGAGACGCTTGTGCTGCCTCGTGGAACGACCACTGCAATCTGTGATCCCCATGAAATCACGAATGTCATCGGAGTGGCCGGACTGCAGCGATTTTTGGATTCTGCGACGCGATTGCGCATGGACTTAAGGGTCATGCTTTCTTCTTGTGTGCCAGCAACCCACGCTGATCTTGAGACCAATGGCGCGGGAATTATCAATGCTGAAGCATTGCTGCCATTGCTGCAAAATCCTAAAGCATTAGGCCTAGCCGAGATGATGAACGCGTACGGGGTTCTGCACAAAGATCCTTTCGTCCTGAGTAAAATTTCCGCATTCACTGGGCGACGTATTGATGGCCATGCGCCTCAGATGGCGGGCAGAGATCTCTCTGCCTATGCTTGTGTTGGAATTTCAAGCTGCCATGAATCCAGCACACTCAAAGAAGCGAAAGAAAAACTTTCCAAAGGAATTGCGGTTTGGATTCGGGAGGGAAGTGTCGCGAAGGATGTGGAGGCGCTGGCCCCACTCATTACTCCTGAAACATCTGCCTATGTTGGATTCTGCACTGACGATAGGAACCCGCTCGATATCGCTGAAGAAGGTCACTTGGACTACCTGATTCGGCGATCGATTGCGCTTGGAGTTCCGGTCGAGGCCGCCTATCGTGCGGCGTCCTTAAGTGTTGCGCGTCATTATGGTTTGACCATTGTGGGGGCGATCGCACCCGGATATCGCGCTGATCTTGTTCTGCTTGAGAACGCACGCCGATGTGTGGTCGAGCGCGTTTGGAAAAGTGGGATTGATGTACGCGATTTTGATTCGCTTGCAAATACGGGCGAACGATTCCCGAATACAGTGAAGTTTAAGGGTCTATTGAGCTCTGATTTGCTTCCTCCCTCAGGCAGGGTGAATGTCATTGATGTTCAGCCTGGAAAGATTCTGACTGGGCAGAGTGTGCGGTCTTCTACTGCACGCGGGGTATCACAGCTCACGGTCTTAGAGCGCCATGGTCACGGGCATGCTCCGGCAAATGCTTATGCTCATGGTTTTGGTACGGGTCTATCGGGTGCCATTGTTTCGAGCGTTGGGCACGATAGTCATAATCTGATTGGGGTCGCAAGCAAGAGTCGTGATCTAGAGGTTGGATTTCAGGCCTTAAGGTCGAGCGGAGGGGGATTTGCAGTCGTGCGAGATGGAGCCGTTGTAGCTGCACTCGCTTTGCCTTTTGGTGGCCTGATGACCCATGCTTCACCAAAAGATATTGTGCGTTCGCTTCAAGAGCTTAGAAAAGCGAGCCTTGCTATTGGCTGTGAACTTCATGAGCCATTCCTGCAGCTAGCATTTTTAAGTTTGCCTGTGATTCCAAAACTAAAACTGACTGACCGGGGTTTGGTGGATGTAATCGGCCAAAAGATCATCTCAGTTAGAGTTTAGAAGCTTACTGGGGACTTGGGATCAGTCCCCAGTAATCATGAGTGCTTACATCGTTACTAGGATCGCGCCCAGCACGGTCGGCTGATAAGCCGATGTCGTACCGTTTCCACGTAAAAAGCGAGATTTCTCAGTTGAGTAGTCTAAACGACCCTCAAACCGGAATTCAAAACCTTCAGACAAAAGAAAGGAAGTCGTAGCTGTGTAGGTCCAAAGAGTCTGCGGTACCAGGCTTCCTAAGGCGTAACCATGGGAGTCTCTGAGGAACTCAACCCGTGGGCTGACATAAAAGAACGGCGTTGTTTGCCATTTGAAGCCAGCTTGTGTCCCGTACCAGTTCGCTTTGCCGCCATCTGCACGCACGCCATCTTCTTCCCCGTAGAGGAAGCTGCTGGCAAAAGCCAAGGTTGGGGTCAATGTCCAAGAGAGGTTCGATTCGTGAACTTGTTTCCAGTTCACACTGTTGCCTGGCTGCTCTGGGCCACCGATGTAGTTATAAACCCAGGTGGTCCTGTCGTTCACAACCCATTTTACCTGTGCGCCGTAAGTTGGAGATGAGTTGGTTTCATAGATCGTATTCCACCCGTTATAAACATAGGCGTTCACCGACAGAACGTTTTGGATGGGTGAATAACCTGCATGAATCCCGGTGTGCCAGAATGGACCGCCGTAACCAAAAAGCGCAGACCTGGAATAGTTCCAGTTGTCCTTTGACTTCATCAATTCCAGTCCCACGTGCGTCGCCATTTTGCCTGCTTCAAAGATGAAACCTGGAGCTGCAGTCGGTGTGTAGGTAAAGATTGCTTGCCCAATGTGTTTAGAAATTTCATCTGCGGTAGCAAAGTTTGGACCACCCCTGCCTTGGAGTGCAGGAGCTGAGGCGTTGATGTCCGCGAATTGCCCAAAATCTAAATCGAGAAGGAATGCAGTCTCTTTGCGCACATGCTTGATCGTGAATTCGACCAAGTTTAAACCGAGTTGGTCTGCGTACCAATCGTAGTAACGCAGGTTGTTTTGGGGATCTTTGGTGGTGTTGGCACGTGTGTTATTGAAGTTGTGGGAGTAGTAGAGGTCTAGATATGCCGAGAACTGAAATGCAGAAACAACCTTGCTTTCGCCCGTTGCAGCATCCTTCTTTTCGACCTCTAAGGTTGCCGGAGACACCGGTGCACGATCATTCTTAGTTTTTGGTAGGTCCTTGCCGCCAGCCATGCGTGGTGAAGTGCGGAAGCGGGTCATCGCCCAAGAAGATGCGCCCCATGCGCCGTCTTTCTGGCTCCGCATTTCAATGCGGTAGTCAGAGTTTGCGCCCCGAACCTTGATTTTCATCAGGTCACCCGAGCAAGTCGGCTTAGAAATACTGATTAAATCGTCGCTGCAGCCTGATAGTGTCACTTTCACGGATTTGATCTGACAGTCACCGTCTAGGACTTCGACTTTTGCGCAATCCTCTGCCGAGGCGCTGTTCGAAAAGGCAATAAATAACACTAACCCAAGTGCACGAATGGTCATCAGAAGTCTCCCTATAGAATAAATTTAAACAGACAGTGGCACTGACTTCATAGAGAAAATTTCTGAAGACGACGATTTGAGTAAGACTGATCCTTTTTCTGACACACTGTTTTGGACCATGAAGGCTCTCTTCAAATTTTCTTTTCTCTTTTTATTGTGTGCAGGGTTGTGGTGGCCTGCTGTTCGCCAAGCGAGGGAATCTCTGACTCGCTCGTATTGGTTTGAAATCACTGGGGATGAAAGTTACCACGCAGAGGCCATTGAACGCCTTGCAACGACGGGATCATCGACCACCTATCAGGGTAGTCCATTCCTCGCATCTACAGGACCTACGGTCCTCGCTCCTGCAGCTCTTTTAAGTCGTGCAACTGAGTGGCCAGCGGCAGTTTGTGGTCGCATTGTGGTGCTTTGTTTTTCATTTATTTTGCTGCTGGTTCTTTCCGGACCGATCCAGATTGGATTTTTCTTTTGGACCCTGATTGGGCTTTCTGATTGGGGGTATTACACGTTTGGGATTATGGGTGAGGTCGCCGGGGTCACTTGCATGGGCGCACTCTATTTGGCCCTAAAGAAAGAACTTTGGTTTCCTTCCGGGCTTTTATGTGGGTTCGCCGTACTCTCTAAGCCGTTCTTCATTTTCTTAGTTCCCACAGCTCTCCTGTTTTCTGCACTTTCCCAGCCCCGTGAAGCACGCTTTCGAAGAGTCCTTTCGGTACTTTCGGGTGGGGGCATTGTGCTTGCGGCTTGGCTGCTTTTACTTTATTGGTCTGTCGGTACCTTTGTTGGCGTGCTGGATCATATTCAGGCAGTCGTCCTTGGCATCAATCAGATAACGGGTGCGAGTGAGGCAGCGCAGAGTGCTGCGACGGCATGGGGAGGCCTCGGGCAACAGGTCTCGCGCCATTTTTATGCCTTTCCGAGCGTGCTTGCGCCTCGGTCTATTTTGCTCTTGGCCTGCGTTCTAATCTTCGCGATCTATCGACCCAGCCTGCGCGTTTCCAGGGCATTTCTTCTTTACTCTGCAGCACATTTGATTTGGTGGTTCTTCTTGAGTCCAGGATCCGAGAGTCGGTATCTGTTGCCCGCCGTTGCTGCGGTGTCATTTGTGGGAGCCTTTGAATTGGCTCGATTACCGCGCCTTTGGCCAAAGTTTTGGGCTTCTGCAGCTTTCAGTTCAGTTCTAGTACTTTTATTGGCGGCAGGAGTGCGCGCCGAAAAACAGATTTCAAACCTTTCACGTGATCCGCGCCTTTGTTCCTTTTGCAGACAACTCAAAGCACAAGATTACTGGGCAAAGCAGAGCGCCTCTTCGGTGTTTTCCATCAGCAACAGGTACCCTCACGATCAGGACTATCTTTTGACTCGGGCCTATCAAATCGAAGGGGTGTTTGACTCCGAGCAGTTGCAAGGGGAATCCCCAATCGTCGTCGGGGAGCATCCGGATGAGCGGCTTAAGCTTTGGGTCAAAGAAAACTGTAAACCTACTTTTTTAGTCGGGGTAGATGAGGGATTCTGGAGCTGTAAAAAATGAATACTACTGACCTCTTCACGATTGGAGTTCTGATTTTCTTAGAAGGCGTGCTTTCGATCGATAACGCTATCGTGCTAGCGGTGCTTGCCCGCCAAGTACCAGAGGCCCAGCAAAAGAAAGTGCTGACCTACGGTTTAGTCGGGGCTGTAGTCTTCCGGATGATCGCTATCGGCCTTGCTTCGTATCTGATGCACATGCATTGGATGCGTTTTGTCGGGGGCGGATATTTGCTCTATCTCTCGATTCAGCATTTCTTTTTTGGTTCTGACCCGGAGTCCCGAATCAAAGCCAAATCCCGTAGTTTTTGGGGGACGGTTGTAATGGTGGAATTGACGGACATGGCCTTCGCAATGGACTCCATACTTGCAGCTGTTGCGCTCACACAAAAATACTGGGTGATCGTCGCAGGCGGTTTGATCGGACTTGTGCTAATGCGTTTTGCAGCGTCCACCTTCATTCAAGTTCTGAAGAAGTTTCCATCCTTTGAAACCTCTGCCTACCTCTTGGTAGCACTTGTCGGCGTCAAGGTCGTCATAGAAGGATTTCAATTCCCAGGCGTTGATTTTCACGCCGTCACCAGTCCGTGGTTTATTACTTTTTGGACACTGCTAGTTGTGGGAATCCTTTATGGCTTTGTGCCGAAGAGAAAAGGCTAAATCAGTCTTTATTCGGTGCGATAGTCGATCACTTCAACCGAGTTTGGATCGATGCCAATATCCTTTGCGATTGCCTCTTTGCTGATGGATGCTGTTGCCACAACACCAATCAGAAGCCCCTCGCCCTGTAAAGTGCTTTTGATCGCCGCATTCACTTCATCTAGCTCTAATTTCTCAAGACGATCTGCCTCATTCGCAAAATGTCCTGCAGGTAGCCCATAAAGAACTTCTACAAGCCTGTTTTCAAGACGCTTTTTTGGAGTGTTTGCATTGAAGCTGGCTGATTTCATTTGGGATGAGCGGGTGAACTCAAATTCTTTTTCCGTGATTCCGTTTTGTTTCCAGTCTTTCAGCATTTTTAAAGAGTAAGCAATCGCTGGTGGTGTATCTGAGTTCTTCGGAAAGAATCCCATGGACCAGTAAAGCGGCTGGCTGCCTGCGCGCATCATGCTTCGAGCGTTGTAGGTCCATCCACGTTTCTCTCTGAGTTCAACAAAAAGCCGAGAACTAAATGAACCACCGCCAAAAACTTCGTTCGCGATCCCGAATGCATCATTTTTTGGATCAGTAATCTTGAGCCCTTTTTGGCCTATGACCACTTGGGTCTGGGTGCGTTCAGGTTTGTCGAAAATCACCACTCGCAGTTTCGATGAAGGTTTGATTTCTGGAATCTGAATCTTCTTTGCTGTTCCAGGACGAGCTCCGTCCAGTTTGGTTTTAAAAGAAGCGAGGTCCTGTGCCGTGACAGAGCCCGCGGCCAGGATGATCATATTTGAACTCAGCACTGCGTTGTCATATACAGTCTTCAGATCGCTGAGCGTGATTCTTTTTAAGTCTTTGATCTTTCCTTCAGGGCGTTTTGAGTACGGATGTCCTGCAAGAAAGGTCTGCCCGAATCGGGTCGCAGCAAGAGCGCGATCATTGGAAAGTTCCTCTTCTAGTGCAGAGATCATTTCGTTTCTCAGTCGATCTAGCTCCGTCTGCCGCAGACTTGGCGCGGAAATGATCTCCGCCAATAGATCTAAGAACCCAGGTAGATTTTTAGCTAGAACGGTTCCCTGAAGTGAAGAGAGCTCGCGTTTTACGTCGACGCTTAAGGATGCGCCCAGTTGGTCGAGAGCTGAATCCAGCTGTGCTTTTGTCTTGTTCTGAGTTCCACGTTGAAGCATCTCAAAAAGAAGCATCATCGCGCCGTTGCGCTGATCGGGATCGTGGATGGACCCTCCCTTCACTGCAACACCTATGTGTACTAGGGGGAGAGTCTGATCTGTTTCTACAAAGAGCTCTGCGGCGTTCACGCGGACCGAGATAACCAGCAATAGAACCATGACTGCATTTTTCATTTTGGAACTCCTGTAAGGACGGTGAGGGAAGCGTCACGGAACACAGACTTTGCAACTCTTTTGATATCGTCTGCGGTGACTGCTTGAATTTTTTTGTATTGTTCAAATGCGACTTTGCTGTGTCCGTAAAGGGTCTCCGTTTTTCCTAAGAAATGAGCAATTCCAGAATAGGAGTCCATGCGATTCACGAATTTTGATTCTAAGGTGTTTTTTGCTTTGCTGAGCTCCAGGTCCGAAACAGCAACCGTTGCCAATCTGCGCAGCTCTCTGACGATGATCGGTTCCGCCATCGCCGAGCGTTTTCCTTTCTGAAGGGAGGTTTCAACAATGAAAAGACCCGGGTCCTTTAATTCCAAATTCCCACTGGAAACTGCACTTGAGATCCCGCTTTCGACCAAGGCCTTATTCAATCTGCTGCCGCGCAGGTCAGACAAAAGTGTTTGGATCACTTCTAACACTGGAGTATCGGCATGGGTGGCTTCTGGGATTTTATACGCAAGCCAAAGTTTTTCATTTTCTATTCTTAAATTGAGGCGTTTTCGGCGCTGTGCCTTTTGTTCGGGTTCCGCGGCATAGACCGGATCTGGCGTACCCCGTGCAGACAAATTTCCATATGCATTCACGACCTTGCGGAAGACGGTGTCAGCATCTACGTCGCCCACGACAACAATCGTGGCACGGTCTGGGCCGTAGAACTTTTCATAGAAGTTACGAGCGTCTTGCGCAGTCATCGCCACCAAATCAGCTTCGTATCCAATCACAGGCCAGTGGTAGGGGTGTGTCTGAAAGGCAGTAGAAAACATTTCGTTATAAAGAGTCCCGTCGGGTGAGTTTTCTTCTCGGTAGCGACGCTCGTTTTGAACGACATCACGCTCAGTATTGAAGCCCTTTTCGTCCACAAGGAGGTTGGTCATGCGATCGCTCTCAAGCTCGATCATGAGGTCGAGCGCTTTCTTAGGCAGCTCCTGAATGTAGGCTGTGTAGTCGTTTGATGTGAACGCGTTCAGGCCCTGCACGCCGGCTTGGGTCGTTAAACGAGCGAGTTGCCCGTCAGGATGTTTTTTTGTCCCTTTAAACATCATGTGCTCAAAGAAGTGAGCCAGTCCCGTGCGGCCGACTTCTTCGTGTCGTGCCCCGACATTGAACCAGGTGTAATAGGCGAAGGTCGGTGACGCATGGTCCTCAACGACAACGAGTTTTAAGCCGTTTTTGAGGACAAATCGCTTGGCTTGGTACTGACCGACCAAAGGGATGTTCTCAGCAGGAACCTTTAGGTAACGCGTAGTGGAGCAACCTGCGAAAGCGAGACTTAACACTGCGCCAGCGATCCAACGGTGAAAAAGGGTGTGCATGGCTTTTGAGTGTATCGACGTTCGGGTTACTCTTTAAGAGAAATGCGTCGGTGGTTCTCGCTTGCTCTTGCCAGTCTTCTTTCTGCAGGGTTCATTTTTGTGGGCTTTCGAGCTCGAGAATCGTCACTTTTTGTCGTGAAGAAACTGGTGATTCAGGGCCTTCTGCCCGCTGTGCCTCTAGAAGAGTCCGAAGTAGTTGCAATCGCGCATATTCAGCCAGGAAAAACTCCCATCTCCAGTTTAGACCTAGAGCCCATCCGAATTCGAATTGCCGGAAACCCTTGGGTGAAGCAGGTCTGGATCGGCAAAGAATTCGGCGGCACCTTACGTGTGTCGATTGAGCCTCGAGTCCCGGTGGCGCAGCTGATCGGGAAGGGTCATCAACTCCTCTATGTCGATGCGACGGGTGTCACCTTTGATGGTGGGGCTAAACCTTACGGAAATATGCTCCCCACTTTAAGTGGCTGGATGGCAGATGATGCCTTTGGTCTGAAGGAGGCGGTTCAGTTTTTAGCCGAGTGGGAAAAACGTAAACTCAATGAGGGCATCGTATTTACGGCCTTAGATCGCGATGAAACCAAGGGCTTACGGGGGACGTTGCACTTGAAGCTCGGCAATGAGGTCGTTGCCCGACCCGTCGTAGAGCTGGGACCGACATTTGATGACGCCGTCAAAATTTCATCGGAGCGGCTACAGAAGTTTTTTGCCGAGGTGAGAAAGCGACAGCTCGCTCCAAAAAGAATCTGGTTAGGAGACGGGAACAAAATAGTTGTCAAAGTTAGCGACAGTTCATAGACTTTCATTGAGGGTTTAAACGAATGTCAAGAAAAGACCTAGTCGTTGGCCTCGATATCGGTACTACTAAAGTGTGTTGCATTGTAGGCGAAGTCGTAGCCTCACCGTCTGGACAGGCACCCCGCATTGATATCGTTGGATTTGGCACTGCGCCATCCAGCGGAATCCGTAAAGGTGTCGTCATTAATATCGATTCTACAGTGGACGCGATCCGTAAATCCGTACGCGATGCGGAAAACATGGCGGGGATAAAAATATCCTCTGCTTATGTCGGGATTGCAGGAACCCACATCAAATCATTTAATTCGTCGGGCGTCGTTGCTGCAAAAGAGCAAGAGATCACAGCCCAAGATATTCAGCGCGTCTTAGATGCGGCAAAAGCCGTGATGATTCCGCAGGATCGTCAGGTCCTACATGTTATTCCACAGGAATTCATCATCGACGACCAAGATGGTATCCGTGATCCGATTGGAATGTCAGGCGTGCGGCTGGAATCGCGGGTTCATATCGTGACGGGTTCGCAGAGTAGCGCTCAAAACTTAGTGAAGTGTGTGAACCGCGCTGAGATCGGAGTTACTGAATTGTGTCTGCAGTCGATCGCGTCTAGCTCCGCAGTGCTGACTGGGGATGAACGGGAGTTAGGAATCGCGCTTGTGGATATCGGCGGTGGTACAACCGATATCGCAATATTCCGCGAAGGTGCACTGCTTTTCACCAGCGTGCTCCCAGTCGGTGGAACGCACATTACGAATGATATTTCCGTAGGCTTACGCACTCCACTGAATGAAGCCGAGCGGATCAAACTTGCACACGGGTGCGCGATGGCGTCCTTAGTGCAAGATGACGAGACGATTGAAGTGCCAGCGGTGGGCGAAGGAAAGCCACGTACCCTGTCGCGTAAGATTCTTGCCGAGATTATCGAAGCCCGTGTTGAAGAAATCTTTGCTCTCATTCAGCAGGAAATCGCAAAAAGCGGTCACTCCGAGTTTTTGTCTGCCGGCATTGTCCTTACAGGTGGTACTACTCTGTTGCCCGGCATGGTTGAGCTCGGTGAGTTTCTTTTTGAAGTCCCAATGAAGCGCGGTGTTCCGCTGAAGTTTGGTGGTCTTAAAGACATCATCAATTCCCCAAAGTTTTCTACAGGTGTCGGTTTGCTTCGTTATGGAGCGGACCAAGTGTCGCGGAACCAGGGCGCTCCCTCGGAACTCGGCCTCATGAACAAGATGTCCGGAACCATGCGAACGTGGTTGAAGGATCTTTTTTAGCTAATCGAAGGAGATTATTTCCATGTCCAATCAACAAGACAGCAGAATTCTAGGGGCGAAAATTAAAGTGGTCGGTGTGGGTGGCGGCGGATGCAACGCAGTCAATACCATGATTCGTTCTGGCTTAAGCGGCGTAGAATTTTACGCGGCAAATACCGACAAGCAGGTTCTTGAAACCGCTTTGGCGCCGACAAAAATCAGCATTGGCCAGGAACTGACCAAAGGCCTTGGAGCGGGAGCAAATCCTGACGTCGGCCGTAAAGCTGCGTTGGAAGATTACACCACGATTTGCGACTACCTCACGGGTGCCGACATGGTTTTCGTGACCGCTGGTATGGGCGGCGGAACTGGTACGGGTGCTGCTCCGATTTTTGCAAAGATCGCGAAAGAAGTCGGTGCATTGACGGTTGGTGTTGTCACCAAGCCATTCCTCTTTGAAGGCAAGCGCCGCATGCGCCAAGCCTTAGAAGGAATCGCTCAACTTCGGGAATCCGTGGACTCCCTCATCATCATTCCAAATAACAGATTGTTGAACATCAGCGGTACTTCCCTTTCAATGATGGACGCTTTCAAGAAAGCCGATGAAGTCTTGTTGAACGCAGTGCAGGGGATCGCCGATCTGATCAACCACACCGGCCTGATCAACAGCGACTTCGCCGACGTTCGCACCATCATGGAAAACAAGGGCTTAGCCCTTATGGGTATCGGTTATGGTTCAGGTGAACATCGCGCTGTTGAAGCTGCGACAAACGCCATTTCTAGCCCACTTCTTGAAGATATTTCCGTCAACGGCGCTACCGGAATCATCGTCAACATCACAGGTTCTAATTCGATGACGCTTCATGAAGTGAATGAAGCCATTTCGATCATTCAAGAATCTGCCGATGAAGATGCACACATCATCTTCGGAACCGTGATTGACGAAGTGATGAACGACAATGTGAAAGTCACTGTCATTGCGACAGGTCTTGGATGCGACGCAAGCAATGCGATCGTTCCGGCTCCGGCAATTAGCACTAAAAATGCAGCGGCTGGCGCCTCGGCGAATCCGGCGATTGCGAATGTTCAACCTGTAGCGGCTGCTGCTCCACAAACGGCGGAAGCGCAGCCACTGGCGCAAGCTCAGCCTGCGGCTCAAAGTGCTGCTGCGACAAACAACAATGGCGAAAATCCGGAGCTTGCTCGGGCGCGCGCCATTGCTCAACGTTTAGGTCTGGTCAGCAAGGAAGGCCAGGATCTTGATGTTCCTACCTACATGCGCAAGAACACAACGCCATCAGCCGAAGCTTAGAAACGTTTGAAGCAAGCGCTTTAGACTTGGTTCCGATGCAGCCTCAGCACCTCTTAGGTCTGGGGCTGCTTCACAAATGTCTGCACCAGTGATCGGCATTTGCTGATTCAGTGCCTCTAGGAACTTGGCGCACCATTCACTCCTTAATCCGCCTATTTCTGGAGTTCCAGTCGCGCTCATTTCTGTTGCATCTAATGCATCCACATCAAAGGTGACGTAGATTTCTTTGAGTCCTAAAGAGTGAAATTGGGTAGCAATCTGCTTTGCAGCGGTATCCGGGTTCTGTTGCACCAAATCCCGCGCCCAATGCTGCGAAAGTCCAAACGTGGATTCCCAATGTTCTTTTGGCTTTCCCGACGCCCGGATGCCCAGCTGCACCCATTGTTTTTTATTGGGGATGAGGTCTAAGACCCAAGAAGTCCAAGAACCAAAACACACATCGATCCCAAGTCTCTCCCGCAGAAGATCCGTGTGGGCGTCGAAGTGGATCACGCCGACTTGGGATGGGTCACGACTTTGCAGGAAGGCGCGCAAGGTTGCATATGCGACGCTGTGGTCGCCTCCCAAAGCTAGGACGAATGCTTTCGGATTGAGGTCGTAGATCTCTTTGAGGGCAGCTTCCGCGATAGAAAGCGGAGCTACCGGCAGTGGCGAATGCTCGTCCCCGTGCATTGCCTTTTTTACTGACGAGAGGGTCTCATCTGAAAGGTAACGATCCAGCAGTAACTGCGGATGGACCCGGACGTCACCTAAGTCGCAAAGTTTTGTTGCTGCGTCTAATTTCGCTAATATTTCGCGAATCCAGCTTGGCCCCCAGGCAGCGCCTCTTAAAATGCCTCCGCCGCTATCGCTAGGAATTCCAAGGAGGAATTTGCCCTTTGATGCGATCGTTGCAATACGTTTCAGCCAATCTGCCTCAATGTCCTTTTCGTCCGTAGTCCCAAGCCACCCGGCTTGCATGCGCGCGATGCGTCCGCCACCAGTGGATACCGTGTAGATTCCACGGCCGGGCGGTGCAAGGAGGCTTCGTAACGTCACATGGACTTCACTTTCTTTTTCTTTCTGGCTTTGGTGCGGTAACGCATGTTGAGAAGCTCGACACCGAAGCTAAAGGCCATGGCAAAGTAGATGTAACCTTTTGGAACGTGGGCCCCCATGCTTTCAGCCACAAGCATGACCCCGATCAAAATCAGGAACGCGAGTGCCAGGATCTTGATCGTTGGGTTGCTTTCGACAAATGCACTGATCTTTCCAGCAACCATGAGCATGATGATCATAGAGATCACCATCGCCGCAACCATCGTTGGGATCGAGTTCACCATACCGACTGCTGTGATGACTGAGTCGAGCGAGAATACGATATCGATCAAAAGAATTTGTGCAATGGTTGCAGCCATCCCCCGGCCCTTCACATTGGGTACGTGGGTGTTTTCGCCGTCTTCCATTTTAGAATGGATCTCACTGGTAGACTTCGCGACTAAGAATAGCCCGCCCAGCATCAAGATGATGTTGCGACCTGAGCCCGAAAATTGAGCGATTTGAAAGAAAGGCTCTGTGAGTGACATAAGCCACGAAAGGGAAAAGAGCAGGCCTATGCGAATGACCAGGGCGAGGACGATTCCGATATTACGAGCGCGGTTGGCCATCGCCATCGGCAATCGAGAAACAATGATCGCGATGAAGATGATGTTGTCGATCCCCAGGACGGTTTCCATAGCGGTCAGGGTCAAGAGTGCGTAGAGACTTTCCATGGTTCATAGGTTACCCAATGGCTGTAGAATCGGAAACTATGATTGACCCAGTGAGCGCATTCCCAGTACAGGAAAAAGGTAGGGAAGTGTGCGGCGTACCGCTTTCGAAGCTTGCCGAAAAACACGGGACTCCTCTTTATGTTTATAACGGTGACTTCATTGAAAGTGGCGTGCGGTCCTTGCAGCAGAAGCTCAGAGGATCAGGAACAAAAATCCACTATGCGATGAAGGCAAACTCGCATCCGCCACTGCTAAAGCTTTTGGCCAGTCTTGATTTAGGGGTGGATCTGGTTTCGTTCGGAGAGTGGAAATTGGCAGCCGACGCAGGCTTCAAAGCTGAGGCGCGGATCTGGAGTGGCCTTCTGAAAAAGGAAGCAGAGCTGCGGAAAGTGATTTCTGAAAACGGAGTTCATGCCATTCACGTGGAATCGCTTCCTGAATTGGATCTGATTTTGAAAGTGGCGGACCAAACCGGAGTTGGGGTGCGGATCGGATTACGATATCGATCCGGTGTCGATGCGAAGACGCATACAAAAATTTCAACGGCCCGTAACGGCGATAAATTTGGACTCACCGAGGATGAAATTCTTGAAGCCGTACGCAGGATCAAGAAATCGAAGCGGGGGCAGCTTTTAGGCTTGAGCCAACACATTGGTAGCCAGATTCTATCTTTGGATCCCTACCGGCAGTCTTTTCAGAAGCTCGCGAAGCTTCGAATGAAAGTTGAAAAAAGCTTGGGGCAGACGCTCGAGTATTTAGATCTGGGCGGCGGATTTGGCATTCGGTATCACAAAGAACGGCCGTTGGATGCAGTGCAAGTGGTGGCTTTGGCGCGCAAGCAATTTGGGCCTGATATTCCACTTGCGATTGAACCAGGTCGATCTTTGGTGGCGCAGGCGGGTGTGCTGCTGACCGAGGTTGTGTTTCTGAAGAAGAGTGGCAAAGACGCATTTCTGATTTTAGATGCGGGGATGAATGATCTGATTCGGCCAGCACTTTATGATTCATATCACGAGATATTGCCGATCCAGGCTGAACGCGTGAAGGCGCAGAAGTTCACGGTTGTGGGTGGGGTGTGCGAAAGTTCGGATGTGTTTGCTCGCGGGCGTAAGATCGAAACTGCCGGCAAAGCAGGCACGCTTTTAGGGGTTTTTTCTGTAGGAGCCTACGGAGCCGTGATGGCCAGCCACTACAATGCCTTTCCACTGGCGAAAGAGGTTTTGGTGCGGGGGGAAGTGACAGCCTTGCACCTTTAAAGTATTATAATGAGGTTGAGCATATACAACAGGAGACAATTCTAACCCCCCATCATGAAGAAGCCGCGTGGAGGTCTTTTTTCAGTGAATAAAAGAAAAATTGCAGCAGTAATCACAGACGCGCTTGGGGAGTTAGTCGTTGTAGGCGAGGACGAGCTACAGAACCATCTGCAAAAGCATTACCGAGGGATTCCTCGCGATTTAATCTTGGAGCTGATAGCAAGAGTTTTAAAAGATCCATCCGAGATCTACGAAGAAAAGAAGACTCACACGCATTATATGTTCTATCGCCTTGAGTCCGGCGGTTATGTTGTGGTCGTTGTAAAACAAAATCAAGACGGCGCATTCTTTTCAGCTATTTACTCGACGGGTAAAAAAATAAGGAACAAGCACAAAGGACTTAGGAGAATTAAATTGTGAAAAAAGCAGAGAGCTATTTTTTTAAGCCAATCGATGGTTCAGCCCCGCTGTCCATTTACTTTTATGATGTTGGTCATTTGGGTGATGCGATTGAGGCTAAAAATGAGACGGGAATCGGCTGGTTTTCACCCAATGGTGAAATTTTGGCCGTTCAATTCGACGAGGTCGATGAG
This sequence comes from Pseudomonadota bacterium, assembly GCA_027486675.1. Classification (GTDB taxonomy): domain Bacteria; phylum Bdellovibrionota; class UBA1018; order UBA1018; family CAIMNF01; genus JAIXOQ01. Next base: position 46,097 of record JAIXOQ010000018.1, read on the forward strand.
GGTAAAGATAAGCAACATTTAGAGTTTGATCATTACCGCGTCGATGTATCAGTCCATAAAGGTAGAATTGTTCATTCGGTGATTGAGCTTCCGAAAAAGAAGCTTCGCACATCAAAGAAGAAAACGAACAGTCCAAACAAGGCCGCTTAATAAGGAAGATCAGCGCTCGCCCTTTTTGAAATCAGACACTCCACGACGACGGCGTGATTTGAGGATTCCATTCGCCAACGCACATCAAAGACGGGGAATTTAAATTGGTCCCAAGCCATTCCACCGAAGTTCATTCCATAAATTCGTCCAACACCTTCATCGGATCCGGCAGGGAGCTTCCGTTTCTGCGCTGATGTGCGCGGATCTAGGCTTAAGACTTCAGCGACTTGTTTCGAGAACTCGGCATAGAAATCGGGAGTCAGCACTTTTAAAGCCTGAGCTTTCGCTTCATCAGACCAAGTGACGTTGAGTCGCTCGACGCCTGGACCATTGGGGTGATCCTCCTGGACCAGCCAGCCAGAGCTTGCGGTTGGTAAGGCGTCTGCATAGGGGATGTAGGGTTTGATATCTAAGACAGGTGTGCCATTCATCAGGTCCAACCCGAAGACTTGCAATACAGCCCCAATTCCCTTCGCGCGTTCTCGGGCTGTGGCTTTTCGCCAGGATTTAAGCTGCACCACCGACATCCCAATTCCTGACGGCCTATGGGGAGATCTTGAAGCAAAAACTCCCATGCGTGTCATGCCGCCTAGGCGGGGTGGACGAATGGTGGGCCGTATCATTTTGGCGCCGTGTTCATGGAACTGAAAGATGATCCAAATGTGACTGAAGGTCTCAAGGCCTGCGCATGCATCGGTCCAAGGAAGGTCCACTAAAATTTGCCCTGGAACGGATGGTGTCAGACCGCTTTGTCTTGGGATGCCGTATCGGTCGACGAACGGCGAAACGATCTTACCGATGGACAGGGTTTGTACCGGCGCTTCTTGCGACATGTGAAGACTCTAACCATTCACCATGAAAAACGGCAGTGATCTGTCCTAGGAAATCCCGTCCGGCCGCGCCCAAGAAAAGACTCGGTCAAGCGCTCATCGTGGCTCAGCCACTCCTCCGCCTGACCACCCCGAAAAGCTTTCCTCGCATCCCGCTCGGAAGCACACATTCAGTGTGCACGCTTTTCTCCCTTCTCGTCTCTCCGGGTCGCCCAAAAATAAAAAAAGCCCATCCAACAAATTCCGCAATACTGAGGAGGGTTGGATGGGCTTTTTTTATTTTGGTGCCGAAGGCGAAGCAGTAGGCGAACCCGATCTGGCCGGCGGAGCTACGGTCATTGTTATTGCAGAAGCGCCAATCAAAGAGCGGGGCCGCGAAGAAGTGAGGCATTGAAACTGTAACGAGGCCCAGACGGCTGCATCAATAGGAACCAAGAGCCGCGATCGCGCAACAACTCACTGAGATCCCAACAGTATCGACGATCCTAGAAGTAAACTACGGCAGGGTGACCGTTGCCTCGGCATCGAGGGGTTGCTTAAAAGAGAATAGGATACGGTTGTTCTTCAAGAATTGATTGCAGATACGGGGCTAATTATGACCTCGCCAATCGATGATCAAGTATCCGTCTTCAAATTCCGCCGTAACTTGGACGGCGTAGCAATAGTCCAGTTCGATCGGAAATAGAATCTTGTTTTCCTGCTGTAGTTTAGTATGGAATTTATTTTTGAACCTAACCCGTGAAAAGCCCGTGAAGGCATAGTCGTTCCCATCGACAGAAGTCACACTTCCTTTAATTCGACCTTGGAAGTTTTGCGGCCCGTCGTAAAAAATCGCCGCTTTTTCGGTGTGACTGTATTTGGTAGCTCCGTCATGGTAGTATGCCGGGTCAATGGCCGCTACTTTGAAGGTGTTCATCTTAAGGTTTCCGAGAGCTTGCAGTTGTTTCTTAATGCGAACGCCAGTCTGAACATCTAAGCAATTCCTAATCCGCTTTATCTGATCGTCGTAGTAAGTGCGACTCAAGCCGAGAGGAGTTTGGGCGGATGCAGACACTGTGGTAATTGCCGCAATGAGAATTAACATTTTTTTCATATCAAAATCCTTTGTCACCCGTTTTGCTACCTGATTCTAATTCCGTTGTTTTCAGGCATCACAATCCGAAATGGAACACTCCGGTATAGGAGGCCGAATGTCAATAATATAGAAAGTTGAACTGGCGCTACGAATTGCCTCGTAATTCATTCAATCGAGGTGCGGTGCCTAAATTTTGAATAAACGGTTCGCTACCCCACAAGCAAGCGAACAAGTTGAGTTCATCAAGACTGTCATTTGGCCCCCCATGACAGATTGAACACGGCTGGGCGCGCCATGCTTCCCCACTACCAATCCATATAGAGTCAATCTAGCAGCAAAGGAGGCGGGCTCCGAAGCCTGAGGCCCTGGAGAACGCCCAGATCCACTCTAAGGATCACCAAGAATCTCCAAAGCCCTCATGCATAAAAAGTATGCAGTTCCTCCAAAACCTACATTATCCGACGAATTTTTTCGCCTTTGAGAAGCGCCTATAATCCGTTTCTGGCCGAACATTCCCGGCACGCTTCTAGCTAAAGAAAAGTTTGGATATCTATGCGAATACCGCCGTCACTTTCAAACAATGTGGATTTTTAGGAACCAACTTTTGATTTTTTAATGCGAGAAGACGGCGCAGACCAATCCATGACTGCATTCATCGGGGTTTCACCGAAGGGAGACGTGTAACTAAACCGACAGAATGTAGCCCCTCATTTGCGAA
>JAIXOQ010000031.1 GCA_027486675.1 Pseudomonadota bacterium
CGGACTCGAACAAAAGCTCGATCTCTTCTTTAAACTCTTAAAACAGGGAAAAAGCGGAAGGAAAGCGGCCTGATTTAACGCCCTGCAGCTCGGTATCACTCTTCAATGAGGTAATACGCAAATAGTTGATTTAAACACTTTTTATGCTACAATCCCGTCCGTATGCGTCTAAAGGTCACAATATTGCTCTGGGCGGCCGTTTTAGGGCCGCTTCATAGCCATGCAAGGTCGCTCTGTGACGCAGCAGAGGGCAAGCACGTCGCGATTGTGGATGCTATCTCTACAATGGCAGGCTTCCCCGAACACCTGTTTAAGCGTGGGCTTGGGACTGTGCGTGTTTGGTCTGGACCGAGGGATGCACTTCCCGAATGGTTTGATGAGCCTGGTGCAGATGACCTCTTTTTTGACGGCGATCTTAAGAAGTTAGCGGGTGCACTGAAGAATCGGGGCATCACCGGGGTCGTCTCGGGTTCCGATCAAGGCAATCCATTAGCGCAGGAGTTAGCCGCAGCTCTAGGGCTGCCAGGAAATGATCCAAACATAGCCCGTCTTCTGCGGGACAAGTACGAGCAGATTCTACTTCTGAAAAAGGCGGGAGTGCCAGTCGGTGATGCGATTAAAACTGCGGATGTGGACGAAGCAATCGCGTTTCAAAAGAGACTCAATCAATGGCCTGTTTTTGTGAAACCTACAAACACTTCGGGTGGTCAGGGAGCGGGCCACTACTATAACAAAAGAGATTTACGTAAGGCTTTTAAGACTTGGATCGGCAAAGTCAATTCGGATGGGAATATAAACGACGCTCTGATCGTTATGGCCGATTTAAGTGCCACCCCTGGTTCGATTGAATACGTCTTAAATTTTACAAGTCAAAATGGAGTTCATATCCTGGAGAGTGCTGCACGCTACACCAAGGTGCATGTAAAGAATCCTGGTGGTGGTTATTCCCCGGTTTATGAATCTAAGGATCTTTTAGAGCCTGCTAGTGTTCCGGCAGATTTGAAAAGCTATGGGTTGAATGTCCTCCACGCCTTTGGCCTGAAAGAGGGAGCCTCCCACCTAGAGATCTTTCGCAATCCGACCATCGATGGCCCAGGGAGAAATTTGTTGGTGGAGCTCAATCCTCGAATCGCGGGCGGGAAGTCCGCAGACTTGATTGAAATGGCGGCGGGTGAGAACTCGCTCGCAATATTGGCTGAAGCTCTGAGTCGGGATCCCTCATTCCGCACACGAGAAGGACGCATAGGGCCTAAACTCTTACCTGCGCGGAAGATCTGGCTCAGATATGATGTGGACGGAACCGTGACCGAACATAAGTTTCTTGAGGAGTTGGCGAAGTTGCCCTCATTAAAGAAGTACTTCTTAACTCCTGTAAATGGTCGTGTGATTAAAACTTACGATCTCGACGGCCACCCAGGATGGTTCTTTCTGGTGCACAAAGACTGGGCGCAGATCGAAAAGGATACGCAAGTGATCATGGATCTACAGCGGGAGGGCTTTTTTCGTCTTTCGCGTTAGAGTTCCCATGATTCCTGGGGTGAGTCGTAGCAGTAGTGCTCACGAAAAACCCGGCCGGCAGGGTTTTTATCTTCTCTTAAAATTTTTTATTGACGACTCTTAGGGTGAATACTTTTTTGAGTTTGAGATGAATCAAAAAACATCCGATACCAGCCAAAAATATGATCATTTCCCGCTCAACGATCGTGAACTCTTGCATGTGACCTTTGCACTATCCCGGATCGAGCGGCGTGCGACTGCGACACTGGTTGCTCATCTGGAAGAGGTAGATCGAAGAAAGGCTTACGCACTTTTGTCTTATCCTAGTCTGTTTGAATATGTGCTGAAGGAGCTTGGCTTTTCTGAATCCTCTGCCTATGAACGCATCAGTGCGATGCGGCTTGCCCAACAAAATGAAAAAGCAAAACAGCTGATCGCGGCAGGGAGCCTCACTTTGACCGGGGCCACTCAGATTCAAAGATTCCTAAAAGAAGAAAAATCGGCGGGAAATGAGCTGAGTCCGGAGAGTCAGAATGAGCTTCTGACTGCCATTGCGGGGGAATCAAAGAGAGAGACCGAGAAAATCTTGTTATCGAAGTCCTCAGCGCCTGAAACAACCGGCCTCAAAGAATCCACCCGAGTTGCGACGCTGACGCACACGGAGGTGAAATTTTTCCTAGATGTAGACGGAATGAATCTACTCAACCGAGCTCGCGAGTTGCTGAGAGCTGATTCGGCGGTAGATCTTTTTACCCAGGCGCTTCAGGTGCTGATCGAAAAGAAAGAGCGAAGTCTTGGGAAGATGGAGCCAAACAAAACCCCGGCTCAAACAGAAAAATCCCGTCCAGACGGAAAAATATCCTCTAACTTACGGTTCATTCCGCTCCAATTCAAACGCCAGATCCACGCTAGATCGGGTGGACAGTGCGAATACATCGCGCCACTGACAAAGAGGCGCTGCACTTCAAAGGCACATTTGCAGGTCGATCATCAGACGCCTCTTGCACTGGCTGGACAAACAGAACCCAAAAACCTACGTCATTTGTGTCAGGCACATAATTTAAAGGCCGCAATCGATCTGGGGCTACTGCCATTGAAGCAAATAATCAGGGGTGACCTGTGAATCTAGGGCACTAATCGTTTCGTCGCTGTCATTCCTTCACGATGTCATCGCAAGGAGGTGGCGGCAGTTCGGAGAGGAGCGGTACCTCAGGAGCTAGCGACGCTTGAGGACGTTCAAATTTTTGTGGTTCCATCCCGTATGCTTTGGGTAGGGCTGGTTTGGATTGCGTTAGGATCTTCAAACGTTGTTCCGGCTCTCGAGTTGTTTCTGCGCCATAAAGAATAAGGGGCACGTTGCTGTCCCATTTCTGGGTCGGCATCTGGTACGTCGCGATGCGAGGCGCTTCGGGGACGAAGGTGTCCAAGAAAGAAATTTGCTGCCTTCCAAAAATTGCCTCGATCAAAAAAATTCTAAAGACAGCTTGGGTCCCGGGGTAGTTTTCAATGATCCCGGTCTGTGCATCGCGAAGGTCAATGCCCTTGTATTTTAGGATGTCGTAACTGAGATCGTACTCACTCTCCCTCCTAAACTTTCGAACCCTCTTAATTTGAAGGCTGTAGAGAACGAGTTTCTTGAGCTCTTCGTTATAGGCCAAAATGAAAAACCCCTTTCCATCGGGCCTTGGAAGAGTGCGAATGAGCTGGGCCCCTTTGAGGTCCAGGAGTTTGGGCTCTCCCTTGAAAGGGCCATAAGAGACATGAAAGTACAAACTCCGTCTTCCATTCCAATCGATCACGGAGAATAGATTGATCCTATCGCTAATGAATGCTGCATCGAGGTAGTTGCCAGACAAGATCTTGAGCCGCCCCGATTTGAGTTCGTAATATTTCTTATCCTTCAGAAGGGCATCGATTCTAAAAACATTTGTTTCAGAGTCCACACTCGTTCGGATTAAGATCGCATTCTTTGCATGCAAGCCCAGCCACGCCGAAGGAACCGACGCAACCGGTAGATAGACGTATCCCTCTTTTCTCAAGGGGATCGAAGTGTCACTGATTTCGGTCGGCACTAAGCGGAGTGGTGGAAATCCGTTTGGCCCAAAAGCGAGCGTGAAGAGCTCAGGCTTAGGGCCCTTCTTTTTACTGCCTGCGTACACGAAAACCTTCGCCGAGGACGAAGTAGGACAGAAGGTCTGCAGCACTGTAGCTAGAACTAGGAAGAAAGGGAGGGTGAAGCCTACGTGTTTCACAGATTTTAAGGAACCTAACATGGACTTAGTGTTAAGTCTCTGCCGGTCGGGATTTATAATCCTCTATTGAGAACGATTCTCATTAATTGTAAACTGATTTATAGGAGGAACATCCCATGACGCGTTCTTTGAAGGTCTTGCCGAAAGAAATACCTGAGTTACCTAGAGAATGGACGGAAGAGGCTGTGGCGGCCTTCATCGCCGCAGTGGTGCGGGCTTCAGAAGGCATCCAGCAAGAGTAGCAATCCCTCCCCCGATTCTACTTTGCCGCGGTTGCAGCATTCTCAAACGAATCGGCACAGGTCGCCTCAAAGCGGTCCTCCTGTGACGCGATGATTTTCTCGATCACAACTTGGGATTCGGAACAGCCCGATTTTGCGCGTTGTCCTGTGTGGGCGTCTAACCTCGCTTCAATGAGATGTTCACTGACTTCAAATGGGAGGGGTGGTTCATCTCGAAGTGATGTATTCATCGCGCGTATCCAAATGGGTAATGCTGCATTCGCGCCCGTCAGCTTAAGACTTTTTTTCGCAGCTGTTCCTTGGTCAAAGCCTATCCACAAAACAGTCAGTAACTGAGGCGTGTACCCCGCAAACCAAGCGTCTCGGTATTCATTGGTGGTCCCTGTTTTTCCTGCAGCTGGCCGATCAAAGCCCATCGAGCCTGCAGCCCTTGCTGTTCCGTCTTGAAACACATCTTGCATAAGATCAGTCATGAGATCCGCAACACCGGGTTCAATCCGTTCACGCGGATCGAATTCCCGTGTGTAAAGGCTTTGTCCTGTGGGTTCAGTGATCGAAAGCACGACACTTAAAGAGTCACGTCTGCCATGGTTGGCGAGAGTTGTGTATGCGCTTGCAACCTCGATCGGACTCAATTCCGCTGCGCCTAAAGAAAGTGAAGGAATCGGTTGTAGAGTTGATTTGATCCCTAAGTCATTCGCCGTGTCGATCACACTTTGAATGCCTATGATCTTCGTCAGCTGGGCTGCAGTTGTATTGATCGATCGCGCTAGAGACTTTCTAAGCGGAATCCAACCCAAGCTTTCTTTGTCATAGTTTTTTGGCTTCCAGGCGGGCTTCTTTGGGTCGTACACCCAGCTCCAAGAGTGGTCTTCGATCGGATAGGCTGCTGTGATCAGGCGATTCTTTCCATCTCCCGGCGTTCGCAGTGCTGCCGCATACACAATCGGCTTAAAGACCGAACCCACTTGCCTCTTCATATTGAGCACTCGGTTGAAGTTGGTCTGGCTGTAGTTTCTGCCGCCGATTAAAGATCGAATCGTGCCTTGTTGCGGATCCACACTGACGAGTGCTGCCTGCAAGGGGGTAGATGCATCGATCGCGAATTTCTTTTCTAATTCAGCAAGTCCGTTCCCTATGATCTCTTGAGTCGAAGCGTTCGCCTCCAGATCCAAACTAGTGTAGATCCTAAACCCTGCGTGATCGATCTCCGATTCACTGAAAGTTCCCTCTAAAACTCGATGGACCTCAGCTCTCACAAAGTCTACGTAATAGGGAGCTCGATTACTGGCCTGAGGCGGCGGCGCCAATCGTATCGGATCACGCAGGGCTTGGTCGTAGGCATTCTGTTCAATGCGCCCGGTCGCGAGCATCCTTTCTAAGACATATCTCTGCCTCGTCTTTGCGCGCTCAAGATATTTGTGTGGATTGTAAAAGGCAGGGCCCTTGATCAACGCAACCATGAGTGCGATTTCACCTTTATTTAGGTCCCGGACGGACTTTCCGAAAAAGTGTTTAGCGCCTTCGGCGACTCCTCGGACTTCCAGCGCACCGATCTGTCCCAAGTAAACTTCGTTCAGATAGCGCTCTAAGATCTGTCGCTTCGTAAACTGGAGTTCTAAGATCGGCGCTAAGAAGAGCTCATTTACTTTAAGAAAAACATTTCGCCCTCGTCGATCGATGAGGTTTTTGACGAGTTGTTGGGTGATCGTGCTGCCGCCTTGCGAAAAGCTCAATGTTCTCAAATTGACCCACATTGCTCGTAAAAAACCTCTGGGATCGATGCCAAAATGATCGTAAAAATGTTGATCTTCAGCAGCGACAATCGCGTCTCCAATAAATTTAGGAACAGAAGAGAGAAGCACAGGTTCTCTGATCCTGGTGTCGGAAGCCTCCCCGGAAAGAGTGGCGACGAGTTCCGGTTCGAGGTATAGATCGGGCAATTGATCTAACTCGGTCTTGATTTCTGTGAGCTCTGCGTTTGATTCGGCGGATGAAAACAAAAGCTGAACGGTTTTTCCCATGGCGCCAAAGGTCGGGTGCTTTTCGGGAAGGAGTTCTTCCGGGTAGTCGAGCTCATGGAGTGTGATTTGAAGTGCCTGAGCATCCGGCTTGATGTCATAGCTCAGCGCTCTCAGCTTTCGCTCTACAGTGCTTCTGCTTTGGCCTGGGTGGAGGCGGGTCACACTTGCATAGACGCGAGTAGGCAGCTGATCCGGAATCGACTGGAAGGCCACGCTGACCTGCCGGTAGAGAATCACAAATATAGTGCCGAAGGCGAGCGCCAGGATCACTAAGCCAATCGCTAACAGGCGGGATCTTTTCATGTTTTACCCTTGACTCTCACGTTATGCGCCTCGTACACCAAAACAAAGATCCTAGTCGGTCGAGAGAGGTTTTCCAAAAATGATTCAATGGTTTACGGTGCTTGCTGCTTTTTCTTCGATCTCTGCTCACGCTCTCGATTTGGACTGGCATGGACAGTTCCGAGCTGAGACGAACTGGCTCTATGGTTATTCCCATGGTGCAGTTGGACAGCCTAACGCCGCGACCGACAACGGATATTTCATACCGAACAACGGAGAATCACCTGCCAGCTTTCAGAACTTATTCTTTAAGCTCAATCCAGACGTCCTTGTGAACGACAACGTCACGATACATAGCGAGTTCTGGCTAGGTGCCCCTGACAGCAGCTTTTTCGGGAGCAACGCTTCATCGCAATTTTCTGATCGGCAGTATACTTCGAGTCAGACCGGCAACGCGGTCATCAGTGCTCGTCGGTTTTGGGCCGATATCGTCACCGATTACGGTTTGTTTTCTGTAGGGCGTGCACCTCTTCACTGGGGAATGGGCCTGGTCTGGAATCAAGGAAACGGTGACTTTGATCGTTTTCCCTCCAGCGGGGATACAGTACGTTTCATGACGAAGTTCGGCTCGTTTCGGTTTGTTCCGGCCTTCACCAAGTATCGCGTAGGGTCGAACTTGGGAGGGTCGTTTGACTCCACCAGTGGAAGCACAGTTTCGGGATCATCTGGGATGGCTGATTACTCCTTGCAGCTGACCTACGACAATATAGACGAACAACTCCAGCTGGGTGTTATGTTCCTGCGCCGTCTTGCCGGTCAGAATCAAGATTCAACCACAGGCAGCTTAAATCCACTGGGGACCACCTCGGGTCAAGTGGCTGGCATGAACTACAATATCTGGGACTTCTATTTTAAGAAGACCGTGGGTTACGTCGATTTTGCAGTAGAGGCACCTCTCACAAGTGGAAAGATTGGTGGAGCCCAATACAGTTCGGTCGCGTTTGCGGGAGAGATGAAGGCGCGGCTTGGGGATCGTTGGATGACCAAGGTTCGGGCGGGTCAGGCAGACGGACAGGAAAATGTGCCTGCAGGCGGCACCGCTTCGAAGATCACGCTCTTTTCTTTTCACCCAGATTATCGACCAGGATTCTTGATGTTTAATTACAACCCGCGGGCATTTTCAAATGCGCTCGGGAGCACAGGCTTGTCTCCATACGACTCACCGGTGACGAATGCTCGGTTCTTAAACTTCGAAGGCTCTTATAGTGTGACGAAGTGGGAATACAAAACCATGTTCACGATTGCTCAAGCGATTAGCACAGCATCGGATGAGGGCGGGTCATCGTATTACAATAGCTTTACCCGCCAACTGGAGACGGTTGCAGCGGGTGCTAAAAAACAAGACAGTTCCATGGGTTTTGAAGTCGACACGGGAGTCGGCTATCAATGGGATGAGGCAACACGGTTAAATTTTATGACTGGGCTTTATTTCCCGGGTGCGTTCTACAAGTTCTCCAACAATGCAGATGGATCAGAAAACGCGCTTAAGACGGTCTGGGGTACGAACTTCCAGCTGAGCGTCAAATTCTAAGTCTACTGCAGCAGGAAGTCTGTGAAGTAGATATCGAGCACTATCGGTCCACCCAGGATCTCGTTGGTGGCATCGATGATCTGGGACCGAAAAATATATCGCCCTTGAACCTGATTCAGTTCATCAAACTTCTTTTTACTCAAAGTGGAGTTGATCTTATCCAAGATCACGGGCTTTAGGCGGTCGAAATTGTCCTTTTCCTTTTCATCCACCAGTTCAAGGGTGAGACCCATTTGCACGTAGTGAGTTCGCTCCTTTCCCTTTTCGCTGTAAGGGTCAAGGTTTGCTGTGATCGGCTCTAAGGGCAGAAGAATGCGTTTACCTTCGGTGGTCGCAGCCTTCTCTGAGGCAGCGACTAACTTTTCTCGCTCCTTATTCTCCACAATTTTTGGCCTCTTAAAAATCAAGGCTGTGAATATGAAAAGACCTAAGACCGCGAGGGTCACTACCGTGTTTAGAATCTTTATGATCTGGCCGAGCTTCCCCATGTCCTCTCAAGTCTAAAGCTTGAGTGGCTCGAACGGCAATCCGAGATCCTTTGCAACCTGAGCATAGACCAACTTTCCATTCGCGATGTTCACGCCCTTTCGGAGTGCTGTGTCCTTCGTTACGGCTTCTTTCCATCCCAAGTTGGCAATCATTTGAGCATACCGGAGAGTCACGTTGGTGAGCGCGTAGGTCGAGGTGCGTGGGACCGCTCCCGGCATGTTCGGGACAGCATAATGAATGATGTTATCGACCACGTAGGTTGGGTGTTCATGGGACGTTGGGTGGCAAGTTTCTACAGCACCGCCTTGATCCACTGCAACGTCGATGATTACGCCGCCGGGTTGCATGCGTGACACCATGTCTTTTGTCACTAATTTCGGCGCTTTTGCCCCTGGGACTAGAATTGCACTGATCACAAGGTCAGCGTTTACAACCGTACGTTCGATTTGCTCAGCATTGGAATACAGGGTTTGAATTGTGTTTCCAAAGATATCGCTGATGTATTCCAGTCGATCGAGGTTGATGTCTAAAATCGATACGTTTGCGCCTAAGCCCACAGCGATCTTCGCCGCATGCATTCCGACCACTCCGGCCCCTAGGATCACAACGTTTGCGCGCTGCACGCCAGTCACGCCGCCTAAAAGCATGCCTTTGCCGCCATTGTCTTTTTGCAGGTAAGTTGCGCCAATCTGGGTTGCCATCCGGCCGGCCACGGCACTCATCGGAGCTAAGAGGGGCAGAGAGCCGTCATCGGGCTGAATGGTTTCGTAGGCGATGCCAATGATCTTGCGATCTAAGAGGGCACGTGTGAGCTTTTCTTCCGCTGCAAGGTGCAGATACGTGTAAAGAATCTGGCCTTCTTTTAATAGGTCATACTCTTCAGGGAGGGGCTCTTTCACTTTGACGATCATCTCGCTCTTGGAATAGACATCTTTTGCAGTGGCTACGATGTTCGCGCCTGAGGCTGCGTATTGTTGATCCGTGATCCCGGCCCCGATGCCTGCACCCGATTGTATGAGGACTTGGTGCCCACTTTGAGTCAGTGCGCGTACTCCTGCGATGACCATGCCGACGCGATTCTCTTTATTCTTAATTTCTTTAGGTACGCCGATAATCATAAAAGTCCTCTATTTTGAACGAAGGGTTACTGTGAGCCCATCATACGCAAGGGCGATGTTTTTTGGGAGTAAACGCGATGCCTTCTTGAAGTCGAAATCATGACTGAGATGGGTGAAGACGGTCTTTTTGGCGTTGATTAAACGGGCGTAATCGAGTGCTTGGTCAAAAGTCAGGTGCGTGTCGTGGCTTTGAAAGCGCAAACAATCGAGCACCAATAACGAAAGACCCTGGAGTTTTTCGAGGCTCTTTCCGGAAATATGGTTGCAGTCTGTGATGTAGGCCGCTTTCCCGAATCGAAAACCAGCTACACGCTGAGTGCCGTGGTCTACGGGGATGGGTTGGATGGTGATGCCCTGGGCTATGAATTCTGGCCCATCTAGATCAAAGGGAATGAGATCAAGCTGTGCGATTCCACCACCGACAAGGCGTGTATTTTTTTGAAAGAGATAGGGGTAGCGGTTCCGAAGTTCTCTCTCTGTCCATTCGTGCGCGTAGATGGGGATATTCGATTTTTGCACGAAGTTAAAACTTCGTAAGTCATCAATCCCCGCCAGATGATCCGCGTGAGGATGCGTGTAGAGCACAAAGTCCACACGCTTAATGTTTTCCCGCAGAGACTGTTGCCTGAAATCAGGTGATGTGTCGATGAGAAAACTTTTGCCTTTCAGGCGCACCCATACCGAAGCACGCAGACGTTTATTTTTTTTATCCTTGGATCTACAGACCTGACATTTGCAGAGGACGAGTGGGACACCGGAAGATGTACCACAGCCCAAAATCGTCAATTGCATCTTGCCAGCATGTTACACTGCCTAGGGAGTTTCATGAAAATCCTCGTGACTGGTGCCAGTGGTTTTATTGGTAGTGCTTTAGTCTCGAGTCTGGCGGGAGCCGGACATGAGGTGCGTGCGCTCATGCGGGGGAGTGCCTCCGATCGGTACTTAAAGGGCGTTGCTTTCGAACGAGTCACTGGTGATCTGCGGGACTTTCGTTCTCTTTCTGAGGCCTGTGCTGGGATTGACGTAGTCTTTCATCTTGCTGGGCTGACTCAAGCTCTTTCCCGTAAGGACTATTTCGCGTTTAACGCAGAGGGAACAAAAAACCTAGCCCTTGCCGCTCGCGACTCAGGAAAAATCCAGCGGTTCATCTACGTTTCTTCGCTTGCTGCAGCGGGTCCAAATTACTCTCTGATCCCTAAGATAGAGTCGGATCCAGATTTCCCTGTCTCCGCTTATGGCGAAAGTAAGCTGCGAGGTGAACTTTACCTTGATGAGCTAAAGGCGATGTTGCCTGTGACGATTGTCAGACCCCCAATTGTTTATGGCCCTCGTGACCCTGGATTACTGGTCTTTTTTCAGGCGATCTCCCATCTTATTTTTCCTGTTCTCAAGGGCGACACCAACACAACGCATAAGTATTACAGCGCAATCTATGTCGATGACTTGGTCTCTCTCCTGATGCTCACCCTTTCTGAAGGGGCGCTCAAACTTCAAAGCGGTGAAAAATTTTACGCATGTGATGGAAGTGTCTATACCTACGATCACTTGCTCACCACGATTGCAAAAATCATGAAAGTAGATCCAGTTGCAGTTCGAGTTCCGCGTTTTGTATTAAATCTAGTCGCACGGATTTTAGATATTGTTGCCAAAATTCTGGGGAAATCGATGCCCCTTTCGATGGATAAATTTGCAGAGCTCGATGCTGACTATTGGCTCTGTTCTAATGAAAAAGCTCGCCGCTTGTTGGGGTATCAACCAAAAATGGCTTTGGAGGATGGTTTAGTGCAAGCGCTCAAGTGGTATCAAGAGCAAGACAAAATCACATTGTCGTAGATTCGGCTGCAGATCTGCCTGCTGTACTGCTTCTTCCCTGAAGCAATGCTCCCGGGCGCACGACTAGGCGCGGCGATGAGATATCGCCTATGACCTTTCCGGTTGCCTCAATGATCACTCTGTTCTTTGCGTGAATATTACCCAGTACAGTTCCGGAGATGACCAAATCGCAGCCTTCAATCTCACCTTCGATCAGTCCTGACTCCTGAATGACAATGAGACTATCTGCAGCTCCAATGACCTTGCCTTGAATACGACCGTAGAGATGTGCTTCTCCCTCAATACGGAGCTTTCCGTCAATTTGGGTCTGCTCATCTATTGTCGTCATCCATACTTGTGTATTCATCTTGCGCCACTTGGGATTGGGAAGTTTTCAGTCAATATTAGATTTTTTTGAAGGTCAAAGAAGTAGACCTGAATCTCCCTGAGATCTCCAGGCGACTCGACAGGACCAAAGGTAGCCTTCAGTACGCGGAACCGTGAGACCGAGAAAAATTCACCCCGATCAACCTCTACGACCGCGCGTGTAGCATCAATGTTGAGTGCGCCCCTTGGATGGGCGAGCACACGATCTTCTCCACGCGCGAGCGCGACGATGCGTCCTTGTTGGTTGCCTTCACCGGGGTTTCCAAAAAGTACGTTGAGCGTGAACTCGATGTACTTGCCGCGCACAACAATTCGGGGTTGTTCCGTGCGAATGGTTGCTGCCGTATTGCTTCGGTTCGTAACACCGTCGGCTAAGCCATTCCAGAATCCTGGTTTTCCGCTGAGCGCTACAGACCCTAGTGGGGGTGCCGCTGGTTCATCGGTCGCTAAGCGATCGACGGACGTCGCGCTACCGGCGGGTGCACTTGAGGCCACATTATTGGGAAGGGCTGTTCCCTTTCGCTCAAGAGCGATACGTAACGCTTGGATTTCATCTTCCAGTTCCCTGAGCTTTTGTGGGGAGGCGTCCTGTACTAAAGCCCGCTCACGTATGAGGAGCGCAGAGGTTGCAAGCGCAATGATGATTGCCACGGTAAAGATGATTGCACTGCGCTGAAACCACTGAACCGGGACCCTGAAGGTGCGCGGGCGCAGACCTTCAAAAGAAGTCGTGACCGTCAGCAGTTTGCCATTCTTGATTCCGTTACCCACTGTCCTCTAATTTACACGATTTCAGGGATCGGAATCGCCAAAACTTTGTTTGTATCCTTTATGTTCAGACCCGAAAGTACCCTAAGATTTGTCTGTCCCAGTGCCGAGAAGTAGAAAGGATGAAACTCCTTCTTCTTGAGCCGCAAGGTCCAGAGCACCACCCAACAGTAGAGGCCCTTCGAAAATCGGGTGTTGGAGCTCTTTATGCGCGCTCGACCAAGGATGCTGAATGGATTCTTAAGACCCATGGCGACAGCTTGGATGCAATCGTGGTCCACGAAACTGCGCAAGAGTGGGTGGAAGCAAAAAGAGCGGACGGAAAACAATCCGCAATGGCATATATCCTTGCCTCACAGAAAATGACTCCGCGGGATTTCCTGAAGCATCAGAATGGAAAGAATGCAGCAAATGCTTACATTGCTGCCCCCATTCAAGCTGCTGAACTCCAGGGGAAACTAAAAAAAATCCTCAATTTCTCGGAGCCAGAACGTACGAATGTTCGTGCGACGACCTCCGCTTCGCCGAGGTCAAGTTCCGGTCTCGCGCTTGAGGAGGTTTCGGGGCAGCTCGCGCTGCCTGTGCTTCCGAAGTCGACCATTCAATTTGATGCCCCAGAGCAGACGCATGCCCGCGTGTATGAGGCTCCTCCAGATGAGGGCCGCACCAAGGTCATCCAGTTGACCCCGATTCTAGAACCCGCACCAGCAGCCGCTGAAGAAGGCACAAAGATTATCGATCTGCACTCACAGGTCATTCAGCCACAACCTTTCGAGGATGTTACTTCTGCGTCGAACCCCGTGCCGGCTCCAAAAGAGCAAGAACTCGTGTTCGATGATCTCAAGGAATTTAAGGTCGAAAACATCGTCCCCGATCAGCTCCTCGAGCCTATTGTCTTTAGCCAAGAAACGGCTTCTTCGCCGGATCAGGAAACATTACGTAAGTACCTGAACCTCAGAGAGCAAGACATCTCGGTTATGACTGGAAAGCTTAAGGCTTACCAGGACCGGACCGGGAAGCTTGAAGCAGCATTGCAGGCGGAAAGAGCTAAGAACTTGGAGTTCCAGCAGTTGACCCGAATGCAGGAACAGCGACTAGAGACTTACGATAAAGAAAAAGAGATCGAAATTGCGATGGTCCTTCTACGCGCAGAGGATCTTGAGCGAGAGTTACGGCAGAAAAATGAAAAAGCGGGCGCACTCGACGCTCGATTACGCCAAGCAAAGAGCGAGATTGAGCGAGTAAAAGAGCGCATTCGCCTCGATATTCGACGCATCCGGGTGCGCGAGAAAGAACTCGAAAATCAGCTCGAAGTGCTAAAAAAAGACTCAGAACGTCTGATATCTGCGCGAGATGAAAAAGTTCTCGAACTCAAGCGAAAACTGGATGTGATGGAGTTTAATATGGAACTTCTCCAGGAGCAGCTCGCTGAAGAGAAGCATTCGGCCGAAAATCTTCGCCAAAAGCTAAAAGATGCGGCTCTTGCCATGCGCCAAGCAGGCGGTTTCCTTGAAGAGGCTTCGTAACTTCGTTATCCTTTAAGGTGTGAAGCCTAAGCAAAAGAAGTTCATTTTTGTTACTGGTGGCGTTCTCTCTAGCATTGGCAAAGGGATTTGTGCCGCCTCTCTTGGGATGTTGCTCGAAGAGAGGGGGATCAAAGTCGCGATGGTCAAGATGGACCCGTACTTAAACGTCGATCCCGGCACCATGAGCCCTTTCCAACACGGCGAAGTTTTCGTATTGGATGATGGAACTGAAACCGATCTCGATCTTGGGCACTACTCCCGTTTTGTTCATACGGCGGTCTTTTCAAAGCGGAACAGTTTTACTGCCGGAAAAGTGTACGACGCTGTGATCCGACGGGAACGTCAAGGCGGCTACCTCGGGAAAACAGTTCAGGTGATTCCGCATATTACAGATGAAATCAAAGCCCGCGTTCATGAGGCAGTTGCTGATGTGGATCTTGGAATTATCGAAGTTGGCGGCACAGTCGGTGATATCGAAAGCCTTCCTTTCTTAGAAGCGATACGCCAGATTCGCCAGGAAGAGGGTGCTGCGAACGTTTTGTTTGCGCATCTCACTCTCGTGCCATTTATCGCAGCTGCAGGTGAACTAAAAACAAAGCCGACACAGCATAGTGTGAAGGAGCTTCGCGAGATTGGGATTCAGCCGGATCTTTTGGTTTGCCGTACCGATCGGCCTCTCGCACGTGAGATCAAGGATAAAATTGGCCTGTTTTGTAACGTCGCAGCCGATTGCGTGTTTAGCGCTGAGGATGCTGCTTCTATTTATGATGTGCCGCTGAACCTGGCCGCTGAGGGGTTAGACGACAAGGTTGTGGAGAAACTAGGCATATGGACGGGGCGCCCAGATCTTTCGAAGTGGCGCGCGATGGTGAACACCATTCACAATCCGAAATCCGAAGTCCGCATCGGAATCGTCGGCAAGTACACGGACTGGCGGGATACTTATAAGTCGATCTCTGAGTCTTTGGTGCATGGTGGGGTGGCCAATCAAACCCGAGTTGTCCCTGTGTACATTGATAGCGAAAAAGTCGAAGCAGGTGATCTTTCTGAGATTGAAAAAGTCTCTGGCTTACTTGTGCCCGGCGGATTCGGTGAGCGTGGCATAGAAGGAAAGATTCGCGCCATCGAGTATGCCCGCACAGAGAATGTCCCATTTTTTGGCATTTGTTTGGGGATGCAGCTAGCCGTGATTGAGTTTGCTCGCCATGTCGCGGGTCTGGATCATGCGAACTCGGCCGAATTTAAGCCTGGGAATGATCAAAATGTGATCGACCTTATGGAGGCTCAGAAGGGAATTGAAGACCTAGGCGGAACTATGCGACTTGGGGCCTATACGTGTCTTATCACAGCGAAGGTCATGGGCAAGGCCACCCACGCGTATGAAGCCTATAAGAAAGAAAAAATCTCAGAGCGGCACCGGCACAGATTTGAGGTTTCGAATCGGTTTCGGCCCATGCTTGAAGAAAAGGGCCTAGTCGTCGGTGGGGTCTATAGGGACGCCAAAACGACCACGGAGCTCGTGGAGATGGTAGAACTGCCCACACACCCTTGGTTTTTAGGCTGTCAGTTCCACCCAGAGCTCCAGAGTAAGCCCCTTGACCCGCACCCACTCTTTACTCAGTTCATTAAGGCAGCTCTTTTAGCTGCGAAAGGCACTCAACAAAAGCTCAAGGGCATCTCATAATCCCTAGATGATCGTAATCGCGGGTCCTTGTGTGATTGAGAGTGAGTCCCTTTGTCTTGAGGTTGCAAAGTCCTTAAAGGCACAGCTTTCTGGGCTACCTATTGAACTGATCTTTAAGGCGTCTTTTGATAAGGCAAATCGGTCGGCCGGGTCGTCATTCCGCGGACCAGGGCTTGAGGCTGGCGTGGAAATCTTAAAGAGAGTTCGGGACGCATCAGGCCTCCCCGTGTTGACCGATGTTCACACTCCTGAGCAGTGTGAACCCGTAGCCAAGAAAATAGACTTTCTTCAGATCCCCGCGTTCCTCTGCAGGCAGACCGATTTAGTGGTTGCAGCTGCGGAGTCCGCAGCGCGCCATCAGCGAAGACTCAACATCAAAAAGGGCCAATTCATGGCGCCTTGGGATGCAAAAAACATAGTCGATAAAGTGCAGGCGGTTGCGCCAACTTTAGGTGATGATCGTTTGTTCATCACAGAGCGTGGAGTGACCCATGGTTACAATGCTCTCGTGGTGGATATGATTTCATTTATGGAGCTGCGTAAGAATCGAGCGGGCGTGATCTACGATGCGACGCACTCGATCCAGCAGCCGGGAGCTGCGTCCGGCGGCACAACGACGGGCGGGAAAAGAGAATATCTTGAAGTCCTTGCGCGGGCAGCTTTCGCAGCCGGAGCACAGCATCTTTTCTTGGAGTGTCACCCTGATCCAAAAGTTGCAAAAAGCGATGGTCCAAATGCCATGCCGCTTGAGCACGTGGGCGCTTTTATTCGGCAGATTCTCTCATTTCGGGATCTTTCAGAAAAACTTCCTTACCTTTTACCAGAAGCCCGCGCGAATCAGAGCCGCGCGACGTGAGGTTCTTGAAGTCTAGATCGTCAGCCGCCTTATTAATCTTGTGTGCTGCGGGCTGCACACCAGACTTGAAGCTCATGCGCACGCACTACGCCAAGGTTGTTTATTCTGGGCCAAAAAAGCCCTTTGACGTCGTTGTGACCAAGGACAGGCCTAAGGATTATGTTCCGATTGGTGGAATATCGCTGGCCATGCAAGGGGCTGTCATTGTTTCAGAAGACTGGACCTTCTATCAGCATGAGGGTTTTGATCCACATGAAATGAAAGAAGCCCTCAAAGACTCGATTGAAGAAGGGCATCTTACTCGCGGGGCATCCACAATCACGCAGCAGGTTGCTCGGAACGTCTATTTGAGCCAAGAGAAGAGCATCATTCGAAAGATTCGTGAACTCTGGATTGCCTCCAAGATGGAAAAGGTACTCACAAAAAAGAAGATCCTCGAGATCTATCTCAATATCGCAGAGATGGGTGAGGGGATCTTCGGCGTTGGGGCAGCAGCGAGGTACTATTTTGATAAGGCCCCGAGCGATCTTTTGCCCAAGGAGGCTGCATTTTTGGCCATGCTGCTCCCGAGTCCAAAAAAGTATTCCGTTAGTTTTCGGAAGAAACAGCTGACTCCCTTTGCCCGTAAGATCATCCGTTCGATCCTGACCAAGATGGAGAAAGCGGGTTACATCACGGAGCTTCAGCATCAAATTGCGTCCGCCGAAAAATTGACGTTTGAGTCTCGCTCTTCTGTGCCAGATGCGTCTGACGACGCTGCTACACTGGAAGACGAGGAACAGGATTGAAAACCAAGAAAAACAGCCGCAGATATTTGATTTTAGTAGGAAGCCTCTTCGTCGGAGTTTTCTCTTTTTGGATTGGCCAACAGGTTGAGAAGCATCGCTTCTTTACGAAAACCGAATTTCAAAAGCTGATCGGTCCGTCCGTGACCCGAGATCACCAGCAATTTCTGAGCAACCGCATCGCGCTTGCAGGGGATGAGGGTGAGCTCACTCTAGATTACTCGATTGATGCATCGCTTCAGTTGCTTGCGGAGCAGATGTTTGAAGGTTATCGCCCAGACTACGGTGCTTTGGTCGCTGTAGATGCAGAGACCGGTCGAGTGCTTGCGGCAGCGTCCTATGACCGTGCCTATCAGCTTGCGGGCAATCCAGTCTTAGATGCCACTTTGCCGGCGGCCTCCGTCTTTAAAGTCATCACAGCTGCGGCTGCCATCGAAGAAACCAAACTCAAGCCTGGTTCGACCATTGCGTTTTCTGGCCGGGATCACACACTTTATCGCTCCAATGTCTTGAAAGAAGAAGTGCGAGGTTGGCGCCGTGTTTCTACTTTGAAAGATGCATTCGCGCGATCCATCAACACGGTCTTTGGTCGTTTAGGGGTATTTAATGTTGGGGAAGCTTCGATCATTTCGTACTCCAAACGTTTCGGATTTAATCAGTCAATTCCATCTGAGTTTGAGATCGAACCTTCCAAGCTAGGTGAAGTGAAAGACCGTTGGGGCCTTGCCGAGGTCGCTTCAGGATTTACGAAGAACACGACACTGAGCCCCATTCACGGAGCCATGATTGCGGCAAGTATCGTGAATGATGGAAAAATGATGGAGCCTTATTTCATTCAAAGTGCGATGCGCTCTGATGGTCGGATTGTTTACCGAGCTGAGCCCAAGATGTTAGCCCAAGCTGTTTCTCCTGATACTGCGCGTGAACTTCGGGAACTCATGAATGAGACCATCGTTTCTGGAACCTCTAGAAAAAGTTTTCGGGGGTTCTTTAAAGGCACCTACCGGGAGCTTGATGTGGGCGGGAAAACGGGTTCGCTTACGTCTATGGCGCCACACGGTAAGGTGGATTGGTTTGTGGGATATGCCATGGCTCAGGGCCGCAAAATTGCGGTGTCTGTCATGACCGTGCACAAGAAATATTGGACCGTAAAATCGGCATATTTAGCGCGTAGAACCTTTGAAAAGGCCTTTGAAGAGCTCGTTCGCCGCAAACAGAAGCTCGACGCAACCTGATTTGCCGGAATCCTGCCAAAAAGGTATGATATGGGGGTAGTCGTCATGTCATCAACTCGTGCAATTTACCTCGATTCCCACGCCACAACCCCCCTCGATCCTCGAGTTTTTGAGGAGATGAAGCCGTGGTTTGTGGAGCGTTTTGGAAATCCATCTTCAAAGCTCCATCCTTATGGGTGGGAAGCGCTCTCGGGTGTTGAGCTCGCGCGCCGAAAATTAGGTGCATCTTTGTTTGCACCAGCGGATGGGGTCCTTTTTACCGCTTCTGCCACGGAAGCTAATCACCTGGTACTTCTTGGCCTCCTTCCGGAATTGAAACGTCGGAATCGGACGAAGATCATTTCGATCGCGATTGAGCACGCATCCGTTTTAGGTGCGCTCGATGAAGCAAAGGCACAGGGCGCTGAAGTGATCCTTGTGCCTGTTGATTCTGCTGGGCGCGTGAATCTGAATGCCTTGGGTCAGATTTTGGATTCTACGGTGGGGCTCGTTTCGATTGCTTGGGCCAATCATGAGGTTGGGACTTTGCAGCCGATGCGGGAGATCGTAGAGCTGAGCCGTGCCCGTGGAGTCTTGGTGCATTCAGATGCAGTGCAGGCATTTGGAAAAGTTCCTGTTGAAATGAATTTACCAGGCTCGCCCGATTTTTTAACATTAAGCGCCCATAAAGTTTACGGACCTAAAGGTGCCGGCAGTGTGGTGGCCAGGGACGCTGCGACGTTGAAACTCCTCACACCCCAAGTGCGTGGTGGATCCCAAGAATTCGGGCTACGTGCAGGAACCCACAATGTGCCCGCGATCGTTGGATTCGCGGCCGCAGCTGAGTTCGCTTTGCAGGATCTCTCAAGGCACTCGGCCCAGATGTCATCCCTTCGAGATCAGCTTTGGAATGATCTCCAGCAAAACTTACAAGGAGCCGTGAGAAGAAACGGCTGTGTGGAGTGTTCACTGCCTCATTCTTTAAACGTTAGTTTTTTAGGCATCGACGGTGCCGCACTGTTTAGTCGCACGCGTGGTATCGCCGTATCGAATGCCTCTGCATGTTTAAATGGGAAGCAAGATTACTCTCAGGTCCTTGTGGAGCTTGGGGCCACTGAAGCCGCTTCCCGCGCAAGCATGCGCATTGCTTTGTCACCGTGGACAACGCCGGAAGAAATAACGCAAGCAGGCAAAATTATTGTTCAGGCAGTAAAAGAACTACTCCATTTTGAAATGAGCTTAAACACACAGGGAGTCAGACCATGATTCAACTTACAGACAAAGCAGTTTTAGAGATCCGCCGATTAAAAAGTGCAGAGGAAACGAAGAACGATCCTTCATTCCTCCGTGTTCAGGTGATTGGTGGGGGCTGTTCAGGCATGAGCTATAAGCTCGGCTTTGAAGCGGGCGCCCCCACGGATAAGGATAAAGTGTTCGAGCGCGACGGCGTGCAGCTCGTCATCGATTCCAAGAGCTATGTATTTTTATCGGGTACCGAGCTTGATTTTTCGGATGGACTAAACGGTAAGGGCTTTGTCTTTAACAATCCAAATGCAAAACGGACTTGTGGTTGTGGATCTAGCTTTTCAACTTGATTAGGATAGGACCCATGGCAAAAGTCACATTTTTACCGAGCAACATCCAAGTGGACGCAAAATCTGGACGCAGTTTGTTAGACTTAGCGCTGGATGCGGGTGTCAGCATTCAGCACGCCTGCGGTGGGTTTTGTGCATGTACGACCTGTCATTGTGAAGTGGTGTCGGGGGGCGATTCTCTGGCCCGGCCCGAGGAAGACGAGTTGGATCGTCTAGAACTTTTGGATAAGACCCCTCAGTCGCGTCTGGCTTGCCAGACCAAAGTGCGTGGATCCGCTGACGTCGTCGTGAGAGTCGTAAATGATGATTGATAGACCATTTTCTCGGTAATATAAGGTGTGCTGTCGACACTCCTCCTTTTGCTTTCCATCCAGTTCAGTGGCTTAACTCAAAATACCTTTGCTCGAACGTCCGAGACATTCTCTGCCGATGTCACTTGGGTGCGATGTCATGACGGGGATACCTGCACTTTTCGTGTGTTTGGAAAAAGATTTAAGGCGAGGATCGCTGGAATTGATGCGCCGGAATTAAAGCAGCCTTACGGACCTGCCGCTAGAAATGCACTGAGTGACATTTTATCCCGGGCGAAACAAATCAAACTAGAATGCCGGGGAAAGTCCTACGACCGCAAGGTGTGCGCGATTAAAGCTGATGGCCAGGATGTCGCGGCTATGCTGGTCGCACGCGGGCTCGCGCACGATGCCCCGCAGTATTCTAAAGGAAAATACAGAGATGCTGAAAGTTTAGGACGGCGCAAAAAGCTCGGGCTGTGGGCTTCAGGCACGCCGCAGAATCCGAAGTGCTTCAGGCATCCGGCGAGTCGGGGCTGTTAGGGAGCGGTGAGTCTGCATTCATTTGGGCCAAAGTTGATTTTTTAGATCCTTATGAATCGATTCGCTCAGTTCTAATTTAAAATAAGTCGAAAGAACGACCTTCAAGTCTTCTGAAGAAGAAATGATCTTCCTCTCTGAGCCTGAACCACTGCGAATCACGAACTCGCAGTCATTGAGATAGTACCGTTCACCCTGTTTTCCAGCCCGTGCTGCTATGAGATTCAGAATGAACTTCGATGTCGGATGCTGAGATGTCCACCAGTTTGCAAGCTCGAGATCGATGGGAAACTGTTCTTCTAGGGTGAAGGAATAGACATCCTTCCAGTGACCATCGATTTTGGCCTGCAGCATGAATTGCATTTGATCAGAGACGATTCGAACTGTTTCGTGAGGCGTGCGTTGAATCGCGCCTTCTTCTAATTTTACGGCCGCAGTGGGCGTTAGAGTTCCTAAGCCCACGTCTGCGATCCAATCTGAACCATCTAGGGCGACCTTTAAGATCATATGCGCTCTTGGTCGTGGAGAGCTCTTAGGGACATTCCATTGTAGTCTTGCGATCAAGGGTGTGACTTCAAAGCCGAGATGCTTCAGCACATGCATGAAGAGGATATCGTGTTCAAAGCAATACCCGCCCCTTCGCTGAAAGACTAACTTTTCCTGGAGTTCAGAGATGTTTAAGGGGATCTCCTTCCGGAGGTAGACATCCACTGCTTCGAAAGGGATAGAGGTTGGGTGCAGGAATTGAAGATCCTGAAGAACTGCCAAGGTTGCAGTGCGTGGCCCATCGTAGGAGATGCGTTTGAAATAGGCGTCAAGGTCCAGGCGATTCATATCTCAATCATTGATCAGACTGACATAAGCCCGAGTACCGTCAGAGACTACGCGGACTTTCACCGTAAATTTGTGAAAGTCCGGAAGGGCGCGCCGACGAACTTCAAAATCAGGAATGAGAGCCGTGAGATCAATTCCGATATAGATTTCCGACTTTAGAAGATGAGGGTCTTGGCCGGACCCTGCCGAAGTGATGCGATCAAAGTTGCACTCAGAAAAAACCGCACTTACTTTTCGACTCATCAGCTCTAAATAAGTAGGATATGACTTCTGAAAAGAATTGTAGCGCGCCTCATTCGGGGGTAGGGCGACCCGTCCGGATCCTGGGGCTTGGTCCAAATACACATTGATTGAAAGGTCAAGCTCACGTCCCTCGGGCGGGGTAACCCCTCTCACATAGAGAGCCCTCACTTCATTCTTAAGCCGCTTTCGTTTGAGCTTAAATGTCGCAAGTGATCGGTCCCTAGTGCGGTGGTATTGCAGGAAGTAGTCTTTTTCATCCAGTGTTTGAAACTCAATAACGGGACAATGATTTGGGTCAAAGCGCGGAAGCGTCCTAATCTTTTCATAAAATGCGATGAGTCGCGGTAACTCCGCTAATTTTTGTGGGTCTAGCTCCTTGAGTGAGTGTTGAATGACCTTCCCCTCTTCAAAGATGATGTAACTGTTCATCTGGTGACCCCGTTCATTGCGATACGAAGTGAAGAGATGGTATCGCCCCCGTACGGCGCTATCTTCTATCATACTCCGATTTACGCCGCCCAAGAGTTCCCAGTAAGAGTAGTCGGTGTTCTGCAGAACGTCGTCTACATTGAATCTCATGAGATCACTATAAATACGAATTCGACGGTCAGGCTGCCTCAGTATCTTTACGAATTCTTCGCTAGATCCAGTCTTCTTGTAAGTTTGCAATGCCTCTAAGAATTCGGTGAACGGCTCCTCATTTACAAAGTTAGACTCTTCATATTTTTTTTGATACCACGCATCAAATGTGGGGCTGTAAAAGAGACCCGCCGCCTCAAAGTACTCGCGTGCAAATTCACTGCGAATGATAAAAAGCTTTCCCGAATCCAAAGCCTCTTGAAGAGACGCGAACCGTTTTGGAACAAGAATCCCTTGAGACTCTACGTAAGCTGCGATTTCCTCCTTGGGTCTTACAGGGAGATTCTTTAAGTAATAATCATTTGTTTCGACCACTTTTTTGCAGTCGTGGAATGGGTCTCTAATGTCATCTGCCGAATAAGCGGACGCTGATTGCAGCAGAAGGGCATATATCATTAAGCGGCGCATTTCTGTCGCAGCCTAGCAAAAGACTCTGCAGAAGGCGATAAGTCAACACTTCTAGTGGTTCCGAAGATCGGCTGTAAGAAAATAAAAAAACGCCCGCATCTCAGAGAGACACGGGCGTTCCTTAAATTCTAATCAGATTTCTTTGGTTGGCTTAGTACGCGGCGCGTGGGGCTGCGATGATTTTTCCGCTACCGGAGGGTCGTATCACACGACCTGACGGAGCGCCGGTGCCGGCACTACTGCGCGATTGAAAACCTTCTCCGCCGTTTGAATTGCCGCCGCGATCACGGTTTCCACCGCGGTCGCCGCCACGATCACCCCGAGGGGCGCCGCGTGAACGGTTATCAAAATTTCCACCGCCACGATTGCCGGAGTCTCTTCTGTTTTCAGAAAAGCCGCCATCGCGGTTGCCGCCTGCCGAACGCATCACGCGTGGTGGAGGTGGTTCAACAGCGTCTGCTGCGTTTTCGGGAGTAGATACGTATTTCACGATCTCAGGAACCGGTGAACCCGATTTCTTAAGAATGCGTGAAATTTGTCTCCATTCACCATTTTCCTCAGGTGTCAGGAGTGAAAGCGCCTGGCCTTCATTTCCTGCGCGACCCGTGCGGCCGATGCGGTGAATGTAGTCTTCTGCTGCGCGCGGAAGATCGTAGTTGATCACGTGAGCAATCTTAGAAACATCGATACCGCGTGCTGCGATGTCGGTTGCGACCAAGATCTGTGTTGATCCTTTTTTGAAAGAATCTAGGGCGTAAGACCGTTGAGCCTGTGTGCGGCCACCGTGAATTCGACCACACTGAATCCCGCGTGAAGCCAGGTAACGGGCCAATCGGTCTGTACGCATTTGCGTGCGAGTGAAAATCAGAACAGAACCTTCGCGTTGGCGAAGTTCGCTCATTAAGGTTTCGTTTTTCAGCTGTGACGTTGTTGAAATGATCTTTTGATCGATCAAGTCGCTCGCGCGAGCTGTTGAACCGACAGAAACGCGCTCTGGGTTAGAGAGGTATTTCTGAGCAAGCTTATCTAAGCTGCCATCCCAAGTTGCTGTGAACAGCATGGTTTGACGGGAAGCTGGAAGGAATTTTGCAATTTGCGCGAGCTGTGGAGCAAATCCCATGTCGAGCATGCGATCGGCTTCATCCAGCACTAGAAAGTGCGTCTGAGCCAACATGATCGTGCGTTGTTCGATGTGATCGTTCAAACGTCCTGGGGTTGCGATGATCAAACGTGGGCGTTGCTTCAGCGCGCGTGTTTGTTGTGAGAATGAAAGACCACCGATCAAACAGGCTGAACGAAGATCTGGAGTGAAGCGTGTGAGCTGTTTCCAGAAATCTTCGATCTGAACTGCGAGTTCGCGGGTTGGGGTTAATACCAGCGCGATGTCTGTTGGTTTTCCGCTGAGCAGTTTTGCTGCGAGCGGAATACAGAACGCGCCTGTTTTACCTGTACCGGTTTGTGCGCATGCGATTACATCGCGACCTTCAAGGCCGAATGGGATTGCTTGCTCCTGAACCGGAGTAGGTGACTGAAATTGAAGGGCTTCCAAAGCGCGCATGAGTGCGCCTGGTAATTTAAAATCCTGAAATGAACTCACTTGATTCTCCTGCCGCTGTCTAGGCGACTCTTTGTCGATGGGTGATCAGCCCGTGTGTTGGGTCGTAGGGCGATACACTGACCGCCACCTGGTCACCGACCAGGACCCTGATCTTGAATTTCTTCATTTTCCCTGACAGCCGGGCAGTGACCGTGATTCCACTCTCCAATACAACGACATAAGTACCACCACCGGTGGTTTCTGTGACTTTTCCGTCTAATCGAATGAGATCGTCTCGAGACATGCTTTGCTAAAATTACCCTTCAGTCGGAGTGCACCTACTGAGTAAATGGGTCTTTTGAAGACCCGCAAGCTCGATAGACGCGAAGATAGACATAGAAATTAGTCTAAACTGAACGAGATGTCTAGTAAAATCTTGATTCATTCTGTCGATGTTTAAGGGCTGACACTGAATCCAGGTGGGATCATGCCCCGCCAAGTGACTAGCGCCTCGCACCAGCCGTCTTGAAGGGGCCTAAGGCGGGCATTTTCAACCCCATTTGCCTCTTGTTCCACACGGATCTTCTGAAACGCCTTGCTGATGACCTCGGGGAGGATATTCATGAGGAGGTTGAAGTCGTGGTCGAAAGTCTGCGTCGTCACTTGGATTAAAGCCGCATGTGTCTTTTCGAAGTCGACGGGATCTACGAGCAGTGCATGAGGGTTAGCCTGTTGCTCTTCTATGGTCATCACAACCGGGATATTGAGTTTTTTAGATTCAGCCAGAATCGCATTCTTGAGCCGCTCTCGTATGGGCCGGTGACAGTACTCAAGATTCCGCATCGCTTCAGGGTACAAAGTCTCGTTGGAGACTTCTCCCGCAACGCAGCGTGTGATGTACACGCTACTTGCTGCCTCCTTTAAAATGAATGAGAAAACACGCTCGCCACTGGTACGAACCAGTGAGAATGCTTGTCGAAGATCGTATTCATTGTATGAGATGTATGGTCCTAGGTCTTTGAGATCAAGGTCCATTCCGTTTGGATCCGCGGATAGAATCGCTTGTGGTTCCTCAAAAAGAGAGACCGATGCAAAAGATAGTGGTGCCTGCGAGGATTGTCGGTGAATGAGGACGACTCCTCGACGCTTGATATGCTGAGCAGACGAAGATTTGCTTGCGATAGATAAAACACGGATTGGATTCCCATGGATTCTACGGCTCACAGTCTTTGTGAGCCGAATGATATCTTCACCTTTGATTTTTCCAACTTCTTGAAACGCTCCAGACGAATCGACAGCGTAGATGGTGTCGTCGATTCCAAGAAATGTAACCTTGTGTTTTTCCGTAGTTGAAATCATGAAAGAGTGAGGGCTCACCGAGCCTTTGCTCTGACTCTCAAAGAACCTCACTGGTCCTTTCAATAACAGACGAGTGGCGCCTTCAGGATCAGCGTATTCTACCCACTGATGCGAGAAATTAAGTTTTGCACCAGTTTTAAACTCATAAACGGGTTCTTCCGCCGCGTGAGCTAACGAAGGAGAAAAAATTGAAAGCAAGACAGTGAACCAACAAAGCATCTCACCATGTAGCTTAGAGTTACTTACTAAATCAACTACTCTACGGCTTTCGTTATTCGATTGAACGAATGAATTTGGATGTATCTGTTGTCTGATCGACCAAAGAGTCCCCCAAGACATTGAGCGCCAACATCGTTAAAAACAGCGCTAATCCCGGAAAAATCACGAGGTGGGGATAGGCTTGGATGTTCCGAAAACCTTCGCTGGCTAAGGTTCCCCAGCTGGTATCCGGCGGCTGAACTCCTAGGCCGATGAAGCTTAAGAAGCTCTCAGTCATGATGTTGTTCGGAATCTGAAATGTCAGAGAAACCAGAATGGGGCCTGTGAGGTTCGGGAGCAGGTGCCGGAACAGGATACGCGGCGTACCAGCGCCGACGGCGCGGGCCGACTCGATGTAGGGCATTTCCCTTGCCTGGAGTACCAAGCCGCGGATCATCTTCGCTTGTGTCACCCAAGTGGTCAGGCCAATCGACATAAAGATCCCCAAAAATCCACGTCCGAAAAACAGGGTCAGCAACACTGCCAGTAACAAGGAAGGAAAAGTGAGGATCATGTCAGAGAACGCCATGAGAGCGCGATCTGTGCGGCCGCCTCGGTAACCTGCAATCATCCCAGTGATTGTCCCAAGGATAAGCGCAAAAGCTGCCGTGGATAGACCAACAGCAAGCGATAGTCTTGCTCCCTGCAAGATTCGACTCAGAAGATCACGACCCAGAGCGTCCGTTCCCATCCAGTGCACCGAGGTTGGGCCAAGCAAAGGTTCCCCAGCGCCGACAGCTTCGGGATCAAACGGACAGAGCCAATGAGCGAAGAGGGCACACAGTGAAACAATGATCAGGAATACGATCGGCACCCAGAGTCTTGGGCTCATCGGCTGGGATTTCATCGCTCAGCCTCTACACGAATGCGTGGATCTGCCCACACGTACAGGGCGTCGACAAATAAATTAGAGACCACCAGAACGGTTCCGTAAGTCAGAGTTAGACCCAAAACTAATGGATAATCGCGGTTAATCACGGAAGAGACAAAATGCTGGGCCAGACCCGGGATCTGAAAGACGAGTTCGACGACGTAACTTCCTGTGACGATGTTTGCGGCAAGCGGGCCAATGAGACCAATGACTGGCATGAGTGAATTTCTTAAGACATGGACCCACACCGTTCGTTGGCGGGTCACTCCTTTGCTGAGCGCAGTTCGAACAAAGTCTTTTCCCATATTTTCAATCATCGAAGAGCGAGTCAGTCTTGCAATCATTGCGATCGGACGCAGGGCTAATGCAACAATCGGCAAAACATAGGAACCAGGTTCGGAGAGTAAAGCGGGTGGCAGCCAGCCTAGGATCGTAGAGAACAGAAGAATAAGTAGGGTCGCGACCAAGTAGGCCGGCAGCGTTACTCCTGCGACTGCTAAAAACATCGCAGAGAAATCGAGGAAGGTTCCTTTGTGACTTGCTGCCACAGCACCTAGCAATATTCCAAAAAAGAGCGCGATCACCAACGCAAACCCACCTAAAATTGCGCTTGGGCCGATTGCTCCGCCGATCATTTCAGATACTGGAATACCGATATAATGAAACGATTCCCCAAAATTTCCGTGCAACAGATTCGACACCCATGTACCAAATTGCGCGAATAGAGAGTCATGTAGCCCATACTGAGTTTCAATCAACGCTTGAACATCCGGCGGCCATGCTTTGTCAGAGTCAAAAGGACTGCCCGGGGCGAATCTGAGTAAGAAGAAAGTGATACACACCAGAGCAAACAACGAAGTAAGTGAGAATGTAAGACGTCTGAGCAGATAGAGCGTCATGGTTCGCGTGCTGCCCCAAGTTTTGGGATCGTCACCCAGCCAGAAGCAATGGGGAAACCTTTTGGAGGTTTGATCTCGCCACGTTCACTGCTCATCCATGCACTTGCCGCACAGATGAAAGCATCAAACGAGTTCAAGTGCTCTGCTATTTTTTTTCGATCCCGCTCATAAACAAAGAGACTCAGCTTCTCCATGAGTTGGTGTAAAAGATCTTCCCTTGCTTGAGAGCCATCTTCGACGCTTCTGTAGCGTGCAAGCACACGTGGTGGAATCTTAAACTCAAGGCCAAGAAGCATCGCGCTGAGTTTAGAGTGGCACTCTTGGAGCTCAAAACGGTCCTCTAAACTTCTTTTTAAGAAATGCATGCGAGCTGAAAGTGGCGCACGGTTGCCACCCATGGTTTCATCGATCTCAAAACAAAGTCGGTCGGGGAGATGTGTAGAGATCCATTCCTTGAGAAAAAGCTCCACCGGCCGCTGGGTATACGGAGTAGCCGCATTCGAGACCTTGTTGTTTTTAGCAAAAGTGCGCATCCATTTCACTTCGGGTCCGGCACACTCTTTTACGCATGTTTTTTTTGTGCACTGAATGCAGGGCGGAAGTGTGAGTGCAGCATTGACGGATAGGATTGGTCTTTCGTGATTTTCAGCGTGTTCAATCAAAGTCTCAATCAGGACTGCGTCTCCGGAATGGTCCTTGTCTGGACCGATCCCACTTTGAACGTCTAGGACAAATAACTTCTTTTCACGGGGAAAATACTCCAAAACTGCGAGTGTCGTTTTTGCATTTTTTGCACCCGTCAGATCTAGTCCTATGAAACGTTTTGGTACCATATATTCGCACTTAACCTGTTACAACGAGGCCATGCAAAGAAGGTTGAAAGGGCAGTTCCTGGATTGCTTTCCCGCCAGCAAGGACTGCCGTCCTCACTGCACTTCTTCGGGCTGGGTCAGCATCCGGTAGGAGTACAAAAAAGCAGCCCCCACCACCCGCACCACAGACCTTAAACGCAACTTCAGATTTTTTCTTTGCTTCAGCAAGCGCCTGGTCCATCTCTGGAGTGCTAATTCCGGTAGCAAGCTTACGTCTTGCATTCCATTCCGCGTTCACGCCTTGAAGCAGTCCGCTCGCGTTTTTTTCTTTGAGTGAGATGACGACGGTCTCTGTAGCACTACAAATTTGGAGAAACCGTTCATGGACTTCGGGGCTTTTGTTAATCAGACCCTGAAAAAGCTGCCAATTGTTGATTCCGGAGTTTCTAGATTGTCCGGAATAAAAAAGTAAAGTTCGATCAGCGATGAAACGGAGGGTGTCTTCATCGAGGCGAGTGCGCTCATTTTGCGCGAGTTTCCATTCGAGGACCTGCAAGCCACCGTACGCCGCGCCATAATAATCTTGCAGACCAGCCGGGCCATACAGGACTTGGCTTTCTACGTCGCGGGTGAGCGCGATGAGATGTTCACCGTGTTTATTGAGATCCAGTGGAGTTGACTCGGGATTAGCCCAGGAAAATAGCGCACCAATGAGTGAAATGCTGAGTGCTGAAGAGCCCCCGAGCCCAGCGCCCGATGGGCTTTTTGCGGTTGTTGTTAGGATGATCGCTTGGTTTTTCGCTTGTGGGACTTGTGCAGCAAAGTAGCGCAAAAGTTTTAAGGGAAGAGCGAGCCGCGTCGTTGGTTCCTGATCCGAGAGAATTTCATCCCATTTCCAGTTTTCCTCGATGCCAAGATCGCGGCTGACCAATCGTACTCCTGGATTCTTTGATGCATTGATTTCAAGTTTTGTTTCCGCAAAGAGATCAATTCCGTAATTCACCGTCTTTGGATGCGGCAACAACAAATAGAGAGGCCAAATATCGACAGTCCCACCGGAAACATCAATGCGTACAGGCGCCTGAGAAACAATGTGTCTAGAATCGCTCGCCATTAGTCTAAAACTCCGATGTACGGGAGGTTACGGTACAGCTCCTGGTAATCCAGCCCATAGCCGACTACAAAACGATTTGGGATTTCAAAGCCGACATAGTCCACTTTTAGATCGGATTGGAGTGCCTCCCTTTTTAGCAAAAAACTTGCACACCGGAGCGACGCGGGTTGCCGCAGTTTCAGCGCATTGAGGATGTATTGCAGTGTCAGTCCTGTGTCTACGATGTCTTCCACAACAAGGACATGACACCCTTCGATCGGTTCCTTCATGTCGAGGGTGACTTTCACTTCGCCTGAGGAGGTCTTTCCGCCGTGGTAGGACGATAGGCCCATGAACTCGCACTTGACGGGGAGGTGGATTGCCCTGATCAAGTCTGCGCAAAAAATGAAGCTGCCTTTTAAGATGCAGATCACCGTCAGTTCGTGGCCAGCCAGGTCGGCTTCGATGCTGCGTGCGATCTCTTGTACGCGGGCTTGGACTCGAGCGGTGTCAATGAGGACGGGTGGATTAGACATAGGCATTATTGAGGATCTCACCAAATCCTCCTCCGCCGGGGACAATATAATCCTGATTGTTTAGTCCTCTTTCTTCGGACCAACGGGTGCCCGGCATGGTCTGAAGAACTGCGGCACTGGAAAGTCCGCGATCCAGACGGATGGCATAGACGATCAGTTCAGGATGGGCAGAAGTGACGCGCTTTAAGTATTCGGGCGTCACGATACAATGCATGGCGATGAGCTTTCGTGGCCGGCCACGGGTTTTGTACAGGTCGATCGCTTCGATGATGGTGCTACCCGTAGCTCCCATGGGGTCCGGGAAAAGCACCACTGATTCCTCGATGCCGCCCCCGATTTTATGCCCACTCACCTCACTGCCAGAAACGTGCTGATTCTTCGCGAGCGTCCTTGCGATGGATACATGGTCCTGTCTCACTCCTTTGGGCTGCATAAAATAGTTGAGCGCGTTGTAACAGACATGGGAAGGCAGTGTTCCCGCTCGAGCAAGATTCACGCAAACGACCGGGACCGTGGGATCGATCGCCGGACTATCAAAGATAGCCTCAGGATGTTGCGTGGCCATCCGGGTTTGTGTCGTGGTGGTGATGACAGGGAATTCAACATTGACGATCGTTTTGAGGAGGTTTGAATAGAGCGTCTGAATCAATTCATTGATGACAGGTTGCTCGGTCCCTTCCGCGCAGAGCCTCAGCAGGTGGGTATGGAGAAACGGGTCTTCGAGCAGGTGTACATTTTTGCCGTAGGCGTGCTCGCGTTCGGAAAGAGTAAAGTCAGAGGTCTTAAACTGATGATCCTGAAGAGGTTTCGGCTGGCCGGGAGAGTTCGGGTTCATCCTTCTTAATGTTCGCGAAGAGGCCGGGTTGATCAACGACGATTGCGTGGGGCTCATGGCACATTCTACAACGAGCTTCGTAGAATTCAGTTGCGCCGACGAGAACCTGCACTTCTTTCGCATCCGTTTGGTCGGCGACTTCGCTCTGCACCAAGCGCTGAGTCCGTGTGGCAGGCTGCCCACAGATCATGCAAATTGCTGAAAGTTTCGTCACTTGTTCAGCAAGCGCAAGTAAGGCAGGCATGGGCCCAAAAGGCTGGGCTTTAAAATCAAGATCTAACCCCGCACAGATCACACGAACTCCGCGGTACGCCAAGTTCTGCACAACATCGACGATGCCTACATCAAAAAATTGCGCTTCATCGATACCTACTACTCGGGTGTTGAGATCTACGCGGTCCAGGATCTCTGCAGAATGATGCACTGGAATCGAGGGCACCCGGCTCGCATCGTGGCTTTGCACATGATCCACGCTGTAGCGTTGATCAATCACGGGCTTAAAAACCTGCACTTTTTGTTTAGCGAAACGCGCTCGTTTTAAACGGCGAACGAGTTCCTCGGTTTTACCACTGAACATACTGCCGCAGATGACTTCGATCATGATGCTGCTACCTCGAGTCTTGGAAAGAGTGCCGGTGGATCACTGAGTACGAAGTCCCGCGGTTCCAAGGTCAGCACGCCCGGGGTATGGCCCAGGCTACTTAACGCGATCTTCGCGGCTTCGGGGATGTACGCTGTCAGAATCTGGGACACTACGTCAAGCCCGTAGAGTGCATTTGCAATCACTGCTTTGAATTTCTGTTCATCCTCTTTGATCGCCCATGGTGCTTGGTCGTTCACGTAGGCGTTCACACGGTTCACCTCTTGCCAGATGCGATCTAAAGCACGGTGGTGCTCGCGGGCATCCATGAAGGCCGTAACCTCCGAAACAGTACCTTTGAAGTCAAAAGCGAGTTCTACACCTTTGCAGGAAACAGTATCGCCGATTCTCTTTCTGGCGAGCTTCACGATACGCATCAACATGTTTCCGTAATCATTCCCCAATTCAGATTGTCGTCTCTTGAGAAGGTCGGAAAGGATGAACGCTCCATTTGATCCAGCAGGGATTGCGCGCAAAAGATAGTAGCGGAAGGAGTCGCAGCTCACTTGGGCTAATACTTCTTTTGGTTCAAGCCCATTGCCCAGGCTCTTAGACATCTTTTTGCCGTCCGCAGCAAGGATCATCCCGTGGACATAGATCTGCTTGGGAAGTGGAAGATCCGCACAATGCAGCATGATCGGCCAAATGACAGCATGAAACCAAAGAATATCGCGCCCAATGACATGTACGTCTGCGGGCCAAAGGCCTTCGCGACCTTTCGGTGTTTGCGTCACCGTGTAGTAATTGATGAGCGCATCAAACCACGTGTACATCACATGTTCCCCGTTCTCAGGAACGGTAATGCCCCAGCCTTTGTTCGGCCTTGAAATCGAGAGATCTTTCATCGGCTCTGCCTCAAGGCGGCTTAAGATTTCCGTCCTGGCAGCATTGGGTACTACGAATGTTGGATTTTTCCTAATGTGCTCGATGATGAAGGATTGAAACTGAGAGGTCTTTAGGAAGTATCCTTCTTCCTCTACACGCTCAAGCTTCTTGCCGTGCTCGGGGCACACGCCGTCGGGCGCTAAAAGATCTGTGTAAAAAGCTTCGCAAGAAATGCAGTAATTGCCGGAGTATTTATCAAACGAGATAAATCCCTTCTTCTGTAGCGTCTTCCAAAAATCTTTTGCGACCTGGTGGTGGCGGGCTTCAGTTGTACGGATGAAGTCATCGTATTTCGCGTTCAGATCGTCACAGAGTTTTTTGAAGTGGGCTACATTTTGATCTACAAACTGGAGGGTCTCTTTTCCTTCAGCTTCTGCGCTCTTCACTAGCTTCTGGCCGTTCTCATCTGTTCCCGTCAAAAAGAAGGCTTCATGGCCTAACAGACGTTCAAAACGTGTGTAGGTGTCGGTCACTACCTTTTCAAGTGCATGGCCCAGGTGTGGCGTCCCGTTGGGGTAGTCGATTGCGGTGGTGATGTAGAAAGGTTTTTTCCTCAATGGGTCATTCCTTTGATCGCGGCGAATAGGCCCCCTACTGCTCCACCACAGCAACAGCACAGCAGGGTCCAAAGAATAAACTGAGGAAGAATAAAGACAGCAATGGCTCTTCCGCTTCTAAGGTCAAAGTACTTAGCGACCGCGTAGACCGCAACCGTTTGGGCTGTGATCCAACCGACGAAAGTGCCTAGGGGTAGGGAAATAAAACTAAAAAAGCCGCCGATGCAGAGAGAGAAGTAAGCAAACCCAAGCAGTCGCGTGACTTCTGCATATTTAGGCCGGTGGCGGGAAAGAATCTGTAGTCCGAAGGTCAAAAAGAGGGCTGCTGAGAAAACCCCAATTATGGCCTGAATCGGGGCCCAAGCTAAGCTGCCTAGGGACAAAATCCACGGCTGGGCTGAAGGTAAGCCCGAAGAGAAACGATCGAACATCACGCTTAAATCAAGCCCTTTTACCTGGGAAAGCTCTTTCAGAATTGCAGTCATCGCCTCAGATTGTTGTGCAGCGGCTCCAGGCGATAAAAAGGTGTGAATGCTGCGAAGAAGCTCGGCTAAGAGTGCGCCGATGGACGCTGCGGCAAGTCCATCAGATGCCGTTGTTTCGCGAATTCCTAAAGAATAAAATTCTGCTGGTTCCCGGATGCTGAGCCAAATTCGATCAAAGAGAGATTTCATTTTTTAGAATTCACTTTCCAGTCTTCTGCACCCAATGGGAGCAAAGACTTCAGTTCGTCGTTGAGCCAAAGGCTCTCAGTGACTTTGCTCTTTAAGTTTTGGGCGTACAGAATTTTGGAGTGAATCCAGAATGCATATTGGATTTCGTCCGCCGGTGTTGCGCCATCAAAGGTGATTGTGATTGCCTTGTCGCGTCCAGGCATCACTGAGTCTTTGTACTCCTTAATCTGGGACTGGCTGAATTCATTGATCAACCCTTCGATCTTCGAGGCGTCCTTCGATGCGTCCGCAGAGGTCCACGCCTTTCCGTTTAGACTAAAGACCCACGGCTCTCCTATCGATTTTCCGCTAATAGTGACCTTTGTAATCTTGGTTTTTGCCGCAACTGGAATCAAACGTGGCACCCGCAAGTCCGACATATATTTATCGATAATCGTCTTGCTTCCTGTTTCCACCTCCACTACCTCTTGCAGACCACTTGCTTGAATGAAGTTTTGGCGAGTCTCCAGTTTATCGTCTTTTGTTTTACGCGAAGCACTCTCAAACCAAGTGAGTTTGAATGGAGTTTTCTGCTCATTCAACTCGGCCACAATGGTCAGGACTGGTGTGACTCCAGCCGGAGGCGTCACTTTTCCAGTAAAGCCTTTCGCCTTCAGATTTGCGACCATTTGCAACCAGTTTCCAACCCGCTCTGAGTCCGCTTCGACCGATAGCGAGGTGCCCTGACGTCTGAGCTGCCAGCCGCCTTCTTTGAGTTCCGCCGAAAAGGATCCCCGTCTGCTTTGAAGATTGAATTTCTTGACCTTGAAGCGGTCCCAAGAAAATAAGTCCTTGTTACGCCAGTAAGTGAGATCCTTTGCAATTTGCGCCAGGAAGAATTTTCCAATCGCAAGAACACGCGAGGTATCCGCAGATCCATTCACCTCAGTCAGTGTGAAGTACTTGTCACCGATCGGATGAGGCTGACCAAAAGTGAGACGGGTAGTCTTGGCCCCTTCTTGCTCCACTTCGATGTATTGACTGCTCTTTAAAGCGCGCTCGGCAGGAGATAGTCCATATTCCTGAAGCAATGCGGCGCGTTTTTCTTCTGGGTCATCTTTGAGGTCAATCGTATCGACCGAGGACAAAGTGCTGATAGAGCTAATCAGCGTCTTGATGTTTCCATCGTCGCCCGGAAAAGCCTGAGGAGATATGATCATCCACTTGGTTCCGGATTTTTTGAATTGAAACTCTCCGCCTTGTCCGCGAATGCGCACAGCGGTGACCTTCGTTTCGTCTTCAATCGCAAAAGGTTTTCGTTTTGCCGTGTCGGCAGCCTCTTGCTGTGGTCTCTTTTTGTATTCTAACCAATAGGCGGCAGTGCCGAGAACCGCTAAAGACACGGATAGAATGAGCGGTGTTTTCCAGCTGGGCTGTCTCATAATTTTTTACGTCTTA
Source organism: Pseudomonadota bacterium (assembly GCA_027486675.1). Classification (GTDB taxonomy): domain Bacteria; phylum Bdellovibrionota; class UBA1018; order UBA1018; family CAIMNF01; genus JAIXOQ01. The sequence continues at coordinate 35,470 of JAIXOQ010000031.1, forward strand.
CCCAGATGACAATACCTGCAAGCGCTACCAGGAATGGAATAATGATGATCGTAGCCCACCGGATCACTGCCTCTTGGTTGGCGTCGATATCAAACTTGGATTCTTCGTCTTCTTTTGCCCGAATCGATATCGAACTTTCGTCTTCAGCAGCCCAAGCCACTGAATTGAGAAGCAGGTCCAAGTTGACCCCGTATCTGGAGAACTGATTGTTCGCAAATTGGCCGGAGCCGATCGCAACAATCCGTGTTTCCTTGGATGCGGTGGATCCCGCTCGTTTGCCGGCGGCGTACGCGCCGACTGATATTGGCCCCTTTACATCAGCACCTCGGTCAAAGCGGACAGAACCCTTAGCGACTCCTTGGAGGTCTGTTTCAGCCCAACTATCCGCGTGAGACTTGAGCAACCAACCGTTCCGCATGCCCTCGATCGGTGGACTGATCGCGTCGATGGGGCGCACTACAGGGAGATATGCGGGTTCTTGCGCAAAATCCTTGGTGATCGCGACGTCCTTACTAAAGATTGGAACGATTGCCAAAGATGCGATCTGAGAGAGCGGATCAATGACGATCCCTTTGCCAATCGAAATTCCCCAAGCTTTCAGCAATTCATGGAGTGCGATCATCGGGTCGTTCTCTGCAATCGACGATTCAATTCCGAGCACAAGACGTCCGCCACCCGTAAGGTAAGTGTCTAGGGCCTTGATTTCTTCCTTAAAAAACGCTTTGAGCGGGCTCACCGTCATCACGACTGTACATTCAGCAGGGACCGCGGGAGCTTGAGTGAGATTGACGTCCTTCCACTCGTAACTTTGGGCTTCGAGGCCCTTTTTAAATGCATTGAGACCTTCGGCAGCTGTGTCCGCAAGAGATCGCTCACCGTGCCCTTGAAGAGCACACACGAGAGTGCGCCCATTCTTCGTCAGCTTGATTACTTGGTTCGTGAGTTTTTCTTCTGTAACATCTTCAATGCTCGCGGACTTACCGTCGTAGTTGATCTGAAGCGTGTTTGCCTTACGTATACCAGCTGCTCGAACTCGAGCAGGTTCTTTATCTGGATTGACCCACTCGAGCTTCACCTTTGGGTTTAGGTCTTTGTAATTGTCCAAGATGGGTTTGAACTTTTCTTTACCCCCAAAATCAGAATACAAGGTGAGCGTCAGTTCCTTGTTTAACCCCTGAATTGTCTTTCTTGTTTGGTCGGAGAGGGTATGCACTTGGTTGCGCGTAAGATCGAACTTCTTAGGGTAACGCGCAGCTAAGAAGTTGAGCACTACGATGATCGCGATCACTAAGATCGTTATGAATACGGAGTTCGCACCAAAAGCTAAAGAACGATTTTTCATTTTAAGATCACTCATGGGTTATCTCCAGCGATAGGAATCTAAGACTCTTTGGGACAGGAACAAAAAGACTCCTGTGAAAGATAGGCAGTAGAAGACGTCACTGCTGTCAATCAAGCCCTGGCTAAAGTTGTTGTAATGATTAATGAGCGAAAGATATTCCAGTATGTCGCTCCACACTGGCCCAGCACTTTGAGCGGCCCAGCTGATGAGCCAGAAGAAGAGACCGGAGATCAAAGTGAGAACTCCAGAAACGATCTGATTCTCTGTGAGCGCCGAGAAGAATACGCCGATCGACACATAACACATCGATAGGAGGAAGGTTCCTAGGTAACTCGTGACTATGGTCCCGATCTCTGGATTTGCGTAGGCGATGAGGAAGGCTGGATAGGCCAACGTGAATCCCAGCATGAAAAGCACAAAAAACACGGCTGAAAGAAACTTCCCAAGCACCATATCAGTCACAGTGAGAGGAGCAGTAAAGAGGAGCTGAATGGTTTGGAGTTTTTTCTCCTCAGAAAAGAGCTTCATTGTAATAAATGGGATCAAAAACAAGAGAATCACATTCATATTCCCGTAAACCGGTCTTAAGATGCCTTCTGCAATGCTGGTCGCCTTTCCCATGTTAAAACCCATGGACCTGAGCAGGAATGCCTTCACATTGAAGAAGAACATCCAGCCCATAATAAAGAGAAAGAATGAACAGACGATGTAGGCGATCGGACTGTAAAAGTAGGTTCTGAAATCTTTGCCTGCAATAGTGAGTGCTTTTTTCATGGATGTATTCCTTTACTGTTGCTTCGTGAGCTGGAGGAAAACGTCTTCCAAACTCATCTTTTCAGGACTAAATTCCAGCACGCCCATTTTTGAAGCGACTGCATTTTCAATGAGCCGGTCACGCGAGTCACTTTGAGTTGGGTCGATCTCGATAGAGATTTTGGAACCATCCACTTTGACCGCTTTCACCATAGAGAGACTTCGGAGACTTGCGATTCCAGCGTCGCTTGGATTCTTCACCAGCAAGTCATAAATGATCGCACCGTGCTGCATGCGGCTGGTCAGTCGATCAATCGTGTCTTCAGCGACGATCTGCCCCTTGTTGATCACGATGATGCGTTCGCAAGTTGCGGTAACTTCTGGGAGGATATGCGAACTTAAGATCACAGTGTGGTTGCCTGCTAAACTTTTGATCAGCTCCCGAATCTCGATGATCTGCACAGGATCTAGACCGACAGTCGGTTCATCTAAGATCAGAACCTTAGGGTCATGCACTAATGCCTGTGCGATCCCAACGCGTTGTTTGTAGCCTTTGGATAGATTACCAATCAGGCGTTTGCGGACATGTGACAAGCCGGTGCGCTCGATCGCTGAGGTGACCGACTTCTTCAGCGAGGATTTTGGCACATCGTGCAACCTTGCTGCGTAGGTCACGAAGTCTTCGACCACCATGTCTAAATAAAGTGGAGGTGTTTCAGGCAAATACCCGACCGACCGTTTAACTTGAATCGGGTCGTCGAAAACATCGACGCCGTTCACCTTCACGCTGCCATCGGTTGCGGGCATGTAGCCCGTGATGATGCGCATTGTTGTGCTTTTTCCGGCGCCGTTTGGCCCTAAGAATCCGACAATTTCGCCAGCACTGACGCTGAAATTCAGATTCTGAATTGCCGCCCTTGGGCCATAGAACTTAGTGAGTCCTGAGACTTCGATCATGACAGCTTCCCCTCACGGTGTTGAATCATGAGTATGGGGCGAGTCACCTTTGAAATTCAAGGGGGTGGCGATCCTTGGGTGAGCCGCACTATGATGGTAGAAGAGATGACAAAAATTCTGATCATGTTGCTTGGGTTTGGGTTCCTCAATAACGCTTTTGCGGTAGGCCTTGTCTCTGAGAACGCTGGGAAAGTCTATGAAGGGTTCAAGGCATCAAAAAAGGGCGGAAAGCTCGTGCTTGTGAATGGCGCAAATTTCGCAACGCTGAGTCCACTGATCAACAACGACTTTCATACTCGGCGCTATCTTCCACTGATCTTTGCCTACCTCGCTGAGACTGATCACGAAACTGGGGACTACATTCCTTTGCTGGCAGAGAAAATAGAGTCCTCCGCAGACCACAAGGTACACACATTCACATTGAGGGAGGGCGCTTCGTGGTCGGATGGCACATTGATTACAACAGAAGATGCTCAGTTTACGTTTGATCGCCTGATGGATGAGAAGGTGGATGCAGCACCCACCCGGGCTTTCTTCCCTGGCTATACATTTCAAAAGCTGAGCGACAGGAAGTTTTCGATCACAGTTCCACAACCGAACATCACGGTGCTGCCTGAAATCATAGAGAACTTTGGCATCATCCAGAAAAAGCAGTACGACGGTGAGCCCAACTTCAACAAAGCAAAGGCCATCATCAGCCCTGTCAGCAGTGGGCCATATGTCATTAAATCTTATTCTAGGGACCAGAAGCTAGAGCTTTCGCTCCGCAAAGATTGGTGGGGATTTAAGCTTAAGAAGATCAAAAATTTATATAACCCTGAAGAGATCGTCATCCGTATCATTCCCGATCTTGCTTTGGGTTATGAAACTTGGGTGAAAGGGGATTTGGACGTCTATGAAATGGACAACGAGATCTTCGGCACAAGGGTTCTTGGGTCAGATCGTGATCGCATTGGCACAGGGCCCGACACCCGTAAGGGGATTTGGGCTAAGGATTTTAAGACCAAGGGCCCGGGTGCGTTCACATTCATCGGCTGGAATATGGCAAAGCCAATTTTTTCCAGCCGCGCGACACGCCAGGCTTTAGCGCAGTTGATCAACTACAAACAGATCAACGAGACGATCTATCACGGCCTTTATGACAGATCTTTCAGTGCATTTGGTAGTGCCACGGCGAATACGGATCCTAGCTTGCGCAAGCCAGGTGGACATTTTGATTATGATTTAAAAAAGGGGCTAGCCGCGCTTAAGGCGGATGGTTGGGCTGATTCAGACGGCGATGGTGTTCTTGATCGAGTGATTAGTGGGAAGAGGGTACGGTTCGAGTTCTCGCTTAAATTCAATTCGACCAACATGATGCGATCGAAGATTGCCCAGCTCGTGAAAGAAGATTTCAAACGCGCTGGAATTCAGGTCAACGTTCAGTCTGTCGAGTGGACCTCCCTGATCAAGCAACTCGATGACAAAGAGTTCGATGCTGTTGTGATGGGTTGGGCTGGCGGTGGCATTATTCCGCAAGCACATCAACTTTGGGCGACTTCCAGCATTAAAAATGGAGGCTCAAATTGGTGTAGCTACAGTAACCCAAAGGTGGATGCTTTGATTGAAGAAGCAAAGGTTCTATTTGATATGAAAATGCGGGAAAAAGTTTTTCAACAAATGAGCCGCTTAATCTATGACGATCAGCCCTACGCTTTCCTAGCAGAGAGAGTTGGATTCTACGCAGGTATCGGCACTCGAGTGAAATCTCCTTCTTGGGCTTTGAGGTATGATGATTTTCCGCCGATTTATCTGTATTCCGCGTATTGAGAGGGAGATTCTAAAAGCTGATGGCCTCATATCTCCTTCGCCGTGTTTTGACTATGGTGCCGATGTTTCTATTGATGACGGCGGTCTATTTCATGGTTCAGAACTATCTACCTGGCGGACCTGTGCAAGAGGTCTTAAGCCGCATCCAGTTTGGGGGAGAAGGTGGCGGTTCGACGTCTTTGGGTAGCGGTAATCTTGAGCAGCTGAAGGCTGATCTTGAGCGCCAGTACGGACTAGATAAGCCGGTACCAGTGCGTTATTTGAACTGGCTCAAGAAGATTCTTGTTTTAGATTTTGGGGATTCATCCACAACGCGCACGCCCGCGATTGAAACAATCTTAGAGCGCGTACCGATCTCATTGGGGTTTGGGATTCCTGGCTTTTTTTTGACCTATCTCGTATGCATCGCGCTCGGGATGGCAAAAGCTTTGCGGGATGGTGGCAAGTTCGATGTCATTTCAAGTGTGACGCTTTTTATAGCGTACTCCATCCCACCTCTTGTGGTTTCTGTGGTTCTTTTGCTTGTCTTTTGTACAGACCGAGTTTTGCCGGGGGGAGCCTGGTTCCCGCTCGGCGGCGCATTTTCAGATTCCGTGGATACAATGACGGGGTCGCAAAAGTTTTTTGATTACTGCAAACATATGTTTCTTCCGGTTTGCGCTTCACTGTTGGGTGGCTTCACCTTTTTAACAATGATGATGAAAAATAGTCTGCTTGACGTTTTGAGTAGCGACTTCATTCGTACCGCGCGCGCGAAGGGTTTGGGCGAAAAAACTGTGATAATGAAGCACGCTTTGCGGAATGCTGTTTTGCCTTTAATGGTCGGAGTCGGAGGATTCTTGTCCGCGTTTGTGGCTGGCAGCATCGTGATCGAAACTGTATTTGGGTTGCCTGGAATGGGCCGGTTGCTGATCGAGAGTCTAAGCTCTAGGGACTACAACGTCATGATGGGGGTCGCCGTTCTGCAGTCGCTCATCGTTATGATTGGGCAGCTTATTTCTGATGTGGCTTATGTCTTTGTCGATCCAAGGATTGATTTCAAATGATACTTACACCTCTTGGTCGTCGGAGATGGAATTCGTTCTTTCGTCAGAAGCGTGCGTGGGTTGGATTGGTTTCCTTTGGTTTAGTCTTTTTGCTTTCGTCCACAGCTGAGCTTTGGTCCAACTCCAAGCCACTTGTATTAAAACGGGATGGTCAAACCTACTTTCCGGCATTCGTTCGCTATGCGCCGGAGCTCTTCGGGATTACGGATACTTTTGTCGTCGACTTTAGGGAGTTGGTTGCAAGGGATATTGCCGCCGGGAAAGAAACCTTTTCTATATTCCCACTGAATGAATGGGATCCGTACGAGCAAACCCAGGATGTGATGGTGCGGCCATCCGCAAAGCATTGGCTTGGGACTGACAGTCTTGGCCGGGATGTAGTTGCTCGCTTGCTCTATGGGATTCGAGTCTCCTTGGTCTATGGGGTTCTCTTCTACTTGATGACCTTTGCGCTCGGAGTCGTCATTGGTTCTATTCAAGGCTATTTCGGCGGAAAGACTGATTTTGTGACGGAGCGGGGGAAGGAACTCATCGAGATTCTGCCATTCTTGTCCGTTGTCATTCTGGTGAATGGCCTGCTGAAGTCCGATTCGTTTTGGGTCACCTTGAGTGTTGTCGTGGTGTTGTCTTGGGTATCAGTTGCGTCCCAGATGCGGGCGCAGTTTTTGAGTTTAAGACGTCGAGAGTTTTGTGATGCTGCGCGCGCCGCTGGTGCGAGTGACGCTCGGATTATTTTTAAGCATATTCTGCCCAATGCGCTGACGCCAATATTGACGCTGACCCCATTTACGATTGCGGCTGGAATTTCGACGCTGACAGTTTTGGATTATCTTGGATTTGGTCTGTCTCCACCGACCCCAAGTGTGGGTGAGTTATTGCAGCAGGGACGATCGTACATTCAGAACGCAGCGTGGCTTTTGATCGCACCGACAGCGGTGTTGTGCGTGACGTTGATTTCAATCAACCTAATTGGTGAGTCGCTGCGAGAAGCCTTTGATCCTAGAAAGTAGCTTCTTTGATCCATTGCAGGATGAGAACTTTGCGTTCATCAAAGCTTTTTAGGTCCATTTGCTCAGCATCAGTGTGGATTCCAGTCCCGTAGGGGCCTGCACCAACGATTACGCTAAGGCCCGGGACCTGAGCGAGGTGGTTTGAGTCAGCAATGTAGCCAACATGGGTAGACTTGACTGGGATGCTGAGTTTTTTGCCGATGGCTTTGAGTTCGGCGAGCCTTTGTTTTGTTTTTTCTTGGCCAAGGCTTGGAATCAATACGGAAATGTCGACCTCGCCTTTGAAGCCATTGGGAAGAGTGGCTAACATCTTTCGAGCTGTTTTGAGCCATTGGTCTGCATGAGTTTTTTCAATAAACCGGACGTCAAACTTGGCGCTGGCGTGTTCGCATACTGTATTTGCCGTTGTGCCGCCCTGGATGACGCCTGCGTTTACAGTGAAGTATTTTTTGTAGTCAGTTTTTTGCGATAGGGCAGGGATCAGTTTTGCGAGTTCGACGCATGCGTTCTTGCCGAGTTGGTGGGATAGGCCAGCATGAGCGGCTTTGCCGTGGATTTTTATTTCTGACCATAAAACGCCTGATTGCGAGTGTACGAATTCGCCTTGTGGGGTACCGGGCTCAAAGATGATAGCGGTGTGCAATCCTTTTACCCTTTGGTCTAGCATTGCGCTCGAACTCTTGGATCCGGTCTCTTCGTCCTCGTTGATGAGGACTTTGATCCTCTTCCATTGCCCAGGAGCAGAATTCTTGAGGTCGTTGAGTACCTCGATCATCAGTGCTAGCCCGCCCTTCATGTCGATTACGCCGGGGCCCTTGAGATGGGTAGGGGAGGCTAGGAGTTGATTGAACGTTGAGTCCTTTGGGAAAACGGTGTCGATGTGACCGATGAAAGCGATCTTGGCCTCGTCGGCTGTTCCCGTAGTTGCCTCAATGATGTAGCGAGTTGGGTCCACGTCAGATTGAATCTCTTTGGCTTGAAGGCCAGCAGATTCTAGGGCCTTGATGAGCTTCTTTCGCATTGAAGAAATGCCTTCAGGATTACTGGTGCTGGAGTTGGTTTCGACCCAGTCTTTGAGCTGGGGAAGCCAGGGGGTTGAACCTGAGGCGAAGCAGTGTAGGGGAAGTAATGTACTGTAGAGAAGGGCTAGAGTAGTCATTTTTGAGGTTTTGTCCTTTGCAGAGAATCGATTAGTCGTAGTTGCTCTCGAAAGAGCTGGAAATAATGGTATCGGTCCATTGGTACGGAGAATTCGTTTTGGTCTGGGGAATAGAGTTTAAAGTGCCTCCGCCGGTACAGATTCGTTGCGTCTGGTAGCTCGTGATGATTGACCAGCCAGATGCGGTTGACACCAGTATTAAAGGCCTGTTCTATCAGGTAGTCAAGCCATGGGCCGCCAAGTCGCCTTCCTCGAATTTCTTTTGAAAAATAGAACTTTCGCAGCTCAACGCTATCCTTGCTTGTGCGAAAAAATCCTCCGGAACCAAGTATCTTGCCGTTTTTGTCTTCAATAATATAAAGCCGGCTACTTTCGCGATCATAGGTTTCATCGATAAACATAAGATCGTGATCGAATGTTCCTTCGAGAAACTCGTAGTCCTTGATAAACTCTTTTCGAACTTCGTTAATCAATTTCTGCAGTTCCGCATGATCTCCGCTGTTTGCAAATCTGAAAGTAAGTTCTTCGGTACTGAGAGCCGCTTCAACAATGCTACGGCATGAAGTGCTGCCAGAATAAATATCGATGAGAGGAAGCGCACTCGAAGAAAGCGGAGCGCTAAGTAAAAAAAGTGATAGAAAGAAGGGGCATGCTAAGTCCCGAAACACACAAACTCCTTGTTTGCCGTCAGGGACCCAAATCTTCGCTGTAGAAAATTACAGTGGGAAATTCAGAATCCAGGGGTTTCATTTCGAAACTCTCTGGCGCGCTTTAGCGTGTTAAGCCCGCAAGCGGCGTCAAATCGGCTTGACCGGAAGGTAGCGCAGATTTCTTCCCCTGGCAAGAGCTTGCATGCGGTTAATTCTTTATGTTGACTCCCAGGCCCGCGCGCTCTGCTTCCATTCGGTTATGCGTTCCACATAAATGTCTCAGGTTCTGAAGGGTGGTTTTCCCTCCCAAGGCTAGTGGCCATTTATGGTCTATTTGGAGGTGAGAGCGGGAGGCACATCTACGCATTGTGAGAGGGTCTATGAACTCACATCTGCTCCCAGATCTTTTTGCGATTTCAGTCTTGTACTTGGCCGGAACGTAGCGCGAAGTAAGCTGCTTTGTTCTCCGTTCGGATTGTTCCGAGCTTACTTTCTTTTTAGGCTCATGTTCCTCCTCTGCTCCGTGGCCGGCCACGGGATCTGGGCCCATCACTTTGGCTGGACTCGCCGAAGATCCGCGCACGTATAATTCTTGGTCCGAACTGCTATCGTATTTTCTCTTCTTCTCTTCAACAGCAATCAGCGCGTCCAAAGCAAGATCAAAGAGCTCCTCTAACGTTGGTGCGTCCACCAGCTCCCTAACTCGCTTGATTTTTGCCTCCGTGGTGACAGCGATCTCAAATTGCACTCCGGTTCTTGTAGCCGATCTGTGTGTGAGTTTTTCACGCACTGCGGCTCTAGATTCCGGATTCGTAAGGATTACTTCAAGTTTGCCTTGGAACTCGCGTTTCGTAGCACCAGATGCTGCCTCTACGAGCGCCGCCTTAAACTCATTTGTTACTTCCTCTCCAAGAGCTCGTTTTTCAGCTTCTATGGCTCGATTGAGCTGAGCTGCATTGGTCAAAGAAATCTCTCCAGAGCGGATCAGGTCGCGCACCTCTGGTACCTTTCTCATTGCCGCTACTGCGCGTGTACGTTCGTAGCTCTGAGCATCCGTGAATCCGAGTTCCTTCACTCCAAACTCATGAAGACTTGAGTACGCCAGTGGCGCATATAATTTTCGGAGTTCAACCTCATATAGATATTCTAAAAGATCTGCTATCAAGGTCCTCTCTTGCCCAGCCAATGCTCTTACACACGTCAGAATTTCGTAGCCCTCAAGCTTTGAGTACTTTCTTTGCATTCTGAGGCAGACTGCAAACATTAGGCCAGACACGCGCAATATACTTCGTGCTTATCAATTGCCACTCACCCTGATTTCCGCTTCAGTCAACCTTCCGGCACATTGACAGGCAAAGATTTCCTCTCGTGGCCGGCCTGTTGCAGTCCGATCTGTGAGGTGATGAGGAAATCTACCATGAAGGTTCGATTCACCCTGTTCGTAATGTCGATAGCAATATCTGCCACATATCCGTATGCACTTGCGGCCCAGAGTAACGATCTCTGGATGGAAAAGCTGGCATCGGAAATACAAAAGACGCGGGAGACGTTTAAGGCCAGCCAAAACCAGGCAGCGAGTACGGTACACATTCAAACAGCTGCGGTGAGATGGGATCTCTTGGAAGAGTTTCAGACGAATCTTTTCCGGTCTATGGCGCTTGATCCCGGTCCGGGCACAGCACCGCCCTCAGAGGTCCCAAGCCACCTTTTTGCAGCGGCCCTCAATGAGCAGCTTCAAAAACAGTTCGAGCAACTTCGCCAATCAGACTTGGCCACGACGCTTGGAGTACAAAAAGAATTTGAAGCCTATATGGAGCCCGCAAGCCAAGTTATTGCATTGCGCAATGATCGAAAGTTCCCAGAGGCGCGCAATATTGCTAAGCGGGGAATCCTTGAATCAGCATATAATGCTTTTACTGCGGCGCTTAGGGCCAAACGAAGCTCAATTCAAACAGCCACCGATTTTTCGACTCAGCAAAACAGCCTAAGGCTGGCCGAACAACTGGCAAAGGTAGACATTTTGCTCAGCGATTCTAGCCAAAAATCACCATTCGCGGGTGGAAGCAGATTCACTGGTTTTGCTCTCTGCTTGGCTATTGGATTTGCAATCGGGGATGCCGTGCGCCGTAAGTTGCTACTGCAAAAGAAAGAGAAGGGCGCAGTCCCAAGCGAACTTCTTAATCCGGAAGCTGCCGCTACCTTTGACTACGCGAATTGGCTTTTAGAGTTCGAAGTGGTCTTAGCTCGAGTGCGTAATTCACAACAAGGATTGGATCGTCGCGCGGCTGAACTACAGACTAATTCTGAGCGTCTATCTCAGCTCGCACTTGCGCTATATGCCAGCCCTCGAACTCAGGAAGACCCTGAACTTGAATATCGAGTTTCTAATATACTGCGCGAGGCACAGAAGACTCTAGAGGCAGCGAAAAAAGTCGCGACTCACGAGAAAATCCCAGTTCAAGATGTTGTTCTTCACAGTCTCAAGATTTGCGACTATATGGAGTCAATCTACACAGTGGATCAAGCTGATGTCGCCCCGTCCGGGCCAGCCACCAGCGCATCCAGTCCGTTGCCGGCCACGGCCAAAACGGCCACGGCTCCAGCAATTCACTCCTAAGTCGTACAAAAAGGCTCTGATTTTGATAGCATCGCCGACATGGCGAAAGTAGTTGTGGGTATGTCCGGAGGAGTCGATAGCTCTGTTGCTGCGCACCTCTTAATTGAACAAGGTCACGAAGTGATTGGCCTGTTCATGAAGAATTGGGACGAAAAGGATCCGGACGGCCGCTGCCCGGCAGACGAAGACTTTCAGGACGTTCTTTCGGTCTGCGATCGGCTACAGATGCCTTGCTACTCCATCGAATTTATCGACGAGTACCGCGAACATGTCTTTGCCGAGTTCTTAAGAGAATATGAGGCTGGCCGCACACCGAACCCAGATGTGCTCTGCAACCGTGAAATAAAATTCGATCTGTTTCTAAAAAAAGCTGAAGAGTTTGGCGCTGAATTTCTGGCCACCGGCCACTATGCTCGCGTCGCACAATCGCCGAAGGGCCCAACACTTTTGCGTGGCCGAGACCCCAATAAAGACCAAACCTATTTTTTAACAGCAGTGCCGAGGGACCGGTTTGCAAGAGTCCTATTTCCGATCGGAGACATCGAAAAATCTGAGGTTCGTTCGATTGCTCGAAAGATCGGCCTCTCTACCTCGGAAAAGAAGGACTCGACTGGCATTTGTTTTATCGGAGAGCGCAAGTTTCGGGAATTCTTAGGTAAATATGTTCATACGAAGCCGGGCCGCATCATTGACCTGGATGGCCACGAGATTGGAGAGCATAACGGCATTGCATTTTTCACGCTTGGCCAACGCAAAGGGCTCGGCCTTGGGGGCGAAGGGGAGCCCTGGTTTGTGGTTGAAAAAAACTTGCAGCGCAATGAACTCGTTGTCGTACGGGGTGAAGAGCATCCGGCACTCTATGCCAAAAGGCTTATCGCAAATCAGGTAAACTGGCTGATAGAGGCCCCTTCCGCTGGGGATCAGATTTCCTGCACCGCAAAAACACGCTATCGGCAGAACGATCAGGCATGTGTTGCGAGTATCGGCGAATCAGGCCAAATGACTGTGCAATTTAATGAACCGCAACGCGCCATGACGCCCGGGCAATACGTAGTTCTTTATCAGGGAGATGTGTGCATTGGTGGTGGGGTTATTCATAAGATCGAGGAGCCACAGTATGTCCGGCCGTAAATCGACTGCGCCAAAAAGTTCCAAATCCTCAAAATTAAATACAATGACCCTGCGCGAGTGGGTGCACAGCATCGAATCCCTCACCCCTACGAGTGCTTCTGAGTCATGGGATAACGTCGGTCTTTTTGTAGGGGATTTAAATCAGCCCGTACACGGAATCGTTGCTGCGATTGACCTCACCTTAGAGGTGTTGGAGCTCGCTCGAAAAAAGAAGGTAAACGGCATTGTGCTGCATCATCCGCCACTGTTTCCAAAAGGACGCGGCCTTGCTCGCCTAGTTAAGGCTGGCCCAAACGAGCTCTCAACCTTGCTTCTTCGGTGTTTTGAGGAAGATATCTTCGTTTATGCAACTCACACCAACTTTGATCGGTGTGCTTTAGACGCAATGCTCGACTTGGCTGAGGCGATGAATCTTTATCCGGAAAGCCGACTAGTGCCACGCCCTAATAAGGATGGCCACAGACCATTCAGAAAGCTCGTCGTGACCATTCCAGAGCCCGTGGCCGGCCACGTAAAAGAGGCCCTATTCGCTGCCGGTGCCGGACAGATCGGAAACTACGACTCTTGCGGGTTCTCATTGCTGGGCGAAGGCACCTTCCGTGGCCAGCCTGGCTCAAGCCCAGCCATAGGCGCACCCGGCATAACCGAAGTGCTTCCAGAAATCCGCTTTGAAACCATTTATCCTGTCGCGCTCGAAGATCAGATCCTCAGAGCATTAAAATCGGCTCACCCATACGAAGAGGTTGCATATGACCTCTACGATGTACACCAGGAGGCTTCCCCAAAAGGCTTTGTTTACGGCATCGGCTATGGCGTGGCCGGCCACCTGAAGTCGCCAGTCTCGCCCCAGGTTTTTCTTAAACAGACTCAGTCCGCTTTTCAAACATCCTCAGCACCAAAGGTCCACGGTTCGCTGCCTAAAGCCATCCGCAGTATGGCGTTCTCGCCTGGCAAAGGCTCGGCCATGATCTCGGCCGCCATTAGCGCAAAAGTAGACGTGTTTGTTACAGGCGAAGTGGATTACCACGAAGCTCTCACCGCAACTCGCCAGGGCTTAGTCGTTATTGAAATGGGCCATCCTGAAAGCGAACATTTTTTCCCGCGCACTATCGCAGCATGGAATCGTGAGTGGGGCGTGCCCGCCCATATCGGACCGCCCGCGCACTCTGGGATCTGAACTGTAGGTTGCCGTCCTTCTCGAATACGGCGCAGCAATTGCATATAGTCTATTCGCATGCAGAACCTTCTTTTCAGGTGCTCTTTCTTTTTCCTAGCCATCATTCATGGCAGCGGCTGCTCCAAGGATACCGATGATGCGGACATCCTGCATATCGATCGGACTTTTATATTCCCGTCCGGATTCCCTCCGGATCCAGGTGATGCAGGTAAGAAAACTTTGCAAGGAATCGATTCGGATCATGATGGTGTTAGAGATGACCTGCAGCGCTGGATCTATGCTCGATACCCTAAAGATGAGCAAAAACGGAAAGCGCTTTCTCAGATGGCGGTGGCTTATCAAGAACATATGAAGAAGGACTTAGACGAGACGGAGCTAATGGCTGTTGTTGATAGGAGCGAAAAATCTATTGTGTGCCTTTATCAAACATTTAATGGGGTTAGAGCAGATGTTGAGTGTGGCTATGTAAAAGCAAAGGCTTTCAATACGGCAGAAAGGACGAAGCAATTTCTCAGATTTGACGCGAGGCTGGATGGTCGCGTGCTTGAATCAAAACACCCACTCAACATTGCCGCGTGTGAATAATGATTTCTTTTCTATTCTTTTGCTTATTCCCTATTATTCCTGGTAGTTTCGCCGCTTCTTGCGCGGGTAGTGGAACCGTCGTGTTATTCGGCAATGGGATGTTCAATTCCCGGGATGAAGCAACAAGTAGTAAGATAGCCCTTGAGGAGGCCCTACTTCCGTGGTGGCCGACTCTCAATAGCAAACTTCGTTTTGATGTCTCCTATAAGCGAAGCGAACCATTGCTTGAACAGCTTGTAAATGTTGCCGTTCAAAAAGGCGTATCTGACTTTGAAAACTTCTGGACATGGTTGTCCTCTCTTTCGGTGGCGCCGAGATGGTTTAAGGATGCGATCGAGGAACGCGTTGTAACTTTGTTTGGCAGGGGAACGACGTTCCCCAACTTGAAAGAGCATTTTGAGTCCTATGCACGGTATATAAGAACTGGCTATAACGTCATTTTAGTTTCTCATTCGCAGGGGAATTTTTATGCGAATCAGGCAATGAGAAATCTCTCAGCATATCCGGACGGTAGTCTTACGGGTTCGATCGAAAAGAAGCAGAGAACGAATTCTTTGTTTCCAAAGTTTTCCAATTTATTCGCAAACGTTCAGGTCGCGACTCCGGTTTCTGCAACTGTAGATACTTCACCTTGGACAACATTCAAGGATGACTTCGTGATGGCAACACTCCGAAAGAAAGTGAGCGTCCTGCCCGGAAACGTCGAAAGTCTTGGAATAGGATCGCCTCCGGAAGGGGATTTCTTAGGTCATAGTTTCACAAAAGCGTATTTACGAAATGCAGAGAGCAAACAGAAGATTCTAAGAGATATTCAATCTGCATATATAAAACTCAAGTTTCCTATCGCCTACTATCAACCTGCGGTAATGCTAGAGCAGGAGCAAATCGAAGTCCCTGCAGGCCAAAGCGCAGAGCTGCACCCTAAAATTCATGCAATAAAAGATGGCGGTGATCTTCAACTCAGAAAGGAAGAGCGCCTTCCGTCTGGGAAGGTGTCTTACAAAGATTTCGTGACCTGTTTTGAGTTGCCTCCGGGTGACACGAAGATCACAGCACGGACATTCTTAGACGGACCCAAACTACAGGAGTTTCGTCTCTTGGCCTGGCCCGAAGGCAAGGTGAATCCAGACAAAGAGAAGCCAGTAGAACTCAAAATGCTTGTAAAGGGCCGAGGCTGGAGGACGTGGGACATCGGGGTGATTCTTGCGAAAGCGGGGCAGGGCAGGGAGCCGCTAAACGTGCAGGTCGAGGCCTACCGGGAGCCAAGATTGAGGTAGTTCCTCATGTGTGGCGGCGAAAGTTATATTTAAGCCGGCTGACTTGTGAGGACTAGGTTGGCAACTAGCCTATATTGTTCGTTTTCTTCGAGTCCCGCTTGGATACAGGTGTCTCAATCCCACGAATGACCTTCACTGAATATCCTGGGTATTCGCCTTCTTTGATCTGCGTCACGAGCTCTGTTCTACTCAAGGAAGCTCTCTTGTTGAGATCATAAAATTGTTGGTTACGACCCGAGGGAGACTTTGCCAATGAAATGATTGGTCTTGAAATTCGTTTTGGTACTTCCGAAATTCCTGCGTACTTCCGAGAATCGTTAAGATTCAGAATCAGCTCGCCCCGCTTCATTGCTTCGTGAATCAGCTTGAGCAAGCGTTTCCGACCCTTGGTCGTCTTGCCGTATTTTCTTCCAACTTTATTATTCCAAAGATCCATGTTTCGAGATTTTGGACTAACTGAATTTGAATAGAGCGCTTCAGGGGCATACTCGACAAGTAGACCAAGAATCTCAGCAGCCTTTTCACCAAACTCTTGCGTGAAGGCACCGCTAACATAGGCATGACGAAATGCATCCACATCATTGTCGTCGAAACCAGGGCTGAGAAGATTAAAGTCGCCGTCTTTGTTGCGGGGAAGTCGACGAATATGCGTATCAAAGTAGATGTAAGCCTCCCTTCGTGCTTCCTCTTTCAGTGGAAACAAAACATCGCTAATCAAGTGGATCACCTCTGAGGACCTGAATCAGAATCGCAAGGAGCCATGCCACCACCGCGTATCCTATAAGAATATGGCAGTTTCCCCAGATCTGATACGCACCGTAAATCGTAGGCAGAAGCAGAAGAGCAACCAGATAGCGAAGTTTCCCCCGCATATTGAGTGCCACCAGCCACAGTCCTGCATTCAACACCACTGCCCAAAACACACCTTTCGAGAACCGGACGCGCCAGGGTAAATATTCGTCCATCGTAAAGATGGTCCAGAAACCGAGGAGCGTTGAAAGGGCCGAGAAGACAACGAAAGCCCGCCTGTTCCGAAATAGACGAAAAAACTTCGCCGGAATAAACAGACGGTTCTTCCGCAGAAAAAATCTTGTACGCGCCAGGCTACCATTGCCATTTAGCATGTCTAAATTCTTCCAGAGCCAAGGGATTGGAAGAAGTGAAAAAACTAAAGCAGTCCGAAGTCAGCCCGCCCGTCGCCATTCCCGGCCAGCCACAAAACGGTCTTCAGGCTGGCCAAACCACCACCCCCGCCGTGGCCGGCCACGGATCCCAGCCCGGCCGGCCAAAAGCATCCGCCGCACCCACAGCTACTTCCGCGCCAACGCCTCTAGTCGCGAAGTCACAATCTTCACCACCTGATCCATCGGCGCACGTAAGGCCAGCCCAGCCGCGTAATCATGCCCGCCGCCGCCCAGTTCCATGGCCAGTCTGTTAACTACAACTCGGCCCTTCGACCGGATCGAAACCCGGACGGTCTCTTTGTCGTCCTCCTCACGAAAGAGACAAACGACTTCCGACGATCGCAACAACAACAGCAGATTCAAAAATGACATCGTATCGTCCGCCGTCGCTTTATGAATCTTCCTGCGGCCCAAAGGAATCTCCATCCACGCCACTCGCTGCGACTTCGTCACTTGCGTTTGCGTCAGAATTTCGCCCAGCAAACGAAGATGAGATAACTCTTTCGAAGAAAATATCGTCTGATAGACCTCTTCAGGGTTTACGCCCAAAGAAATCATCTCTGCGGCTATCCTATGCGCCTCGGGTGTAGTGCGTGCGTACCGAAAGCTATTGGTGTCCGTCATCACGGATACATAAAGCCCCAGCGCCACGCCTGGATTGATCTTCGCAATCTTCAGTTCTTGAAACAGTGCATGTAATAGCTCGCCGATTGAACTCGACGACACATCACACACGACACTCGCGTGATCGGGGTAGGGGAACGACTCCATAGTTTCCCCATCCGGCCGCAGAGTGTCGGGATGATGATCTAAAAACACGACATTTTTTGCCCGAACTGCAAGCTCACTCCAAAGCTTGCCTAAACGCCTTGGATCATTGGTATCCACGATGATCCATAGATCAAACGTCTTCCAGCGCGCTCCCTCATCTGGGCCATGTAAAAACGCGGCCTTAGGATCTAAGAATCGATACCGCGACGGCAGTGGATCAGGATTATAGATGCGCACCGACTTGCCGGCGGCTTTTAGATAATGAAACAACGCGACTTCCGCACCGATGCCGTCGCCATCCGGATGAGCGTGTGTCGTAACCAACACCCGTTTTGCAGCACTGAGTTGTTTTCTAAACCGCACAAACTCAGGCGTCCGCACTAAAGCACTCCGCCGACTGCGTCCGATAAGACTCTGTTGTTTTTTGTTACTCAAGCTTCCACCTTTCGTCGCCGAACTGTGGTGGAGACTATGCTCACCCAACAATCCCCTGACCTTTTGTACACCATCTTCGAACAGCAGCTTTTCGACTTTCAAGACGAGAATGAAGACCAGCCGACCTTCATCACCCGTACCGTGGATCGGTACGTGTCAGAAGTCAGACGCCTCGGTTTGATCATCCCGTCCGAGTGGGAAAAAGCGGTTAAAGAGGAAATCTATCATCTTGTTCAGCAGATGCTGCTAAAGAAGATGTACGGATGCCTCTCCATAAACGAGTTCAGACAGAAGCAGGTTCAGCCCAAAAAACGAAGGGCCAAGTCGCGCTCGTCCATGACTGGTTAAACGGCATGCGCGGCGGCGAGGCCGTCTTTGAAGCACTGTTAGACCTTTATCCCGATGCCGATGTCTTTACGCTGATTTACGAGCCCAGCAAGCTTTCCTCAGCCTTACAAAAAAAGCTCGAGCGTACCCGCGTCTACACTCCTCTGATCGCTCGCATATCCCTCTTCCGTGCGCACTACCGCGTTTTCCTTCCACTTCTTCCAGTGCTTGCGACCCTGATGCCGACCACGAAGTACCGCCTGATCGTTTCTTCGTCGCACTGCGTCGCGAAAAACGTTCGCAAGGGCAAGGACGCAAAACACCTCTGTTATATCCATGCGCCCATGCGCTACATGTGGACGCGTTTCCACGATTATTTCGGCGAAGGTCGAGCGTCCCTCCCTGTACGACTCGGTGCAGCATTATTTCGCCCCATTCTTCAATGGTGGGATCGTCACACCGCACAGACCGTAGATCGTTTTGTGGCCAACAGTGCTTTCATTGCGTCCCAGGTAAAAGACTTTTACGGCCGCGATGCTGCAGTTGTGCATCCCTTTGCAGATTTATCGCGATTCAAAAGTAAGCCGCGCCACGAGCGCGAAAATTTCTATCTCATGGTGGGTGCGCTCGCCCCTTATAAAAGAGCGGATCTTGCCGTGGAGGCATTCGGGGAGATGCGGTTGCCCCTTAAAATAGTGGGCGGAGGGCAAGATCAAAGGCGACTTTTTCGCTCTGCGCAAGAAAGACAATATAAAACGGTCGAGTTTTTGGGGCCATGTACAAATGAAGAGATCGAAGAACTGTATTCGAAGGCGCGGGCATTTGTATTTCCAGGGGTCGAAGATTTCGGAATCACGCCTCTTGAAGCGCTTGCATCAGGCACTCCTGTGATTGCAGTCGGTATGGGCGGCGCGTGCGAAACAGTACAAAAAGACGTGGGAATTCTATATTTTCCGCAAACAGTGCAAGCGCTACAAGATGCAGTTCTTGCGATGGAGGCGGGACAATTTAATTTTAGTTCAAGCCGATGCATCGAGTCTGTTCAGCCATTCACTCGGGACCAATTCTTACAAAAAATGCAAGACCAACTGAGTTCCCTATAAAAATTTTTTGGAATGTTTAACGCATGAAGTCGTTTGACATTATAAAAATCGTCAACGAACCTGAGGTCTAATGTAAAAGTTTTGCCGAGTCCCTCGCAATGGTGCGGGGCGCCTTAGCAGTAACCGGAACAAAACTCATAAGGAGTCTTTGGTAATGATGAAATCTATCGCACTTGTAGTTGGCTTGATGATCG
This sequence comes from Pseudomonadota bacterium, assembly GCA_027486675.1. GTDB lineage: Bacteria > Bdellovibrionota > UBA1018 > UBA1018 > CAIMNF01 > JAIXOQ01. The sequence continues at coordinate 54,997 of JAIXOQ010000031.1, forward strand.
TGTCATCACCAGCTTTCGCAACCCGTGCACGTCTCGAAGCTTTGGGCGAAGATAAAAACGGTTCTTTCTATGTGAAAGACAACCGCAATATTTTCTTGAATCCAGCTCAAATTAACTACTTTAAAAAACAAATCACCTTGGAATTCGGTGGCGACACCAGCGGAACAGAATCTGCTGCTGCTAGCAAAGGCCAAGGCGGTTTCTCAAACACAGCCGGTGATTTCACTTACGGTTTGTACCTAGGGAACGAAAGCGACAAAACCGCTTCGACTCTAGCGATCGCTAACGCGACCTTCGGAGCTTTGGGTACACCAGTAGTGGTTGCTCCAGACAAGACGGTTGACTTCTTCTTCGGCGGCGACGCTGGCGTGAAGTGGGGTGCAAACGTGTTCTACGCTGGTTCTGAAAACCAAGTAGCAGCTGCAACAGATGCAGCTCCAACACAAACATCCAGCCAGTTCGGCGCACGTTTGGGTGCTGAACTCGACAACTTGGCAGCATTCGCTACCGTTGCAATTAGCACAAAAGCAAAAGCAACAGGCGATGTGGATCAAAGTGAAGCTAAAGGCAAAATCGGAATCAACTCCGGTATCACCTACGGCTTGGGCGATTTCACCGTATTCGGTAAATTCAACACCCGTGGTATCGATGTAAGCACCGGCACAATCGGTGGTTCATTGACGAAAATTGCTGAAGTCAGCGTACAAGAGTACGGCCTAGGCTTCGGATATCAAAAAGAAGTAGCAAAAGGCGTATCGATGTTTGCCCGTTCTGGTGTTGAGCTCAGCACAACAACAGCTAAAAACGGATCAGGCACCGAAACTTCTAAAACCAGCCAATGGAACGTTCCAGTGGTGATCGGTGCAGAAGCAGAAGCCCTCAGCTGGTTGATGCTACGCGGTTCGGTTTCCCAATCTTTGATTGGTCAAAACATGAGCGGCAACAGCAGCCGTGACAACTTCATCAACACACGCACCGTATCTGCAGGTACAACCTTCAAATTCGGTCCAGTGAACGTTGACGCAGTAGTTGCAGGTGCAGCAGCTCCAACCACCAACAACAACCCAGGCACAGCTGGCAGCCCAAGCACCGATGGAACATTCGGCTTCGGCAACAGCATGCTGTACCGCGTTGCAACGACCTACAACTTCTAAGCTTCGCTTAGTTTAAAGAATGAAAGGCCCTCGGACGGGAAACTGTCCGGGGGTTTTTTATTGGGTGCAGGTCAAGGGGGGGTGGTGAAGGGGTTAGGCGGCTTTTCGGAGGAGCGCTGTATAAAAGGTTCAATGCTACCATTGGAAATATCATGCTCAGGTTCAAGTCATCATCTCAGATTCATTTACACGCAAGCTCCATTGTTGAGATTCTGAGTGAGCGGGGTAAGAGGCAAAGTGATCGACTTGCTCTGCGGTTTTTGGCTGATGGAGAAGTAGAGACTGCCACCAAGACTTATGGTGAGCTTGACGCTAGCGCCAGAAAAATTGCTGCACGACTCAGTATGTTATCCAAGCCTGGTGATAGGGCGCTGCTCGTCTTTCACTCTGGTGTTGAATTCATAGAGGCTTTTGTCGGATGTCTCTATGCACAGGTCATTGCGGTCCCCGTTTACCCACCTAAGGCGAATCGCAATCTGGCTAGATTCACGGCGATCCTTGAAAACTCGTCGCCGAGTGTGTTGATAACAACATCTAGCATCCTGCTCTCACTAAGAAGTGCGTCAGAGGTTAGCGTTGAGAACTTTAAGGATGCGATTCTGGTCCTTGATGGAGCAGATTCTGAGTCACCTCCAGATTGGGAACTGAAGCAACCGAGTGAGGATCAAGTTGCATTTTTACAGTACTCTTCTGGGTCGACGGGAAACCCAAAAGGGGTCCAGCTTACACACAAGAATCTCATGGCTAATCTCGCGATGATTTCGAAGGCTATGCAGACGAGCCCTGAATCTGTTGGTGCAACCTGGTTGCCTTTCTTTCACGACATGGGTTTGATTGGATGCATACTTCAGCCGTTCTATATTGGCTGTCCTACCATCCTATTTCCTTCTGCAGCGTTCTTAGAGCGACCAATCCGGTGGTTAAACATTATTTCAAAGTACGGAGTGACTATCACCGGGGGGCCAAATTTTTCGTTTGATTTGTGTGTGAGAAGAATAAAGACCGAACAGATGCAATCTCTTGATCTCTCTTCTCTCAAGGTGATGTTCAACGGTGCTGAACCGATCCGTCCTGAAACCATTCAAGAGTTTAGCGCCAAGTTTTCTCGGATTGGCTTTAGTCTAAAGGCTTTCTTCCCATGTTTTGGCCTCGCGGAAGCTACGCTTTTTGTGAGTGGCGGCCCGATTCTTCAGGGGACTCAAACAATTTCTGTGGATAAGGAGCAACTTGAGACGGGTAGTATCCTTCAAGTTGCGCAAGACAATCCAAACGCGCGACAACTCGTTAGTTCAGGTGAGATCTCTGAAGGGCAGACGTTGAGAATTGTTGATTCCTTAACCTTTCGCGAGTGTGAAGAGGGGTCAGTTGGGAGTATTTGGATCGCAGGTGCGCATGTTGGAGCCGGTTACTGGAGACAGGAGGAATTAACCCGGCAGCATTTCTTTGGGAAGTTGAGCGGTAAGCCAAAGATGACTTTCTTAGATACAGGTGATCTCGGTTTTATCCGTGATGGACATCTTTTCGTCACTGGGCGGATCAAGGATGTCATCATCATTGCCGGAAAAAATCACTACCCACAAGACATTGAATACACAGTAGAAAGGAATCGAGGTCGATTGCAAGACATTTCTTGTGCAGCATTTTCTATTGATATGACAGGGAGAGAATGTCTTGCCTTAGCCGTTGAAGTTCATCGTTCGAATATTTCCGAGGATTTTAACTCAATTTCAGAAAATATATCTCAGGCTATCAGCCAGGATCATGATCTGAGGGTAGCTCTCATCGTATATCTGAAGCCTGGCCGATTACCTAAGACCTCAAGCGGGAAAGTGCAGCGCCAGTTAACTCGTGAATTGTTAAAAAAAGGTGAACTACAAAGTATTTTCCAGTGGGATACAAGAAAGATGAAAGAAATTAAAGTGAATGCCACAGACAAAGCCGCAAATGAACTTTCGGGACCGCTTTCATCTAACGCTTTAGAAACTCTTGCTTGGCTTCGTGATTACGCAGGGAGACGAATAAATTCACAACTCATCGATGAGCGGCGAACGATCCCTCCGTACATTGCCCTCGATATGGGGAATAGAGGACTGCTTGGGATGCTTGTGCCTAAAGTATATGGCGGAAGTGCGCATACTCATGCTGATCTTGCGGCAATCACAGAGCAGCTCGGAGCAATTGACTTGTCGCTTGGGATTTTCGTAGGTCTCAATAACGCTCTGGGAATTCATCCGATTCTCAATTGCGGAACGAAGGCGCTCAAGGACCGCATTCTCCCGTCACTGGCCACTGGTAGGGAACTAGCTGCGTTCGCCCTGACTGAAAGAGGTGCCGGCTCCAATCCTCAAGCAATTTCTTCAAAAGCACTTCAGACGTCAAACGCAACCTGGAAACTCTTTGGGGAAAAGATCTGGAGTGGTAGCGCCAGTTGGGCAGGTTATATCAGTGTTTTTGCGAAGGAGCGAACACAGGACGACTCAATTGTTGGAATTTCTGGGTTTGTTGTGAAGCAAGGACTGCCTGGACTCACGCATGGGCCCGAGGCAATGACGATGGGGCTTCGCGGGATGGTCCAGAATTCGTTCATCTTAAATGGGGTAGAAGTGGACCGGGAGTGTCTTCTGGGGGCTTCTGGTAATGGAATGGAGGCCGCAAGTTCTGCAATGAATTACACGCGATTCGGGATTGCAGCGCTTTCAATAGGCGCAATGAAGAGATGTTTGCAGATCATGACTCGTTACTCACAACACAGGCTAGTGAATACTGGGTCCTTAATTAGAAGTCATGTGATCCTTCAGTGGATTTACCGAAGCGAGATGCAAATTACTTCCCTCTCAGCCCTTGTCAACGCTATAGCTCAGTATCTCGATCGCTCAACTGCGGTGCCTTTAGAACTATACATGGTGTGTAAGATTTCTGGGCCTGAGTTTCTCGGTGACACCATCGACCGAACAATGCAAAGTCTCGGCGGTCGAGGTTATATGGAACCCAATATCATTCCCCAAATGTATCGAGATGCCCGCGCTCTACGAATCTTCGAAGGCCCGACAGAAACACTCGAGTCCTATTTAGGGGCGCTTTTAATCAAAGGCGTAGGTCTCCAAGATAATATTTTTGAAACTCTGAGTGCACCGAAGGATGTTATATCGAAGATCGCAAAGGACATTGAAACGCTAAGAGGTATCATTCGCGCCGATGATCTGAATCCTGATTTTCAAGCGACAGTTCGCTTTGCCCTCAATTCCGCAGTCGGGAAGATAGGAAATCTGGCTATTCTTGCAAGTGTTTTACGGAGGTATGCGCCATTAAATAGTGAGACGAAGAGTGCGATCGAATGGCTAAACGAGGAATATGTTTTCGCGATGGCCAAAGTGGCTGCGGACCTACGGAGAGTTCAGCGGATTGATCCGCACAAGCTTCTATCTACAGTAACTTCATTCGCGAGCGACATAGGTTATATTGAGGAAACCGCACCGGGTGGAGATTTTGAGATGGATATTCTACTTCAGGGAACTGGTGCGAACGAAGTTGCTACCAAAGCACCAAAATGGAATACGTTAAAAGAGACTAAAGAGACTAAAGAGACTAAAGAGACTAAAGAGACTAAAGAGACTAAAGAGACTAAAGAGATTAAAATGCCAGTAGCAACGGAAGCGGTATTCAGTGGCAAAGCATCTGAAGCACAAGAAGAAGTACGGATAAAGTTGCTCAATTGGTTTAGCGCGATTGTTGGGATACCTGCCGACAGAATAGACACGCAAAAGCCACTAACAGCCTATGGTCTTGACTCATTACAGGCATTTGAGCTCGTTAGTGAAATCGAAGATGGACTCAGAATGAAAATCTCCTACACAGTCTTCTGGGACTACCCAAGCCTCGATGCGATCGCCATTTATCTGACGAAAAAGACCTTAGAAAGGTGATAAAGAGCTGGCTTTAGGGTCTTGCTTTGTCTGAATTTAATCAATAATTCCCTCAAAAGTCCGAGAAGGAGTTGTGGGACTGGGTAAAATTATAATCTACGCAAATAGATCAGGGGGGCACCTCCAATGCGTAAATTGAGGCTACTCAAAGATCGCATCCAAAGCATAACCCCAAGGTCTGATCTTAGAGGTCTTGGGAACCTTGAGGAGATCAATAACAGTTTTCCTCGTGCTGTGATCTATTTGTCTCAAGATCTTAAGGCCCAGGAAACGGCCGCGCTATTGGAGTCTTTCAAGATTCAAAAATTTTCTAACAATAACTGGTGTAAAGATCCGCACGCTTTCGCAGTCAAGTACCACGCCGAAGGAACTCACAAACTGGATTGTGTTCGGCTGTTTATTTTTGCATTGCGCGTACTCTTGGATCAGCCATATCTTTCTGCCACGCTCGAAATTGTAAATCCATTGGGACCAATCATCTCGGGTCAAACAAGGGCGAATTCAAAAAGCTCTACAGTTTTGAGTGGTGCATTGAGTGTGGGACAGGAGATAAAGGATATCTTACTTCAAGCTGGATTTGATCGAACTTACCTTAAGCCTGCGATTAACATATTGGTGCATGACGATTTGATAGATATCTGGAAGACGCTCGTCGATCAGAATCTTATAGGCACAGACGCGGAGCTTAAGAAGTATGGTTAAACTTCTTCTACCAATATTTGCGCTGATTTTCGTAACTATCCCATTCGTACTTGCTTCGCTACCAGTGATTCTTTCCGTAACAGTCGGCGAGAAGTTGATCGGTGCTGCCTCATTTCCTATAATTTTTCTTTTTCAGTTTCTACTCATTACCGGACTCTTTAGCCTTCCATTTCATAAGAGCATAAAGAATGGCAAGTTCCCGCGTGACCTGAGTGATTCGACATATGGCAGCCGGCGATTGTATGGACTCTGTTGGACCTGGGTATTCTATTCCGGTCCGATCTATTTTATCTGTCTTACATTCAAGCCACTTAAATGGATATTGCTTCGCTCATTTGGTTACAAAGGAAGCTTAGACTTTACTATATACCCTGACACATGGATCCGAGACTGGCCCATTTTGGACTTTGGACAGGGCGCATACGTTGCGAATAAATCTTCATTGGGTTCAAATCTTTGCCTCAGTAACGGTCAGATATTGGTCGAAGGTATTCGTATGGGCGAAGGAGCAATGTTAGGACATCTGGGTATCCTAGGGCCTGGCGTTCAAATAGGCTCATTTGCAGAACTTGGCACAAGTGTAGTTGCTGGGATCCGCGTACGAGTTGAAGCAAAGGCAAAGGTTGGAAGCTGTAGCGCGTTGAATCATGGCGCGGTAATTGGTGCAGGTGCTGAAATTGGTGCTAATTCCTACATTGGTTTAAAAGCTTATGTTGCAAATGGCATCAAAATCCCTAGCGGGTCCAACATTCCAGCTGGGATGGAAGTCACTACACAAGAGCAAGCTGGGAGCATCTATAGCTCTGAGACAGAAAGTCTAAACGAACTGAGGCGCTCGCTTTCCGCCGGACTGGCGTCGGGTCAGCTGCCAGGGTTGAAGGTCGCAAGTGGCTCAGATGATTCACATACCGGCGCTATTTAAGAAAATCTTCGGTGCAACCTTTGACCCTTCGCTACGCGCAGAGGTCCGAAAGGAAATGCTAAGACAGGCAGTTGAAAGGACAGTATTGCTCTCAAATATTTTAGCAGTAGTTTTTGCCTCCTATGGAATCAGTAGTTTCGATTTCATAAATAGATTCGATCCTTCTGTTTCGCTTTGGAGCAATTTTTGGCCACGCTTGCTGTTTCAGTCGCTCCCGTTCTTGCTTCTTGGTAGGTTTTTGAAGGGCCTAAAGATCAGTGATGAAAGTCGTATTTTACTATGGACTGTTTCGTTTGCCGTGTTGATGCAGATTGCTGGATGGATATATGTATGGAAATTAGCTCTGAACGGCAATCCTGAGATTATATTGTATGTAAGTTCTGGAAATGCAGCATTGTTCGTTGCGGTATATCCCTTTATAACTCCACCACCAAAGATCCTTCTGTGGTCAATAAGCGCCCTTTTGGCAATTTTTGTAGTCCCGCTTTATTGGGTAACAATTAAATCTGGGGACCCAATCGTCGCAAAGTTCGTGATCATGGATGCACTTCTGCTTTTGCTATCAGTCTTTTTTTTCTCCCTATTTATGCACAATCTGAGGGCAAAAATTGTGCTAAATGAAATCGAAAATACGCAGAATGCAAAGAAGTTTCTCTCTCCAATTGTTGCGGAGGCTATTTACGAAAAGAAGAAACACCTTCTAGAATCTCAAAAGAAGAAGGCATTTATTATGTCAATTGATATTCGGGATTCAACTGAACTTCAGAAGATGGACCATAAGAGATTTTTAGAGTTTAGAAAGGAATTCTTTGACCTCGTGAGCGAATGCTCAAGAAGAAACAATGGAAGTATTCAGAAGACTGTAGGTGATGGACACGTGCTCAATTTTGGTTTGTATGACAATACTCCGGACCTTTCTGACATCCCAGGGCTCGGAATGGATGTGGCGATGGCAGATGATAGGAGATTGGCCAATGCAAGCAAGACCATCTTCGCATTTTCTGATCAACTATTTGAGGGATTTCATCAGCTTGCCTACCGCCACTATCCCGAGATCTCAGTGCGCATAGGGGCTGGTATCGACAAAGGCCTTGTAGAGAGACGAATTCAGAGCGTAGGTGCTTCGCTTGAACTTGATGTTAATGGCGATCCCGTGAATTGTAGCAATCGTTTGCAGGAGTTCACAAAGCAGGTAAGAACAAGGTTTGACGCGGATGCCTCATTGTTAGTTGTCTCTCCGTTTGCGTCTGACTACCTAAAAGACTTAACTGCGTTTTCACGAGTTCAGACGATTGAAAGAGATCTCCAAGTCCGTAATTATTCGTTAATCAAATGGGTTCTTGTTAGGGAGTATCCGTCGCTCCATTCCGCGCATCGCAAATCAAAAGCTGCTTAGGGGCATCCGATTGCGAAAGGTTTCAGAAAGGCACATCCAGTATTTCGGGCAGCGCGAGTATCATAACTTCTTCTCTCTGAGCGCATGGTAAGGGATTGATTTTGATTCATTCTTTCCTTTCGTACGGGCGGTGCATGATCTCGCAAAACCATTTGCGGTTGCCGCCGATGATCGAGCACTTCAGCATCAGAATGTTACGGACTTGCTTCGTAAGCTGATGTTGCCTTTAGGTTTTTCACAGCAAGAAATTGAACTCACAGAAGCAGTTTTTATTAACAATATATTCGGCCACTTATTGCATGAATATCCTGCCGTATCGCCTGGGACCGATAACATCCGGCCGCTACTTGCGGCAGATGGGCTGCGATTGACTGCCGCGCGCCTGGGCATGGATGTTATGGACTACGCAGCACTTCAGGAATTCTTCTATATCTGTGACAACAGTTCGTATCTCTTCTTGCGCGAAAGAATCTTTCATCCACGGAACTACTCCGTGTCGGCGCGCCTTGAGCTCAGCAGCTCGAGGATTGGGACCATGCGGGGACTTCTGAATCGGGAGTATAATCCTCAAGAGGGCCAATCCTTGGAAGTAAGGCAGGACAAGTGGCAAATAGCTACCTCAGAGTCAGTAGACCCACGCTGCACAGCAGCATGATCAAAGCTGGAATCAACTTCTTCAGTGGGTCCTGGATTTTTAGATGCATGGCGATTGCACCGATCATGAGGCCAGCGATGACAAGCGCAGCAGGTTCAATCCAAGCGGGAATAAAAAAGCCAACAATTAGGCACAGGGCCGAACCGACCTTTAAGGCCCCAATAACATTGGTCGACCAGTGAGGGAGCCCATAGGCTGCGAATTCATCGCGCATTGATTTAGCGGATCCCCCTCGGTAAGGGGTGGCTTTGCTAAAACGCAGCAGCCAAACATTTAACAGTCCAAGGATAAGAACGAGTTGTAGAATAAGAATCTGAACCTGCATTTTGTCCCCTCAGTTGAAATAACCCACGAACCGCAAGGATAAATATGCAGCAATTGCATCAGATTTTACAGCTCGCGTCGCTTGTAGCATTTGGTTTTTATGGTACCACCTGTATTTTCTCCAAACGAATGAAGATTGAGTTCGAGCGTTATCGCCTCGAGCGATTCCGAGTCGTAAATGGTGTATTTCAAGTTTTGGGAAGTCTGGGCCAAGCCTTAGGTTTTTGGTTTCCAGTTCTATTACTGCTCGCTTCTCTGGGTTTTGCTGTGCTGATGTTTATGGGTGTCATCGTTCGGCTGAGGCTGAAGGATCCTTGGTTTGCGATCTTGCCGGCGTTTATCTTGTGCGGGATCAATCTCGCCCTGTGTGCTTACGCACTCGAGCTGCTAGGGCGTTTTTAAGCTTTGCGTTAAATTTACTCGGCGGAAAAGAATTGCAGACCCTTACGATGTTGATATATTTCGTTGTCTATGATTGCACTACTTTTTTTGTTATCTCTGGCGGTTTCGTATGCAGATGAACCGAGTCAGACCAACATCTTTCTTGCAGCGCTGCCAGGTGCACCCTATGAACCCGCTGTAACTGGTGAGTTAAGGGATTATGTATTTAGCCCGGTCCTTGGCCAGCTTTTGTTTCTGACTGAGCATTTTGAGCTTGAGCCATCACTCCTTGAGTCTTGGAGATGGGATGGCGAATTGCGAGGGTACCGCTTACGACTTCGCAAGGATCTTTTCTTTCATAATGGTCGTAGAGTTAACATTAAGGATCTAGAGTTCTCTTTGTTGCGTGGATTCTACAGCAAGGAGAAAAACTACTGGGGCGTTTACCTTGGATCAATCGACGGGTCTGAGGAAGTAAAACCGGGAAGTCAATACAAGTCCGGCCAGGTAAGAGGCGTCGAGATTATCGGTGATCATGAAGTCGTGGTTCGGCTTAGGCGCCCCAATCCTGCGTTTTTATATTCTCTTGTGCATCCCCTCTTTTCCCTGGTCCCTCAGGAGGCCTTACAGGATGACTATATGACTTGGCGAACTCATCCAGTCGGCGTTGGACTCTTCAAGGTAAAGAAAAGCTTCGATGGCGAAAAGATGATTCTAGAACGCTTGAAGCCAGAGGCAAAAAGGCTCAATGAGGTGGTGCTTTGGAGTAAGTTCGTCCCGAAGGTAAGATTTGATATCGTTGTTCGCCCTTCAGCCGAAATAGATACGCGTTCATTTGAACAGTATGTTTCCCAGCGCGCAATACGAACCAGGGGAGTCTATTTTAGCTTCCTTAATCCACTCGGCGCAGATCCTGCATTTCGGAGGTTCATCCAATCCGTGATTGATCGATCTTCAATGAAGGGTGGAGATCCAGTACTGACCCCCGCGCATGAGCTGTTGCCTACCTATACCTGGGGTAGAAATAATCCGCCTGAGTTATTTAAGCCTGATGTCGCGCAGTCTGAGTTCAGGAAGATAAAAACCCCAGTGAAGGGTAAAAAGCTCGTTGCTTACGTATTTGGACAGGAATCAATTTCTGATCTCAATAAGAGATTGATCGCGATTATTGATAAGGCTATTGCTCCATTTGGCATTGTTGTTGATTGGCGCCCATCCATGCAAAAATTTCTTGACCCTGAACTTGCAAAGGATAGTCCGTTTCAGCTCTCTGGTATGTTATCGGAACATGTGGATCCTCTGCTGATGTATGGGGCGTTTCGAAGCAATACACCCAATAAACATCGAATTCCAGTAGGCGGCGATCCCGCCTTCGACGCTCTCTATGAAAAGGCCGGCCAAGCAACCGACAAACCGGACCGCATCAAAACGATGCAGGCTTTATCTCAGTATGTTCAGGACCAGACGTATTTTGTGCCACTAGCCGAAGAGAAAAACATGGTCCTCCATCGCAAAGGCCTTGTGAAGAGTTTCGGGCGCCAGACGCAAAGCCTCATTCTCTTCTTAGATCAGATCGAGTTGAATTAAACATCTTGCTTGTATAACGAATTCTTAATTTTCTGGAATTCATGGAAAATGTGGCCCTGAGGCACGCCAAGAAAGAATTTATGAGTGAGCCCAGGACGATTTTTCCGGATCTACTCATCGTTCTAGGACTTTTTGCAGGGCAGAAGTTGAGTATCCCGATATCACCGAATCTATTTTCGGTAGCAACGCGTTTGAATGAACCGCTGCGCTCAAGCATTGCGTAGGGTCTTGCGTCCCTTCTTTCATCAGAGACGACAATGCCATTTATATTCTGCCTCCATATTATCGAAAAAGAAGAAGTAAGACTTAGAAAGATAACTTCAGACTTAATAAGCGCGTGAATGCGGAGTGTTGATCTTTTGAAATAACGATTCAAAGGCTTAACTCGTCGTAGGACTTTGGAGCGGATCTTAGTTTTGTCTGACTTTGAGATCGAGCTAATATGACAAAAGGAGCAACTGATTCGGCGCCTCAAGGATGCGAGGACTAAGGAGAGCATTTCTCAGGCAAAGCTTGCGTTATCTATTGGGATCAAGGAGCCAACGATCGCGAGAAAGGAGTCCGATCTGATTGCTGAGTTATATATGGACTTTCTGTCAAAGTCTGGCTTTAGGTATCTCAATAACCTTCAAGCTCATACTACATAACTAAACTAATTTAAAGTTATATTAGCAGTCTTCGATAGGATCTGCTTGTTCAGAAACATTCAGGAACCGAGTGTGAGATGTACCCGTTTTCCCAGCAAGAACTTGACATAAAATATCAGGATGCTTAAATACGTCGGGTGCCAAGAAGAAATGTTTCGAGACAGGTTTTGTTTATTGTTGTTCTTTGCCTCTCGCTACTTAAAGTAGCGGGTGCGACTCAGCCAACCAATATCTTCCTCGCTGATACTTTCGAGGCCCCCTATCTCGTCGGTAAAGGTGGGGGCGACATTCTCGCAAACGTCAATGCTGCCATCCTAGGGCAGCTTTTTCGGCTCACCGAGCACTACACTCTTGAACCTATTCTTGCTGATAGCTGGCACTGGAATGCTAAAACGGGTACTTACCACATTAAACTCAAGAAGGGACTTCGCTTTCATAATGGCAGGGAGGCCACAGCGAAGGATTTAGAGTTTTCTTTGCTTCGCGGTTTTTTTAGCAAATCGCCAGCATTCTTTCAAATCTATGTGGGCAGCATAGAGGGTGCAGAGGATGTTTTACCGGGGACACCTTACCGATCGGGAGTCGTCTCTGGAATTAAGATTATCAACGACTACGAAATCAGCGTTAAGCTGAGACGCCCGAATCCTGCATTTCTCTTCTCTCTGGTGCAGCCGTTTCTTTCGTTGTCGCCCATCGAGGAATTCAAAGATGACCTGGTCACTTGGAAGAAACATCCGGTTGGGGCCGGACCGTACCGTGTGACCAAAGACTTTGATGGACAGAAAATGCAGATCTCCCGGGTGACTTCGGTAGTGGGCGGCGTAAATGAGGTGAACCTATGGACTGCTTACGATCCAAAAGTCACCTATGACATTTTCTTTAAGACGCCCTCCGCTTTAAAGAAAGAGAACTACGACACATACATCTCGAAGAACTCAGTCTCCGTCCGAGGTCTCTCCTTTAGCTTTGCTAACCTATTAGGTTCAGACCTAGATTTTCGTCGGTTCATGATTGCCGGAATCAAGCGCCAGGGGCTCGCAAAAATTCTTGCCCCAGATGGTGAGCCATCCATTGAATTGCTGCCGAAAATCATGTGGGGGCGCGCTGATCTAAAAAACCCCTATGATCCAGGGAAGGCAATGCAACTTTTTAAGAAGTTTGAGTCAAAACTCCCTCCAGGAAAGCAATTGGTGGGGTATGTGTTTGGGCAGAATGGTATCATATCATCTGCCAATCAGCGCCTGATTGATGTGATTGAAGAGAGTCTTCGTCCCTACGGCGTACGGGTTCTATGGAAGACAACAACTAAGAAGTTTTTAGACCCGGAGATCGCAAAAGAGGCTGCGTTCGAGCTATCCGGGATGTTATCTGAACATGTCGACCCACTCCTGATGTATGGTGCATATCGGCAGAATGGACCGTTCAAATTTCGAAAGCCCCTAAACGGCGATCCCGCCTTCGACGCTCTCTATGAAAAGGCCGGCCAAGCGACCGACAAACCGGACCGCATCAAAACGATGCAGGCTTTATCGCAGTATGTTCAGGACCAGGCGTATTTCGTACCGTTGGCCGAAGAGAAAAACATGATCCTTCACCGCAAAGGCCTTGTGAAGAGCTTCGGGCGCCAGACACAAAGCCTCATTCTCTTCTTAGATCAGATCGAGTTGAACTAAATGCTTTACTCACCCCATGCGGCTCCCAGTATCTCTAAACTCGTGGAACGCTTGCGCGACGACATCCGCACACAAGCGGGCTTCGGTCCTGAGGCCCCTTACCATCCTTCGATGGCTCTCTCCTTAAGGAATAACTACATCAAGGAATGCCCGCCGCCCGAAGCGCAATCACTGGTCGTTCACGCCGATGCCATCGCTTGGCACTACGGCCTCCTTTGTTCTGATTCGCCCCATGCTCCTTACAAAATGGACTATCTGCCTCATGATGCAGGATCGACCGCAACACTAGAGTCCCGCGCAGACCACGTGAACAGTTCTGCAGATGAGGTCTCTTTCGCGCTGATACACCTTGCGAAGTACGCACCGGCCTCCTACGAAAAATTCTGTACCCTGGTCACTGAAATTCTTCCGCTTGAGACAACCCAAGGTGGGTTGCTCGATGGTTCAGTGACGGGCCGCGGGCTCAGTAGTGCGCACTACTTAGGCGGAATCTTTCTTGCCCCGCCTCATGGCGGTACCGATGAGGAAAACTTAATTCAGCTGATTCTGAACCTAGTGCATGAAGCCGGGCATCAATTGCTCTTTCTCGTCCAGTCCGCCGATCCATTAGTGTTAGATCCCAGCACAAAAGTGTATTCCCCAGTCAGGAAGGTGGATCGCCCTGTGCTTCGGTCCATGCATGCATGTTCAGCCTCTGTCATGATGCTTGAGGCATGTGGCGAAATTGTAGGATCTGGCGCATGGAGTAGGGCAGCGCAGAAACTTTTAGCCAAACATTCTGAAGTTCAGTCCTTAGGCTTACGCATATCACTTCAGGGACTTAAGGAGATAGGCCTTACAGACCTAGGTATAAAAGTCTGTCGTCAATGGGTCGAGTATGCTGCCTAACAAAAGTGCGCACCCTGCTTCGCCATCAGCGATTACAAAATCCTTTGCAAGTGTCGCTCAGCGTGAGGCTGAAAAAGTCCTAAGACGCCTAGTACTTGTGTTTACCCTCGTGGCAGTCCCATTTGTTGGGATCTACAGGTATGCATCCTTTCAGCAGAAGAACACAGAGCTTGCGACCGCATTCATGTCCTCTGTTTCCTTTGCCATCGCGCTCAATGATACATTTCAGATCGAGCGCGCAATGGAGGGATTTCGTAGGGAGCTTGGCGCAGAATCTATAGCGCTCAAAGCTCTAAGCAATGCCTCGATGACTTGGAGTACCGGCCAAAATGAGGGCACAACTTTAGTTCCATTCCGGCAGGATATCGATCTTGAAGCTTCTGATTCCGGTATCGATGGGCAAAGGTTTAGACTCTCTCTTGTTGTCCCATTTCCAGTGGTTTCCATCTTAGTAGAGGTTGGATTCCTGTTTCTCCTCGCACTTACGACGTTCTGGTTTCTATCCAAACAAATTTTATCATTAGTGAATCGACTCTCTGAGCCGATTGTGGATCTATCCGCCGAACTTGAGGCGGGGCAGGTGTCCTCCGACGGCAGTTCTTCTGTGACGGAGATTGAGGTTTTACGCGCACGCGTCAAAGAATACGAGGTGCGCTTAAGTGAAAACTCTAAGCGCATCAGTGATGCCGAAATTCAGGAAGAAAAGGCCCGAATTGCACACCAAGTGGCCCATGATATTCGCTCGCCCTTGGTTGTCTTTAATATGATCAATGAACTGCTACCTGATGCTCCAGAAGAAACCCGAAGAATGCTTAAGAACGCAGCACAGCGTGTGCATGATATTGCAAATGACCTGATTCAGAGAGTCACAAAAAAATCAACGACCCTATCTCTACCTTCGATTACGACCTTCATGCTTACCGATCTGATCGAGGGTGCCATCGCGGAAAAGCGCATTCAAATCAGCGGTCAGCGCGAGATTTCGATCCAAGCCGATTTTAGTCGTGCGTACGGCATATTTTTTGAGCTCGCCTCCCCGAGTAATATTTTGCGAGCGTTCTCGAATGTTTTGAACAACAGCATCGATGCTTTTGATGAAGAGGGAGGAAACATTACAGTTTCCTTAGACTCAAATCGCGAAGCTTTCCAAGTAGCTATTGCCGACGATGGTTGCGGAATTCCGGCAGAAGTTTTGGCGCGTCTAGGCACCGAGCGCATCACGTTTGGCAAAACGGCCAGCCAGAGTGGCTCAGGAATCGGCGTCCTGCAAGTCAAAGACGCAGTCGAGTCTGAGGGTGGTGAAATGCAAATTGAATCTGAGGAAGGGGTAGGCACAACAGTTAGGCTCCGATTCCCGTGTGCACAAGCACCAGCCTGGTTTGTACCTTCGCTTATCTTAACAGAACAGACCACAGTGGTTTCGGTCGATGATGATCCCAGCATTCATGAGGTTTGGGCTACCCGTATTCCTGCTCGGCATCGTATCTTTCATTCTCTGGAGAGTGCTGCAGCTTGGGCCAAGTATTTGGAGCCTAGTTTTGGGGATGTTCTGTTCTTAGTGGACTATGAGTTTCGGGAGAGCAAAGAAACAGGTCTAGATTTCATTTTAGGTCTTCCTTCGCATGTACGTTCGATCTTGGTGACTTCACGCAGTAGTGATCCAGTGTTACTGAAGAGGCTGCAGCAAACTTCGGTTCCGATGATCCCAAAGCAAGCGGCTATTTTGGTGCCACTAGAGCTGCAATCTGAGCAACACACTCCAAGCCGTCCCGAATTGCACGCTTAGCATCGAGTTCGCCTGCCTCTTTCTGGCCACCGATGACGACATATGGAATCTTAAGCAAGGCGCCCAGACCTTCAGATTCCCTCACTTCAGTCTGGCCAGCACACAAGATGATCTGATCGGCGAGTAACTCCTGTTCCTCTCCGTTCACTTCAATTAAAATCCCCGTGTCGGTAATTTTTTTATAAGTGACTCCAGAAATCATATTTACGCCATGGCGTTTGATCTCAGAGCGATGAATCCAGCCCGTCGTTTTACCTAGAGTTTGACCGAAAGCTCCCTCTTTGCGTTGAAGCATCGTGATAGCACGTTTTGCTTGCATCTTTGGAGGACTATCTTGTGTGACGCCTGCTCGAACTTTTAGGTCAATGCCCCAGTGTTTAAAATACGAGGCGCTGATCTGGTCATGGTCTTCGCCATGGAACAAACAGTAGGTAGCGATATCAAAACCAATGCCTCCGGCACCAATGATCACGATACGTTTTCCAGGTGCTATGCGTTCGCGGATGAATCGATCATAGGGAAAGACGATCTTTGATTTTTTTAATCCATCGATTTCTGGCACTCGTGGTGTCACACCGCAAGAAAGCACGATCGCATCTGGCGATAGTTCTTCGGCGTATTTTTCATTGAGTGCTTGGTTCATCAGGATTTTTCCACCCAACCGTTCGATCTCGTTTTTGAAATAACGCACAGTCTCTTTAAATTCAGATTTTCCAGGGATCATTTGCGCTAATCGGAACTGCCCGCCTAAGGCTTCGCTGCGTTCCAGGAGTGTGACGCTCGCGCCCGCAAGCGCAGTTTCCCTTGCTGCAGAAAGGCCTGCGGGGCCGCCACCGACGACGAGGACTTTTTTTCCTTTTAAAGCGTCTGTGTAGTCTTTCGAATTCCACTCTTCTGCAGCACGCGGATTCACTAGGCAGCTTGCAAGCTTTCCTTGGAAAATATGGTCCAGACATGCTTGATTGCAGGCGATACATGTATTGATACGCTCTGGCTTTCCCATTTTTGCCTTGATCGCGAAATCAGGGTCCGCCAGAAATGGTCGCGCCATTGAAATCAGGTCAGCATCCCCGTCTGTCAGTGCGGATTCTGCCATTTCAGGAGTATTGAAGCGGTTGGTTGCGATCACAGGAATCTGAACCACGCTTTTCAACTGTTTCGCCAATCCACGGAAAGCCCCAGGGGGAACCATAGATGCAATGGTTGGAATTCTAGCTTCATGCCAGCCGATCCCCGTGCTGAGCGCGCTCGCGCCAGCGGCTTCTAGTGCCTTTGCAAATTGGATGATCTCTTCATGGGTGCTGCCACCTTCAACCAAATCTAAGATACTGATTCTGAAAATGATCGCAAACTGAGGGCCAACACTCTTGCGCGTCGCTTTCACAATTTCGAGCGGGAGACGCAGGCGATTTTCTAGCGTTCCTCCCCAAGCGTCAGTTCGGTGATTTGTCCGGGGTGCGACGAACTCGTGTAAGAGATATCCTTCTGAGCCCATGATTTCGACGCCGTCGTATCCTGCCCATTTAGCCAGTGATGCTGACTCACTAAAGTCGGAGATGGTTTTTTGGATCACACGCTCGCTCATGGCGCTTGGGGTAAAAAGTGAGATCGGCGACTTAATCTTCGACGGCGCTACAGCGAGAGGATGATAGGCATAACGTCCGGCATGCAGCAGCTGTAAGCAGATCTTAGCTCCATGCTGATGGACTCTGTCAGTGATCACTTTATGCTTAAATCCATGCCAAAGGTTTGAGAAACGCGCACTCATGGGGGTGAGCTTCCCACGCAAATTTGGCGAATATCCGCCAGTAATAATGAGCCCGACGCCACCGCGGGCACGTGCCTCAAAATAGTCAGCGAGTTTTCGCTCGCCCATGAAGGAATCTTCGAGACCAGTGTGCATCGAACCCATCACCATCCTGTTCCGAAGCTGAACACCGCTGAGGATCAAGGGCTCTAGTAGTTTTGGAAACGTAGATGTCATCTGTTCTTAGAATAGAGTAAAATCTTGGGGATGAGCGCGATCATTGCGGTATTTTTTTTATTCAACCAGAAAACCTCTGCGGAGGTAATCCGTTTGCGCCTCATGGATGAGCCGACCACATTAGACTGGCATCTTTTAGCAACATCCGTAGAGACCCCCCTTATGATGAATGTCATGGAAGGTTTGGTCTCAGTGGACAAAGATTTGAAAATCAAACCAGCTCTTGCGGAACGCATGATTGTTGAGGATGGCGGCAAGAAGTACCGTTTCCCGATCCGAAAGAACGCGAAATGGTCCGATGGTCGGGAGGTTCGTCCTCAGGATTTTGTAGATGGATTTGAGCGTCTTTTCAGCAGAGCCACAGCCGCGCCTTACGCAAGTTTATATTTTGCGGTCCGAGGCGCGCGTGAGTTTCAGAGTGGTTCCGATAAAGATTTCTCCAAGGTCGGTGTACGTGTGCGCGGCAACGAAGTTGTGATTGAGCTCACTGATCCTGTTGCTTTTTTCCCTAGTCTTTTGGGCTTCTGGCCAAGCTTCCCATTACGTAAAGAATTGGTGGCTCAGTACGGCAATCAATGGACACGGCCGGGGAAACTCGCATCGACTGGGCCGTACGCCCTAGAGTCCGTGCAGCCCCAGGCGAAGTATGTTCTTAAGGCGAACCCCTTCTATTGGGGTAAGCGTGCGCGTATTGATTCAGCCGAGTTTTTGATCGTTCGTGAGAGCTCGACTGCGATTCGTCTCTTTGATTCAGGCGCACTGAACCTAGTGCAGGATTTTTCACCCGAAGATTTGGCATCAGCAAGGAGTCGATCGGAATACAAAGCCTTCCCATATTTAAAGCTGATCTATCTGGCACTCCGGACCTCAGGCTGCGCGACGGAGAACGTGAATTTGAGGCGTGCATTAGCACAAGGATTTGATCGAACGGGGCTAATGAAGGTTCTTCAGTTTCCGATCTCGGCGGTGGCTTCCAGTGTCGTGCCGCGCGGTCTCTTGGGTTATGACGCTTCTGCCGGTCTAAAGACCGATATTGCAGCGGCGAAGAAAGAGCTAGCTCAGAGTGGGTATGACCTGAAGCAGCCACTCCAGATCATTTCTAGGAACAATGAAAGACCTCGATTGGTCACCCAATATTTACAAAGTGAGTGGAAAAAAAATCTTGGCCTACAAGTGATGATTCAGACCGTGGATCATAAGGTTTTTCGGTCTCAGATTCTTGCGGAGTGTTACCCGATCACAGTTTTGACATGGGGTGCAGACTATCCCGATTCAGACACATTCTTGTCTTTGTTTGAATCGACGGTTGCGAACAACTATTCAAAAACATCGCTGCCAGAATTGGACAGACTGATTGTTAAGTCGAGGTCGCTCACTTCGGATCAGGCTCGTAAGCCTTTAATTCGTGAAGCACAAAAAATCATTGAGAAGGACCATGCATCAGCTGTGCCTTTGCTCTATGAGGAAAATGAGACGTTAATTTCAGCAAAGTTTAAGAACTTGCACATCAACGCAATCGGGTACTACTACCTCAAAGACATTTAAACGCGCACGAACTCTTAGACTGCCCGCTCATAAATCCGCCATCTGCGGTATTGAGGACAGCCGAGGTCTTGCCAAGGTTTATTCATTTCAACGTTGTCTTCTAAGATCCAAGACGCTTCACCACCCAGGTATCCAAACTTTTGAGCGCGTCGGAAGGCCTCATAGGTAAACAGCGCAAAGATCCCGTTCCCCCGATGTTCTGGCTTCACACCAAGGGTGATAATTCGGACGAACTTCACAAGTTTTTTACCGAATAAAAGTTTAAATATTCCGGTTGGAAGGAGCTTTCCAGATGGGTTACGCGCAAGTATGTAATTGATGTCTGGTACCGCAAGCATGAAACCCGCTGGTTTTCCGTCCACTTCAGCGATAAAAGCCATTCGCGGATCGAGGATCATCTTCATATCCTTGGCGGCATGAACAAATTCTTCGCGCGACTGAGGGAAGAACCCCCAGTTTTTTTCCCAAGCAGAATTATAGACTTCAAAACAGGCGTTCACATCGCGATCAAAATTCTTCATATCGATATCACGGAATGTCACATTTGAAGACTGCGCTTGAATACGCTTCACGTGTTCCATGACTCGAGGGGGGAGTTCGGTGCCTCGGTCAACAAGTACGATGTATGCCACTAAATCTTTTACGCCTTTAAATCCACAGGCTTCGTGGAGTGCCTCATAATACTTGGGATTCCAAGTAGTCATGATGGTTGGATGCTGGCTGTGACCGCGAACTAAAAGCCCACATTCGTGATTCGTGCTTGGATTCACTGGCCCACGCATGGTCGATAGGCCTCGGGCACTGCACCAACTTTGCGCAGCGTCAAACAAAGCGCGTGCAACGGCTTCATCCTCGATGCATTCAAAGAATCCGTAGAACCCAATGTCCTCCTTATGAAATTCACGGTGAGCTTTATTGTCAATCGCGGCAATTCGGCCCACCGGTTTGCCGTCTTGGTAGGCTATAAAAAGTTCGATCTCAGCCCGTTTGTAAAATGGATTCTTCACCGTATCCAGCGCTTCATGAACGCCAACGCGAAGGGGTGGCACCCATTTCGGGTAACGCTTCTGATCATAAATCTTCCACATGAGGTTCACGAAGAGATTGCGGTCCTTTTTATCCTTCACGGGACGAACTTCAAGCATCGGCATTGTCTATTATCCTTAACACAAAACGACACCGATCCTCCCTTGAAAACGTGGGCTCGAGCGGGAACACTTGCAGTATGTCGAAAACATTTTGTCTCCTAATGCTCTCGTTGATTTCCACAGAAGCATTCGCGCGCGCTCCCTTGACTGTGGTTTTGGTGATCGATCAATTCCGCGCTGACTGGTTGACTAGGCGTGCAGATATTTTTGTACCCAAAGGTGACATCAAGAATCCAGGCGGGTTTGCATACCTTGCTTCAAAGGGCGCTTTTTACCCTTACGCTAGCCATGATTTGCTCTCCAATATGACGGGGCCAGGGCACGCAAATATTTCTACGGGTGCGTTACCTTATCGACACGGGATTGTACTGAACACTTGGTTTGATCGCGCTACGGAAAAAGAGCAGTATTGCGTGGGGGATTCAGCTTCGAGTTTAATCGGCTTTGAAGGGGAAATTAAAAAGGGTGGTATGTCGCCGCGCAATCTTGAAGTGACTACTATTGGGGACGAGTTAAAGTTAGCATCACCCGAGAGTCGCGTGGCATCGATTGCAATCAAAGATCGGGCAGCCATTCTAATGGGTGGGCATTTATCTGATGCCACCTACTGGTTTGAGGATGGAAGCTGTCAGTGGGTGACGAGTCGTTTCTACGTCCCAAAAGGAAATACGCCGGCTTGGATGAATGCCGCACGTCCTGCGCAAAGCCTATGCAATAAAGAAGCGCTCGCGTCACCTCTTGCGATCACGGAGACCTTTCGTTTTGCTAAAAATGTCATTGCGGAAATGAAGCTCGGTCAGAGAGGGAAAGAGGATTTGCTATTTCTCAGTGTTTCTTCGCATGACTACCGTGGTCATAAAGTGGGATCAAACGCACCTGAGATGGATGAGATGGTACGCGCAGAAGATGTGGAAATTTCCCAATTCTTAAAATTTCTTGCAAAGAAAATTCCTGGTGGACTGAAAGGAGTGAATTTAGTTTTGACCGCCGATCATGGTGGTCCTGCCGCAATTGACAATGGAAAGAGTGAGCGCTTTAGAATGGGCGGCTTGGACGAGAAGAAGGCGGTTGAGGATGTAAGAGCTGCATTAGAGAGGGAGTTTGGGAAATCTCGCGCGAAGCTTCTAGTAGGCGGAGATAGTTTTCAGTTCTTCTTCAAATCGTATGATGCGGAGGTATTTGCAGCAGTGCGTAAGTATCTTTCAGAGCTCGATTGGGTCGAGCGTGTCCTTGTTAGGATTGACGGAAATTTGACGCAAGATATTCCGGCCGACTTGGGACGCTACGCTCGTCAGAGTCTAGGCAGTCGTAGTGGGGACATTATTGCGGTTCCAAAAGCCTATCGCTTTGGCCAGTGGGGGCCAAAGACCATAGATCATGTGACAGCGAATTCGTACGATCGGCTTGTTCCGCTTCTATTTGTCGGCCCAGCATTTCAAGCGAAGACGTTTTTCCTGACCGCTCGAGTCCAGGATTTAGCGCCAACGCTCGCTGCTACGTTAGGCATTTTGCCGCCATCAGCATCAGAAGGCAGGATTCTTTCAGAGGCGCTACACTAGGAATTCGATGAAATTTCTATCTCTATTCTTGGTTTCCTTTTTAGTGGGTTCAAACGCTCTCGCTGCCCGTGGGTCCGGTGGAGTTTTACTCTGCAATGAGATGCCGCTCGTCATGCAGGTGTTTCTTAGCAATCACTACTCGATGAATACGATGTCTGAAGAGGTTCGCAATCGCACAGTCGAGCAATTCCTAAAGGATCTGGATGGCGGCAAGCAGTACTTTATGCAAAGCGACATCGATAAGATGCGCAAAGAGTTGTACGAAATGTTTGCAACGATGAAGGAAGGCAAGTGCGACGCACTTTTTAATGTAGTGCGTGTGATGCAGGAGCGTTCAGATGAGTCTTTAAAGTGGGTGAATGAAATCGTAACGGATAAGTTCACTCCCAACAATGAGATCCGATATCAATCGAACGTTAAGAAGCGGCAGTATGCGAAAACTAAAGACGAGCGCCGTGCGGGACTTGAGGCAGCACTTAATGTGCAGCTCGCGTATCTCAAGGCAAGTGACACGACTTTAGAGAAGGCTAGAAAGCAGCTGGTTAAGCGTTATGGATTGGCCGCTAAACGCATGAAGGAGCTGTCTGGGCCTAAAGTCATCACAATGTTTACTGAAGCTTTTGCTCACGCCCTCGATCCGCATTCGGACTATCTGTCCCCGGATGTTCTTGAAGAGTTTAAAGTTTCGATGAACTTAAGTTTGGAAGGTATTGGAGTTTCGTTAAGCAGCGAAGATGGATTTACGATGGTGCAAGAGATTGTCCCGGGCGGGAGCGCAGATCGCGCAAAAGCGCTCAAGCCCAAGGATAAGATCATCGCAGTCGCACAAGACAAAGCGGAATCTGTATCGATCATCGATATGGATTTGCCCGATGTTGTGAAGCTGATTCGAGGCAAAAAAGGAACCCGCGTGCGGCTAACAGTCGTGCGGCAAAAAGGCGATTCTTCGGAAACATCGGAAGTGATGTTGGTCCGCGATAAGGTAGACATGAGGGATCAAGCGGCCAAGGTCTCTTACCAAACGAAAAAAGTGCATGGAAAAGAGATTCTAGTAGCTGTGATTGATCTGCCTTCATTCTATGGCGGAAATGATTCAAATTCGCGTTCTTGTTACAAAGACATGGTGCGCATTTTAGATGAGATTCGTGCTAAGGGTGCCCAAGCCATAGTTCTTGATTTGTCTACGAACGGCGGCGGTTTGTTGCAAGATGCAGTGAGGATCTCCGGTCTGTTTATCCGCAAGGGCGCAGTTGTCGCAACTCAGGATGCGCGCCAACGTCGGGATATTTTAAGTGATGACGACGAGCGAGTGCAGTTTGCAGGTCCGCTCGTTGTACTGACCAGTCAGACTTCGGCTTCAGCTTCAGAAATTTTGGCCGGAGCGCTGCAAGATTATCGAAGAGCACTGATCGTAGGATCGAGTCACACTTATGGCAAAGGCAGTGTGCAAGTTGTTCATCCGCTCATGAGTTATGGCGCGATGAAAGTCACAACGCAGATGTTCTTTCTGCCCGGCGGGATGTCCACACAGAATCGAGGTGTTGGCGCTGACGTGACTTTGCCTTGGGCTCTGGATTCAGAAGAATTTGGCGAGCAATATATGGACTATGCGTTGCCGCTTGCGAAGACGCCGCCATTTTTAGGGAAAGCCGGGGCGCTTGCGACCAGTCCGTCTGAAGCTTGGACGCCAATCGCAGATGATTTGATTGCTAAGCTTAAGGAAAAATCTAAATCCCGCGTAGCTGCAGACAAAGAACTGCAGGAGTTGGTCGCGGATGTCGCTGACGCAAAGAAGAATGCGGGCTTTGTGAAGGTGGGTGACATTTTGAAGAAGTCGCAGACCACGTCGGCGAAGCGTAAGGAACGTAAGGATTTGGCGTCCACTTCGGGCGGCCGTCAGGAATTGTGGTTAAAGAGCCCACAGGTCCAGGAAGCTGTGGCGATCGCGGCAGATTGGGTTGCAGCTGGGGCGGCGGCAGTCGCATCGCATTAGGGTCTTTGGGGGAACTGGGGCAATTGGGCCGTGGCCAGCCACGGCCAAGGGCTTTTCGTGGCCATCCTCACGGGGGTAGTTTCGTGGCCAGCCAGGGACTGAGATTTTCTTCGCTCCGTGGCCAGCCTCATCCACTCTAGCCTCGTGGCCGGCCACGTCCCAAACTCAATCCTATCGCCTTACTGCGACCTTTGCCTGGACCAAGGCATTTGGGGTAAACTAGGCTCATGGGGTTTTGGACCATTTTTGTCCTCTTTGTTCATCAACTGCCTGAGGCGCAAGGGGCTGCGCGTGGGTCCGGGCAGCTCGTCATTGAGTGCCTGAACATTGATGGAATTCCGGCCACGGACGCCACCTTTATATCCACTTGTTGCCCAGGCGGAACGTTCAGCGCTTCCGCTGCTGCTATGTGTTCCGCCGGATTTGGTGGAGCAGCCTTCAACGGGGGCTCAACCGGAGCAGCCACCATCGCGGCTGCAGCAGCCGGTGTGGCCGCTGTGCAACAGACACTCGGAATGGTCGTTGACCCAGCGTTGCTTACAGTTGCGGCTGGCGCAAATACGCCAGTTGGCGGGGCTTCATCGGCAGGCGGTGGGCCGGGATCAGGACTCAGTGGAGGATCAGGTTCTTCAGGACTTGGCCGGTATGGTGGCGTTGGAGCAGGCGGCACTACCGGAGGCGCAGGCGGAGGATTCGCCGGTGGCGGCGGGCTGAGCGGCTCGGGTTCCGGCAGCGGAAGTGGCGCCAAGAAAAAGGGTGCCGGCGAAAAGGAATCGGACGATGCCAAGAGTGCGCTCGCGGGTGAGTCTGCTTGGGGCAGCGGTGGCAAAGGCGGCGGCTCGGCCGGCGCAGATGGCTCAGGTGGTGGCGGCGGTAAAGTGGGTGAAGGCGCTGATGGCACTGGGTTGCTCGGCTTTGGAGGCGGGTCAAATGATGTGAAGACTTCCGTGGCCGGCGACGACGATGGCCCCCCTGGGAACCTGGACGACACAGATTATTTTTCGCGTATTGGCCCAGGCGACAGTTTGTTTCGGGTGATCACATCGAGGTACCAGCGCAAGAAGTCTCTGTATAAGTGAGCCGTGATTTCGGCACGCGGATTTCCTTAAGGCTTCGTCTGGAGGCTTAATGTTTAATACACTCAAATATGCTAAAATGATGGAAGATGTGGGCTTTTCTAGGGAACAGTCTGAAACATCGGTAAGAATTCTGGTTGAAGTTATGGACGAAAAGTTAGCAACCAAAATAGATCTAAAGAATCTTGAAGTCGTACTGAAGTCCGACATTCAAGAGCTCCGTTATGAGATGCATGAAACGACCACAGAGCTTCGCGCAGAGATGAAAGAGTTAGGCACAGAGCTTCGTGCGGAGATCAAAGACCTGGATGTCCGCATGGGGCACCAATTCCAGAATGTGGATTCCAAGATAGAACAATTGAAGTCTGATCTGACGATTCGTATGGGCACGATGCTCGCAGCATCGATTGCGATTCTGACTGCCATTCAGAAGATCGTTTAAGCCCTCTTCTAACCTTTAGGGAAAAGAAAGCGTATCTACCCCATCATCTGTCGTATTGATCTTCGTGCGCGTAGAGGCGGCATCAGGCGCGCTTGTTCTTCGGTTTTTTGCTCGAGGTGCCGATGGAAGAGTTGCGGATTCGGACTTCCCCTCGCTTGATTCTGTTCCGTTGCCGGCCACGGACTTTCCGGCCCCGGGTTCCGGTAAATTTTCCGCAGTGGCGGAAGATTTCTTCTCGGCTCGCGCCTCTTTTTCTAAAGCATTGATATACGCCTGCCTCTTCTTCAATGCATCAGTGCTAGAATCAACTGCGTAAACTGGAATAATAGAAATAAGGATGGCCACGGCTAGTACTGGGGTCATATTGTCCATTTTACACAATAAAGGTAATCTGTAGAGGTGTGGGGGGATCGGATTATGGGGGTATTACTTACCTTTTTTGTCGGAAGTCTGGCGCTGGCGGCAGACACCGTTTCGATTCCACTATATTGCCTAGATGGATCAAATGACGTGAGGCCAGCCGCATCGACAGGTTCGGCCACACCGTATGACAGCTGCAAGGCCCTGCTTCCAGGCTGTTCCGGCCCCGTGGCCGGCCGGGCGACCACATCCGTGGCTGGCCCCGACCGAGCACTCGCAACTTTTTTAAAAGACCAACTGAAAGACCAAATCGCGCTCTACATCGCGGGTCTTTATAACGGCTGGCAGATCGACCCTGCTAAGACCACTCCTGTTGCTCCGGGCTCGGACGGGGTGATGGAAGTGAAGCCAGTGGGGGCAAAGAAATTTACTGAGTCGGTCTGTAGCGTGATCGGGTGGGATTATGCCAAGTGGCGCGATAGTACTCGGGGGCATGATAGTCAGGCTGCCGCCTTAGCTGAGCTTGAGAACGAAAAGTTCACCGGAAGCAAGCGACCCTGCGGAATACCTCCAGTCCTACTTTCCGACGATGAACAGAAAAATATTCAATTTAAGATAGGGACGCAAGGTGGCGGACGAGTCTCGGCCTACCTGAATGGTGCTTTTATTTTTACGATTAAACGCATGCTTGCAGAAACCAATGCAAAAATTGATGAAGCTACGAAGAGCGGTGGTGCTGGAAAGATAGATATTGCTACGGAATGTGCGCCTTCAGCAGAGAGTGTAAATCTTGTTCACAACGGAGCGGCCGCTGCGCTCACTCAAATGAACGCCAGCAGTATGAACTCGTGTAGCGCAGCTACAGAGCTGGGTAGCGCCTCTCTTTGTGGACAGCCTAGTAATGTGCTTGGGCAGAATCTGGTTCCACTCTGTGGTCTAAGAAACAGCGTTAAGGAAGCACAAGCAGGCCTTGTGAATGCTTTGGCATGTCACACGATCAAAGGTGCAAGCAGTCTGTACGATTATATGTTCCGGTCTCTCATGACCCGCACAGAGGCAACTCAAGATGTGCCTGAGATTCCAACGCATGTTGCACCGGTACTAGCTACAATTAAAGCGAATCAGAGGGACGCAAAAAATGCCCCCCCCCTTTATCGGCAGGCTGCATTTTTACGGGATGCACTCTTCTTTGAAGCAGGAAAAAATTCCACCACCCGAGCTCAAGGAGGTGCCGGAGCTGACAAAGGCGGGTCGTATACAGCTAACCTTTTCCGGTTTCGGCAGCGCAAGGCGGCGTGTTGGGGAGCTGCCGTGCTAGCATTGCCAGCTGGCGTCGTAAAAAATAGAAGAGACGACTATTGGCTCGTCTTACCAAAATTAGATGATTCCGGTGCCGCAGCCCAGAGCTCAGATGACCCGAGCGTTGAAGATTCAAAGTTCATTTGTAGGGCCACACGAACTGACATGGCAAAGGAATCTAGCGAGGTTGCTATAGGTGTCTCCTTTGATGAAACCCTTTGGAAAGATTCAGACAAAGAGAAACAAAGGAAACTCTTTCAAGACAAGAATGTTGAGTACGCGAGTGGCCCAGCAGGCCAGTTGATATTTCGGCCCGTAGAAACGATCCGTTTTGCGCTTTCGAGCAAAAATGATTACACCATCAACAACGGTCTGCTTGGGATCATTGAGCGTCAGATCAAGGTAATGTGCCAAAAAGTCGTAGCGAGTCACAAGTCGCCTGGGCCCACGGCCACCTACTGCGACGACCTCCCGTACTCCTGGGACGTCTTCAAAGCCAAATACGGCAAATACCGCTGGCTTGCGCCTTAACAGCTGACCCCTAAGGGCGCTCAGTGATATCCAAGGACATAAGGATATTTCACGCCCATGAAAACTCGTTACGCAGCTCTCCTCAATCCCATCGTCATCGTTGCCGCACTCGGCTATTTCGTCGACATCTACGATCTGCTACTGTTTAGCATAGTGCGCGTGCAATCTCTGGCCAGCATCGGCTACGAAGGCCGTGAACTCTACGCAGGCGCCATTCTTTCCAACATCCAAGTCGCAGGCCTTATCTTAGGCGGAATTCTCTGGGGCGCACTCGGCGACAAACGCGGCCGCCTCTCTGTCCTGTTCGGATCCATTTTCCTTTACTCAGCCGCAAACTTCGCCAATGGCTTCGTCGAGCACTTCACCGAGTACGCATTCTGTCGCTTCTTCGCGGGCCTTGGGCTTGCAGGAGAACTTGGCGCAGGAATCACCTTAGTCGCAGAAGTTCTCCCGCCAAAACTGCGTGGAATCGGAACCATGAT
Organism: Pseudomonadota bacterium; assembly: GCA_027486675.1. Classification (GTDB taxonomy): domain Bacteria; phylum Bdellovibrionota; class UBA1018; order UBA1018; family CAIMNF01; genus JAIXOQ01. The sequence continues at coordinate 83,454 of JAIXOQ010000031.1, forward strand.
CGTCGCGACAGTCGGTGTGTCGGGTGCAGTCGTCGGCGGATTCGTAGGCCAAGTCTTTGATTGGCGCGTTTCATTTATGATCGGTGGAGTTTTAGGCTTTGCACTGTTGATCTTTAGAATCGGCGTATCTGAAAGCGCCATCTTCGCAAAAGCAAAGAAATCGAAAACTACAAGGCGCGGAAATTTCTTCGATCTTTTTACTTCTAAAGAACGATTTCAGCGATTCATCTACTGTGTCCTAGTCGGCCTACCCATCTGGTTCACCATCGGCATCCTCATGACCTTCGCACCTGAATTTGCAAAACACTTCCGGATCCAAGGTGAGGTCACCTCAGCTCTCAGCGTCATGTACACCTACGCGGGATTTATGATCGGGGACTTTTCCAGCGGACTCTTAAGCCAATGGTTCAAAAGCCGCAACAAAGCCGTCATCACCTTTGTCCTGATGAATGCTCTCGCAGTTGCTCTCTACCTGTTCGCACTGAACGGTTCTTCAGTGACTGCGTTCTATGCAGTCTGCGTTTTCTTAGGAACCACTTCAGGCTATTGGGCAGTTGTCGTGACGATGGCTGCCGAACAATTTGGCACTAATCTGCGCGCAACTGCAGCGACCTCGGTGCCGAATTTAATCCGTGGCGCCTTGATCCCAATGAATGTCGCGTTCCTAGGTCTGAAATCCACGATGGATCTTTCATCCTCAGCAGCCATCGTTGGCTCTGTGGCCATTTTGATCTCCGTGATTGCAACTATGGGTCTCAGGGAAACATTTGGAAAAGACCTAAACTTCATAGAGGAAACCTGAGAGGAGCATCATGCACCAGAAGGCACTCATTTGGCTGCTGAGGCCTACCGCATCCGGGGTGCAGGTAGGACTCTTTCGGCTAATCCCAAAACGTGGCAGTGGCTGGCATCCCATCACCGGCACGATCGACGCGGGCGAAACCTCACGCACAGGGGCATTCCGCGAATTTTCTGAAGAAACCGGAGGCCACGAAGAAATCCATGAACGAGATCTTGTGGAGCTCGGCTTCACCCAAAACTATGAAGGCAGATTTGGACCCATCGCAGAGCACGCATTTGTGCTGGAGTTGTCGGACCCCTCCTGGCGCCCAGTGCTTGACCCAAAAGAGCACACTCGATTTGAGTGGGTGAGCCCAAACGAAGCTTCAGAAAAACTAGAGCACGACTTCCACCGTGAAACATTATTTGCCGCTCTGAAATGGTCAGAACAAAAGCTACAGTCGTTACTCGACCTCGAATGGGATCGTTTCTTAAACTTTGCCGCCCTGGAAGCACGCTCCATCCCGGCCCAGGATCAGATCTCTTCGCTCATTCATCCAGCCGCGTGGGCGACTAGTGCAGAGCGTGCAGATTTACTGCAGGAACAAGTCGTGGAACTGGCGCCAGTCGTAGAAAAAGCTGCTCTTTGGGGCCCGTTATCAGGCTTAGATCATGTGGCAACACAGACTGAGATTCTAAGAAAGGGTGGGGTTTTAGACGCAAGGAGCCTCCACCGCATCAGGCAATGGCTTTCAGGGATTGAATCCTGGTGTCAGTTTTCCAGGGATGGTCTTGGAAGACTGTTTAAAAATGATCTGACCCGGCTCTTTGATCCCTACGAAATCTTGCGTTCCTTGGATCGGTTACTCACCTCTGAGGGAGATGTCTCTGAGACCGCGAGCCCCGAGATGCAAAGGGTTTGCGCTGAGATTCGATCAGTCGAAGCACGGATGTCCGATCGCATTGATTCTTTGATGCGTGATTATTCCGCGAAAGGTTGGCTTCAAGAACGCATTGTCGATAAACGCGAAGGACGCTGGGTCGTCCCTGTAAAGACTTCAGAACTCAAGCACATCGAAGGTCGTGCAGTTGAACACTCTGTTTCGAAGCAAACTATTTATGTACAGCCACGGGAAGTTGAAGGTTTAGAGCTCGAGTTGCGTTCGCTTCATGCTCGTCGATCGGAAGAAGAGTTTCGCCTTTTACAGGAGGCTTCGTTAAGAGTTGCCCCACATGTCGATGAGATCGAGCTGAGTATCAATATTTTGATTTTTTGGGATGGAGTCCATGCGCGCGCCAAGGTTGCGCAACGCATGGAAGGAAAAAGGATTCAGGTTGTAAAACACCGTGAATTCTTCTTGGATGATACCGCGCATCCGCTTTTGTATTTGAGCGTAGATCCCATCGAAGTGGTGCGGAATACGCTCGAAGTGCATGCACCCCATGCACTGCTTCTGATTTCTGGACCAAATACTGGTGGAAAAACCGTCTTTCTGAAGACCATTGCTTATGCTGCGATGTTTGCGCGCACTGGATTCTTCTTACCGGGCAGGGGATCGCATACTGTTCCATTTCTAAAGAACATCATGACCGATGTGGGTGATCCACAGTCCATGGAGCAGCACCTATCTAGTTTTTCTGGCCACATTCTCAAGATGAAGTCGGTTTTAGAAAGTTCTTCGGATGAAGATCTTATCCTGCTAGATGAACTGAATTCTGCAACCGATCCAGAAGAAGGCGCTGCCCTTTCCCAAGCTATCTTAGACACTTTGCTTTCCCGTATGGCGCCGAGTGGTACCTCTTTCATTGTTGCAACGACCCATGATCCACGTCTTAAGATCAATGCTCTGAAAGATGAGCGCGTGCTCAACGCCAGTATCCTCTTTGACGAAGAAACCTTGAGCCCAACGTATTCCCTCATTTTTGGTACGCCTGGCCGGTCTCGCGCGATTGATACTGCACGAAGACTAGGTTTACCTGCTGATGTGATTGAGCGTGCGATTGAATACTTAGGATCAGAAAAAGTCCGGTTCGAAGAAACGATCGCGGGTCTTCAAACGGAATTGAGTGCAGCAGAGCTTAAGCGTCGCGAAGCGGATGTGGCTTTAGCCTCAGCAAAAGCGCTCGAAGTGGAGTGGACCCGAAAAATTAAAGAGGAAGTGAACTCTGCTGTCGAAAAGACACGTCAAAAATTAAAGCAAGTCTTAGAACTTGCACAGCTCGAGATGCGCGACACCTTGCGCTCTTTGCAGGGTGTAAGGACTGTGAAGGATGTGGAAGCGATCCGCGCCAAGCTGAGCGATACGGTCATTCAGACGGATACGAGATTGCAGAACGAGTTACCCGATGCCGATTTAGTTCAGCCCGCTGCTCACTTTGAAGTGGGCATGTGGGTGCGGGTGCCCAAGTGGAAGAACGTGGGCGAAATCAACGAGTGGGACGGCAGCAAGGCGCGTGTCGTTTTAGGTGCACAGAAGAAGGCTGGTTCCATGGGGCAGGCCTTTGTCGTCACCGTCTTTCCAGTAGAGATGGAGCGTTTGACCGAAGTAGAGCTGAAGCAGATCGATCGCTCCAAAGCGACGGGTCAGAAGAAGGCCGTGACCGTCGCGGTTGACGCGCCGATGACGGCTGCGGAATTGGATCTGCGCGGGAAACGCTTTGAAGAAGCGATGATGGAGTTTGATGCATTTTTAGATCGTGCGTTTCGCTCGGGGCGCAGCGAGGTCACGATTATTCACGGAATTGGCACCGGGGCTTTACGCACTGGAATTCGGGACCGATTGAACGGAGTGAATTATGTCACTGCAATCGAAGATGCAGGGCGTGGATCGAGTGATGGTGCGACGCGGGTGAGATTTAGGTAGGCCCATCTAAAGCTTGTTTTGACCTGATCCCAAAAATCGGTTAATTAAGGGCATGTTCAACCGCCTTGTGTTCGGCCTGATTCTGTTGATGATCTCCGTTGCTGCCTCAGGCGCATCCATCGATACTCCTTTTGGCCGCGCGCTCTTGAACAATGCCAAGATGGCCCCTGCGATTCAGGGGTATCGGCTGCCAGCGGTTCCCAGTTTTGTAGAGGTGACAGCGCAGCGACTGCGAAACGCGAGAGTCTTGTGGGCGAATGAGGATCTTTGGAGAACATGTGGCAGCATGTTTCCAAAACCAATCCAAGTACCGGTAGGGACGCCAGAGTTCAACCAGGCCCTGGTCGACGCTTTTGCGTATGTGATTCCAGATGGAGTTGAAGATCAGTTTTTCCTCGATAGAAAGTACAAGACCCTATGGGCAGATCTTTACGGAGGAAAAGGCAATAACAGCAACGCAGGGAGCGGACGTGCCGCAGCAGTGGGAATGTTTCAGATCAAAGGAATAGGGCGGACCCCGCTTGTGGTTCACAGCCGTACCGATCACTCGAGTGGGCACCTCACAAGTACTGAGGCCGGATTTGAAGTGATCTGGGACCAACTTTTAGGAGAGTTTAATCCACTTGGATCCCGCGTTCTTGCTGTGATTGATTGCGGTTTGGATGAGGATCGAGTCTTAGTGGTCCGTATGAATCCGCTGCGTCCCGCGCACTATATGCCGCTTGAGCCAGAGGCGCTCAAGGAGATGGGTGCAGGCCAGCCTGCATTGGACGCACGCAGAGTTCAGATGGCGCGCTCGATGTTGCCCAACGAGTTAACAACAATTACCGGATACATAGCCTACATCGAGCGTATCGCAAAGTTTCGTGCTGCTATGTTTGCCCGTCGCTACCATCACCCGTACATCTCCGCCTCAAATGCAGAAGTCATGGGTGGACTCATTGATTTCAATCACATGTCCATGGTCCCAGATTTTGGAAAGTTCTTCTCAAATGGCGCTTATCACAAAGACGCAGCTGGGGAAAATCAGGTTACGAAGAGAGTCTTAATTCATGATTTTTTTGACTCGTTTAGGGGCAATCTGCTCCCTCACCAGGAAGACCCTCCGACATTTTCAGAGGTAGAAGAAATCTTTGATCAAGCCTATCAGAAGGAGTTAGGAATACAGATGGTTCGGCTGACTGGGATTCCATCTCACATAATTGAGTTCTTTAAGGATGATCCAGCAGTGATGCGCTTAGGTCGGGCGCTTGTGGCATTGGCTCAGAAGGGCGCACTTTATCAGGCGGTTGAGTTTGGTTTAGCATCATCATCGACTCGATATGACCTGGCGAAGTTATTGATTCAACTTTCGCACCCTGTTATCAGTTTCGGTTTAATCGAAGAAAATCCTGACTTTAAGGATCTGCGCGATTCGCATGATGAGGTATTAGAGCTTACAAGACCTCATTACGCAGGTCAGTTCAGTTCCAGGGACGCTTGGTGGAGTTTAGTCCATCAGCGTGCAAAACGTTTGAACGCATTTCATCCTGAGTTGCTCAAAGACCAATTGGAGAAGCATTTTGCTTCATCCAAACTAGACTTCGGTGCAAAGGTTGCTTTGATCTTAAACAAAGTAAAATTCGAAGATTCACGCCTATATTCAACTGAGGTGTTGCTCGCCAGGAAGACACTGGAATCCCCCATACTGGGTGTTCGTGAAATCTGGCTCGTCTTCGATGCTTCAGTTGGCCCAGTGGGACACCATAAGGTCGTTATTCCAATGTCTGCTGAACCCAGTCCTGCTTTGCTGGATTTAGATCTGGCCGGCGTCAGTTCTGTTCCGGCATTTAAGAAAACCAAGTTCCTTGGGAACGAGGGCCATAGATACGAGCAGCTGATCTCTGAATCCTTAAGTCAGAAGGTAATGCGGGGTCCTGTGGCGATCAACTTCCCGGGCTTAAATGTAAAAACGGTCCTAGAAGAAGGGTTTGGCCCACCTGATTCAATCACATCTGCTGCTCAGTGGACGAGTCCTATAAACAACCTATCAGTCGTCAAATGGTGCAAACACATAGCGCTTGGATTCAAAGTCGCCAAAGCCAGAGGACTGCTCGGTAAGTCACCGTAAGGGATGAGTGCCGCTCGGCAGTTTAATGAATCAGCCCGTGCCGCTTGAGCTTCTCAAGAAGAACGATGCGTTCAACGCGGGCCGCACGAGCGACTTTGTCTAAGTCGTGCTGAAAACTTTTCAGCAATTCATTGAGGTAAGTCTTTTCAAATTCTGCGCGTGTCGCCTGGAAGTTGATCTTATCGTGACCAAAATCTGGCAAATCTTTTGCTTCAATGCGTTCGGAATCGCAAGCAACCACGGCTAAGCGCAACACGTTTCTGAGCTCACGCAAGTTTCCTGGCCAATCGTACTCGCGGAGTTTGCCCCAAACCTTTTCTGAGAATCCCTTGATGTATTCTTTGTGAAGTTCGCGTGTGATCTCCTGCAAAATTCCATGCGAGATATCTTCAAACTCTTCCGACCGCTGCGCCAGGTTTGGCATCTCAATTCGGTTTTTGCTTAAGCGTAAAAGAAGTTCGTCATTAAAGAGGCCCGCTCGTGCACGTGCATCGATTTGATTGTTCGCGAGCGCAATGAGACGCACATTTACGATCATCGGCATGCCGGGTTGAGTGGGGTGGTGAATCGCGCGTGTCTTTAGGAGCGACAACAGCACAAGCTGCTCCGACATTGGAAGCATCCCTACATCATCGACGATCAGAGTGCCGCGGTTGGCTTCGCGGATTTGTTCGCCGAGTTGGCGGTCTTTCTTCGTTTGAATACATGCAGCAGAAGCGCGCGGCCCTTTTTGATGGATCCACTGCGCAATAGCACCTTTGCCCGTGCCAGGTCCGCCAAGAATCAAAACAGGCTCGTCGTCCGATTGTGCTGCTGTGAGTGCAATCTTTCGCTGAGCGGAAGGAACAAAATAAACCATGCTCATACAGTGCTTTAGGTTATTACACGCTGGGCGGCCCGTCACCCGGCATTTCCCGTGAGGGTCTTATCAAATCAACTTTCGGCGTGTTTCCGTCCCAGTGACCATTCGACAGGGGCGCTGCTTTGGGTCTGGTCGATCAAGTTTTCCAGGGTTTCAAAGAAACCCCAGCCGATTTCAGGCTGGCAACGCATCCCAAGATTGGTCGATTCGTCCTGATAAAGGGTTAACACCGGCTGAGTCTGTATATTGGCCGTTTTCAAGTAATAGAGGTCGATGCCCGTGAATAGGACTGCGGGTGCGTTGATGGTTTTGCTCGTGACTTTCGAAGGGGCTCGTTCAAAGAGTGTGCAGACTCCAAGGGCCAGGCTTAAAAATCCATCCTTGCGGGTGAGGGTGATCGGGGCACGGAGTTCTAAAGCCAGGTGATGCAGTATGAGATCTGGAGCGAGATCAAAGATTCCATTTTTTTCCGCAATTGGCTCAAAATCTGTGTTTATAGGAGAAAAAAGTGCTTCAGCTAATGCGAGCATTTCACCGTACGTCAGTTCACGCATCGGGACAGTGGGGTCCAATATTTTTTTGAAGGAGATTGTTTTTTGTACTTCGTTCTCAAATTGAAAGGTCAGATGCGTAGTAAAAATCTCGGCAGTCGCTTCCCCTTCGATCCCTTTTAGGCTGGCCACGCCTTGGGCTGGAAACGAGAAAAGGGAGCCAAGTTTCAGAGAGCGCAATGGGGCAGATAAGTCTTCGGATCTCGCTGCGTGCGCCGCATAGGATGCAACAAAATACAGTGCAAAAAGCATTGAAGTCGGCCCCCATCCTTAGAGATTTTGATCTTACCTGGCACAGCAATGGATGCAATTGATAATGTTACCTCAACACGCCGCGGGTTGTGATTGCTGACTGAATCGCTTAGATTGTCCGGACACATGAAAACAATTACTGAGTTCTCGGGGTTTCAGATTTTGGACGCGCAAAAAAAGAAGGCGCAATTCATCAGCGAAGGGAAATCCGAAGAAGAAGCGCAAACGCAAATTGCTGCAGACTTCAAATGGGAAGAGTCCAAAACCGCGTTCTATAAACATGCGGAAACCTTTGCTGCAGGGGAATCCAATGCAAACAAACGCGTGAAACGCATCATCGTGGCGACACTTGCGGAAGGCGAAAAGCCGCTTGAGGGCTTCAAAGAAGCTGAAGGGCATTATTATAAAATTGAGTGGTTTCCAACCGCTGGCCGCGAAGAGCGTGCTGCGCCTGGCCGTGATCGTGATGCGAAAAAGGGTGGCCGTCGGGATGGCAAAGGTGGCGATCGCAATAAGGGTGACCGTGGCCGGCCAGATCGCGGTGGCGATCGTCCAGCGCGTACACCTCGCAATGATGATCGCGCTGCTCCAGTGGGTGCCGCAGATGCAGGCGGTCCAAAAAAATTGATCACAGCTGGGGTAGGTCGTCCTGCACTGCCACAAGCGCCGCGCGAACCCCGCGCCCCCCGTGAACCAAGAGCGCCTCGCGCGCCGCGCGCTCCACATGAAGGTGGCCCTAAGGGTGCCACTGAATTGCGCCTAGTCTTAAAGGGCCAGACTGCCCAGGCTCTGCCAACTGCAGTGGCTGATGCTGCAGCTGCTACTCCGAGCGCGTAAGACCAGAAGAGGTCTCTGTGTTTTCCCTACCGCGTTTTCTGCCTCTGCTTTTAGCGCTCAGCTCCGCAAGTGTGTTTGCCGCTGAGAATCTGCCCATTTCTGGCATCGACCTCAAAGATCAGGCTGGAAACGCAATTCAAATTCGGGGGGGTGAACTCAAGTCGAGTGCAGACGCTGAAATTTTAAAAGAATCTGTCGCGGCCGAAGTGAAATCTTTGACCGGTGAAGATGCCGAGATTCCTGTCCCAGATGCCACACACTGGTTGGAGCGGCGCAGCACGAAGATCGGTTTTGTCCTGATTCGTTGTTCAGTCGCCTCGGGATTCTTGTGGGGACGACTTGCGTCCGATGCTGTTTATTCTGTAGCGGCCTCAGCCGCTTCAGGTGCGATATTTCTGATCTATTTTCCAATTGGAGTCGCGGAGCCTTTCTTTCAGGAGCTCACGGGGGATGAGAAGTATCACATCTACAACTGGGGCAGTCCTAACCCGATCAAGATCGGTGCGGCCGCTTCCTTCTTTGCCGGAATTTTAAATTGGACGGTAATTGCAATTTTTGTCGGAGAGATCAATGCCTTAGTCAGGGATCAGATATTTTTGTCCTATGGTTTGCCTGGGGTGATGGATTTCTGGAAAGTCCTTTCATCCGTTGCATTGGCCTCCATTGTGCAGGGTCCATGGGCCTGGTTCACTGACCAATGGGCTGAACGGCTTGCGGCCGATGGGGTACCCGAAGGGCGGATCTTGGGAGCCCGTACTGGGATGGGTCTGGTCTCTGGCATCCTTGCAATCGTTGGCTCCAACCTACTTCAAATGGACTACATCACCCTGGGCGCTTTTGTGCTTTCGACTCTTGGGGCCGGGGATCTGATCTTTGCAGGATCTTTGTACCGCCGCGAAATCAAAGGCTTTTATAAAAAAACCCGCTCGGCCGTGTGCCAGTTCTTCGTGGCCGGCCACGGGAATTCTCCCTAAAGCTGACTCAGCATCGGCTGATCCACACGCTTACCGCACCCCGGAACATTTTGGATCGAATTCCGGATTGCGCCGGCGCACTCGTCTAAATTTTTGATCTCAGTCTTATCGAGCCACTTGGTGGTCGGAAATCCGCTTTCAAGAGAAACAAGCTCGGTTGTTACGGACCCTGCTTCTGATGCCCTGGGCGCACTCACCGTGATCAGGAGTGTTTCCTTGGAGCTTGCAAAAGGTGCACCTTCTGAAACCTTGTAGCGCTTAGCACCTAACGTCTTCCTGATTTCCTGGCGAAGCTCAGGGGCCTGATTTTGATCCAAATTGTGGGTCAGGCTCAGAGCGCAATCGGCCTTTGCAAGCAGGCTTACGAAAAGAAGGGCTAGGGGCGTCATACCCTAGAGAAAGCTAGACCCGTGCCATTCTTAACTTATTGTAATTTAAGGTAAAAATCCTGATTGAGGCTGGAAATACCGACGGTTGTCTAAATTTTAGGCAGTTTCCGGACCCAGCTCCTTGGTGATCAGGCCTTTGAGGTATCCTTCGTTGAAATCGTCGGGGTGAAGCGGAAAGCTCCGAGGAAGGCGGATTTCATCGATCGTCTTGAAGTACCTAGATCGTAAGTCAGCGGCGTTTTCAAACGACGCATGAAAAGCCTTCACAGAAACCTTTTCGGAATTGATGGAACTGATCAACGTTCCTCCAGGAGCGAGCATGTCAATCAGCAGTCCGTGCAGCGCATCTAAATCCTTCTGAGTAGAAAATGTCCCTTTCTTCGATCGCGAAAAACTCGGTGGATCAGAGATCACGGTGTCAAACCGATCACCCCGCCGTGCCCAGCGTGGAAGTAAAGACATGACGTCATCGTTCCATTCGCTGTGGATTTGATCCGCGTGAACTCTGTTCTTTTCAAAATTTGTTTTCGCCCAGTCTAAAGTTTTTGCCGAAAGATCAATGGATACGACCTTTTTGGCCCCGCCTGCAAATGCGGCGCAGCCTAAGCTCCCTGTGTACGCAAAACAATTGAGGACTGTTTTATCCTTCTGCGTTTTCACGAGTTGCGAGCGCAGATCCGCTAGATCCAAAAAAAGTCCAGGATGCCGCGTCTCTAAAAGTTGGATCGAAAACTGAAGCGAACCTTCTTGAATCCAAAAACGTTCGCTCGGAACCTCACCGAACAACACGGTCGGCATATCTAAGCTACCGTGAGTTTCGCGATTCATTACAACAGCGCCTTTGAATTCTGCCTGTAAAAACGTTGTCAGTTCCCTGCGTGTGGTTGCGTCTAATCCGGACTTTGCGGTGATCCAGGCATAGGGGCCATAGCGATCAATCGTGATATCTTGCAAGGTGCCCGAGCCTTCGCCAGGACCATGAAAGATTCGATGCGCTTCAGAGTGCTTTAATTCGGGCATCTCGCGGCGTAGGCGAGCGGCTTTTTCCAATTCGTTCATCCTAAGTTCCAGCTTTCTGGGAGGGGGGCTTCAAAGATTTCGTTTTCCGGCAGCTTCAGCCGCAGAGCATGCAGCATTACATGGGGCGCAAGATCATGCGCTTTTGTTTTTGGTTCGCCAAGCAACGGGAACCCCGAAAGGATCGCATGGCGTCTGACCTGATGAAATCTACCTGTAAGTGGTTCGGCCTCACCATAAAAGGTATTGGGAAGGAGGCCTAAGCGTTTTTTTGTAAACGCAGTGCGAGCTGTTTTCCCATCTAATGCATCATCCCTTACCCAGCGAGGGGTGGTGGGTTGGCCTAAGGCCAAAAAGGCGTAGACCTTCTTCGCCTGTCTTCGACTAAACGCTTGCGATAAGTCCCGCTGGCTTTCGGTGGAGCGGGCGAAAATACAAACGCCGCTGGTGTATTGATCTAGTCGATGGACAGGCAGAGCCTCCGGGTAAAGTTTTCTGATCTCGTTGAGTAGGACGATCACATCGGTTCTAGGGAGGCCCGGAGGCACGGTCAGCCAGCCAGCCGGCTTGTTGATGACAAGAATTGCGGGTGTCACTTTCAGGATAGGCACAGACAGCATTTCAGTGAGATTCTTCGCTCTTCAAACCGGAATCCAACAAAAATGACATTTTTATTTTTTACTCTCACGGTATCGATCGCAGTGACTCTAGTGGCGCTGCTCGCCTTCCGCGCTACCCGCACTCGCTTAAAAGCATCGAGCCTGCGTGTTTTAGTCGCAGTCGGCTCAGGGTTCCTGATCTCGAATTTGTTTTTAGAGGTTCTACCACGCTCTCTGGATGTCTCCGCGATGGCGATCCCGCATTATTTTTTAACCCTTCTTTTGGGACTGGCATCTGTCGCTGTGTTCGAACGGTATGTCACCCCGTACTTAGGCTGGGTCGAACGTTTAGTCCCACCACCAGGTGATGTGAGTGGACGGGTCGATCTCACTCATTCTTCAGATGCTCACCACCACCACGAAAGCAATCCGGAGGCTGTCGCGTGTGATCATTCGCACGAACATGCACACCTGCATCAGCACACGCATCCGGATCACTTAAGCCATTCAGCCGCATGTTCCGCAATTTCCTGTTTTGTTGTGTGCTCTTTGTTTGATGGCATCGCTTTGTCGTCCATTCGGCTGACTCATCCAGAGCTCGAGTGGCCATTGTTTGTCGGTGTCCTATTCCATATGGTTCCTGAAGCTCTTTTGTCTGGGGCATTTGCTTTGTCCACCGGTGCTTCCTTAAAAGGTGCGCGGTCGGTGCTTTTAATTATGGGGGGTGCATTTTTGGTGGGGCAGCTGATCCCAGTCATGCTTGGAACCCCGTCGCCTTATTTAGCTCCATTTGCAGGAGGCATCCTTTTGTTTGTCGCACTCGTGCAACTACTACCTTCTGCTTTGCAGCTCAAGCGTGCACCTCTTTGGCTGATTCTAGGCGGTGGAATTTTCGCACTGGTCCACTTCATTGTTGAGTTATTGGGGTTAGGTCATGGGCACACCTGAACATCGAAGAGCTTTAGCGTGGATTAGGCGAGATCTTCGGCTCAAGGATCACAGGGTCTTTCAACGAGCCTCAGAAATTGCTCATGAATTTGTACCGGTCTTTATCTTTGATTCCACGATTTTAGGAAAACTGAGTAGTGACGACCGGCGCGTGACATTTATCTTCGATTGCATTGAAGAACTGAAAGATGGTTTGAAGCAGCTCGGGAGTGCATTGATCGTTCGTTTTGGGGATCCTACCATTCTAGTCCCACAGCTTGCGAAAGAGCTGGGTGCGGATGTTGTGATTTGTTCCCAAGACTTTGAGCGCAGTGCAATCGCTCGGGATCGCAAAGTTCAGGAGCTTTTAAAAGCACAAGGTTGCCGCTTTGAAACAGGCGCAGACCATGTGATCTTTCCGGGAAAAAGTATTCTCAATAAAGAAGGCCAGCCTTATCGAGTCTTTACGCCTTATTCAAACGCTTGGTTGAAACTGATGGATGAACATCCGGAAGCGATCTCTGAAGTGACGTGGGATTCGTCCCGTTTGGTGCCTTTAGACAAGCTGCGGTCCCACTTAGGTCAAACGCCTACCTTAGAAAGCATGGGATTTCAGCCGCAAACACTTTGGTTAAAAGCAGGGGAAAAGGCCGCACAAGATCGACTTCAGAAGTTCCTCCCAAAAATTCTAGATTACAAAAAAGATCGAGATTCCTTTGCAGTGGATGGCACCAGTGGCCTATCCGTTCATTTGCGATTTGGTACCATTTCCATTCGCCAGTGCGTGAGGACGGCCCGGGAGCGCAAAGGTGAGGGGCCATTCACATGGCTTAAGGAATTGATTTGGCGCGATTTCTATTCGATGCTTCTCGACCGTTTTCCGCACTTAGAAACGGGATGTTTTAAGCCGGAATGCGACCAGATTGTTTGGCCCGGTCCGGAGGAGCATTTTCAGGCCTGGTGCAGAGGGGAAACGGGTTATCCCGTTGTAGATGCCGCTATGCGGTACTTCAATGCCACAGGATTCATGCACAACCGCTTAAGAATGGTCGTTGCCATGTTTCTAACGAAGACGCTCCTGGTGGACTGGAAAAAAGGTGAAGCATATTTTGCAAAACACCTCCTTGATTTTGATCTCGCCTCCAATAATGGCGGTTGGCAGTGGAGCGCTTCCACCGGGTGTGACGCGCAGCCTTATTTTAGAATTTTTAATCCCACTTCCCAGGCTGAAAAATTTGATCCTGATGGAGTCTTCATTCGTAGCCAGGTGGCTGAGCTCGGCACGGCGGCCTACCCAAAACCTATCGTCGATCATTCGGTTCAGCGCCTGAAGGCGATCGCCCTTTTTCAAGCCTTACGTCCCGCAAAATAGGAATGCCATTTTGGTCCTTGCGATAGCCTAAGGTCCTTGCCGAAATCTTAGTCTGCGTGTCCCGTTTGATTCGAGTGAGCGTTACCATTTTGAGATCGCTCGCCTCAGGATTCTTTGGATCAAAATAGAGGTCAGCATCGGCAGAATCCGTACGTACCCGAACATGCGCACCAATCGCTATTTTTATATTTTGGGCAATACGAGTCGCAAATCCAAAATCAGGCTCAACCGCACGGACGGAGAGATCGAGTTGAAACTGAGGAGTGATGGCGATCCCGCTCTTATTGAGCGCTGTTTTCGCTTGCTCCATAGAAGCTGCCGAAACTTGAGGCGCTCCGCCCTGAATGGCATGGATCAATGCTTCACGGAAATCCAGGTTATTCAGCGGGAATTTACTAGAATTCATGCTGAGGCGGTAGGGTTGCGTACCCTTCCCGGTACCCCAAAGAATATCAAGCGGTGGATCCCTACGCCACACGACCTGAGCCACGTTGCCGGTATTTTTGAGTGCCTGAGGATTCCTAGAAAAAACGATTTCTTTCCCTGGCTGTACGCTTTTTAAAGTGAACGCTCCGTTGGTCACTAGCAGCCCTGGGCGGTTCCAGTTTGCCCCGTGGCGTGTCATCAAATCTTTTCGGATGGGGAAGAATGGAAACATCGCAGTGGTTTTCTCCCAGTGGGGAACACTTTTCAAAAGTCGTACAATCAATGTTCGTGAGTCTTTTAATTCAATACCCAAAGGGAGCGTACTTTCAGATCGGCCCTCATGAAATTCACGGGCGCCTTGAATATCATAAGCAAGATTTAGATACGGCGACGTAGACTGCGGGCTCAGAAGCCTAACCCATGCGTCCATGAAGTGCTGCGCTTCTACGACTTGTCCGTCTGACCATCGTGCGTCTTTGCGCAAAGTAATCTGAAACTCGGACGAGTCGTGATTTGCTGTGATAGATTCTGCAACACGAAGGTGCAAGGCACCTTTTTCATCGAGCTCAACCAGCCCATCCATCAAATTATTATAGATCGCCGCATCCTCAGTGGAATCAGCCAGGGTCCAGTCGAAAGCACTTGGAAACGTATGCAGGAGAGCAAAAAGTTGCAGCAGTGTGTTCACGTTAATGTCGGATCACTTGCCCCAAGAAGACCCGAGTTCTTTCCTCTTTTGGATTGGAGAAGAAATCGTCCGCTGGGCCTTGTTCTAAGATCTGACCATGATCAAAAAATACAACGCGGTCGGCAACTTCCCGGGCAAAGCCCATTTCATGGGTAACAACCACCATGGTCATTCCACTTAAGGCTAATTCTTTCATGACGGACAAAACTTCATTCACCATTTCTGGGTCGAGGGAACTGGTCGGCTCGTCAAAAAGCATCACCTTTGGCTGCATCGCAAGCGCACGCGCAATGGCCACGCGCTGCTGCTGGCCGCCAGATAACTCTGCAGGTCGTTTGTTCGCATGACCTGGAATTCCAACCCGGGTCAGAAGATCCATCGCCAGTTTTTCCGCCGCTCCCTTGGATAAGCCTTTTACCTTGGTTGGGGCGAGGGTGATGTTCTCAAGAACACTGAGGTGCGGGAATAGATTAAAACTTTGAAAGACCATCCCTACTTCTTTGCGGATGGCATCGAGGTTTGCGCCATCTTTCAGTTCAATATCGTCAATTGTGATCGTGCCTTCTGAGTGGGCTTCCAAACGATTCAGCGTCCGGATGAAAGTACTCTTTCCTGAACCAGACGGGCCGATGATCACTACGACTTCCCCACGCTGCACTGTGAGGTTGATCCCTTTTAAAATATGATCTTTTCCAAAATACTTATGAACGTTTTTGGCTTCTATCATCGGAGTCATTTTTGAGTCCTCTCATACCAGTGCGCGCAAAGAGTCATAATTGACGTCAATGCAAAGTAAAGCACAGCAACGGTGGTTAGCACAGGCACCGGCTTAAAGCTCTCGCTTGAAATACGGCTACCGGCGAGCGCGAGCTCGAGCATTCCGATGCTGGATGCAAGGGATGAATCCTTCAACAATGAAATCAAGTTGTTCATGAGAGGGGGCAGGGAAAAACGAAGTGCTTGTGGGAAGAGCACAAAAACAAAGGACTGGATTCTTCCTAACCCTAAACTTCTTGAGGCCTCGAGCTGCCCTTTATGCACGGAATTGAGTCCTGCACGGAATACTTCGGAATTGTAGGCACCTGTGTTTAAGGCCAATGCAAAAGCTGCTGCCGAGAATTCATTCAGCGTCATGAAAGGAAGGAGAACCGGCAATGCGAAATAACAAAATAGAATCTGTACCAGAAGGGGAGTGCCGCGGACCGCGGAAACGACGGCATTGGAAAAGAGCCGAAGGATCCTATAGTCGGCACGGTGCAGTAGGGCCAAAGCTAAGCCGATAAAAAAACCTAAAAACCCGCTGATTGCCGTTAGCTTCACCGTCGCGATAGCACCGTCCCGCAAAAGGTTCGCGTTCGGGGAAATCGGTTCAGGTAGAAGGTTGAGTATCGGGCCTATGCCCAAAAAGAACGCAAACAAGAGTGCGCCTGCACCTAATAAGGGAAAAATCTTCTTTAGCGACAACGGATGTCTCTGCCGAAGTATTGCGTGCTCAGTTTTGCGTATTCGCCATTCTTAAGAATTTCCTTGAGCGCGCCATTGATCAAAGCCAAAAGATCCTTGTTGTCCTTCTGAACTGCAATTGCAATCCGTTCTTCAAAAATGGGCTGATTGATCTCTATCTTTGCGTCTATGACCTTTTTCTTAGCCTCAAGCGCCACAAAAAGATCAGTAACCCATGCATCGATTTTGTTGCTCTTTAGGGCCATCAAAGCATCGGTATCTTTGGGGAAAGACTTCACTTCTGCAATTCCAGGGATCGTGCGAAGGCTGGTCAGAAAGGTTGTGCCGATTTGTACGCCGACCTTCTTGCCTGCAAGATCCCCACGCACCTTCGGTCCGCCTGGCAGTGAGACGATCACTGCACCGGTGCAGAAGTGCGGATCAGAAAAAGTCACCGCTTTTTCACGCTCTGGGGTAATCCCGTGGGATGCGATCGCAAGATCTGCCTTGTCTTGACTGACTGCGATCAGCAAGGAGTCAAAGCTCATTGTCTTCCATTCCAGCGCGAGACCCATCTTTTTTGCTAATAGCTCGGTGAGCTCGATTTCGAACCCTGTGAGCTTTCCTTCTTTTGAATAATTGAATGGGGGAAAGGCCCCTTCAGTGGAGGCAATCAGCTTCTTACTGGCCAAGACCGTTTTCGCATCACGTGCTTCAGCCATTTGGAGAAACACTAAGAGTGCGAGCGATCCAAAACGAAGATAGTTCTTCATGGAGATGAGGTTAGCTCATAAACTGAGGCGCCGTCCATCCACCCCAAGAGCGGCCTCTTTTAAGGCTTCAGAGAGTGTTGGATGCGCGTGGGAACTGCGGGCTATGTCTTCTGCGCTTCCGCCATATTCAATGGTCGCTACGGCTTCGGCGATGAGGTCGCTGGCCCTTGCGCTTAAGATATGAACGCCCAGAACTTTGTCTGTCTTTGCGTCGGCGAGCACTTTCACCATGCCATCCTGTTCATCCATGGCTTTTGCACGGCCGTTGGCTAAGAAAGGAAAAGTTCCCGATTTATAGGCGATCCCTTTGGCTTTGATCTCTTCTTCTGTGTAGCCCACCCAAGCCAGCTCCGGCCAGGTGTAGATCACCCATGGGATTGCGTGGTAATTCACATGGCCTGCCTGACCAGCGATGATTTCCACAGCGGCGATGCCTTCTTCTTCAGCTTTATGTGCGAGCATGGGCCCGCGGACGACATCCCCGACAGCATAAATTCCCGCTACTCCCGTTCGGAAATGATCGTCGATGGCGATGCGCCCTTTTTCATCGGTCTTCAGCCCAATTTTATCGAGAGCTAGGCCATCGGTATTCGGGCGGCGGCCCGTGGCAACAAGAACCTTGTCTCCCAGAATAGACATTTTTTCTTTTGTCGCTCTATTTTCCACTTCCACGCGGACCTTTGAGCCCTCGGTCTTTGCACCTAAACATTGGTGCGCAAGTTTGATGTCTAAGCCCTGTTTTGTAATGATCTTTTGAAATTCTTTCGCCAGTTGTTGGTCCACAGCGGCTAAGAACACATCAGAAAATTCAATGACTGTGACTTTCGATCCCAGCCTGCTCCATACGGAGCCAAGCTCTAGGCCGATGACGCCCGCACCAACGACAATCAGATGTTCGGGAACTGCGGTTAAATCTAAGGCCTCGGTTGAACTTAAGATCGATTTTCCATCGAACTTAAGTGTCGGAACTTCGGCAGGTTCGCTCCCTGTAGCGATAATTACATTTTTTGCCCGTAGGGTTTGTGTGCCTGAAGCATCTTTTGCTTCGATGATCTTCCAATCCCCATCTATACCGACGAAAGAACCCAAGCCAGGCACGGACTCGATCTTATTTTTCTTAAATAAGCCCGCGATCCCAGTGGTCAGCTGTCGGACCACATCATTTTTTCTATCGATCATCTTCTGCACGTTGAGGGTGACACCGGTCACATCAATGCCGTGCTTCGAGAGCTTTTTCTGGGTAAAATCGTAGTGCTCACTGGAATCAAGAAGTGCCTTAGATGGAATACACCCCACGTTGAGGCAGGTGCCCCCAAGGGTTTTCCGTTTTTCCACGCATGCAGTCTTCATCCCGAGCTGGGCTGCACGAATTGCAGCAATGTAACCTCCGGGCCCGCCACCGATGACGACTAAATCAAAATCTTTAGAGCTCACGGATAAACTCCATATCTAGTTTTTCAGGGTTCTCGAGCACGTCCTTTAAGGTCACTAAGAAAGTGACTGCCTCTTTGCCGTCGATGATTCTGTGATCGTACGAAAGAGCGAGGAACATCATGGGCCGGGCCTCAATCTTTCCATTCATCACAACCGCACGGTCCATGATTTTATGCATGCCTAAAATTCCGCTTTGCGGCGGATTTAGGATAGGTGTGGAGAGGAGTGACCCGTAGGTACCTCCGTTTGAAATCGTAAACGTCCCGCCAGACATGTCGGCGATCGAGAGCTTTCCATCTCGGGCCTTTTTGGCGAGTTCCCCAATTTTTGCTTCAATCTGTGCAAACGTCAGCTTTTCAACCCCGCGCACAACAGGGACGACTAAACCGCGATCGGTCCCGACTGCGATCCCGACATCATGGTAATCGTGATAAACGATTTCTTTCCCATCCACAGACGCATTCACCGCAGGCAGTTGCTTGAGCGCAATCGATGAAGCACGGGCAAAAAACGACATGAAGCTTAAGCTATTGCCGTACTTCTTTTGAAACGCTTCTTTGTACTTCGCACGCACATCCATCACGGGTTTCATGTCGACTTCATTAAAAGTCGTCAGAATGGCAGCCGTGTGCTGGGCGTAAACCAAACGTTCCGCAATCTTTTGCCGAATCATTGGCATCGGAACGCGACGATCGCCTGGGCGGTCCGGGGTCTGTGGCATCGTAGGTGCAGCGCTCGGTTGGGGTGCCGCTTTCTGTGTCGAAGGCGCCGCAGCCGCGGGTCCCTTTTCAAGATGTGCGATCACATCCCCTTTGGTGATGCGGTCGTCCTTGCCTGTCCCTTGAACAGCGCTCGGGTTCACATTATTTTCTTCCACAATCTTTCTGACAGCAGGGCTGAGCGAAACATCTGCAGTCGCGCCGGCATTCATCCTTGCAGCACTCGGTGGGGGAGGCGGTGTTGCGCCTGCCGCAGGAGCAGATGCCGTGGTTGTCGCAGTCGCATCTGAATCCAAATAACCGATGCTTGATTTAATGAGCACGCGGTCGCCGACGTTCTTTTGTATCGTCAGCACACCACTTGCTTCAGCGTAATATTCGACTGAGGCTTTGTCGGATTCGAACTCAACTAAGAGGTCACCGCTCTTTACGTACTCGCCGTTTTTCTTTGCCCACTTGAGAATTCCAGCCTCGGTGATCGATTCGCCGATCTGGGGAACCAGGATGTCGTGCTTCATATCCTAAGAGGTTACTCTTGAAATGCCCGTTCCAGAATTGCCTTTTGTTCTAGGTCGTGAAGCTTTTTTGATCCGACCGCGGGTGAGGCGCAAATATCGCGACCCACATAGCTTAAAGACAGCTTCGGGAAGCGGGCGCCCAATGATGATCCGAGCGCTCCAGTCCACATTCCGCTGAAGTACATCCAGGCGCCCATATTCCGAGGTTCTTCCTGGGTAAATACGAGCTTTGTGGCATTTGGATATTTCTCTAAGGTGGCCGCCAAGAGTTTTTCAGGCCAAGGATAGAACTGCTCCAGTCTCAGGATCGCCACGTCCTTTGTGCCCCGACGATCGGATTCTTCCATCAGCTCAAAAAATACTTTTCCAGAGCAGAGGAGGACCTTTTTGACGCCGGGAGCCTCTTTCGCGTCCGCGAAGCGGGGATCATCGAGTACTTCCTGGAAGTGGCCGCCGGTAAACTCTGGTAGATCCGAAATGACCTTGGGGTGACGCAGAAGGCTTTTCGGAGACATCAGCACCAAAGGTTTGCGGAACGGACGTTTCACCTGTCTGCGCAGGATATGGAATAGCTGTGCCGGTGTGGTTACAGAACCGACCTGGATATTGAGCCGACCTGCTAACTGAAGGAACCGCTCTAACCTGGCGGACGAGTGTTCAGGTCCCTGCCCTTCGTAACCGTGCGGGAGTAAGAGTGTGAGCCCACTTGCGCGGTGCCATTTGCTTTCCGAGGTCGCAAAAAATTGATCGATAATCACTTGAGCGCCGTTAGCGAAATCCCCAAATTGGGCTTCCCAGATCACCAAGGCATTCGGTTCCGTAATAGAAAATCCGAACTCAATCCCTAGAGCCGCTGTTTCTGAAAGGTGCGAGTTAAAGATCTGAAGTTTGGCCTGCTTTTCAGCGATTTGATTCATCGGCGTGTGGGGATTGCCGGTTTCGCTATCGAAAAGCACTGCATGTCGGTGAGTGAACGTGCCACGGCAGACGTCCTGGCCGGTCATTCGTACTGCGATGCCTTCAAGCAGAAGACTTGCGTAGGCGAGGAGTTCTGCATTTCCCCAGTCGATTTGCTTTCCCGTCTCAACGGTCTGTTTTCTTGCTTCAACCAGGCGCACCAGCTTTGGATGGAGCGAAAAGCCCTTGGGTAAAGTGCTCATCGCAGTGGCGCATTGCAACAGGGTCTTTCCATCCACAGCGGTAGGGGCAGGGACAAAAAGTTCAGATTCCTCAGCGCTATGAAGCTTGGACCAAACCGGCCCTTGGTACTCGCTGAATTTTGGTTCTGGTTTTGTTGCCCGCACAAGGTCTAAAGCCTTTTGCATGGGATCGATCGCAGCTTGCATGAGTTGCTCGGGCTCTGCCTCGGGAACAATCTTTGCGGCGACCAGTTTTGAGGCATAGACCGCTCGCGGAGTCTGATGCCCCGAAATGACTTTATAGAGACCCGGTTGCGTGAAGCTCGGTTCGTCTCCTTCGTTATGACCAAATTTTCGGTAACAGATGAGATCGATGAAAACGTCTTTCTTAAACTGATATCTAAACTCAGTTGCGATCTTAAGAACTGCCCAAACGGCCTCTGGATCGTCACCATTCACGTGAAAAATCGGCGCATCCAGCATCTTTGCCAAATCCGTGCAGTAAGGCGTGGATCGCGCGTCTTTTGGATCTGTTGTGAATCCGACCTGGTTGTTGGAAACGATGTGAAGAGTCCCGCCCACTTTATAGCCTGACACCTGAGACGCATTGAGCGTTTCGTAGACGACGCCTTGTCCTGCGAATGCTGCATCCCCGTGAATCAAAATAGGGAGCACCCGGCTGCCGCTTTGATCTCTGCGCTGGAATTGTTTTGCCCGCGCCATACCGATCACGACGGGTCCGATAAACTCAAGGTGACTTGGATTAAATCCAAGACTCAAGTGGACCTTTTTCCCTTGGCGCGTTTCAAAATCCCGGGAATGCCCCTTATGATACTTCACATCCCCTTCGCCGTGTTTTGTGTGCGCAGGGTAGTTGTCGTCGAACTCGGTGAATACGTGGTCGTAGGGCTTTCCAAAAACGTTCACCATGACATTTAAACGGCCCCGGTGAGCCATCCCAATCACGACTTCTTCGGCCCCAAGCTGGGTCGCAGTTTCAATCGCTTGATCGAGTGCCGGAACCAATGACTCGCCACCTTCGATTGAAAATCGTTTCTGAGCGACATAGCGGGTGTGCAGGAATTTTTCGAAACCCTCACTCTCTGTCAGTCGTTTTAAGAGGAAAAGCCGATCTGCCTGAGTCGGCGCAAAATTTCCCTTCAAGGGTTCAAAACGTTTTCTAATCCATTCCCGCTCTTCAGCAATTAGAATCGTCCCAAGTTCGATACTCGCCGTGCCGCAATAAGTTTTTTGGAGCAGGGATTCGAGTTCGCCTAAGGTCAAGTCTCCGAATCCTTCGTGGACAATCACAGATGCCTTCTTCGCAAGGTCCTGTGCTGGTATTCCAAGACGTTTAGAAAGTGACTCCGGACTTTTTGGATAGATCGGATTCACATTGGCCTCAAAGTGGCCCTCCATGCGGTAGGCCGCAATCAACTTGAGGGCTTTCCACTCGATGTCGAGGCTTTCAGCATCGAAGGTGCCCACGTTTAACGTTTGCGAGTTCGCCCCAAGGGAGAGCCCATCAAACAGATAACGCCAGGAATCATCGACGCTTGCGGGGTCCTTCAAGTACTGCTCAAGGAGCTGCTCGATGTAGTCTGCGTTGATGCTTTTTAAGTAGTCAAAGTGCCTGAGATTTTGCATGGATTTTTCGAGTCTTCATCCTACGTTAAGGTGTGCGGGTTGTGGGGGTCAAACCCATTGCCGCGGTAATACCCCTCCTATAGAGTAAAACGAATGACATTCTCGTATGCGAAGCGCTCGCACACCTGTGGGCAGCTGAAGTCAGGCAACACCGGCGACATCGTGACTCTCTGTGGATGGATCGCCAAGCGCCGCGACCACGGTGGAGTGATTTTCCTGGACTTGCGCGACCGCTACGGCGTGACGCAGCTCGTCTTTGATCCGACTTACACCACGCAACAGGAAGTCTTTGAGAAGGCTGGACGACTTCGGTCGGAATTTGTGATCGCAGTACAGGGCAAGGTGCGTCCGCGTCCCGAAGGCATGACCAATACCAAGTTGCCAACGGGAGAAATTGAGATCGTGGGTTTAGATCTTCAGATTTTGTCTGAGGCGAAGACTCCGCCTTTCCCGATTGAGGATGATGTTGACGTAGCAGAGTCAGTGCGTCTGCAGTACCGCTACCTTGATCTTCGTAGACCTGCGTTACAAAAGAATCTTTTGGTACGCCACAGGGTCCTGCAAATTGCGCGAGATCACTTATCTAAGAATGATTTTATCGAGGTGGAGACGCCGATCCTCTATAAGAGTACGCCAGAGGGGGCGAGAGATTTTATCGTTCCTTCCAGGCTCAATCGGGGCGAATTCTACGCGCTCCCTCAGTCCCCGCAGACTTTAAAGCAGCTTTTAATGATCGCCGGAATGGATCGCTATTTCCAGGTCGCTCGATGTTTTCGGGATGAGGATCTCAGATCCGACCGGCAGCCAGAATTTTCTCAGATTGATATTGAGGCTTCGTTCATCGATGAAGAAGTTTTGTTCCCGATTATGGAGGGGATGGTTTCGCGGCTTTGGAAAGAGGTTCTTGGCGTGGACGTGAAGACCCCTTTTCCTCGCATGCCTTACCGCGAGGCGATGGATCGATTCGGGAGTGATAAGCCAGACGTGCGTTTTGGCTTAGAGCTTCAGGATCTGACGCAGATTTTTGAAAAAAGCACATTTCAAGTTTTTCAAGGTGCGCTGACCACGAACTCTCGAGGCCTGAAGGGTTCGATTCGTGCGGTTGTCGCCCATGAAAAGGCGGAAAGCTTTTCGCGGAAGGACTTAGACGATTTGACCAAGTTTGTTGCTCAGTACGGCGCTAAAGGCCTGCTGTGGATTAAAGTGCAACCCGGTGGTGAATTGCAGTCTCCAGCAGCAAAGTTTTTTTCCGATGAAGAGAAAGCAGCGCTTGCGAAGAAACTTGAGCTTAAGCCCGGATCCTTGGTAATGATCGTTGCCGATCCATCGAATAAAGTGGTTTTTGATAGTTTGGGAGCTTTGCGCTTAGAGGTTGGGCAGAAACTAGGATTCATTCCAAAACCTGAAGACCATAATTATGCATTTTTGTGGGTGATGAATTTTCCACTCTTTGAGTACGACGAAAAGGAAAAACGCTATTTTGCAGCTCACCATCCATTCACTGCACCCAAGCCAGAATTTGAAGCAGACTTTATCGCAGCAAGGAACTTAGATGCGATCGAAGCGTCTGCATATGATTTAGTTCTCAATGGTGTTGAAGTAGCGGGCGGAAGTCTTCGAATCTTTAAGCCTGAAGTTCAGGCGGCGATGTTTAAAGCACTCTCCCTCACTGCAGAAGAAGCGAGAGATAAATTTGGCTTCTTCCTCGATGCGCTCTCTTATGGGACCCCTCCGCATGGAGGTATGGCCTTCGGCTTAGATCGTCTCACTGCGATCCTCTGCGGAGTCAGCGCGATCCGCGATGTCATGGCATTTCCAAAAACTCAAAAAGGGACATGTCACATGTCTGGTTCTCCGTCTGCTGTGACGCGGGAACAACTACAAGAAGTGGGGATTTCGATTGTTCGACCACAGGCCTGATTTTTCATTCCAGACGCGCAAAGAATCTATACGGAGGATGAAATCTGAGGTCTTTGACCTCCTGGTGATTGGAGGCGGAATCACAGGTGTCGGCACTGCTTGGGATGCAAGCACTCGCGGGCTTAAGGTTGCGCTCATTGAAAAAAATGATTTTGCCGAAGGTACTTCATCTAGAAGTTCAAAGCTCATCCACGGCGGACTGCGGTATTTAGAAAATCGCGAATTTAAACTGGTGTTTGAAGCCTTGAGCGAGCGCAGCTTTCTCTTGGATTCTTGTCCCAACTTAGTTCGACCATTGCCCTTCTATATGCCGATCTACAAAGGTGGGGCCCATGCAGCGGCACTGATTTCGGCAGGAATGTGGTTGTATGACCTTCTTGCATTGTTCCGCACACCTAAAACCCACCGCCGACTTTCTGCAGCTCAGACCAAAAAAGAACTCCCGATGCTAAAGGGTGCGGACCTCACTGCAACGTTTCAGTACTTTGATGCCAGCATGTGGGATGACGCTCTGGTCGTTGAAGTTGCGCGTCATGCTGCGGAAGCAGGGGCTGCGTTAGCGAGTCAAGTCGAAGCGATTGCACCGGTCGGAGACCTAAGTCGCATTCAGGAGTATCAAGTTCGGGATCGGGTTCTCAACGAAACGTTCCATGTACGCTTTAAGAAGTTAATTGTTTGCACAGGCGCTTGGTCCGACGTGATTGGACAACAGATTGAAGGCCAGCGTTGGCGGAATTGGATTGCACCCTCACGGGGCTTGCACCTTGTGTTTGACTGGAAACGACTTCCACTGCCGGGTGCAGTGGTGATGGAGCATCCAAAAGATGGGCGCATCTCATTTGCTATCCCGCGCAAAGACTTTGGTGCGGGCGTCACGATGGTTGGAACTACCGATGGTCCGTTGCGCGGTAAGGCAGAAGATGTCGATCGGGATCAAGAATCCCATCAGCAGGATACGCTTTATCTCATGGATATGCTCGATCGTTACTTTCCGGACCTAAAACTCACAAAGGATGACATCGTAGGCACGACGATGGGTGTACGTCCGCTCATGAATCCTTCGCGACATGGTAGCGAAGGCGTTGCGCTTCAAAAAGTTTCCCGCGAACACACTATTGAAGAAGTCGCAGGGCGTGCGGTCATGGTGGCTGGTGGAAAATACACAACCTTTAGAACCATGGCTGAAGAAATTGTGGATGAGGCTTTAAAAGATGATGTGATTGCCGCGACAAAAGCCTCTGATACCCGGGTTGCCATCTGCCCTGAAGCTTCTCCGGATGTAGTGCTTCATGCACGCGCAGAAGCGCAGCAGCGCGGATGGAAGATTCCAGATGAACTTTTTGAGCGTTATGGTGCAGCAGCACTCGAAGTCTTTAAGATTCACCGCGAAGAATGTGGCCGCGACATGAAGATTTCTGATCCTGAGGGCTTTCCTTGTTTTGAAGCTCAGTACCGATACTCCGTGCGTAAACTGATGGTTTTAAAACCAGAAGACTTTCTGCGCAGAAGACTGCCAGTGGAGATCTCAAGAAAAGATCGCGGAGATCCCTGGAGAGAAGCCTTAGTCCGTATCGGGAAGCAAGAGGGCCTGTGATGATTCTGACTTGGATTGCTTTACTGAGCAGCGTATCGGGCGCAGAAACAGCTCTGCCTCTCAAGACTCGTACTCCCACGCTTCAAACGAGAACCTTTGTTGAAGAGCTCAAAGACGAGCATCGGTGGCGTATCTTTTTAGGCGCTGATTTCGGATTGATCCGCTATTCGCCCGTGAATGAATTGACCGAAGGGTCTCGGCTGGGGGTTGCGACTGGCGCAAAGGTTCTTCTTTCGCGATACACGCAGGCATGGATTTACGACGGAGGTTTTGGCTGGCAGTTCATGACGGCATCAGGAACCAATCCGGATCAGTCGAAATCTAAAAGCACGGCACGCACCACATTCTTAGAACTCTCTGCTCGATATAGAACGAAAACGGATTGGCAGCTCGGGCCAGTGGTAAATGTTTGGTTGGCGACCGACAACGGATTAAATCCCGATATCCGTTCTAATGCTGGGAACAATGGAATCTTTGGTGGTTTTCAAGCCAACAAAGAGTGGGAGACCGAAGAGGGTTGGCGATTACGTTTTGGGGGGCGCGGACTGATTGATATCAATGCGTCGAGCAAGACCGTATTGATCGCACAGGCGCTCTTTCAAATTGGTTTTCCTTTTGCTTCAGAAACCTACACACGCAAGGTTTGGGTGGAAAAAACACCATCCCGTGAGCAATCACTCACCGAACAGGATCTTAAAGCGATTCCCAAAGTGACGACTGCAGATCCTGTTTTCATAGATAGTCCTGAGACAGTGGATCCCTCTGAACTCTCTTCGGTTGTGCATGTCCCTCCCGAGCGAGCAGCTCCGCCGCCAAAAAAACTTGTCGTGACACTTGATGTTTCCAGGGTCTCCTTTGCTTCAAATAGCACGCGACTCCCAAAGGCTCAGGAAACCAAGCTCACCAATATTGGTCGTTTTTTATCGTCCAACCCTAACAAATGGGATCGTTTGGTGATATCGGGTCACACCGATGCAACGGGCAACCCTAAAAAGAATCTGAAGCTTTCACGTGCACGCGCGGACCGCGTTCGAGCTTTGATTGTTGCAGGCGGTGTTTCAGGTAAGCGCGTGCAAGCTATTGGCTATGGTTCAAAGAAGCTGCTCGATCGAAGAAAGGCTGCGGCTGCTCACAGTAAAAATCGGCGAGTGGAGTTTGAATTCCTAGGGATCACGGATGATCTGGTCATTCGCAAAGGGATGAAAGAGTAGGGGTGTGCCTCTAGAGGCTTTTACACGGCAACTCGGACAAATCGGTCGTTAGTGGTCGCTAGCATTGGGCAGTGCCGAATAGTCCGGCTGTGTTTCGATAGTAGTGATGGCACCAGAGGTCTGACATTCGCTGCGGACTACATGCCTTATTCCTGAGCTAGGAGGAGTAGTGGATTCTTGCGAGAGTGAATCCACAGATGCAGGCGAACTTTGAAATTGAAGGTGTGCAGCAAGGCACTCAAGAAGACCGACTGAGGTTTTAGCGTTCGGCCTACCTTGATCCTTGGATAACTCAGTCTTTTTTCCTGTCTTGTTACCTTCTGAGGACGACGTAATTCTTATAATTGCAGGCAAACCACGTATCCAACTTGCAGCTTTGATCGATGTAAAAACGCTGAAGTTCGGGTCCTGTCCCAGACTTAGCCTTTTGACCTGACTTTCATGCCGACCGATGCAAGTGTCGAATAGCACCTCGGAATCCGGGGTCACCCACATCTCGCCTTTAGAGAGGTCCTCAACAACGTGGTGGTAGCAAGTCACATAAAATTTATCTATTGGATTGTTTTCTCCTGCAGATGCGCTCGTTATAGAGAGCACAGAAGCGGCCAAAAAAGTAAGAGCGGTTTTCATGAGGGGATCTTAGTTTTAAAAAGTAAAAAAGTCAACATATCATTCTTGGGACATGGGCTGGCGAATTACCTCGTAATGAATTCGACCGAGCTGTGGTGCGTTAATAGTGAGGAAACGGCTCGTTACCTCATAATCAGGTTTTGAACCCAATATGACCCGGACCATCCGGGCGAAAGGACC